>NZ_JBEUWX010000002.1:0-1357500 GCF_041770905.1 Dentiradicibacter hellwigii
AAGCGCAAAAGGCGCGCCTCACCGTGACGTTTAAGCATCTGGGCAAAAAGGCGCGCAAGCAATATTTTGACGAGCGTCTGGGCAAGGAGGATGACGCCGAGATTTTGTCCGGCATCATCGTCGGCTGGGAGGGGGCGGACACCCGTACTCGCGCGAGGCGCTCGAGTCGCTGCTCGATAACTACGAGCTGGCCGCCACCGAGATCATGCGCGCCTACGGCGCGGCACTGATGGGGCGCGCGGATAAAAAAATCTCATCGCCGCCGCGCGATGGGCAGAGCTAGGTCAGGACACCGAGGGATTTAAGGCTCTTGGGTTTACCGACGAGGATCTGGACATTGAGATCGAGCTATGGCCCGAAAACGCCCTGCCGATGCAGGTGTTTATGGCGATGCAGACGCAATGGCGCATTGGTATGGGCGGCGCAACGGGGCTCGATTACTCGGCGCTGCCGGTCGTTGAGGATCGTCTTAAACGTCCCCAAAAAACGCGGCGCGCCGAGTGTTTTAAGGGTGCAAATTATCGAGCGCGAGGTGCTGCGCGTCTGGGGCGAGGCGGCCAAAGCGCGGCAAAACGGATAACGGGCAATATACGGGCAATTACGGGGATAATTAATGAGCGAGTTAAAGGTCGGCGTTAAGGTCGGGTACGACGGCAAGGAGTTATCAAGCGGTATTGATAACTCCCGCCGCAAGCTCTCCCTCGCGCAGAGCCAAGCCGCAGCAAAAACGAGATGTCGGCCAAGGCCATGTCCGCCGCGCTGCGCGGCGTGCCGGCGCAGTTTTACCGAGATTGTCGTCGCGCTCCAGTCAGGCCAGCGCCCAATTTACCGTCCTGCTGCAACAGGGCGGCCAGTTAAAGGACATGTTCGGCGGCGCGGTGCCTGCCGCCAAGGCGCTTGGCGGCTACATCCTCGGCCTTATTAATCCCCTCACTATCACGCTGACTGTTGCCACCGCCCTGGGCGCGGCCTGGTACAAGGGGAGCCAGGAGGCCGACGAGTTTGCCCGCGCCTTGATCCTCACCGGCAACGCCGCGGGACGACGGTTGAGCGCCTCTCACAGATGCGCGATGCCGTGGCCGCCGCCACCGGCGCAACAAAGGGCGCGGCGGCGGAAGCGATTACGGAGCTCGCCTCCACGGCAAGGTTGCCGAGAGCGCCATGCAGGGCGCAGCCGAGGCGGCGGTGGCCATGTCACGTGCGCTCGGCATCTCGGTCTCTGATACGGTCAAGGAGTTTAACGAGCTGGGCAAGTCGCCAGCGCAGGCCATCCGCAAGCTCAACGAGCAATACAATTTTTTACACGCCTCACAGTTGCAGCAGATTGACGATCTGGAGGCGGTCGGCTTAAAGACCGAGGCGGCGCAAAAGGCGCAAGAGCTCTTTGGCGATGCGCTCAAATCAATGGCCTCGGAGGCACAGCAAAATCTCGGCTATGTTGAGCGCGCCTGGCTGGCTGTTAAAGATGCCGTCAAGTCGACAGCTGATGCTATCGCCAGCGTTGGCCCGCGAGGCGCCGCTCCCCGATCAGCTCGCTGCGATCAACAAGCAGATCGCTGAGCGCAAGGCTCTGGCCGAAAAAATGGGCGCGGCCGGCAAAGTCTATTACGACACATCCAAACTGGAGGCGGGAGGCGCGTGTCCTTGAGGCGCGCATAGAGGGGCTGCGCGCTGAGGGGGAGATCAGGGAAGGCCAATGAGTCGCGACGCAAGGCGGAGCTTAACTGGCTCAACCTTAAAAACAAGCACCTCAGCAAAAATATCGAGCTCGAGCAAAAGCGTCAGTCTATCGTTAATGCCGGGTAATGCGATGGGGTTTGATGTAACGGCCTCCGAGGTTGCCAACCTCGAGTTTAGCGCTGTCAAAAAGACACTGGGCATTACGACAAAAACCGACCGTAGAGCCTCGCTGGCGGCGGAAACCTGGGCAATCAACGAGACGACGGCCCGCGCGGCTCAAGGCGCTGGACGCCGAAAAGCCTCTCTGCTGCAGAGTATCGGACAACGTTGCGGCCAATCCGTCAGGAGGGCGACGAGGCGATTGACGAGATCAACAAGCGCCCTACCCATAAAGGGCATGCATTGACAACACCAAGGCGGCCCGTAAGCGCCCTGACCGCCAATCCATTGATCTTGCCAGCCAGCTTGCCAATGTGACGCTGCGGTGCGCAAGCTAGCGCACATCCGCGCCGCCGTCTCCGCTCGGCGAGATGAGCGAGCGCTCTGTCCATCATCGAGCAGGCCAAGGCGGCCCCGAGGACAAGCTCAACGCCGATATTTTGGCATGCCGCTACAAAAAGCTTGCGGCGCATCCGTGCAAGAGGCCGCGCGCCCTTAATGCACGCCTTAGCGGTGCCTCGATGCCGAGCGCCTGGCCGCCCAGCAAAAAGCTGGCCGACGACTCTGCACCGTTGCTTTGACCAAAAGGCGGAGAGCGGGAGCGCTTGACGCGCCAGGGGGTCTGAGGCAGCCAAACGCGCGGGGTGACATGCAGACCGCCTATACGCTGGAGTGGGAGGCTAAAAACCGTGTCGCCCTTAAAGCCGCGATCGCTTCGGGCAATGAGGAGCTAGCGCAGGCATTGGAGGACGGTTTTAAGTCGGGGCTTGCTCGCGTTAAATTTGACGACCTCAAACGTAAGTACGATGCCCTGTTTGCCGACATGACGCGGCGCATGGAGGAGGTGCGCGAGGAGGCGAGCCGCGACGGTGGTCTGCTCGCTGGGTTTGCAGCGGACGAGCGTGTTGCGCAAATCCGCGATGAGATGATCCCGCAACTGCAGGCATTGATCGACAAGATGCGTGAGGCGGGCGCGGAACCATTGCTCACCGAAAAAACCGTCTCCGAATCCACGCGCGCGATTAAAAAGATCATTAACGAGGGCGACAAAGCCTGGACCAAATTTACGGATGATATTGAGCGGGGACTGACCGACAGCCTGTATCGCAGTTTTGAGCAGGGCAAAAGCTTTGGGCAAACGTTTATCGAGTCGATCAAAAACCTGTTTAAAACGACCGTGCTCAAGCTGACAATCCAGAGCACCGTCCACGAGGGCTTGGGCATGCTGGGCCTCTCCAAATCCGGCGGCATGGGCAGCCTCAGCAACCTCCTATCGCTCGGCAAAACGGGTTACGACCTCTATAGCGGCAACAGCATGATCGGGCGCATTGCCGGGATGTTTGGCTGGGGCAAGTCACTGGGCAGTGGCATCACAGCCGCCGCCGGCATGGGCGGCGTCGGCGCCGGTCTCTCGTTTGCTGGCGCCGGTATTACTGGCACCATTGGTGGCGGCATTGGCGCCGGCGCGCTAGGTAGCGGCATCACCGGCGGGATTGGTGGCATTGGTGGCAGCATCGGCGGCGGTGCGCTCGGTAGCGGTATTAGCGGCAGCATCGGTAGCATTGGCGGCAGCGCTGGCGGCCTCTCCAGCCTCATGCCCAGCATGTCGACGCTCGGCTGGGTTGGCGCCGGGCTGGGCGCAGCGATGGCAATTTTTAAAAATTCAAAAAAAAACGCGGTGGCAAAAAATACGAGGGCGATGCCTACGCCCTGCTTGATGATGCCGGCGGGCTGACGGCGCGTCCCACACCGACGACGGGCGGACGCGACTGGCTCAACGGCAGCATGGCTAACGCCTCGCTGCAGGAGATGCTCGCGCCGATCGGCAAGAGCATCGCCGAGCTGATCCGGGGCTTAGGTGGCAGCGCCCGCGGGATTGGGCTTAACGTCGGGTTTATTACCGACCCCAAGGGCAAAGCGCAGGATCAGATCATCGCTGGGCTTTCCGGCGCCGACGGTCGCCAATACTACGGGCAAAACCGGCTCGCCGGGCACGGCTCTTATGAGACTGAGCTCAAGCTCGAGATGCAGCGCATGATGATTGCCGCCGTGCGCGCATCTGACGTTGCGCAGGTCTACAAGGACATCGCCAACTCGGTTGATTTGATGACTGCCAGTTCCGAGCAGCTCTCGGCGGTGCTCAATGAGTTATCGATTGTCTCGAGGCTGCGCCCGGCGCTCGAGCGCGTTAATCTCTCAGCCGATCTAGCGAGCAAGACACTGGTCGATGCCGCCGGCGGGCTGGATGCGCTCTCATCCAATTTGTCGAGTTATTACGAGGGATATTTTTCGGCGGCGGAAAAAACCGCCCGGCTAGGCAGTGACCTCAACAAACAGTTTGCTGCCCTAGGGCTCACCATGCCGCAGACACGGGCGCAGTTTAGGGCACTCGTTGAGAGCATCGGCAAGACGGGTGCGGCGGGCGGACAGACGCTCGCCCGGCTCCTTTCGCTCTCAACCGTATTTGGGCAGTGGGCCGATGCCGTCAATAGCGCGACTTCGTCGGTCGCCTCGTCGGTGTCCTCATCAATGCAGCAGCTCATCAACGACGCGCAGCGCCTGCAGATTGAGCTATTGCGTGCGCAAAACCGCAATGCCGAGGCTGACGCATTGCAGCGCAAGATCGACACGGCCGGCATGAGCGCCGATGAGGTCGCTCAGTATGATGCCAATGCCCGCCTACGCGCGCAGGTTGAGGCGGCGCAGCGCCTCATGCAGATGCAGGATGCGCAGGCCGACCGCATGCAGGCGCTGTTTGATGCGCAGCGCGCCCGCCAGCAGGAGGCGCTTAACGCGCAGGTGACCTCGGCCAAGCAGGTGGCGGACACGTTTACGCGCCTGGCGGAGTCGCTTAAAAAATACCGCGAGGGACTGCTCGCCTCGGATGTCTCACCGCTTGATGACGGCGTGCGTTACACAGAGGCGCGCCGTCGTTATCAGACAACGGTGGCCAAGGCCAAACTGGGGGACTCATCCGCTGTTGAGAGCCTGCAAGAGGTGGTCGGCACATTTTTACGCGCCTCCAAGACCGCCCATACCAGCGCGGCCGATTACCGCGCCGATTTTGCCGAGGCGCTGGCATCATTGGATCAGGTCGGCGCCGTGGCCGGGCGCAAGGGGAGCCTCGCCCAGGAGCAGATCAGGATCGCGCAGGCCCAGCTCGACGCGCTCAACGCGATCAAGTCAAATCTTGCTGGCTCACAGACCAAACTGCCCACCCTTGTTGCCGATCCAGGCCGCATGGCCGCTGACTGGGCAAGATGGTTTGAGCATACCCCGATTGGCCGGAGCACACAGCATCCGCATGGTACGGCTACCCGCATCTCGCAAAACAGGGGCGTCTACACCGATACGCACGGGCGTCAGTACATATTTAATCGCGAGGACAATCCCTACACCTTGGCCGACAAATCTGAGGAGTGGGCAGAGGCAATCAAGCGCGTTTATGGCATCTTTCGTGGTGTCGGCACGCCCCGGTTTGCTTCCGGTGGCGCGCACGTCGGCGGCTGGCGCATTGTTGGCGAGCAGGGTCCAGAGCTTGAGTACACCGCCCCCTCGCGCATCTACTCCAATGCGCAGAGCAAGGGGCTCCTTGATCTCTCCGAGCTGCTCTCCGCCATTAACGCCCTGCGCGCCGACCTGCGCACGGGGCAGGCGCAGAGCGCCCACAACACCGGCAAAATCCTTACCCTGCTCGATCGCGTCAGCCGCGGGGGTAATGCCGTCCTTACGGAGGCCGCCTGATGGACGTGATCCGCCCGGTAACGATTACCGCTGACAAGCTCGTCTCATCCAACGTCCCCGAGGATGACCATCCGCAGTGGGTGAGCGCCACCGTCTACGCCAAGGGGGGGCGCTGCATCAGGGATCACCGCATCTGGCAGAGCGCGCAGGACTCTAATGCCGGGCACGATCCGACTGCGCCTGGCTCGGAGAGCTGGTGGTCGGAGGTCGGCGCGACCAACCGGTTTGCCATGTTTGATGCGCGCGTCGGCACACAGACGCGCGCGCAGAACGAGATCAGATGCACATTGCGCCCAGGGCGCATCAATACACTGGCGCTCCTCAATGTCAGCGCCGCCTCGGTCGAGGTCATCATGCGCTCAGGTAGTGAGATCGTCTATCAGCGCACGGCCTCAATGGTCGATTGTGAGGGCGGCACCTCATGGTACGACTATTTTTACGAGCCGATCCGCGAGCGTCAGGACGTGGTGTTTGACGATCTGCCGGTGATGGGCAGCGCAACGCTCGATGTTGTCATCTCACGCCCGGGCGGCGATGTTGCCTGCGGTCTCCTTTCGGCGGGCCTGTCCGCCCCCCTTGGGCGCGTGCTGCGCGAGGCAAAGATCAGTATCACCGACTACAGCAAGGTCTCGGACGATGGCTTTGGCGGCCTGCGCTTAACGCGCGGCGAGTGGGCCAAGCGCGCCGAGGTGCGCATGATCATCCCCTCGCGTGAGGTTGATCGCATCCAGACGCTTGTTGCCGAGCTGCGCGCCACCCCGGTTGTCTGGGTCGGCGCAAAAAATTTGTACCAATCGCTCGTCATCTACGGCAAGTACGATGATTTTGCGATCGACATTGCTTACAAGACCATCTCCTACTGCACTCTGACCATACGAGGACTCATATGACCCTACCGATCAGACCCTTACCCACCCCGCCGACCCGGCGTGATCCGACAAGTTTTTACGACCGCGCGGATAATTTTGTCGCGGCGCTGCCGGCGATGACCGAGGACGTCAACGAGGCGATTACTGCTGTCAATACAGCGGTAGGCAAGGCCAGTGGATCGGCCGAGGCGGCCGCCAAATCGGCGCAGCAGGCCGAGGCGGGCATCAAGACACTGCTTGAGCGCATGCCCGACAGCGAGGCGATCCTCAAGGCGCTAACTAATAACAAGACGGTGCTGCCGCCGACCCTTGTCAGCGCGACGGCCTGTAACGCCATCGCGCACGGGCATTACGTCCTGACCGCTGATGCGGCAACAACTGTGACCGGCCCGGCGCAGGCCGCTACGGGCGATGTGCTCTGGATCAGCGCCGCCAACATGCGCTCGGATAACGTGTTTAACGGCGGTGGACACAAGGTTATGAGGCTTGACGAGGCGATGCAGCTTGATATGGGTGGCATCACGTATCGGTTTGTCTATCTAGATGCAACGAGAGGATGGTGGATCGCATGAGCAGATTAAGCCAATTTGTCCAGGGCGGCGCCGGCGTGCCGGTCGGCTGCCAGATACTAAGTTATGACGTGCCGAGCGATGATTACCTGCGCTGCGGCGATCTCGTGCCCTATAGCAGCGAGTATGAGGAGAGCGTTAGGCGCGCGCCGTATCTGCGCGTCTATGGCAACGACACAACGAGCGTTAATGCAGGGGTCGGCAATCGTGCCGTAACCTACCACAAGGTCGGCACAATGTTTGTTGCGGTTGTTGCGGGCGACAGGAGCTATTACAGCACCGACCTGCGCCAATGGACAGCGCATCCGGGCGCGCAGAGCGTCCCGGCCGACCTGCGCCGGGCGGGAGTCAATGCCGTTATGGACAAGATCGCCGTACCGATGGGATCGGGGATCGGCGTGATCGGCCCGGGGGGCGGCGCGCTCAACATGGTCACGATTACCGGCGGCGGTATGCCCTATCGGGCAATCACCGCCTCGCCGGTGTATTGGGTCGCGGCGGCATCGCTCCGCGGCAATGCTGGAGAGCTCGTCTATTGCGGGAGCGCTGATCCATCGCAGACCTGGGAGCGTGGCAGCAACACCTCTGTCGGCATGGAGCGGTGCAACGCCATCGCCTACGGCAACGCCGGGTTTGTGTTTGGCGGCGCCTCCAACTCGGCTGGCGCAGGCAAGATCGCCTACAGCTCCGCCCCGCACTCAGCCGTATGGGACATTACTCGCCGTATCCCCTGGGCGGCAGCAAATGCCCAGGTGCTCGATGTGGTGAGCACGTTTAGCCACTATCTGCTCCTCACCAGTCAAGGTGTCTATCGCTCTGCCAACCTCACCCAGTTTGACCGTATCGTTACGCCGTTTAGTCTCGTCGATCCGGGCGCGGTGCGCCTCACTGCCGATAATACCGGGACGATTGTGGCCACCGTCAATACCGGGCGCGAGCATTTTGTGACGTTGAGCGCTGACCACGGTGAGACCTGGGGCACGCTCCAGGTCTATACCGGCCGCACCGGCGTAAGTGCTACGGCAGGCGTTGGCACGATCACGCGCGCGGGCAATCGCTGGATTGCCAATTTTTCCGGGACGGTCGGCGGCCTCGTCGATCTGGGGACAACGCTTGGCGGCACGCCGGATTTTGTGGGGGCACAGTCCTCGCCCGGTCCAGGTTGGTGTGTGCGCGTTAAGTAGGGGCGACAGATAAGACGGGCGAGATGCGCCGGCGTAGCGAGCGCCGACGCATCCCCCGAACATGCAGATGCACCTGCAAGCCCGGCAAGGCCCGCCACCGTGCACACGGCGCGCCAAGCCTATCAGTTTTTAACGGACCAAAAAAGGCTTGCAAATGAGACAAAAATTATCCGCGCCTCGGCGCAATGGCATTACGCATCCTATCCTTAATTATTTAGGCGGCAAATGGCGCATCGCGCCGTGGGTCGTCGAGCATCTGCCGGCGCACCACTGTTACGTCGAGCTGTTCGGCGGCGCGGCCTCGGTGCTGCTCAGTAAGCCGCCCGCGCCGGTTGAGGTCGTCAACGACATCAGCGACGAGATCGATATCCTCTATCGGGTGTTGCGCAACCCGGTCAGGATGCGCCGTCTGCTGCGCCTGCTGCAGCGCACGCCCTACGGTGTCAGCGCTTACCGGGCCGCGTTTGCAACATCCGGCCGGGATATGGTCGAGACGGCGCGCCGCCTTATCGTGCGCAGCAGCATGGGGTTCCATCCGCGTGCCATCGGGCGATCAACTGCAACGTTTCGCACCGGCAGGACGCGTAGCCCGGCGGCGACATGGCGCAACTACCGACGAGGCCTACCGGCTGTTACGCGCCGGTTGCGGCACGTCATCATCGAGCATCGGCCAGCGCTCGGTCTCGTCAGTCTCTACGACAGCCCGCAGACGTTGTTTTACGCTGACCCACCCTACCTGCCCGAGACACGCACCAGCGAGGCTCGTTACCCGCATGAGATGACGGTTGCTGACCACGAGGCGCTGCTCAAGCGCCTGTGCGCCATCGGCGGGATGGCGCTTGTCAGTGGCTATCCGTCGGAGCTCTACAACGACCTGCTCGCAGGCTGGATGCGCGTGACAAGGCGCGCCCGCGTATTTGGCACGGCGGGCGATCTTACCCGGCAGGAGATGCTCTGGATCTCACCCCGGGCAGCTGATGCGTTGCAACAAAAAAATTAAAAATTTTTGCAAAAACCGCTTGACAAATAATTATGTGTGTATATAATTATGGTCATGGATAGCACATCGTTATCCACCGACGCCTCCGGTAGCAGGCAGGAGAGACAAAAATGAGCAACATCACCCTCAAAACCCCCGCAGACGGCTATGCTGCAATCATCCAAATCTTGGCCGCTTATGACAAAAATAATAATACGCGCCCAGTCACATCCTACAGTGATATAGATTTTGACAATATCGACCTGTCCGTAGCTGATGAGGCTACGCTCAAAGAGCACGATAATTTTTTGGACAATCTTTCAAACGCCAACGACTTTACAGCCACAGTTGCCCGTGCGCTGCTGCGCATTGGTGCAGCTGTTAATGACGCAGATGTGACGGGAGCGATAAGCCATTTTGAGTACCGCCTCACGGAGGGCGATACCCCGTGGGGGGCCTACGAGGCGGCGCTTAAATTGTATGGCTGTACATGGTTTGCCGACCCGCGCATCATGCTCCTATCGGCCGGAGACGCTGGTATGTACTGGGCGGTTGAGCAGGTTTTTAGCTAATAGTCAATGCCCCGCCAGATTGGCGGGGCTGGGAGAAAGTAAATGAGTGATGCGCATACGCGTCCGACCAAGCGCCGCGTTGGCCGCCCGACCATCATCGGCGGTCGGCGCGTCAACGTTTATCTGGACGACGAGAGTCTAGATGTTGCCCTAGCGCTGGGCGACGGCAACATCAGCGCCGGGATCAGGGTAGCGCTGACGCAAAAAATCCAAAAAATTTTGCAAAAACCTGTTGACAAATAATTTTGTGTGTATATAATTACGGTCATGGATAGCACGTTGTTATCCGCCGACGCCTCCGGTAGCAGGCAGGAGATTACAAATGAGCAATATCAAACTGACAGGCAGCCAAAAACAGATTGCGTGGGCACAAGACCTGCGCGAAAAAGCTGCGGCGAACATTGCAGTAATCACGGCAGAAATCGATAAATACCTCCAGCGCGAATACGACGACGAGCCGGAAATGATGGAGGAAATCCGTCAGGCCGTGCGCGAATATTTGCAGGCATTCATGGACGAGGCGAGAGCTAGCGAGTGGATTGACCGCAAAAGCAGCTACTTGTGCTTTAGCCAGGGTGGGCATGGAATTGTTGCTGGAACCCCGTTGGCAGAAAATGCCGGACTGAATATTCTCAACCAGGCGCGCCACGCATACCGCAAATAGGAGATAAAAATGAGAAACGAGTACTGTATCGAGCAAAAAACCCAGTATCAGTGGGAGGACATTCCGGAGGGGGATTTTGCGAGCCTTGATGAGGCGCTGTCAGGGATGCGCGAGCTGGAGACCAATTTGGGTTGGCGCAACCTGCGCGTCAAATGCCCTGACGGGGAGATTGTTTATGGTCAATCATCCTAGGGTCAAGCGCCCTGTCGGCCGTCCATCCAACATGGACAAGTTCACAATTGACCGCAACGGCCCGTGGCGGCTCTATAACTCTCAGCCTCTCCCCCGTAACTGGGAGGTGTTGGGTACAGTAACCCGGGGCAAATATGACACGGGTGCCCTGGCCAGGACGCCCATTGGCGTATACGTCCAGATCAATGCCGGCGCCGTGCGGTCATTAGATGCCGCTGCGGTCGAGGCTGCGCTGGCGCATGAGTAACTACATCAACCACGTCACACTGACGACCGGCCATTGCCGCCGGTCGCCGCGTGATGAGGTGAGCGACGAGACGTTGGCGCTCTTACATCCGTGGATGACGGCGGCGATCGAGAGCGGTAATCCGATGCCGTTACCCGTGCCCGCGCTCGCGCATTACAGTGCGCATGTGCTCCGTGATCGAGGTGTGATGGTTACGGTCTACGGCCCGTTGGGGCCTCACATCGCAGGGCAACCCTATCGCGGTGAGCGCCTCGCGCCGCTCGTGACGCTGGGGATTGCCCAGCGCTCGCGTGAGGCCGCGCCGCTATGGCGGATGATGGTTGATATGTTTGGCGCGGCGGAGGCGGTCAAAATGCCGTCTGTGCCCTGGTGCGCCGTCGCGCTGCATCCGACGCTGCCGATGTTTCTGGATGCAGTAGGCTGGCTGGGTGATTTTGAGCGCTGCGTTGCCTGGGCATGGATAACGCGCAACCCGGCGCTGGCGTCTGTGCCGCCGGGCGATGAGGCCAAATAACCGGGCAAAACAATGGCACGCTGACCTTTCGGTCAAGCGCGCCCCCTATTGTTGATACCTGGCTTTGCTCTTCTGGCAAAACCTCAAACCGGCCGCCCAACGCCTTTGACGAGTCCAGGCCGTATTGCTCGTCGGCGACCGCATTGCCTACCGCTGGCAGGTTGCGGATTAATGTCTAGACAGCTCACCCCTCCGGATGGGGCTTCTTTGCGTCGGTACCTGTGGTATCAACAGGCGCTCCTCCGTCCCTAGACCGACATCGGACAGCGCAGGGCTTGCTCATGAGAGCGGGCGGATATGCCGCCAACCCCTTTATGCTGCGACCGTGTTGATATTGTACATAGAGAGCAGTCTAGATTACAGTAATTTTTTGAGTAATTCGGGTCAGTTAATCGTGGTGTTGTTTTTGCGCAAAACGGGTGTTTTTTAGAAGCATCTTTAGCGTTATTTAACGCGGCATGTTTTTTTGTCCAAAAATTCCACCGGCATCAAAATTTTTTGGATAAAAAACCCGCAGCCGTGGACAAAACGCGCGCTAACCTACACGTGTTGCAAGGACAGCAGGGGGATTTTGCCTATATCGTCGATGCGGCGGATAAAACGGTGTCTGTCCGCCGGCTGAAAATCGGCGTCAGGACGAACGAAACGGTTTCGGTCGATGAAGGACTGACGGCGGGAGAGACGGTTGTCGTCGAAGGCGTCGACAGGCTGCGCGACGGCGCGAAAATCACGCTGATTGCTGCGCATGCGGCTTCTGGCGCCGACCGACCAAGCGAATCCGCGGCCACACCGGCAACGCACGCAACCCGGAAAAAGGGCCGGCCTTCCGCAGATGCCCCCGAGAGCGCCAAGAATGCCACACAAAACACATCGGGGAATCCCCCGAAAAATGCCGCGGAAAACGCCCCGGCCACGGCGGCGGGAAATTCCCCTGACAGCGTGCCGAAGCGTACGTCCGGTGCGGCGGCTGTGCCGGGAAGGCCGGATCGGCCCGGTGGTCTGGAGCGCGCCCGCTCAGGCGGCAGCGCCGCCGGCAGTCGTGAATGACGGGGGCGGGCGTGCAGAAAATCCGGGTGAATCCACAGGGAATCACGGGGAATGAGAGGATAAAGCGGCGATGAATCCCTCGCGCCAGTTCATCCTGCGGCCGGTGGCGACATCGCTGTTGATGTTTGCCATTTTGCTTGCCGGTTTGCTGGCTTATCGTTTTTTGCCGGTGTCCGCCCTGCCGGAAGTCGACTATCCGACGATTCAGGTGACGACGTTGTATCCGGGCGCCAGCCCCGATGTGACGACTTCGTCGATTACCGCGCCGCTTGAACGCCAGTTCGGCCAGATGCCCGGCCTCAAGCAGATGGCGTCGACGAGTTCCAGTGGCGCCTCGGTCATCACCCTGCAATTCACGCTCGATGTTAGCCTTGACGTGGCCGAACAGCAGGTGCAGGCGGCGATCAACACAGCCAATCCCTTTCTGCCGACGGACCTGCCAATGCCGCCGATCTACAGCAAGGTCAATCCGGCCGATACGCCAATCATGACGCTGGCGATTACCTCGGACGTCCTGCCTTTGCCGAAGGTCGCGGATTTCGTCGATACGCGGCTGGCGCAGAAACTGTCCCAGCTACCAGGCATCGGCCTCGTCAGCACGGCCGGCGGCCAGCGCCCTGCCGTGCGCATCCAGGCCAATCCCAAGGCGCTGGCGGCGAAGAAGCTCAATCTCGACGATCTGCGCACGGCCATCGCCAACGCCAACGTCAACTCGGCCAAGGGCAGTTTCGACGGGCCGGCGCGCGCTTCGACGCTCGATGCCAACGACCAGTTGCGCTCGGCGGCCGAATACCGGCAGCTGGTGATCGCCTGGCGCGACGGCGCACCAATCCGGCTGGCCGATGTCGCCGATGTCGCCGACGGGGCAGAAAACAATCGCCTGGCGGCATGGGCGGCCGTGAAAGGCGTGCAGAAACCGGCGATCATCCTCAACATCCAGCGCCAGCCGGGCGCCAACGTCATCGAAACCGTCGACCGCATCAAGCGCCTGTTGCCGCAATTACAGGCGACGTTGCCGTCTTCGCTCGACGTGCACATCCTGACTGACCGGACGACGACGATCCGCGCTTCGATCGACGACGTGCGCTTTGAACTGATGCTGGCGATCGCGCTCGTCGTAATGGTCATCTTCGTTTTTCTACGCAACGCGCCGGCGACGATCATCCCCAGCGTCGCGGTGCCGCTGTCACTGGTCGGTACCTTTGGCGTCATGTACCTGGCCGGTTTTTCGGTCAATAATCTGACGCTGATGTCGCTGACGATCGCCACCGGTTTCGTCGTCGACGACGCGATCGTCATGATCGAGAATATCGCCCGCTATGTCGAGCGGGGCGAGCCGCCGATGCAGGCGGCGCTCAAGGGCAGTGAGCAGATTGGCTTTACCATTATCTCGCTGACCCTCTCGCTCATTGCCGTGCTGATTCCGCTGCTCTTCATGAGCGAAGTCATCGGCCGGCTGTTTCGTGAGTTTGCCGTCACGCTGGCCGTGGCGATCCTGATTTCGGCCATTGTTTCGCTGACGTTGACGCCGATGATGTGCGCGCGCCTGCTGCGTGATGCGCCGGAAGCCGAGAAAAATGGGCTGTTTCGTAGAATCGGGGCGTTTTTCGACGCCGTCATCGCCCGTTACGACCGTATGCTGATTTGGGCGCTTGACCGCCAGGGATTGGTGTTGCTCACAGCTTTTGTCACGCTGGCCTTGACCGTGTTGCTCTATGCCCTCATTCCCAAGGGTTTCTTCCCGGTGCAGGATACGGGCGTCATCCAGGGCATCAGCGAAGCGCCGCAGTCGATTTCGTTTTCCGCCATGGCCGCGCGGCAACAGGCGGTGGTCGATACGCTGATCGGCGATCCGGCGATTGAGAGCATTTCTTCGTTCATCGGCGTCGATGGCGCCAATGCCACGCTCAACAACGGCCGCCTGCTCATCAATTTGAAGCCGAAAGGCGAGCGTGACGGCGATGTGAGCGCAATCATCCGCCGCCTGCAGGCACACCTGGAAAAGACCGCGGAACATGCCCAGGCGGGTATATCCCTGTTTATGCAGCCGGTCCAGGATCTGACCATCGAAAACCGCGTCAGCCGCACGCAGTACCAGTTTAGTCTCGAGGATGCTGACGCCGAAGAGTTGGCGGCATGGACGCCGAAATTATTAGCGCGCTTGCGCCAACTGCCCGAATTGGCCGATGTCGCCAGCGACTTGCAGGCACAAGGCTTGCAGGCGTACATCGACATCGACCGGGCAAGCGCCAGCCGGCTCGGCATCAGCGTCGCCGCCATCGACAGCGCGCTATACAGCGCCTTCGGGCAGCGGCTGGTGTCCACGATTTTTACGCAATCGAGCCTCTATCGCGTTGTGCTCGAGGTTAAGCCTGAATTCAAGTTAAATCCAGCGTCTCTCAACGAAATCTATCTGATCTCGACGGCGGGTGGCTCTCCCGTTTCCGTGCCGCTTTCAGCTATCGCCAGTATTTCGGAGCGCAAGATGCCGCTGGCGATCAGCCGCGTCGGCCAGTTTCCGGCAGCGACGATTTCCTTCAATCTCGCGCCCGGTGTCTCGCTGGGTGAGGCGGTTCAGGCGATTCAGACAGCGGAACGCGAACTTGGCCTGCCCGCCAGTGTTCAGACCAGCTTCCAAGGCGCGGCGCTCGCCTTCCAGTCCTCACTCGACCATTCATTGCTGCTCATTCTGGCTGCCGTTGTCGTCATGTACATCGTGCTCGGCGTGCTCTATGAAAGCTACATCCATCCGGTGACGATCCTGTCGACATTGCCTTCCGCCGGCGTTGGCGCGCTGCTGGCGCTGATGCTTTCCGGCACCGACATCGATATCGTCGCCATCATCGGCATCATTCTGCTGATCGGCATCGTCAAGAAGAATGCCATCATGATGATCGACTTTGCGCTGGAGGCGGAGCGCATGCATGGCAAGTCGCCGCGCGAGGCCATTCACGAGGCGTGCCTACTGCGTTTCCGCCCAATTTTGATGACGACGCTGGCCGCTTTGTTTGGCGCCTTGCCGCTGATGCTCGGCAACGGCGTCGGGTCCGAGCTGCGCCAGCCGCTGGGTTTGACGATGGTGGGCGGTTTGTTGCTCAGTCAGGTGCTGACGTTGTTTACGACGCCGGTGATCTATCTGGCCTTCGATCGGCTGGCGCGCGGCCTTGGGCGGCGGCTGCACAGCCGCTTCGGGCCGGATGAAATGTAGAACGGCGGCCAGCAAGGCATAGCGCGCAAAGGCATGTTTATTTCCTCGACCTTTATCCGGCGACCGGTGGCGACAACGCTGCTGACGGTCGGCATTGCCCTGTTCGGCATGCTGGCCTTTGGTCTTTTGCCGGTTTCTCCTTTGCCGCAGGTCGATTTTCCGACGATTTCGGTATCGGCTTCCTTGCCCGGCGCCAGCCCGGAAACGATGGCGGCGACAGTGGCGACGCCGCTCGAACGAATGCTGGGCGCGATCGCCGGCGTCAATGAAATGACATCGAGCAGTTCGCTCGGCTCGACCCGCATTACGCTGCAATTCGATCTCGACCGCGACATCAATGGCGCGGCGCGCGATGTGCAGGCGGCGCTCAATTCGGCGCGCACGCTGTTGCCGAGCGGCATGCCGGGCAACCCGACCTATCGCAAGGTCAATCCGGCCGATGCTCCCATCTTGATCATCGGCCTGACCTCGGCGTCGATGACGCGCGTCCAGATGTACGATGTGGCCTCGACCGTGCTGGCGCAGAAAATCGCGCAGGCGGATGGCGTTGGACAGGTTTCGGTCGGCGGCAGCTCGCTGCCGGCGGTGCGCGTGCAGCTCAACCCCGGCGCCTTGGCGCGCGCCGGAGTTGGCGTCGAGGAAGTTCGCGCGGCTATCGTTACAACCAATGTCAACCGTCCGAAAGGTTCACTGGAAGATGGCGAACGGCATTGGCAGATCCTCGCCAGTGATCAGGCGAAGAAAGCCGCCGACTATCTACCGCTGATCGTTTCCTGGCGAAATGGCGCGGCGGTGCGCCTGTCCGATGTGGCGACGGTGCGCGATGCCGAGCAGGACCGCTATAACATCGGGCTATTCGATGGCAAGCCGGCGGTGATGATGGTCGTTTTTCGCCAGCCGGGCGCCAATATCATCGAGACCGTCGATAGGATCAGGGCGCTGCTGCCAGGATTGCGCGCGTCGATTCCTGCCGCCATCGACCTTGATGTGGCCTATGACCGCACGCGCACTATCCGCGCTTCGCTGCGCGAGGTCGAGCAGACGCTCATAATTTCCGTCGCGCTGGTGATTGCCGTCGTTTTCATTTTCTTGCGCGACGGCCGGGCGGCGCTGGTTCCGATTGTCGCTGTGCCGGTGTCCCTGGTGGGAACCTTTGGTTTCATGTACCTGGCTGGATTCAGCCTCAATAATCTTTCGCTGATGGCGCTGACGATTGCCACAGGCTTTGTCGTCGACGATGCCGTCGTCGTACTGGAAAATATTTCCCGCCATGTCGAGCGCGGCATGACGCCTTTTGCGGCGGCGCTGCAAGGGGCGCGGGAAGTCGGGTTCACAGTGCTGTCGATGAGCCTGTCGCTGATTGCTGTGTTCATCCCGATTCTGCTCATGGAGGGCCTTGTCGGGCGGCTGTTCCGGGAATTTGCACTGACGCTCTCGGCGGCGATCCTGATCTCGCTGCTCGTTTCGCTGACGACGACGCCGATGATGTGCGCCAGCCTGCTGCGCGCCCGCGCGGGCGAAAGTCGGCGGCAGGGCGAGGGCGCGATGCGGTCAATCCAGAGGGCACTCGGCCGCTGTTTTGATACCGTGCACGCGCATTACCAACGTTCGCTCGACTGGGCGCTGGCGCATGGCCCCTGGATGCTGCTGATCATGGGCGTTACGGTGGCGCTCAACGGTTATCTGTACTATGCCGTGCCCAAGGGGTTTTTCCCGCAGCAGGATACCGGCATGATCTCCGGCGGCATTCGGGCCGATGAAAGCATGTCTTTCCAGGTCTTGTCCGCCAAGTTGAGTGAAATTATGGGAATTCTTCGTCAGGATCCCGCCATCGATCATGTCGTCGGCTTTTTCGGCCGCCGGGAGAATTTCGTCGCCATGTCGCTCAAACCGCTTGCGGAGCGCGATGCTTCGGCAGCCCAGGTGATCGATCGCCTGCGCGGCAAGCTCGACCGCGTTCCGGGCGCACGTTTGTATTTGCGCGCTTCCCAGGATATTCGCATCGGCGGCCGCGGTTCCAGCGCGCAGTATCAATACACCTTGCAGGCCGACACGATCGAGACGCTGCGGGCCTGGGAACCGCGCGTCAGGCAGGCGTTGAGCAGACTGAAGAAATTGACGGACGTCAATACCGATCAGCAGGACAATGGGGTGCAGACGTCGCTCGTTATCGATCGTGACGCGCTGGCGCGGCTGGGATTGAGCCAGCGCGAGGTCAACGCCACGCTCAACGATCTGTTCGGCCAGCGGCAGATATCAACCATCTACCATCCGCTCAACCAGTATCGCGTGGTTATGGAGGCCATGCCAGAATACACGCAGGGTCCGGAAAATCTAAAGAACGTCTATTTCATCGGGACGAGGGAAGACGGCAAGTCAGCGCAGATTCCGCTGTCTGCCTTTGCGCGCTGGGAGACGACGCCTGTGCCGCTGTCGGTGCATCATCAGGGACAGTTCGCCGCGTCGACGATCTCCTTCAATTTACCGCCCGGCGGGTCGCTGTCGCAGGCAACTGCGGCCATCGAACAGGCCATGCGGCAGCTCGGCGCGCCGGCCTCGCTGGTGGGCAGTTTCCAGGGGTCAGCGAAAGTATTTCAGCGTTCGCTCGCCAATCAGCCGCTGCTCATTCTTGCGGCGCTGGTCGCCGTTTATATCGTCCTTGGCATACTTTATGAAAGCCTCGTCCATCCGCTGACGATCCTGTCGACGCTGCCTTCGGCCGGCGTCGGCGCATTGCTGGCGCTGCTCGCTTTCCGTACCGAATTCAGCGTCATTGCCTTGATTGGCGTCATCCTGCTGATCGGTATCGTCAAGAAAAACGGCATCATGATGATCGATTTTGCCATCCAGGCGGAGCGGCAGCGGGGGCTGGATTCCCGCGCGGCGATCCGCGAAGCCTGCCTGCTGCGTTTCCGGCCGATCATGATGACGACGATGGCCGCGCTCTTTGGCGCGCTGCCGCTAATGCTCGGGCGCGGCGACGGCGCCGAGATGCGCCAGCCGCTGGGCATTTCTATCGTCGGCGGCCTGTTGCTCAGCCAGTTGCTGACGCTGTATACGACGCCGGTGGTTTACCTTTATCTCGACCGCTGGCGGCTCTGGCGCGAGCGCCGGCGCGCGGCGCGCGGCGCAGCAAAGCGCGTGAAAACGGCGCGGGGCGGCGATGCGCCCTGAATGCCTGAATGCGCCGAGAGTGTACCCCGATGAACCTGCGGAATTTCTCACGATGAAGAACGATGCCCTGATTCGCCGCTTTTCACCCGGCGCCTCGCTGTCCCTTGTTCTGGCGCTCGCCGGCTGTGCCGTCGGGCCGGACTACGTGCGTCCGGATATCGCCGTGCCCGCGCAGTACAAGGTGCTTGCGGATGCGCCGGAGGGATGGCCCGGCTGGAAGCCGGCGCAGCCGGCCGACGATATGCCGCGCGGCCGCTGGTGGGAACGCTTTGGCGACGCCCACCTGAATGCGTTGGCCGAACAGGTGGACATTTCAAACCAGAACGTGCGCGCGGCGGAGGCACGCTTCCGGCAGGCACAAAGTGCGCTGGATCAGGCGCGGGCAGCGTGGTTCCCGGACATCGGCGGCAATGCCGCATCGACGCGCAGCCAGAGCGCTTCCTCCGGCAGCGGCGATGGCAGCAGCAGCGGAGGTGGCAGCGGGAGCAGCACTGGGGCAGCCGCCCGCGCGATCCGCACGACGCACCGTCTCTCGCTGTCGGTGAATTGGGAACTGGATGTCTGGGGGCGCATCCAGCGTAGCGTCGAGGCCGGCGAGGCCAAGCTTGCCGCCAGCGCCGCCGATCTGCGCACAGCCCGGCTCAGCGCCCAGTTGCTGCTGGTGCAGAGCTATCTGCGCGCGCGCGTGGTCGATGCGCAGCGCAGCCTGCTCGAAAAAACCGTGGCCGCATACCAGCGCGCACTGGAAATTACGCGCAACCGCTTCGCGGCGGGCGTCGCCGGCCGGCTCGATGTCGCCCAGGCGGAAGCGCAGCTTAAATCAGTGCAGGCGCAGTTGGCCGACCTTGGCATCCAGCGTGCTCAGTACGAACACGCGATTGCCGTGCTGATCGGCAAAGCGCCGGCGGATTTCTCGCTGATGCCGCATGCCGTTGCGTCGCCTCCGGCGAGGTGGCCGGGCGGGCTGCCCGCACTGCCAGAAATCCCGCCCGGCCTGCCATCAGCGCTGATCGAACGCCGCCCCGACATTGCCGCCGCCGAACGGCGCGTTGCCGCCGCCAATGCCGAAATCGGCGTGGCGCAGGCGGCCTTCTTCCCGAGCGTGACATTGGGCGGCAGCGGCGGGTATCAGGGGCCCAGCCTGTCGAACCTGCTCACTCTGCCCAATCGCTTCTGGTCGCTCGGCCCGGCGCTGGCCATGAGCCTGTTCGATGCGGGGGGGCGTTCCGCCGCCAAGGCGCGGGCAAGCGCGGCCTACGATGAGTCGGTGGCGGCGTACCGGCAGACCGTGCTGGCGGGGTTTCAGGAAGTTGAGGACGCATTGATGAGCCTGCGCCTGCTGGCCGAAGCCGCCGGCATTCAGGGAGAGGCCGTGCGCGCCGCCGCCGAGGCTTTGCAGATTGCGGATGACCAGTACCTGGCGGGAACGGTGAGTTATCTGAATGTCGTTTCGGCGCAGGCAGCCTCTTTGAATGCCGAACGCAGCGCCATCGACATTGCCGGCCGCCGCCTGCTGGCTGCCGCGGCGCTGATCAAGGCGCTGGGCGGCGACTGGTCGCCGGCGGCAGATAATGGGGAAAATGCCGGAAGCGCGGGAGAAACGAAAGAGGCAGGGAAGGCTGACGCCACCCGGGCGGTACGGGATTGAGCGTGTGCAAGGCCATGAGGCAGCGAATGTATACGCCGGCTGCCGCGTCGGCTTCAGGCCGGCCAGCCGCAAGGATATGCGCAACCCCGGCTGCCCAACGCATCATTCACTGCATTTACTGCGCTGCGCCAACGATGCGGCCTGCACGGCGTTTCGTCACATCGTCCGCACGCATGGCCCCCTGCCCCGCAGCCCGTATGGATTGGGTGTTTGCGGGCAGGCTGCCTTGCAGCCCTTTATTGACGCGGGGTTCAGAGAGGGAGCGTAATTCCTTTACTGGCGGGGATGAACTGCCGGGCGGCTTACTAGAGCTGTGGCGCTGAGTCTGTTCCCCGCGCTCGCGCGGGCTTCAGGCCGGCCAGCGGCGAGGCCATGCGCAACCCCGGCGGCCCAACGCATCATTCACTGCGCTGCGCTGACGATGCGGCCTGTGCGGCGTTTCGTCACATCGTCCGCACGCATGACCGCCTGCCCCGCAGCCCGTATGAATTGGGCTTCTCCGGTCAGGCCGGCGCTAGCACTTCCGGCCGGGCCGGAGCCAACACTTCCGGGCAGGCCGCCTTGCAGCCCTTTATTTACGAGGGTTTCAGAGAAGGGTGCCCGCAATCCCTTTATTGATGCGGGCTTCAGAGAGGGGTGCGTAATCCCTTTACTGCGACCGTCCAGCATTGCCGTCGCCCGAATTATCACGGCAAGGATTGTGGCGGAGCGGAACGCCGAAACCGGGACGGCTGGCGCGGCGGAGGACGCCGGAAGCATCGGCAGTGCCAGGGATAGAGGGCGTGCGTAAAGGCGTACATGAGGGCGGGGTGGCCAGCACCTTCCCGGAGCGCACGGCGCGTGCGAAGAACCGGGTGATTCAGCAGGGCGCCAGCTCGTCGCGGTAGCGCCGCCAGTTCCTGACATAGCGCTCGGCGCTGGACGGCAGATTGGCTACCTCGTCATCCGTCAGCTGGCGCACCACCTTGCCCGGCACGCCCATGATCAAGGAACGCTCGGGAAAGACCTTGCCTTCGGGCACCAGTGTGTGGGCGGCGACGATGGAGTCGCGGCCGATGACGGAATGGTTAAGCAACACCGCGCCCATGCCGATCAGGCAGTTATCGCCGATGGTGCAGCCGTGCAGCATGACCATGTGGCCGACGGTGACGCCCTTGCCGATGCGGACGACAATGCCGCGATTGGTGTGGACGACAGACCCGTCCTGGATATTGCTGTTTTCGCCGATGATGATCTTGTCCGTATCGCCGCGTACCGTGCAGTTCCACCAGACAGAAGAATTTTTTGCCATCTCCACGTCGGCCATGACGACAGCGTTGGGGGCGATCCAGCTTTCCGGATCGAGGGTCGGGGCAAGATTGCCAAGTCGGTAGGTGGGCATGATGTCTCCTCGTCACAGGCAGTGACATGAAAAAGTTGTATTAAAAACGCCGGCAACAAGTATAGCTTGGCGGGGCGATTGATGAATGGTTCGATATGGTGCCCAGAGAATGGGTGTCTCCAGGAAAGCAGGAACGCAGGAAAGTGCCCGCCTGCACCGTGCGCAGCGCCCGCCTGTGAAAAAGCCCGCAACGCTCAGGTATGCGGGCTTGTATTGTCATCGTTACGTCGAAAACCGGACTGTTATCGGCTGGGACTTTGCCGCTTTACCGGATGGGGAGAGGGGAAAGGAGATGAACGTGAGAGCGAGGGGAAACCCGGCTCATCAATTACCGGCGGGGCCGGGTCGCCGTGGCGGAGAGGGTGGGATTCGAACCCACGGTAGGGGACACCCTACGCCTGATTTCGAGTCAGGTACATTCGACCACTCTGCCACCTCTCCGTCTGGGCGCGGATTCTAACACAACCCGCCGGCAAGTCGATGCGGCGTATCGGCACGCCCCGGCAAAAAATCGGGCGATCAGGCGACCAGCCGATGGGGCGATTTGCCGGGGGCTGGTGGGCGGATGAGGCTGAGCAGCCTGTTCAGTGGCTGATTTTTTCCGCCCCGCCCAGATACGGCCGCAGCGCCTGCGGAATGGTGATGGAGCCGTCCGCATTCTGGTAGTTTTCGAGAATCGCCACCAGCGTGCGGCCGACGGCTAGCCCCGATCCATTGAGCGTATGGACGAGTTCCGGCTTGTTTTTCTCGTTGCGGTAACGGGCCTGCATGCGGCGCGCCTGGAACGCCTCGAAATTCGAGCACGACGAGATTTCGCGGTAGGTGTTCTGCGCGGGCAGCCAGACTTCCAGGTCATACGTCTTGGCTGAGGAAAAGCCCATGTCGCCGGTGCACAGGACAACGCGCCGGTACGGCAGCGCTAGTTTTTCCAGAATGATTTCGGCATGCCGGGTGAGCGCTTCGTGTGCCGCGTTCGACTGCGCGGCGGTGGTAATCTGCACCAGTTCCACTTTGTCGAATTGATGCTGGCGGATCATGCCGCGCGTGTCCTTGCCGTAGGAGCCGGCTTCGGAGCGGAAGCAGGGCGTGTGGCAGACGAATTTGAGCGGCAGCGCCTCGGCGCCCAGAATTTCATCGCGGACGATGTTGGTCACGGGGACTTCGGCCGTCGGGATCAAATACAGCGGCTCGGCGTCCGGGCGCAGAATCTTGAACAGGTCGGCCTCGAATTTCGGCAACTGGCCGGTGCCGAACATGCTGGCTGCGTTGACGAGATAGGGCGCATAGACCTCGGTGTAGCCATGTTCCTGCGTATGCACGTCGAGCATGAACTGGGCGATTGCCCGGTGCAGGCGCGCGATGCCGCCTTTGAGCAGCGAGAAGCGTGCGCCGGAAAGCTTGGCCGCCGTGGAAAAATCGATTTGTCCCAACGCCTCGCCGAGATCGACATGATCCTTGACCGTGAAATCGAAAGTGCGCGGCGTGCCCCAGCGGTGAATTTCCACATTGTCCTCGGCCGAGGCGCCGACGGGCACATCCTCCTGCGGCAGATTCGGGATCGTCGAAACGAAGGCTTCCATTTCCTTGAGCAGCGTGTCCAGGCGCACTTCATTGGCTTCCAGATCGCTCTTGAGCCTGGCCACCTCGGCCATGACCGCCGCCGTATCCTCGCCTTTGCCCTTGAGCTGGCCGATCTGCTTGGACAGCGTGTTGCGCGCTGCCTGTAAATCCTGCGTGCGCGTCTGCAAGGTCTTGCGTTCGCCCTCAAGTTTCTGGAACGCGGCGATGTCGAGCGTGTAACCGCGTGCGGCTAGCCGTTCGCGAACGGCGTCGATGTCGCTGCGGAGGCGTTGGATGTCAAGCATGATTAAGCTCCCTTGGTGTGCTCCGGCGGCGCCGAAGGCTCGTCTGTTGCGGAATTATCCGTATTCGCGTCACTGCCCGATGGTGCGGCTTTTGCCGACGCTGCCTGCGCTGAGCGATTCGTACGCGCCGTCCGCCCGGCGAGCCTGGCCGCTTCGCGGTCCAGCGCCTGCAAATGCGCCAGTTTCTCGCCGATTTTCGCTTCCAGCCCGCGCGGCGTCGGCCGGTACCACTGCGCCGCCGGCATGTCGTCGGGAAAGTAGTTTTCTCCGGCGGCATACGCCTCAGCCTCGTCGTGCGCGTAGCGATAGTTCTTGCCGTAATCGAGTGCGCGCATCAGTTTCGTCGGCGCGTTGCGCAGGCGCAGCGGCACGGGCCGCGAGCCATCCTTGGCGACAAAAGCTTTCGCCGAATTATACGCGACATAGGCCGCGTTCGATTTGGCCGCCACGGACAGATAAATGACCGCTTCGGCCAGCGCCAGCTCGCCTTCCGGCGAACCGAGGCGCTCGTAGGTTTCCGCCGCGGCGGCGGCGATCTGCGCCGCGCGCGGATCGGCCAGGCCGATGTCCTCCCAGGCCATGCGCACGATGCGCCGCGCCAGATAACGCGGGTCGGCGCCGCCGTCGAGCATGCGGCAGAACCAGTACAGTGCGGCGTCCGGGCTGGAGCCGCGCACCGATTTATGCAGGGCGGAAATCTGGTCGTAAAACGCCTCGCCCCCCTTGTCGAAGCGGCGCAGGCTTTGCGCCAGCGTGCTGTCGATGAAATCGCCGTCGATATGCGTCCGCCCGGCGGCGGAGGCCGCCGTTCGCGTCTGTTCGAGCAGATTGATCAGGCGGCGCGCATCGCCGTCGGCATGGCCGATCAGCCGAGCGCGGGCGTGCTCGTCGAATGACAGACCGGGCAGCGCCCGGGCGCAGGCGCGCGCGAACAGCGCACCCATTTCATCAGCCGAGAGCGGATGCAGCACATACACCGCAGCGCGTGAAAGCAGGGCGGAATTGACCTCGAAGGAAGGGTTCTCCGTCGTCGCGCCGACCAGCGTCAGCAGACCGCTTTCGACGTAAGGCAGAAAAGCGTCCTGCTGCGCCTTGTTGAAGCGGTGCACCTCGTCGATGAAAAGAATGGTCGCGCGGCCCGAATGGGCAGGATTGGCGCGCACGGCCTCGGCCTGCGCGACGGCCTCGCGGATATCCTTGACGCCGGAAAAAACGGCCGACAGGGCGATGAATTCGGCATCGAAGGCGTCGGCCATCAGGCGCGCCAGCGTCGTTTTGCCGACGCCCGGCGGCCCCCAGAAAATCAGCGAATGCGGCTTGCGCGCCTCAAAAGCCAGGCGCAGCGGCTTGCCGGGGCCGAGCAGATGCTGCTGACCGATGACCTCATCGAGCGTTTTCGGGCGCAGCAATTCGGCCAGCGGCGTCGAAGCGGCGGGGGCGGCATCGCCGAACAGATCATGGTTTGCCGTGCTCATGATGCGTGTGCGCCGAAAGGTTGATCAAAGCTGGGACGCTTGCTGCAAAGGACGGCACTGCGGAACAGCGCGCCGGAAGCATCCAGCGCCGGATGTGCGGCCAGTGCGTAAAAATCCCCGCCCCGCTGAAATGCCCAAAAGACGCGGGGTTCAGGCCAGCGGGAGCGCCCGTGGAATGGGCGTTTGCGGGATGCCCGATGCAGCGCTGAAAGTTCCGGATGCGCTGGAAAGACAAAACAATGTTGTGTCGAAGATGCCATGCACGCCGGAAAGACTGAAGAATCCGGGCAGGCCGGAAAAGTGAAACGATGCGGCGCTGAAAATTCTAGGTATATTGGAGAGGCAGAAAAATCCGCACCCCGCTGAAATGCCCAAAAGACGCGGGCTCCAGGCCGGCGGAAGCGCCCGTGGAATGGGCGTTTGCGGGGTGCCCGATGCGCTGCCAGGGCGGTCTGTTTATTCGCGGATGACATCGGCGCCTTCCGGCGGCGTGAAGCGCAGCAGCGAAGGGTCGAGCGCCGGGTTGTGCTCCAGGTTGGAGAAGCGCAGCCGCGTTGTCTGGCCGAAATTGTCGAACAGTTCCATCGCTTTCAGCGTGTTGCCGGAAAAGCCCAGTTGCAGGCGCTCGAAGCCGCTGTCGGAATTTTTTGGCCGCGCTTCGACCCACGTCAGCCCGTCGCGTTCGCCCGCTTCGTGCAGGGTGAAATTCTTTTCGAGGGTGCTTTTGCCGCCTTTGCCGTCATCGCCTCCGGCCAGCAGCGCAGCGGGCGTGCTGCCGAGCGCCGCGTCCATTTTCTTGACCGTGACCTGCCGGAGTTCGGGGTCGTAAATCCAGACCTGCTTACCGTCGCCGACCAGCAGCTGGCTGTAGGGTTTGTCGATCTGCCAGCGGAATTTGCCGGGGCGGGAGAAAATCATGACGCCGGAAGATTCCTGCGGGCGCCGGCTATGGGCGTCATTGCGGGCGGTGACGGTTTGCGTGAAGTCGGCGCGCAGCGTTTTGGCCGTGTCAAGAAAATGATGCAGGCGGTCGATGCCGCCTGCCTGCGCGGCGAGCGGGAGGGCGAGGGGGAAGGCGAGGGGGAAGGCGAGGAGCGCGGACAGAATGAGGCGTTGTGCGCATGCGCAGAGCCGGCGCAAATTTGCCGCCGGAGACGCGCCGGCGTCGGGTTCTTGCCGCATCGTGACGGGGCGCGCTTCCTGCTGCCCCCGTCGGGACGCCGAAGGGCGTGGGGAAAGGGGTGAAGAAAATCGGGGAAAGCGGGAAAAGCGAAAAAAGCGTGTTTCCAGCCTCGTTTCTGGCAGCATGACAGACCTCTTTGCGTCAGTGTGGATACGGTGCGGCCGCGCGGCGGTTTTCATGACTTACTGGTTTTCGCCGCGCGCCAGGACGGTGCGGCCGCCGCGCTCGTCCATTTGCGAGACGAGTCCGGCTTTTTCCATCGCTTCGATGAGCCGCGCCGAGCGGTTGTAGCCGATGCGCAGGTGGCGCTGCACCAGCGAGATCGAGGCGCGGCGGTTCTTCAGCACGATGTCGACAGCCTGATCGTAAAGCGGGTCGGATTCGGCATCGTTGGAGGCTTCGCCGCCGCGTTCGCCATTTTCATTTTCGTCGCCGCCGACGAGCACTTCTTCAACGTATTGCGGCGGCGCCGTCGTTTTCAGATGTTCGACAACGCGATGCACTTCATCGTCGGCGACAAAAGCGCCGTGCACGCGCGTCGGGTAGCCCGTGCCGGGCGCGAGGTAGAGCATATCGCCCTGTCCGAGCAGAGTTTCCGCGCCCATCTGGTCGAGAATCGTGCGCGAGTCGATTTTTGAGGAGACCTGGAAAGAAATGCGCGTCGGGATATTGGCCTTGATCAGGCCGGTGATGACGTCGACGGACGGGCGCTGCGTCGCCAGAATCAGGTGAATGCCGGCCGCCCGCGCCTTCTGCGCCAGCCGGGCGATCAACTGCTCGACCTTTTTGCCGGCGATCATCATCAGGTCGGCCAGCTCGTCGATGATGACGACGATGTAGGGTATGGGGCTGAGCGGTTCCGGGCTTTCCGGCGTCAACGACAGCGGGTTGGTCAGGCGCGTTCCGCTTTTCTCGCTGTCGCGGATGCGGCTGTTGAGGCCGGCGATATTGCGCACGCCCAGCGCCGACATCAGCTTGTAGCGCCGCTCCATTTCGCCGACGCACCAGTTGAGCGCGTTGGCCGCCTGCTTCATGTCGACGACGACCGGCGCGAGCAGGTGGGGAATGCCTTCGTAGATCGAGAGTTCGAGCATTTTCGGATCGACCAGGATCAGCCGCACGTTTTCCGGCTCGGACTTGTAGAGCAGGGAAAGAATCATCGCATTGATGCCGACCGACTTGCCCGAGCCGGTGGTGCCGGCGACCAGCAAATGCGGCATCTTTGCCAGATCGACGACCACCGGCTGGCCGCCGATGTCTTTGCCGAGCGTCATTGCCAGCGGCGAATGCATGTCGTGATAGGCCGCGCTGGAAATGATTTCGGACAGCCGCACCGTCTGCCGCCGGGCATTCGGCAGCTCCAGCGCCATGCACGATTTGCCGGGGACGGTTTCGACGACGCGAATCGAAACCATCGACAGCGCGCGCGCCAGATCCTTGGAAAGATTGACGATCTGCGCGCCCTTGACGCCGACGGCCGGCTCGATTTCATAGCGTGTGATGACCGGGCCGGGATAGGCAGCCAGCACCTTGACCTGAACGCCGAATTCACCCAGCTTGCGCTCGATCAGGCGCGAGGTGTATTCCAGCGTTTCGACGTCCACCTGCTCGGTCGACTCAGGTGCCGGTTCCAGTAAGTGCAGGGGCGGCAACAGGCCGCCGACAACCGCTTCCGGGAACAGCGCCGCCTGGCGTTCGCGTTCGATGCGTTTGTCGGCCTTGGCCGAACGCTTGATGACCGGGTCGGGCGCTTCGACAAAAATCGGCTCGTGCGGCGGCATCCGCTGCTTTTCGTCTTCGACCCTGGCTTCGCGCTCGCGCGCCACTTCGCGGCCGATGCGCCGGTCCTGCCACAGCTCAAACAGGCGGTAAACGCCGGTGACGCTCATTTCCAGCACCGCGCCGATGCATTCGGCGGCGTTGAGCCACGACATGCCGGAAAAGACGCTCCAGCCCAGCATCCACAGTGCCAGCAGGGTGATCGTTGCGCCCGTATAGCCGAGATAGCGCATCGAAAGATTGCCCAGCTCCACGCCCAGCATGCCGCCCGGCGCCAGCGGCAATTGTGCCGAAAGCGAATGGAAGCGCAGCGCCTCCAGCCCGCAGCTAGACAGCATCAGCAGGACAAAACCGGCAAGCGCGATGTAGACGGGGCGGCGGTCGGCGCCGCGCAAACCGTCGAGGCGGCGATAGCCCCACCAGATAAAGGCCAGCAAAAAGACCACCCACCACCACGCCGACAGGCCGAAGACATAAAGCAGCAAATCGGCGAGCCAGGCGCCGCTGCGGCCGGCCGGATTGCTCAACATGGCATGGGAGGCGGCGTGCGACCAGCCCGGGTCGCCGCGCCGGTAGCCCCAGAGCGATAAGGTCAGAAAAGCGCACAGGGCGATCAGCACCAGCCAGCGGGATTCCTGGAGCACCGCGACAAGTTTCTTGGGCAGCGGCGCGGGATCATTGACGCCCGTGCGCCCCGTATTGCCTGCGCGCCCTGCGCCCCCAGCGCCATTTTTCCTGCCGGAAGATTTACGCAAGATGGCCATGCTTTACGCGCGGAAAGAAGATGGAAACAGATTGAAAGCAAGCTTCATGGAGCGAAATTATACTGAAACTGCCAGCAAGGTCGCTCGGCCAGGGCAGAAAGGCTGCGCCGCCTAGCTTGCGGAGGCTGCGGCGGGTTTGAGGACTTTCATAATAAATTCTTGCCTACGAAGCGAGGGTTATTCACACACCCCAGAATTTCCACGCGCGGCATACAGGCCATTAATAGCCCTTTCCAGCCAGCCGCCAGCATAGGAGATATTGACGTAACGCCCAAGTACTTCGCCGGTTGCCCGAACATAAATAAGCTTTTCGTCACGTAAATAAATATCTTTAAGATTCCCAGGTTTGTATTTATAAGCGTATTCACTCATTGGTGTAATGTCGACCTCGCGCAAGTACGTTCCGTCAGGGCGCAGGCTAAGGCGTGAATACTTTCCAGGAGAATCTTCACCTTCCATAAACTGATATTTCCCGATGCCTAACCAGCCTTTATCTGGCCGAATACTCGGGCTTTCAAAGCCTTTCACCCCTTCTACAACCCGATAGATGTGCAGCCCGCCCTCCTGCGCGCAAAGCCGTTTGAGTTTGTGGCGGCCATACATCGCATCGGCCGTGGGAATCAACAGGGCAATCACGATCACTAGCGCTTTGCCCCAATAGGGTTTAACCCGTTTAAGCACTTTCCGGACGACGCGGTAATACAGCCAGGCCAGAAAGAAAATAAGCAGTGCGGCCATTTAAGCGGCCTCTTTGTAAAAGTAAGGATAATTGGCGCTGACATATGGGCCGAAAGCGCCGTTAAATTCATAGGTGTCGTTCCCCGCGCCGCCATTCAATGTGTCGGCACCGGCGCCGCCGATGAGCTCATCATCGCCCAGCCCGCCTTCCGCCGTTGACCGGAAGATTTTCTCGCCCAGGGTATCCAAATCACCGTCCAGCTTGCCCGGAACACGTTTTGCCTTGTTGGCGTCATCCACAATGGCACCAATATCACTGATATTGGTCCAGTTGACATAGGCCAGGTTGGAAAGCGCGGAGTATTCAAAAAGGCTCTGGATGTTCATTTCAATCTCCTTGTGCAGATTTACGCGCGGGCTTGAGAGTGGCAAGTATCAATTCGTTTATGTCAATACCTTTCGGATATTCGGGTGTCGCTTCCTCACCACAGTGCCAAGGCAAGAAGCCTGAACCCGTTCCGGTCAGGCCGATAAAGAAGCTGTCAATGAAAGAGGGATAGATATCAATCCGTACTAGCTCACCGTACACCTCCCCAGTTTGAATACTAACGACCATGATGCTCTCCATGGAAAAGTATTTATACAAGACAACCGGGTCTTTATACTTTCTTTCATACTCCGACGCATATTGTTTCACCCGGGTTGCGACAGGCTTTCCATCTTCAATGGTATGCCTGGTTATTATCGGATTGTCTGGAGTGCCTCCGCCGCTTTCCACAAACGAAAAACCATATTTTGAGAAATATTCAATATCGTAATCCCACCGAAACCCGTCCGCCTGCGCCGTCTTGTAGACCTTCAGCCCTGCGTGCGCACGACATAACCGGCTGGCTTTGTAACTAATATAGAATATTTCCAGCAATGGCGCGGAAATTAAAAAAACGGCAAGCGCCAGCGGAATCGACCAGCGCAAGAATTTAGGCAGTTTCCGCAAAAGGATAGCAATCAAGAATGAAATAAAAAGCGCCAGCGGGACATAAATAATCACATAGCCCGCCATGCCAACACCGGTCATGTAGAAATGGTCGAACATGTTTCTATTTTCCTTATCTTCAAGTCAGATCATGCATTGAACCGGGGAAAAGTGGCGCTGCAATAGGTTTATTCTCACTTGGCAGTGGATTGAAAATCTGCATAAAGTAATAAAAACGCGGCAATTGCCAGCAACCAAAGCCAGTTTAGGTTTCGACAGTATTGTTTTTTCTGCATTTCCAGAGGCTATCCAATAGCTTTTCACAAAACAGGTAGCTTAAATATCAGTAAATCTAATTAGATTCTTTTTCAGGGCAAAATAACTGTGCCTATATCAGGCAGTTTATAGGAATTTAGATTCTTCGGCTTTCTCGGTGATAGCTTCTTCATTCAAACTTGTTAAATTGACATAAGCGGCAGAAGCCAGTTTGGAATATTCATAGTATTGAATGAAGTTGGACATAGCTTTTCCTTTCCAATAAAAACATTATTACGGCAAAGTTTTTAACTTGGTTTTCTTAGGCTTAAGGATAGATTGAGGAAAAGGCGGTTGTGGAATACTTGGTTTAGGGCATAACTTTATCGGTGGGCCAAAAAGGCCAGCAATCAATGCTTCATAGGTAGGTAAAACACGCCGGAAGTCTGTCTCTTTTCCTAGTATCTCCCCTGTTTTACTGTCAATCACCTGACGCTCAAGTTTTTCAAGTTTCCATCCAATTGGCTCATCTGTACGAAAGGGGGTGGGTTGGTAGGCATATACCATACGATACTGAATTGAAGGGCGATCAAGTATCGTTGCAAGTACTCCGCTTTGCTGTCGCTCAATATGTAAAACGCCACCATCATCCAGCATATTTTCTATAAATAGATATCCGGCACGATCAAATGATTGGAGCGAATTCTTATCCAAGTGCCAAAAACCAGGGGACACACTTCTTCTAGGAGTCGGATTTAGTGCGTCAACGTATCCTTCCACCTCCACCTGCCGATACACTTTAACGCCGGCATCCTTGCAGGCTTGTGCGAAATGCCAGGAAATCCAGGCTTCTTCCAGCCAGGGAAGCAGAAGGAGAATAACGGCAAGTCTTTTCAGCCCGCGCCATATCCACGGAAATCGTTTTACGAATCGGCGCAGTATGACTGTGATGAGAAAAATCAGGAACGAATAGGCGGCAATTACGATAACGCCTATCGGGGTCAGAATGTAGCCGTCCATTTCGGCTCCTGGTGAGGATTAAGCTTCAATTTCCAGATCGTGCACGTAATCGGTACTGTTAGAGAAAATCCCACCACCACCGTAGGTACGAAATGCATCGCGCAAATCCTGATAGATCTCTTGGCGCCGTGATGTCAGATGTTCAGGAAGGGCCAGTGTGAGGCGTGAACGCGCATGACGCAAACCGTCGGGTTTCTTTTCAACACCAAGCGCTTCCCGCTTGAACCAGATCAGCGCCCCTTTCCAGTAGAAGGTCCAGGTCGAGATGCGGGACAGCTCGTCCCGCCCTATCGCTACTTCGCGCAGATAGATGTCGCGCGCCCGGTCGATGGTCCAGTCCCGGCTGGTGGTTACTCCTGCACCAAAAAAGAGATCGTCTATCTTCTCCAGTCCATACTTCTCGACATCCGCTTCCGGAATTTCTTCATTCACAAAGGCCATGGTCTTTCCTCCTGTGCAGAAGCTGAGGCGGGTTTAAGGGTTTTCAGAATAAATTCTTCCAATCCTGAAGCGAGGACGTTTGCACGTGCTGGCGTTTCCATAAGCAGCATATCGGGCTGCGTATCGGCCACCAATGGCTTTTTCTGCCCGGCCGTCGGCAGAGTAATTTTTGTCTGCTTTTTCATTTTTCGGGCGCTGCGCTAAGACAGCCGGGGCAGAAAGCGGATGAAAAATGGCGACAGAGCCGCAGAAAGCGGCCGCAGAGGGGGCGTGTTCGAGCAATGGCGTGATCGGCGACTGCCGCTGCGGCAGGACGCTCGTGCGGTGATTCATCGGCGAGCGGTTTGCCCGTAAAAAAGCCGCTCGCCGGCCCGGTATGTGTGCGGGGGCGGCAAATCCGCTGTTTGCCTTACTGCTTGCAGATGATGATGTGGCCGTCGTCCTGGCGGATGTGGCCGCTCGTTTCCAGGTCTTTCATGACGCGCGTGACCATTTCGCGCGAAGCGCCGACGACCTTTGCCATATCCTGTTTGGTGAGTTTGCGGCGTACCTGGCGTTCGCCGTCGACTTCTTCCGACAGCTCCAGCAGCAGCTTGGCGACGCGGCCGTAGGTGTCCATCAGCGCCAGGCTTTCGATCTTCCAGGTGGCGCGGCGCAGGCGTAGCACCAGGCTGCGCATGATGCTCAGGCAAAGCTCCGGGTTTTCCATCAGGGTGTGGGTGAAATCCTCGCGGGAGATTTCCAGCAGTTCGCAGTTGTCGAAGGCGACGACGTCGGCCGAGCGCGGCTCGCCGTCGATCAGCGCCATTTCGCCGATGCATTCGCCTTCGCCAATGAAGGAAAGAATGACTTCGCGCCCTTCGTTGTCGCGGCTCAGAACCTTGACGCTGCCGCGTATGATGATGAACAGGGATTGATCGTCGGAACTGTCGCCGCCGTAGACGATCGTTTTATTGCGCGGAAAGCTGCGTCTGACGGCGACGCGGGCAAACATCTGCAACTGCGCATCGGTCAATCCTTCAAACAGGGGAATGTTTTGCAAGGCGGCCAGTCGGGCCTGTTCTGACGATAATGCGGGCGCTTTTGCCATAGTGAACCTCCTTGGAATACCCCCAGCGAGCGAGGGTCTGCGTTATTAATCTGGCAACGCGCCCGATTGTACGCTATTCACGCGGCATCGCCCATTGCTTCATTTCTGCGTTCTCCATTTTTCGTTTCCGGCATTCCTCTTTTCCGGCGATGGGCGGCATGGCTGCGGCGATCCGGCTGCGTCAGGGCGTGCAGCGGCTGCCGGAGGCTATTTCGCTATAATCGCGCAACCAGGCAGACTGTCGTCTGGATCGCGGCCCGTGTTGCCGCATTTTTGCCACATCCGCTGCTGCCTGCGCCGTAGCATTTGCTGAAATCGCTGAAACTGTCGAAAGGAACAGAACGCCATGACCCAAGCCACCCGCCACAACCGTTTACTCATTCTTGGTTCCGGCCCGGCCGGCTATACCGCCGCCATCTACGCCGCACGCGCCAACCTCAAGCCGGTGCTGATTACCGGCCTTGCACAGGGCGGCCAATTGACGACGACGACGGAGGTCGACAACTGGCCGGGCGAGGCCGACGGCATCCAGGGGCCGGAACTGATGCAGCGCTTCGAGGCGCATGCCAAGCGCTTTGAGGCGGAAATCGTTTTCGACCAGATTCACACCGTTCGGCTGAACGAAAAACCGTTCATGCTGATCGGTGATGCCGGTACGTATACCTGCGATGCGTTGATCATTGCCACCGGCGCGTCCGCCCAGTATCTGGGCCTGCCGTCGGAAGAGGCTTTTGCGGGCCGCGGCGTTTCCGCCTGCGCCACCTGCGACGGTTTCTTCTACAAGGACAAGCCCGTTGCCGTCATCGGCGGCGGGAACACCGCGGTCGAAGAGGCGCTGTATCTTGCCAATATCGCCAGCCATGTCACGCTCGTCCACCGCCGCGACAAGCTGCGCAGCGAAAAAATCATGCAGGACAAGCTGTTCGAGAAAGAAAAGGCTGGCAAGGTCACGATCAAATGGAACAGTACGCTGGATGAAGTGCTGGGCGATGCCAGCGGCGTGACCGGAGTGCGCCTTAAAAACGTGCAGAGCGGCGCGCTCGAGGATATCCCGCTGGAAGGCGTCTTCATCGCCATCGGCCACAAGCCGAACACCGATATTTTTGCCGGTCAGCTCGAACTGGACAAAGGATACATCGTCACGCAGGGCGGCCGTCTCGGCAATGCCACGCAGACCAGCGTTCCCGGTGTGTTTGCGGCGGGCGACGTGCAGGATCCGATTTACCGCCAGGCGTGTACTTCTGCCGCCAGCGGCTGCATGGCGGCGCTCGACGCCGAGCGTTATCTCGAACATCTGGCCGGCTGAAAAGCAGGCATCGGGCAGACGGCGGCGATGAAACACGATCCGTTGCAATATCGGCCATGCCGCTTCGCCTGCGCCGGTGGACGCCGGCGCGCCGTATTGCCTGGCTGAATCTACACTTGCCCGACCGATGAGCACGTTGCCGACACCGGAAGATCTAGCCGCATTCCAGGCGGCGGTTGGCGATGTCGTCCCGCTGAAAACCGAGCGGCGCGTGCTTCATGAACCTCCCAAGCCGCGCCCGCGCCCGCGTCAGCGTGAGCTGGACGAATCCCAGGCGGTGGCCGAATCCCTGCACGGCCCGCTGGAAATCGATGACCTGCTGGCGATAGGCGAGGCGGAAGCCTACCTGCGCCCCGGGCTGTCGCGCAGCGTTCTGCGTGATCTGCGGCGCGGCCGCTGGGCGATCCAGGACCATATCGACCTGCACGGCATGAACCGTTACCAGGCGCATGAAGAAGTCAGCCTGTTCCTGTCCGCATCGGCGGCCAGCGGCAAACGCTGTCTGCGCATCGTTCATGGCCGGGGGCATGGCTCCCCTGGGCGGCAGGGCGTCCTTCGCTTGCTGGTTAAAAGCTGGCTCGCCCGCAGCCGGCACGTCCTGGCTTTTTGCCATGCCGCTGCCTGCGATGGCGGCGAAGGGGCGCTCTGGGTGCTGCTTCAGGCCGTCCGGCCGCGGCTTCCGCGGCGCTGACGGCCGTTTCTTTCTACCTCTTCCGGCGTGGGCGGATAAAAAACGGTGCGAAAACGCCCGGTGCAAGCAGGGGTGGCTTTGCCTGCGGATACGGTTAAAAAACAGCAAAAATGCCGGGCAGCCCGCCAATGCCCGATTGACAAGGGCTGCAGAAGCGACCGGGCTAAAACGCCCAGAAGACGCGGGGTCCAGGCCGACGAGTTATTGCGCTCCGCTGACTGGCAGGCTCGTGCCTGACCACATCTCTGGCGCACCGCCGGCCGCGTGGGAGAAGCGAAACACTCGAATCGACGCTGACCGGCCAGTACGGCGCACCGCCGGCCGCGTGGGAGAAGCACCACCGTCTGAATAATAGCCGCCAGTAGTCGCAGACTCACCACACCCCGTCACAATATCCGCCACCATGCCTGCCCGGAACCCCGCGTAAAACGGGCGTTTCCGGATAGGCTACCCGCCAGCCCAGTGTTTACGGGCGCTCCAGACCTACCTATCCGCTAGCCCAATGTTTACGCGGGTTTCCGGATTGCCTGCCCGAAACCCCACTGTTTACGAGTACTTCCGGCCTACCTGCCGGCAAATGCCCGATTAATAAGGGTTCCAGAAGTAGCTGGGCTGAAATGCCCAAAAGACGCGGGGTTCAGGCCGGCTAGTTTGACCGATCCGGCCAATTGCGCATCACCGCCGGAACACGCAGATCAGGCAGCGCAATAACATTGCCGCAGAATGAGCAGCGTACCTCGTCGCCGTTGTCCTGGCGCGGGAAACGGTTGGGCTTGGCGTTGAGGTCAGGCGTGGAGGAGTGGGGGGAGTAGGGCTGGATTGTGGCCGGATAGCCGCCGGGATAGACTGAATAGGGCTAAAGAAGGCTGAATAGGCGGGGGAGTGTTGCGCGGCCGCTCGCGCTATAGCAGCGTGTCGTGCGCGAGGCCGTCCTGCTTGATCATTTGCCGCAGTTGGTTGAAGGCCACGGTCTGGATTTGCCGGATGCGCTCACGCGTTAATCCCAGTTCGGCGGCGATTTCTTCGCGCGTGCCAATTTCGTAGCCGAGCAGACCGTAACGCCGCGCCAGCACGTAGCGCTGCCGCTCGGGCAGTTGTTTTACCCAGCTGGTGACGAGCTGTCCGATGCGCTGTTGTTGCATCAGGCTTTCCGCTTCCAGCGTATTGTCGTCGGGCAGGATGTCGGCGATGCTGTGTTCGGGGTCGATTTCCAGCGGCGCATCGAGCGAGGCGATATGTTCGCTAAGGGCGATAGCGCGCCGCACTTCTTCCGCCGGCCGGTCGATCAGATGAGCGATATTTTCGATGCGGATTTCGCGGCCGCTGGCCAGTTCCAGATGGCGCATGGCGCGCAGGATCAGGTTGATCTCCTTGATGACGTGGACGGGCAGGCGGATGGTGCGCGACTGGTTCATGATCGCGCGTTCGATGTTCTGGCGAATCCACCAGGTCGCGTAGGTGGAAAAGCGGAAGCCGCGTTCCGGCTCGAATTTTTCGATGGCGTGAATCAGGCCGAGATTGCCTTCCTCGATCAGGTCGGGCAGCGGCAGGCCGCGGTTGAGGTAGTGCTTGGCGATATTGACGACCAGCCGCAGATTGTGTTCGATCATGCGCTGGCGCGCGGCGAAATCCCCCTGCCGGATCTGGAGCGCGCATTCGTATTCTTCCTGTGGCGTAAATAGCGGTTTGGCGCCGATTTCGTTCAGGTAATACAGGGTGATGTCGTTGAGGAGTTCAACTCCCGGTGAATTGTGGGCGTCGTTGGAATCCGCTGAGTCATCGGAATCGCCCGTCTCGCCCGCCCCCTGAGATTTAGCGGGGCGGGGCATATCGGCCGGTTCGGCGGAATCCGCCGTTTCCGTTGTTTCCGTCGCGTACTTCTCGGTGGGGAGTGCGTCCGCTTCGGCCGGCGTTCCCGCGTGCGAAACGGCATGGCGGGTTTTGCGCCGGCCAGTTTTGTTTCTGCTGTTCACGGTCAGCGCGCTGGCAGGTACTTCATCGGATCGACCGGCCTGCCCTGGGTACGGATCTCGAAATGCAGCTTCACCCGGTCAGCGTCGGTATTGCCCATTTCCGCAATCTTCTGCCCTTTGCTGACTTGCTGGCCTTCCTTGACGAGCAGCTTGCTGTTGTGCGCGTAAACGGAGACGAGATTGTCGGCGTGTTTGATGATGACCATGTTGCCGTAGCCGCGCAGGGCATTGTTGGCGATGATGACCTTGCCGTCCTGCGCCGCAATGACGGGATCGCCGTGCTTGCCGGAAACATCGACGCCCTTGTTGCCGTTGCCAAAGTGACCGAGCACGGCGCCGCTCGCTGGCCAGCTCCAGCTTTGTCCGTGGGCTGTCGTGTCTGCCGCGGAGTCCGCGCCTTGCCTGCCGCCTTCGGCGGATTGTGCGGCGCCCGCCGCAGTGGTTGCCGCTGCGGCCGTGGTTGCGTCCGGTGTCCTTGGTAAGGCCGGCCCTTCAGCCTGCGCCAGCGCTTGTTCGGAGTAGGGTTCCTTGCCGGCTTTCGGTTCGCGTTTGAGGAGGCCGGTGCTGCCGCCCGCATCGCTGCCGGAAAAAACTGCGCCGCCTGCGGCGGAATCCGTGCCTGTGCCGCCCAGCGCGCGCTGTTCGATGCCCTGGTTATCGGTGATCGGCTGCGTTTCGACACCGGTTGCGGCGTCTACCACCGGGGTTTCCGCGCCTTGCGGGCGCAGGCGGATGATGCGGCCGACGGAAAGCTGGTTGGCATTTTCGAGCTGGTTGAGGGCAATCAGCTCGCGGGGATCCATGTTGTGCGCCCGGGCGATGCTATAGAGCGTGTCGCCGCTCTGGACGGTGTAATACGCTTCGCCCGCCGGCGTGCCCGTAGCGTATCCGCCGCGCCCTTCGACGGGGGCGGGGACGTTGCTGACGCAGGCGGCCAGTGTCAGCGCGGCCGCAGCGATGAGGGAAAAGGTGGAAAAGCGGTGGCAGGCGCGGCGCAGGCCGGCATGTACGGCGTGTGGCATGAGCGGTGTGGGGCTGACGCGAGCGCTGAAGTGGCCGATGTTTTTCATTCGAGTCCTGAGAGTAGCGGAACAAAATTGACGAGGCTATCCACCCGGATTTCGGCGATATTTTTTGCACGGCGTTCGAAAAGCCGGAGGGTCTGCCGTTCAGTGCCGAACGGTAGCAGTATTCTGCCATTCGGCGCCAGCTGTTGCAAAAGCGCGTGCGGAAGTTCCGATGCGGCGGCGGAAACAATGATGGTGTCGAAAGGCGCGGCTTCCGGCAGTCCTTGCTGCCCGTCGGCGTGCTTGAGGCGGACGCGGAACTGCTGGATTTTGCGCAGGTTGAGTCTGGCGCGCGCGAGCAACGGCGCGATGCGCTCGACGGCGTAGACCTCCGGCGTCAGCTGCGCCAGCACGGCGGCCTGATAGCCGGAACCGGCGCCGATTTCCAGCGTTTTGCCCAGTTCGCGCCCGCGCATCAGAATCTCGATCATCCGCGCGACGATGAAGGGCTGTGAAATGGTCTGGGAAAACCCCAGCGGCAGCGCCGAATCCTCGTAGGCGCGGGAAGCCAGGGCTTCCTCGACAAACAGGTGACGCGGTACGGCGGCGATGGCGGCCAGCACGCGCTCCTCGGCAATGCCGTCGGCGCGCAGGCGCTCGATCATGCGTGCCCGCGCGCGCGGCGAAGTCATGCCCAGACCGGACGCGCTCAGGCTCATTGGTCAAGCCATCCCCGCAGCAGCGGCAGTTGCGCCGTATGCGTCAGGTCGATCTGTAAGGGCGTGATCGACACCTGGTGGCTGGCGACGGCGTAAAAATCGGTGCCTTCCTCGGCGTCTTCCGCCTGGCCGGCGGCGCCGACCCAATACACCGTTTCGTTGCGCGGCGTAACGGTGACGACCATCCCCTCGGCTTTGTGGCGCTTGCCCAGCCGCGTGATGGCGCGGCCTTGCAGCATCTCGTAGGGAATGTCGGGAATATTGACGTTGAGCAGCATCGGCCCGGCGGGGCGGCGGGCGATCAGCGTATCAACCAGTTCGCGCGCCACGCGGCCGGCGGTGTTCAGATGCCCGAACGTCTTGCTGCACAGCGAAATGGCCAGCGAGGGAATGCCGAGCAGAAAGCCCTCGGTCGCCGCGGCGACGGTGCCGGAATAAATCGTATCGTCGCCCATGTTGGCGCCCAGGTTGATGCCGGAAACCACCATATCCGGCAAGGTGTCCAGCACGCCGGTGACGGCCAGGTGTACGCAATCGGTGGGCGTGCCGTTGACGTGATAAAACCCGTTGCTGCCGCGCCGGAGGGAGAGCGGGCGGTCAAGCGTCAGCGAGTTGCTCGCGCCGCTGTAATCGCGCTCCGGCGCGACGACGACGATCTCCGCCACCTCCGAGAGAACGTGCGCCAGATGTTCGATCCCGGGTGAAAAATAACCATCGTCGTTGCTCAACAGAATTCTCATGGCGCGATCAGTACAGGCGTAATCGATATTGCAATTGTTATGGAAATACGGCAATGAAAACCGGCGCGGCGTTTTTTATCGTGGGGCTTGGCCGCGCCGTCGCCGGATGCCTTGTCTGTTCCGGCAATCGCGCGATTATACGGGGATTCGCCAGCACGGGAGAAGGGGAAGGCGCGGAAGAAGTGGAGGGCGCGGAAGAAGTGGAAGGACGGAAGGGTGGAAAGAGCGTTGCCGGTAAGCATGCTCTGAAGCCCGCGTGGAATGGGCGTTTCCGGCCGCCTTGCCCGCTAGCCCAGTATTTACGCGGGTTTCCGACCGACCTGCCCGCAAACGCCCTATCGACGGGGATTTCAAGCCGACGGATGATTCTGTTCCAGTACATCCGGCCGTTTCATTCCTGAGCCGCACTGTCTGCGACAGTACGCCTTGTCCGGTTGCCCGAAACCCTCCGCCATGCGGCTTTACGGTAGTTCAAGAGAGTCATCCGGACAGGTCACGACCGGCTATTTGTAAATGTCGGCATATTCCATGACGCCCTTGAGTTCGCCGGTGATCTGGCGAAGCATGGAGAGGTAGGCAAAGGCATCAACCTTCTGCAGCTTGGCGTAATCGCGACTGCCGCCCAGCGGCAGCGCCGGCACATAGCCGAGCATCTCCTGCGGCCCAAAGGGGGCGTGACGATGGAAAACGTCGAGAAAATCGTCAGTATTTGATGACGGAAGAAAATAATCAGGTGAAATCATAAAAAGAGACTTTATACATACTTCGTGTGGACATTCTGGATACTCCCTGCTTCCTACAAAGCCGGCATCCAATGTCATGAGTACTGGCCTGAAACCGTAATTGATGCCAAAGAGTTTAAACTCCCCATACACCCCTTTCATCACCGGGATAAAGACATCGAGCTGTTCGAGTTCGGTGCCCTTGAGCCACTCATCGATGAGCGGCTTCCATTCCAGCGGGTTGCACAGGCTCATCAGCCCGTCCTTGAAGACCGAAAAGCCCAGGTGACGCCAGTAGTCGATCAAGAGCGGCGGCACGCTCGGCGCCAGCTGCGCGAGCACGGCTTCGTCCGCTTCGATCCGCTGCGTGGGTTCGCCCCACTGTTTCAGAAAGTATTGGGGAATGGCAGGCATAACTTTAATCCTTCGTGCAATGGCGGTTTATTTGAGACAGCGGGTGAGTTTAACGTTCATGGCGGCGGTTTCGCCCAGTTCGCCGAAGGCTTCCCTGGCCGCTGCGTCAAGTCCGGCCACGCGCGTGTTCTGCGGCCACTGGCTGCCGATGGAGCGGTTGGCCGAGGCGTTGCCCATGCCGGTCGGCGTCGGACTGTGGTAGCCCCCAGCCACCATGTCCGGCGTGTGCAATGCATCCAGCCCTTTCATCATGTCCGCAGCTTCGCGGGCGGCCTGTGTTGCGGCAAGCTCTTCATCCATGCCGGAGAGGATTTTTTGGTCTTGAAGTTTTTGCTGTTGCTCTTTTTGGAACTTTTCCCTAAACCGGGCAACTTCAGCCGCCGCATCCGGATGCCGTCCGAAGCGCTGATAGGCCTCCCGCGCCGTGAGGTAGTCGCCGACGCTCATCTGGTTGAGGGCGTCCTGCTGGGCTTTGAGCTGACGGTCGTATTCGATGTCGCTGGCGCGGTTGCCTTTGCCTTTCCTGAAACAGGGTACTTCGTGTTCTTTCATCCGCTTTCTGAGGATGTAGCCGCCGGCTTCGTCTGCATGCCGGCTGATGGCTTGTGCGCTTTCCCGGCTGCCCTTGGCGGCCGCTTCCGCGACCTTGCCCGGGACTTTGGCGCTCTTGACGGCCGCTTCGACGGCGTCGTTTGTCCGTTTCGCAGCCTTGATCGTGGTGGCGCCCCAGCCGGCGAAGGGAATGGCGGCCGCCGCGCTCAGGCTGGCGTTGATCTTATCGCCTTCGGCCAGGTAGATGCCGGCGTTGATGAGGTCGGCGCCTTCGCCTAATACGGGCACAAGACCGGCAACGTCGAGGATGCCGTGCAGGGTATCCGATCCCCAGCGTTGCCACCAGTCTTGTTCGGCTTCGGTTTCGGCGCCGCCGGAAGGGTTGGTGTTGTTCCCGGCCGGGGCGCTTTGTGTTTTGGGGAGAATGATGCCGGTGGTGTTGGCGTAGGGGCCGGGCATGGCGTAGCCGTTGGGGTGGATGTGGCTGCGGCGTACCGGCGGTGGAGTGGCAGACCCGTCCGCAGGGGTGGGATGATCCGGCGCATCGGGGTCGGGAGGTTTTGTCATGGGAGGAAACCTGTATGGCGGGATTGTTTAGGGGATTGTTATGCGGGAGGATGTGTTGCGGTGTTTTTGGCAAAGATTTAAAGGGGCTTCCATAGGTTTCTATATTCTAGTCCGGTTTTTCAGCGTTTGAGCCGGTCAAGCAGTTCGGTTTCTAGCTTGCCTACCCGCAAATGCCCTATTGACGCGGGCTTGCGGGCAGCCAATTTAGATAGCCGGGCGTTGCATCCAGAATGCGCAGACAACAATTCGGCAGCGCCGCAGGGGAGATCGGCAGCGCCGCAGGAAATGAATGCGCCTCGTTGCCGTCGCCGCCATATGAATGCGGATGAAAAATGCCGGTCAGGAAGGCCTGCATGTTGAGAGACGCACGCTGGGTATGCAGTGCTGCGGCGCGTTGTTTTGCCATGACCGGCTTGGCGTCCGCGTAGATTGGGCGTTGCCCATCGCCCATTGCTCATTGATGCCCATTGCCCGTCACTCCGCCACCTGCCACCCATTGCCCGTCACGCCCCCGCTCCGTTATCCGGTCTATACAATCCGGGCGGGGGCGGCCTGCCGTGTGTCGGAACCCTGCGGTTAGGCAGCGGTTCTTGCCGAAATATTTGTGCAAAGACGGAATTTTCTGTCCGTCATCATCACTGCTTGCAGACAGGCTGATTGGCCGGGAGCCCACGTATTATTTGGGCTACAGGCGAGTTGCCCTGTTGTGGATGTGCTTGCCGTATGCACTGGTTGTGCGATGTAGGAATATAATAAGCAGTAGTCTGATCGAGAAAACCGCACCGGCCTTTCGGCGCGGCCTTCCGGAAATTTCAGGCAACTTCCAGGACACTGCAATGAAACGGAAAATCCCCGGCGTCGAATTGCTGATTGCTTTTGAAACCGCCGCGCGGCACCAGAGCTTCACCCGCGCTGCCGAAGAACTATCGCTGACCCAAAGCGCCGTCTGCCGGCAGATTGCCGCGCTGGAAGATTATCTCGGCGTTGCCCTGTTCAACCGCGTCCGGCGGCGCGTTCTGCTTTCCGAGGCCGGGCGGCTCTACGCCCGCCAGGTGCGCGAAAACCTCAAGCGCATCGAGCACGACACCCTTTCCTTGATGGCGCACCGGGGCAGCGGCGTGCTCGAACTGGCGGCGATTCCCACCTTTGCTTCGCGCTGGCTGATTCCGCGACTCGTCGATTTTCACGCCAGCCACCCGAACATCGGCATCGACCTGACGACGCGCGCCGAGCCGTTCATGTTCAACGACACGCCTTTCGACGCCGCCATCCACTTTGGCGACCCGATCTGGCCGGGCGCCGTGATCGAATACCTGTTCGGCGAAGAAATGATCCCGGTATGCAACCCCGGCCTGATGCACGGCCAGACGCGGATCGAGCCGGAAAAACTGGCCAAAATGGCGCTCCTGCACCAATCCTCGCGCCCGGAGGCTTGGCGGCAATGGTTCGACATGATGGGCGTGCGCGGCGTCAATGTGATGGGCGGGCCGCGCTATGAACTCTTTTCAATGCTCATTCCGGCGGCGCAGGCCGGGCTGGGCGTGGCGCTGGTGCCGCATTTCTTCGTGCAAAAGGAACTGGCCTCCGGCGAACTGGTTTCCCCCTGCCCGGTAACGCTTTCCAGCCAGCGCGGCTATTACCTCGTCTATCCGGAAGACCGCGCCGGATCCGCGTCGCTGCAAGCCTTTGGCCAATGGCTGCACGGGCAGGCCGAAGCGTACCGGAGAGAGATGGGCGCGGCGGGGGCAACGGGGGAACAGGCCGCGAACAGCACCGGCCACACCAACAACGCCGCGTAGAGCCGGCAAATTCGCGACATATTGCGCCTAGAAATTGATGCACCTCGCCGGATTTAGCCCAATCGGTGCGTGACCTTTCCGTTTCACGCCCATTCTTTTTTCACATTCCCTTTTATTTCTTTTGCGCCGGTTGTTATGGCCGGACTCACGCCAGAGTGCGCAGAACGTGTGTAGGCGCGGGGCATAAATGCAATACGGCCGCCCATGCGGGCGGCCGTATATGTCCGATGCACGTATTGCCGTGCGCTGCGTGCGTTTAGCTTGCGGCGGCGAGTTTGCGGATTTCTTCGTCGAGGAAGTAAAGGCCGCGGCCGTCGATGCCGATGACGTCGATTTTGTCGAGAATGCCTTTGAACAGGTGTTCTTCTTCATGCTGTTCGCTGACATACCATTGCAGGAACTGGAAGGTGGAGAAATCTTGCTCGGCAAGCGCGGCGGCTACGAGCGCGTTGATTGAGCGGGTAACTTCCAGCTCGTGCTCGTAAGTGGCTTTAAAGACTTCGGCAAGATTTTTGTACTGAACCGGCGGGGCTTTCAGCGCGCCGACCAGGGGCAGGGCGCCGGTTTCCGAAACGTAGCGGAACAGGCGGTGCATGTGTTCCATTTCTTCCGCCGCGTGCTGCTTGAGGAAGGCGGCGCTGCCGCTGAGGCCCTGATGATCGCACCAGGCGCTCATTTGCAGGTAAAGGTTGGCGGAATAATGTTCCATATTGATCTGCTGGTTCAGACGTTCGATCATGGTATTGCTGAGCATAATGTCTCCTTGTTGAAAGTGAATGAAAATCCGTTGGCGGGCGCTGGAAAGCACGGCAGGGTGGGATTTAAAGAATTTAAAGCCCGGCGATGTTTCCGCTGCGCCCGTTTCTGGTCGCCTCTGCCTGCTGCTGCCGGTTTTTGACCAATCATCCGGCTTTCGGTTCTCATGGACGCATGCGGCCTGATTCGGCAGGGCTTTATCCATGGGAAACGGGTTTTCCGGCGAGATTTGCGGCCTGAACGGGTCTGACCTGGCAGGGCGATGCCTCATTTTTGCGCCTGCCGCGCTGTGGACTGTGATGGCGGCAAGGTGAAAAGCTGATAGCATCGTGCCATCCCGGCGGGCAGATACACGACTCGGTGCAATTTTACCGGGAAGATGGGGAATCGGGTGGGGGAGGGGTGAGTGGGGCGATCTGGGCGATCAGAACAATCGGCGATGAAGCGGCGGAGGCAAAAGAGTATGGAGAATGCGAAGGGGAAAATGTGCGGCTATTAGGGATTGATGTCGGCGGCACGGCGATCAAGTCGGCCATCGTCGAAACGGAAACCGGCACGCTGTGCGATGCGCGCCAGCGCGTGGCGACGCCGCAGCCGGCTACGCCTGAAGCGCTGGCGGAAGCGCTGATCCGGCAAATTGCCCTGCATGGCTGGCAGGGGGCGGTGGGCATCGGCTTTCCGGCCGCGATCCAGCATGGCGTGGCGCGCACGGCGGCTAACATCGACGCCGCCTTTATCGATCTGCCGGTGGCCGACTATTTTTCGCAGGCTACCGGATGTCCCTGTTTTGTCGCCAATGATGCGGATGCGGCCGGTACGGCGGAAATGCGCTTTGGGGCGGGGCACGGACATGCCGGCAGCGAGGGCGGTGTTGTTCTGATCGTGACCATCGGCACGGGGCTGGGGACGGCAGTGTTCAGCGGCGGGCGTTTGCTGCCGAATACGGAGCTGGGGCATATTTTTCTCGACAATGGTGCGGAGGCCGAGCGCTACGCTTCCGAAACCGTGCGGGTGACGCGGGCGCTGGGCTGGCGCTCGTGGGGCGGGCGTCTGAACCGTTATCTGTGCATGATGGAGCGTCTGCTCTGGCCGGATCTCATCATCCTCGGCGGCGGCGTCAGCGCCCGTCTGTACAAGTTTGCCCCGATGCTGACGCTGCGTGCGCCGGTGGTTGCCGCGAGTTTTCTCAACAGCGCCGGTATCGTCGGCGCGGCGTTGATGGCGGAAACAAACCTGCTGTCGGGCGCAGATGCATAAACCGCTTGCCTTCGCCGGACGCCATGAGCCGCGGGATGTCCATGAGTAGAGCGCTGCGCTTTTGCCTGTCGTGGATGGCATGGATAGGCGCGGCGTACGCCTGCCTGGCCGCCGCGCAGGAGGCGCCCGCGCTGATGCTGGCGGACGTGTTCCAGGAAAACACGGAGATCGAAGGATGGGTGATGAGCGAAAAACTCGACGGCGTGCGCGCGTATTGGGACGGTGCGCGGCTCATCAGTCGCCAGGGCAATGTGTTCAGGGCGCCGCCGTATTTCACGCATGGTTTTCCGCCGTTCCCGGTCGATGGAGAACTGTTCAGCCGGCGCGGCGAGTTCGAGCGTGTCGCCGCCATCGTCCGCTCGGGGGAAGACAAAGGCTGGCATTCGCTCAAGCTTCATGTGTTCGATGTCCCGCAGGCGCCGGGCGATCTGCGGCAGCGCCTGGGAGTGCTGGAAAAATATCTGCAAGAACGGCCGGCGGCGCACATTACCGTCATTCCCCAGTATCCGGTCGGTCATCGGGCGCATCTTCAGGCATTTTTGCAGGCGGTCGAACAACAGGGCGGCGAGGGCGTTATCGTGCGCGATCCGGCGGCGCCTTACACGGCGGGGCGCAGCCGCCAGATGCTCAAGCTCAAGCGCACGCTCGATGACGAGTGCACCGTTGTTGCGCACCATGCCGGCAAGGGCCGGCATCAGGGGCGGCTGGGGGCGCTCTCCTGCCGCAATGCGCGTGGCGTTTTTCGGATCGGCGCCGGCTTTAGCGATGCCGACCGGGAGAATCCGCCGCCAATCGGCAGCCTCATCACCTATCGCCATCGCGGGTTCACCAAAAACGGAATTCCGCGCTTTGCCGCATTCTGGCGGGTGAGGGCGGATGCGGCGGCAGGCCATGCCGCCATGCCTGTACCGGCAAGCCAGGCGGAAAACCAGAAAAGACGGCGGGACGCGGACATGCGGCGCTGAAGCCGTTGAAATGCAACAGACACACTTGACGGTAAAGCCGCCTGACCGGAGGCTACGAAACAGGCGGGATTCAGGTTGGCGGGGACACACAGCTTGGAGGGCGCACAGATCAGGCGGAGCTCGAATCGCCTTCGCACACACCCGATGACGCATACAGGTCGGAGGGGGTCGCAGATCGGGTGGCGCTGCGAAATGCTACGGCGACTACGATGACTGCGACCGCGGATCGCTGCTGCTGCCGGCCAGCCTGGTTGGCGCTTTCATCCAGCAAAGGGTGACGTATTGCGAAATGTCATGTAGGCGCCGTGGCCGGCTCGCAGGCATTTGCGGCGGGCGCTAGATCAGCAGCGGCAGCAGCAAGGCGGTGAGCATGCCGTTCATCCCCATGCCGAGCGCCGCGAAAGCCCCCATTTTTTCGCTGACCATGAAAGCGTGCGCGGTGCCGAGCCCGTGTGCGGCGAGGCCGACGGCGAAGCCCTGCGCCGCGTGGTTGTGGAACTTGAACAGGCGAAACAGCGCGGGGAAGCAGACGGCGCCGGTGATGCCGGTGAGGATGACAAAAATGGCGGTGAGCGAAGACAGACCGCCGATTTTTTCGGCGACGCCCATGGCGATCGGCGTTGTTGCCGATTTGGGCGCGAGCGAGCGCACCGTTTCTGTCGAGGCGCCCAGCCAGCGGGCGATGGCCATGGCCGAGAAGGCGGCCGCGATGCAGCCGACGAACAGGCCGACAATCAGCGGCAGCGCCATGCGCTTGAGGTTTTTCCATTGTGTGAACAGCGGCACGGCCAGGGCGACGGTGGAGGGGCCGAGCAGAAAGTGGATCATCTGCGCGCCGGCAAAATATTCCGCATAGGGCATGCCGCTTAGCCAAAGCACGACGCAGATGAGGGCGATGGCGATCAGTACCGGATTCGCCCAGTGCAGGCCGCCGCTGCGCCGGAAGCACCAGAGGCCGGCCTGGTAGGCGAGCAGGGTGAGCGTGAGGCCGGTCAGCGGCGAGCCGGCCATGTAGGAGGAAAGTTCGTTCAGGGTGGCGCTCATGACGGCTCTCCCGAACGCTCTTGCGATGTCCAGCGCCGCATCAGGTTAATGACCAGCACGGTGACGACCAGCCCGATCAGGGTGCTGACCAGCACGGCGATAGCAATCGGCAGCCATTCGTGGGCGAGGCGCTGCCAGTGCAGCATGACGCCGGCGCCGGCCGGCACGAACAGCAGCGAGAGGTGTTGCAGAAAACTGCCGGTGCCGTGACGCAGCTCCTGGCTAACCGTGCCGCGCACGAGCAGAACGAGGAAAAGCAGCGTCATACCGATGACGGGGCCGGGAAATGGCCAGCCGAAGGCGCGTACCAGCAGTTCGCCGACAAGCTGGAATAGCAGAAGAAGGGTAAAGGTGTTGATCATAGGAATGACAAGCGTAATTGCGGTAATGAAGGAGGAAAAGAAAATGAGCATTCGGGATAATGACGGAGCGAGAAACTAAATGGCGTCCGGAAAACGGGTTGCCGGCTGTTCCGAATTGCCCGGTGTCCGGTCAGCGGCCGGTTTCTGCCACTTTTTCCATGCCGACGCCTATCCGCTGGGGCGCGGGATTTTTCCGCTCTCCATGAGCTGCGCCAGCGCCACGGCAATGCCATCGCGGTCGAGTGCGGGCGCGACGTAATCGGCGATGGCCTGGAGATCGGGGTGGCCGTTACCCATGGCCACGCTCAGCCCGACGCCTTGCAACATCTGCATATCGTTGAGTCCGTCGCCAAAGGCAACCGCCTGCTCGGGAGGAAACCCCGTCTGCTCTAATACCCACTGACAGCCCGTCCATTTATTGACGCCGCGCGGCATGATGTCGATGGCCGTCCGGTGCCAGCGCACCAGGTCGAAAGCGGGGAAGCGGGCGAGGATGGTTTCGGCAGTCTGCGGGTCAAGACGTTCGTCGTAAAACAGCCAGGCCTGGTGTACCGGCTGCCGGAGGTAGGCCGGATCGTCGGTCTGATAAGGCGTTCGCGTCGCGGCCAAGGGTTCCAGGGTGCACGGCACGGCTTCGCTGAGATAGCCGAGGCCGTCGAGATTGACGCCAAAGGGATAGCCCTGCGCGCGCGCCCATTCAAATAAGGCGATGAGCGAAGCATGCGACAGAGGAATGGACAGCTTTTCCTGGCCGTCTTTCAGGATGCGCGCGCCATTCTGGGTGATGAGGTAATCGGGCTGCACCTGATCGGAGAATTGCCGCGCCTGGGCGTGACTGCGCCCTGTGGCGACGACGATCGTGTGCCCGTCACGCCGCAGTGCGGCGATCGCTTTAAGCGCCGATGCGGGAATGGTGAAGCTGTGGTGGTCGAGCAGCGTATGGTCGATGTCGAAAAAGAAGATGCGTTTCATGAAGTGGGGTTTGTGCAGCAGCGTACAGCGTGATGCCGGTCAGCTCATTTTCTGGCCGTGTTCGCGCGAATCGTGAAAACCGACTTGCGCCCATTTTTCGCGCGTTACATCCAGGTTGTAGCGCGTGCTGGCAAGATAGACGAGATTGCCGTCGACGTCGGTAGCCATGCGATGCTGCTGTTCGCGCTCGAAGTTCCGTCGTGTCGCTTCGTCAGGAAAGGTCAGCCAGCGTGCCGTATGAATGTCGGCAGGCTCGAAGATGGCGTCGACCTTGTATTCGGTTTGCAGGCGCTGGGCGACGACTTCAAATTGCAGCACGCCGACTGCGCCCAGCAGGAGCGCGCCTGTCGCCAGATTCTCGAACACCTGGATGGCGCCCTCTTCGCCCAATTCCCGCAAGCCTTTTTGCAGCTGTTTGTTTTTGATCGGATCGCGCAGGCGCGCCATACGGAAAAGTTCTGGCGAAAAATACGGGATGCCCTTGAAGGCCAGCGTTTCGCCTTCTGTCAGGGTGTCGCCGATATGCAGTTGTCCGTGGTTGTAGATACCGATGATGTCGCCGGCGACGGCATCTTCCATCAGAACCCGTTCATTGGCCATGAAGGTCAGGGCATTGGACAGCTTCATTTCCCGTTCGGCGCGCACGTGCCGTACTTTCATGCTGGCGGTGTAGCGGCCCGAACAGACGCGGAAAAAAGCGATGCGGTCGCGGTGTTTCGGGTCCATATTCGCCTGAATTTTGAAGACAAAGCCGGTGAACGGCGCTTCGGCGGGCTGCACCATGCGGCTGCCGGCATCGCGCGCCTGCGGCGGCGGCGCCCAGTCGAGCAGCGCCTGGAGGATTTCCTGCACGCCAAAATTATTGATGCCGGAGCCGAAAAATACCGGCGTCTGCCGGCCAGCAAGAAAATCGTCGAGGCTGAACGGGTTGCTAGCGCTGCGGATAAGGTCGACATCTTCGCGCAGCCGGGTAACTTCGAGTGGAAAATCGCGGTCGAGCAGCGGGTTGTCGATGCCGTCGATTTTTTCTGCCGTCGTGCGCCGTTCCTCACCCGGCATAAAACGCAGCAGACTGTCATCGTGCAGGTGATAAACGCCGCGGAAGGTCTTGCCCATGCCGATCGGCCAGGTCACCGGCGCGCATTCGATGGACAGTACGTTTTCGATTTCTTCGAGCAGCTCGAAAGGTTCGCGCACTTCGCGGTCGAGCTTGTTGATGAAGGTGATGATCGGGGTGTTGCGCATGCGGCAAACGTTGAGCAGTTTGATCGTCTGCGCTTCGACGCCTTTGGCCGCGTCGATAACCATGATGGCAGCGTCGACGGCGGTGAGCACGCGGTAGGTGTCTTCCGAAAAGTCCTCGTGCCCAGGGGTATCGAGCAGGTTGATCGTGTGGTTTTTGTATTCAAACTGCATGACCGAGCTGGTGACGGAAATGCCGCGCTGCTTTTCCACTTCCATCCAGTCCGAGGTGGCGTGACGCGCGCTTTTGCGGCTTTTGACCGTACCGGCAAGCTGAATGGCGCCGCCGAAAAGCAGGAGTTTCTCGGTCAGTGTCGTTTTGCCGGCGTCAGGGTGGGAGATGATGGCAAATGTGCGGCGTTTCTGGACGTCGTTGAGAATATCGGGCGGAAAGGGCGTGGCGGTGGGCGAGGAACAGGTGCTGGAGGCGTTGGAATTTGATGCGTCGGAAGTCATGGTGGAAATCGTAGGAAAGCCGTTACGGGCGGCGGAGGGTATGCGCGCACGGGAAGCACAAAAAATGCAAAGGGCGGAGTATACCGGAGGCGGTCTGGAAAAACCGCTTTAACAGGCCTTGTTGGCCTTGTTGCGTAGAGTAGCCGTGGCGCGGAATGATACTAAGAATGCCGGAAAGCCCAAGGAAGTCAGATCGCACGCGACGCAGGCCTGCCCACATGGCTACTGGGGCGTTGGAAATACGCTAACATAAACGGGATTTTTATGAGCGGCAGCGCTCTCAAGACGGACAGGAGATAGATCATGCCTGAAACTCACGGTACGAAAATTCCGCATCGCAAGCGAATTGCCCTGGTGGCGCACGATAACAAGAAGCAGGACCTGGTGGAATGGGCGCGTTTTAACCGCGGCTCACTGTTGATGCATGACCTCTGTGCGACGGGTACGACGGGCACACTGATTGAGCAAGAACTCGGCACGCAAATCCAAAAGCTCCAGAGCGGCCCGCTCGGCGGTGATCAGCAGATCGGCGCCATGATCGCAGAGGGACTCATCGACTTCGTTATTTTTTTCTGGGACCCGCTCGAACCGCAGCCGCATGACCCGGATGTCAAGGCGCTGCTGCGCCTGGCCGTCGTCTGGAACGTGCCGGTGGCCTGCAACCGCGCCACGGCGGACTTTTTGATTTCATCGCCGCTGATGTTCTCGGAATATCAGCGGGAAATGCCGGATTTTTCCGCTTACACCCAGCGTTATGAAATCGAAAGCAGCGTGGGCGCCGATTCGGAATGAGTCCGGCACGGCCGGCCAGCCGTCGATGGCTCGGATATGGAGAAGATTGCTTGCGCCTGCGCAGACCTGATCTATACTGAAAATGCGCCGGTCGCCGGCGTGGTTGCACAGCGTGGAACGTTGCGCAAGCAGAGGGAAAATACAGGAAAAGGAGGAACGCGATGTTCAAGCATATTCTGGTACCGACTGATGGCTCTGAATTCTCCGAACGCGCGGTACGGCGGGCGGTTGCCTTCGCCAAGGAAATCGGCGCTGAAATTACCGCGTTTTACGCCAAGCAGGATTTTTCGGCGATGGGGTACTACGGAGAGGGATTTCTGGCCGTGGCCAAGATGGATGAAAGCGAGGATTCTTATACGGAAGCCTATGCCAGAAAAGTGCTTGGTTTTGTCGAAAATCTTTGCCAGGAAGCAGGCGTTAAGTGCCAAACGGTTAGTATTACCAGCGCCATGGTTTATGAAGGCATTATCGATGCGGCGACGAAGGGTAACTGCGATCTGATTTTCATGGCTTCACATGGACGTAGCGGCATCAAGGCGCTGCTGCTGGGCAGCGAAACCAGCAAGGTGCTGACTTACTCGAAAATCCCGGTGCTGGTTTATCGTTAAGCAGTCGAGACGACCAGACCTGGAGTGTGTCGCGCAACCGGGCAGTACGGATTTCGTACTGCCCGGTTTTTATTGCCAGCGTTCAGTTCAGATAGCTCAGATGTCTATTTGTGCCGCGGCCTCTTGCAGACGCGGCAACAGCTGCGCCAGCCCCAGTGCGGGTAACGCGGCCTGCAGGCGTTCCGGGTGCGCCGTCGCCTGCAGAATCAGCCGTCCCTGACTATTTTCAGCCGTGCTCGCCAATCGTCGGCACTGGCGGGCGACTGCCTCGGCTACATCGACGAGCTGTGCGCGTCCTGCGACAAGAGGGGTAAGCGCCGGAGCCAGAAACGTGTAGTGCGTACAGCCGAGAACGATGCGGTCCGCGCCGGCTTCCAGCGTTTGCGCCAAGTGATGATGTGCGGATTCAGTAAATCCGGGGTCGTCAAGTTGCAGGGACTCGACCCGGTTTGCCCAGCCGGGGCAGGCGATGACATCGACGCAAACGTTTCCGGCGTATCGTTGAATCAGACTGGATAGACGCATACTGCGCGCCGTCGATTCCGTGGCCAGCACAGCGATGCGCCCGCTGCGCGTTGAATGGGCGGCCGGTTTAATGCCCGGCTCAATGCCGACTACGGGAATGTTCGGCAGGGCGCTGCGTAACATCGTGACGGCCGCTGCGGTGGCCGTGTTGCAGGCGACGACGATCAGCGAACAGCCTTGGTCGGCGAGATAGCGGCCAATTTTCAGGACGCGCGCGCGAATGAAGGCTTCATCTTTGTTGCCGTAGGGCACGTATGCGGTGTCGGCCAGGTAGCGCATATCAGCGGCCGGCAAAGCCTTTGCAATGGCCGCCAGTACTGAAAGCCCGCCCAAGCCGCTGTCAAAGATGCCGATCATTGCACTGCCAGCAAGTTCGCCTGGGTGGGGCGTGTGAGAGGGAGCGCCCTGAAATCCTTATGGATAGGGCGTTTCAGGGCAATGGCCGGGCAGGTCGGGAATTGATGACCGACAAATGTAAACAACCGTCGGGCACAAAGCGCCCGACCTGTAGGAATTGCTTTTCCGCAACCCAAAAAAACAGGGCAGAAAACATAAAATGACCGGAGGCCCTTTAAACACAAGGGGTTCAGAGCATCAAAAAACATAAACTGGAATACTGCGCCCGATAAATAAATAGTTAGATGAACGGCCGTCGAACATAAATGCCCGACTTGCAAAATTCTTGCCCTGAAATTCCCGTGGATAAAGGTTCAAGGAGGGATTCAAGGAACCTGCCTTGAGATGCCCTATTTACAAGGGTTTCCAGGCGCCCCTTCGGAAATGGCCTGTCCACGCAGGGTTGCGGGCAGGTGTACGAGGTGTACGGCGCTGCGTTCTCTGCAAGGGCTGGCACCGGGGGGCTTCAGTGCGTTGAGCGGGGGGCGGCCGGGTCTTGCGCGTTATCGGCATTCCCTGCGCCGGCTCTGCATTTGCCGGGCGTACTGCCGCAGGCGCAAGCAGTGTCGAGGCCGACGTTGGCGAGGCCGCCGCAGGAACCGGCGATGGGCTTGCGGCCGGCCATGACGCCGACAGCCATGCCGGCGACGACGATGAGCAGGACGAGCAGGGCGAGTAGCCAGGTCAGCATGTTTATTCTCCGGTGGATGGAAAGCGGGCTTCAAAGGCCGGTGTAGCCTGGCTGTGAAAGCCATTAGACGTGCGGCTGACGAACAGTGCAGCCAGATTGTGCCGTTGCGCGTAATCCAGCCCGCGCGCCGGCCCCAGCGCCATAAGCAGGGTGGATAAGCCGTCGGCGTCCAGCGCACTTGGGGTAGCGACGGTCACGGCGGCCAGATGATGGGTGACGGGGCGCAGGGTACGCGGGTCGATGACGTGTGACAGGCGTTGGCCGTTGACCTCGCGGTAGTGGCGATAATCGCCGGAGGTCGACAGTGACAGGCCATCGAGTACGACGATTTTCTGCGCCTGGCGTTGCTGATCGAGCGGCGCCTCGATGGCAACGCGCCAGGGCGAACCGTCCGGCTTTTTGCCGGCGCCGCGGATTTCGCCGGTGACTTCGACGAGGTAGTTGTGAATGCCGTATGTGGCGAGCAGATCGGCGATGCGATCGACCGCATAGCCGGCGGCGATGCTGTTGAATTCGATGCTGATCGGCGCGTCCTTGCACAAGCGCGTGCCCTCAATGCGCAGGTGTTGCAGGCCAATACGCGGACGCAGGGCATCGAGTTCGGCCGGTGTGGGTTCTGCGAAATGGGCGGCCTGGCCTGGCCTGGGAGCGTCGGCCGTTTCTGTTTTCGATGGCGGAGCGTCCGACGGCGATTGGGCTGGCGTTTGCTGCTGGATAGTGGATAGGTCTGCGGGCAGGTCAGCGAGGGCGGCCTTGGGGCCGAATCCCCAGGCATCGAGTGCAGGCAACAGGGTGATGTCGAACGCGCCTTCGCCATCCGCGGCCAGTTGCTGTGCGTGCTGCGCCAGCTCAACGGCTTCGTTAGGCATTTCCATGCAGGTGCCGGCGGCGGCTGCATTGAAACGGGCAACGGCGGAATCATCCCGGTAAGTAGATACGGCGCTGTCCAGCTGCTGGAGCATGGCCTGGATCTGCGCATGAAGTACTGGCGCTTTGGGGGCGTCCTGCGCGCGAACGTAGCTGATCTGGTAGGTGCTGCCCATGGTCGGGCCGGAGAGATGTTCGATCTGAGACTGTTGCCGGCAGGCGGTGAGCAGAAACGGGGCTGTCAGTACGGCGAAGACGGGCAGCAGGACAAGGCACCGCCTTGCCACTGACTGTATTGATGAGCGGATTTGCCGCATCGACCACATTCTTCGCACCCGTTTGAGGCGGAGCCATACACTCCGCAGGTCAGCCGCCAAAATCATCCAGGAAGATACTGTCGCGTTCGACACCCAGATCGAGCAGCATCTTGATGACGGCAGCGGTCATCATGGGCGGGCCGCACATGTAAAACTCGCAGTCTTCGGGCGCGGGGTGATTCTTCAGGTAGTTTTCGTACAGCACGTTGTGGATGAAGCCGGTTGGTCCCGTCCAGTTGTCCTCCGGCAGCGGGTCGGAGAGCGCCAGCGTCCAGGTGAAATTGGGGTTTTCCGCCGCCAGTGTGTTGAATTCGTCGATGTAAAACGCTTCGCGCAGCGAACGTGCGCCGTACCAGAACGAAATTTTGCGTTGGCTGTGCAGGCGTTTGAGCTGGTCGAAAATGTGCGAGCGCATCGGCGCCATCCCCGCGCCGCCGCCGATGAAGATCATTTCGGCATTGGTGTTTCTGGCGAAAAACTCACCGAAAGGGCCGTACACCGTCACCTTGTCGCCGGGTTTCAGGTTGAATACCCAGGAGGACATCTTGCCGGGCGGGATGTCGTCCCGGTTAGGCGGGGGCGAGGCCACGCGGATATTGAACTTGACGATGCCTTTTTCTTCCGGGTAATTGGCCATCGAGTAGGCGCGGATCGTGGTTTCTTCGACTTTGGAGACGAAGCGCCAGAGGTTGAATTTGTCCCAGTCGGCACGGTATTTCTCAGGGATGTCGAAGTCCTTGTAATACACGGTGTGTGGCGGGCATTCGAGCTGTACATAGCCACCGGCGCGGAAGTTTACATTTTCGCCTTCAGGCAGGCGCAGCGTCAGTTCCTTGATGAAAGTGGCGACGTTGGGGTTGGATTCGACCGTGCAGACCCATTTCTTGACACCGAACACCTCTTCCGGCACGCGGATTTTCATGTTCTGCTTGACCGCAGTCTGGCAGGAAAGACGCCAGCCTTCGGTGGCGTCCCGCCGGGTAAAGTGCGGCTCTTCGGTGGGCAGCATTTCGCCGCCGCCTTCTTCGACGATGCATTTGCATTGACCGCAGGTGCCGCCGCCGCCGCAGGCCGAGGAAAGAAAGATGTTTTTCGCCGCCAGCGTTTGCAGTAGCTTGCCGCCGGCGGGCACGGTAATCGTCCGCTCGCCGTTGATCTCGATATTGACATCGCCGCTGGAGACCAGTCTGGAACGGGCGAACAGGATAATGACGACCAGTGACAGCACGATCGCCGTAAACATGACGACGCCCAGCAGGATTTCGGTATTCATCTCGCTTTGCCTTTCTCGTTACAGCTGCACGCCGGAAAACGACATGAACCCCAGCGCCATCAGGCCGATGGTGATAAAGGTGATGCCCAATCCCTGCAGGCCGGCAGGCACGTCGCTGTATTTGAGCTTTTCGCGGATCCCCGCCAACGCGACGATGGCCAGCGCCCAGGACAGGCCGGAACCGAAGCCATAGACGGCGCTTTCAGCCAGGTTGTAATCGCGTTCGACCATGAACAGCGTACCGCCCATGATGGCGCAGTTCACCGTAATCAGCGGCAGGAATACGCCCAGCGCGTTGTAGAGGCTGGGCACGTATTTATCCAGCGTCATTTCCAGAATCTGCACGATGGCGGCGATGACGCCGATGTAAGAAAGCAGCCCCAGGAAACTCAGATCCACCTCCGGCAGTCCGGCCCAGGCCAGCGCACCGTCCTTTAGCAGGAACCGGAACAGCAGGTTGTTGGCCGGTACCGTGATGGCCTGTACGACGATGACGGCGATGCCCAGTCCGATGGCCGTTTGAATCTTCTTGGAAATGGCAATGAAGGTGCACATGCCCAGGAAAAAGGCGAGCGCCATGTTCTCGATGAACACGGAGCGGAAAAACAGACTCAGATAATGTTCCATTTCAGGCGCCCTCCCGGTCGCTGACTTGCGGCGCCAGCGTCCATGCCGGCGCTTCCACCTGGTCTTTCTTCCAGGTGCGCAAGGCCCAGATGATCAGGCCGATGAGGAAAAATGCCGAGGGTGGCAGCAAGAGCAGACCGTTGGGCACGTACCAGCCGCCGTCGTTGACAACGAGCAGGATCGTGACGCCGAACAGCTTGCCGGCGCCGAACAGTTCGCGGATAACGCCGAGCAGTATCAGCATGGCGCTATAACCCAGGCCGTTGCCAATACCGTCCCAGAATGACAGCGCCGGCGGATTGGCCATGGCAAAGGCTTCGGCGCGCCCCATGACGATACAGTTGGTGATGATCAGGCCGACGAATACCGACAGCTGTTTGGACAGCGTGAACGCATAGGCTTTCAGGATCTGGTCGACGACGATGACCAGCGAGGCGATGATGACCATCTGCACGATCATGCGAATGGAACTGGGAATCTGGCTGCGGATCATCGAGATGAACAGGCTGGAAAACCCGGTGACCAGCGTCAGCGCAATCGACATGACCAGGGCGGTCTTGAGGTTGGAGGTGACGGCCAGCGCCGAGCAGATACCGAGAATCTGCAGACCGATCGGGTTGTTTTTGACGATGGGGTCGAGCAAGACTTCCTTGAGGGTGGGTTGTGCCATGATCAGTTCCCTCCTGCGCGCAGTTGAGCCAGATACGGCCCAAAGCCCTGCGGCCCCAGCCAGAAGTTGAGCAGGTGGTTGACGCCGTTGCTGGTGAGTGTGGCGCCAGCCAGGCCATCCACCTGATGCACGGCGCGTGCGCTGTGGGGATCGACGCTGCCTTTGATAACAGTGATGTCGAATTTGCCCGCATCGTCAAAGGCTTCTTTGCCCGGCCACAGTGCTTTCCAGCGCGGGTTATCGACCTCTCCGCCCAGGCCGGGGGTTTCGGCATGCTGATAGAAGCCAAAACCAGCGATGGTTTTCAGGTCTTTCTTGAGCGCCATAAAACCGTGCAGCGTTGACCACAGGCCGTAGCCGCGCACCGGCAGAATGAGGGTTTCCAGTCCCTTGTCGCCCTCGACGAGATAGACCACCGTCTGGTTTTCACGGCGCTTGATCGAGGCGATGTCCTCGCTGCCGGTCAGCGCTTTCGATGCGGCCGGATTTTGTGCCGCCTTGAGCGGGTCGAAGCGGGCGGCATCCTGCGTATCGTCGTAACGACCGGTATTGAGATCGACGACACGCGCCTTGATCTTTTCGTTGTAAATACGCTTGACTTCAGCGGCTGACGCGTTGGCATTGGCCAGGCCGGCAATGACCAGAATGTTGCGCTGTTTGTCGAGTTGCCGGTTAGCGATCTGCTCGGGCTTCAATCCGACGGCAGCGCCTGCCACGACCACCGAACACGCCAGACAGACCATAAACGCCACACGCAGGGTGCGGCCCACGGATTCCTTCTGATCAGACACGGCGAGCGGCCCTCCGTTTGATGTTTGCCTGTATGACGAAGTAGTCGATCAGCGGGGCAAACAGGTTGCCAAAGAGAATGGCGAGCATCATGCCTTCGGGGAAGGCGGGATTGATCACCCGGATCATCACCACCATGACGCCGATCAACATGCCGAAAACCCATTTGCCGGTATTTGTCATGGCGGCAGAAACCGGGTCGGTCGCCATGAACATCATGCCGAAAGCGTAGCCGCCCAGCACGAGATGCCAGTACCAGGGCAGAGCGAACAAGGGGTTGGTGGCGGAACCGATCGTGTTGAGCAGGGTGCTGAAGGCCATCATGCCGATCATGACGCCGGCCACAATGCGCCAGGACGAGATGCGCATGATGAGCAGCGCGCCGCCGCCAATCAGGATGGCCAGCGTGCTGGTTTCGCCCATCGCCCCCGGCATGAAACCGAAGAAGGCGTCCGTCCAGCTCAGCCCGCCCTGAGTCAGTGCCGCAACGCCGCCGCCAGCAGCCCGGCTAAGCGCTGTGGCGCCGGCGTAGCCATCGACCACATTCCAGACGACATCGCCCGACATCGCCGCCGGATAGGCGAAAAACAGGAAAGCGCGGCCGGCCAGCGCCGGATTGATGAAATTTTTTCCGGTGCCGCCAAAGACTTCCTTGCCCAGTACCACGCCGAAGCTGATGCCCAGCGCCACCTGCCACAACGGGATCGTCGGCGGCAGCGTCAGTGCGAACAGAATCGAGGTGCCAAAGAAGCCTTCGTTGACCTCATGACCGCGGATCGTGGCGAAGAGGATTTCCCAGGTGATGCCGACGGCGAAGGTCACGATGTAAACCGGCAGGAAGTACATCGCGCCCTGAACCATGTTGTCGTACACGCTGGCGGGATTGAAGCCGGCCAGCAGGCGGATCAGTTCGAAGCGCCAACCCGTTTGTGCGGCGAGCAGGTCGGGGTGCGCGGCGAATACCGTGTTGGCCTGATAGCCGATGTTCCACATGCCGAAGAACATGGCAGGGAACGTGCACAGCCATACCAGAATGATCATGCGCTTGAGGTCGAGACTGTCGCGCACATGCGAGGTGGTGCGGGTAACGCTGGCCGGGCGGTACAGGAAGGTGTCCATCGCCTCGTAAAAAGTATGCAGCTTTTCATATTTGCTGCCTTTTTGTACATGGCGGCCCAGCGCGTCCATGAAAGATCGCAAGCCCATGATCAGCCCTCCTTTTCGATGCGGGTCAAGATGTCCCGCAAAATCGGGCCATATTCATACTTGCCGGAACAGGTGTAGGTGCATAACGCCAGGTCTTCTTCGTCCAACTCCAGACAGCCGAGCTTTTGCGCCATTTCGGTGTCACCGATGATGAGATAGCGCAGCAGCTGCGTCGGCAGAATATCGAGCGGCATGACGGCCTCAAAATTGCCAATCGGCAGCATGGCGCGCGGGCTGCCGTTGGTTGTCGTTGTCAGCGCCAGCGGCCGCCGCCCGAGCAGGCAGGAGAGAAACGATTTGGAGACCGAATGCTTGTTGGCGCCCAGGCGCATGTAATGCATCATCTCGCGCTCCCTGCCTTCACGCAGACAGCTTACTTGTAGGTGGTAGCGGCCGAGGAAGGCATACGGCCCTTGTGCCGTGCGCCCGCCAAAAAGCGAGCCGGAAACGATCCGGTTATCGTCGCCTTCAAGCGCGCCTGCCGTCAGTTCCAGCAGATTGGCGCCCAGCCGCGTACGCAGCAGGCGCGGGTTCTTGACCACCGGGCCGCCCAGCGCCACGATGCGCTCGGTCCACAGCCGTCCGCTGGCAAACAGCTTGCCGATGGCGATGACGTCCTGATAGCCGATATGCCAGACGGTGCGCTCAATGCCGACCGGCTGCAGGAAGTGGATATGCGTGCCCGGCAGACCGGCCGGGTGCGGGCCTTCAAAACTCTCTGTGGTCACGCCGGGCAGATCTTCACCGGGCAACGGTGCGCCGGGCGCTTTGCACAAAAAAACGGACGCTAGCCGCAACAATACGCGCAGGCCGCGCTGAAAATCGTCAGCGTGTGCGGCGATGATGGGTGCAGGATCAGCGGCCAGCGGATGCGTGTCGATGGCGGTGACAAAAATCGACGCCGGCGTCGCATCGACCGCCGGGATCTTGCTGAACGGGCGCGTGCGCAGTGCCGCCCACAAGCCGCTGTGTTGCAGGTGAGTGCGCACCTGGGCGGTTTCCAGCGTGTCGATCCGGGCATCGTCAAAACGCTCGAAGGTCAAGGCGTCGTCCTCGCCGGCGTTTTCGTCGATATCGATGACGACTGATTGCAGCACACGGCGTGCGCCGCGATGGATGGCGCTGACGATGCCTGTTGCGGGGGCGGTGATCTGTACGCCCGGTTGATTCTTGTCGGCAAACAGCGGTTGTCCAAGCTTCACGCGGTCGCCCACCTGTACGGCCATCGTCGGCTTGAGGCCGTGGTAATCCGCCCCGATGACGGCAACGCTGTGCACGACGGGGGTATCGTCGATCTGCTGTCTGGGGGCGCCGGCAATCGGCAGATCCAGGCCGCGTTTGATTTTATGCATCGTTGTGTAGTCCGCTTTTCGTAGGATAAACCGGAGTTACGAAGTTGCCCTAAATGTCATGCGACGTACTGCCTGCCCGTCCTGGCCTGTCTTGGGCTAAGGGCGTCGCAATGCAGGGCGCAGCGTACCGCCGGAAAAACAAAACCTTTGATTCTCAGAAAACCTGTTTTTTTGCATGTTTCCCAACCCGCATTGGGGCATATTCGCGGGCGGCCAATTATAGCTGGAAAACCCGCTATGGATGTGCTGGAAATAGCAGCGTTGCCCGCCATGCTTCATAGCGTACAACACACTGTCGTTGTGCATGAAAGATATACGATGGTACGGTCGCTGCATGATGCGGAAATGGCCTGCTTCTTCAGCATTTCCCGGAAATTTTCTGGCTGTTTTCGGAGATCCATTGATTGAAACAGTACCGGGCGCTGTCGATCAGTTCGCCCGCCGTCAGGCCGATGGGGCCGATTCCGTTTGCGGCCAGCCGGTCTGCCGCCGCGCCGTGCAGATGAACGGCGGCGGGCAGTGCGGCCTCGGCCGGCCAGCCCTGTGCCAGCAGGGCGGCGATGAGGCCGGTCAGCACATCGCCGCTGCCGGCGGTGGCGAGTCCCGGATTGCCGCTGGGATTGATCTGCCAGCAGCCGTCGGGCGAGGCGATGACGGTACCGCAGCCCTTGAGCGCCACCCAGGCGCGGAAACGCCCGGCAATCGTGCAGGCGGCGGCAATGCGGTCTGTTTGGATGACTTGCGTCGTGCAGTTCAGCAGACGTGCTGCCTCAGCCGGATGCGGCGTCAGCAGCGTCGGCGCCTGGCGCACCGCCAGTGTAGTGGTCAGCGACCCCGCAGAAGCTCCCCCCGCGGCATTTTCCACCGCGATCAGATTAAGCGCGTCGGCATCGAGGACGAGCGGAACCATCTGCGTGCGGGCCTTTGTGCAGGCGGTGAGCAGCAGCGCGTGCGCGGCGGGCGAGACACCCAGACCAGGGCCGCAGGCAAGGACGGAAAGATCGGCCGTCAGCAGGGCTTCCGGCGTGCGCAACATCAGTTCCACTTGCGCCGGGTCGAAGGCGGGAGCATTGGTATCCAGCAGGCCGACATAAACACGGCCGCTGCCCAGGCGCAGTGCGGCTCGCCCGGCGAGCAGTGCGGCGCCCGCCATGCCAGCGGCACCGCCGAGGATGCCGACGCTGCCGTAGCTGCCCTTATGGCTGTTGCGGGGGCGAGGGCGCAGGCAGTGCGCGAATGCTTGCATCGCCGTCAGGTGGCCAGATGCGGGCGTTGCCCTGTCGGCAGTCTCTGTGGCAAGCGCGCTGCGGTCGGTGCTGGCCGTGATCTCCGGGTTTTCAGCGTTAAGTCCCAGTGCGTCGATTGAGATTTTGCCGCACAGATCCGGGCCGTCGGCGGTGTATAAGCCCGGTTTGCCGGCGATGAAGCTGATCGTATGGCTGGCGCGGATGACCGTTCCGGTCGCGCGTCCGGTATCGGCGTTGAGTCCGCTCGGGCAGTCGAGCGCCAGCAGCGGGCAGCGGCAAGCGGCCGCGAGGCGGTTCGCCTTTTCGATCAGGTCGGTATACGGCGACATGATGGCGCGGCTGAGGCCGATGCCGAAGAGTCCGTCAATGATCAGCGACCAGCGCGGGGTAGCGGGGATATCGGGCTGCGTCTGTAGTCCGGCGCCGGTGAAGCGGGCATGAGCGGCCGCAGCATCCGGCGGCAGGCGCGCCGGGTCGCCGGGAAAAACGACATGCACGGAGAAATGCCATTCATGGAGCCAGCGGGCGGCCTCGAGAGCGTCGCCGCCGTTGTTGCCCGGCCCGGCCAGAACGAGTATCGCACCGCCATCGTCACGGCACAGGCGTGCCGCCAGCTCGGCAGCGGTCCGTCCGGCGCGCTGCATTAATGGCTGGCCGGCAGCGGCGGCTTCGATGCGGCGCAGCGCCGAAACACAGCAGAGAAGATCAGGCATGGTCATGGATTTTGTTTGCGGATTCGTCATGGATTTGGATGGATTTGGAGATGAAGTTGGATGAGCGGGGCTGACACTGAAACGCCTCAGGCATGCGGCGTGTCCAGGTTGAGCATGATGCTGCCAGCGATGAGTAGCAGGATGCTCACGAGGGCGGGATGAAGCAGGATGTCAAGGCATGGCTCACATTGCACACAATGGCGGTGGCCCACTGCCCGGGACGGGAAAGATCTGACTAAGCGCCCTGGTGGCGAAGACTTCGCTGGTGCTCAGGAAAACCTGCATGGCGTGCTGATTCCTAGTTGCGAGGACATGCGGCGTGTTGGCCTGTCCAGCGTGGGTTAAAAGTTTCGACCGATTCGTAGACGAATTCTAGCGCCCGTGGAAAACAGCTCAAAGACAGCCTGAAGCAATCCAAACGGATTCGTTTTGAGATGACTTGGGTGGTCAATTTGGAATTAATATGCACGGTTGAAAATTTTTTGGCAAACAAGCGATATTGAAGGGTTTGTGTGTTAGAACGTGTTCATAGTCTTCGTAGCAGGATTCCCAAGAAAGCCAAAACTACCATTTGCAGACTGGTACTCAACTTATGCTCACAGTTTTTCCAAAGCCGTCTGTTCTTTTCCAACCAGGAAAAACTGCGCTCTACTACCCATCGCTTTGGCAATACCGCAAAACGCTGCAATTCGTTTCGTTTGGCAATCTCTACTTCCGCACCAATCAACTCCTGTACCGACGAAGCAAATGCCTGACCCGTGTAACCTCCGTCGGCAAGGACTTTTTGTACCGCACCAAGATTATCTCTGTCACGTTCCAATGCCACCAGGCCGCCTTTTCTATCCGTAACATCCGCCGTCGTTACCGCAAGGGCATGCGGCAAACCTTGCGTGTCAACCGCTATATGTCGCTTGATACCGCTAACCTTCTTGCCCGCATCGTAGCCTTTTTCCATGGCGGTATCCGTGTTCTTCACGCTCTGCGCATCAATAATCAGGAAAGTGGTTGCTTCATGGCGTCCCTGCTTGCGACGTGCTGCGGCCACCTGATTTTTTTTAACGCTTCCTCAAAGAGACTGATGCCACTTTCCCGGGGCTCACTCCATCTTTGGAAGTAGGAATGAACGGTGCGCCATTTGGGAAAATCGCCCGGTAAGGCACGCCAGGCACAGCCGTTGCGTAGAAGATAGAGAATGGCACAAAAGACATCGTACAAGTCCACTTTGCGCGGTGCTGTGCGTCTGCGAGCACTTTCCAAAAGAGGAAGAAGAGTAGCAAATTGTGTGCGACTTATATCGCTTGGGTAGGCTTTTCTGTTCATAACGATACTTTACAGCAGAGACTATGAACACGTTCTTAGTGTATTAACGCCCCAGATGGGGTGCGTAGACTATTTTCAGAAAGGGTATGCCATGAATATGGATATTATTGAAGGCAAGTGGGAGCATCTGAAGGGAAAGGCCAAGGAAAATTGGGGAAAGCTGACGGATGATGACTGGAAGATCGTTGAAGGCCATCGCGACCAGTTGGCGGGGCGTATCCAGGAACGCTATGGCCGAACCAAGGAAGAAGTTGAAAAGGAAGTGAGTGATTGGTTCGACAAAAACTGACGTCAGATGAGAGCGGGGGAGCATGTCGGTTGACGCTGGCACTCTCCCGTTTTCATGTCCGGCTTTGGTGATATTTGATGGCTCTTTGATTTTATTAGTCTCTGGATTGTTGTATTTTTGATTGGAGGGTTGTGATGCTCCATTACGCTATTGTGTTTTTTGTTATTGCCCTGATTGCGGCTGCCTTGGGATTTGGTGGTATCGCGGGCAGTGCCGTCGGTATTGCGAAAATCCTGTTTTTTGTTTTTCTTGTACTGTCTGTCCTGTCATTTTTGTTTGGTCGAAAAAAGTAGGGCTGAAGAAAGAATTTTCTTGTTCCTCAAACCCTGTCGCCATTTACTGGCACACAGGGTTTTTTATTGCTTTGCGTTGTGTTCAGATAATATTCTGGCGGAGTGGCGCCCCATCAACATGATTCACCATGCCCCCGTTGTGAGCAACTCGGGTACCCGCTGGCGCCGTGATGCATCGTATGTCGGCCAGACGAGGAATGCGCTCGGCTATAATGCGACGTTCGCGCGGGAGCCGCGCGCTGGAGGGAACTGAAAATTTTTGCCGGAGAAGCGCTAGCGGGAGGACCCCGGCGTCCCGACGGCTGCGGAAGATTCCGGCAGGCTTGGGCGATGTCCTGGCGAATTGCCTGCGATTTCCTCCATCTTTCAACCGATCCACTCTTTTTCCGGCCGACTATGAGCGATCTTCTTTTTCTGCGCGGCGCGCCCGCGTATTCCGCATTCCGTCTGCAAGGCTTGCAGCAACGTATTCAGGCTGTTGCGCCGAAAGCCAGGTTGCTGGCCGCCGATTACTGGCATTTCGTCAAGCTGAACGCCGAACTGCCCACCGAAGCGCGGGCGCAATTGGCCGAACTGCTGGAGGAACGCCCGGCGGAGAAAGACGAAAAGCGCGGACAGGAACGTGAGCAGGGGCAACTGTTTCTGATCACGCCGCGTATCGGCACGATCTCGCCGTGGTCGTCAAAGGCCACCGATATTGCCTGGAATTGCGGACTGAAAGCCGTGGAACGCATTGAACGGGGCATTGCCTTTTACGTGTCGGACGTGGCGTCCGGCCAACGCGACCGCGTCGCGTCGCTGCTGCATGACCGCATGATTGAAACCGTGCTGGATAATTTTGCCGGGACGGCTGCGCTGTTCCGCCACGTTGCGCCGCGACCGATGCGGCATATTGATGCGCTGGCCGGCGGCCGTGCGGCGCTGGTCGAGGCGAACGCCAATCTTGGGCTGGCGCTGTCGGAGGACGAAATCGACTACCTGTTCGATGTGTTCGTCGGCAGGATGCAGCGTAATCCGACCGATGTCGAGCTGATGATGTTCGCGCAGGCAAATTCGGAGCATTGCCGGCACAAGATTTTCAACGCCGAATGGGTTATCGACGGCGAGCCAAGGCCGGAAACGCTGTTTGGCATGATCCGCGAAACGCACGCCGCGCACCCGCAGGGGAATGTCGTCGTGTATTCGGACAATTCCTCGGTCTTCGAGGGGGCGGAGGTTGAACAGCTCTATCCCGATGCGGACGGTGCGTACCGCTATCGCAACGAGCTGACGCACATTCTCGCCAAGGTGGAAACGCACAACCACCCGACGGCGATTTCGCCGTTCCCCGGCGCGGCGACCGGCTCCGGCGGTGAAATCCGCGATGAAAGCTCGACCGGACGCGGCTCCCGGTCAAAAGCCGGCCTCTGCGGCTTTACCGTTTCCAACCTCTATTTGCCCGCCGCGCCGCAGCCTTGGGAAGCTGAAATGGCGGCTTACGGGCGGCCGTCGCGCATCGCCTCGGCGCTGTCGATTATGCTCGACGGGCCGATTGGTGCAGCGGCTTTCAACAACGAATTCGGCCGGCCGAATCTGGCCGGCTATTTCCGTACCTATGAGCAGTGCGTCGGCGAAGGGGAAAATGCCGTTGTCCGCGGCTATCACAAACCGATCATGGTGGCGGGCGGAGTGGGCAACATCGCCGCCAGCCAGGCGTACAAGGCAGCCGAATTCGCCCCCGGCACCTTGCTGATTCAGCTGGGCGGCCCCGGAATGCTGATTGGCTTGGGCGGCGGTGCGGCCAGTTCGATGAGCACCGGCGCGAATGCCGAAGCTCTCGATTTTGCCTCGGTACAGCGCGGCAATCCGGAAATGCAGCGGCGTGCGCAGGAAGTCATCAACACCTGCTGGCGCTTGGGCGCCTCGCGCCAGGATGCGGCGCAGCCGGGCGACGGCAACCCAATCCTGTCGATTCACGACGTGGGCGCGGGCGGGCTGTCCAACGCTTTTCCGGAACTGGCACACAGCGGCCGCGTCGGTGCGCGCTTCGAACTGCGCGAGGTGCCGATCGAGGAAGCTGGCATGTCGCCGGCGGAAATCTGGAGCAACGAAGCGCAGGAGCGCTACGTGCTGGCCATTCCGCCCGCGCGGCTGCCCGAATTTGGCGCTATTTGTGCGCGCGAGCGCTGCCCGTTTGCCGTCGTCGGTACGGCGAGTGCCGACGGCCGTCTGGTCGTTACCGACCGGCATTTCGGCGATGCGCCGGTCGATATGGATATGGCGGCGCTGCTCGGCAAACCGCCGCGCATGAAACGCGAGGCCGTGCGGCTGCCGGCTGTCGGCATACCGTTCGATGCGGCGGCCGTCGATCCGAAGGAAGCTGCCTACCGCGTGTTGCGTCTGCCGGCGGTGGCCGACAAGACTTTTCTCATCACGATCGGCGACCGCTCAATCGGCGGCCAAACGGCGCGTGACCAGATGGTCGGGCCCTGGCAGGTGCCCGTCGCCGATGCGGCGGTGACGACGATGGGCTTTCGTACCTTGCGCGGCGAGGCTTTCGCCATCGGCGAGCGCACGCCGCTGGCCGTCATTGATGCGCCGGCGTCCGGGCGCATGGCGGTGGGTGAGGCGCTGACCAACATCGCCTGCGCGCGCATCGAAAAATTGGGCGACGTGAAGCTGTCGGCCAACTGGATGGCGGCAGCCGGCGCACCCGGCGAAGATGCGCGTCTGTTCGATACGGTACGCGCGGTATCCGACCTGTGCCAGCGCCTCGGCATTTCGATTCCGGTCGGCAAGGATTCGTTGTCGATGCGCACGGCCTGGCAAGCACGGCAAGAGGATTCCGGCAAGGGGACGGCGGGGGAAAAACAGGTCGTCTCACCGCTGTCGCTGATTGTTTCGGCCTTTGCGCCGGTGTCGGACGCGCGGCACACGCTGACGCCGCAGCTTAAGATTAGCGGCGAGGCGAGCGACCTGATGCTGATCGATCTTGGCATGGGGCGCAACCGCTTGGGCGGTTCGGCGCTGGCGCAGACTTTCAATGCCACGGGCACGGCGGCGCCCGACGTTGATGCGCCGGAAAAGCTGGCGACTTTTTTTGCGTTGATTCAGCGCCTTGCTGCCGACGGAATGTTGCTGGCCTATCATGACCGTTCTGACGGTGGGCTGTTCGCCTGCCTGGCTGAAATGGCCTTCGCCGCGCACTGCGGCATGAGCGTCGATATCGGCAATCTGTGCGACGGGTCGGCCGCAGGCCGCATTGGCGCGCTGTTTGCCGAAGAACTGGGCGCGGTGGTCCAGATTCGCCGCGCTGTGCGCAATACCGTGCAGGCGATGTTCCAGACGGCGGGTATTCCCGCCGTGCTGCTCGGCGCGCCCGATCGCAGCGGCGAGTTGCGCATCGCCTGCCGGGGTGAGACGGTGCTGTGCGAGAAGCGTGTCGACCTGCAGCGCGCCTGGTCGGAAACCAGCTTCCACATGCAGTCGCTGCGCGACAACCCGGAATGCGCGCGGCAGGCGTATGACCGCATTCTTGATGAGGACGATCCGGGGCTGTCAGTGGCGCTGACCTACGATGCGGCGGAAGACATCGCCGCGCCGTTCATTGCTGACGGCGCGCGGCCGCGGATCGCGATCCTGCGCGAGCAGGGCGTCAACAGCCAGGCCGAAATGGCGGCGGCCTTCGACCGGGCAGGTTTTACCGCCGTCGATGTGCATATGAGCGACATCCTCGCCGGCCGCGTCTCGCTGGCCGACTTTAAAGGGGCGGCGGCGTGCGGCGGTTTTTCCTATGGTGACGTGCTGGGGGCGGGCAAAGGCTGGGCGCGCACGATTCTCTTCAACCCCCGCGCGCGCGACGAGTTCTCCGCTTTCTTCGCGCGTGGCGATACCTTCGCCTTGGGCGTCTGCAACGGCTGCCAGATGATGAGCGCCTTGAAGGCGCTGATCCCCGGCGCGGCGGACTGGCCGCGTTTTGAGCGCAATGCGGTCGAGCAGTTCGAGGCGCGCTTGATCATGACCGAAGTCGTCGAGTCGCCCTCCTTGTTTTTTGCCGGCATGGCCGGCAGCCGCATGCCGGTCATCATCTCGCACGGCGAAGGCCGCGCCGAGTTCGATGCGCCTGAACAGGCGGCGCGCGTGCGGCTTGCCGTGCGCTATATCGACTCTGCCGGCCGGCCGGCCGAAACGTATCCCTGCAACCCGAACGGCTCGCCCGACGGGCTGGCGGGAGTGACGACGGCTGATGGCCGCTTCACGATCATGATGCCGCACCCCGAGCGCGTGTTCCGTACCGTGCAGATGTCCTGGCATCCGGAAAACCTGGGTGAAGATTCGCCGTGGATGCGCATCTTCCGCAATGCGCGGAAGTGGGTGGGGTAGGGCGGCAGTTTATGTTTTATAGCGGCTTCTTTTTCCAAAAGACAAGGCGAGCAAACACAGTATTTTGGCAAAAACGAACGCGGGGTATTTTTGTGTATTGACGTGAGTTCGGCCAGCATGCGCGCCGGCCTGTTTGGCGCAGACGGATAACTGGCCTTTGCCATGCCCTGGGATGCTGAACACATGGACAATTCAACCAGAAAGGACTGATATGGCAGTTCAAGTACCGAAGACGGGCTTCGAAAAATGGCAGGATGGCATTAACAAGGCAGTGAACAATGCCAAATGGAACGCCTGGGATTGTGAAATTCAGAGGGCAGTCAATGAATACAATCAGCATTTATCTGGCACGCCAGGGTATCGGCGATTAGACTGGCAGCTTATCAAGGCGATGATATGGGTCGAAACCGGCGCCCACACTTCCGATTGGAATTTTAGGCCAATGCAAATAGGCATGGCTGGTGATCCAGGATTAAAAGCGCTTCTCTCGGGAAACGAAGGGGGTGATTTGATTTTGCCGCCAGCCTGGAAGGGTAGGCTAACGATGGAATCAGCCCGGGTTAACCCGGCACATAACATCCGGGCAGGGATTGGCTATCTGCTCATGCGTATGGCAAACATCAAATACCAAAGCATGCCTGGCGCTGATGCCAGGGTTTACGAAATCACCGTCAAACCAGGCGATAGCCTCGACAAGATTGCAAGGGTACAGGGAAGTACAGTCGATACGCTGAAAAAATTGAATCCGACCGCTGCTGTTCTACGGCCCAGGCAGGTGTTGAAGTATCAGAAGGCGTCAATTCAAAGAGTAATCGCCGGTTGGAAAGATTTCTCAACTCGAACGATTGCGTTGTACTACAATTCAATGCAGAGTGATCCGAATTACGTCAGAAAAATTGATTACGCACTATTCGTGGTACGCAAAGGAAAGGCTAGCCCATGTACGCAATAAAACGAATCGCTTTGTCGTTCATTCTTTTTTCTCCAGTGCTGGCCTGTGCTGCATCCGGCATTGTTGTTCAAACAGAGCGGGAAATGTACGAAGAATGCAGCGCCTTTTCTCAGGCGGGAATGCGGGAGTGTCTGGCAAAGAAGGCGGAGGATAGTCAGATGGCATTACAACAAGCCGAAAAAAAAGTGGTCAGCGCGCTTTCAAAATGGTTTGAGGAGGATAAATACATCAAGGAGTCCAAAGCAAAATTTGCTGCGGCAAACAAGGAATTTATCAGGTACCGCAATGCGCAATGCGCATTTGGGTCTTCGCTCAGTGGTGGCGGCGCGGGAAGTGTGCGTGAGATTGGGCGTCTGGGCTGCGTTACGGAACTCAACAACCGACGCGCCCAACAGTTGCTCGACGCTGTGTCTACCGTGCGGGCGAGGTAGCCTTGCATGAATACAAACCGCCTCGGGGCTGAGAACAAAAAGACGGCAAGGCCGTCTTTTTTACGCGCGTAACAAGGTAGCGAGTTCCAGAGGGGACGGTCGGTGCATTTATGCCCAGCAGTTGTTTAGTTGTTTATTTGTCGGGCGCAACGCGCCCGGCCGACTTCTCTACATGAAAAACAAGCTCTAGACCCCTCAGCACTTGGGGATGCTCTTCTTCAAGAAGAGGAGCGAAGAAAAGTGGTTTATGTTTTCTGATCTGTTTTCAAGAAGCAGCGAGGCTTCCATTTTTGACACTCTTGCTACCCGCATTGCCTTCTCCCTAGCCCCGCATTTGCGCGCATTTCCACGAGGGGTCGAGAATGGGCCTGCTCTCCTTTTCAAAGGGGGCGAAGGGTTTGACAAAGGGAGCCGCTATTTCAGTGCCCCGCTTGTTTTACTGAAGGAGGTTGTCTATATGACCAATCTGAATTACGACAGAAAACTTGATTACGCGCTATCCATGGTGCGCAAAGGAAAGGCTACCTCATGTACGCAATAAAACGAATCACTTTGTCGTTCATTCTTTTTTCTCCAGTGCTGGCCTGTGCTGCATCCGGCATTGTTGTTCAAACAGAGCGGGAAATGTACGAAGAATGCAGCGCCTTCTCTCAGGCGGGAATGCAAGAATGTCTGGCAAAGAAGGCGGAGGATAGTCAGAGGACATTACAGCAAGCGGAAAAAAAGGTGGTGAGCGCGCTTTCAAAATGGGATGAGGACGATAAATACATCAAGGAGTCCAAAGCAAAATTTGCTGCGGCAAACAAGGAATTTATTCGGTACCGCAATGCGCAATGTGCATTTGGGTCTTCGCTCAGCGGCGGCGGCGCGGGAGGCGTGCGTGAGATGGGGCGTCTGGGCTGCGTTACGGAACTCAACAACCGACGCGCCCAACAGTTGCTCGATGCTGTATTTGGCATGCCGTCGAAGTAGCCTTGCATGAACACAACCCGCCTCGGGGCTGCGAACAAAAAGACGGCAAGGCCGTCTTTTTTACGTGCGTAACAAGGCGGTTTTTCAGGGAAGAAAACATAAAATTCCCTGAGATCCTTTAAACACGGGAATCTCAGAGCATCAAAAAATATAAATTGAAAAATCGTGCCCTGTACTGGCCATGTTTGTCGGGCATTCATGCCCGACAAAACCACCATGTTGAGATGCTTGATTTACGTGCATCTCAGGGTGTCAGAAAATATAGACTGCTTTTTCGCCCTCTTTTTTAAAGAGGATTGCCCGAAGAGCTAAGGGGTTAAGCGCCTGTTTTTCACATGGCAAAGGAAGCCGGGTTTAAAGGAGGAAAAAATGGGAAACCGGTCCTGTCTGGACGTCGTGTCGCCTGATAGTGGGCGTCAACTGTTCGAATGCAACAACACGATTGCTAACTTCTGGATCTTTCTGCTCGACCGTGCCACCATGGAAACCTGCCCGGCAGGAATGGCTCGAAATCGAGGAAAAATCGTATAACAAAGACCCCGACGCAGAAGATGACAATGATGGAGATGCCGATGCATATCCACCCTTCCGGCTGACGCCTGTGCAATTCAGGGAAAATGCCGCACGCGAGCGTTCCTGCTGGCTAACTCGCCCGTCTCGGTGGCGATCTTTGACGATTTCGTGCGCTTTATCGATTCCCAGCTAACAGCGGACAGCCAGGTCGAAGTGAATTTTTACGAAATCTGTCTTTTTGCGCCTCGGTCGACGAGTTTTTCGACAATTTCATGGCAGGGATAGAGCTCGTGGAAAATGGGACCCATCGCTTTCAGCATCGGATTTGCCTGCACCAAAGAATTTGAGGCCTGCCTCAGTTACCAGGAGGCGCTGAAAAAAGAAAAGCCTTTCTGGAACCCTCATAAAATAGACTGTCCGGAGCGCCTGACTTGAACCCCTGTCCCTGTTGGAATGCACGCAAATGAAGGGCAATGGAGAGGGCAAGGCGGCTTGGGCGAAGCACTTTTATGGATGCGGGCTTCGGCGGGTCAGCCGGATGCTATTTCCCCGGTTTATATTTTTTGATGCCCTGAAACCCTTATAAACAGGGCATCTTAGATGGAGCACCCGGAGATGCCCTATCCACGCGGGTTTCCGAGGGATGCCTTGCGGCAGGTGCCCCGGTCGGTGTGCTCAGTCGGGGTTGCCCTGGCTGGGAGCGTTGTGCCGCAGCGCATCGTCTTCCTTCAGCTCCAACCACATGGCGCTGAGAATCGCACAAGTGGCCGCCAGCGGCAGGCCGAGAATCCAGACTAAGTACCACATGCTCAATATCCCATGAATGAAATGATCGGGGCGTCAGTAGGCGTGTTCTTTGCCGTTCTCAATGGCTTCGGCGTCCACCTTGCCGCGCAGTACCGAGAAGACCCAGCTGGTGTAGGCGAGAATGATCGGCATGAAGATCAGTGTCGAAATCAGCATGATGAACAGCGTCAGGTGGCTGGATGAGGCATCCCACACCGTCAGGCTGGCCGAGGGGTTGGCGGATGAGGGCAGGATGAAGGGAAACATCGAGACGCCAACGCTGGTGATGATTCCGGCGATGCCCGCGCCGCCCGTAATCAGGGCGGCCAGCGGGCGGCGGGCGGCCATGCAGAGCGCGGCGATTACGCTGCCCGCCAGCCCCAGCCCGGGCACCAGCCACAGCGCGGGGTGCGCAGCGTAGTTGGCCAACCAGGCGCCGTTTTGTATCACGGCGTGCTTGAGCAGCGGGTTCGATACGCCAGAGGTGGAAATTTCGCTCGTAATGACGTATCCCGGCAGAAAGAACGCCAGTATGGCGCCCGCCGCCAAGTACAGCACCGGAACGGTAAGTGCCGCCGTGATGCCGTAACGGCGCGCACGCTCGGCCACAGCGCCCGACGTTTTGACTTGTAGCCAGGCGGCCCCGTGCATGACGAGCATGGCGACGGAAACCAGGCCGCACAACAGAGCAAAGGGATTGAGCAGTCCAAAAAACGAACCATCGTAAAAAATCTGCATGTCCTCTTCGATGCGGAAAGGCACCCCCTGCAAGACGTTGCCTACCGCTACGCCAAAAATCAGCGACGGCGCAAATCCCCCTATGAATAAAGCCCAGTCCCAGCGATTACGCCAAGAGGCTTCCTCCCGCTTGCTGCGGAATTTGAAGGCGACGGGGCGCAGGATGAGTGCGAACAGAATGGCGAACATCGCCAGGTAAAAGCCTGAAAACGATACGGCGTAGAGTTGCGGCCAGGCCGCGAAAATGGCGCCGCCACCGAGGATCAGCCAGACCTGGTTGCCTTCCCAGACGGGGCCGATCGCATTGATGACGGTGCGGCGTTCGATGTCGCTGCGCGCCGCAAAGGGCAGCAAGGTCGCGGCGCCCAGGTCAAAGCCGTCGGTCAAAGCGAACCCGATCAGCAGCACGCCCAGCAGCGCCCACCAGATCAGGCGCAGCGTCTCATAGGAGATCAGTTCAGTCAGGATCATGCCGTTTGCTCCTTGCTAGAAGTCGTTGGGTTAATGTGCCGGCGCTGGGGTGGCAGCGGTTATCCGGCTGTCAGCGCTGTCCGGCGCCGCAATGTCCGGGCCTTTTCGGATCGCGCGGAGCATCAGCTTCAGCTCGATGAGCAGCAGGACGGTATAGATCAGGACAAAGCCGATGATCGTGAACAACACCGTCGATGCGCCCAGATTTGAAACGGCGACGGCCGTCGGCAAAACGCCTTCGATCACCCAGGGTTGGCGCCCCAGTTCGGCAACGATCCAGCCGCATTCAATGGCGATCCACGGCAGGGGAATGGAATACGCGGCGATCTTGAGCAGCCAAGGGTGCGCATCGAGTCGGCGTTGTATCGAGAGCCAGGAAAATACGGCGGTCAGCACAATGAGAAAGAAGCCCAGACCAACCATCAGGCGGAACGCCCAGAACAGCGGGGCAACCTGCGGTACGGTATCCCACGCTGCTTGCCGGATTTGTTCGGGACTCGCCTGGCGCGGGTCGTCCGTGTAACGCTTGAGCAGCAGCGCATGGCCTAGCGCATGACCGTGCGTTTCAAAGTCGGCCTGTGCCTGGGGCGGTATGCCTGCCCCAGTTTTGCTGGCGGCGCGGATGCGCTGCAAGGCGTCGTAGGCCGTGAGGCCGTCGCGGATGCGGCGTTCTGCTTGCTCGACCAGTGCCTCGATGCCGGCAATTTCAGTCGTTAAGGAACGCGTGCCAATCAGCCCCATGAGCCACGGAACATGCACGGCATAATGGGTTTCGCGTGCGGCCTGGTCCGGAAAACCGAAAGCGGTGAAGGCGGCGGGCGCAGGCTCGGTCTTCCACATGGCTTCCATGGCGGCGAGCTTCATCTTCTGGTGTTTGGCGACGAGGTAGCCGCTTTCATCGCCCAGCGCCACCAGCGCCAGTGCGGAAACCAGGCCGAACGTCGCCGCCACGGTCATGGATCGTTTGGCAAGCGCCGGGTAGCGTCCCTTGAGGAGGTAGCAGGCTGAAATGCCAAGGACGAAAACGGCCGCCGTCACATAGCCGGCAGTCACGGTATGCACGAACTTCGTCTGCGCCATCGGGTTGATAAGCACGGCGAAAAAATCCGTCATTTCCATGCGCATAGTCTGCGGGTTGAACTGGGCGCCGACCGGATTTTGCATCCAGCCATTGGCGATGAGAATCCACAAGGCCGAAAAATTCGAGCCGAGCGCCACGCACCAGGCGACGATCAGGTGTTTTACGCGGGAAAGCCGCTCCCAGCCAAAAAAGAACAGGCCCACAAAGGTGGCTTCCAGAAAGAAAGCCATCAATCCTTCCAGAGCAAGCGGGGCGCCGAAAATATCACCGACGTAGTGGCTGTAATAACTCCAGTTCATGCCGAACTGAAATTCCATCACGATGCCGGTGGCGACGCCCATGGCAAAGTTGATGCCGAACAGCCCGCCCCAGAATTTCGTCATGTCACGCCAAAGCGTACGGCCGGTGAGCACATAAACCGTCTCCATGATGGCGACCAGAATCGACAGCCCCAGCGTCAGCGGGACGAAAATAAAGTGGTAGAGCGCAGTCAGTGCAAACTGCAGGCGCGACAGGCTGACGATGTCAAAATCCATGGCGGTTTCCCCTTATGAATATGGCTTCATGTGCGTCCGAATGAATCAGTCATGCCTCAATGCGGCCAGTGCGGCGGCAAAATCCCGGCTGCCCCAGCGATACTCGGCTTCAACGCGGCCGTCGCGCAATATCAGCAGACGGTCGGCCAGCGCTGCTTCGCGCCTCAGATGGGTCGCCATCAGCCAAGCGCGCCCTTCGCCCAGTATCCGAAGCCGCGCGAGCACATCCGCCGCCGTCGCCGCGTCCAGTCCTTCCGTCGGCTCGTCGAGAAGCCAGAGCGGATGGGATTGTAGCAGCAGGCGCGCCAGCGCCAAACGGCGTCTCTGCCCGGCAGAGAGCCCCAGCCCGCTTTCGCCGAGCCGGGTTTCCAGTCCGGCATTCAGGCCGCGTATATCGGCGGCTAGCCCGGCTGATTCGAGCGCGTGCCAGAGCGCTTCATCGCCGGCTTCGGGCGCGGCCAGCAGCAGGTTCTCGCGCAGGGAATCCTGAAAAAGATCGGCCCGCTGGCTCAGCCAGGCAAAGGGCAGCCGCTGGATACTGCCCGCGTGCGCCGCCAATTCGCCGGCGAGCAGCGCCATCAGCGTCGATTTGCCGGCACCGCTGGGGCCGACGACGGCAACCCGTTCTCCGTGGGCAATCGTCAGGGAAAGTGATTGCAGCGCGTCGGTCGCACTGCCCGGATAACGTACCGAAACCCGTTGCAGGATGACTGCATCGCCCGCATTGGGCACATCAGGCACAGCGGCATCCGGCGTTGCGCCGGAATCTGCACACTCGGCGTACTCGGCACAATGGGGCGACAGACGTTTTGCCGCCAGCCACATGCGGCCGGCTTCCAGCGCGCCGCGCCGGAGTGCGGCAAAGGGTTCCATGGCCGCCAGTGCGATGAGCAGCGCCAGCACCGCGGCGGGAATGCCGATCTGCCCGCGATCGACCAGTGCGCCGACACCGAGCAAGGTGGCGGCCAGGGTCAGGCTGCCGGCAATGCCGTAAATTGCACCGGCGGCCGTGTCCAGACGGTGCAGACGCCGGTCGGCGCGTGCCAGGCGGCGATCCGTTTGCTCAAGCGCCGCACATTGGGCTGCCAGACGTCCGGCCATGACCAGCTCTGTCTGACCGGAGACCAGATCGACGGTCTGCGCCCGCAGGCGTTCCGTGAGCAGTGCGCGGCGCAAGGCGGGCCGGCGGGAGCGGAAGAACAGCCCGACGCTGACGGCTATGCCGACCGCCAGCATCCATATTCCCAGGGCGATGCCGAGCCAGAACGTCATGAGGCCGAGCGTCGCCGCAGCGAACGCCGTTGCGCACAGCGCCGCACCGGCTGGCGTTAGCAGGCGAAGATAGAGGGATTCCAGCGCGTCGAGGTCGCTGGTTAGCCGGAAGAGCGCCCGTGCCGGACGGCGCAGCAGTTCCCGAATCTGCGCGGCGCTCGCCCAGCCCCGGAAAATACGCTCGCGCAGTGCCGCCAGTGCGGCCAGCGTCGCATCGTGCGTCACGAGTCGTTCGCCGTAACGCGCAGCGGTGCGCCCCAGCGCCAGCAGGCGGATGCCGGCTGACGGCGCGAATACGTCGAAGGCCAGGGCACTGGCGGCGTGCAGTCCGGCAATGGCGGTGGCGGCAATGAACCAGCCCGATAGCCCGAGCAGCCCCATGCCGGCAAGAACGGTGATTGCCGCCAGGCTGGCGCCCAGCGCCATGCGGCGCCAAACCCCGGCGAACAGGGCACCGAGCACGGGGCGCAGCACCGAGGCTGTCTCACTGAATCTGCGCGTCATCGCATGCCTCTGCCTCGGCGTGTACGGCGCCGTTGGGGGTCGGGAGCACCACGCTGCGATCCAGTCGTGCGGCAAGCACCGGGTCATGCGTGGCGACGATCAGGGTGCGTCCCCGCGCCAGATCGAGAAGAGATTGCGTGACCTGGGCGGCCGTCTCGCTATCCAGATGCGCCGTCGGTTCATCCGCCAGCAGCAGATCCGCGTGCGATACGTGCAATGCAGCGGCCAGACGCGCCAAGGCCAGCCTGACGGCCTCGCCGCCGGACAGTCCCGTTCCGCCTTCGCCCAGCGAGGTGCCCGGATGCGCCTGCGCCACGCTGCCCAGCTGCGCCCAGCAGATGGCCTGCCGCACATACGCCTCGCCATCGCCTTCACCTGGATCCGTCCGTCCGAGCGAGACGTTATGCTGTACCGATCGGGAGAATACGTGCGGGCGCTGCCCCATCCAGGCCATGCGCTGACGCAGCCGCTGCGCCGAGGCAGCGGTCAGGGCTGTGCCGCCGATCTCGATACGGCCTTGCGTAGCCTGCAACAACCCGGCCATCAGCGAGAGCAGAACCGTTTTCCCTGTCCCACTGGGCGCCATCAATGCCACCCGTTCTCCAGGCGCTACGTTCAGCGTAAAGTCCTGGAAAACGGGGGCTTCGCCGGGAAATGCAAAATGCAACTCTTCGATCCTGACCTGCGGCGGCAGATCAGGCGCATCGTTTTCTCCCGATGAAGGCGAGGGCGTTTGCGCTGGAAGCGGATTATCCGGCGCGCCGCCAAGCAGCGGCAGTCCGCCCACCGCGAGCCGGTTCAATGCGTCCGCCGCCGCGAGGCCCGCGGCGCGGTCGTGCCAGACGGCAGCCAGCTCCCTCAGTGGCTCGAAAAAGGCCGGCGCCAGCAACAGGATAAAGAGCGCTTCGGCCAGATCGAGCCGCCGCCCCCAGGCGCCGAATTTCAGATAGCCCAGCAGATGGAAGCCGATGTAAACCGCGACGAGGGCGACGCCCAATGCGGAAAACAGCTCCAGCACCGCCGAAGACAAAAAGGCGATGCGCAGTACGCGCAGCGTGCGCTGGCGAAGATCCTCGATCTGGGCGCGCAGGCGGCGCGCCGTCAGCGCCACGCAACCGAGCGCTCGCAGTGTCGGCAGGCCGCGCAGGCGGTCGAGCAGAAACGCATTCATACTGCTCATTTGCAACCACTGCGCTTCACTGGCGGCACGGGCGCGACGGCCTACGATCGCCATGAACATCGGGATCAGCGGCGCCGCCAGCAGGAGCACCAGCGCGGCAGCCCAGGAAAACCAGGCGACCGGCAGCACGATCATCGCGGGCATGATGCGCGCGCGCCAGACGGCGCTGCGGTAACGCGTCAGCCAGGGGAGAATCGCTTCGGCCTGTTCGGCCAATGCACTGGCGGACGCGCCGGCATGCATCCGGGCGCGATCCAGCGGAGAGCGTGCTGCCAGCGCCGCGACAGTACGGCTGCGCCAGCGGCTCAGACGTTCGCGCGCCGTGTCAAACATGCATCCGGCGCTCCACGCTTCCAGTACGGCACGCAAAACGCCGGCAAAGACGATGCCTGCCGTCAGCCATACAAGATCCGCGACGCCTGCGCCGTGGTGCAGGCGCGAGATGCCCCATGCAATGAGCGCTGCCTGCGGGAGCCGCAGGAGCGGGCTGACCGCATGCGCCAGGCAGGCGGCGTCGAGCCGCAGGCCGGGCACGGGCGGGCTGTCTTGCGTGTTCGGTTTCATGAAGGGAGAGGGCGGGCGGTTCTGAAAATGCTTTGAGGGCGCACCGTATTATTAGCCAGACACACGTGATTTCACAAGAAAAACAACGGCTTCCTTTGCCAAAATACGGCGTTGCTATATTGACCTGGCCTTGCCGTACTGAATCGTCTGCCTGCGGCGTACCGCCTTGTCTCTTGGCAAAGTCGAGCTGCTATTTATGCTTTCCTTGATGACCCCTCGCGCTACAGCCTCTGCCTCGACGCGCAGGGCAACGAGCGCTGCACAACCGTGCCGGAGACGTTACTGCGGGTATTTGAGCGCTACGGCCTGCCGAAGTGCATTCACGCCGATTTTTTGCCATCAGTTTGTGAAGGAATTTGATCTGAATAAGGTTTGATAGATTATCCCCGGACTGTCACCTATGTCCTCGCACGCCGTTACCTAGGTGTCCGGTCTATGCACGAATGCCCTCACTCCTTTTCTCGTTACGCGAGCTGTCCCAGTCCCGCAAGCAGGCGAGTGGTTTTCCTTAGTTTCCGCAGTTTTTTACAGCGCTTAAGATAGGTAGATACCTATGGTCAAACTGGATAAATGCTCTCTTCCGGCCAAGCGGCGTAAACGCTGGCTTCACCAGGCGAGCCAAGCACATGGTTTTTAGAGACAGTTCAAGGACGGGCACTGTCTATAATTTTTCTTTTATCTGGAGCACTGCCATGTCTGTTTCTTCGCCTGCTGCACCGTCGCGCAAGTTTCCGGTTCCGCTCAGTTATTTCAGTATGCCGCTTGGTTTGTCCGCACTGGGGCTGTCGTGGCGTTATGGCGCGGCAATGGGGTTTGCACCGTCCTGGCCGGCTGAAGCGCTGTTGGCGGTCGCCGCGCTGTTGTGGCTGCTGCTGATCGCCGCTTATGCCGTCAAGATCTGGCGTTTCCGCGCCGATTTTCTCGCCGATTTGCAGGATCTGGTGCAGTGCTGTTTTTTGAGCATGATCCCTATCACGCTGTTGTTGCTGGCGATGGCGCTTTTGCCGTATGCCCGTCTGCCGGCGATGCTGGCTGTGATGCTGGGGGTTGGCGCGCAGCTGGCGTTTGCCATGTATCGTGCGGCGGGTTTGTGGCGCGGTTTACACACGCTCGCGGCAACGACGCCGGTGGTGTATTTGCCAACGGTCGCCGCTGCGTTTGTCAGCACCTCGGCGTTCGCCGCGCTGGGATTCACGGACTATGCCTGGCTGTTTTTCGGGATGGGGGTATTTTCGTGGCTGAGTCTGGAAGGGGCGATTTTATTGCGGCTGCGGGTTGAACAGGCGCTGGCGCCAGCGGTGCGCGGGATCGTCGGGATTCAGTTGGCACCGCCGTTTGTCGCCTGTGGTGCGTATTTCGCCGTGCATGGCGGGGCGGTGGATGGTTTTGCCTTGATGTTGATGGGGTATGGCTGGTTGCAGGGGCTGTTTTTGTTGCGGCTGCTGCCGTGGCTGCTAAGCGATGGCTTTTTTATGAGCTCTTGGGGGTTTTCATTCGGCCTTGCGGCAATGTGCGGCTGCGGCCTGCATTTGCTGGCGCAGGGCATGATGCCGTTCTTGGCATGGGTGATGGTAGTGGCAGGTAGCGGCGGGATTGCGCTGCTGGTGCTGGCGACGTTTGCGGCGATGCGGCGCGGGCGGTTTTGGCTGCGTTAGTTGGCAGCTGGCGCTCGCCCACCTTGTTTTTTCTGCCCTGACCCAAATGTTTTTTCTACGGGTGTGCGGTGCGCCCGTCTCGTTACCTCATATAAAGGATTCTTATGACTTCCCTTCTCTCTTCTGCATTTGTCTATTTGGGGGCAGCGGTGCTGATCGTGCCAGTGTCAAAGCGGCTTGGTCTCGGCTCGGTGCTGGGTTATCTGCTGGCAGGCATCCTCATCGGCCCGATATTCCATTTCGTCGGCGCGGAAACGCACGATGTGCAGCACGTTGCCGAATTTGGCGTGGTGATGATGCTGTTCCTTATCGGGCTCGAACTGGAGCCGGCGATGCTGTGGAAGCTGCGCGCCAAATTGTTCGGCCTCGGCGGTTTGCAGGTCGTCCTGACGATACTCGTGATTGCCGCGCTTGCCATGCTGCTGGGGCAGCCGTGGCAGGTGGCGGTCGCCGCCGGTTGCGTCCTGGCGCTCTCATCCACCGCGATTGTCTTGCAGACGCTCGGCGAGAAGGGCTTGCTCGGCAGTCCGGGCGGACAATCCGCGTTTTCCGTGCTGCTCTTTCAGGATATCGCCGTCATTCCAATGCTGGCGCTCTTGCCGATGCTTGCCCTGCCGGGGCTGACTGGACACGCAGAGAGTCATGAAGCGGCGACCCTGCTCGATGGCATGCCCGCCTGGCAGAAAGCGGCGCTGATTGTCGCGGTCATCGGCGGTATCGTCGGCGGCGCCCACTTCCTCACCCGCCCGTTTTTCCGCTACATCGCCCGCTCACGCTTGCGCGAGATATACACGGCGACGGCGCTGGCGCTGGTGGTCGGCATCGCCGCGCTGATGAGCCTGATCGGCCTCTCACCCGCGCTCGGCGCCTTTGTCGCCGGGGTGGTACTGGCGGACAGCGAATACCGGCACGAACTGGAAAGCACACTGGAACCGTTCAAAGGTCTCCTGCTCGGCCTCTTCTTCATCACCGTCGGCGCGGGCATCGATTTCGACCTGCTCTTTAACGAATTTGGCACCATCCTCTGCCTGACGCTGGCGGTGATGCTGGTCAAAGCGGCGGTGCTGCACGTCCTCGGCAAACTTTTCCGCCAGCGCGGCCTGAACAACCGTCTCTTCGCCCTCAGCCTTGCCCAGGCGGGGGAATTCGGCTTCGTGCTGCTGTCCTTTGTGGTGCAAAACGCCGTGATGCCGCAAGCCGTGGCGGATCGCCTGCTGCTTGTGGTGGCGCTCTCCATGCTGTTCACGCCGCTGCTCTTCATCGTGTACGAAAAATTCCCGCGCGCAGCCGCTGTCGGACAAGACCCGCGCCAGGCCGATACCATCGCCGAAGAAAACCCCATCATCATCCTCGGCCACGGCCGCTTCGGGCAGATAATCGACGGCCTCCTCGAATCCTGTGGCTACCACACCACCGTCATCGACTACGACGTGGAAACCGTGGAAGGCCTCCTTGCCAGATACGGCATCAAAACCTACTTCGGCGACGCCTCCCGCCCGGAACTGCTGGAAGCAGCGGGCATTGCCAAGGCACAACTGCTGGTGGTCGCCATCGACAACGCCGAACGGGCCACCGCCATCGTCGAAGAAGCGCGCAAACGCTACCCGCAGCTGCCCATCCTTGCCCGCGCCTACGACCGCCGGCACGTTTACGCACTCTACCGCGCAGGCGCACAGGAAATCGTCCGCGAAACCTTCGACGCGGCGATGCGCAGCGGGCGGATTGCCCTGGAAATGCTCGGCATGGATATCGCGCTGGCGCAGAAAATCAGCGACTTCTACTATCACCGCGACCGCCACAGCGTGCGCCTGATGGCGGATGCCTACGATCCCGACCTGCCCCGCTTCGGCAACGAACGCATGGCGATGATTGCCAAAGCCGACGACGCCGAAACAGAGGCGATGATTGCGGCGCTACTGCGTGGCGAAGAAGTGGACTGGAAGCCGGAAGCGGATTTGACCGCGCCGTCGCCATAACCGCTTGCCGGATAAAGAAAACACCCGCCACGGCGGGTGTTTTTACAGGGATTGCCGCGCGTACCCCATCAAGCGGGATAAATGCTGGTTGTTCGGAATTCCCCCTTCCGGCCTTCGGCCACTTTCCCCCGCAAGTGGGAGAAAGGGTTTCGTGCCAAGCGGCATGACTGGCGATATGATTGAGCCCATTCTAAAGGCTGCTCTGAAACCTTTATCAACAGGGCATCTCAGGGCGCCCCTTATTTCATACACCGAATACTCGCGCAATGAATACCTTGTCCCACGCCAGCCAGACCGCCCGCCTGACCCGCGACGCCCTCGACCCGGCGCGCAGTGTTGTCGTCGAAGCCTGCGCCGGCAGCGGCAAGACTTGGCTGCTGGCCTCGCGCATCGTGCGTTTGCTGCTGGCAGGCGTTGCGCCGGGCGAAATCCTGGCCATCACCTTCACGCGCAAAGCGGCGCGCGAGATCGAAGCGCGCGTTATCGGCTGGCTGCGCCAGCTGGCGATGGAAGAAGACGCTGCCATCGATAATTTTCTCGCCGAGCGCGGTCTGGTGGCGGATGCAGCTGATCCCACGCTGCGGCAGGCGGCGCGCGGGCTGTATGAACGGGTTCTGGCAGCACAGCCGGGGCTGGCGGTCAATACCTTTCACGCCTGGTTTCTGCAACTGGTCGATGCGGCGCCGCTTTCCGCCAATCTGGCGGGGGTGTCGCTGATCGAGCCGGGTGTACGGCAGTTTGACGAACTCTGGCGTGCCTTTGTCGCCACGCTGCCCGGTGAGCAGGCGCAGCGCGTGAGCGATGATGTGGATCCTGCGCCGGCGCTGGTGCGTCTGCTGGAGACGGCCGGACTGGAGGCCGTGCGCCGCCTTATCCACCGGGCGTATGAGCGGCGCAGCGAATGGCTGGCCTTGGCCGAGGCAGACGGTGATTCGACGACGCCTGCCGCGCGCGTAGTGTCTTCTCTGCAAGCCCTGCTGGGCGCGGGTGCGCCGGGAGAGGCGCTGGCGGCGTTTTTTGCCGATGGCTGGCCGGGGGACTGGCAGGCGTATCTCGGCCTGCTGGAAATGAGCGAGCTGAAAGGCGACCGCGCCAGTGCGGCGGCGCTGCGTGCGGCGCTCGCCGAAGCGGACGCAGACGCGCGCTTTACCCTGCTGCGCGCCGCCATGCTCAATAAGGACGGTTCGATTCCCGTCAAGAAAGCGGGCGCTGCGCTCGACAAGCGTTATACGCCGGCAGGCGCGCGGCGTTTTCTCGCGCTGCATGCCGCGCTGTGCCAGCGTCTGGTTGATTGCGGCGAGCGTCGGCTGGCGGAGCACATTCTCGCGTTCAATCGCGATGCCTGTGTCGTATTTACCGCGTTTCTCGCTCATGCCGAGGCCATCAAGCAGGGGCGGCGGCAGATCGATTTTGTCGATGCCGAATGGCGCGTGCTGCAACTGTTGCGCGCGCCGGAGACGTCGGCCTTTTTGCAGGCGCGGCTGGATGCGCGTTACCGCCATGTCCTGCTCGATGAATTTCAGGATACCAATCCGCTGCAATGGCAGATTCTGCGCGCCTGGCTGGATGCCTATTCGGATGACTGGCGTCCGCGCATTTTCCTCGTCGGCGACCCCAAACAGTCGATCTACCGTTTCCGCCGCGCCGAGCCGAGGCTGTTCGGGATTGCGGCCGATTTTCTCGTGCGTGCCTATGGCGCGCTTCGCTGCACGCTGGATGCGACGCGGCGCAACGCACAGCCGGTGGTCGATGCCGTCAATGCCGTATTTCTCGGCCTGCCGGAATTTGCGCCTTTCCGCGCGCAGACGACGTTTGCCGAAGGCATTCCGGGGCGTGTCGAACTGTTGCCGCTGTTTGGTGCTGACGCCGGCGGCCCGACAGGTGAAGCCGAGGCTGGAAGCGCGGCAGATGCGGCTGCCAATACTGCCGCGGCAGATGCCGGTAAAGCCCGTGTGGACGGGCATTTGCGCGACCCGCTGACCGAAGCGGCACAGGAAACCAAAGACCTGCGCCAGATCCGGGAGGCAGAGGCGCTGGCAAAAAAGATTAGAGAGATTGTCGGTCATGCGGGCGGCAGCGCTTGGCAGCTCCATGATCCCGATAGGATGGGCGGCGGGCCGCGCCCGGCGCGTTATGGCGACATCCTGCTGCTGGTGCGCACGCGCAGCAAGCTGGCTGTCTATGAACGCGCGCTGAGCGCCGCCGGAATTCCCTATGAAGCGGCTTCGCGCGGCGGCCTGCTGGCAACGCTGGAAGCCAGTGATATTGCGGCCTTGCTTGAATTTCTCGCCATGCCGCTCGATAACCTCAAACTGGCGCATGTGCTGCGTTCGCCGATTTTCGCGTGCAGCAACGAGGAGCTGTTGCTGCTGGCGTTTCCGCAGATTTTGCCGCCGCTTTCGTCAAACGCCGCGCCGCAATCGGTCCCCGATTCATGGTGGCGGCGCCTCACTGACCTTGCCGCTGGCGGGCAGGTGCCGCCGCGCCTGCTGCGGGCGGCGCGTCTGTTGGCATCCTGGCTGCGCATTGCCGGAGATTTACCGACGCACGATTTGCTCGACCGCATTTATCACGAAGGCGAAGTTTTTCCGCGCTATCGTCGGGCGAGTCCGGAATACCGCGCCGCCGCCGTCGAGGCCAATCTGAATGCGTTGTTGCTGCTCGCGCTCGACCTTGATGGCGGGCGCTATCCGAGCCTTTCCCGCTTTGTCGATGAACTGCGCAATCTGCGTGAAGCCGACGCCGGCGATGCGCCGGACGAAGGGGAAGTCGTTTCCGCGCAGACGGCGAGCAATCGCGTGCGTATTCTGACGATCCATGCGGCCAAAGGGCTGGAGGCGCCGATCGTCTGGCTGCTCGATGCCAACGCCGCAGCGCGCCCGGCCGAGCCATGGGATGTCATCGTCGATTGGCCGCCGGAAGAAGCTTCGCCGCGGCATTTTTCCTTTTTCGGCCGCAAGGACGCGCGCGGCGCGGCGCGGCGTTTTCTCTTTGATGCGCAGGCGCAGGCGGCGCAGCGCGAAGAACTGAATCTGCTTTACGTGGCCATGACGCGCGCGCAGCAGGTGTTTATTGCCAGCGGCAGCGAGCAGGGCCGAAAGAGCGACAGTCCGCAGTCCGAGGAAAAAAGCGCGTACCGTTTGCTCGAACACGCGCTGGAAAGTGTGCAGACATTGCCTGTTGAACCGGGCAGCACTCTGGTTCATGGCGATGATTTGACCAGGGCCGCTCCCGTCGATGCGGAAACATGTACCGCGACAATGTCCGTGCCCGCGCAGGTTCTGTCGCCAACGGCTGCGCCGGCTTTCACTGCGGTAGGCAGCCTGCGGCCGGCGTCGGATGATGCCGCGCGTTTTGGCACGCTGCTGCATGCGCTGCTGGAACGCCTGGCCGATGGCGGCCGTATCGACCGGCTCGAAGCGTTTGCGCACTGGCGTATTCCCGGTTTTGACGAGGAGGCGCACCGACGTGCCTGGCCGGTCGTCAAGCGGCTGCTCAGCGCGCCGGCGCTACAGGTGTTTTTCGACTCCGCGCGTTATCGGCGGACATGGAACGAAATCGAACTGGCCGATCGCGACGGCCGTTTGCTGCGCATCGACCGGCTGGTTGAGCTTGACGATGCGTTGTGGGTGCTCGATTACAAGAGTTCGTCGGGCGAAACGGCGCGCCTTGATGCGTACCGAGAACAGGTGCGCGGCTATTGCCGCGTGCTGGCGGATATTTTTCCGGACAGGACAATCCACGGTGCGCTAGTGTTCGCCGACGCCGAATTGCTCGAAATCGAATGAATACGACGGTGGGGCGGTCGGAGCGGCAATTTTGATGATTCCGCTTGAGTTCTGGCGGGCGGATGTTCCCGGCCAGCGCGGGCAGCGCAAGCCTGCCGTCATTGCGTTGATGTATACTGCGCCGCCGTGTAAGCGCCTAAGTGCTTGAAAATCCGTTTGTAGAAACCTTTTTGTTCAACTACCGTCATGGAATGAAAAATGGCTACGTCCGCTAAAGCTTCCTCTGCAAAGAAAACCCAAACTTCCAAGCCCGTTTCCAAAATTTCCAAAAAAGCCGCTGTGCCCGCCAAGAAACCCGCCGCAACCAAGGCCGTTGCAAAATCCGCTGCCGTGAAAAGTGTGAAGAATGTGGCGGCGGTAAAAAAAGCGGCCGCCAGGCCGGCAGCGGACGCAGTGAAGATTTCCAAGGTCATCGGCCGTCAGATTCTCGATTCGCGCGGAAACCCGACCGTCGAAGTCGATGTCGTGCTCAGCTGCGGTTTTGTCGCGCGTGCCGCCGTGCCTTCGGGTGCATCGACGGGCGAGTTCGAGGCGTGTGAACTGCGCGACGGCAACAAAAAGGTGTATCTCGGCAAAGGGGTGCTGAAGGCGGTGGCCGCCGTCAATGGGCCGATCGCCAAACTGCTTAAGGGCAAGAATCCGCTCGATCAGCGCACGCTCGACGAAGCCATGATCGCGCTTGATGGAACGACCAATAAATCCAAGCTGGGCGCCAATGCCATCCTGGGCGCTTCGATGGCGATTACCGTCGCCGCCGCGCATGTCAGCAAGATGCCGCTTTGGAAGTACATCGGCAAGTTGCACAAAAACAGGGAATTCGTATTGCCGACGCCGATGGCCAATATCATCAACGGCGGCAAACATGCCGACAACCTGATCGACTTCCAGGAATTCATGATCATGCCGGTCGGCGCCAAGACCTTCTCGCAGGGGCTGCAATGGATTACCGAAATCTTCCATGCGCTGAAGGGCATCCTCAAGAAGGCCGGCCATGTGACGGCAGTGGGCGATGAAGGCGGTTTCGCACCGAATATTTCCAATGATGAAGCGCTCGAAGTCATCATGCAGGCGATCGCGGCGGCAGGCTACAAGCCCGGCAGGCAGATTGCCATCGCACTCGACTGCGCTTCGTCTGAACTGTTCGATGAAGGCGGACGCAAGGGATACAAGTTCTGGAAGTCGAATCCGGAAAAGCTGTTTACAGCTGACGATATGATTGCCAAGTATCAGGCGTGGTGCAAAAAGTATCCGATTGTCTCGATCGAGGATGGCCTGGATCAGAACGATTGGGAGGGCTACGTCAAATTCACCAAGACCTTGGGCAAGAAGGTGCAGATCGTCGGCGACGATTTCTTCGTCACCAATCCTGACCGCCTCAAAAAAGGTATCGAGATGGGCGCTGCCAACGCCATTCTGATCAAGGTCAACCAGATCGGCACCGTCACTGAAACACTCGATGCCATCAAGATGGCGCAGAAGGCGGGCTACGGCGTAATTTCCTCGCACCGATCGGGCGAGACGGAAGATGCATTTATCGCCGACCTGGCTGTCGGCACCGGCGCCGGGCAGATCAAGACCGGCTCGCTGTCGCGCACCGACCGGATCTGCAAGTACAACCAGTTGATCCGGATCGAGGAACAGCTGGGCGCCAAGGCCGTCTTCAAAGGGCTGAAGGCGATCAAGGGCGCGGGCTTCTGATTACGCCGGCTTGTCCCGGAGAGGCACCGCTGCGGCGGTGCCTTTTTGTTGTTTCTGTTGTTGCGTGGCGGCGTCCATGGCCGTTTTTCAGGCCGGTATAATCCGCACCGCATGTGTTTTGCCTGAGTTTTATCGATGAATTACACCGCAGAATCCATTGCCGTTCTCAAGGGTCTGGAGCCGGTTCGCCACCGTCCGGGCATGTATACGCGAACCGATTGTCCGTTGCATATTGTTCAGGAGGCCATTGACAATGCGGCCGACGAGGCGCTCGGTGGTTATTGCCGGCAGATCACCGTTATTCTTCACTGCGACGGTTCGGTGACTGTACGCGATGACGGGCGCGGCATTCCCGTCGAAATTCATCCGACGGAAGGCGTGCCGACGGTCGAAGTCGTTTTTATGCAGCTGCACGCTGGCGGCAAGTTCAATAAAAACGACGGGGATTCGGCCTACCGCTTTTCCGGCGGGCTGCATGGCGTCGGGGTTTCCGTGACCAATGCGCTGTCGAAGCGTCTGGAGGTTGAAGTGACCCGGGGCGGCGGGGTTTATCGCATTGTCTTCGCTGACGGCGCTGTGGCCGAGCCGCTCGTTCGCGTCGGCGATGCGGCCAAGCGGGCGCACGGAACCCAGGTGCGCATCTGGCCGGATGCCCAGTTTTTCGATTCGCTGGAAATTTCGCTGACCGAACTTGAGCGCCTGCTGCGTAGCAAGGCCGTGCTTCTGCCGGGGCTGGAGATTTCGCTGAGCATCGAAGACGGCGAGACGAAGCGCTGGCGTTATGAGAAAGGGATGGCGCAGTATCTTGCTGGGCAGATCGTTGATGACCTTGCCGCACCGATTTTTACTGCGGAAAACCATGCCGCAGAGGGTGACGAGAACTTTCCCGCCGGTTCCGGCGCGGCCTGGGCGCTGGCATGGTGCGCCGAAGGTGCTCCGGTGCGCGAGTCCTACGTTAATCTGATCCCGACTCCAGCCGGTGGCACGCATGAGACCGGCTTGCGGCAGGCGGCACTCGATGCGGTGAAAGGTTTTGCCGAACACCACGCGCTGTTGCCTAAGGGAATCAAACTGGTCGCGGATGACGTGGCGGCGCGCCTCTCCTTTGTTCTGTCGGCGCGCATGCTCGACCCTTCATTTCAGGGGCAGACTAAGGAGCGGCTCAATTCGCGCGATGCTGTTGCACTGGTTGCGCGCATGCTGCGTGACCCGCTGGAGTTGTGGCTGAACGAGCATCCCGATGAAGCCAAAAAAATTGTCGATCTCGCCATTCGGGCTGCGCAGGCGCGTACTCGCGCCGGGCAGAAAGTCGAGAAACGCAAGCAGTCGGGCGTTGCCATTCTGCCGGGAAAGCTGTCTGACTGTCAGAGTGAAGACATCACCCGCAATGAAATCTTCCTTGTCGAGGGCGACTCGGCAGGGGGGTCGGCCAAATCCGGGCGTGACAAAGAATTGCAGGCGATCTTGCCGTTGCGCGGCAAGGTGCTCAACACCTGGGAAGTTGATCCAGGCAGCCTGTTTGCCAATCGCGAGGTGCACGATATTGCCGTGGCGCTTGGTATCGACCCGCATACGGCCGATGCTCCCGATACGACGCTCGACGGGTTGCGTTATGGCAAGGTCGTCATCATGACTGATGCCGATGTCGATGGCAGCCACATCCGCGTCCTGCTCTGCACGCTGTTCTATCGGCATTTCCCGAGACTCGTTGCCGGCGGGCATCTCTATTTTGCGCAGCCGCCGCTATACCGGATCGATGTGCCGGCACAAGGTAAAAAGCGTCCGCTGCGCAAACTCTATGCGCTCGACAACGCGGAGCGCGATACTCTCATCGAACGTTTGGGGCGTGAAGGCGTCCGACCGGAAACGCTTGTGGTTTCGCGGTTCAAGGGGCTGGGAGAAATGAACCCCGAGCAGCTTTGGGAAACGACGATGTCGCCCGATACGCGTCGGCTGATGCGCGTGCGCTTGCCGCTGGCGGCAGAGGCGCTGCCGGTCATGAATATGCTGATGGCGCGCAATGAGTCGGCCGGGCGCCGTGCTTGGATGGAGGAGAACGGTGCGCTGGTTGAGGCGGAAAGCTGAAAAATGGCGGAAATGTCGCTTCCGGGCGACAGAAATATTTGCGTTGAATCAGGCGTTTGCCTGTTAGCAAGCTACCAGTGTCGTGCTGTGGCGACGAGATGTTTATGAGAATCTTGGTGCAATTCAATCAATTCATTGATTTTATATGAGTTTCAATCCTGGCCTGATTTTTGCAGTGAGAAAACTGCAATACACTTGTCTTAATTTTTGGAGCACGTGAAATGAAAACGATGAAATCCAGCCTGAATTCCAAAAAAAACCTGTTTGCCATCATAGTGGTGTGTGTGGCATTGGCCGGGTGTTCCAATATGAGTAAGCGTGAAAAGAATACGGCCGTTGGCGCAGCTGTGGGCGGCGTCGCAGGCGCTGTGCTGACAGGCGGCTCTTCGATGGGTACCGTTGGTGGTGCGGTCGTAGGTGGTGTGATTGGGAACCAGGTCAAGCGCTAGGCTGTGCGTGTTTGCTGCGTAACCCTTGTATGCGAATTGCACAGGGCATGATGCTGACGATATGCACGATGTATGCGATGTGCTTATTTTTGGCTGATTGTCCGGGTGTTTCTGGCTTATTGATGCGCCGTCGCGTAGTTATCAGATGGATGGCTACGCGACGTACCGTGTTTGGTTGATGGTGTTCGTTCGCAGCGTTGATCGGTAGTAATCGGTAGTACACTCACGTTTTCGCTGAAGGTCGGCTGAGTCCGGCCTTTGCTGTTTTTACAGAGATTTTATTCCTGACGGATCGATTGAGTCGAGTGTATGCCTGATATTCAGACGCCTGATTTGTTTGAGAAAGCCCCCTCCGTTTCATCTTCGCCTCCTGGATCTCCGGTGATCCCTCCCGGATCGTCTCGGCCGACCACGGTTTCTGATGATGGAAGCGAGAGTCTTCTGTTGCATGAATCGGCTGCACGCGACTATCTTGAATATGCGGTGGCCGTGGTTAAAGGACGGGCATTGCCGGATGTTCGGGATGGGCAGAAGCCGGTACAGCGGCGCGTTCTGTTTGCCATGCATGAGCTGGGGCTGGCGGCGGGGGCTAAGCCAGTCAAATCCGCGCGCGTGGTGGGCGATGTCATCGGCAAATATCACCCTCATGGAGACGCTTCAGCCTACGATGCCATGGTGCGTGTTGCGCAGCCGTTTTCATTGCGTTACCCGCTGGTTGATGGGCAAGGAAATTTTGGCTCACGTGATGGTGACGGCGCAGCGGCGATGCGTTATACCGAGGCGCGGTTGACGGGGATTTCTGAGCTGCTGCTTGGCGAACTCGATGAAGGCACGGTCGATTTTCAGCCCAATTATGATGGTGCTTTCCAGGAACCGGCCTTTTTGCCGGCGCGGTTGCCGTTTTCCCTGCTGAATGGCGCATCGGGTATCGCCGTGGGGATGGCTACCGAAATTCCGCCGCACAACCTGCACGAAGTTGCGGAAGCGGCGATCTGCCTGATCCAGAATCCGCGCGCTGATCTGGCCGAGTTGCTGCAACATGTGCCGGGGCCGGACTATCCGGGCGGCGGACAGATCATTTCCGCACCTGCCGAAATCACGGCGGCTTATGCCAGCGGACGCGGCAGTCTGCGCGTGCGCGCCCGGTGTGAATTTGAAGAAATGGCACGCGGTGCCTGGCAACTGGTCGTCAAAGAGCTGCCGCCCGGCGTATCGAGCGCCAAGGTGCTTTCGGAAATCGGTGCGCTGATGAACCCGCAACCGAAGCCGGGCAAAAAGAGCATTGATCCTGCCGCCGCGCACCTGAAGGCGCTGTTTGCCTCGCAGCTTGACCGTGCGCGCGACGAATCGGGTAAGGACGATGCGATTCGCCTGGTATTTGAGCCAGTCAGCTCGCGCCAGAAGCGCGAGGAGTTTCTGGCGCTGTTGCTGGCGCATACCAGCCTGGAAACGACGGCGCCAATCAATCTTGTCGCTGTTGGCCTGGATGGCCGTCCTTGCCAGAAAAGCTTGCTTGATTTGCTGGATGAATGGTGTCGCTTTCGCTTGGCTACGGTGCGCCGGCGCAGTGAATTCCGCCTGAACAAAGCGTGTGAGCGTATCCATATTCTGGAAGGTCGGCGCACCGTCTTTCTGCATATCGACGAGGTGATCCGAATCATCCGCGAGTCGGACGAACCCAAGCCGGCGCTGATCGCGCGCTTTGCACTTTCCGAGCGGCAGGCCGACGACATTCTGGAAATTCGCCTGCGCCAACTGGCGCGCCTGGAAGGCTTCAAGATTGATCAGGAACTGGAAAAACTGCGCCACACCGAAAATGATCTGGAAAAGCTGTTATCCAGCGATACGCTGCTACGTAAGCTCGTTATCAAGGAAATTCGTGCCGATGCTGCCCAATACGGTGATGCGCGGCGTACACATATTGAAGCGGCCGCTTCCGCAACGCGCAGCGAAGTGGCCGTTGTTGCGGATGAGCCGGTGACGCTGATCGTTTCTGCCAAGGGCTGGGCGCGCGTCCGCCAGGGACATGGCCTCGATCTTTCATCGGTTGCCTACAAGGACGGCGATGGCGCGGGCGTAATCTTTGAGTGTCGCTCGGTCGATTCGCTCGTGATCTTGTCGACCGAGGGACGCGCTTTCACAGTGCCTGTTGCGGTATTGCCCGATGGACGCGGGCTGGGCGCGCCGCTGGCTTCATTTGTCGAGCTGGGCGGCGGTAAGCTGGCGCATGTGCTGACCGGTCGGCCGGACGAGGAATTCCTTTTTGCCAAGACCTCGGGCTATGGATTCATTGCCACGCTGGGCGATCTATTTTCACGTCAGAGGGCCGGCAAGGCGTTTCTAACAATGGAAGCGGGCGCGGCCATCTTGCCGCCGTCACCGCTGGGCGCAGGTGAGCGGCGTGCCGATCATGTCGCAGCGTTGTCTGAAGACGGCCGCTTGCTGATTTTTCCGATCGACCAGATGAAGAAACTCTCTGGCGGCAAAGGCGTACAGATCATCGGGCTTCGTGAGGGCGAAACGCTTAGGGCGGCGATTGCTGGTCGGGGAGCCATCGTGTGCGTGCGCGGCATTTTCCGCAATCGCCCGAAAGAAATGCTTTCTGAAAGTAAGCACATTGGGCAGCGTGCACGCCGTGGTTCGCCCATCGGACTAATCACGCAGGCAACAATTACGCCGCTCAATGAGATGGGCTGATCGTTCGCCTTACCCGCTGTATTGTTGTCTCTGTCATCCAACAACAGGAGAGAACGTTAATGGCAAAAGTAATTTGATCCCGGATTGACCTTGCCTGATGTGGCAGAAATGGTCGATGCGCATGAAACACTGGAAGATCGCACTTTTTTGCCTGTCGGGCGGAAATAACCGATAATCCAAACTCTTACTGAAAGGAGAAAAACCATGAGCAAACTGACACAAACCCTGATTGCCGCTGCAATTTGTCTGCCCCTGATGGCCGCGTGCAACAAGGATGATCAAAAACCTGCTTCCCCTGCCGAAACCGCTGCACAGGAGGCGGGTGCCGCAATTCAGAAAGCGGGTGAAGCCGCTCAGGATGCAGCCGTCAAGACAGGTGAAGCTGCCCAGGAAGCGGGTAAGGAAGCGGCAGCTGCAGTGAGCGAAGCGGCTTCCAATGCGGTTGATAAAGCCAAGGAAGTTGGCGAACAGGCCAAGGATGCGGCGAGCGCAGCCGCCGACAAGGCAGCGACAGCGGCTGAGCAGGTCAAGGATGCTGCAACAGAGGCCGCAGACAAGGCCAAGGATGCTGCTGCGGAAGTCGTCGATAAGACCAAGGCGGTTGCCTCTGAAGTCAAGGAAGGTGCCAAGGAAACCGTACAGAACGCGCAGGAAGCCGCGAAGCAGTAATTTTTGTGAATTGTTTATGTATGGGATATAGGGGCTCTAGTTAGGGAAGCTTAGGTTCCTTCTCTCCTAACTGAAATTCCATATTGCTTTTACCAGACCGGGTGCGATTTGCCGATGAGTTCGGCGGGGTGCCCGGTCTGAATTTTATTGGATTGAAAAATACGGGGACGATTGGATTGATTTGTCCGTAATTCTTTGGTGGTTGGCTTTCCTTAGTGTTTTGCGTCAGCCTCCCCACCAAGCGCGGCAAGCAGATCGTCAAACAAACGGGCGAGTTCACCAGTCATCAGTGTGAAATCAAGGTCGAAACGTTCGGCTTCATTGTCAGCCAGTCCGTCGTTTTCTTCTTTGAGGATGTCGAGGAAAGATAGGCGCTTGATGCGCAGCTTCTCGTCAAGAATGAACGAAATCCGGTCATTCCACGTCATGCCAAGACGGGTGACGATCTTGCCTTCAGCGATGTGATGGCCAATTTCTTTGCCCTCTAACGAGTGGCGCGTGTAGCGTACTAAAGCATTTTCCGGGGAACGCAGCTCGATGTCTTGGTCTATGGTAAAATCGGCGGGCGCCTCGCTGGCCGCCATCCATGCGGTCATGGCCGAAGTGGGCGTGCGCACAGGCGCCGGTAGCGCGATGGAGAAGCCCTCAGCGGTTTTCAGCAGGCACTCGGCCAATTCTTCCGCTTTGGGTTGAGAGCCGGTATCGACGACCAGCCAGCCATGCAGTGGGTCGATCCAGGCAAATATGGTGTGCCGGCAGGCAAAAGCACGCGGTAGTAATTCGATGGACAGCGATTCACGCAGGTCACGCAGCTCCTTACGGCTGACGCGCCGGCCTTCAGTGGCTTCAATTGCCTGTGCGCGCTCATTGGCCATTTGACGTATGACGGTAGTGGGCAACAGCTTTTCCTCAATGCCCAGCGCAATCAGCCACTGGCGATTGACAGCATGTACGAACGTACCATCTGCCAAGGGCGGTACCCAGCCCAAGCGCCGTAGATCGCTGGGGGCGCAGGGGTGCAACGCGGCACGGGCAAGAGCGGTCTCAATAGTTTCGAGGGCGCTATCGTCAAATGCAGGCAGCCTGAATAGCTGGAGATTTTTGAACCACATGAGAGGGAAGGCGGAATTCTGTAAAAATGTAATTATAAAAGCGAAGCGGTGAAATATACCGCTCGGATGCTGAATGCGACATCGGGTAAGTTCATCGGTAAGAAGAGTATTGAACGCCGTTGTCGGAGTGGTTCATAATACAGGTATGAACGATCCTCAATCATTTGATATTCGCCGCCGAATTCGTGAATTGTTGGCAATCCCCGATCGGGATCGCAGCGATGCGGAATGGGATGAGCTGAATGAGCTTGAAATTCGTACGGCGCCGGGCAATCGTGACAACGGGTACACGTTGGATCGTGGCGAAGGTAAGCGTGGTTTTACGCCAGGACGACGGAGTCACCAGGGACAAAAAAATGCCAATTCCCGTCAGGAGAATTGGTTGCCACAGGAAAAGGAAAACCGTCCCGATGTGCGTCGCCAGGAAAATAAAAACCGCTCACCACTCAAGCGATCGCATCGGCGCGCCAAATCACGCCCGCCGCGTGAGAATCAGACACAGGGGCCGAGTGATACGGGAAATGGAAATGGTTATCCAACCGGATTCACACATGGCGGTCGTACGGGAGAAGTAAGCGATGGCATGGCTTTTGCCACGCCTGCCGGCAGCGATAGAAATACCGGAAACGCCGACGGTAGCCAAGGTGACGGCAATCATGATTGATGGGTAGTGAAGGCCCTTGCAGAACTGATTGTTGATCAGGTTCCGGATACATAAATAAAAAAGGTGCAGACGTACCTTTTTTAATACGCTATCGCCCTATGTCAAATCTGCCAGCCAAACGCATTTCCCTTTGCTCTCCTTCTGGATTTCCGCAAGCAATGCTTCGTGTTCGGCAATTTCTTCGGGGCTGGCGCGCAGAACTCGCTGGTGGTGTGCACTTATGGTTAGGCGCTCTTCAATATGGCCCTGTCCGGTATTGCTGTCATCCGTCAGTTCCATGAGCAGGCTTTCCTGCCCGCGCGTCATGGCGATATATACTTCGGCAAGAATTTCGGCGTCAAGCAATGCACCGTGCAGTGTGCGCTTCGAATTGTCGATGGCGTAGCGTTCGCAAAGCGCATCAAGGTTGTTTCTCTTGCCCGGAAAACGCTCCTTAGCCATGCGCAGTGTATCCAGCACGGCACAGCAAACGCTCTCGATCGGCTCCATATCGAGTCGTGCCAGTTCGGCATTGAGGAATCCGATATCGAACGGCGCATTATGAATGATCAATTCCGCACCGCGCACAAAATCGAGGAATTCAGCGGCGATTTCGGCAAAGCGCGGCTTATCCTGTAGAAAATCTAGGCTGATGCCGTGGACGGCCTGCGCACCTTCATCGATTTCCCGCTCAGGGTTGAGGTAGTAATGAAAGTGGTGGCTTGTCAAACGGCGGTTATTGATTTCAACGCCGCCGATTTCGATGATGCGGTGGCCAAGCTTATGTTCCAGGCCGGTAGTTTCCGTATCGAGAACGATTTGTCGCATAGTGTTTTGCTTTGGGTTTGCGTGAGATTTACAAGGCTGCTTTCAAGGAAATGCGTTCAGCAGCGGAGCGTTAGGTCTCATGGGTTTGGCGGGTTGTTTGTCGAGTCATCAGGCAATTCATCGATACCACGATTGGCAAGGGTGTCGGCGCGCTCATTGCCTGGATGACCGGCATGTCCCTTGATCCACGACCAGGTGATTTCATGGCCTTGTGCCAGTGCATCGAGTCGTTGCCAGAGATCGGCATTTTTAACCGGCTTCTTGTCGGCTGTTTTCCAGCCATTCCGTTTCCAGCCATGAATCCACTGGCTGATACCTTTTTGTACATACTGCGAATCAGTATGAACATGGACAAACGCCTGACGTTTGAGCGCTTCCAGGGCACGGATCACCGCTGTCAGTTCCATGCGGTTGTTGGTGGTTTCATGCTCGCCGCCCCACAGTTCTTTTTCAGCCGTGCCTGCCTGCAACAATACCCCCCAGCCACCGCGGCCAGGATTGCCGCGGCAGGCGCCGTCGGCGTAGATATGCGTGATGACTTCAGTGCGCTTCATGGTAGCTTATTCAGTTCCTTGTCGAGTGTTTGCTGCGTTACGGTGGTGAACGTCTGGCGTAGCGCGTGCTGTTGCCTCCAGTCAGACAGGACAAGGTGCATGCCGCGAACCCGCTTGACAGCGCGCAGTAAATAGACGCCGCCGGCGAAGCTCCACCAGCGATCACCTGCCGATTCCATGAAATGGAAGCGGCGCAACCAGTGTTCGTGTTGGAAAGGCGGTACATAGCAGCCAAAATTGCCACGATCAACCTCAAAACTGAGCAGGTTTAGCCAGTCGCGTAGACGTAACACAGAAATAAAGTTGCCGTTATCCGGAAACCCCTGACGGTTACGCCGGATAAAACGTCGGAGCCCCCAAAGTGAAACAGGATTGAACCCGGTAATGACGACCTGACCGTCGGGAATCAGGATACGCTCGACTTCTCGCAGGATCTGATGCGGATCGTCATGTGATTCCAGCACATGCGGCATGACGACCAAATCGATACTGGCCGAGGCAAATGGAAGCTCGCATAAGCTACAGCGTACATCGACGGGGCCTGATTCACCGACGATCTGACGCATCGGAATGCGGCTATGGGCAAGGAATTTGACCTGTGGCAAGCCGAGTTGCAGCGCATTATAGCCGAACACATCGGCAACTTGCGCATCGACGTGGGGTTGCTCCCAGTTTATGACGTAGCGGCCGCGTGGGGTTTCCAACCAGTCAGCGATGTCAGACGCATCATGCATGGTGCCGGGCATATTACGCATTGACTTTTCTTGCCGTTCTTTCACAATAATCCCATGTTCGAGCTACTGAATATTCATGCCCTCAAGGACAATTACATCTGGTTGCTGCGCAAGGGGGCGTTTGCCGCTGTCGTCGATCCGGGCGAAGCCTCTCCCGTGCTGGAAGTGCTGACACGCGAGAAATTGTCGCTGATCGCCATTCTCGTGACCCATCACCACGCTGACCACCAAGGGGGGATTGCCGACCTGCTGGTGCAGTATCCAGCGGCAGCGGTGTACGGCCCGGAAAAGGAGTCTATCACAGGCTTGGACCATCCTCTTTCAGGTGGTGAAACAATCGTTTTTCCCGAACTTGAGGGCATATTTCAGGTATTGGCCGTGCCGGGGCATACCCTTGGGCATATTGCCTATTTCAGCGCTGAGGCGGGTGTTTTGTTTTGTGGTGACACGCTGTTTACTGGCGGCTGCGGTCGCATTTTCGAAGGAACGCCGGCACAGATGTTCGACTCTTTGGCAAGACTTGCGGCTTTGCCCGAACAAACGCAAATCTACTGCGGACATGAATATACCGAGACCAACCTGCACTTTGCGCTGGCCGTCGAGCCGGGCAACCGGCGCTTGCAAAAACGTGTTGATGAAGTGAGCGTTCTGCGTGCCAAAGGATTACCCACTGTGCCATCAATGCTGGCGCTGGAAAAAGCGACCAATCCTTTTCTGCGTTGCCATGTCCCGGAAGTTATCGCCTCGGCGCGTGTGCATGGCGCTGTGAGCGATGATGCCATACAAGTTTTCCGAGCACTACGTGAGTGGAAAAATACTTTTTAGGGTTCGTGGGCATGGTGAATGAATCGATTACAATGAAACGCACGTTGAAGCCCGGCTTATAGATGGTGCTGCTCGGTAAGATCAGAGCTATCGCCATGTGATCATTGGTTTTGTTGATTGGCATGGCTTCTGCTAGAATCTCGCCCTGCCGGAGAGATGGATGAGTGGTTTAAGTCGCACGCCTGGAAAGCGTGTTCAGGGTAACACCCTGACGGGGGTTCGAATCCCCCTCTCTCCGCCAAAACCCTTGAAAAACGGCCGTTTCGGCCGTTTTTTGTTTCCCTCGTCATACTTGCCTTTACCCTGATTTACCCCTATTTTTTCCCGCTCAGTGTGACAAAATTGTGACAAACTTGGGATGAGGTAAAGAGTGGTAAAAGTAACGATGAAAAAGAATTAAGGTAAAGAAAAGTAAATATAACCACTTGAATAGTTAGAAAAAAAGAGTAAAATAACAAAAATGGACGTTGGGGGAAAAACGAGAAATTTGCCTTTTCGGCTCGGCCGGGCGGCCTGCTGCGGGCTATCCAAAGACCAGCTGGTTATTGGTCTGCTCGGTTGCGCGCTGATTCTCTGCGGATTTTTCGCTTTTTCGACCGGCATTGGTGCCGGCCAGTTGGCCATGGTCGGGGGTTTTGCTTGTCTTGTTTTTGCTTTTGTCATAACTTTTTTTGCCCTGATTCCCGGCTGGCCGAATGACAAGATCATAAATGATACGCCGCGGCCAAGAAAGATAATTATTAAAATCAATCGCTTAGTCTGGGAAAGTTGCCCGGGCGACCGTCCGCCTCGTTTCCGCCTCGCCTGACCGGCGAGGCGACAGATATCTATTTAGCATATTGCCTCGCCGAGTTCTTCGGTTTGATGCTATGCCATTAGCATCAAAAAGATTGACTGGCGCCGCCCCCAAAAAGGGGCGGCAAGCGAGGAAAAAATGCAAAATGCATATGATAAAGATAAACGGCGCGATGAGATTCTGCAGGAAATACTAAAAAAATCAAATGGTTCGCTTTGTGTGAGCGCAAAACAAGCGGCCGAAATAATGAACATTGCGCCACAAACATTATACAATCGTCATACTCACGGGACGCTGGCGATTCGACCGATCGAAGGCCTTCGTCCGCGTCTGCAGTTCGATGTCTTTGGCATAGCTGATGCGTTAGCGGAAGTAGAAAGTGTCGGAGGCGGTGGTGAACGGCCGCGGCGCGGCCCGCCGAGAAAGGAAGAGCGGCTGGCCGCCCATGCCGCTGGCATGAGTGTCACAGAATTCCGAAAGCATATTCGAAAGCATAAAAAGTCGGTCAATTGAAGTTGCTTTTGTCATAAAAAAAGCAATGAAAAAATTGGCTGATTTGATCGCCGATTGTCGAGTGAGGGCGGCGCGCGGGAAGCGCGCGCCGCTTCCCGAGGAGGCGCGGCTTCCCCAATGGCCCGATTCAATTCGAGCAGTGCCCAACGCGATCCTGCGCAGCTCACTATTCTCCTCGACCGGGCGAGGGCGGCGCCGCTACGCAGAGGGCGAGCCGCTTGCCGCGCTCGATGGAATCGAAATTTACTATACTGGGCAGCGCCTTGGTCAAGATGATCTGGACGTCTGGGAAAATTTGCTTCACGCTGTGCGCTCGCAGTCGCTAGGCGAGCAATGCCGCGTCACGTCATACTCGTTGCTAAAACTAATCGGATTAACGGACACGGGAAAAAATCGGGCGGCGTTACAGAAGCGCATCGAACGGCTTGTAGCCGCTGCTTTGACGATCCGGCAAGGTCGTTATATTTATATAGGCAGCCTGATTCGCTCCTCGGTTAAGGATGAGAAAACGCAGGAATGGGTAATTGAATTAGACCCGCACTTGCGTCCGCTATTTGACGAATACCAGTTCACACAAGTGGACTGGAGGATACGCCGCTCGCTTAATGGGAAGCCGCTCGCGCAATGGCTACACAGTTTTTATTCAAGTCATGCAGCGCCGTTTCCTTTTAAAGTACGAACATTGCACCAACTTTGCGGAAGCGAGGCAGTCCGCATGGATCATTACCGGCAGGATTTGCGCAAGGCGCTACTCGCTGTGAAAGAGGCATGCGCGGCTCACGGAAAGTGGTTCAGGTATGAAGTGTGCGATGACCTCGTATACGTCGAACGGCAGGCCAGCGGGTCGCAGCGGCGGCACTTGATCAAGAAAAAAGCCAAACTCACCTAGTGGCTGATGCCGTTCTAGCACCGGGGCAATACCGTTCTAGCACCGGGGCAATACCGTTCTAGCACCGGGGCAATACCGTTCTAGCACCGGGGTTGCCCATAAATAAAACAGCCAGAGAATCTAGCAATGGCAAGGGTTTCGTGGGTTGTGGATAACTCTGCTAATCGTTTACTAATCTTTTTTAATAAGAGCGTCTTGTCTGCGTGATGCGTAAAATATACCCATTAACGCTATCTGTCCGCCACCGGTCCCGGAGTTAGGCGCGGCTGACATTAAGCGCCTATCCTGACTATTGCCCGAATCTAAGGTTTCGCCGAAAACCCACTGCATTTGTCCGATCTTCAGGAAGCGCGCTGGCGAGGTTTTCTTGATGCTGGGAATATCCTTTTATAGGCTAAGGGTCGTTTTTGCCGTATAGCGCGTTTATGTGCGTTTTAGGGGGTAATTCTGGGTTCTGGGTCTGTCGGACGACCTGCTTTAGCTACAGGCTGGGTACAACCGCTAGTCGGTCTAACAGAAATGTAGTAACATAATCGTATGAAAACTAGATTCGAATGGGACTCAGACAAAGCAGCCAAGAATTTCAAAAAGCACCGGGTGGGCTTTGAAACGGCCGTTCGTGTCTTTGCTGACCCGTTTGCATTGGTCGAACAAGATCGCATTGAAAACGGTGAGTACCGCTGGCAGACCTTGGGAATCGTAGATGGCTATCTACTGTTGCTAGTTGCCCATACTGTCCGGGATGATCAGGACGGCACAGAGGTGATACGCATCATTTCGGCGCGTCGCGCCGAACCGAAAGAAAGAAAACGCTATGAACAAAATTGTTCGCTATGAAGTTGATCTGGGCAGCCTTCCGCCCCTGACCGAAGAGCGCAAAGCCGAACTTCGTGCACTGGCTGACCGGCCTGACAGCGAAATTGACTACAGTGACATTCCGCCCTTGACGGAAAAGTTCTGGCTGAACGCTGTACGCAATCCGTTTTACAAGCCTACTAAAACATCTACCACGGTGCGGGTGGATTCAGATGTTCTGGCGTGGCTAAAGGGGCAAGGAAAAGGGTATCAAACGAGGATCAACGCCATTTTGCGAGAGGCCATGCTTCGCTCTTTGCGGCATAAGGAACGGGAACAGTCGTGACATGGGCTGTTCGTCATTTCAATGACTACTAACATCACATTCAAGTCAGATGCTTTCGAGTCTATCCACGAGTCCGCGCAGGCATTGCATCGGGTCGGTGCAATCGGCAAGACCACGCTGCGTAAGTTTGATGCAGCATGCTTGTATCACCTAGGCATACGCCCTGGTGAGAAAGTCACCGTTTCAATAGAACCAGATAGAACTATCCGGCTTTCTCCAGCAAAGCAAAAACTGTCGCTTGACGAGGTTTTGGCAAACATTGGCAAGGCAGACGTTTGGGGGTGTTCCAGTGCGGCAGGCGCTACGCTTTCAGCAGGAAAGGCAGAACGCCGCCAAGCCTCTGCAAGAAGAGCAAAGGCAAACGAAAGAAAGCAATTTCGTGAGGCGAATGCCTGACATCCACAATCCGCCACAATTGACTACCCAAAGCAACGAAGCTACAATGTAGAAACATTAAAGCCGGATAGCCAACAGAACAGGAACGCAAACCGCATGAAACTCAGTATTCAGAAATGGGGGAACAGCGCTGCCGTGCGCTTGCCCAGCGCCATGCTGGCGCAGCTCGGCGTCAAAATCGGGGATGCGTTCACTGTGGAAGTAAGCGCCCGGCAAGCCGTTTTGCGCGCAGCAAAACCACGCTACACACTCGATGAGCTTCTGGCGCAATGCGACCCGAATGCGCCTGCGCCTGATCTTGGCGGGTGGGACGACGCAAAACCTGTTGGGCAGGAGGTGTGGTGATGGCCGCTGCACGCTTCGAGCGTGGCGACATCGTTCGTGTCAACCTTGAGCCGGTGACAGGTCGTGAAATGCGGGGGGAAGCGCATCCCGCGCTGATTTTGACTACCAGGTCGTTTAATCAACTGGGCGACGTATTGGTAGCGCCCATCACACAGGGCGCAGATTACAGCCGCTATGCAGGCTTCGCAGTCAGCCTGACGGGTACGGGCTGCAAGACTCAAGGCGCGGCCCTGGTCAACAAGGTACGGATGCTTGATCTTGCCGCACGCCAAGCCAAGTTCGTCGAACGTGTGCCACAGTTCGTTATCGATGACGCCTTGGGCCGCCTTTTGGCCTTATTAGAGGTTGATTGATCTTCTCCTCACCCCAAAGGATGGGCTGCACCACGCCACAAAAGTCGCAGCGAACGGTTCGGCAAGCATTAAAAGCCCATTGCTCGCATTCCTCGTAAGTTGCCACCTTGATAGTCATTTTTCTGGGCATGTTTTCCCTCAACTTTGAAAGTGCGCTTGCGCGACTTTCTGCAAGTCGCCATCGCATTCACGAACACAAGCCGCAAACCGTTTGATGAACTCCTGACGCAGGCCGCTGACGCGGATCAAGCGCACGTTAAAGCTGGCTTCTTCATCATTCTTTACCAGAAAACAGGGAAGATTCACCGGCTCGATCTGTGAGCAGGCATCCAGCAGCAATAGCGGCAGAAAACCCGACGGATCGGACAGGCTTTCTCGTTGAATCGGACATCCGCCCCAGAAAAACTGCCGGGGTGCGGCGGCATGGTCAACAATCTGCCGAATAAGTTCCAGCTGGTCCAGCATGTCTATCCTCCAATATAAATTAGATGTACAATAAAACCATGTTAACCGTGATTGAAACCGCAACATTTACCACACAGGCCAAAGCTATCTGGCGCGATGAAGAGCGTGATGCGTTCATTGAGTGGATAGCCTGTAACCCACTGGCCGGTGATGTAATTCCCGGCGCAGACGGCGTAAGAAAGGTACGCTGGACAGCGAGCGGTAAAGGAAAACGCGGCGGAGCGCGAGTCATTTATTTCAACCTGCTTGATGAGGGTGCGCTGGTGTTGCTTATGGCGTATATCAAGAGCAAGCGCGCCAACATATCCGCCAAAGTAGCTAAGGAGGCTAAGCATGAACGATTTTGATCTGGAAAATCTCGATATTGAAAAAGTTGCCGCCGCTGCGGAAGCGGATGCGGGGCAGCCCTTGCCCGGTCTGCGTGAATCGCTGCGCCAGGCACAGCGCGGCGAATATGCCGCCGTGCACACGCCGGAAATGATCATGGCGCGGCGCAAGGCGGGACGACCGGCAGGAAGCGTAGCCGCCGTGCATAAGCAACCCGTCACGCTGCGCATGGAGCCGGAAGCGCTCGCCAAATGGCGGGCCAGCGGCAAGGGCTGGCAGACACGGGCGGCGGCCTTGCTGGCCGCGCACGCTCCATCGTAATTTGCCCGATTCATGATCTCTTGAACTCCGGGAAATCCACATAGTGCGGCGTCGCGCGTCCCAGCGCCGCCGCGCCCCGATAAAGGCAAACCACCTGGCCGGGCTTTAGCTGGCCCAAGGCGTGCGGCTCAATGACCGCCACGCGCTCCCTTGTCCGGCTTATGGTGGTCTTGCGTCCGCCTTCCTCGCGCGTAGTCGACTGGGTAGTTTTTACCTGCTCGGTTGTGCCGATCAACCGGGAAACAAGTTCGCGCGTTTTTTCGTCATTGAGGCGGAAAAATAATTGGGCATCTGAACTGGCAAAAAACACATCGAGCGCCCCTTTACCGTAACGCCGTTCAATTTGTTGAGTCGTTTGAAAATACATCCAAGTAGGAAGCTGGCGACTACGAATTGTGTTGAGTTTCTCGGCAAGCCCGGGCACTGCTGGCATATTGCCAATCTCGTCCAAAAAAAATGCCACGGCGGCGCGTTTTCCGGCGGTATTGATTAGCGAAGTCAAAAGCCCCGTCGCCATGAATGCCAGCAGCGGCCCAAGCGCTCCCAGTTTCGATTCCTCAAATTGCAAAAAAAGTGCGGTCGGTCGGCTCGTACCGATTTCCTTAATCGAAAAATCAGAATGCCCAAGTGCCGATTGAACGCCTGGCAGCGATAAATAATTAAGTGAGCGCAAGCAGCCCGACAATCCCGGAAGTATTAATGGATCAGGCTTGTTTCCGGACAATCCAGCTTTAATTCGCCGTGCAATTTGCGCGGCAGTTGAGCTTTTTGAGTCAATTAAAACATCAAGCAGCTTTCCAAAATCGGGTTGTGAAGAAAGAAATTGATAGGCAGACGGTAAGCTGCCACCCGGCTGCAATTTGGCATGAAATACAGAGGCTTTTAACCAGTCGCGTTGAGCCTCAACAAAAGGCGCCTCGTCCGGGCTGTTGATTGGCAGAAGCGAATTGCAAAGCTCACTGATATCGGTTTCGCCATCAATATCGGCCAAAGGATTCCAATGGTCGGCCTCTGGATCGTCAACAGCCGGATTGACTTTGAGAACCCGATAACCATTTTTTACCAAACCAGAAGAAATGACTTTGTGAATTTCAGGCTTGATGTCAATTGCCGCAAAGCTTAATCCAATTTCTGCCGCTCTCAGAATCTGGTTCAAAAGAAAAACAGTTTTACCAGTACCAGGTGGGCCAATAACTAGACCTCGATCTTCCGTTGATACGTACATTTCTTTTTCATTGTATTTGCCGGCAAACACTCTTGCTTCTTCTTTCGTTGCGCTCATCGATAAAAGTTTTTTAATTGATTCTTCATCATCAATTCGGCGTGGCTGAAAAGTCCACTTTGTATTGTAAAGAAGCCAAAATAGCAAAGTAGTGATAATAAGGCCACAAATCAAAGCAGCAGCCATAGCCAATTGAAGATCAAGCGGCCAATTGGTAATTGAGTTTTGCCAGGCAAAATTAGCGGCATGATTAATAGGAATGTTTCGGCGTGCGGAAATTAGCTTGAGTCCGGCAAAAGCAAAAACAACCGTAAACATTGAGCCAAACAATAACGAAAGCAAAAAATTTTTGATCTTGTCGACTAGCATAGTGCCATCCATCTAATATGCCAAAATTACATTTTGATGTAATTCCGGCAGGGTTTAAACGCGGAGCGTCTCTACCGCGAGCGTCAGCGAGTAGGTAGTGACGCTCCGCCCTGATGGTTCAATAGTAGGGCTTACTGGCCGAAAAAAATAGTGACGATTTGAATTACAGTAAAATAAAGTAAAAAGCGGGTAATGACTTGCCGTCGCAGAAATGCGACAATTTCCGTAAATAATTTTTGGGTTGTAGAAATGGCTATCTTTAAAAGTGACAGCAAAATAAACCGGCAAGCAAATGAACTGCTGTCACAGCTACGAGAATCCGAGTCGGCCCGAAAGAAACTTTCGGCTAATCTGGCTGAAGCAAACCGAAAAATTGCCGAGTTGGAAAATAATTTGGCAATGAAGGAAGCTAAGCTAAATGAGGCGTTGCGGGCAGTAACGAAAGCCAGGAAGCGCCAGAAAAATTCGGTTCAACGGGCAAACAGATTCAAGGCAAAACTGGGCAAGTCAGTTGGCCTTTCAAGGTCATAGTTTTTGTCTTTTTTCTCAAAAAAGGCCACCTTGCTTCAGGTGATTGACACTAGAGCCAGTAATGGCGGTTGTGCTCGTAGAAGCAAAAGACGGTCAGTCTTGCAAGGCCAAAAGCAGCAGGCAACGCAGGCGCGTATGTATCAAAGGCAACCAACGCAGGCCAAGTGCACATGTGGGTATCTTTTATATATATTTTTTTTTTGAAAAGGAGATTATTTTATGAGTGAAGAAGTCAGTCAGAAGGAAGAGGTTTTTGACAAGGGAAAACTTTATCAGTTTGATGGAAGCCGGTTTGTTCAGGTCGAGCCATCAAAAGAGATAAAAGTTCCGATTACTGAAGAGGCAATGATGGAAATTCAGGAATTACGCAAAACTGTTCAGAAATCAATAGGAATGCGACCGGAATTGTCTTTGGTTGTGTCTGCAATGATTGTTGAAATGGCAAAGAATCCTGAAGAAGTTGTAAATGCAGTTAAAAGCTATGGGCAAAAAATCTATGGCTAAATTTGAAGTTTAAGGTATTGGCAGTCCTTCAGTTTGTTTCGTCTGGTTAAATAGCTGCCTACGGCACGACAGCGACGCAAATTGATTTGCAGTATTTTGTGGTGCACGGGCTTCGGCCTATCGAAAAACTACGGTTTTTCGATTGTTTTCGCCGTTTTCGAACGTCGAAACTTTATTTAAACACTAACCACTACTTTTAAATAGTTTTGGATGAGGCAATGAGGCACATTCTTGTTCGGGAAATTACTCAATTGTGCGAGAGAAACAAAGACGGTAGTTTTTCGACACAAGCTGCCAGAAAAGATATTTTGATTCAGGCGGGAAAACAGCTTCTTGAAATTGGCCGTTTTAGAAACATGGGCGTAACGGGCCTGAAGCCTAAACATGTTCAGTTTCTCGTTAATCAGTGGCAGAAAGTAGACGGACTTTCAGATGCGACGATAAAGAATCGCATTGCCCACCTTCGATGGTGGGCGGATAAGATCAACAAGCAAAACGTTATTCCAAAGGCCAATGCTCAATTAGGCATCGGCCGACGCAAATATGTGACAAACCAAAACAAGTCGGTTCGAATTAGTGATGAAACTTTGAAGAATATTAAGGACGAAAGATTGCGTTGCTCGATTGAGTTACAGCGTGCTTTTGGATTGCGCCGCGAGGAGTGCCTGAAATTCCAGCCGAGTTATGCACTTGCTGGCAGTCCCGGGATTGTCAGGCTCAAGGCTTCGTGGTGCAAGGGTGGTCGTGCGCGTGAGATTCCAATCCTAAACGACTATCAAAAAGCAGTTTTGGCCAGGGCTGCGATGCTGGCCGGGGCCGGGTCGATGATCCCGGCGGGGCAACGGTACGTGGAACGGCTCAAGCAGTACGAAAACACGACGAATTTCCTCGGCCTGTCGCGACTTCACGGGCTGCGGCATGCCTACGCGCAAAACCGGTACAAAGAATTGACCGGCCGGGAATGCCCGGCCAGGGGCGGGCCGACTAACAAGCAGCTTGATCAGGAGCAAAAAGAAGCGGATCGAGCCGCGAGACTGGTAATCAGCAATGAACTGGGCCACAACCGGGAAAACATCACGGCCGTTTATCTGGGGCGATAGGAGGGGCAACCATGCCAGCAGGCACACCGACAAACAACATGGCGAATTTCACGCCGGAGCCGCAGGACTATTCCATCACGCATCTGCTGGCCAATACCTTCGGCGAAGTGACGGCCAACATCTTCGGGAGTACGGCCGGAGGCGGTCTGCCCGATATTCTCGGTACAGCCTTCGCCTATTTCAATAGCGCCGTCCTGTTTTTTGGCACGGTGATCCTGGCCTATGTGACCGTGTTCGGGGTCATGAACACGGCCAACGACGGACAGGCGCTGGGGCGCAAGTGGTCAACAGTATTTACGCCGTTGCGCATCGCCGGATCAGCGGCATCGCTGATCGTGACCACATCCGGTTATTCGGTTATTCAATTGATTGTCCTGCAAATTGTCGTCTGGGGCGTGGGCATTGCCGACACAACGTGGACAAACGTAGTGAAGGCGGCGCTGACCCGGCCGCTACCCAATGCGTTCGTCGCCCTCGATGCCGATGCCAACCAGGTCCGCACACTAGCGGGCAACATGCTGCTGTCCAAGGTCTGCACGATGTCGCTCAACCAGACGCTGGGCATGATTACAAACGGGCAGACAAACATTCAGCCTGTCGAGAAGACCATTAATTTCAACCTGGGTCGAGGCTTTTCGGTCGTGTCCGATATGGCCGCCGAGGCGCTTGGCCTGAATACCAGCATTGTGACCAAGATTTATGAGTACAAGGATACGTCGGCAACGCCGGTTGCCGATGGCAAACCGATTTGCGGCAGCGTCGGTTTTATGGGCAGAACGTCGACAGTTTCCGCGACAACGCCAAGTGTGCCGTTTTCGGCCAACATCGATGCGAAAAAGATGTTCGTGAGTACGGGCTATGACGCCAAGCAAATTCAGATGATCGCCAACGCCATGGCCTACAACACTGCGGTTGGGGCATACAATGTACTGGACGAAAAGATGACAGTGCTGGCCGCCGACATCGTGTCCGAAAAACCGGACATCGATGCCGGGCGCTTCCAGGAAGGGATCAATGCCTATGTCCGGACATTCCGCAAAGGCTATAACACCGACATCAATCAAATGGATTCGACGCACGGACAGGTCATCAAGAATTTCCTGGAACAGAGTACGCAACATGGCTGGGTGCAGGCCGGGATGTTCCATCGTCGCCTTTCGCAGATTCAGACGGCTTTGAACGAGGCGTATCGCATCACGCCGAACAGTAAGCCGCCGATGACTGAATTGATCCAGCAGACTGCCCCTGCGCACGACAAGGGACTTTTGGCTAATTACGCCCTGGCGACGCAAAAGGCGTTTGATATTATCGCCAACGGACCGGCAGCCTGGGAGAGCAATCCCGTCAATGCGGGAAAGAAGGCGACGGAGATTCCGTCTCTGAAGCTGGAGAAAGGTTCCGATCCGACCGATGTGTGGGATGGCTGGCTTAGCAGCATGGGCCAGAAGGCCGTGGCCGGGACGGTGGATATGCTCGCCGTGCCGGATACGCCGGGCTGGCACGATCCGGTGATACAGGTCAAAAACATCGGCGACTATGCAATGGTCATCGGGGAAACGCTCATCGCTGCGCCGACGATGCTTAAGATCGCCGCCAGGTGGGCCAAGGCGGGGGTGAAATCGTTGTTGTCCATCACACCGATCAATTTGACAGGGCTACAGGATGTTGCCGAAGAAACCGGCAGCGCCTTCATTCAGACGCTGGGCTGGCTGTCCGATTTGATCGTCGTTCCGGCCTACGGTCTGCTTTACATCGGTTATTTCATGTCGATTTTCCTGCCGATGGTGCCGTTCATGGTTTTTACCCTGGCCGTCATCGGCTGGTTAATCGCCGTCGTCGAATCGGTGGTGGCCGCGCCCTTGTGGATGGTCATGCACATGACGCCGGAGTCAAACGATAGCTTCATCGGTTCGCAGCAGCAGGGGTATCTGTTGTTGCTGTCGGTATTTTTCAAGCCGATCCTGACCGTGCTGGGTTTGTTGCTGTCGATGATCATGCTGCGCCCGATCATGGATCTGGTCAATCTGGGTTTTATCGGCTCCCTGAACACGATCCAGGCTAACAGTACAACCGGGATTGCCTCCTATTTTGGTTTTATGCTCGTCTATGCCTTCATCACGCTGTCGGTGTTCATGACCGTTTTTGCTCTGCCGCAGGATATGAGCGACAGAGTGCTCAAGTGGATCAGCGCCGGTATCGGCAGCCTGGGTGAGAAGGATGCGATGAAAAAAATCGAGATGCTGGTACGCGGGAAAAACCGAGTCGCAGGAAAAAGCGGTGAGTCAGCCAATTTCGTGACGCGGGAAAACCTTGAGCAAGAGAAGAAGTAAGCGCTGTTTTTTTATAGACAGCTTCGACCGTTAGGTTCCAAAGGTGCAGCATCCGCCGCCAGCCCGAGAGGGTGGCGGGGTTTCGGATGCGTGTTCAGGCGTATGCGTGCGAACCTTGATGCGCTGCGCGCATCAAGGCCGCGCCGCCGTCCGGCGCGGGCACATGCGACTGCGAAAGGCGCGCCCGGATACCGCCCGGATGCTTATGGCGTCAAAAACAACTTGATGCCCTTTGGGCGCGTTACAATGCACTTTGTTTGTAACACATGAGAGCGGCAAAAATGGGCGAAGCCACCTTCACTTTTCGGGTCGACGAAACCCTGAAAACCGAATTCTCGATGGCCGCTAAAGCCAGTGACCGAAGCGGCGCGCAACTCCTGCGCGACTTCATGCGCGAGTTCGTCCAGTTGCAGCAGGAAAAGGATACGCATGAAGCATGGTTTCGCCGTCAGGTGCAGCGCGGTTTGGACTCGGCCAATGCCGGCGAGCTGCTATCCGCCAATGAGGTGGAAGCAGAGGCCGAGGCGTGGCGGGCTGAAACACGCCGGAAGATTGCCGCATCGTGAAGCTGGCATGGACACGGCCAGCAGCAGCCGACAGGCGGGAAATCCGCGCCTACGTCGCACAGGACAATCCGGCCGCCGCGCTGGCCCTCGATAATCTCTTCTCAAAGCAGGCTGCACGCTTGCTCGACTATCCGGGCTTGGGCCGACCTGGCCGCGTTGACGGCACCCATGAGCTGACAGTGCATCGGAACTACGCCCTCATCTATGACGTGGCAGGCGACCTGGTGCGCATGCTTCGTGTGCTGCACGTTGCCCGGCAATGGCCGCCGGTTCAGTCTTGAGACGATCTGCTGCGTCTTGGGTAACAGAAGAGTCCTCAGCCGCTTGTGTCCCCGATCCGCTTTCCATTTATAGACAGCTTCGACCGTTAGGTTCCAAAGGTGCAGCATCCGCCGCCAGCCCGAGAGGGTGGCGGGGTTTCGGATGCGTGTTCAGGCGCATGTGTCCGCGCCGCCGTCCGGCGCGGGCACATGCGCCTGCGAAAGGCGCGCCCGGACACTTATGGCTCGAATTCCCACGGATTGATAACAACCAGCCCCGCCGCCCGGAAAGGCAATGTGTCACGTGTGGCAATAGCCAGGCCATTGGCAGTGGCAATGGCGGCAATGCAGGCATCGGCTGTCTGGAGGCTTTGGCCGGAAGCGCGCGTAACCGCCAGCAGACTAGCATAAGCGTTCGTACAGGTCAGATCAAACGGCAATACGCGCCCGATGAACATCGGCAAAATGCGCGTTTCCAGATTCTCGTGAAGCGCCGTCCGACGCTTGCCTACCGGCAGCAAAGCAACGCCAGCGCGCAATTCGGCTACGGTCATGGCCGACAGATAGAGCGTCTCCAGCGCCTGCGCATCGATCCATTCGATGACACGGATTTCGGGAGACTGGCGCAGCGGCTCTGAAACCACATTTGTGTCAAGCAGAATCATTCTAAGCTCGCCGACCGCGCCGGATTTTTGTCGCGCATGTTCTCGAAGAGAACAAGTTCTTCGTCAGTCAGCTTAACCTTACGGCCAATTTCAGCCAGCAACGAACCCAGCTTGAGTCGGTGAGCCGGTTTTACGGAATCCCCCAGGATTTCGCGCATTTCAGCCTCAACGCTACGCCCATGCCTGGCAGCGCGCACGCGGATAGCCCGGTGCACTTCTTCAGGCACATTCCGAACAGTGACAGAAGGCATGTTTCAAAACCTCAAAATAATTGATCTGCTTGCAGATTAGCAAAATGCAATCATTCCTGCAAGTCAGCCTTGCCGATCCGTGTTTCAGCTTTCTGCGCTGTCCTCGCTACGCGAGGCCATGTCACTTCCCGACGCGGGCGCATGCGCCTGCGAAAGGCACACACACTTTTTTATTTCTTGTAGAACAGGGATTATTTCGTCCAGTCCTCCACTTGCAAATTGCTGACCTGGTAAAATGCCTGATCGTCCGTGACCAGCACAGCGCCGACGGCAGATGCATGCGCGGCGATTAGTAAATCCAGCGGTGCGAGAATAAGGCCATGCCGTTCCATGCCAGCGCGCAGTGTCCCGTAACATTCGGCTGCGGCGCCATCCCAGGGAAATACATCGACACGTCGCAGGAGTTCCTGCACTGCGCGCTGAAGTCGCTTTGCCTGCGGCCGTTTGGCCAGGCCAAAAAAGATTTCTCCCTCGGTGATCGCCGAGATGCAAAGCGCCGCCATGGGGGCGGAAACTACCCGGTTGACAACGGCCGGATGCGCTTTCAGCAGATGGCTCACCATGTTGGTGTCCAGCATGTAATGCTTCATTCCTGGTAATCCTCGAACGGATCGCGGTCATGTATTCCCTGGCTGCGTTCCTTTTCATCCAGGAAGTCGGCGGGTACATGGGCTTCCTTGAGCGCGGCAAAGAAACCATCCCAGGTTGCGGGTTTGCGCGACAAAATCACATCCCCGGTTTCCTGATCCTTCCGGATAAAAACCTCCTTAGTGTCGAATCGGTAGGCCGCTGGTAGCCGCACCGCCTGACTACGGCCATTAATAAACAGTTTGGCGACTTGGCTCACGATTAAAACTTCCTTCAAGCAGGCATATATCAAAGTGTATTTTAGTAAATGAGATATATCAAGATATATCTCATTAGATTCCGGCAGGTTGCTTCGACTGCACAACGCACAACCAGGGCAGGGTGGGGTTTGTGATTGCGCCTGCACGGTTTTTATTGTTTACAGGATCGGTTTTGTCTTACGGGAAAATTGGCGTGCCAAGTCACTTGACGCAGTGGAAAATAATTTAAATCAGCCCAACGACGAGAAGCAAGGCGCGATCTACCGCCTTCATCCGCTCATCGTCGAGCCCTCCAAAAGGCTCGCTGATCTTCGACCGAGGCAAGGTTGATAGCTTATCCACCATTACCTGGGAAAGCACGCGCAAGCCATTGGCGTTGTCCGGTTCAACGGTGACACGGAAAGCGGCATCACGCACGGCGCTGGTAATTGGGCAAATCACGAGACTTTCCAATTCGGCCAGTAGATTCGACTGCACAACAAGGGCAGGACGGGGTTTGCCGTAGTCCCCTGGTAGCGAAATCGTAACGAGATCACCCCGTTTCACTGCCAGCCCTCAATCTGCCCTGCAGCCTCTTCGGCAAACCTTAGCGCATTCAACTCTGCCTCGTCGCCCTTTAACTTCAGGCACTGTTGGCGTATGCGTTCCACGAAATCATCGGTTCGCGTATCCGGAACCCAAAACTGAACAGGACGAAACCCCGCAGCACGCATACGCTGACGGTGCCGATCTACCTTGTCAGTCACTTGCCTGGCTGTAGCCACGGGAATCTCCTTACGTATCATGTAAGGTTACATGATACCAAGGTTTGAGCCTTAATGCTGCCTTGCCCATCTCTTTGGGTACGGTGTGGAGATTACCCTTGCCCGGCCAGTTTTTCCGCTTTTACGTAAAACGGCTTGAAGCTTCTCGGGTTCGCGGCTTCGGCCTCATCGACCTGACGAACACAGTGATTGCCGTGACCGACGATCTGCTGCGTCTTGGGTAACAGAAGAGTCCTCAGCCGCTTGTGTCCCCGATCCGCTTTCCATTTATAGACAAGCTGCGGCGTTTATGTTCCGAATGAGCAGCATTCGCCGCCAGCCCGAGAGGGTGGCGGGGTTTCGGATGCGTGTTCAGGCGCATGCGTGCGAACCTTGATGCGCAGCGCATCAAGGCCGCGCCGCCGTCCGGCGCGGGCACATGCGCCTGCGAAAGGCACACACACTTTTTGTTTTTTGAGTTGGGATTTTTTGCCGCGCGGAGCATCACGTCTTGCCCGGATTTATCAACACTTCTATAATGTAATACGTATTCAGTGTATGAGAGATTGATATGCACCGGAAAATGACGATTACACTTGATGAAGCTGTCTACGAAGGGCTTTACCGGACTGTCGGTAGACGGCGCATGAGCCAGTTTATCGAAGATTTGGTACGCCCGCATGTGGTCGACACTTCCCTTGACGAAGGCTATCGGGCAATGGCCGCCGACGAGGCACGCGAAGCCGAAGCCTTGGAATGGTGCAATGCGCTGGCAGGGGACATGGCCGATGCGGCGCGGTGAAGTCTGGTGGGTTGAGTTCGATCCGTCCGTCGGTAGCGAAATACGCAAAACACGCCCAGCGGTCATTGTAAGTAACGATGCCGCCAATCGGCATTTGGCGCGGGTTGTGGTTGTACCCATGACCAGTAACACCGGGCGGCAATATCCTGGCGAAGCACTGGTAACGGTTGCCGGGCAAAGCAGTAAAGCGATGGCGGATCAGATTATGGCTGCCGATAAAACTCGGCTCAAAGGCCAGCTAGGGACGCTTTCAAAGGCTGATATGTTGGCCGTCGAGGATGCTATCAAGGTACATCTGGCATTGCCGAAATAGATATAGCCAGCACATCTGATTCTACTTTAGCGCTAGCCTTGCCCGGCCAGCTTGGCGGCCAGTTTTTCCGCTTGCAGGTGAGTGTAGCGCTTCAAGACCTGTAGCGTCTTGTGGCCGCTGATAGCGGCCAGCTCAAGCACGGAAAAATCGCCGCGTTCGGCCAGCCGCGACAGGGCTTCGTGCCGCAGGTCATGAAACGTCATGTCGGCAATTTCCGCGCGCTGGCAGGCGGCGCCAAAGGCGCTGTACAACGTTACTCTGCCGACGGGAATCACCCGGCCGCTCAAAGAGCGCGGCAAGGCTTTCAGCGCTTTTAAAGCGGCGGGAGAAAGTGGAACCACCCGTGTTTCCCCATTCTTGGTTATCGGTAACAAAGCAAGGCGTCGTTTCAAGTCGATGTTCTTCCACTCAAGGGCTAGTAGTTCGCCCTGACGCATAGCGGTTTCGACAGCCAGAGTCACGGAAGGCCATAGCCAGGGATTCCGGCTTGCGCGGCATTCCTTGGAGAGCGCCTCCCATTCCTCTTGTGATAGACGGCGTTCCCGGCCTTTAGACTCTCTGGGCTTGCGGATTTTGTCGACCGGATTGCCGCGCGGGAGCGTGATGCCTTTTTCGGTCTGAGCAAACCCAAGCACTTTAGACAGCATGTAAAGCTCCTTGCGCACCGTTGATTCTCCCGCGGCCGGGCGACGGGCGCTGCCTTTGAGCCGTTGGTCGCGGAAACCGGCAACCAGGCGCTGATCAAGCGAAGCCAGGCTGTAGTCGCCCAAGGCTTCCTCAATGCGCGCAAGCTGGAACCGCCATGCCTCTTTACGGTCTTCGCGCTGCCGGTAATGCATTGGCGCAAACTCCGTCTTGAAATCCTCGATGAGTTCGCGCAGTGTGGTTCGCTCCGCCACATTGCTGCTGGTGAAACTGCCTGCGTCCATTTCCCGTTCAACGGCTCTTGCCCATTTCTCGGCATCTTCCCGGTAATTGAACGTTTTAGTCTGGAGCGGGAAGCCCTTATGTCTGATTTGCGCCTGCCATTGATATTCACCTCTTTTTCGAATCGTAGCCATGGGGGTACATCCTATCAGTGTGACAAATTTGTGACAATATATACCAAAATACCCCGTAAGTCCCGTGGTTGAGGCATTTAAGACACGTCTGGAAAGCGTGTTCAGGGTAACACCCTGACGGGGGTTCGAATCCCCCTCTCTCCGCCAGAATAAAAACATTACCCACAAGAAACGCCCGAACCCCAGGTAAATAAGGGTTTCGGGCGATTTTTTATCCACGATTGCCAACACAGGCAACAAGAGAGGGGCAACACAAAAGAACCGTTCTACATGGCGAATCTGTAGGCACGATTGTAGGCGCGTGTGGCATGGGAATGACAGGATGCCTACAAATAACCTGACGAAATACTTACCCGTATCCGGCCAGTTATTAGGGAGCCGTTTGCAGAAGATGTATCGCTGATGATGCGTGTTTGGGCTTGCTCAGCCTCAGCCCAGTGGTAGAGGCGGTATGGGCGATGCGGCGAGAATGCTTCTGGCAGCCTGGATGCCACTGCGCACGGCGCCTTCAAGCGTGGCGGGGTAGTCGGCACAAACGTAGTCGCCGGCAAGGTGGAGTCCAGGCAGCGAGGTACTGGTGTTTGGGCGAAACAGATTGGGGCGGCAGGAAAAAGTAGCACGGCGTTCACGCAAGGTCTTATGCCAGACAGGGAAGGGTAGCTGTTGGCGCAGAGCGGTTTGAAGTTCCTGGTGCAGCGCGACCATTAGTGTAGCGTTATCGCGTTCGTCCCAACGTCCGCGTGCACTCAGAACGAAGGCGATGAGACCCGGTGTGCGGTAAAGCCGACCGTGATCGAATGCCCATTGGCCCAAGTTGTTTCCCGCCGCGTCGCTCAAGCCGAGCATCGGCGCGGGTAGTCGGACTTCTGGCGGGTACGCGGCGTAAACGGTGCCGATTGGCTCGTAATCATAGGCGCCAAGCTGTGTGGCGACAGAATGTGTTTCTATATGTTCCGTCAGCAGCGGCACGGCGTGCTGCGGCGCGGTAGCGATGATGACGTGGTCGAATGATTCGTCTCCGATACACCAGTGCTGTCTGTTCCGTGTCATATGTTCGATACGGCAGGAAAAACGGATGCGGCCACCGTGCGCTGCGATGAATGTTGCGGCTGCGTCGGGGAAAAGCCGCCCCAGATCGACAGCGGGCAAGAGCAGGTCGGTGGCGTACCGGTCGCCGCCGAGGCTGTCACGCAGCACATTGGCGAAAATTTGCGCTGAGGCGTGTTCCGGTGGGGTGTTGAGTGCGGCTAGACACAACGGTTCCCAGAGCATGCGGCGTAACGCCCCGGCCTGCCCGGTGTGGTCGAGCAGTGAGGTTACGCTGCTGTCCGCATCTAGCCGGTAGTCGAGGGCTTGCAAGCCACGTATGAAGCGGGCGGCGGAAAGTTTCTCGGCGAGCGTAACGCCTCGTGCACCGAGTAAACCGATTGCCAGCGGCAATGGCGCCGGAAGCGGCAGCCACAAAGGCGGCAGACGCAGGCGAAAGTTTCCGGCAGGATGTTGCAGGGTCAGCGGCAGGCGATGGAACAGGGTGGAGAGCTGGTGCCCAGCGTTGCTGCTGGCGTGGTCTGCCTGCGCTTCCTTACACTTGTCGATGTTACGGTGCACGTGCCGTATCAAGCGCAAGGTTTCGCGATACGCGCCGATCAGGATGTGTTGGCCGTTATCGAGTACACGCCCGTCGATGGCGACACTGCGAGCGCGGCCGCCCAGTTGCTTCGCGGCTTCGTACACAGTGACGGAGGCGCCGGCCGTGCACAGTTCGACGGCGGCGGCAAGCCCGGCCCAACCGCCGCCGATGATAGCGACCGACAGCGCGGTGCGAAGGGGGCTGCCGGTGTATTCCAGGGACTGAGTGTATGCCCCCTGAGGTCCTAAGCCTTGAACCATGTGTGCCAGGCAATCCAGAGTTTGCGCAGTGGTGTGAGCGAGATACGCCGCGTGAGCGTTTGCCCGCCGCGCCGTTTGATCTCCTCCAGCACGGCGCGGTAGATGGCTGCCATCACCAGGCCAGGGCGTTGCGCCTTGCGATCGCAGGGAGGCAACTGCTCCAGCGCCTGCTCGTAATAACGTTCGGCGCGTTCGATCTGGAAGGCCATCAGGCGATGAAATGCGGGAGAGTCGTGCGCGCCAAGAATATCCTCTGCCGTCACGGAAAAGCGGGCGAGTTCGTCGAGCGGCAGGTAGATACGGCCGCGTCGGGCATCTTCGCCAATATCGCGAAGGATGTTGGTCAGCTGGAAAGCGATGCCCAGGTCGTGCGCATATTTGAGCGTGCGTTGATTCTGATAGCCAAAAATTTCTGCTGCCAGCAAGCCGACGACCCCGGCTACGCGGTGGCAATAGAGCAGCAGCGACTTGAAGTCTGGATAACGCCCTTCGTGCAAATCCATGGCCATACCGTCGATGATTTCCAGCAGGTGTTCTTTGGGCAGGCAAATATGCGTCATCGCTTCGCCCAGCGCCTGTGCGACGGGATGCCGCGGCGTGCCGGCATAGAGGCGTTCGATTTCACTGCGCCAGGCATCGAGCTGTGCGGCGGCCGTGTGCACATCGCCGCCTTCATCAACGATGTCATCTACTTCGCGGCAGAAAGCATAGAGTGCAGTGATCGCCTGCCGCCGTTCCGGCGGCAGGAAAGTGAAGCTGTAATAAAAACTCGAACCGCTGGCGGCGGCTTTCTGCTGGCAATATGCGTTTGGCGACATGGCGCTTGGCTGGCTGTAAGCAGTTGGCGGGATCTGATCTGTAGGGAAGCTGGATTTTTACATAAACAGCGCTCGGCCGGCCAGCCGCACCCAGTCATACACGCCCAGGCGCGGCCGCCGGTGAAAAATATCGCCGCGTGCCTGGCGAATGCGTTCAAGAATACGTAAGCCGCCCTGAATGGTCAGGCGGATTTCCCAGCCTATGCGCCCGGGCAAAGAATGAACGAGCGGTGAGCCCGCATACATTAGCGCTTCGCTGCGTTCGATCTGAAAATCAAGCAGCGCGGCCCAAGCTTCGCTCCAGCGGCCTTCGGCAATCTGGCGCTCATCGATGCCGAAGCGGATCAGATCACTTTGCGGCAGATAGACGCGCTGTTTCTGCCAGTCGACGGCGATGTCCTGCCAAAAATTGGTGAGCTGCAAGGCCGTACAGATGCAGTCGGAACGGTACAGGTTTTCCGCATCGGTACAATCAAACAGATGGAGCAACAAGCGACCGACGGGATTGGCCGAGCGGCGGCAGTAGTTGAGCAATTCCGGGTAATCAGCATAACGTTGCTTGACCACATCCTGGGCAAAAGCGTCGAGCAGGTCGCGGAAAGGCGCGAGCGGCAGTCGCCATTCCCGGATCACCTGATCCAGCGCCCGAAACAGGGCTGTGTCTGGCGTCTGACCGCCTTCGATGCGATCTAGCTCGGCGTGGTAGGCATCTAGGCTAGCCAGCCGGGTTTCGTTGCTGGTATCGCCTTCGTCGGCAATATCGTCGGCGCTGCGCGCGAATTGGTAGATGATTTCGATGGGCCGGCGCAGCCGCCGGGGCAGCAGGAGAGAGGCAACAGGAAAATTCTCGTAATGTTCAACGGGCATGAGTGGCAGCCTGGTGACGGGTTGTGCAAGACCAAGAAAAAACAAAAAACTGATCGGCTCGACAGCATGACTGAAATTTCAGTATTTCAGGGTAGGAGTATAGGGCTTTTATGCAGTAAAATTGCCGCCACAAGGCGAGAGTGGCGGAATGGGTAGACGCACTGGATTTAGGTTCCAGCGCCGCAAGGCGTGGGGGTTCGAGTCCCTTCTCTCGCACCAGTTTGCAGCCTGACCACTGGTAGGGGCAGGCGTACCGCACATGGTCGCTGACCTGATGTTGCCTGATCCCCTAAATCAGTAGACCTTCAGACGAGGGTGACGCAATTAATGCATTGCGCTTCTTATGCAAGGCAAAAAACGCAACAAGGCTGAAAAACCTCGTGAGCATTTCTAATGTCGCAAATGCCGAAAAACACCGCTGCAATGCAGATTGTCATCAGGTCGCTGATGTGCCGAGATTCTTTTCAATCTACGGAGGAAACAATGAAAAAACGCGCATTGTCTCTACTTGCTATTACCTGCTTACTCGCTGCCTGCGGCGGCGGTAACAAGAACTCGCCGGCAGACCCAGCGCCCGTCCCGCCAAAGGCAGATGCCGCCGCAGCACAGCAAGCCGTCGAGCGACCGGTGGGCGGTGAAAAAGATGCACATGGCTGCCTGCCATCTGCCGGGCAGACCTGGTCAGCCATACGCAGCGAATGCGTGCAAGTCTTCGACATCGCCGATATTCGTCTGATCGACCCAGCCAATGACACCCTTGCCGTATACGTCATCCTGTCTCAGGACAAGAAAAAAGCCGAAGTCTTCGCCGCCGACCTGCCGGAAGGCCTCATCCTGAACGCCGGCAAGGGCGGCTACAAATCCAAAGACGGCAAAGTCCGCCTGATCAAAGGAAAAGGCAAGGGCAACTGGAAAATCCGCAAATAAAAATGTGATGCCAAAAACGGGGGTCTGCCCCGTTTTCTATACCGGCTCCCGTACCCGGAAAATTACGCGATAAAAACTTCGCCCTGTGGGGCTGAAATAGCGCGTGCAGCGAGCAGGCATCCGAAAGGTTGGGTTCGAATAAATCATGCTGCGACCTGGCGGGGGCCGTGTTTATCTCGCCTGGCGGTTTTTAAGAAAATAATCGCGTGAGCAAGCGATGGGCTGAAGCCCGTCCTCCGCAGGTCCATGTTTATCGCGCCGGGAGACCTCTCTAAAGAAAAGCGGACGGCGAACCGTCCGTTTTTATCGTCGTTTCAAATAGAACTGATACGGTGTCGGTAAGCCTGACCGGGCACCCATAAAAAACGTTGCGCAATTTTTATGGGAAACCCACACTTACTATCTGTACTGTTTTCGGCTCGCCTTGTCCCAACCCTCTATTTGAAACGATATATCAGGCCATTTTTGCCTTGCCGATATCCTCGGCAATCATCCTCGGCGCGAATTCGCGGATTTCGTAAGCGGCGAAATCCGGGTAGTAGCAGTCTTCAGCGAGGATTTTGTCCAGTTCCGCGCGGTCTTTGACGTGGGCGAAGATCACGCCGTCGTGCGCGTCGGAATCGATGTACGGCCCGAGCATGAGGAAGTGGCCGGCGGCGAAGTGTTTTTTGAACCAGGCGGCGTGTTCGGCAAACATTTTTTCGTGTTTGTCGGCGGGCAGGTCGGCGTTGACGGTGATGTTGATGATGTACATGGGTTCTCCTGGTTTAGGCGGCGATTTCCCTGATTTTCGCAATCAGGCGGGCGGCGTGGTCGCGGGCTTGGTCTTTCTGCGTGTTGATGGCGGCGGTGTCTTCACGGCCAACGTAGCTGATGCCGCAGGTGTAGATGGGCGCGACGAAGTCGAGGTTGCACAGGGTCGCGAGCGTCGCAAACGGCGGCAGGAAGTCGTCGATGGTGTGCTTGAAGAAGCCGTCTTTTTGGTAGGCGGCGGCGGGCGCGCCGGTGGTGAAGGAGAGCAGCAGTTTTTTGCCGCCCAGTTCGGCGGTCGAGCCGTGCGCGAAGCCGTGCAGGAAGACTTCGTCCAGCCGCAGTTTCAGCAGACCAGGCACGCTGTACCACGAGAAGGGAAACTGGAAGACGATGACGTCGGCCCGGCGCAGCGCATTCTGTTCGGCGGCGATGTCGAAGCGGTAGTCGGGGTAGAGGCTGTCCAGGCGGCGGATTTCCGCCTCGGGCAGGGCTCTCGCGACTTCGTTGAGAATGGTGGCGTTCGCGACGGAGGTGCCGAGGTCGGGATGGCCGGAGATGATCAGGATGTTTTTCATAAAAACCTCGTAGTGAAATGACGCGGCGCAGTATAGGCAGGCGGGATTATGATGATTAGCCGCAAACTGCCTGAAACACTCTTAGCCCAAACCACACAATCTTATGGACAACAGCATCTACGCCCAACTCAATCTCTTCCGCCTTATCGCCGCTGCGGGCAGCATCACCGCCGCCGCGCGCCAGCTCGGCATTACCACCCCGTCCGCCAGTCAGGGGCTGAAACAGCTGGAAGCGAAAATCGGCGTGCCGCTTTTCATCCGCAGCACGCGCAGCATCCATCTGACGGAGGCGGGCGAGCAACTGCTGGCGCGCACCGCCGACGCCCTGCTCACCCTGCATCAGGCGGTGGACGAGGCGCGGCAGGCGGGCGATGAACCGTCGGGCTGCGTGCGCATCACCCTGTCGCGCTTCGCCTACCAGCTCATCCTGCGCCCTGTTTTTGCCGACTTCTGCCGCCGCTACCCGCAGCTGCAACTGGAAATCTCCATTCATGACGGCACCATCGACCTCATCAGCAGCGGTTTCGATCTCGGCATCCGCTTCGGCAACGCGCTGGAAGACGGCGTCGTCGCCCGCCCGCTCTATCCGGCGATGCGCGAGGGACTCTACGCCAGCCGCGCCTACCTCGATGCGCACGGCACGCCGCAGACGCCCGCCGACCTGCTGCACCACCGCCTCGTCGCCTACCGCTTCGTGACCGCGAACCACCTCTACCCGCTGACCCTGCACGAAGACGGGCAGGACATCAGCGTGACCATGCCGTCGCCGCTCATCTGCAACGACATCGAGGTGATGAACGACGCCGTGCGCGACGGCCTCGCCATCGCCCGCATCTTCGAGCCCATCCGCGACCGGCAGGCCGACCGCGACGCCTTCATCCCTGTCCTCGAACCCTACTGGCGCCGCTATCCGCCGGTATACCTCTATTACCGCCGGCACGCGCAGAAAGCGCGGCGCGTGCAGGTGCTGATTGACTACTTGCTCGGGCGGACGGGAATGATTGGGATGGATGTCAGGCGGCATAAGGGTGGCCGCCAAACAGCGTAAACGCCGGGCTTGCGGGGCTGGTCGTGTTTAAACCTTGTCCTGTTCGGCAAGCGCGCAATGGATCAGCATTTGCGTGCCGAAACAACCTTGGGGCTGCGGCGGCAGATTTGCCGCCGCGCTATCAGCGCATCCGTCCGTCCGAGCGGCGGCGTGCATCGGGGAAGTATCAGGAAGCATCGGGGTCGCTAATCCATATAACAAGTACCGTGCCCGGCAGTGGCCACCTGCCGGAAAAGCAAAAAAGCCTGAAAAATTCCGGTGGCTATAATGACCAGGCATGCTCTGGTATGTATTCCCTGCAACCCAAACAGGAGTAAGTATGATGAAACAGAATATTATCGTTGCCTTGTTCGATGTGCCCAGCGAGGCGTATCAGGCGTTTTCCGAATTGAAAGCCTACACGCAGACCGCTGATACGCTGATTGCTCAGGCTGTTTTGATCAAGAAGGAAAACGGCCTGATCATTCCCGCCGAAAGCGCCGACTTCACCGCCAGAACTGCCGAAGGCGCGTGGACGGGCGGCCTGATTGGCGCGCTGGTGGGCGTGCTTGCGGGCCCGCTGGGCGTCATTTTGGGCGGCACGGCAGGCGCGCTCATCGGCGGCAATACGGGGACGGCCGAGACCGCCGGCGACGCCCTGCTTTTGGGAAATACGGCTCGCAAGCTGGACGATGGCAGCACTGCCGTGATCATTCTGGCGCAGGAAGCCGACGAAGCCGTGCTGGATGCGTTCTTCAACCGCTTTCAAACCACCATCCTGCGGCAGGATGCCGCCGCCGCACAACAGGACGTGTTGGCCGCCGTGGAGGCGCAGCAGGAAGTGGCGCGGCAGGCGCATGAGGCGTGGAAAAAACAGCGCAAGGCTGAACGCCGGGAAAAACTGGACGCATTCAAAGCCGACATCAAACAGAAGTTTGACGAACTGGCCGCCAAACTGAAGAAATAAGACTGGACGCCCCGTCGCTCCCTCGGAAGCCGCCCGCACACCCCGCGTAGGGCGGCTTTCTCCGCCGCAGACCGTCTAGGCATTGTTTTTAGACGGTCTTTTATTGAATTGTGGCTATCAACAATAAATTATCAGTGATATTTTTTTGGGCCGGAGTCTGTTTTTCTGCGGGGCGCCGGACAAATTCATGCTGAAAATCTCTGGAGGCCTTACGCTCTGTAAAACTCCCGGGAGCTAAAAGCCCTTGAACGCAAAGAATCCCCTTTCCGCATCTCAAAATTCGCGGAACAGCATGAATGCAGCCCGAAAACCATCCGCTGCCATCTCATCAAAGCAGCCACCAAAGCCCAAAAATAACCGGAATGTATTAGCGCGCCTCATCGGGTGAAGCATTACCGAAGCACAGTCGCCGTGACTGGAACCGCAACGACACCTACCCCAACCCCCGCGTAAAACGGGCATCTCCAGAGGAGCTACCCGCCAGCCCAGTGTTTACGGGTACTTCCGGCTTGCCTACCCGCAAATGCCCGATTGACAAGGGCTTCAGAAGCGACCGGGCTGGAACGCCCAAAAGACGCGAGGTTTAGGCCGACGGATCATTCCGTTCCGCTGCGGCCGGTAGGCTTATGCCTGACCCATATCACTGACGCTCCGCCGGCCGCGTGGGTGAGGCATTACCTTCCGAAGCGCAGCCCGACCGAAGACACGCAACACCACCTGCCCCGAACCCCGCGTAAAACGGGCGTTTCCGGCCATGCCTCTCACCGCGCTTGCAATGGGGCTTTTCAGCTTGGCTTGTCTGCTGTTTAATACGCTCTGGCTGTTTGCTGCATGGGTGCCGGGCGAGGTGATTTGGCAACGGGCTTTCGGAAAATTATCCGGCTCGCCATGCAGTGCTTCATTGTTGTAACTGGCACAAACTAACCTAGGGGGAACGGGTCATGGGGCAATACAAGAAATTATGGTTGTTACTCATCGCTGTTTTAACGATCACTTTCTCGATCCTGGGCTATTTTGGCGTAGAGGTGTACCGTAAGGCGCCGCCGTTCCCAGAGGCCTATGTGTCGTCTGACGGGCAAACCGTCATCAGCCGCGATGATATTCTGGCCGGTCAATCCGCCTGGCAGAGCACCGGCGGCATGGAACTCGGCTCGATTATGGGGCACGGTGCATATCAGGCGCCGGACTGGACGGCCGACTGGCTGCACCGCGAGCTGCTGGCCTGGCTGGATATTTCCGCGCAGAACCAGCACGGCAAGCCATTTGCCGAGCTGGATGCAGGGCAGCAGGCCGCGCTGAAAACCACCATGGTGGAGGAATACCGTAACGGCAGCCGCATGGGCGCCGACGGCAAGGTGGTGCTGAGCGATACCCGCATCAAGGCAATCAAGGCCGTTGCGCCGTACTACATCACGCTGTATGGCGCCGATCCGTCGATGGAAAAGGCGCGCGATCACTTCGCCATGAAAAACAACACGCTGCCGGACGAAACGCGCCGCCAGCGGCTAACGGATTTCTTCTTCTGGACGGCGTGGGCTTCCGCCACCAACCGCCCGGATTACCACGCTACCTATACCAACAACTGGCCGCACGAGCCGCTGATCAACAACGTGCCGACGGCCGAAAACGTGATGTGGTCGGTGGCCAGCATCGTGTTTCTGTTGACCGGCGTCGGCCTGCTGGTGTGGGGCTGGTCTTTCTTGCGCAGGCACGATCCTGACCCGCAACTGCCGGAAAGCGACCCGATCAGCAAGGTGCATCTGACGCCGTCGCAGCGGGCGCTGGGCAAATATGTGTTCCTGACCGTGGCGCTGTTTGTCGTGCAGATTTTCCTCGGCGGACTGACGGCGCACTATACGCTGGAAGGCCAGCATTTCTACGGCATCCCGCTGTCCGACTGGTTCCCGTATGCGCTGGTGCGCACCTGGCACTTGCAGTCGGCTATTTTCTGGATTGCCACCGGCTTTTTGACCGCCGGCCTGTTTCTGGCGCCGGTCGTCAATGGCGGGAAGGACCCGAAATTCCAGGCGCTGGGCGTCAATGCGTTGTTTGTCGCGCTGTTTATCGTGGTCGGCGGCTCCTACGGCGGCAACTTCCTAGCCCTGACCCACGCCATGCCGGCGCACTTGAATTTCTGGTTCGGCCACCAGGGCTATGAATACCTAGATTTAGGCCGCTTCTGGCAGATTCTGCTGATGGTTGGCCTCCTGCTGTGGCTGTTCCTGATGCTGCGCTGCACGGTCGAAGCGTTCCGCAGCGGCGGCGACAAAAACCTGCTGGCTATTTTTGTGGCCTCCATGGTCGGCGTGGGCGTGTTCTATGCACCCGGCCTGTTCTACGGCGAGCACGATAGCCTGACCGTGATGGAATACTGGCGCTGGTGGGTGGTGCACCTATGGGTGGAAGGCTTCTTTGAAGTGTTTGCCACCGTGGCGCTGGCTTTCATTTTCTACAACCTGGGGCTGGTCAGCCGCACTTCGGCAACTGTGGCCTCGCTGGTCGCCGCCTCGCTGTTCATGGTCGGCGGCGTGCCGGGTACGTTCCACCACCTATATTTTTCCGGCACCTCAACGCCGATCATGGCCGTCGGCGCGTCGTTCTCCGCGCTGGAAGTTGTGCCGCTGATCCTGCTCGGCAAAGAAGCGCACGAGCATTGGTCTTACCAGCACGCCACGCCGTGGATGAAGCGCCTGCGCTGGCCGCTGATGTGCTTCGTCGCTGTGGCCTTCTGGAACATGCTCGGCGCCGGCGTCTTCGGCTTCCTGATTAACCCGCCGATTTCTTTGTTCTACCTGCAAGGCTTGAATACCACCGCCGTACATGCCCACGCCTCTCTGTTCGGCGTGTATGGCTTCCTGGCGCTGGGCTTCGTGCTGCTGGTGGCGCGCTACCTGAGGCCGGACTACGAGTTCAACGAAAGGCTGATGAGCAGCGGCTTCTGGCTGTTGAACCTCGGCCTGGCCGGAATGATCGCCGCCAGCCTGCTGCCGATCGGCGTGATCCAGATCCACGCCGCCATTACCGACGGTTTGTGGATGGCGCGCAGCGAAGCCTTTATGCAGCAGGAATCCTTAGTGCTCCTGCGCTGGATACGCACGCTGCCCGACCTGGTGTTTATCGCTGGCGGCTGCTGCATCGCCTGGCAGGCCACCTGGATGGTGTTCAGCAGGAACCGCGCCAGCGCGGCCTGATCGGGTACTTCCTCCGAAACTCGCGTGGATAGGGCATCTCCTCGGAGATTCCCTGCTTACAAGGGCTTGCGGGCAGCCCCTCCGGAGATGCCCGTTTTACGCGGGCTGCGGGGCAGGCGTTGTTGCCGTTCTTCGGTCGCGGCGGCCGCGCTTCGGACGGTGATACTTCACCCGAGCGCCGGCGATGCAGCTGGCTTCAACGCACTGAATAGATCGCCTTACGCTTTGCTCCTGCGGTCGGCGGTGCGCCAGTGATATGGTCAAGCATAAGCCAGCTGGCCGTAGCAGAACGGAATGATCAGTCGGCCTAAACCCCGCGTCTTTTGGGCATGCCAGCCCGGTTGCTTCTGCAGCCCTTGTCAATCGGGCGTTTGCCGGCATGCATGCTGGAAGCCCACGTAAATAGTGGGCTTGCGGATAGGTCGCCCGGAAATACCAAAAAACAGTGAGATTGAAGATAGATAGACCGGAAGTGCCCGTAAATAAGCGAATTGAAGACAGGCCAGCCTGAAACCCACGTAAATAGGTGCTTGCGGATAGACAGGCCGGAAACCCGCGTAAACACTGGGCTGGCGGGCGGCCGCAATCGGAGTTTTGGGGGTTGTCCATCGGTGCAGGTTTTACCCCAGTCGGGCAGGGGGGCTTGCTTGAGGGCGGCGAGTAGGATGGCCCGCGCGCTGGCGAAGTCGGAGACGTGCTCTGCGAGGGTGATGGTTTCCATGGCCGCGTCGTCCGTTGCGGTTTATCTACATCCGGGAAAATCATCTGAGCGTATTGGCGCGCTTCTTCGGAGTGCTGTACTGTCTGCTCTGTACGGCGCCACTTTCTTGGCTTGATTGCTAGGATTAATATTATCTTGCTTGACCGCAACCACCTCTACCACGACTACGGAGCTCCCATGCAAGACGAAAACAGAGAAACTCTCCACACCCTCCGCAAACTGAAAAACGCAGAAAGCTCGCAAGAGCGCTTGCAAGGCTGGCGGGAGATCCGCGCCGCGCAGGGCCTTAGCGGCGAATACGCCCTCGCCGTGCGTCTGAACGGCAAAGCCTACACCGAAGAAGAAGCTGACATGGTCGCGGCGCTGTTTGGCCGCTGAAACACCACCCATGCCGTCTTACCACAACGTACCGCTACCCGCAGCGCCTGCGGACGACGATACGCGCCGGACGCGGCTCACCGCCTTCCTCACCACCTGGGACAACACCCCCGGCCTGCGCCGGTGGCAGGGGCGCGCCCTGCAACACAGCCGCCCGCTGGAATGGTTCGGTGCCGCACAATACCTGCACTACGAACAGCTCCAACCGCTTTTTTGCCCTGACGCCGCCGATACCGTCCGCCTCACCGCGCAACTGCTCGGCGAAGCGCTGGTCGCCCACCTCGATTTTGCCTGGTGCCGCAGTACCGTCTTCCCCGAAGAACCCCTGCAAATTCGCCACCGCGAACGCGAAATCCTGCTGCATCTGCCCGCACTCGTCGCCAACGTTCTGAGCCAGCCGCAAGACGCCGCTGACGCACTGGAAACCCAATTCCTGACGCTGCTCACCGACTGGCTGGTGTGGTATCAGGAATACCACTGGCTGACGGCGCTCACCCTGCCTGACTGGGAAGAAACCGTCTATACCGTGCGCTTCGGCGTTTGTCCGCCGCCAACCCTGCGCCGCCGCCTGCGCCTGCTGCTTGAATACGACGAAGAACACATCATCCGCCATTTTGGCAGCAGCATGCTGCTGCCGCCCCTCGCCATCCTCGAACAGCACGACTGGAACACCCTGGAAAGCGCAGTTTTCGCGCTCGAACAAGACAACAACCGGCAATACGGCAGCGCCTGGCGTGAACAGGCCGCACAAAGCGCACAATCGTGCGGCGACAACATCGATAGCTGAGCGCCTCATGCCAGCCCAGCTCCATCTCTACCAGCCGCTCAATACCCTAAAACCCTGGGGCGACAACATTTGGATTGCCGACGGCGGCCTCATCCGCATGGCCTTCCCGCTGGGCCTCACCATCCCGTTCAGCACGCGCATGACCGTAGTACGTCTAACTGACGGCAGTCTGTGGTGCCATTCGCCCATTGCCCCCGATCCGGCACTGCTTGCCGCTATTGACGTCCTTGGGCCGGTACGCCACCTCGTCTCGCCCAACCGCATCCACTACGCCCATATCCCCGCCTGGCAGCGCCACTATCCGCAGGCGAAAGCCTGGGCCAGCGCCGGCGTACGCGAGCGGGCGGCATCGCAACATATCAGCGTTACCTTTGCTGCCGATCTCGGCGCAGAAGCACCGCCGGACTGGGCGGAGGATATCGCGCAACTGCCTTTTCACGGCAGCAGCGTGATGACCGAAACCGTCTTCTACCACCGCGCAAGCCGCACCCTCATCCTCACCGACCTCATCGAAAACTTCGAGACCGCAAAATTCCCCAGCCGTTTCTGGGCAGGCGTGATGAAACTCAGCGGCATCGCCGATCCGGACGGCAAAACCCCGCCCGACTGGCGCGCCACCTTCAAAGATAAAATTGCCGCCCGTGCCGCACTGGCGCACATCCTCGCCTGGCAACCGGAGCGCATCATCCTCGCGCATGGCCGCTGCTACGACAAAGACGGCGTCGCCGAACTGCGCCGCGCCTTTCGCTGGCTGGATTGACGGCATCACTTGTAGTCCCCGTAAATAGCATCGTTGCAAATAGGAATGAGACAAGGCGGTGAGCCAAGGACAGTACGGGCAGTACGGCGGGGCGTACCAACACAAGCAGATTATTTTCTGGGATGGGTATTAAACGGTTTCTTTCCAGCCGCCGTATGTATCGACGCGAGTTTCTGCGGCCAGTTTTTCCAAAGCGGCGATGTCATCTGTACTCAGTACGAATTGGGTTGCAACTGATCGGGCTACCGGCGAGCAGGCTGAGGGCACAAGTGATGGACAGTTTTCTCACGGGTTTTCTCCGCTTTGTTGGGCAAGGGGGCCCAGAAAAAGGGCTTTTTCTTTGGTCATCAGCCCGGCGAGGATGAGGGCAAAGAGGCCGGTCTGGATGATTTTGCTGTCCGGATGGGTGGCAAAGATTTCATTGCCGAGATTGGCGCAGAGGTGAAAGACGACGGCAATCCAGATGTTGCGCGCGTTTTTCAGGTACAGCCAGTTTATGATGAAAACGAAGCAGATCATGCTCGCCATGAAGTTGACGCCGTGTTGCCAGCCTTCGGCGACGAGGTTTGCCTGGTAGTAGCCTTTGATGCTGGCAAGCGGGATGTGCCAGAAGAACCAGTAGGCGAAGAAGATGAGGTTTGCGGTGATGAGGCGGTAGCGGGCAAGCAGCGCGTTGGTGCCGTAGCTGTGCCAGGCGAGTTCTTCAAGCAAGGGCGCGAGGGCAAGCAGCAGCCACGGCGAGAAGAGAGCGCTGGTGAAGCTGGGCTGGCCGGTGATGCGGAATTGCTCGGCGCTGTAACCGAAGGCAAGCGAGATGAGCTGGGCGAGGATGAGGGTAACGGGGCCGATGAACACGGCGGCGAGCAGGTAGCGCGGGCGGATGGTGCGCAGGCTGAGGCGGGGTTTGAGATCGGCGAGCAGCGCCGGTTTTTGCAGGAAGAGCCAAGCGGCGACGGCGGTCGGCGCGGCCAGGCCGATGATGCCAAGGGTGCCTTGCAGGGTGGTGTGGGTATCAAGACCGGGGGTATGGCTGATATAGCCTGCCGCCAGCCAGCAGGCGCAGGGGATGAGGAAGGACCAAAGGTAAAAAAAGCCGGGGCGGTCATAGGCGCTTATCCCCATCCCAGAAAGCAATCTGGTTGTGTTGGCGCGCCTTGCCGTACTACCTGCTCTGTCTTCGGCGCGCCGCCGTTTCATCTTACTTTCGGGCATTGGTTTTAGGTTGTTCACGGATGCTTCCTGGTTGTGGGTTCGGCGGGATTGTACGGATTTTGCGGATGGTGGGCGCCAGGCGGTGTAAACACTGAGCCTACCAAACGGGGTCAATGCTAGCCCCGTCAAGCGGATGATCAGGTCTTTTCAGTCCGTCCTGCGGACGAATGCTCTCACGCCAACCATTCACCGACGGGTGAAAGGCTTTTCTATGCGCATTTCCGCCCAGGGCACGCGCCCAGCGAGGTAAATACTAGGTTTGTGAGGGTGGTCACGCTTGCGGCTTACTTCGTTTGGCAAGTGCGGATTGGATCAGCATTTGACTGCCGAACCAACCCCAGTAGATGCGGTGGCGGTAGATTTTGCCATCGCGGTGCTGCATGAATTCGAGGATATCTACCTGGTTGCCGTCCAGGGTTTGGCTCGGGTATTCCCAAATGAGGATGTCGCCGCCGGTGTAGTAGTGGGCATCGCGGTACCAGCGCACCCATTCGTTCGGGCGGCGGCGCGCCCCTTCTGCGAGGAAAGCGCGGATTTCCGCCTTACCGCGCAGGGTGCCGTTTGTGCGCTGCATGATGACGGGCACCAGCGGCGACCAATTCCTAAAATTGGTATTAGATGTGCTCGTAGCCGGTGAGGTCGGGCAGGCCGGCGAGCAGATGGCCTGCGCCAGCGGCCAATTATCGCTCTGCCTGAGCGACATTTTCCGTGTAGTCGCGCGGATAGGGCGACTGTGGGCTGAAGGCGAAGCGCTCGCCACCGGTGGCGACGGTGTTGCCGACACCGTTGAGGGAGATAACCAGGCTGCGGCGGCAGCGCGGGTCGTTGTGGCTAGGGTCGGGGAGGGGTACCGCCAAGCGGGATAAGCGCTTCGCGGCAGGTGCAATCTGTCATTGACCCAGTCCTTTCCTGTGCAGCCAGTTCGCGATGTGGTCGGCGACTTGTGCGTTATTCAGGTCGCTGAATAGGAAGTGGGTGTTGCCCTTGATGCCGACTTTCGGCAGGTGCACGAGTTCGGCCTTGCCGCCGTGTTTGTTGACGGTATCGACGAACTGCTGCGCCATTTTCATGCGGATATGCCATTGTTCGCCGCCCTGCGTGCCGTCGAGGTGGTCGGGGATGTAGTCGCCGAAATAGATGATGATGGGGAGGCGGGTCAGTTTGGCGAATTGTTCCGGCGGCACGGTGAGTGGTGCCACGTCGCCGAATTTGCTTTCCAGTTTCGGCGGCGCTTCGCCTTCCGGGAAGTAGAACGCGCCCGGCTCAAAAGCGACGACGGCCTGCACTTTGTCCGTCGCCATCGCCGTCGTCCAGCCGATGATGCCGCCCGCCGAGTGGGTCACGAAGACGCCGCCGCCGGTTTTGTCAAAGAGTTTGACCATGCTGTCGGTAATCACGCCCGCGTCGAAGGCGCCGGTGTCCGGCGTCATCATGCGGAAGAATTGTTCTTGTGCCGCAGGGTCTTTGGGGAAGGCGACGCCGTCGTTCATCTTCGGATAGACGCCGATGCGGAATTGCGCGTACCAGAACTGGTCGTCCGGCGTTGCGCTGATGTCGGCGGCGACGGTGCTTTGTCCCGCCTGGCCGCGTCGGGGCTGGTCAACCAGATAGACGGGGTAGTGTTTGTGCAGGAAGAGCTCGTTGAAGCCGGGGCGTCCGTCCGGCGTGGTCATCCAGCCGCGCGCCGACTGGCCGTAGCCGTGCAGGAAGACGAGCGGCGTTTTTTTGGCGTCCGCCGGGATTTGGTAGAAGACGCTGGCGTGGTCGCCGTGCAGGGTCATGCCGCCGGCGGCAATGGCGGCCTTGTGCGCGTCCCAAAAGGCGCCGCCGCTGCGCGCGGCAATTTCTGCCGGGATCGGGGTGTAGCTGCCGGGCGAGGTTTTCACGGTGCCGCCGACGGCAAAGCTGCCCTGTTCGGCGAGGGTGAGCGGCGCAGCGGTGGCTTGGGTTGCGAGGCCGATAGCGGCAATAACGGCGAGGATGGCGGTTTTGGGCTTCATGGTTTTTCCTTGCTTAGAAATTCAGGTTCGGGGCGAGTAAACGCTGCAATTTTTCGTCGTGATGGGCTTTGACTTCCGGCTGGTTGTCAAAAATCATCGTTTTGCCGTTTTCGGGTGTGTAAGCGTCCCATTGCGGCAGGCCTTCACCGTTGGGGTTGCCGGTTTTGGCAAAGTTCGTCCATGCACGGCTCATTTTGTCGGCAAGCGCCTGCGCTGCTTGGCCGCCACCAGTGGCTTGTGCCATTTTTTGGATGTTGTTGAACACAAACGCGATTTCAGAGGTGTGGTAGCTCATCGGCACGCCATTGAACACTGGGGTATCCCACGCGAACAGGTAGTTGTATACCGGGGCGCCGCGCTGTTCGGCTTTGATGCGGGCGGTTTTTAACGCAGGGGTACGCAGGAGGCTGTCCACATAGAGGGCGTCCGCTTTCAAGCGGTTGGGGTAAGCCGCTTGAAAGGCATTTACGACGGCTTCTGTCTGGCTGCCATATTTGCTTTGCAAACGCTTGCTGACTTCGGCCTCACTCCAGGTGAAGCGGTTGCTTTTTTGTGCGGTTGCCAGATCCAGTTGCAGCGGGAAGCTTTCCCATTCGGCAAAGTTGGAGCCGATGAGCAACGGTATGTCTTTGGCAATATCGGGATATTTTTCGCCTACCGGTTCTTGCGGAATCAGGCGCCCGTCCAGGCTCGGCGCCCAGGAAAGTCCGTAGCCCCCCGTGCCGCGCACCGGCGTGATTTTTTGTTCTTCGGCGGTTTGTTTCAGGGCTTTGTTTGCCGCATCGTTGATTTGATTCGGGGTAAAGCCGTTCAGTTTGGCGAGACTGTTTTTGTTCACGCCCAGGTTTTTCAGCGTCAGCTCGGTCACGCGTTGCGACGTTTTTTGCGGGGTCAGAGTCATCCCTATTTTTTCCACCGCACCGCTTTGTACCACCGCTTTATGGAACAGGTCCTTGGCACTCGGCATGGCCATCAGGGTCAAGACTTTCGCCCCGCCGCCCGATTCGCCAAAGATGGTGACGTTATTCGGGTCGCCACCGAATTGGTCGATATTGGCTTTGACCCATTCCAGCGCCGCCACCAAGTCTTGCATGCCCACGTTGGCGGAATCTTTGTATGGCCCGCCGTATGCGGATAAATCCAGATAGCCCATTGCATTCAGGCGGTGATTGACCGATACCACGACCACATCGCCTGTGCGCGCCAGGTTTTCGCCGTCATAGCTGTGCAAGTCGTTGGATGCGCCTGATTGGAAACCGCCGCCGTGAATCCACACCATGACCGCCCGTTTGTCGCCGTCGTTTTTCTTCGGCGCCCAAATGTTCAGGTTCAGGCATTGTTCGCTTTCAGGCATTTCGGGGCCGGCAAAGAAGAAAGAGCGCCCGCCCATCGGCACCTGCGGGCAAACGTCGCCATAGGTCAGGGCCAGTTTTTCGCCCTGCCAGTTCGCCACTTTTTGCGGCGGCATGAAGCGGGCGGCGGTGGCATACGGAATGCCCTTGTAGGTCAGGATGTCGCGGTGGATATAGCCTTGCACCGTGCCGCTTTGGGTTTACACGACGGCGATGCCATTGCCCGCCTGTATGGCGTCGGCGTGGGCAAAAGCAGGCAGGGCCAGGGTGATGGCGAGGGTCAGTAGGTGCTTTTTCATGGGCGTTCTCCTGTCATGGGTAAAGGGTGAAAGCGGCGGGTGGTGCGTGGCAACAGTGGCGGGCCAAGCGCTCTTTTTCCGGCACGCCGCTGTTTCAGGCAGCCTGGTGAACGTGTCAGGGGGCGGCGAGCCCTGTTTCCATCAGCCATTTTTGCAAGACGCCCTCCAACTGCCCCGGGGCATGGACGACATTCATGGTCAGCGGCAAACCGCTTGTGAAATGGCCGTTGCGGATTTGCTGCGCCAAGGCGTCGCGTATTTTTTCGTCGTGGTCGTAAAAGGTCCAGAACACATAGACGTTTTTGCCTTGGAAATCCAACTGCGACAGCAGGGTCTGCATCGGGTTGGCGATGGTGCGCCCCCACACCGGAATGCCCAGAATCACCTGCTGGTAACGGTCGATATTCGGTATTTTCGTGATAAGTGGCGGCAGGATGCCTTGTTCCTGCTCGGCTTTCGCCACGTCCCACGCTGCCCACATATCGCGGTCGTAGATGGTTTTCGGCTTGATTTCGTAGGTGTCGGCGCCGGTCATTTTGGCCAGCCGTTGGGCGATGCTGTGCACCGTGCCGGTGTGGGAGTAGTAAACAATCAAAGTTTTGCTCATGGTTTTGTGTCCTGTCGGGGCGGGGCGGTCTGCCGCAGCGGCGTTGATGCCGAATGCTGCTGACAACGCTGCAATGCCGCCCGCTGTTATGAGGTTTCTGCGTAATTTGTTCATGTGTGTTCCTTTCCTGTCGTCCGCCAAGAGCGACAGGTTTGTTTACAGGTTCTTGCCGAAAAAGTCCTTCAGCTTGGCGCTGATTTCTTTGACGTATTCCGGTTGCCAGTAGGTCTGGATGTGGCTTGCGCCTTTGATGAGGAAGAGTTCTTTGTTGGCTGTGCCGCTGGCGTTTTTGAAGACTTCTTCGCTCATGTAGAGGCTGTCGGCCTTGTCGCCGGCAATCATCAAGAGCGGCTGGTTAATCAAATCCACATTGGTGTTGACGTCGAAGGTCATCAGGTCTTGCAGGCTGCTCAAGGTGTAGTTGGTCTGCGAGTTCGGGTGGGCGTGCGTCTGCGCGTAATACTCGTAACCCTCGCGGTACATTTCATAGGGCAGTGCGGCGACTTTTTCCTTGCTCATGCCTGCCGCAAAGGCAGGGGAATACTGCACTTCGCCGCCCGCCACTTCCTGAGCGCGGGCGGCAGCGGCCTGTGCCAGGCGCTCCTGAATGGTGTCGGTTTGTGAGCGCATGAAGCCGTTGCGCCGTGCATCGCCGCTGTTGAACATCGACACGGTCGCCACCGCCTTGAAGCGCTTGTCGCTTTGCGCCGCCTTGATGGTGTAGCCCCCGCCGCCGCAGATGCCGAGCACGCCGAGGCGCTTTGCGTCCACGCCCTGGTACTGACTGATGTAGTCGGCAGCGGCGCGGATGTCTTCGATGCGGAACTGTGGTTTGTCGATATAGCGCGGCTTGCCGCCACTCGCGCCCTGATAGGCGGCGTCAAAAGCGATGGTGACGTAGCCTGCCTCCGCCAGTTTTTGTGCGTATAGCCCCGCGACCTGCTCTTTCACGCCGCCGTTGGGGTGGGCAACAACGATGGCGGGGTAGCTTTTTGCCGGGTCGAAGTTGGCGGGCGTATAGACGTTCGCCGCCGCTTCGATGCCGTTGGCTGGGTAATGCACGGTGTGCAGGTTGACCTGGCCCTTGACGTTTTCGCGGATGGCGCCGTCGTAGGTGAGGGTGAAGGGGTTGGCTTTGTAATTAGCGGCCATGGTAGCTCCTGTGGTGGTAAGTAAAACAAGGGAAAGCAGGATGGTGCGTAACTGCACGGGGCAATCCTCAGTAAATGATGCGGGTGTAGGCCATCGCCGCCAGTCGCCAAGCGGTGTCCTGTTGCCCCCAGGTTTCGGTAACAACAAATGGGTTGGTCACGGTTTCGCCGTTCACCACGGCGGTGAGGCGGATTTTGTTGAGCAGGATGGCGGTCGTGCCGATAAGGCGCACGCTCTGCTCTTCCACGTCCAGCTTTTTGAGCCGAATCAGGCTGCCGATGGCGTCGAGTTCCTGCGTTTTGTCGAGGGTCGCGCCCATGTGGACGAACACGGCGGCATCGTCAATCAGCGGCGCGGCGGCGGCTTTGTCGGCTTGCAACAGGGCGTGCCAGAGGAGGGCGGAGAGGTTGGGGATATCCGGTGGCATAAAGATTCTCCTGAAGGGCGTGGATTAGCGCATCTGTTTTTGCCAAAACGCCAGCGCGTCTTTCTCCCAGCCAGCGGCGGATGTGCCGCTGCCGAGGGCGAAACCGTGGCCGAGGCGGGGGTACTCGTGAAATTCGGTGGGCACGCCCATCGCTTTGAGCTGTTCGATACGGTGGCGCATGACGTGTGGTGCGGCAATGCCGTCGTTTGCGCCCACGGCGGCAAAAGTGGCGGGTTCGCCAGCGCGGTTGATATCGCTGTGCCCCGTGTACAGCATGATGACGCTCACGGGTTTGGACGGTTCGCGTTCGCCGAAAGCCTGCGTGCCATAAGAGCCAATGGCTGCCGCCATTCGCGCACCGGCGGACGCCCCCCAGACGGAATAGCCGTTTGGATTGACCTTGAGCGTGGCGGCGTTTTCGCGCACAAACGCCACCGCCCGCGCCATATCCTGCGTGGCCGCCTGCCCACCCGCGCCGGCACGGTATTTCACTACGAAGGTGTTATAGCCCTGTGCCGCCACGCGCTTGGCGATGGGGAAGCCCTCGTGCAGCGAGCCGACGTAGGCAAAACCGCCGCCCGGCGCAATCATGGCAAAGGGGGCGTTGTCCCTGCCCTTGAACATGAAGATGCCGGTGTGACGTTTGCCCGGGTCGCGGCGTTTGTCGGCTTCGGCATAAATCTCGTAAAACACCGCCTCGCCGCCCGCCCGCTGCGCTGCCATATGGTTGAGCGTTTCGACGATCTCTGCGGGATGAATGTGGCTGTGATACGGCATCAGCTCCGCCACGCGGTTAAGCGGCAGATCGGGCGGCTCGCGGCCGTCGTCCCACGGCAGCAGGCGCTCGGCAAAACCCTGAAAAGCGGGCTGGGCGAGGACATCGCGGATGGTGCTGTCTGTGCTCAGCGGCTGGGCATGGAGCGGCGCCATGACCGCACTGCCGCACAGCAGGGTGGCGAGCAGCATTGAACGATTTTGTTGCATATAACCTCGTAAAAACCGCCGGCAAACGATGTAGGAAAATAGATTCGGCAAGGATAACCACCGCGTTTGTGCGGGTAAACCGTCTATTCGTGCATGAAGCGTTAATCAGCAGCGGACAATCGTTGGGTAAAAATGTCAGGCGGATGAATACTGGCGGTCGAACTTATACGCCAAACACCCATTCCTTGAACTGGCGCACCATCGCCGGGTCGGTGTGGCTGATGATTTGGCTTTTGCCCACATCCAGCGTGGCGATTTGCGCTTTGTCGTCATCGTCCAAGGTGAAGTCGAAGACGGCAAGGTTTTCCGCCATGCGTGCCGGTTTGGTGGATTTGGCGAGCACGACGATGCCGCGCTCGATCAGCCAGCGGGTGATGACCTGGGCGATGCTTTTGCCGTGTTTCTTGGCGATGGCAGCGAGCACCGGGTTCTCAAAGATGCCGAATTTGCCTTCGGCGAACGGCCCCCACGCTTCGGGGACGATGCCTTCGGCGCGGAGCGTGTCCACTTGTGCTGCCTGCTGGTGGAAGGGGTTGATTTCAATCTGGTCGGCGGCAGGCATGACTTTGTTGAAGATGCCAAGGTCGATGACGCGGTCGGCGGTGAAATTGCTCACGCCGATGGCGCGGATTTTGCCCGCTGCCTGGTATTCTTCCAGCGCGCGCCAGGCGCCGTAGATGTCGTTGAAGGGCTGGTGCAGCAGTATCAGGTCGATGTGGCCGCAGTCAAGGCGCGAGAGCGTGCGGTCAAGCGAGCCTTTGGCGGCTTCATAGCCGTAGTTTTCTACCCAGACTTTGCTGGTGATGAAGATTTCTTCACGCGCCACGCCGCTTTGTTTGACGCCCTGCCCGACTTCGGCCTCGTTCATGTAGGCCTGGGCGGTGTCAATGTGGCGATAGCCTGCTTTGATGGCCTCCGCCACAGCCTGCGCGGTTTTTGCGGGCGGAATCTGGAAGACGCCGAAGCCGAGGACGGGGATTTCGACGCCGTTGTTCAGGGTGAAGGTTTGCATGGTGTTTTCCTCTGTGATTGCAGGTTGGGCATGATAACGGGCGGGCGGCGGGCGATAAACAGGGCCGCTTCGCTAGGGGCTATGCACGAATTTCATCAATTTGGGCGGGGCAGGTTTTGTCCCGCGTTGCCTCAACAGGCCGTCCAAAAATAGAAAATAGCCGTTTAACCGCATTATTTGAAAGATAAAATCCAATATGGATCTTTACTCGATTTACCCTTTCAGACGGTCTGCTTCTTTAATTTACAGTTCGCTCGCGTCAAACAACCGCCGGCATGCACACAGCACACAGCCCACCAGCAGCGCCAGCCCCACCGCCACCCAATAGGCTTGCGCGTAGCCCAAAAGTTTCGCCAGCCGCAGAGCGGCAAAGCCTGCCGCGTAGCTACCGATAAGGACGACGGAAAATTGCAGGCTGCTGTCGAGTGCGGCGGTGGTGCGGTCGGATTTGTCCATTACCAAGGCGAGTATTACCGGCAGTAGCAGCGTGTAGCTCAGACTCAACGCGATAATTAACGCAGGCGGCAGCCACGGCTGGACGCGGGCGAGCGCGTCGATGGCGGTCATAGATGCCAAGAGCGGCAGTTGCAGCGCGTAGAGCAGAAAAACGAGTTTGCGGCGCGGATAACGGCGCGACAGCCAGCCCGAGAGCGGCGTAACGATCAGGCAGGCAACGGGTATGCCTACCGCCAGAATCTCGCCCGTCTGTTTCGGGTCGAACCCCAAATCTGCCAGTTTCGGTACGAAGGTTGCCGCCGCAAACGCATAGGGCGCGGCAACCGACAACAGCAGCACCAGCCACCGCCAGCCGGTTTCGGGCTGCCGCCAGAAAGAAACCAGCCGCGCCGCCAGTTCTTTCAAACCGCCTTGCGCCGTCGGGCTTTCCGGCTCGCGGTAAAGTAAAAGTTGCAGCAGTGCCAGTAACGTGAATGCAAGCATAAAGACCGCCGCCGTCGTCTGCCCGTATTCCTGATACAGCCACAGCACCAGCGCGCCGCCTATCATTTTGCCGCCGCGCGCCGCCATGGTCTGAATCACGCCGCCGAAACCGCGTTCGCGGCGCGGCAGGATGATGCACGACAAGCCCAGCATGGCGCAGCCGTACACGGCGGACATGGCCGAGAGCAGCACGCAGCAGGTCAGAAGCAGCGGGAAATTGCCGACGATGTCGGCGGACATCATCAGCGCGAACACCGCCGCCAGCCCCAGCGTCGCCGCCAGCAGCCAGCCGCGAAACCGTCCGAACCGTCCCGGCTTGCGGCGTTCCATCAGTGCGGCAAACAGCACTTTCGCCGCTTCTATGCCGCCGATTAAATGTATCCAGCTTAATTGGTTCAGGCTGTAACCGTGTTTTTTTAAAATGGCAATCAGCGCGACCAGGTAAAAGCCGGTCAGGGTGAATTTGTAGGTGCTGCCGAGTACGAGCAGCAGCCAGTCACGCGGGGCGGGAGCTTGGGACATGGTTTGGTTTTCCTTGGTTGGGGCGGGTGCAAAAGGCTGTTTGAAAGCCGCAGTGGTCGGCAACCCAAACCGCAGACTGTGTTAAACCATACTGCCCCATTTTATTAATTAAAGGATTATTTATGATAGTTACCGTAATGGCCGAATACTAAGGCAGCTTGTGCCAGAAGGACGCCTATCTTGCAGGCGGTTAGACTGTTTATACGGACGGCCCGCAGGCTGCGGGTGGCAAGGGCGATTTTATGACCACAACCGATTATCTCGCTTCCGCGCTGGCATCCTGCACCAGAACGATTATGACTCTGAAAGCCGAAGCAAAGGGGGTGGATTTCGTCCGCTGTTATGCCGAAGGCGGTAATAAAGTCTCTATGGAAGACTTCCGCGTTACCCGAACCAATATCGTATTTCACCTGAATGCTGCATTCGAGGCGGAGCTACTCCGCTCGGAATTGCCCCGCTAATTGGAAACGGCAACCCGCGAGATGTACATTGTCGGCCGCAGCATGCATCTGATTTGGTGCAAGAATTCGAGTTTGTGTACGCATAATCGAATGCGGTTTTTGCAATGTCGTCTGAAGGCTTTTCAGATTGCCTTCAACGCTTCTTCCGCCTTTCGCATGGCACTTACCTCGTCCGCTTCAGCGATGTAGTTCACACCCAATGCGGAGGCAAGTTTGGACGATTGTTCGCGGAAGAATTCCAGTTGCGCGGCATCGGGTTCGATGAGCAGCATGGCGGCGCAGCGTTCGGCAAGCTGTGTTTGGTGCGCCTTTATCCAGGCGATGTAGTCTTTGCGGTCGGCAATGCGCTGCTCGTCGCTTACCTCCCGCTGCATGGGGGTACAGACGGTGGCGAAGCGGTGGTTTTGGTTTAACAGGGTTCCAAATTCGGCCAGCCAGTCGGCAAAATCGGCGACCTGGGTCAGGTCGGTCAGGTAGATAGTGCCTTCGGGCAGGGCTTTGGCAGGGGTGAAGTAGTGCATTCGGGTTTCCTTTAGGTATTGGGGGCAGTTGCAGTAGGTCGTGCATGAATGCCCGATAGTAGGCGGCGGAATCGGGTTGGGTTGTGCCGGGCATAAATGCCGACCTGCATGTCGCCGGTTTGTCCAAAAGGTCGTCTGAAAAGCGGTTTCCTTGTTTTAACTTCGTTGAAGCTTTGCTTTCAGATGACCTTTCTGTTTCGGCGGTTATTTCATTTTGCCTGTACCTTAAAACTTCCATTCTCCACTCACGCCCACGCTTCTGGGGCGTTGGTAGAGGGCGTCTTGGCGGTCGGAGCCGGAGATGAATATGGGGCGGTGGCGGTTGAACACGTTGTCGGCGTAGAGCGAGACGCGGCCTTGTTTGAAGTTGTAGGCGGTGTAGAGATTGACTTGGCTATATGCGCTGATTTTACCCGATTCGGCATTGTCGGCGGCGGAATAGTAGCCGCTGTAGAAGCGCACGTCGCCGCCTGCTTCCCAGCCGTTCGGGTTCAGGTATTTCACTCCGATGTTGGCGGTGTACTTGGGCGCGCGGCCGAGTTTGTTACCTTCGATACCGCTGTCGGGATAACTTTTGATTTTGGTATGCAGCAGACCTAAGCCTGTGGTGAGTTTCAGGCTGTCGGTTGCCTGCCAGTCGGCACCGAGTTCCGCACCGTAGGTGTGGACTTTTTTGGCGTTGCGAATGACCACTGAGTTGGTGCCGAGATAGAAGGGAAGCTGCATGTCGCGGTAGTGGTTCACGAACAGGTTGCCAGACAGTTGCAGGCGGCGGTTTGCGCTGCGCCAGCGGGTGTACCACTCGTAGTTGTTTACATACTCGGGTTCGTAGGCGTAGGTTACGACGGGGCGTCCGAAGGTGATGCCTGCGCCGCCGGGGTTGTAGCCGCGCGCGGTTTTGATGCCGCTGACCCATTGGTCGGTGGGTTTGAAGGCGATGTCGATCTTGGGTAGGAAGACGGTCTGTCCCTTGTCTAAATCGAGACGCAGTGCGCCGCTGCCGCCGTTTCGTTGGTGCGTTTCTTTTTCCAGCCTGCCTGCGACGGTGATGTCCCATTTTTCGGTGGGGCTGTAAGTGGCTTCGGCAAACAGGGCGCGCACGCTGTTGTGGTCGTCAAAGGTGTTGCGGCCGCCGACGCTGCGGATATCCACCCATTCGTCCTGCTTGCTGTGGAAGTAGTGCAGTCCGGCAAAGCCTTTCAGACGGCCTTTGTTACTGAAATGCAGCACAGGTTCCCATTCCAGCTCGCGGCCTTTGAGTTCAGCCGGCACGCCTTGGGGATTAACGGTCATCGGTAAGTGCAAACGTTCGTTGTGGTAGCTACTGTAAACCAGTTTGTTTTCCAGTTTCAGGTAGTCGTTAAGCTGCCACGATACATCCCAGATGCCCGATGTCGAGCCGGTTACGAACACGGGCTTTTCCTTTAGAAAGCGGCGGCTGGCGGTGTTGCCCATGATTTCGTTCTGCGGCGCGCGGGAGCGGATGTGGTTCAGCGTCAGGCGGCTATAAAAGTCGGGATTATTTTCAGGCGTGAACAAGAGCTTGAAGCGCACGTTGGTGTTTTCCACGCGGCGCGGGTTACCCGTCGGCTCGTAGGATACGAACGGTTCGTAGCTTTCGCGCTGCTGCTGCTCCGCGCTCAAGCGGAAGGCAAGGTTGTTTTTTATTATCGGGCCGGACACCACGCCGGCGATGTTGTGCGTTTTCTGATTGCCTAAACCTAGGCGGACTGCGCCTTCCCATTCGTCGGTCGGATCTTTGGAACGCATCACTACCGCGCCCGCCACCGCGTTCTGCCCGCGCACATGGCTTTGCGGCCCGCGCAAGACTTCCACCTGCTGCATGTCCCACAGCGACTGCTTGCCGAAGGCGTATTCGTTGTAGGTGGCAGAGCGGCCGTCTATGGACAGGTTCAGGCGCGGACGCGTGCCTGCGAAAAACGCCACTGCGCCCACTGCTGGGCCCGATCCATCCACGCCGCGCATGGTCGGCAAATCGTTGCCGCTGCCCAAATCGACGGTATTTACGGTCTGTTTGAGCAGGTCAGTGGCGGAAAGATTGTGGCCGCTGCGGTCGATGTCGGGCGTGGTGAAGACGCGGTTGGACGTAGCGGTTTCAAAGCCGCTACGGTTGACGCGTTCGCCAGTTACGACGACTTCTTCCAATTGCACCTGTTCGGTGTCCTGTGCCACATTGGCGGCGTAAATCCATTCGGAAGCGAAAGCGGCGGCAAGCAGCAGGGGCAGGTGGCGGAGGGTGGTTTTCTGCATTTCCTTAGCCCTTTTGTGGTTTACATATTTATATAAAAATTACTATTTTTGTAAATTATAGGAAGAGGGGTAGAGGAATACAAGTACTTATCAAAAGCATGATTTTGCAACGAAATGCGGTTTGTGGACAGCCGAATACCGTAGGAAAATCATGATTTCATAAAATATAGCTAAAATACTTCACTTCATACGGCGTCGGCTCGCCTTGTACTGAAAAAATAATTGTTTCAGCTCTATTGCGTCTGAAAGCCATCAAACAAACAACAAACAACGATGACCGCCCGCAAACAGCAAACCATCATCGCCACCGCTAGCCGCCTGTTCCGCGAATACGGTTTTGCCGCTGTATCCGTGGGCAGAATCTGCGAAGAAGCAGCCGTCAGCCGCGTTACCTTCTACAAACATTATGGTGGCAAAAACTCGCTCTTGCGTGAAATCGTTATCGAACAGAAAGACCGTGTCCGCGCCGAATTCGAAAGCCTGTTGGAACGGCGCTGCGGCCTGCGCGAAGTCGCCGAAACCGTGTTCGCCCTGCAAGGACAATCGTTTGAAGAACTCTATTCCGCTGCCTTCCTGCGCGACATCGAAGAGAACGCCGATTTGGAACTGGAACGATTTTTCAAGGAGCTGAACGAAGAAAAATACGCCTTCATGCGCTATTTCTTCCACACCCTGCAAAGCCGCCGCCTGATTGCCCCCGATTTGCCTGTGGAACTCATCGACCTGTTCATCCGTCAGGCAGACGTATTGATGCGCCATCCGCGACTGACTGCGCTCTATGCCGCGTCGCCGCAAAAGCTGCCGCAGGATGTTTTGGGCTTGTTGTTACACGGTTTGGCCGGTGAACAATCCAAAAGAAAAATTTGATGAGGCCTAATTGCGTCAAACAGGTGTTTAGGTCGGGCGCGATATCCGACTTTTTCTATTTATCCAAACGATTTTTCAGCTCTTTTCCGTTTTCCGAATAATCTGTTTATACACTTCCGTACTCACCTTAGCTGTGCGTTGTTGGGTTCTGAAATCCACATAGATTATGCCGAAGCGGCTGCCGTAGCCGGAGAACCATTCGAGATTGTCGTGGCTGGACCAAACATGATAGCCCGCAACGTTCGCGCCTTGTGCCATCGCTTCTTTCATGGCGGCGATGTGGTGGGCAAGGTAGTGGCAGCGTTTTTCGTCGTTCACTTGCCCGTCTTTCATCTCGTCATCGCCGGGGAAGCCCGCGCCGTTTTCGGTGATGATGACGGTCGGGTTACCCCATTCGTCGCGGATGTGCAGCAGGAGTTGTTTGAACAGGTCGGGGCGTACTGCGGCGTTGAAGGCGACTTCGGCGCCGCCGTCGGCAACTGAATTTCCGGGGCGTAGTCGCTTGCTGCGTCTTGCCGCGCGCGGATGTAGAGCGGGGCGTCGCGGTTAGCCCGCATTTCTCACAGATAGAAGGTGCATCGCGGCCGGAGATATGAGAAAGTTTTTTTGCGAGAACGACTTAACCATATCTCTGAGGAAGCCGCGATGCCGACACAGTGTACCGTAGTCAGCCCATGCGCGAAGCGTATTGATGGCCGCCAGGTGGCGGTGGATTTCGACGGAGGGCAGATCAGTTCGGATGCGGGCGCGCTGTTGCTGCGCGAGGTCGATCGCACCTTGCGGCTGACCGAACGGGTGGCGGCCTGCTTCGAGGATGGGCGCGATCCGGAGCTGATCGAACACACGGTGCACACGTTGGTGATGCAACGGATCGTGGGGATCGCGCTGGGCTACGAGGACCTGAACGATCACGATCAATTGCGCCGTGACCCGGTACTGGCCACGCTGGCCGGTAAGCTCAGCGCTCGGCGCAAGGGCTGCGAGCCGCTGGCGGGCAAGTCGACCTTGAACCGGCTCGAACATGCCCCCGACACCAAGGACGGTTCGCGCTATCACAAGATCGCTCACGATCCGGCGGCCTTCGAGTCGCTGTTCGTCGCGTGCTTCATTGAGGCGCAGGAGCAGGCACCTGACGAGATCATCCTCGATCTGGACGCCACCGACGACCCGCTGCACGGCCAGCAGGAAGGGCGTTTCTTCCATGGTTACTACGGCGGCTACTGCTACCTGCCGCTGTACATCTTCTGCGGCCGACATCTGCTCGCCGCCAAGCTGCGCCGGGCCAACACGGATGCCTCGGCGGGCAGCATCGATGAACTCGAACGCATCGTCACCCAGATCCGCCGCCACTGGCCGGAGGTGCGCATCGTGCTGCGTGCCGACTCGGGCTTTGCGCGCGATGCCTTGATGAGTTGGTGCGAGCAGACGCACATCGACTTCGTCTTCGGGCTGGCCAAGAACGACCGGCTCAAGGCCCAGATCGAAACCGAGATGAGCCAGGCGCAGGCCGAATGCACCCAGACCGGCAAGCCCGCACGGCGGTTTCGCGACTTCACCTACCGCACCCTTGACAGCTGGTCGTGCGCCCGGCGGGTCGTCGGCAAGGCCGAGCAGCTGCCGGGCAAGGCCAATCCGCGCTTCATCGTCACCAGCCTGGACGCTCAGCGCTGGCCGGCACGCGAACTGTACGAGGCGCTGTACTGCGCCCGAGGCGAAATGGAGAACCGCATCAAGGAGTGCCAGCTACACCTGTTCGCCGATCGCACCTCAACGGCGACGATGCGGGCCAATCAGCTGCGGCTGTGGTTCGCCTCCTTCGCCTACGTCATGCTCGAAGCGCTGCGCCGCATCGGGCTGGCTGGCACCGAACTGGCCGAGGCCACCTGCGAGAGCCTGCGCCTGAAACTGCTCAAGATCGGCGCACGGGTCAAGATCAGCGTGCGCCGCATCCATGTCAGCATGGCCAGCAGTCATCCGTTCCAGACCACCTGGCGCCTGGCCCAGGCCAGACTCGCCCCCGGCTGATCCGCCACGCCACCGTGGCCCTGCTGATCCGATCGCGCTCCCGTTCGCGCGAGGCGGTCTCATGCCCAAACAGCGCCGCTTGCCCCCTCAACGCACCTGACCGCCCGCAGAACCTCACCCGCCTGCACTCCATTGGCCGCTCGCGGGCCTGAATCCTCGCGGTCACGGCAACGCGTGAAGGAAAAAGCCGCGCCAACGGGGGCCGAACCGTGAGGGTGTGAGAAATGCGGGTTAGGAGCAGAAGGAATGCGCTGCCAAGCGGGATAAATGCTGGGTTTTGTTGCTGTCGCGATTATTAAACCCTTTCTCGCTGCGCGAGATTGCGAGTTTCCCCTCACATCCGCCGGGTACCCGCAAAAGCGCAAGCTTTTTCGTGGGACGCGGCCACTGGGAGGACGGGCTTTTTCCTCACTCCAACCCCTTTGCTTTCAGCCAGTGGGCGAGGTGGTCGGCCACTTGTGCGTTGTTCGTGTCGCTGAAGATGAAGTGGGTGTTGCCCTTGATGCCGATTTTCGGCAGGTGGACGAGTTCCGCACGGCCGCCGTGTTTGTTGACGGTTTCGACGAACTGTTGCGCCATTTTCATGCGGATGTACCACTGCTCGCCGCCCTGGGTGCCGTCGAGGTGGTCGGGGATGTAGTCGCCGAAATAGATGATGATGGGGAGGCGGGTCAGTTTGGCGAATTGTTCCGGCGGCACGGTGAGTGGTGCCACGTCGCCGAATTTGCTTTCCAGTTTCGGCGGCGCTTCGCCTTCCGGGAAGTAGAACGCGCCCGGCTCAAAAGCGACGACGGCCTGCACTTTGTCCGTCGCCATCGCCGTCGTCCAGCCGATGATGCCGCCCGCCGAGTGGGTCACGAAGACGCCGCCGCCGGTTTTGTCAAAGAGTTTGACCATGCTGTCGGTAATCACGCCCGCGTCGAAGGCGCCGGTGTCCGGCGTCATCATGCGGAAGAATTGTTCTTGTGCCGCAGGGTCTTTGGGGAAGGCGACGCCGTCGTTCATCTTCGGATAGACGCCGATGCGGAATTGCGCGTACCAGAACTGGTCGTCCGGCGTTGCGCTGATGTCGGCGGCGACGGTGCTTTGTCCCGCCTGGCCGCGTCGGGGCTGGTCAACCAGATAGACGGGGTAGTGTTTGTGCAGGAAGAGCTCGTTGAAGCCGGGGCGTCCGTCCGGCGTGGTCATCCAGCCGCGCGCCGACTGGCCGTAGCCGTGCAGGAAGACGAGCGGCGTTTTTTTGGCGTCCGCCGGGATTTGGTAGAAGACGCTGGCGTGGTCGCCGTGCAGGGTCATGCCGCCGGCGGCAATGGCGGCCTTGTGCGCGTCCCAAAAGGCGCCGCCGCTGCGCGCGGCAATTTCTGCCGGGATCGGGGTGTAGCTGCCGGGCGAGGTTTTCACGGTGCCGCCGACGGCAAAGCTGCCCTGTTCGGCGAGGGTGAGCGGCGCAGCGGTGGCGGTTTGTGCCGCGATAATGGCGACGATGGCGGCGGTTAGCAGGGTTTTGATCTGCATGGGGTTTCCTTGTGTGTTGGGGAGAGGGCTATTGCAATTTCAAGCCGTCCAGCACTCGCTGCGCGCGGGCGCCGTTGTCGCTGTTGACTATTTTGATGGCGTCCACGATTTTCTGCAATTCGGCGCTACTCACGCCGAGGCTATGCGTGTTTTTCATATGTGAGCCAAGCTGCGCTTCCACGCCGTCGCCGAGCGAGGCGATGGTGGCGAGGACGACGATTTCGCGGTCGGTGTAGGAGAGGACGCCGCGCCCGAAGAGGTAGCCGAAGAGGTTGGCTTTCAGCGCGTAATCCATGCCTTCGCTGTCAAACAGCACGCCTTCGGTGGCGCGGGCGGAGCCCAGGTTGACGAGCGTTTGCACGCCGCGCGCGTAGCTGTTTTCGGGGTCGGCGGAGCGAGCGGCGGTGAATCTTTGCAATAACGGAAACATGATCACACCTTGGCGATGTCGAGACTTTCCCGACAGGATTTTCGACGATACGCGTGCGCAGGGGATGAGGCGTTAAGTTTGCGCTGAGGTATGAAAGGCCCCGGTGGCTATTCGGGGGGGCGGATACTCGTCATTCAAAAGCCTCACACGCCTGCGCGAATTGTTAAGCGGTTCCTTTTATGGCGCTTTCCAATAATTTATAACCCATAAAGCCAAGTAATGCGCCCGCAACCTTGTCAATATAATAGGCCATCTTGCCGAACGTATTGCGCACCCGTTGCTGCGATAAGACAAAAATAATCATCACGTCCCAGGCGAATACCAGCAGCGTCATCCAAATCCCTAAACCGACGGTTAGGCTTATCGTAATTCGCGGTGTAAGTATTACGGAAAACAGGCTTAAATAAAAAATAATGTTTTTCGGGTTAGATAAGCCGGATACGATACCGAGTAAAAATTCTTTAAAAAACGACGGCGCACTTTTATTGCCGAAAATAATTTGCGCTTGCGCTAAAAAAGCATAATCGCTGCGGCGCGCTTTAATGGCGTGGTACGCGATATACAGCAGGAACAATCCGCCGACGATTTTCAGGGTAATCATCAGCCACAAGGAATGGGCGATGGCAGAGCCTACCCCGATAATACAAAGCGTAATATAGACGCCGTTTGCCAGCGCAATTCCTAATGCGACGCCGATGGCACGGCGACGGGTATTGCGCAGCGCGCTGCGTACAACCAGCAGAAAATCGGGGCCGGGACTAATTAATGCCAGGAAATGGGCAATAACAACGGTGGTGATAACGGAGATGATTTCTGTCATATGATTTCCTGATTCTGAATCTTAAGAATAACTACGCATCCGGATACCCGAAATGACCTCTCAAGGTAAATGTGATTCGTATTCCCCAAACGGATATGTATGCCAGCCGGGGCGGATGAGGGTGTAATCGAGGTCGGAGGCTTCGACAATCGCCGCGCTTTGTTTATAAGGATCAAGCACCGCACCGTGGTTCCCGCCCGTCTCGTTATAAATGCTCATCGAACTGACCTAAATCAGCCGCCTGACCCCCGCCGCGTCCATCGCCGACACCGCGCTTTTGGCCAGCGCGGGCAGATTGCCGGCAAGACCGGCATAAACCAGCGACTGCCCGGCAAGCGCGGCGGTGAGCCGCGCCGTATCCAGCACGTCGCCTTCGACGACAGTTACCCGCTCGGACGAAAGCGCGGCGAGACGGGCAGCATTGCGCACATACAAAGAGAAGCGGGTGTCGGTTTCGGCGAGCAGCACGGGAATGACCGCGCGGGCGAGACTGCCGCTCGCGCCGAGCATCAGGATGTGTTGTGGGGACATGGATAGGCTCCGTTAATGGGTTCGGTGGGATTGTATAGTCGTTGCAAATAGAACTGATGCTGCGTTGGCTCGCCTCGCCGTATTACACATACTGTCTTCGGTTTATTGCCTAGGATAAAAAATAATTGTTTCAGCTATAGCCGATCCATTCTTTGAACTGCTGCCCCATGAATACCCGCTGCGGGTTGCCGCGTTCCACTTGGTAGAGTGATTTGTGGGCGCCGGCGGCGTGCTGTTGCAGGGCGCTTTGGTGGTGCTCCGCCAGCTTAAGGGCAAGCAGCTCGAGCGCGCGTTTTTTGTTGGCGTGCTGGCTGCGTTCGCTTTCAACGCGCACGGCGATGCCGCTGGCTAGGTGTACGGCGCGCACGGCGGATTCGGTTTTGTTTACATGCTGGCCGCCTTTGCCACCGGCGCGGCAGGTTTGAAACTCGATGCCGCTATCGTTGGGCAGCTCGGGGATTTCAGGTAGCCTGAACACGCCGATATACCAATTTTTGCGCGGGTGTTGTGGCCGCAGCGGGCTGGGGCAGACCCATTGCAGGGTGCCGAGCCAGCGTCCAGCCAGGGCTTCGGCGTTTTTGCCGTTGAATTTGAGCACGGCGGAAAGGATGCCGTACTGGCTTGGCGTTTCTTCCAACAGCTCGGCCTGCACGCCGGCCTGTTCGGCTTCGCGCAGTATCTGCCGCAGGGCGAAAGCGGCAAACATCTGGCATTCGGCCGGGCCTTGAGCGGTGGAGATTTGCAGGTAGATCATGCTTTGTTTCCTTTCATTTTCGGCCGGAAGGAGCGTCTGACATCGAATCCCTTGTTGCCGATTTTGTCTTTGTCGGGCACGGGCGGGCTGGTTTCGGCTTCGCTTTTGAGCTGCGATAAATATTCGCAAAGGTGCTGCCACACGATATCGGGGTCGAAATAGACGCCGAGGCCGGAGAGCTGGGGGTTTTCGGCAAAATCCTGGCGGCTGTCGAGCCGGGTGGGGCGGTGCGGGTCGGCATAATAGGCGAGCAGCAACGGCACTCGGCGGTGGGCGGCAATGCTCGGCTGGCTGCGGTTGCAGCGGCTGGGGCTGAAATCGGGTTCTTGGAAGTGCTGATACCAAGTCCAGTAGTAGTTGCCGAATTGCGGCAGGCAGAATTTGCTCCCGTCGAGAAATCGCACCATGCGCAGAGAGAGGTGGTGCCGGCGGGGTTGCAGATACACGCTTTCGATGTCGTATGAGCTGTACACCTGCTTGTCGGTGGCAAATAGGAACACGCGCAGGTTGCCGACATACAGCTCGGACACCACGGCGCAGGTGCCGAATTCCTGCTGCCAGTCGGCGGGCGGCTTGGGCAGGTTATGCAGGATTTCGCTGCCGGACGGCTGGCGGCGGTCGAACACGAGCACGGGGTCGCTGCCGTATTTGGCCACTTTGTGGTCGTAGAAATCTTTAAATTTGCTGATGATTTTCATGTGTCATCCTCCGCAGACGCCGCTGGTTTTATAAGTGAGCACGGGTTTGAGGCGGGCTATCGGCTCGATGAGGCCGGCGTGCTGCATGGCGGCGATGATGCTGTCGATGTTTTTGTAGGCTTGCGGCGCTTCTTCGTATACCAAGGCCTTGTCGGCGCACACCACCAGGCTGCCGAAGGCGGTGCGGCGCAGGCTGTCGGCGCTGTATTTGTGCGACAGGCGGCCTTTGCATTCGCTGCGCTGCCATTTGCGGCCGGCGCCGTGGGCGAGCGAGTTGAGCGCGACGGTGCAGTCGGCGGCTGGCTCGACCAGATAGCTGTAGTCGCCGCGCGAGCCGGGGATGAGCACTAGGCCGCAGTCGGATGGGGTGGCGCCTTTGCGGTGCAGCCAGCCGGTTTCGCCGCCGACTGCGGTGTGTTGCAGGAAGTTGTGGTGCACGTCGAGCAGGCGGCGGCCTTGGGCGCCCCAGAGCGCGAGCATGCGTTCGGCAATCAGCTGGCGGTTGGCGCGGGCGAAGGCGAGGGCATTTTGATGCTCGGCGAGGTAAGCGGCGGCTTCGGGGCTGTTTTCAGGTAGCCCTGAGTGGCCGTGTGCTTCCACGTGGCGGCGCAAAATCTGCTGGCCGAATCCGCGCGAGCCGCTGTGTACAAGCAGTTGCAGGTAGGCGGCATTGAAATTTTCAGGTAGCCTTTCGGGACGGTAGACGGTGTCCACAGTTTGCAGTTCGGCAAAGTGGTTGCCGCCGCCGATGGTGCCTAAGGCTACCTGAAAAGGATGGGGCGGCAGGATTTCGCGGATGCGCGGCTGCCAGCTTTCATCCAGCGGGGCATCGATATTGCCGAGCTGTTTGGCCAGTTTGGCGGGCTTGGCTTTGTGTGCGGCCAAATCGGTTTGCCACAGCGCCATGCCGCAGCCGATGTCGTTGCCGATGAGCGCGGGGTAGAAACGGCCGCTGCTGAAAAACGCAGCACCGACGGGATAGCCGCGCCCGGCGTGCAAATCGGGCATGCCGGCCACGCGGCGCATTTGCGGCAGGCGGCTGGTGGTTTGCAGCTGTTGGATGGCGTTGCCTTCAATCCAGGTGTGGGAATCGGCGATTAAAACGGTGTTTTCGGAAAGGTATTGGGGGGTTTGTGTGCCCATATTCGTACTTTCTTGCTGGTGGCGGGAAACCGGGCATTCATACGGCAGCCTGCCTTGCCGTGCGGCAAAGCAATATGCTGAAAATGAAATGGTTTCGCGCCGAATGCAAACGGCAGGCGCAGCCAAACGGCGCAAGCGCTGCGGTTTACACGATGGGGAGAAAGCAGCCCGAAGCGGGCGGCACAAGAATGGGAAGCGGCCTTATGCTTCTGAGCTGCAAAGAATTGAACGGAGTGTGAAAACATGCGACATGATGGGCTCCTTCTTTGCTGGATGGTGGATAAACAGGAAAATGGGCGGCTTAGCGCAGCCTCGTTTTGCGGATATTCCCGTTTGCAGGGGCAGGCGGGAAAGCGGGCGTCATGTTAGCGGGGAGAATGAGCTGGCGGCAAGTTTGGCGCGGGCAAATGCGGGGAATGTGTTGCGTTTTTTCCGCAGGTGCGGCGGCAGGCCGAGCGCAACAAAAACGGCAAAAACGGCAAGCAGAAGCGTCGCTGCTTATGCGTCGCGTGTGATACCCAATGCCAATGCCGCACGCACTTCGGCCTTTTCCGTTTCGTCCAACTGCGTGAAAGCGGCGATGACGCTTGCGGCGTTGTCGTTCGTTTGCGCCGCGCTGAAGAGCGAGCGCACATAGTCATCCGCCGGGTGGTTCTGGATGTCTTGCGGTGTCGCGACTTGCAGCAGCCGCCCGTGCTGCATCACGCCGATGCGGCAGGCGAGTTTCAGCGCTTCCCCCATGTCGTGGGTGACGAAAACGATGGTGGTGCCGAGTTTTTTGTGGATGAGCGACACGGTTTCTTGCAAGGAGGCGCGGGCAAGTGGATCGAGGGCGGAGAAGGGTTCGTCCATCAAGAGAATGTCGGGTTTTGCGGCGATGGCGCGCAGGATGCCGACGCGCTGCTGTTCGCCGCCGGAGAGTTCGTGCGGGTAGCGGCGCCGGTATTGCGCGGGCGGGAGGCCGACGAGTTCGAGCAGTTCGTTGATGCGCGCTTTGCGCTCTGCCTTGCCCCAGCCGAGGATGTCCGGCATCAGTTCGATGTTTTGCGCGACGGTCATGGTGGGGAAGAGAGCGATTTGTTGCAGGACGTAGCCGATGCGGTGGCGCAGCGGGCGGATGTCGTAATCCTTGATACGCCTGCCGTTGAAGTACACGTTGCCGTCGGTCGGCTCGGTGAGCGCGTTAATCATGCGCAGGGTGGTGGATTTGCCGCTGCCGCTGCCACCGACCAGCACGAAAAATTCGCCCCGGTAGATGGTGAGGTTCAGTTCGCTGACGGCGGCGTGGCTGTCGTAGTGTTTGCTGACGTTTTTGAATTCGATCAGCGGGATGCGTTCAGGCTGCATAAATATCCCTCACGACTTCGGCAAAACGGCGTGGTGCGCGGCCCAATAGTTGCGGCAGGTCGTCTGAAACAGTGGCGAGTTCGCCGCCCGCGATCGCGGTGTAGGTGGATACCCACGCTTCGATTTGCCAAGCGGGCGTTTCGGGGTAGTCGCGTTCGCGGCTGGCATAGGCCTCACGAAGGGTTTGGTTGTGGTAGCGGTGCGGTTTGCCGGTGATCTTGCTGAGAACGGCGGCGATGTCGGCGAAGGTCAGCGCTTCGCTGCCAGTAAGGGTGTAGCTGCGGTTATGGTGGCGGTCGTCGCCGGAGGCGATGGCGGCAAGGATGTTGGCCGCCGCTTGTGCTACGTCCTGCTGCGAGACGCAGGCAACGCGGCCATCGTCCGCAGGGCCGGCAATGATGCCGTCGGCGTTGGCAATTGTCGCCATCATTTCGCTGTAAAAGTTGTCGCGCAGGAAGGTGTAGCGCATGGCGGTTTGCTGGATGGCAGCTTCGGTCGCGGCGTGGGTGCGTGCCAGGGTGAAGGTGCTGCTGGCGCTGGCGCCGGCGAATGACAGATACACCAGATGCTGCACGCCTGCCGCCGCTGCCGCGCGCACCAAGGTCAGGTGTTCCTGCTCGCGCGTCGGGCTTTCGGCGGCGGACACCATAAACAGCACGTCCGCCCCGCTTAACGCCTGCCGGGCCAGCTCGAAATCGGCGTAGGCAAAGGGGCGTACCGTGCAAGCGGGCAGATCGGGCGCTTTGGCGGGGGTGCGCAGCGGCAGAATCAGCGGCAAACCACGTGCGCTGAGGTGGCGGGCGACCATGCCGCCGATGTGGCCGCTGGCGCCGGTGATGGCGAGGTTCATGTTGTGTCTCCTTGGGTTGGGTGGAGGGGAAATGGTGCCAGTTGCCGCCCCATCGCTCAATGCCTTTTGGAATATAGCTAAACACTTAAAAAATCGTAACGGCGTTACGTCGCCTCGCTACGTTTTTTATCTATTCAACTATAAGCAACGCCGTCTGGAAGATAACTTTCAGACGGCATTTTTTATTTCAGCAGTTCGCTAACAGTCGTCAGGGTGTAGCCCTGCGCGCGCAGGCCGTCGATGATAAGCGGTAGTGCTTCGCGTTCGGCGCGGCAGGCATCAATGCAAAACGGGTGCAGCAGGATGATGGCGCCGTTATGCGCTTGGGCGAGGGCAGCGGCGGTAATGGCTTCGCCAGTGGGCGGCTGGTGGCGGGTGGGTTCGCTGTCCCACATCACGGTGGTAATGTTGTGGCGGGCGAGATACCACGGCAGGCCGAGCAGTTTTTTGCCGTAGGGCGGGCGGAAATGGATGGGGCCGTGATAGCCGGCGGCGCGGATCAGGGCGTTGGTGTCTTCGATTTCGCGCGCGATGAACGCCGGTGAACGCAGCAAAAAGCGCCGGTGGCTGTAGGAGTGATTGCCCAGTTCGTGTCCGGCGGCGGCGATGCGCTGCGCTGCCTGCGGGTGGCGGGCCATGTTTTCGCCGATCATGAAGAAGGTTGCCTTCACGTTTTTTTCGGCCAGCACCGCCAGCACGGCATCGCTGGTGCGCTCGCTGGGTGCGTCATCAAAGGTGAGGGCAATGCGTTTGTGGTCGTTCGCGCCGTGGCAGACAAGATTGCCGATGAGCTGGTAGCAGCGGGCGTTCATCAACAGGTATAGGCCAACAAATGCGGCTATTGCCAGTGCGAGACCGATCAGCAATTTCTTTGGTTTCATCGGCTATTGCCCAAACGGTTATGGATGAAAGTCCACAAATTGTTCCATCCGGCGGGATTGCGCAGCGGCAGGCTCGGTGGCAGGCCGCGTGCGCTGAGGTGTGGGGCAACTATGCCGCCGCTGTGGCCGCTGGCGCCGGTGATGGCGAGGTTCATGTTGCATTTCCTCGGGGTGGTGGCTGGATGAGGGGAAATGGTGACACTGATTAGCCATCGCTCAATGTTTTTTGGAACATAGATTAAACATCTAAAAAATCGTAACGGCGTTGCGCCGCCTTGCCGTACTGCCTGCGGCGGTGCGTCTTGTTACGCTTTTATTTGTTCAACAATACTTCACCAAGAAATCCAGCACGACTTTCGGCTCGCATCCGAACCAGTTGTAGCCGTCTTTAAAGCGGCGGATGACGCCTTCAATCCAGAAAAAGTTTTTAACTACCCTGCAAATTTACAGATTTTTTAGGGGCTTGGTAAGCAAACATGTGTTCAATACATGTTAATTCCCTTAGATGCTAGGCAAAAACAAGTACTACCGCCATTGAAAAATCAGTGAGGCCAAGTTTCGTCAGCTACTGCGCCTGTTTGCCATGACTTGACCGCCACGGATGTCGCGCAGTTGTGTGGCCTTTCCGTGCGCTCGGTCAATGCGCTGTACTCGCGTATCCGTGTCCGCCTGGCCCAAGAATGCGCTGCGCAGTCCCCGTTCTCGGGCGAACTTGAAACCGATGAGCCCTATTTCGGCCCCAAGCGTATCCGGGGCAAACGCGGGCGTGGCGCGGATGGCAAAACCATCGTCTTTGGCCTGCTCAAACGTGGCGACTGCGTTTATACCGAAATCGTCTCCGATGTCTTCAAAGCCACGCTGCAAGCCATTATTCGGGGGTAAAGGGGATTCCCAACAGCGTCTTTACACCGACGGCTGGCAAGGCTATGCTGGGCTGGTTGATTTGGGTTTGGAGAAGCACTTTCGCTTCAATCACCGACACCTTGACCTCTACAAGATACTGCTTAAACTGCTCAGAGACGCCCCCTTTTTCCTAAGCCCCATAATAGATATCGGAGAAACTTGTGCCCAAAACTTACAACGAAAACTCCCGCGTCAAAATCCCCGCCATTTTGCATCTGATGCGGTTGGGCTACGACTACCTCTCGCTCAAAAACGAAAATTGGGACAAACAAACCAACATCTTTCCCGAAATCTTTATAAAAAGTCTCTGCCGCATCAATCCTGATTTGTCGCCGGACGATGCACGCCGTTTGCTGACCGACATCACTATTGAGTTAGATAACGAAGACTTGGGACAAAAATTTTACGAACGCCTCACCAATCAATCCGGCGGCAAGAAACTGATCGACTTCCAAAATTTCAATAACAACAGTTTCCACGTTGTAACCGAATTGCCCTGCATTAACGGCGATGAAGAATTCCGCCCCGACATTACCCTGCTGGTAAACGGCATGCCTTTGGTCTTTATCGAAGTCAAAAAGCCCAACAACAAAGGCGGCATCGGCGAAGAGCGGGAGCGCATGGGCAAACGCGCGAACAACCCCAAATTTCGCCGTTTCATCAACATCACCCAATTCATGATTTTTTCCAACAACATGGAATACGACGACGGCGCAACCGAACCGGCACAAGGCGCGTTTTACGCTTCGTCTGCTTACGGTAAGCCCGTGTTTAACTATTTCCGCGAAGAGCATAAATTAAACCTTGCCGAGTTATTGAACACACTTTCAGACGACCTTGAAAACAACGTTCTGCAAGACAATAATCTGCCCGTTATCAAACACAGCCCCGAATTCGTCAGCAACAAATCGCCCGATACGCCGACCAACCGCATTTTGACTTCGCTGCTTTGCCGCGAGCGCCTCGCCTTTCTCCTGCAACACGGGCTGACGTACGTTAAAAGTAACCAAGGCGCGCTGCAAAAACACATCATGCGCTATCCGCAGCTATTTGCCACTCTCGCCATTGAAAAACATTTGGCAAACGGCGGTAAAAAAGGCGTGATTTGGCACACCCAAGGCTCTGGCAAAACCGCGCTTGCCTACTACAACACCCGCTACCTGACCCACTATTACGCCAAACAGGGCATCGTGCCGAAATTCTATTTCATCGTGGACAGGCTCGATTTATTGAAACAGGCGCATCAGGAATTTACCGACCGTAACTTAATCGTCCATACCATCGACAGCCGCGAAGCCTTTGTTGCTGACATCAAATCCGCCCAAACTTTGCACAACCACGCAGGCAAAGCGGAAATCACTGTCGTCAACATCCAAAAATTCAAAGACGACCCCGATGTCGTCGCCCGTAACGACTACGACCTCGCCATCCAGCGTGTCTATTTTCTCGACGAAGTACACCGCAGCTACAACCCCAAAGGCTCGTTTCTTGCCAACCTCAACTAGTCCGACGTAAACGCCGTCAAAATCGGGCTGACCGGCACGCCGCTTATCGGCGTAACCGCAGGCAACGTCAACACCCGCGAACTCTTCGGCGACTACATCCATAAATACTATTACAACGCCTCCATTGCCGACGGCTACACCCTGCGCCTGATTCGCGAGGCCATCAGCAGCCAATACAAAGCCGAATTGCAGGCTGCATTGGCGCCGCTTGAAGTCGAAAAAGGCAGCTTTGACCGCAAAGAAATCTACGCCCATCCGCACTTCGTCCGCCCGATGCTTGACTATATCTTGGACGACTTCGCCAAATTCAGAAAAACCAACCAAGACGACAGCCTCGGCGCCATGGTCGTTTGCGACAGCGCGGAACAGGCACATCAGCTTTTTGAGCATTTTCAGACGGCCTCAGACCACAATTTCACCGCCGCACTGATATTGCACGACGTTGGCACCAAAGACGAACGCGACCAATGGGTTAAAGATTTCAAAGCAGGCAAAACCGACATCCTATTTGTGTACAACATGCTTTTGACTGGCTTTGACGCGCCGCGCCTGAAAAAACTCTATTTGGGCAGACTGATAAAAGCCCATAACCTTTTACAAACCCTCACCCGCGCCAACCGCACCTACAAATCTTACCGTTACGGCTACGTCGTCGATTTTGCCGACATCGAGCGCGAATTCGACAAAACCAACCGCGCCTATTGGGACGAACTTTCTAACGAATTGGGCGACGAAATCGGCAGTTACAGCCAGCTATTCAAAACTGCCGAAGAAATCGAACAGGAAATTGCTGACATTAAAAACGCCCTGTTTGATTTCGATACCGAAAACGCCGAAGAATTTTGCCGCCAAATCAGCCAAATAGAAGATAAAAAACAGCTTCTAGCCTTAAAAAAAGCCCTGCAAACCTTGCTCGCCGCCGGCTTCGCCACCCGCACCCCGTGGGCACAATGGCCGCGCCTCCCCATCTACCTCAAAGCCATGACCCTGCGCCTTGAAAAATACAGCAGCAACCCCGCCCGTGACGCAGCCCGCGAAGCAGACATACAGGAATTGGAACAAATGTGGCAGGAAAAAACCGACGGCTTGGTGAAACAAGGACTACCCGTTTCAGACGACCTCGCCGAGTTTAGATGGATGATTGAAGAATTGAGAGTGTCGCTGTTTGCGCAGGAATTGAAGACACCGTATCCGGTGTCGGTGAAGAGGTTGTTGAAGGTGTGGGAGGGATTGGAAGGATTATAAAATATCTAATTTTTAAGTAGATAACAAATGGACATTAAAATTGAGTACAATATTCGTTAATTTAAACAGAGTCACAACTAAATGAAAGCATCTCTCCAAACTAAATTAGGTAATATTTACCATGCAAATTCATTAGATTATATGCAATATCTACCCAATGAAACAGTTAATCTTATTATGACTTCTCCACCATTTGGTTTAGTAAGAAAAAAAGATTATGGCAATGTTGATGCACATGAATACTTAGATTGGTTCAAGCCATTTGCAGAACAATTCCATCGAATTCTAGCCTCCAACGGCTCACTGGTTATTGATATTGGTGGTGCATGGTTAGCAGGACAACCTACACGTTCACTGTATCACTACGAATTATTAATAATGCTATGTAAGGAATTTGGTTTCCATTTAGCACAAGATTTTTTTTGGTGGAATCCTGCAAAACTGCCCACTCCAGCAGAATGGGTTAATATCAGAAGGATTCGTGTAAAGGATGCAATTAATTGCGTTTGGTGGCTATCAAAAACACCTTGGCCCAAAGCAAGCAATCGTAGGGTATTGATTCCATACAGCGATGCGATGAAAGGGCTGTTAAAAAATGGTTATGATGCTAAATTACGCCCAAGTGGTCATGATATTAGTGATAAGTTCTCTTCTAACAATGGTGCAGCAATTCCTCCAAATTTAATTGCTATTGCTAATACTGAAAGTAATTCTCCCTATTTAAAAAAATGCAAAGAAAAAGGTATCAAACCACATCCTGCAAGATTTCCAATAGATTTGCCTGAAATGTTTATCCGAATGCTGACTGATGAAGGAGATATGGTGCTTGATCCTTTTGGTGGTTCATGTGTTACAGGAGAAGCAGCAGAGCGACTTAATCGTAAATGGGCTTGTGTCGAATTAGAAGAAGATTATATAGAAGGAGCGAAACTACGTTTTCCAGTTCAACATATAGTTAAAAAAACAAATAACTATACTATCTCACATCCAGCCTCATTATGGGGCAGTGAGTTGGATATTCTTTCTAATGAAGAACAATTACCAGCAGATGGCGGGAAGACAAGACGCCCAATAACTAAATAAAAATTTTAGGAAATTATTATGGCTGCAATACGTCAACCTCAAATGATAGAGATTCTACTCGATGCTATTCAAGCATCAGGTGGTAGTGCAATATTTCTAGGAGGGAACAATAAACCTTATAAATTTATTGTTCAATTCCAAGATAACCGTTTTGAATTATGGGTTTATATCTGGACAGTTACTCATGGTGGAGGACAACGTTCATCTAGAGAATTTAGAATTCAAATGACTTCTGTTAATTCTCCTCTTGCAATAAATCCAAATGGATATACTGTTTTAATGGGTTACTCTCCCACACAAAATGTATTTGCAGGATTTAGTCTTGAAAAACATAAAACATTTTCGGTTGGCTCCCCATCCATTCAAATTAATTTGAATGCTCTTGATACAGGTTTACAAGATGGATTTGGATTTTATACCAAAGATAACAGTGAGATTGCAATTGGTGTTCGTCCAGATTTATTTATTCAATATTGTTTAAATGCTAAAGAACTACATGAAACAGGCAATGTAGAGATTGTTCCTTTATTAACTAGCTCTATTGAAAATAATACAAATGAACAAATTATAAATGAAATAGAACGAGATATTGAAACATTACCTTTAGAAAGAAAATTAATTGTGCAGAAAGTGCAAAAATTATCTCGAGAATCTAAATTTAGAAAAATTGTACTCGCTGCTTACGATTATAGATGCGCAATTTCTCGTATGCAATTAAAGTTACTCGATGCAGCACACATACTTCCAGTTGCTAGCAATATTAGTACAGACCATGTTACAAATGGCTTGGCCCTAAATCCAACTTTACATAGAGCCTATGATAATTCACTAATCTATATAGATGAAGATTTTAAAATGCAGATAAATCCTAATAAAAGAAAAGAGTTATATGATATTAATCAATTAGATGGAATAGATTACTTGGAACAATTTGCTAATAGAACTATTTATTTACCACAAGATAGAAACCAACGACCTAATATTGAAAATATAATTCAAGCAAATCATTATAGAAATATTCCTAAACGTAAGCCTTAACCTGTATTCAACCACCCCAAAAGGCCGTCTGAACCCCATTTTCAGACGACCTTTTGCCACTTTACCAAACAAGGATTCTCACCACCCTCTCCCCAAACGTCGCCCGAACCAGTAAACTCCTCATGTTTCAAAAACTTCTTGGAAGCAAACCATGTCCGGTATCTACCTACCCCGCCTATTTCCGCCCCACATCGTCGAACGCGGACTGCTGTATTTTCAGCAGGGTAAGGTTCGCGATGTCCAAAAAACTTCCGCCGGGCGTTATCGGGCGGAGGTGTGCGGTTCGGAAAACTATTCGGTATGGCTGAAGCTGGATAGTGATTTGTACATTAAGGACGGGGGCTGCGATTGTCCTTATGGCGGGGCGTGCAAGCATATGGCGGCGTTGTGGTATGCGGTGCGCGCTCAAACGCCGGATGGGCAGCCGGACGAAACCGACGCGATGATTTTTGCCGTGCGCTGATTTCCAAGCTGGCGGGTTTTAATTTCGAGGCGATTTTTGCGCAAAAATTCGACTTTTTCGCCACGATTTTTGAATACCTGATTAAAGACTACAACAGCAATTCAGGCGGCAAATACGCCGAATACTACACGCCGCATGCGGTGGCGCGGATTATGGCGGATATTTTGGTGCCGGAGGAGGTGCGCGGGCAAATCCGCAGCGTGGACGTTTACGACCCGTCGGCCGGTTCGGGAACGCTGTTGATGAATGTCGCACACGCCATCGGCGAAGACAAATGTATGATTTATACGCAGGATATTTCGCAAAAATCGTCCAATCTTTTGCGGCTGAATCTGATTTTGAACAATTTGGTGCATTCTTTGAATAATGTGGTTCAAGGCAATACGATTTTGTTGCCCGCCCATAAAGATGCTTCAGGCCGTCTGAAAAAATTTGATTTCATTGTTTCCAATCCGCCGTTTAAACTCGATTTCAGCGATTTCCGCGACCAACTGGAAAGCGATGAAAACCGCGAACGCTTTTTTGCCGGAATCCCGAAAATCAAGGCGAAAGATACGGATAAGATGGAAATCTACCAGCTTTTTATCCAGCATATCCTGTTTAGCCTGAAAGAAAACGGCAAAGCGGCGATTGTGTTGCCGACGGGCTTTATCACTGCCCAATCGGGTATCGACAAAAAAATCCGCGAATATTTGGTGGAAAACAAAATGCTCGCCGGCGTGGTTTCCATGCCTTCCAATATTTTCGCCACGACGGGAACCAACGTTTCTATTCTGTTTATCGATAAATCCAATAAAGACAAAGTGGTATTAATCGACGCATCGGGCTTGGGCGAAAAAATCAAAGACGGCAAAAACCAAAAAACCGTACTCTCCCGCGCAGAAGAACAAAAAATCTGCAATACCTTCACGCACAAACAAGCTGTGGAAGATTTTAGCGTGGTGGTCAGCTACGATGAAATCAAAGCCAAAAACTACAGCCTGTCGGCAGGTCAATATTTTGAAGTAAAGATTGATTATGTGGATATTTCTGCCGATGAATTTGAGCAGAAAATGGCGGGATTTTCGGCGGATGTAGACAAGCTCTTCACCGAATCTGCGGAATTGGAAAAACAGATTAAAGAAAAGCTGCAAACACTGAGGTTTAACGGATAAGTAAGGCTGCCTAAAAAATAAAAAGCAGCCTGCACTTAGGTTTTCCCAATATGCAGGTTGCTTTTGCGATTTAACTCTGTCAACACCAAGCTTGTCAGACGACCTTCAAGCGGCAGAAGGCAGTCTGAAAACCCTATTTAAAGGATTTTCAGACGGCTTTTTTCAAATCCATATGCTTCGCCAAGAAATTCAGCACGGTTTTCGGCTCGCGTCCGAACCAGTTGTAGTATGGGTTCCGCCTGATAGGCGGGCGCGGCGTAGAGGTAACGCGGCAGTTGCAGCAGCGGGCGCGCTCGTAAAAATGCCGTCCTGCGGCGGTCAGTTCCGCTTTGCTCTGGCAGTGTTTCATTCATTCACCACCACGACTTTGCCGAAGCTGTCCGCGCTTTGCAAAAAGCGGTGCGCGTCGGGCACCTGTTCGAGGGTGTAGCGGCGTTCGATGGGAACGGGCACGTTGTGTGCGTCAATGTCGCGGAACAGAGAAGCCATCCGCTCGCCCGACACCAAGGTGGAATGGAAGGTGGTGAGATAGCTGTTGTATTTGAGTTCGATGATGGGGTCGAAGTCGTTGAGGTACCACTGGTTGCCGAGTTGCCCCGTTTGGCAAACGATACCGCCTTCATTGATATGCGCCAGGCTGTCGCGCAGAGTGGCGGGGCCGACCAGTTCAAGGATTTTGTCGTAGCGCTCATCGGTTTGCAGCACGCCGTTGCTATCAGCGATGATGGCATCGAAGCCCACCGCCCGCAGGCGCTCGGCCTTTTCTAATTTGCGGCAGGCGCCGTGCAGGGTGATGTGCGGTAGGCGCGCTTTCAGCAGCAGGGCAAAGGCAACGCCAACACCGCTAGCCGCTGCCCGCACCAGCACACGGTCATGTGGCGCGATGCGCAGTTGTTGCAACGAGCCAAAGGCGGTGTAGTAGGTTTCGGGGATGGCGGCGAGGGTTGCCCAGTCGCGGTCGCTGTCGATGGGGTAAATCTGCGCATTCGGCAGCAGGACGTATTCGGCGTAGCTGCCGTCGAACGCACGCCCCATCTCGCCCATGATGGAGGCGACTTTCTGCCCCGCTTGCAGGGCGGGCGTACTGCTTTCCGCAACTTCGCCAACGCACTCGATGCCGAGGATGCGCGGGAACCGCACGCTGGGGCTTTTCCCTTCGCGGGTGAAGATTTCGGAATGGTTGATGCCGAAGCCTCTGACTTTGACCAGCGACCAGCCTTCTTTGACCTGCGGCATCGGCACATCTTGGTAAATCAACTTGTCCGGGCTGCCGGGCTCGTAGATAACGATGGCTTTCATGCTATTTCCCCTGTGTTAACCAGCCTTTTTGCTGCAAAAAATCTTTGACGACCGCTGCCGCGCTTTCGCCCTGCGCCTTGACGCGGTAGTTCAGCCCGCTCATCTCTTCTGCGCTGATCTGCCCAGCCAGCACGTTTAGCGCCTGCACGATGCCGGGGTGCGCTTCGGCGAAGGCTGCCTTCATCAGCGGCGCGCCCTGGTAGTGGGGGAAGAGAGCGATGTCGTCCTGCAACACGGTGAGGTGGTATTGGCGCAGCTCGCTGTCTGTGGAGAAGGCTTCGAGCAGGTCGATGTGGCCGCTGTCCAGCGCGGTGTAGCGCAGCGCCGGTTCAAGGCTGACGACGTGAGTGAAGCGGATGCCATGCCGCTGCAAGCCGAGGTAGCCGTCCTGCCGGTTCATGAATTCCAGGGTAAAGCCGGCGCGGACGCTGTTTTGCACACGCGCCAGGTCGGAAATGCGCTGCAAGCGGTGCGCGGTGGCGTAGCTTTGCGGCACGGCGAGGGCGTAGGTGTTTTCATAGGCCATCGGCGGCAGCAGGCGCAGGCCGAATTGTTCATTGAGCAGGCGCGCGCCCAGTTGATAGGTCTCGTCCTGGCTTAATGCGCGACTGTTTTCGTCGGGCGGCACCTGCACCAGTGTTTCCAGCACCGTGCCAGTAAATTCGGGGTAAATGTCGATGTCGCCGCTTTTCAGGGCGTTGAAGAGGAAGGCCGTCTTGCCAAAATTGGGCTTGATCTCGACACGCAGCTGCGGATCGTGCTGCTCAATCAAGAGTTTGTACATATGAATCAGCAGCTCAGGCTCGCTGCCCATTTTGCCCGCGACCACTACCGTCTGCCGCGTTGGCGCGGCAGCGAATTGCGCCAGCCCGACTGCGCCCAGCCCCAAGAGCAGCGCGCCCAGCAGTGCCGCCTTGTGGCGGGATGCTTGCAGCCAAGCGAAGAACGCGCTCATCAGCACCGCCAGTACGGCGGCCAGCGCCGCACCGGTAAAGGTCAGCACCATGTCGTTGCGGTCGATGCCGAGCAGAATCAGGTTGCCCAGCCCGCCCGCACCAATCAGCGCTGCCAGCGTTGCCGTGCCGATGACCAGAACGGCAGCGGTGCGGATGCCGGAAATAATCGCCGGCAACGCCATCGGCAGCTCAATCCGCGCCAGCGCCTGCGCGCGCGACAGGCCGAAGGCGGTGTGCGCTTCCTTGATGGCGGGGTCAATCTGGCGCAGACCGAGCAAGGTGTTCTGGAAAATCGGCAACAGGGCGTAGAGCGTGAGCGCAATCAGCACCGGCGGCGAGCCAATACCGACCAGCGGAATCAACAACCCCAGCAGGGCCAGCGAGGGAATCGTCTGCAACACGCCGGTGCCCTGCAACACCAGTTCGGCCGGGCGGCGCTTCTCGGCCAACCACACGGCAAGCGGCACGGCAATGACAATCGCCGCCGCCAGCGACAGCGCCGACAGCCACAGGTGCTCCAGCATCGCCTGCCACAAATGCGCAAAAGAAAGAGAGTCCATCGGCCTGCCCCTTATGATAAATAGCCGATTGAAAATGTATGCTTGGTAAAAACAAGGTTATACCAATCCCAGAAATTAAGCTGAGAAGACGGCGAATCGAAGACAGTACAAGTAGTACGGTGAGGCTTACTCATAAAAATCACACGGCGATTTTTATGGGTGTTCGATTAGGCGCACCAACACCCTCAGATTATTTTCTGGGATGGGTAGTCTGCCAAGCGTACCTTGCAGGCAACCTTATTTCCCGCCCGCCAAAAACAGCTCAACCGCCGACCATCCCGGTAGCGAACTTACCGCCCTGCGCCTGTGCCAACACACCCCGGGTCACGGCATTGCTTGAGGCCTGCGCCCAGAACGTCCCTGTACCCAACCGCTCCACTGCAGAAAGACGGTAATAACGCATCGCCGCTTCCGAGTACGTGAGCTTACCGGTCGCATCGACCCCGGTTGGGTTAAGCCCCAGATAATCATTCACCCCATAAGCGGCCCCGGCCGCCACGGCGGAGACTACGCCGGCCTTCATCCCGGCCTGGAAGGCCTCGTTAAAGGACGCCCCGGCAGAGAGCTGCCCGACCATCGTACTGCCCAGGCCGATCACGCCGGCATTGAGCGTCACCGCCGTGCCGCCGGTTTGACCGAGCGCCGCGCCGATCGCCGTACCGTTGGAGGCGACCGTCAGCGCCACAGCGGTGACCAGCGTCACCGCCTGCGCGATGGCCGGATTGGCATGCTTCTTATACGACTCGTCAAGACGCAGGCGGTTATAGACTTCCTGCGCTTTTGCCTGACCGGCCAGCGGCCGCTTGCCCGGAACCCCACGCCAATAGAGCGTTTGCGGGAAGGCAGGCCGGAAACCTGCGTAAACAGTGGGCTGGCGGGCAGGAGCAGGTCGCCGCCGGAGAGCATTTTCCGACCAACTCCAGATAAATGCAGAGGCGACTGGTCATTATTTCGATAGATTAACTTTTAAATAAGTTATTCAAGGATTGATTAATTTCTTCTCCAGAAATTACTTCATCAGTCTCTTCATAGCCTTCAGGTTTTTCATAGTCATACTCAATATTGAATTTTCCTGTTGGGTATAGCGTAAATGTGAGTCCCCATATGCGCTGCCCCGTGGTGCGTAAAAGATCATCATGAAGAAACATGGCTGCATTACCTTCTGAAAGATTTTCACTAGGCCAGTCAAATGATTTTTATCTTTTATTCTAACCAACAACCAGCTGATGCCAGCTTGTCAAAGATTTGGCATTGGCAAAAAACATTGTCCCATTTACGGGTTTTAATAAAATCAAGTATGTATTGTGCGAACATTTAATATGCTTCTTCTACCGTTTTCATATCAAATCGGAATTTTTTAAGACTGTCCCTGCGGCAGTGGCTGCCAGAGGCCGTCGATCAGCCCTTCGATTGGCTGAAAGCCGGCTTTGTAAGCCATTTTCCGACATTCCTTAATCCAGTAACCGAGGTAGAGATAGGGCAGGCCCAGGGTGGCGCATCGGGTGATTTGCCAGAGGATACTGTAAGTGCCGAAGCTGGCGCCGGCGATGTCGGGGTCGAAAAAGGTATAGACGGAGGAGAGACCGTCGTCGAGACGGTCGATCAGGCTGACGATGCGCAGCGTACCACTTTCCGGCTCGCAGAATTCGATCAGCCGGGTGTCGATATGGCTTTGCAGTATGAATTCGGCGTATTGGTCGGGATCGCTTTGATCCATGCCGCCGCCGGGATGGCGGGCGTGCTGGTAGCGCCGGTAAAGGGCGTAGTGGGTTTCGTTGTAGGTGAGCGGGCGTTCCGTAGCCATCAGCGTGCCGTGCCGTCTAAGGCTGCGTTGCTGGCTGCGGTTAGGGACAAAGCGCTGGACGGGGATGCGTGCCGGCACGCAGGCGCGGCAGCTGGTGCAGTCCGGCCGGTAGGAAAACGGGCCGCTACGCCGGAATCCGTGACGCACGAGCCGGCTATAGAGGGCGCTGTCGATTAGACCGGGCGGAATGGCGACGAGCGAGCGTGCCTGTCGGTCGGGCAGGTAGCTGCAGGGGTAGGTATCCGTCCGGTGAAACTGGAGCAGCGAGAAAGGCAGACGAGCAGCGTCGGGATGTGACATGGCAGCAGGTCAATGCTCAGCGGGGGTGGCGCTTTCCCACGATTGACGGGCGCCGTCGCATGGCCAGCGACCGGCGGGAATATCGAGTGCGCTCAGTTCCCGGATGCGGGCAATGAAGTCGCTGCGCGACATTTCGCGGGCGCCGAGCGAGGTGAGATGCGTCGTTGTCATTTGGCAGTCGATGAGTGCGTCGCCGCGCTGTCGCAGGTAGCGTGCCAGGTGGGCGAGGGCGATCTTGGAGGCATCGGTCGTGCGCGCGAACATGGATTCTCCGTAGAACATGCCGCCGAGGGCAACACCGTATAGGCCGCCCGCCAGTTGTCCGCCGATCCAGGTTTCGACCGAATGGGCATAGCCTAGTGTATGAAGCCGCAGGTAGGCGGTTTGCATTTCGCTGGTAATCCAGGTGCCGTGTTGTCCTTTGCGGGGCATCGTGGCACAGGCGCGGATAACGGCGGCGAAGTCGTAATCCAGCCGGACTTCGTAGCCGCCGCGCCTCAGCCGTTGGCGCAGGGAACGGGATGGCCGGAAAGCCGCCGGGTCGAGTGTCATGCGCGGATCGGGCGACCACCAGAGAATCGGTTCGCCCGGTGAGAACCACGGAAAAATGCCGCGCTGGTAAGCGGCCAGCAGGCGCGCAGGCGAAAGGTCGCCGCCGGCGCAGAGCAGGCCGTTAGGCGTATGTAGCGCAGTTTCACATGGCGGGAAATCATCGCTATTATCATCAAGCCAGGGAATCATTACAGATGACGGAACCAGGGGCGTGCGGGCGTCAGGAAAAAATAAAAGGACGTACAGAACGTCCTTTTCTCATCGGCGGTGAACAGGTGTAAGAGAGTGTCGGGATATTTGATTCTTGACTTGGCGAAAACTTTTTTTGACCGAATCAATAATCAGGTATGCCGTTTAGCGATGTATGTGTATGCCGCTCAGCGTCAGCGCTGGAGGACGCGGCGCGCGCCATTGTAACGCTTGGCCCAGTAGCTTTGGCTCATGTCTTCGACGCGAATTTCCGAGCCGGTACGCGGGGCATGGACGAAATGATTGTCGCCGAGGTAAATGCCGACGTGTGAGAAAGCATGGCGCATCGTGTTGAAAAATACGAGGTCGCCAGGCTTTAGCTCATTGCGCGAGACTTCGTCGCCCACCTGACTCTGCTCTTTGGCGGTGCGCGGCAGGAGTTTACCGAGCGCGTCTTTGAAAACGATCTGGACAAACCCGCTGCAATCAAGTCCGCTATCCGGATTCGTACCGCCAAAGCGGTAATTGATGCCGACGAGTTCCAGCCCTTTCAGAATCAGGTCCTGGGCATTGGTGGTGTAGCGTTCAAGCAGGGAGGGCTCTTCAGCCGGCCACGGTTGCTGTGGGGGGAATGGTTGCTCTGCTGCGGCAGCGTGCCCTGCTACGCCTAAAGTGATCGCAACAGCAAAAAGAAGTTGAAAAAAGGAGTCGGAAAAATTCATGAGGGCGAAATTTAGCTGAAAATCAGCGGACTGTAAACATTTGCGGTCATTTTCTAGATAAATTATTTGAGTAAATGTCACACGCAGCTTTATTTTTGCCGTTTTGATACGTTATAAAATATTTGAGGGGCATTTTTTAAGATAGGCATTTCCTAAAATTGAATGTATATTTTTACTTCTCAATTTTTCTGGAATATTTTTTTATTGTTCTGGAAAGTGATAGGGTAAAAAATGATGGAATCTATAAAAATCAATGAGTTGAGGTGCAGAGAAATAATGTGCAGGAGGGCGTATGAGTAAGTCCGATTCCATTCCGCGCGTCCTGATCGTCGATGAGTCGCGTATGGCACGCACGATGCTCGCACGGCAAATCCGCAATTACTATGCATTTCGCGAAGAAGCGAATGGTGAGCTGGCCTGGCAGGCCTTGCTCGTCGATCCGACGATTCGTGTGGTTGTGTGCTCGCTTTCTATGCCGCTGCTTAATGGCGATGCGCTTTTAGAACGGATGCGTGCTTCGGCGTTATCGCGGCTTGGGCAGATGCCGATATTGCTGGTCGTTGGCGATGATACCGAAGCGGTTGCGCGGGCAAAATCACATGGCGCGACTGAATTTATCGATCGTCAGGCGCTGGCGGATGAGCTGTTGCCACGCCTTGATGCGATCCTTGGGACAACGGCTGAAGATATAGCAGCGCGCGCGACAGACGCTACGACCCAAGGCGAAGACAATACCGAACCGGCAGAAAGTACGGAGAAAACGGCGGAGAAAACGGAAAATATAGAGAATACTGAGAAAGAAAAAGAAGCGCCTGTGCGTACCGAAAAAGCAGATTTGCCAGGCGTGATGTCGAAAATGGCGTTGCTTGCCATGGCAAAACAGGCAATGGGGCGTGCCCGGGCAAATCATGGCCGAATCAGCGCTTTAGTCATGGAATTCGACAATGTCGCCGATTTGCGTGCACAACATGGTGACGCTGTGGTGCAGCAGTTACAGCAGCGTTTCGTGGCTATTCTCAGTGGCCGAGTCCGCGAAAATGATGGACTTGGGCGTTATGTGGGCGATCGGTTGGCGATCATTTCTCCGGATCTTGATGGCACGGATTGTGAAGCATTCAGCAATCGCCTGAGGAAGGCCATCAAAAAAGCCAAAATCAGCACTCACGGTGATCGGCTGAGCCTTTCCGTCAGCATCGGAATCGGTAATTTCCCTGCAGATGGCGTCGCTTCGGCCGAAGCGCTGCTCGAATTGGCTTCACATCGCCTGGAGGAAGCCCAGAAAGCAGGCGGAGATTGTGTGATCGCAGCCGATGTCGACCGGGGAAATACGGAAACGCTGACGATCGAGCAGGCCTTGGCGTTACTCGAGACCGGCAACAAGGATAGAGTGTCGCCGCATTTGCCAGCGCTTGGTTATCGTCTGTTGCCTTTGCTGAAACTGCTTGACCGGGAACTCAAGCTCGGATTATCTTTAGGAGGCGCAGCGGCCAAATTGCAGGCCATGATGCGTACCAGGGGCAACACGCTGAATGCACCCAAAGTCGATACTTAGGGCGACTTTTGAGCGGATATTGCTGGTGTTTCCTGGCGTTTGTACTGTATGTTTGTCGTGTATGACCGGATAGCGTCCATCAGTTAACCGATGCCGTGGAAAACCGACTTTCACGGGCATTTCATTGATTTATGACGGTGTGAGCAGTTATAATTGCCCACTTTTCCACCTTGCCCCACCGTTCGCATGGCGGAGGGCTTTAACCATAAGGAGTTTGCATGCGCCATTATGAGATTGTTTTTATCGTCCACCCGGATCAGAGCGAACAGGTTCCGGCGATGGTCGAACGTTACAAGACACTGGTGACTTCGCAGGGCGGCCAGCTTCATCGCCTGGAAGACTGGGGACGCCGCCAGCTTGCCTATCCTATCCAGAAGCTGCACAAGGCGCACTATGTGCTGATGAATATCGAGTGCAGCGGTGAAACGCTGACCGAGCTTGAACATGGCTTCAAGTTCAATGACGCCATTCTCCGTCATCTGACCATTCGGATGAAGCATGCCGTGACGACGCCTTCGCCGATGATGAAGGAGGAAAAATCCAAGTCGATGTTGGCGGCTCAGGATGCGCCTGCAGCGACGGAGTCTGGCGCTGAGGCACAACCAGAGCAACCGGAAGCACAGCCGGTTGCGGCTGCGGACTGAATTTCGAGGTTCGGCTGAACTGCATCGTACTGACAGGCATCCTGGTCGAACGCCGCAATCTGCGTTTTACGCCGGCAGGGACGCCGGTTGTCGAATGTCTCGTTAAACACGTTTCCGAGCAGGTAGAAGCAGGCGTTCAGCGCCAGGTTGAATGCGAAGTTCCGGCGATTGCCTTGGGAGAATGTGCCAACTGGCTACAGGCTGCGGCGCCCGGAACCGAGCTTCGTCTAACGGGGTTTATCGCCGCAAAAAGCCGACAAAGCAGACAGCTGAGATTGCATATCACCAAAATTGAATTTGTTGAAGGAAAGCAAAATGGCTAGATTCATGAAAAAGAAGGACGATAAGAACGTCAAAAGGCGTGGTGGCGGAGCATTCAAGCGCCGCAAATTCTGCCGCTTTACGGCAGAAAAGGTCGAATTCATCGATTACAAGGATGTCGATCTGTTCAAGGAATACATCGCTGAAAACGCCAAAATCATGCCGGCACGCCTGACCGGCACCAAGACCGGCTATCAGCGTATGCTGTCTGTTGCCATCAAGCGCGCGCGTTTCCTAGCGCTCTTGCCGTACACCGATAACCACCAATAAGCGAGGATAGGACGATGCAGATAATTTTGATGGAAAAGGTCGTCAATCTGGGCAATCTGGGTGACCTCGTCAAAGTCAAGGATGGTTACGCACGTAATTACCTGATTCCGCAGGGCAAGGCCAAGCGGGCGACGCCGACCGCACTGGCCGAATTCGAGGCGCGCCGTGCCGAACTTGAGAAAGCCGCTGCCGACAAGCTGGCCGCCGCCCAGGCGATCGCCGACAAGCTGGAAGGTATTGTATTGACGATTGCACGCAAGGCGAGTGTCGATGGTCGACTGTTTGGTTCCGTGACCAACTACGACGTTGCCGAAGCGCTGCAAGTACAGGGCTTTGAGGTCGAAAAATCAGCGATCCGCATGCCCGAAGGGCCGCTCAAGACGACGGGAGAAACCGCGCTGGAAGTTGCCCTGCATACCGATGTGCTGGCGAACGTCAAGGTGCAGGTGGTTGGTGAGTAACGCGGGGTAAAAAGCACTGGCGGTGGTTTTCTTGTCTTGGAAAATCCTGGAAAATCCTCGCCGGTCTTGCGTGTTGTGGTAAGAAAAGCCTTGTCAGACGGCAGGGCTTTTTTATTTCTGGCCTGTTGACGTTGGCGCAAAAGTCCGGGGATTGGGCGGTTTGGCGGCGGCGAGTCGCGGCGGGATAAACTGGCATATCGTCAAAGTCAAGCAGATGCTTTCTCAAAAAAACGGTGGTGATTCGTGATGGCCAAGCCTACATTTCAGAAACATTCGCCGAATCTGCCGGAAGATCCGGCGCTGGCGCAGCTGCGCGTTCCGCCTCATTCCGTCGAGGCGGAGCAGTCGTTGCTGGGCGGGCTGTTGCTCGACAATACCGCGTTCGACAAAATCGCTGATCGCGTGAGCGAGAGTGATTTTTATCGGGACGAACACCGGCGCATCTATCGCCAGATCTGTAGCCTGCTTGAACGCGGCAAACCGGTTGACGCCGTCACGGTCGCCGAGAGCCTGGATTCGGCGGGTGACGGCGGCGATACGGGAGGGCTTGCCTATCTGGGCGAGCTGGCGGCCAATACGCCTTCGGCGGCCAATATCGTCCGCTATGCCGAAATCGTTCGTGAGCGCGCTATTTTGCGGCAACTGGTGACGGTCGGCGATGAAATTACCGATAGCGCCTTAAATCCGCTCGGCCGCAACCCCAAGCAGTTGCTCGACGAGGCGGAGGCCAAGGTTTTCAATATTGCCGAAACCGGGTTTCGCCACCTGACGGGCTTCCAGCACATCAATCCCTTGCTTTCACAGGTCGTCGAGCGTATTCAGGAGCTGCATGATCGGGACAATCCTTCCGATATCACCGGCGTGCCAAGCGGCTATCATGATCTCGACGCGCGCACTTCCGGCCTGCAGCCCGGCGATCTGCTGATTGTCGCGGGGCGCCCGTCAATGGGAAAAACCTCTTTGGCGCTCAATATCGCCGAGTATGTGGCGATTGAAGTGGGTTTGCCGGTGGCGATATTTTCGATGGAAATGAGCGGCGCGCAGCTGGCGATGCGGATGCTTTCCTCAGTCGGCCGGCTTGATGCGCATAAGGTGCGTACCGGGCGCCTTGATGACGACGAATGGTCCCGTCTGTCTTTTGCCCTGGGTAAGATGCACGAAGCGCCGCTGTTCATCGATGAAGCGGCGGCGCTCAACCCCATTGATCTGCGTGCCCGTGCGCGCCGGCTAAGTCGGCAGTGCGGCAAACTCGGATTGATCGTCATTGATTATTTGCAGCTGATGTCTGCGGCCAGCGGCAGTGGCGAGAATCGGGCGACCGAACTATCCGAAATTTCGCGCTCGCTCAAGAGCTTGGCGAAAGAACTGAATGTGCCGGTCATTGCACTTTCGCAGCTCAACCGATCGCTGGAACAGCGCCCAAACAAACGTCCCGTGATGTCCGATCTGCGTGAATCGGGCGCCATTGAACAGGATGCCGACGTTATTCTGTTCATTTACCGTGATGAGGTGTATCACCCCGACTCGCCGGACAAGGGCAGTGCTGAAGTCATCATCGGCAAGCAGCGTAACGGCCCGATCGGCACGGTACGCCTGGCTTTTCTGGGCGAATATACGCGCTTTGAAAATCTGGCGACGTCCGTCGATTATTGAGCGGTGCGTATCGTGCGTGTTGCCTTCCTTTCCGCGCTTTTGTTGTTTTCTGTGCTTCCGCTGCTTGATCTGCCTCTTCTTTTACGGGTGTGCCGTATTGCCCCCGTAGGCCATGATTGGCACGATGCGCCTTCAGTAAGGGGAAGCGGCCAGGGCGGCACAGATAGCACGGGCAGTGCTGTCCGTATGGGGAGTGTGCGTCCCGTCCTGTTCGGGCGTTGCGCCCACTGCTTATGGTTCGCCCGTTTTTCCTTTTTTGCCTGTTTCGTTCATTTCCCCGGTTGTCCATGAGTGTTGCACTGGCTGAAGTCTTTGCGCCGGATGGCCTGCTGGCGAGACATATTCCCGGCTACCGCCTGCGTCCGCAGCAGCTCGATATGGCCGAACGCATCGCCGCGGCGATTGCTGCCAATGCGGTACTGGTTGCCGAAGCGGGCACGGGGACGGGCAAAACCTTCGCCTACCTGGTGCCGGCGATACGCTCGGGCGGCAAAGTGATCGTCTCGACCGGCACCAAGAACCTCCAGGATCAACTTTTCGCTAAGGATATTCCGATCGTGCGCCAGGCATTGGGCGCGCCGGTACGCGTCGCCTTGCTCAAGGGGCGCGCCAATTATGTCTGCCACTATCACCTTGAACGTGCGCTGGCCGACGGTCGCTTTTTCTCGCGCGCCGATGCTGCGGATGCCCGTCGTATTGTCCGTTTTGCCAAGGTCAGCAAGACCGGCGATAAAAGTGAGTGCGTTGATGTTCCGGAGCATTCGCCGGTTTGGGGCGCGGTGACCTCAACGCGCGATAACTGCCTTGGCCAGGATTGCCCGCATCACAAAGAATGCTTTGTCTTGTCCGCACGGCGCGAGGCGATGGAAGCTGATCTCGTCGTCGTTAATCATCACCTGTTTTTTGCCGATGTAATGCTGCGTGATGAAGGCGTTGCCGAACTGCTGCCGGCCTGCAATACCGTTATTTTCGATGAGGCGCATCAGCTGCCAGAAACCGCCGGTCTCTTTTTCGGCGATAACATTTCGACCGCGCAGGTGCTCGATTTAGCGCGCGACGTGCGCATCGAGGCGCTGGCTTCGGCGCGGGACTGCCTTGATCTGCCCATTCTGTGCGATGCCGCAGAAAAGGCAGCCAGGGATTTGCGCCTGAAGCTGCCCGTTGATCCGGCACGCTTTACGCGCGCTCAGTTGAATGCGCGCGAAGGTTTCGACAACCAGCTTGCTGGCCTAATCGGCAGCGTCGAGACATTGACGGCTTTGCTCGAAACGCAGGCTGAGCGTTCCGAAGGTCTGGCGAACTGCTGGCGGCGCAGCGGCGAGTTGGCCGATGCGTTACATCGCTGGCAGCAGGACGAGGATACTGACGTGGTCTGCTGGGGCGAGACCTATACGCTGTCACTGCAACTGAACTCGACGCCGCTGGTCATTGCCGGCATCATGCAGAAGCAGATGGAAGGGCATCCGCGCGCCTGGATCTTTACCTCGGCGACGTTGGCCGTGCAGCGCGACTTTAGCCATTACTGCGGCGAAATGGGCCTGACCGATACCGAAACGGCGGCCTGGGAAAGCCCGTTCGATTATGCGCGGCAAGCCCTACTGTATGCGCCGCCCGGCCTGCCCGAGCCGAATAGTCACGGCTATGCCGAAGCGGTTGTTCGGGCGGCGTTTCCGGTTGTTCAGGCAAGCGGCGGCCGGGCCTTCTTTTTGTGTACTTCGCTGCGCGCCATGCGCCGTACACGCGAGCTGCTCGAAGAATTTCTGGCGCGCGCCAAATTGAACCTTCCCTTACTGATGCAAGGGGAGGGGAGCAAAAATGAACTGCTGGAACGTTTTCGCCGGCTCGGCAACGCCATCTTGGTGGGCAGCCAGAGCTTTTGGGAAGGCGTGGATGTGCGCGGTGAGGCGCTCTCGCTCGTCGTCATCGACAAGCTGCCATTCGCGCCGCCTGACGATCCCGTGTTGGCCGCGCGCATCGAGCGCATGAAGGCAGCGGGGCGCAATGCCTTCATGGAATACCAGTTGCCGCACGCGGTCATTAACGTTAAGCAGGGCGCTGGCCGGCTGATCCGGGATGAAAAGGATCGCGGCGTGCTGATGATTTGCGACCCGCGCATGTTGACCAAACATTATGGCAAGCGCGTCTGGCGCAGCCTGCCGCCGATGCGGCGCACACGCGATCCCGAAGAGGCGCGGGCATTTTTCGCATCTGATTAAATGGACACGTACAATCCGCCGTCCGCTTACGTGTAAGAACAGACTGACCGGGCGGCGCGTAGAACCGGCTGTTCGCAGTTGAGTCACAACGCAGACAACAAAGGAGATCGCTCATGGATCATGAAGGCAAGGAAACCAAGGTACAGAATCTGAAGCAGATACTTCAATATCAGGCAGGCTCGGTGGTCAGCAAAATGCTGCTTAAGCGCGCCGTCGGCAATGTGACGCTGTTTGCTTTTGACGGTGATGAAGGGTTAAGCGAACACACGGCGCCTTTTGATGCGCTGGTCCTTGGCGTCGAAGGCCGGGCCGAGATTCCGATCGCCGGCGTCAAGCATATCCTGGCCGAGGGCGATGCTTTGCTCATGCCGGCCAATGTTCCGCACGCGGTCAATCCGCAGGGGCAGTTCAAGATGCTGTTGGTCATGATTCGCGGTGAAGCGAAATAGTCCGGGTGGCTGAGCATCGCATCGCTTCTTCTGTCATTCTCATTGCAATCCCCCGAACGGGACATTGAACAGTATGAATCCGGCTATGCCTGACCAGGCACTTGATCGAGAAGTTTTCCCGGATAAAGCCGCATGGCTGAACGAGAACGATCTGCGCGATTCAGCCGATGCGGAAAGTCTGTGCCAGGCGTTGGAAAAATTCACCCTTCCGGCCGGGATGCCGGCTAATCCCAGCCATGCCGGCTATACCGGCATCTCGTGGGAGGCGCTGCGCAAGACGCATCCCCATCTGTTTGCCGCAGTGCCGGTTTATGTCGGCGATGCCGATTGCCGGGCCATGACGCGGCTGATTGAGGCCGTCGAGCGCGTCGTGGCTTTGCCGGGTTGGCGGGCGCGGGCGCTGGCCGATGCGCCCGTCACTGCCCAGCACGTTTCGTCGACGGCCTGCGTATTTTTGGGTTACGACTTTCATCTGGGCAAAGACGGGCCACAGCTGATTGAAATCAATACCAATGCGGGCGGCGGTCTGCTGGGTGCGCGGTTGTTGCGCGCACAGACTGTGGGCAGACAGAATGAGCGTGTCGATGGCGTATTTCCCGGACGCCTGGAAGAGGCGGCCGCAGTTGAAACGGCATTCCTCGCCATGTTCCGCGAAGAATGGCGTCTGGCGCGTGGTGCGGCGCCGCTGACGCGGATTGCGATCGTCGATGACTCACCCGAAAGGCAGTTTCTTTACCCGGAGTTTTTGTTGTTCAAGGCGCTCTTCACTGCTGCCGGTATCGAAACTGTGATTGCAGACCCGCAGGAGTTATCCTTGCGTGCGGGGTGTTTGTGGCGGGATGAACTGCGTATCGACCTTGTGTATAACCGCCTAACCGACTTTGCGCTTGATGAACCTGCACACGCCGTGTTACGCGATGCATGGCTGCGTGATGCGGCTGTGGTGACGCCGCATCCCTACGCACACGCGCTCTATGCCGACAAACGTAATCTGGTGGCGCTGAGCGACGCGGACTGGCTGCGCAGTATTAGCGCGTCTGCTGCCGATGTTGCCGTGTTGCAGGCAAATGTGCCACCGGCGCGCAGGGTGCGGCCGGATGATGCGGATGCTTTTTGGGAAAGCCGGCGGAACTGGTTTTTTAAACCCGCTGCGGGTTATGCCGGGCGGGCAGCGTATCGTGGCGATAAACTGACGCGGCGCGTCTTCTCGCAAATCATGAATGCCGCTTATGTGGCGCAAACCCTGGCACCGCCTGCGGAGCGCCGTATTCAGATTGACGGTCTTGCCCGCAACCTGAAATTCGACTTGCGCAATTTTGTCTATCGCGGGCGCGTCCAGCTTGTCCTGGCGCGGCTCTACCAAGGGCAGACGACCAACTTCCGCACGCCGGGCGGCGGATTCACCGCAACGGTCGTCGTGTAGCCCAGTATCCACGGGCGTTTCAGACGATGCCCCTAACAATGGGGTCAGGCGATAAGTCTTTGCGTTGCCAGTGAAATCAAAGGATTGTTCTGCCGCCTTGCATAGAAAATGGATTTCATTGTTTTTCTGGCGGAGGTTCGGCAGCAGCGTTATTGAGCGCTCATGAGGCTATAACGCCGCAGTCGGGTGGGAGAGGTGGTCAATCGGCAGGTGCGGGGTGAGAGAATTTGCCACAAGCAGGAAGGGAAATTTCCTCCGGTGGGCTGAGAGACTGCTTGCGGTAAATCCGCACGTTTGAGGTGAAAAAATGCTTGCTTCGAAGCTTTCTAGCAAGATTGTTTGGGGCGTTGCGCCTTAACGGCAGCACCAGAACTCGGCCAGCACCGAATTCCGGAAGAGTGCTGAAAATTTATGCTGTGGCGCCATGTTTATTCAAGTAAAACGGCGATTTCAATCAGCGGACTACAACGACTTGATGACACCGTGATGCATGGGTTTATCGGGCAACACCGGCGCTTGTGTGAATTCGCTTCGTTGTTTTACCGGCGTGCTCGCTGAAACTATTGAAAGCGGCATGGAGCAACGGCCAGCCATAGGCAAAGATACCACTGAGCACCAGCAGCGGCGCCGAGACAGTAGCGACACCGGCAATCAACGCGGCAATGGCTGCCGCAGAAGCGAGAAGACGGCTTTTCGCGAGGCTGGAAACCAATTTCGACGTTGTTTGGCCGGTAAGGTGATTCGTGTTCATACAACTACCTTTTATTCCTTTCAGATGACGATCAACAATATCAACAACAGTGATTAACAAGACAATTCACGACATTTTCAGCAACGCTGGCAATGCAATGTATGCTGTGTTTCACAATATGAAATATCGTATCACTTCACGGAACGCAGTATAGCGCAAGTTGTGTTAAGGGTGTTTTGCTTATATATCTCTTTTGTATCAGACATGTACCGAATCTGAGACATGGCGCAAAACGCGAAATATTTCCTGTTTGCGTGCCCGATTTTGTGCAGCACTGCTTCTGCATTGGTCTGGGGTGGGGGTATTTCGGACGCGTCACCGATCAGAGCGGCGTCTAGGAATAGCTTTATCGTTGTATATGAGGGTGCTGTTGGTGGTACCATCATGCCGTTGCACGTGAGGCGGATTGGGCGGGGATAATGCCCGATAGGCGGGGGCGGGCGGAAAGCCTGCTGCCGCAGCGCATCCCGTCTTTACCACGGGATAGAGCAAGGTGGCGCCGCAGTTATCCCGTCGTGTGTTGCGTTGGGGGTTATCGCTATGTGGTGCGATATTTGCGGAAACTAGTGTTCCTTGCGGAAGAAGCGTCGGGACAATGCATCAACGGAAATGGCGATCACCACCACTGCGCCGCTGACGCCGCTTTGCCAGTAGGTGTTGATGCCGATCAGAACGATGATGTTCTCGATCACATTGACAATGGCCGAACCGATGATTGCGCCGATGGGGCCGCCGACGCCGCCCGTGGTTGAAACGCCGCCAATGACCGAGGCAGCGATCGAAGGCAGCACCCAGTTTTCGCCGATTGAAGGCTGCGCGGTCCCCATGCGGGCGACCATCAGAATACCGGCAAGTGCGGCGAGCAGGCCGGCGCAGGTGAATACCGCCAGGCGCACGCGATTGACGCGGATGCCGAGAATTTGTGCAGCCGCCGTGTTGTTGCCGATGGCGTACATATAACGTCCGAAAGGCGTACGCGCCATGATAAAAGCGACAATGCCCATGCAGACAAACATGATCAGCGTCGGCAGCGGCAAGGCTTCGCAGAGCTTGAGCAGGGGCGGTATTTTTTCGACGGCGCCTTGCAGCAGGGCCGGCAACAGATCGTAAAGATTGGCCTGTCCGAGAAAATGGATGCTTTCCGGGATGCCAGTGATCGCTGCGCCCTTGGTGAAGCCAAGCTTAAAGGCAAGATAGACGCCGCTCATGCCGATGGTCAGTACCAGCGAATGCAGGCCGAGGCCGGTAACGAGCAGGCCATTGACCAGCCCGCAGGCCGCGCCGGCAAGCAGCGTGAGTGGGATCGCCAGCGCCGGATGCATGCCCCAATGCACCATGGCGATGCCGCCGATGACGGCGGCCAGGCCGCTGATCATGCCGAGCGAGAGGTCAAGTTCACCGAGCACCATGAGCATTGTCTGCGCCAGGGTGATGAGGCCTACAAATGCCAGTGCGCGGGCGATGATTGACAGGTTATAGGCGTCGAGGAAGGCGCTGGACAGCAGGCTGGAGACAAGGCAGATGATGGCCAGCGCGGCGAGCACGCCGCTCAGCGGCTGGCTCATCAATCGGCGCAGTCGGCCGGCGTGTTCGTTCTCAGGAGAGATTTCGGCCGTTTTTTCCTGAGTTGTGCTGTCATTCATGAGTTTTTTCTCCGGCGCCGAGAATCGCGGCGACCAATTGTTGGTTGCTGGTGGCGGCCGTTGGGAATTCGCCGTTGACGGTGCCGTGATACATCGTCAGGATGCGGCTAGCGCATTTGCGCAGCTCGTCCATGTCCGACGAAACGAGGATGATCCCGACGCCTTCCTCGGCCAAGCGTTGCATTAGGCGATAAATTTCCGCCTTCGTCTTGACGTCGATGCCCTTGGTCGGTTCATCGAAAATCAGGATCGTCGGCTGGCCGCTCATTGCCCGACCGATGATGACCTTCTGCTGATTACCGCCGGATAAATACATGATCTGCTTGTCGATCGATGCAGTTTTAACCTCGTAATCGGCGACCAGGCGTTCAACGGCCGTGCGTTCTTTGTTTCGTGAAATGACGCCGAGCGCGTTGAGCGTTCGATCAAAAATCGAAACGCCGACGTTTTCGCGCACACCGAGCAGCGGCAAAATACCGTGCAGGCGGCGTTCCTCGGAAAGATAAAGCACGCCGTGGCGCGTCGAGAAATGGGTATCTCCAAGCTTCCAGGGACGGCCGTTGACATGAACCGAGCCACCGCTTGCTTTCAGGTAGCCAAAAATGGTTTGCATCAGTTCGGAGCGGCCAGCGCCGACCAGCCCGGCAAAGCCAAGGATCTCATGGCGGCGCAGCGAGAAGGAAACATCGCGGAAACGGTATCCGCTCAGCCGATCGACTACGAGCAGCGTCTCGCCAGCGGCATGGCATGGCTGAAAATGGCGGTCGATCTCGATTTCTTCGCCCGACATCAGACGGATCAGACCGCGCACGTCGAGATCCGCCAGTGGCCGGGTGGCGACGAGCTCGCCATTGCGTAACACGGTGACGACATCGCCAAGCGCGAAGATTTCCTCCATTTTGTGCGAAATGAATACGACCGCATGCCCGCGTTCACGCAACTGGCGAATGATGCCGAACAGGCGCTCGGTTTCGCGGATGGTGAGCGAAGAAGTCGGTTCGTCAAGAATGATCGTCTTGAAATGCCTGCGTGTCGAGGCGCGCGCAATTTGCAGGAGCTGTCGGTCGGCGACAGGAATGTTTTTGACGAGATCCTCCGGTTCGACATGAATCTCGAAACGTTCGATGTATTCGCGCGCTGCCATATTAAGCATCGCCCGATCGATGACATAACGCGCCGTGCCTGATTTGTCGAAGGGCATGAACAGGTTTTCTGCCACCGTCATGTGTTCGAACAGGCTCAGTTCCTGTGGCACATAGGCAATCCGGTCGAACAGTCCAGGCCGGGTGGTTGGGTCTTCGCCGTCGATGCGCAAGCTGCCTGAGCTGGGCGCATACGCGCCGGTCAGAATCTTGACCAGTGTTGATTTTCCGGCGCCGTTCTCGCCGGCAAGGATATGTACTTGCCCGGCCTCGATGTTCAGGCTGACATCGTTCAGGGCAATGACGCCGGGAAAGCGGCGGCTGATATTGCGGGCTTCGATCAGCGGCATAGCAGGCGTACGGAAAGGAAAAACAACGGAGTAAAAAGGCGCTCGTAAAAGAAGTGTTGGTGCCGGAAAGCAGGGCGCCAAAAACCAGAAACAGAGCGCCGTGAATCGGGCGGCCGGTATGCAGCACAAAACCGCGCCGCCAAAGCGGCAGCGCGGCGTGTGGTGCGCTTACTTGTACGTCGTCAGGTTGTTCTTGGTAATGACGACGGTGCCGGTATCAATGTATTTCGGCGTCTTCATACCGAGTGTGTTTTGCCAGAGTGCGATGACTGACCAGTAACCTTGCATGTCGGGCCGGCTGGCGGATGACGAATCGGCGACGCCATCTTTGACCAGTTGCACCATTTCGGGCAGGTCATCCAGTCCGACGAGAATGACTTTGCCAGCCTTGCCGGCTTCCTTAATGGCTTGTCCAACGCCAATCGGCCCGGCGGCATCGCAGGCGACCCAGCCTTTCAGGTTCGGGTTGGCCTGCATGATCGCAGCCGCCTGTTTTTGTGCCGTTTCGATGTCGTCATTGTCGATGCCGTGGGCGACGACCTTGATCCCCGGATATTTAGCAAAGGTCTTTTCGTGGCACTCGGCGCGGATCGCATGGTTGGGCGCGGTCGGCACGCCCTTCATAATGGCGACTTCACCTTTGCCGCCAAGCAGCTTGGCCAGGCGTTCAGCAGCAATGTTGGCCTGCTCGCAGAAATCGGCGCCGATACTGGTCAGGTTCATGCCTTCCGGCGGCACCGAGTCGAATACGCCGACCGGAATCTTGCGTTTCAGCGCTTCTTGCAGCACGGCGCGGTTGCCTTTGCCGTCAAGCAGGTCGACGATGATGCCGTCCGGCTTGGTCGCGATGGCGCGCTCAAGAATCTGGTTCTGTTCAACGACATCGGCTTTCTGCGGCGCCTGGTAATCGATGACGACCTTCGCCCCGGTTTGCGCCTGGATCATCTGGGCGGCCTTCTTGGCACCTTCATTGACGGCGTCGAACCACGGGTGGACGACCTTGGGCACGACGACGAAGCGGTAACTGTCTTTTTTCTGCTGCGCCTGGGCGACAGCAGGCAGCAGAGCGGCGGAAAGAAGTAATGGAAGCAACAGCTTTTTCATGTCGGTTCTCCTGGATTGACACTATGAGTCGGACGGGCAAAAAATCAGACACGATGTTGCGCATGCATCATAGCATCCCCAGATTTTATGCGGTACCTGTGTTGTTCTGGCATGGCTTCCGGGGCGCTTCCCGGTGTGAAGAAAACTATCGCCAGGCTGGCGGCGGTGAGGGTGGATGCCTTGAAAATCGCCAGTTTGTCCCTATTTTTAGGGAAAACAGATTGCATATGCAGTCCGCGAAAGATTGATATTTATCCAAGGAGGTCGTGATATGCGACTTGAAAAACTGACGACGAAATTCCAGCAGGCGCTGGCTGATGCGCAAAGCCTGGCGCTTGGCCACGACAACCAATTTATTGAGCCGCAGCATGTGCTGTTGGCGCTGTTGCAACAGGACGATGGTTCATCCGCTTCCTTGCTAGCGCAGGCGGGCGTGAATGTGCAGGCGCTGAAGTCGGCGCTTGAACAGGCCGTTAAACGGCTGCCCAGAGTGGAAGGCATCGGCGGCGAAGTGCAGATTGGCCGCGAACTGACCAATCTGTTGAATCTGACCGATAAAGAAGCCCAAAAGCGCGGCGACCACTTTATCGCCAGCGAATTGTTTTTGCTCGCCTTGACCGAGGACAAGGGCGAAACGGGCCGGCTGACCAAACAGCATGGTTTGCAGCGCAAGGCGTTGGAAGCGGCGATTGCCGCAGTCCGTGGCGGGCAGGGCGTTGATTCGCAGGAAGCCGAAGGTCAGCGCGAATCGCTGAAAAAATACACGATCGACCTCACCGAGCGGGCGCGTCAGGGCAAGCTCGACCCAGTGATTGGTCGTGATGATGAAATCCGCCGCGCCATCCAGATTCTCCAGCGGCGTACCAAAAATAACCCGGTACTGATCGGCGAGCCGGGCGTCGGCAAGACGGCGATTGTCGAGGGGCTGGCGCAGCGCATCGTCAACGACGAAGTGCCCGAAACGCTCAAGGGCAAGAAGGTGTTGTCTCTCGATATGGCGGCACTGTTGGCGGGGGCGAAGTATCGCGGCGAATTCGAAGAACGCCTCAAGGCGGTGCTTAAAGAGATCGCTCAGGATGAAGGGCGCATCATCGTTTTTATCGACGAAATCCATACGATGGTCGGCGCCGGCAAGGCAGAAGGCGCCATGGACGCGGGCAACATGCTCAAGCCGGCGCTGGCGCGTGGTGAGCTGCATTGCGTCGGGGCGACGACGCTTGATGAATACCGTAAGTACATCGAGAAGGATGCGGCCCTGGAGCGCCGCTTCCAGAAAGTGATGGTTGACGAACCGAGCGTGGAATCGACCATCGCCATTCTGCGCGGCTTGCAGGAAAAATATGAACTGCATCACGGCGTCGAAATCACCGACCCGGCGATTGTGGCGGCAGCGGAACTCTCGCACCGCTACATTACCGACCGTTTTCTGCCGGACAAGGCCATCGACCTGATTGACGAGGCGGCTTCGCGCATCAAGATGGAGATCGACTCCAAGCCGGAAGTTATGGATAAGCTCGATCGGCGCATGATTCAGCTCAAAATCGAACGCGAGGCCGTGCGCAAAGAGACGGACGAAGCTTCACAGAAGCGCCTGCATCTGATTGAAGACGAGCTGGCCCGGTTGCAGCACGAATACAACGACCTGGATGAAGTGTGGAAAGCCGAAAAAGCGCAGGTGCAGGGCAGTGCGCACATCAAGGAAGAAATCGACCGGCTCAAGGCGCAGATGGCCGAGTTTCAGCGCAAAGGACAATATGAAAAACTCGCCGAGTTGCAGTACGGCCGCTTGCCGCAGCTAGAAGCGCAGCTCAAGGCGGCGGAAAAATCGACTACGGGCGAGGTAAAAAATAAGCTGTTGCGCACGCAGGTCGGCGTCGAGGAAATTGCCGAAGTGGTCTCGCGTGCGACAGGAATCCCCGTCAGCAAAATGATGGAGGGAGAGCGCGACAAACTGCTTAATATGGAAGAGAAACTGCATCAGCGCGTCGTCGGCCAGGATGAGGCCGTGCGCCTGGTTGCCGATGCTATCCGCCGTTCGCGTGCGGGGCTTGCCGACCCGAACAAACCTTATGGATCTTTCCTTTTCCTGGGGCCGACGGGCGTTGGTAAAACCGAACTGTGCAAGGCGCTGGCCGCTTTCCTGTTTGATTCCGAGGAACATCTGATCCGCATCGACATGAGCGAATTTATGGAAAAGCATTCGGTCGCCCGCCTGATCGGCGCGCCGCCCGGCTATGTGGGTTACGAAGAAGGCGGCTATCTGACCGAAGCGGTGCGCAGAAAACCTTATAGTGTGATTCTGCTCGATGAAGTCGAAAAAGCGCATCCGGATGTATTCAACGTGCTCTTGCAGGTGCTCGACGATGGGCGCATGACCGACGGGCAAGGACGCACCGTGGATTTCAAGAATACGGTGATCGTCATGACCTCCAACCTGGGATCGCAGATGATCCAGCAGATGGCGGGGAGTCCCTATGCAGCGGTGAAGGCGGCGGTGATGGACGAAGTGAAAACGTATTTCCGTCCGGAATTCATCAACCGTATTGATGAGGTGGTTGTTTTCCATGCGCTCGATGAAAAGAACATCCAGTCGATTGCGCGGATTCAGCTCGGGTATCTGGAAAAACGTCTGGCGCAGCTCGACATGAAGCTCGTTGTCGAAGACAGCGCTTTATCCGAAGTGGCTCGCGCCGGCTTCGATCCCGTTTTTGGCGCCCGTCCGCTCAAGCGCGCGATTCAGGCGGAAATCGAAAATCCGCTGGCCAAAGCGATTCTGGAAGGCCGCTTCGCTGTCAAGGATACGATCCGCGTGTCGTACAGGGACGGTGAAATGCGCTTCGAGAAAGCCTGAGTAACTGCGGTTTATGTTTTTTGATGCCCTGAAGCCATTATAAATAAAGGGCTTCGGGGCGATTTATGTTTTCTTCCCTTTTTGTTGCAAATAAAAACGCCCCGTTGCAGAAAACGACGGGGCGTTTTGTCAGGCGGAGCCAGACTGCTTTAAGCAGTTTTAGTCTGCCTTGAAGAAGGCTTCGGTTTTCGCCTTATCCCAGCCGAAAAATTCCTTGAGGATTTCTTCTGTATGCTGACCGAGCAGCGGCGCCGGCGTTTTGACTGCACCTGGTGTGCCCGACATTTTGACTGGTATGCCCGCCATTTTGAGATGGCCGGCCACGGGATGCTCCTGTTCGACCATCATGCCGCGCGCCTTAATGTGCGGGTCGTTGACGATCTTGTCGACGGTATTGATCGGCGCGCAGGGCAATTCGGCCTTTTCGAGCAGTTCCAGCCATTCGGCGATGGTCTTTTTGCTAAAGATGTCGTTCAGGATGTCGGTCAGCTCCTTGACATTGGCGGTACGCTTGCCGTTGTTTTCGAAACGCGCATCCTTGACCAGTTCAGGACGTTCGAGGATGTTGCAAAGCTTTTCCCAAAGCCGGTCATTGCCGGCGCCGACGATGATGTGACCGTCCTTGGCGGTGAATGAAGCAAATGGCGTAATCGACGGGTGACGGTTGCCGAGCGGGACGGGCACGTTGCCCGAGGTCGTGTAACGAGCGATGGCATTTTCGAGAATAGCGAGCTGGCAGTCGAGCATGCCGACGTCGACTTCCTGGCCTTCTCCCGTCCGTTCGCGGTGGAAGAGGGCGAGCATGACGCCATAGGCCGTAAACATCCCGGCGACGATATCACCGACCGAAGCGCCCACGCGCGTTGGTTCGCCATTCTCCGGCCCCGTGATGCTCATGATGCCGCCCATCGCCTGCACGATGATGTCGTAGGCCGGCTTGAGCATGTAAGGACCGCTGTGGCCGAAGCCGGAACAGGAGGCATACACGATTTTGGGATTGATTTTTTTCAGTTCCGCGTAACCAATGCCGAACTTTTCCATCGTTCCCGGCCGATAGTTTTCGAGCACGACATCCGCCTGTTTGACCATTTCGCGGAACAGATCGACTTCCTTGGCGCGCTTGAAGTTGAGCGTAATCGAACGCTTATTGCGGTTCAGGCTCATGAAGTAGGCGCTTTCCTTGCCGATGAACGGGCCGAAAGCGCGCGAATCATCGCCGACGCCGGGCGGTTCGATCTTGATGATATCCGCGCCGAAATCGGCCAGCATCATCGAACAGTACGGGCCCGCCAGAACGCGAGTCAGATCAAGTACCTTGATTCCTTGTAATGCGTTCATTGTTTTCTCCTTGGTGAGTTGAAGAAAGGGTGCTGCAAGAAAAGCGGTATTTCGTGCATGCCTGAGGTTTCGACGGGCAAATCCTCATTCATGATTTTGAGCAGATTGTATACCTATAAATAATTTTTTGTATACAAAATTGTATAGTGTTGAATACATTGTGAATCTGCATTACTATCGGGCGCAGCCTTCGTCATTTAGTCATTCACCATAGAATCATGACCCGCAACATCACATCATCGAAAATTTCAGAAACCTTGAAGCAGGCGCTGGAAGAGCGAATCGTTACCGGCGCCTATCCGCCCGGCGCGCGGCTCGACGAAACGGAGATCGCCAACGAATTTTCCGTCTCGAGAACGCCGGTTCGGGAAGCGCTGATCCATTTGGCCTCGTCGCGGCTGGTGGTCAATCGCCCGCGGCGCGGTGCTGTGGTGGCGGAAGCTTCGCCGCAGCGCCTGTACGAAATGTTCGAAGTCATGGCCGAGCTGGAGTCCGTGAGCGTCAGGCTTGCTGCGCGGCGGCACAACGATACGGACCTGGAGCGGATCGGCGAGGCGCATGCGGCATGCGAGGAAGCGCTGGAATCCGGTGATCTCGAAATGTATTACCAGGCCAACGAACGCTTTCATCTGGCTATCTACACGGCCAGTCACAATGGTTTTCTGTATGAAGAAACCTCAAACATGCAATGCCGGCTCGCCGTCTATCGCCGTCTGCAACTGCGCAGCCAAGGCCGGCTGAAAGATTCGTGCAATGAACACCAGGGGATTCTCGACGCCATCGTCGCCGGTGACGGGGAAAACGCGGCCAGTCTCGCCTATGCGCATGTGATCGTTCAAGGTGAAACGTTCTCCGACCTGATTGCTTCGCTGACAGCGATGCGTCACTACTAAAATGCTGGAGTTGCATACTGGCTTTCTTCGTGTTTCTTTGCTTTGTATAGGTGCCTATCATGACGATGAACAGAATCATCAACGATGCAAATCTTGTGGTCGAGGATATGCTCAAAGGCTGGCAGGCGGCGCATGCCGATACTGTGACTGGCGTCGATAACCCGCGCGTCATCAAGCGGATACAGGCGCCCGAAGCCGGCAAGGTCGGCATCGTTACGGGCGGCGGTTCAGGGCACGAGCCGGCGTTTCTCGGCTATGTCGGCGACGGCATGGTGGATGCCGTCGCGATCGGCGAGATTTTTTCTTCCCCGACCGCCAAAAGTTTTCTTGACGCCATGCGCGCCGCCAATGGTGGTGCGGGCGTGGCCTGCCTTTACGGGAACTACGCCGGCGATAACATGAATGTGAAGATGGCGATGGCCATGGCCGAACGCGAGGGCATCACGGTCAGGACGGTCGTTGCCAACGACGACGTGCCTTCTGCTGCGAAAGGCGATGAAGCCAAGCGGCGCGGCGTTGCCGGTGAGATTCTGATGTGGAAAGCGGGGGCGGCCAAGGCGGCGCAGGGCGGGTCGCTCGACGAAGTGATCGCCGTTGCGCAGAAGGCCATCGATAATACGCGCAGCATAGGTATTGGCCTGTCGGCCTGCGTGATTCCGGCTGTTGGGCATGCCAACTTCACCATTGAGCACGGCAAGATGGAGGTCGGAATTGGTCATCACGGCGAGCCGGGCATCGATGTGCGCAACACGGTGAGCGCCGCTGAAATGGCCGATTTGATGCTGGACACCATTCTGCCCGATTTGCCGTTCCGCTCCGGCGACCGTGTCGCCGTGCTGGTTTCCGGACTGGGCGCCACGCCGATCATGGAGCTTTACATTTTGTACGGCGAAATCGCCCAGCGTCTGGCGGCCAGAAATATCGTCGTGGCGTTCAACAAAGTCGGCAATCTGTTTACCTCGCTGGAAATGATGGGCGTCACACTGACCGTGATGAAGCTCGATGATGAGCTGGAATTCTGCCTGAAAGCGCCCTGCCGCTCGGTCGGCCTTACGGTGGCCGGCGAGCTGCCTGCCCGGCGCATCGATGGAACTTCTGGCGGCACGGTTGCTGGCGTGACCGGAAGCGGCATGACAACTTGCAGCGCAAAACCCGCCGTGATGCCGCGGACGATTTCGGCGCCGAGCATCGACCTGAACACTGCGGGGGATGTCGTGCGCGACCTGATTGTGACGATCAATGCAAACTGCGCCCATCTGTCGGAGATCGACGGCCTCATTGGCGATGGCGACCATGGCATCAACATGAGCAAAGGTTTTACCGGGTGCGGCGCACGCCTGGATGCCCTGGGGGGGGCGGCTGAAAATTTGCCGAAGGCATTCGAGCAGCTCTCGCAGGCATTGATGGACGACATTGGCGGCTCCATGGGACCGTTATACGGAAGCTTCTTCCTGGGGTTTGTCACTGCGCTGGAACCGTACCCCCGCATGGATGCCGCGCTGTTTGGCGAGGCATTGGCGACGGCTGTGGCAAACGTTCAGCGCATGGGCAATGCCAGCGTGGGAGATAAAACGCTGATCGATACGATGGTGCCGGCGCTCGATGCGTACCGTGCAGCGCTGGCGAAGGGCGGGTCGTTCGCAGAGGCGCTTGGCGCAATGAGCACTGCGGCAGAAGCAGGGCGGGATTCGACGAAAAACATGCAGGCACGGGTTGGCAGGTCAGCCCGTCTGGGCGCGCGATCGATCGGCGTGCTTGATGCTGGCGCAACGTCCTGCTGCCTGATTCTGCAATCAATCAGCGTTTCCTTGCAGCGGCATTTAAAAGCGCAGGGTTAGGATTAGGCGTAGCAAGCGTTAGGTATCCGTCGATATTTTTTCAGGCGCTACAGCGTGCCTGTCTTACTTGCGCCTGTCTCACGCGTGCCTGTTTCGCCCGTGCACGCGTCGTCCGCATCCGCCTCGCCTGGGGCCATTGGTCGGGTTTGTCTGGGGCGTTTTCATGAGTCACAGCGGGCGGATATGCTGCCGGTGACGGGCCTTGTTGCGCTTCCACCGTCTTTTCTTCTATCCGCAGGTTGCCGGTTCGATCGTGCCGTGTGCCTTTGCAATGCACGGTCGATGCCGGCAGGCAGGGGATTGGTAGGATTGGAGGTATTGCGCCGCCGCTATTCGCGCACCGCATCTCTGGACTGGCGCAACGCTTCGGCGAGCTGAAAGACCGACATGGCGTAAAAACTCGACCGGTTGTAGCGCGTAATGACGTAGAAGTTATCAAAGCCGACCCAGTATTCCGTCGGCCAGTCCGGCGCGACCAGATCGATCAGGGCGACGGGCCACTCGGCCAGATCGGCCTGTTTCTCGGCGGCGTGCGGGTCCGTTTCCAGCAGCGTGACGCCCTGCCGTGCCAGTTCGCCGAGCGCTTGTGCGGGCTTGATGCCGGCCGCGATCAAAGGCGCCGGATCGCCGTCGACACGGGCGGGTAGCGCCACGGGCGCGTTGCTTTGCCAGCCGTGCCGGTTGAGATAACTGGCGACGCTGCCGATGGCATCGGCCGTGCTGTGGCGCAATTCGATGCGCCCGTCCCCGTCAAAATCAACGGCAAAACGGCGCAGGCTGCCCGGCATGAATTGCGGGATGCCGATGGCGCCCGCGTAAGAGCCGCGATAGTCGGTAGGCAAGGCCCCGTTTTCCCGAGCCATGAGCAGCAGCGCTTCCAGCTCACTGCGGAAGAATGGCGCGCGCGGCGGATATTCAAAAGCCAGCGTGGAGAGCGCCTCCAGGACGGAAAAATTGCCCATATTGCGCCCGTATTCGGTTTCGACGCCAATGATGGCGACGATGATTTCGGGCGGTACGCCGTAAACGGCCTCGGCGCGGGCGAGCGTTGCCTCGTGCATGCGCCAGAAATCGAGCCCGCCGGCGATGCGCCGTTCGTTGAGAAAGCGTGCGCGGTAACGCTGCCAGGAACGCTGTTGCTCGGGGACGGCGGCCGGACGAATCGCTTTCAGGACAACGGCGTTGCTATAAACGGTGGAAAAGTACTGCATCAGTTCATTTGCATCGAAACCGTGCCGCTCCTGCATTTCCTGGATGAACTCGCCCACGGCGGGCATTTCGCTGAATGGCGGTGTTTGTGGCGTGGGCGCTGGAGTCGTTCGATTTGCCGTCTTCACCCGATGGGCGCGCAGGGTGTTGGCGGCCACCTTGGTCGCGTGTTTTTTGACCGTTTTCGGCACTGTTTTCCCTGATGCGTTCGGTACCTGACCGAGCGCGGTACTCGGCAGCCATAGCCCCGCCGAACTCAATAGTGTCGTGAACAGGGCGGCTGGCAGAAAGCGGCAAGGCGGATTATTTCTCGTCTTCAAGGTTCATGGCTCCGTGGCATGGTGCCTCTGCATCCGTTCAAGCTGGCGCAGACAGCGTTTCAAATTTACAAGGTGCGCCGATTGCCCCTCACCGCATGGGCCATAGCGCAATTCGGCGTAACTGGCGGCTGCCTGACGGGTCAGCGCAGCCAGGGGCGGGGCGGTGCGCGCCGTACGCTCGGTCAAGGCCAACGGCCCTTCCCAGTCGGCGTATTCGACCCCCAATGCGTGCAGGCGCCGGCAATAACGCTGCCAGAGGCGCTGGGCGGGGGATGCCAGCCGCCGCCGGCGCAAAGCCCAGAGTACACCGACCAGCAGCGTGGCGCAGCAAAGTGCGGTGAGTGCCGTCATCATGTATTGCCAATCAGGCTGGCGAAAACCCAGTCGGGTCAGCAGTTCCTGCTGACGTAGCGCATTGTAGCCGAGCACCCATTGGTCCCAGGCGTTATTGAGCGCTTCCCAGCGGTAACGCAGGCGCAGTAGCCAGCCGATGTCGGTGCGCGCCAATCCGGGCAGCGCCTCATTTTCCGGTAACGCGGCAGCGATGCCGCTTTCGATCCGCGAGGGGGCAACGGCAAAAGTCGGATCGACGCGCAGCCAGCCCTTGCCGGCGACCCAGATTTCTGCCCAAGCGTGGGCGTCGGACTGGCGGACGACGAGATAGCCGTCGAGCGGATTGACCTCGCCGCCCTGATAGCCGGCGACGATACGCGCCGGTACGCCTGCAGCGCGCATCAGAAAAACGTAGGCGGCGGCGTAGTGTTCGCAAAAACCGCGCCGCGATCCAAACAGAAAGTCGTCAATGGCATTTTCGCCCAGCAAAGGCGGTTTCAAGGTATAGAAAAACGCTTCGCTGCGAAACATGTGGAGCGCTGCGGCGGAAATCTGTTCCGGCGATTCCATTTGCGCCTTCCATGTCGCGGCCAGCACGCGTGCCTGCGGATTAATGTCGGCCGGCAGGCGTAGCGCTTCTTTCTGCGTCGCTTGCCGCTCTTCGCGGTTGGCCGAAAACTCGGTGGCAGAGACGAATGAAAAACGCTGGCGCTGGCTGATCGGGCGGCGCGCGGTCGTCTCGAAATAGCGGGAAAGGCGGGCATTTTCCGGCAGCTCGACAGGCATGTCGAGCGCCAACAGCCAGCGCTGGTTGTGCGCTTCGAGCGTGCTCGTGTAGCGCAAAAGCCCGCCGTGCGCTTCGACGCGCGCTTCCGGCGCCTCGCCGGTGCGGCGTGCGTGTGCAGCATAGGTGGCATATGAACGTGCATGCCAGGTTTTGCCGTCATAGTCAATGAGGACGGGGCCGCGCCAGTAGAGCCGCCGCCGGTCCGGCGGCGCCGTGTCGAACTGCACGCGGAAGGCGATTTCGCCGGACTGGATTAAAGAACTCAGCGAACCGGGTGACATGCTGTTGGACAACCCGGTGCGGCCAGCGTGCGCGTCTTGCGGCAGTCCCCAGAGCGGCCCTTCGATGCGTGGAAAGAGCACAAAGAGAATCAGCATGAACGGTACAGCCTGCAATAAAAGGATGACCGCCTGGCGCAGCAGCGCCGTGACCGGCTGGCGGCCGCCGTACAGGCGGATCAGTGTTGCCGTCAGCAGCACGGCGCTCAGTAGCAGCCAAAGGCCGACGGGAATCGTTTCGGAAAACAGATAATGCGTTAGCAGCAGGAAGTAACCGAGCATGATGAGGACGAGTGCATCGCGGCGGTTACGGATTTCCATCGGCTTGAGCGTCATGAAGAAAAAGAGCAGGGCGACGCCGGCGTCGCGGCCGAACAGGGTATGGTGCGCATAAGCGATGGCGAATGTGCCGATCAGGGTCAGTGTCGCCAGCAGCCAGCGTTTGGGTAATGCGGCGTGGCAATGCCAGAGCCAGAGGCGTCCCAGCCAGACGGCAGCGCCGAGCAGGCTGAGCCAGAACGGTAGATGTCCGGCGTGCGGCGCGGCGGTGACCAGTGCGCAGGCAAGCAGCCACGGAATCGTGTCGGCATCCAGCGCATTGTTCGCAACGCCTGTTTTCTGCGGACGGGCGGGGCGTCGTTTTTTGAAAAAGGCGATCATGACGCCTGGCCTTGATAGAGCGCCAGCGCTTCCAGGCAGGCTGCGCGGTGTGCCGCGCCATTATTGGGCGCGATGTCGATGCCCGGTAGGCGCAAGCCATAATGCAAACCTTCCCGTTCGGCGGCAAGTATCCAGCCAGTCAGTATCGACAGCCGGGTTTCATCGTCGAGAGCTTCCGGTGTCAGCGCCCAGTCGAGGATCTGTTCGCTTGCGCCGCCTCCGGAAAACTGCTTGACCAGCAGTTGCTGGCTGTCGATGTTGCGCGCCACGGCTTTCCAGGCGATGTGCTGCGGCGAATCGTTCGGCTGGCGCAGGCGCAGTCCGGAAAAATCCTCCTGCCCGGCGTTGCCGTCGCGCTGGCTGCCGTAAGCTGCCGGCGCGTGTGGCGGTAGCGGGGTATCGAGCGGTGCCGGATAAACGAGGCCGGATAGCGGCGGATAGGGGTAGCTCCAGGCACGAAACAGGCCGAGCGGATAGCGCGTGCTTAAGGTGATGCGGCCGGGAACGAGACGGCCGCGGCGAAGTGCCTGACAGTACACTTCGGCAAGGGTTTCACCTTGCGCGGGAATGTCAAGCGTGGTGACTGCATTGCCGGCAAAAGCCAGCTCGACGGCACGGCGGATGTCGTGGTGCGGATTGCTGATGACGACATGAAATGTGGCCGTTTCCCCCGCAAAGACTGGCTCGGCGCGCCCTGGCGCAATGCCAAGATGGACAAGGTTGCGGAAGGTATGCACCATGCCGGAGAAGCCCAGACCGGCGAGCAGGAAAACCAGCGCGTATCCCAGGTTGAGTCCGTAATTGATCGCGCCGAGCAGCATGATGAACAGCACCGTTGCGTAAAGCACGCCCGTGTCGCTCGGCATGATGTAAATGCGCCGTAAAGTCAGGCGGATGGGCGTTGCGGCATCCGGCCCGGTGCGGCGCGCCCATTGCCGGAGCCAGGTGGTCAATGACATCGTAGGCGGGTCTGGCGGCGGTTAAGGGAGCGGTGTCGCCCGGATGAGTTCTTCGATGTCTTCCGCCTGCGCGTGTCTGCCGCCATTGACATGATGCAGGCGGTGGCGCGCGATGCCGGGCAGGACAGCCTGTATGTCTTCGGGCAAAACCATGGTACGCCCGTCGATGAAAGCCCAGGCGCGCGCGGCGCCAAGCAGGGCCAGCGCGGCGCGCGGGCTGAGTCCGTGGATAAATTTTGCGCTGTGGCGCGTGGCGGCAATCAGCGTCTGCACGTAATCGAGCAGTGCCGGTGCGACATGGATGGCTGCCGCCGCATCCTGTAAGGCGGCAAGTTGCTGTGGCCCAAGCTGGACGGACAGTTCGGGGAGGTGTTCGCGGTGGCCACCGTATTTGCCGCTGTTGGCAAGCAGCGTGCGTTCGGCGGCCGGATCGGGGTAGCCCAGCTCGATACGCATGAGAAAGCGGTCGAGCTGCGATTCGGGCAACGGAAAGGTACCGACCTGGTACGACGGATTCTGCGTGGCAATGACGAAGAATGGCTCGGGCAGGCGGCGCGTTTCGCCTTCGGCGGTGACTTGCCGTTCCTCCATGGCTTCGAGCAGGGCGCTTTGTGTCTTGGGCGTGGCGCGGTTAATTTCATCGGCGAGCAGCACCTGCGAGAACAGCGCACCGGGGATAAAGCGAAAATCGTTGCGCTCGCGGTCGAAAATCGAGATGCCGATAACGTCTGCGGGCAGCATGTCGCTGGTGAACTGAATGCGCGAGAATTGCAAGCCGAGCAGGCGTGCCAGCGTGTGCGCCAGCGTCGTCTTGCCGACGCCGGGCAAATCTTCGATCAGCAGATGGCCGCGCGCGAGCAGGCAGGCGATCGCCAGGCGAATTTGCGTTTCCTTGCCCAGGACGATGCGGCCGGCGGCGGCAATAATTTCAGTAAGAATTGCCGGGGAGGCGGGCGTGGCAGATGGGGGCTTGACCGGCGGCGCGGTCGTTTCTGGAGCGGGCATGGTGCGGGTGTTCTGGGCGTAGGCGTGGGCGGGGCTGAATGGAACGGTAAAGCGACGGGACAAATTATCGCATAACGCTTCCGGTGGCTTCTGCATCGTTCATGACGCATTTGCCTGCCTTCGGTTAGAATTATCGACTCGAACCTACGGGAGCTTGTCATGAAGATGATTACGGGATCTCTTGTTGCGCTGATTACGCCGATGCTTGAAGACGGCAGTCTGGATTTTGCATCATTGCGGCAATTGGTCGACCACCATGTCAAGGAAGGGACCGACGCCATTGTCGTGGTCGGCACGACAGGCGAGTCGCCGACGGTCAATTTCGATGAACATCATGATCTGATCAGAGTCGTGGTAGAGCAGGCCGCCGGGCGAATCCCCGTCGTTGCCGGTACGGGCGCCAATTCGACTGCGGAGGCCATTGACCTGACCGAGTATGCCAAAAAGGTCGGCGCCGATGCGGCGCTTTCCGTCGCGCCTTATTACAACAAGCCGACACAGGAAGGGATGTATCGCCATTTCAGGACGATTGCCGAAGCGGTCGACATTCCGCTCATCCTTTACAACGTGCCGGGGCGCACGGTTGCCGATCTGGCCAATGACACGACGCTGCGCCTGGCGCAAATTCCCAACATCGTCGGCGTCAAGGACGCAACCGGCAATTTCGATCGCGGCTGTGAACTGATCGCCCGTGCGCCGAAGGATTTCGCGGTGTATAGCGGCGATGACGCTACGGCGATTGCTTTGATGCTGATGGGCGGTAAAGGGGATATTTCCGTGGTGGCGAACGTTGCGCCGCGTCTGATGCACGAAATGTGTGCGGCAGCGCTGCAAGGCGATCTCGCCAAAGCGCGCGAATTGCATTTCCGCCTGCACGGTCTGCATCGCCAGCTTTTCTGTGAGGCCAATCCGATTCCGGTCAAGTGGGCGTGCAAGGAAATCGGACTGACCCCGGCGGACGGTATCCGTCTGCCGCTAACGCCGCTTTCGCCCGAGTGCCATGAGCGTGTCCGCGCCGCCTTGCGGCAGGCCGGCCTACTTGCCTAATTTTTTCAGGATTTTTTCGATGAAAGTTGTTGTGTCGCGTGTTGCGCTTTATGCTGCGGCCGGGATTCTCGCCGGTTGCAGCACATTCCAGTTCGAAACGAAAAAAATTGATTACAAATCGGCCTCATCGAACAAGGTGTCGCCCCTTGAAATCCCCCCGGATCTGACTTCGCCGACGCGCGATAATCGTTACGTCATTCCCGAAAACGGGCGCGGCGCGACGACTTTTTCGCAGTATGCGAGTGAGCGCGCCGTGGGACAACCGAGCGAGGTGTTGCCGAATGTGGAAAAAATCCGCATCGAACGTTCGGGGAGTCAGCGCTGGCTGGTTGTTGCCGAGTCACCGGACAAACTCTGGGATCAGATCAAGGATTTCTGGCGGGAAATCGGCTTTGTCATCAATGTCGAGCGACCCGAAGCAGGGGTGATGGAAACCGACTGGGCGGAAAACCGCGCCAAGATCAACCAGGATTTTATTCGCAACATGCTGGGCAAGGTGCTTGATTCGCTCTATTCGACGCCGGAGCGGGATAAATTCCGCACCCGTCTGGAACCGGGGAGTGAGCCGGGGACGACCGATATTTTCATCAGCCATCGCGGCATGTATGAAATTTTTACGACGGAGGGACGGGATACGACCCGCTGGCAGCCGCGTCCGGCCGATCCGGATCTGGAAGCCGAAATGTTGCGCCGCCTGATGGTGCGTCTGGGGTCGGATCAGAAACGTGCTGAAACGGAGCTGGCTGCCGCCAAGGCGAACATTCCCGAACGTGTCCGCCTGGTGAAGGACGGCGGCGCCGGAACATTGGAAATGCAGGAAGCGTTTGATCGGGCATGGCGGCGCGTCGGGCTGGCGCTCGACCGCGTCGGCTTTACCGTCGAAGATCGCGATCGTTCGAACGGCCTGTACTTCGTTCGCTATGTCGATCCGGAGGCGGCGGAGCGTAATAAACCCGACGGCGGCCTGCTCTCCAAACTGGCGTTCTGGCGTTCCTCTGCGCCGCCGCAACAAACGGCGTATCGCATCCAGGTGAAAACCGTCGGCGCGGCGACCACCGTGCAGGTGCTCTCTGGTGAGGGGGGCGCAGATCAAAGTGATACGGCCAAACAGATCATCCGCCTGCTCTTTGAACAGTTGAAGTGATGCGCTTTGCCTCGCTGGGCAGCGGCAGCCGAGGCAATGCGCTGGTTGTTGAGTCCGGCGCGACGCGCATTCTGGTCGACTGCGGTTTCTCTACGCGTGTGACGCTGACGCGCTTGGCGCGTCTGGGCTTGGCGCCTGAAGATATCGACGCCGTGCTGGTGACGCATGAACACAGTGATCATCTGCATGGCGTCGCCGGTTTTTGCGGCCGTTTCGGCATCCCTGTTTTTCTCACGCATGGTACGCATATCGCACTACCCGATGCGTGCGGGCGTTTACCGGAACATCGGCTGATCGACAGTCACCGTCCGTTTGCCATTAATGACCTGCATATTCAGCCATTTCCTGTACCGCATGATGCGCGCGAACCCGTACAGTTCGTTTTTTCCGACGGTGATGTGCAACTGGGCGTACTGACCGACTGCGGCACAGTCACGGCGCATATCATGGCCATGCTGAAAAAATGCGATGCGCTGGTGCTGGAATGCAACCATGATGCCGATCTGCTGGCTGCTTCACGCTATCCGTTCGTTCTCAGGCAGCGCATTGCCGGCGATTACGGTCATCTTGGCAATCACCAGGCGGCGGAGCTGCTGGAGCGCATCGAGCAAGGCCGGCTACGGCACGTCGTTGCCGCGCATCTGAGCGAGGAAAGCAATCGCCCTAAACTGGCTGCCGCTGCACTGGCGGAGGCGCTGAACTGCACGGCGGACTGGATCGGCGTTGCCGACCAGGAATCCGGCTGCGACTGGCGGCAGATTTAACAAAGGTCTGCCCGCAACCCCGCGTGAATAGGGCATCTCCGGGCAGGCGCCTCTGGAACCCTTATCAATAAAGGGCTTCCAGATAGGCACCTCTGAAACCTTTATAAATAAAGGGCTGGCAGGCAGGGGTGCCGGAGATGCCCTAAATACGCGGGCTTCAGGCCACCGCTTTTTGGAAATGCGCCTGCGCTTTTTTTATCTTTTTTCCCTCTCCTAAAGGGCGAGAGGCTATTCGGGTGCTCTGAACCTCGCGTAGATAAAGTTGCTCTGGGTAGGTGCCTCTGAAGCCCTTATAAATAGGGTGTTTGCGAGCAGGGTCCCCGGAGATGCCCTGTTTACGCGGGCTAGCGGGCAGGTACCCTAAAACAAAAAATAAGAATCGCCACAGCATGCGCTTTGATTTCTACCGTTGGAGCTTTTTTGAATCTGTAGCGCTGAGCGGCAGCGCGCCCCGCTGACTTTCTTTGCCTCGCCAAAGAAAGTCAGCAAAGAAAGGCGACCCCAGGCGCAGAAGACTCCTTGTCGCGGGTTGCTTGGCGGCGGGCTTGATTAACACGCTGCGCTCAGACAATCAAGCACTTGATTCCGCCAATTCGCCCCGCGCCTGCGGCTGCGCCTAAGGGGTTTTAGGGTTCTCCGTTGTTACCGTATGCACAAAGGGACATACCCGGAAGCCGCGTCGATAAAGATGTTCTAGGTGGGTGTTCCGAACCCCGCATGGAGTGGGCGTTTCCGGGCCGGAGCCCCTGAAACCCTTATAAATAGGGCGCTTGCGAGCAGGGTCCCCGGAGATGCCCTGTTTCCGCGGGCTAGCGGGCATCTCCTCTGAAACGCCCTAAATACGCGGGGTTCAGGGCACCCATATTTGAGATGCCCAAAAATATAGCGGCTCGACTTTGCCAAAAGGCAAGGCGAGCCAACGCCGTATTTTGGCGAAGGGAGCCGCTATGGCTTGACTTTGCAAAAGACAAGGCGGTAAGCCGCAGGCAGTACGAGCAGTACGGCAAGGCGAAGCCAACGAAGTATTTTGGCGAAGGAAGCCGCTATACAAAGATCAGCGGGGGGGCGGCGCCTTGCCGATGCCGCCGATACGTTGGCCTGCCCGGATGCCTTTGCTGGCGAACCAGCCTGAATTCATTTCCAGCGCAAAGTGTGCTGGTGCGCTTGCGCAATGATTTTTTTCCGTTTGCGGTTGCATGTTCTCAATGTTGAGGATCTTGCCTTCTGCGTCGAGAAAGGCGACGGAAAGGGGAATCAGTGTATTGCGCATCCACATGCAATGGCGGTCGGCGACGGGGAACACGAAAAGCATGCCGTGATTGACCGGCAGGTGCTTGCGCTGCATGAGTCCCTGCATACGTGTTGGCTGGTCGGCGGCAATTTCCGCTTCAATGCGGTGGATGCCGGCGTTCAGCGCCAGGTAGGGCGCTGTCGTCTGCTGTGCGCCCGCTAGCGGTGTGATCGACGCGGTCAGCACACCCAGACATATGCGGGAGAAAGTCATTGGCAAATGCGGGAATCTCGATAACAGCATGGTGATCTCGTTTAGCGGAATATGAAGTAAAAAAGTTCGGGATGAAATGCCCCAAATCTATGGTCGATGGACAGGGTTTGCGACCGGCATTTTATGCGATTGGCGCCGGTTGGGCGTGAATGTCTGCCTTGATTCTGCCGTGATGCGAAAGTGCCTCCGGCGCGGGAGGTCTCGGTTTATCGCGCCATGATGTCGGCCGGTAGGCTGAACTTTTTTCGGACGGGTGTAATCTCGTATACAGCAGATATGCCGGCCAGGCTGGCCGGCGTAAAAATAAGCCAAGGAATCTCCGCAAAATGGTTTACAGCCTGCCGGCAAACCGGTATAGTTCGCCCCCGCTGTGGTGTGGCAATGCCGCAGTGACTGGAGTGGTAGTTCAGTTGGTTAGAATACCGGCCTGTCACGCCGGGGGTCGCGGGTTCGAGTCCCGTCCACTCCGCCAGTTCTGAAAAGGGCGCCGAAGTTTCGGCGCCCTTTTGCGTTTCCGGCGACTGGGTTTATTCGTGACGGCGCATGGGCGGCGACACGGCCATTTTGTCATACGCTTGCAGTACTATCCCGCTGTACAGCTCGTGGCATGGGCTGGTGTCAGGCAAAGAGAGTAGCGATGAGCAAAAAATATTTTGGAACCGATGGTGTGCGTGGGCGCGTGGGCCAATCACCGATTACCCCGGATTTTGTGATGCGCCTGGGGTACGCCGCCGGCAACGTTCTGCGTGAAAAGACCCCCGATGGTGAGCGGCCGGCCGTATTGATCGGCAAGGATACGCGGGTTTCCGGCTATATGCTGGAGGCGGCGCTGGAAGCGGGTTTTTCGGCAGCGGGCGTCGATGTCTGCCTGGTTGGACCCATGCCGACGCCCGCCGTGGCGTATCTGACGCGGGCGCTGCGCCTGCAGGCCGGCGTTGTCATTTCCGCCTCGCATAATCCGTTCTACGATAACGGCATCAAATTTTTCTCGGCGCACGGAACCAAGCTGGACGATGCGTTTGAGGCGCAGATCGAAGCAGGTATCGACGCGCCGATTGGCTGCGTATCTTCGCCCGAGCTGGGACGCGCGCGCCGGATTACCGATGCGGCGGGTCGTTATATCGAGTTCTGCAAAAGCACGTTCCCCAACGATTTTGATCTGCGTGGTCTGAAAATCGCCCTGGATTGCGCCAACGGCGCGGCGTATCACATCGCCCCGCATGTGTTTCATGAACTGGGCGCAGAGGTGACGTCCATCGGCGTTGAACCCAATGGTCTTAACATCAACCAGAATGTTGGCGCCACCTCGCTACAGGCGCTGCGTGATGCGGTTCTGGCGCAGCGTGCGCACTTCGGTCTGGCTTTTGATGGCGATGCGGATCGTTTGATGGTCGTAGGCGGCAATGGTCAAGTCTATGATGGCGACCAGATTCTGCTGGCGATCGTATGCAGCCGTCTGCGGCATGGGCCGGTGACCGGCGTTGCCGGAACCCTGATGACCAATCTGGCTTTCGAACATGCGCTGGCTGAACGGGGCATTGCCTTTGCCCGCGCCCGGGTAGGCGACCGTTATGTGATGGAAATGTTGAGCGAAAAGGGCTGGTTGTTTGGCGGTGAAAACTCCGGACATATTCTTTGCCTGGACCGACAGACGACGGGCGATGGTATCGTTTCGGCCCTGCAGCTGCTGACGGCGCTGCGCGAAGAAGGCGTCAGTATGGATGCCCTGCTTGGGCGCTTGCGCTTGTATCCGCAGGTGCTGATCAATGTGCCGCTGCGCCCCGGTTTCAGCTTGCACGATGAACCGCGTATTGCGGCGGCTCAGCGCGATGTCGAAACGACTCTGGCGGGAGGAGGGCGCGTATTACTGCGTCCTTCCGGCACCGAACCGCTATTGCGCGTGATGGTTGAAGGTCGTGACGAAGGCAAGGTGCGCGCCGCGGCTGAGTTTCTGGCGGACGCTGTGCGCGAAGCGATGGGCGGAGCGTAAGGTTTTGGATGCCCGGTCTCTTGGCTTGTCGGGATGGCGGTAGCGGCGGTGACAGCAAAGAATAGTCTGCCATCTGACAAGGCAATGCGGCAGATAAAGGTCTCCCACGAGAGGACTCCTACGAGGAAAAACAGAATAGGGAATCATGCTGAATTTTTTTGAGCGATGGACGCAGCCTTTTCCGGCTTCCAGCCCGGATCTTCCGCCCCGGTCGCTGTTTGCCTTTTGTCGTTACTATGCCCGCGGCTTCATCACGCCGGTCATTCTGGTCGGCATTTGCAGCTTCCTGCTGGCGGCTATGGAAGTCTCACTGTTTGCCTTCATGGGCAAAATTGTGGACTGGCTCTCCGCCGCCAATCGTGAAACCTTTCTTTCCGATGAAAAATGGCGGCTGACTGCGATGGCCGTGGTGCTGTTGCTGCTGTTGCCGCTGGCGCATTTGCTGGCCTCATTGGTGCGCCATCAGTCGCTGATGGGTAATTTCCCGATGTCCGTGCGCTGGCGGATGCATAACTACCTGCTTGGCCAGAGCATGAGTTTTTATCAGGATGAATTTGCCGGCCGCATTTCGACGAAGGTGATGCAAACGGCGTTGGCCGTACGTGAGCTGGTGCTCAAGATCATGGATGTCATGGTCTATGTGGCGGTTTACTTCCTCTCCATGTTCGTGCTGCTGGGTAGCATTCACAAATATCTGCTGGCGCCGATCCTGGCCTGGTTTGTCGCCTATGCCTGCCTGCAATGGTATTTCATCCCGCGGCTCAAGCAGGTTTCGCAGGAGCAGGCGCATGCCCGCTCGACGATGACCGGCCGGATTACGGATGCCTACACCAACATCTCCACGGTCAAGCTCTTTGCGCACACCCGGCGCGAATCGCAGTACGCCCGTGATTCGATGGACGGATTCCTGCAAACGGTCTATCGCCAGTTCCGGCTGGTCACGTATCTGGATATCCTGATGGGTTGCATCAATTACCTGCTGATTTTTTCGGTGACTGCGGCGGGACTGAGCTTGTGGATCGACGACCGGGTTGGCGCGGGCGCGGTCGCCGTGGCGGTGTCACTGGCTTTGCGGCTCAATGGCATGTCGCACTGGATCATGTGGGAAGTGAGCAGCCTGTTCGAGCAGGTCGGTACGGTCGCCGACGGTATGAATATGCTCGGATTGCCCCGTGCGGTGCAGGATGCACCCGACGCCCGGCCGCTGACGGTCAGCGCCGGTGATATCCGCTTTGAGGATATGAGCTTCAGCTATCGACGCCGCGTGGCCGGAAATGCCGAAGAAGGATCGCACTTGTCCGTCATCGAGCATCTGGATCTACATATCCGGCCGGGCGAGAAAATCGGCCTGGTCGGGCGCAGCGGCGCGGGAAAATCGACGCTGGTCAATGCGTTGCTGCGTTTCTATGATGTGCAGTCCGGCCGCATCCTGATTGACGGGCAGGACATCGCCCATGTGACGCAGGATAGCCTGCGCCGCCATATCGCCATGGTGACGCAGGACACCTCACTGCTCCACCGCTCGGTGCGCGAAAACATTCTCTATGGCAAGCCTGGGGCGAGCGAGGCGGAGCTATGGCGCGCCATCGAACAGGCCGAGGCGGCGGAATTCATCGAAACGCTGGCTGATCCGCAGGGCAATCACGGACTCGATGCCCAGGTCGGCGAGCGTGGCGTCAAACTCTCCGGCGGGCAGCGCCAGCGCATCGCCATTGCCCGCGTGTTGCTGAAAGACGCTCCCATCCTGATTCTGGATGAGGCCACTTCGGCGCTGGATAGCGAAGTCGAAGCGGCGATACAGGAAAGTCTGAATACCCTGATGCGCGGCAAGACGGTGATCGCCATTGCGCACCGATTATCGACGATTGCCCGCATGGATCGGCTGGTCGTGCTTGATGCCGGGCAGATCGTCGAACAGGGCAGCCATGCGGAACTGCTGGCGAAAAATGGCATCTACGCCCGGCTCTGGTCGCGGCAAACAGGCGGGTATCTGGGGCAAGACGATTGACCTGCCCGGCGTGTTCCGGAAAAGTGGCTGCCCTGAAGTCCTTGTATTTTGGACGTCTCAGAGGATGTGCTCTGAAGCCCTTTATTTATAAGGGTTCCAGCGGTGCCTGTCCGGAAACGCCCTATCCACGCGGACTTCAGAGGCAGTGCCTGTCCGCACGCTCAAAAACAAGCCCCTCGTCAGACGGTAAGGTTCCGGAGAGGGGCGCAAATACTGCGGATGGCCGCAAACAACAGGTAAAAAATGCGCGAAGCCAGCGCAGTTATCGACTGCGCCGTTGATGCAGGCGCTTATGCTTTGCCGTACAGCTCGGCAACATAATGCCAGTTGACGACTTGCCACCAGGCTTCCAGATAATCGGCGCGCTTATTCTGATAACGCAGATAATAGGCATGCTCCCAAACGTCGCAGGCAAGAATGGGCGTGCCTTTCACGGCAGCAATATCCATCAGCGGATTATCCTGATTGGGCGTGCTGGTGATCGCCAGTTTGCCATCCTGACCGACGATCAGCCAGGCCCAGCCCGAGCCGAACTGCTTGAGGCCGGCATCCTTGAACTGTGCCTTGAAATTATCGAAGTTGCCGAATACGGCGTCAATGCCCTGTGCCAGCTTGCCGGTGGGCGTGCCGCCGCCGTTGGGGGACATGGCGTTCCAGTAGAGCGTATGGTTATAGAAACCGCCGCCATTGTTGCGTACTGCCGGCGTATAGCGGCTGATGCCGGCCAGAATGGCCTCCAGGCTTTCATCCGCAGCAGGCGAATCCTTGACGGCGGCAAGAAAGTTGTCGAAATAAGCCTTGTGGTGACGGCTGTAGTGGATTTCCATCGTGGTTTTATCAATGGCCGGTTCCAGCGCGTCGTAGGCATAGGGGAGGGCGGGGAAAGTAAAGTTCGTCATCAGAGGCTCCTTGGTTGTTCAGGGGCATTGACCATCGTTCCCGTATTGAGTTCCCGGCAGGTAAGGCCACAGTGTAAATCTGCAAATTTACGGCCAGGCCGCCGCGATCGCGTAGAAAAAACGAATATTCCGCAAAAATGAAGCAGCTTACTGAGTCAAAAAACTACGCGCGATCGCGTGGAAGAAAACCGCATTCAGCCGTTGGCGGTTATTTTACTGACGCACTTTTACCTCAATCACTTCTACCTCAATTTCTCCTGCGCATTTAAGCGAGGGAAAAAGCGATTCCGTCGGGCGGCGAGTTCGCCCGTGCGCTTTCCTGCTCCCCTTTCTCTGCCTTGAGGGAGCCGGCTTTTGCTAGCGCGTGGTCGTACGTGGTCGCACACGGTCACACACACCGACTGGTGCTTGCCGGTTTATGGAAGGTCGAATTTACAGGTGGTTGGCAGTGGCGCGATACGTCATACGGTTGGTGTTGCGTCCGTCGAAGCGGCCGCCGGCGGTTTCGGCAACAGGGTAGATCAGGCTTGGCAGCGCCTTACCGGAAGCGCCTTGCAGGATGACATCCTGCGCCGTATTGAAACCGATCCAGTTCATCTCCCAAAAGCCAAACAGCAATTTTTTGAAAACATTTACTTTCGGGTCGGTGTTGGATAACGGTTCCTCACGTATGGCTTCGCATACTGCGGCAGGATCGACGCCGATCCAGCTATAACCGGGAATGTAAAACTCGGCGCGGCAATGCTGCGCGCTTCTCAGTTCGCCCGTTGCGCCGAGGCTGTTGAAGAGCCGCGAACGCCCGGTGCGCAGGCCGTAGACCGGGCGCGCCGGAATGCCGACGGAGCGGCAAAGCGCGACGAAGAGCAGTGCGATATCGGCGCTGCGCCCGACGAAACGCCCGTTACCCAATAGCTGACTGATGTCGGCTTCGCCCATACCCTGACCATTGGTGTCGAAACTGGCGTTTTCAATCACCCAGTCGTACAGGGCTTTCCCCATTGCCAATGGGTCTTTGATGCGGCCAATCGCACGCTCCGCCGTCTGATGCACGATGCCGTCGACTGGCGCGAGCTGGGTGGGATGCAGGTTGCGGCGCAGCACTTCCGCCTGCTCGGCAATGACGCCGCGGCGGGTGATGTCGAACTGACGGTTTTGCGTAGCAATCTGGGTAATGAATTGCAGTTTGGGCGTGTCGATAGATTCCGGCCATTCGGCGAAGAAGATTTCCATGTCGGCGACCGGATCGCGGTAAATTCCTGCCTTGCTGAAATTACCCTGCCAGGTGTGGCCGATCGTGCGCTGCCAGTCCGTATCCTTGTACTGCGCCAGCGGTAGCCACAGGCGGGCACGCCCCTGGTTGGACTGTAGGCCAACATCGGTTTGCAACTCAACGGTGTGCCAGTCGGTCGGTTTTTCCTGCGGCAGTTTGACGACGTTGCGGTGCTCGATGGGCGTGTTGGCGGCAGAGGTATCCTCGGGCGCGGCGTTGGCCGCTGATGGCCTGGATGAGACCGCCGTTCGTGCGGAAACGCGGCGGCGTGTTCTGGATTTTCCTGCTTTTCCCGCCTTTCCGGTCGATTTGCCCTTGCGCTGACTGGATGCGGCCTTGGCTTTGGTGGCTGCACTTTTCTTCTTTGCGCCCAGCACGGGCGTCGATGCGAGAAAAGTCAAAATGGCGGAAGCAGTGAGGAAGTTTCGTCGTTTCAATCGATTCTCCTATCCTCCGATCAAAAAACAAAGCCGTGTCTAATAAGGCGCACGGCTCTACGAAGTCGCGGCGATTATAGCGTGAAATCGGGCGAAGAGCGGCTGGCCGCCGAGCAAAGTCGATCGTGGAAAATCCCTGCAAATGGCGGAGTGTATGCCGCGGCGTGCAGGGCGCGCAAAAGGCATGCATAGGCTGCGTGCGGAAGGATTGAAAGAGAAAAAAGGGAGAAAGACCGGGGTGCTAGGTCATTTTCCGCAGTGGCAGTTTTCGCAGTGGCGATTGGTTCTGCATGGTTCTGCGCGGCCGTCATCTGCTTTTGTCTCCTATCGCTAATTCGCCGCCTAGAGCTGATCAGCGGTTTTATGCAATGCTAGAGCATCTCCGCTGCGTAGTCGGCCAGCCGCGAACGTTCGCCGCGTTGCAGGGTGACATGGCCGGCGTGCGCCCAGCCCTTGAAGCGGTCGACGGCAAAGGTCAGCCCTGAACTGCCTTCGGTCAGGTAGGGCGTATCGATCTGCGCGATATTGCCCATGCAGACGACCTTGGCGCCCGGGCCAGCGCGCGTGATCAGCGTTTTCATCTGTTTTGGCGTCAGGTTCTGCGCCTCGTCGATAATCAGAAACTTGTTGAGAAAGGTGCGGCCGCGCATGAAATTGAGCGACTTGATCTTGATGCGGTTGCGGATCAGATCTTGCGTTGCCGCGCGCCCCCAGTCGCCGCCCGTCGTGCCGGTATGGCTGAGGACTTCCAGGTTGTCTTCCAGCGCCCCCATCCACGGCGCCATTTTTTCTTCTTCCGTGCCCGGCAGAAAACCGATGTCCTCGCCGACGGAGACCGTGGCGCGCGTCATGATGATTTCCTGATAGCGCTTTTCGTCGAGCACCTGGGTCAAGCCGGCAGCCAGCGTCAGCAAGGTCTTGCCGGTGCCCGCCTGGCCGAGCAGGCTGACGAAGTCGATTTCCGGATCCATCAGCAGATTGAGGGCAAAATTCTGCTCGCGGTTGCGCGCCGTGATTCCCCAGACATTGTGTTTCGGGTGCGTATAGTCGATCAGCGTTTCGAGCACGGCGCAGTTGCCCGAAATTTCGCGCACGATGGCGGAAAACGGCTCCGGTGTATCCAGATACACGAATTCATTGATCAGCAGTTTGGCGCACAAGGCCCCCCGGATGCGGTAGCGCGTGCGGTTTTCCTGCGTCCACGATTCCAGTCCGTGCGTCTGCGTTTCCCAGAAATCTGGGGGCAGCGCCTGCATGCCGCGATAGAGCAGATCGATGTCTTCAAGCACCCGGTCGTTAAAGTAGTCCTGCGCCTGAACGCCGAGGACATGCGCCTTGATGCGCATATTGATATCTTTGCTCACCAGAATGACCGCGCGTTCTGGATACGTGCGCTGCAAATGGACTACGACGGCCAGAATCTGATTGTCTGCCCGTTCGCTTGCCAGGCCGCCGTGCAGATCCGCGCTGACCGCCTCGGTTTGCAGGAGCAGGCGGCCGCTGGCCAGCCCGTGCGAGGCTTCGGCAAGTGCAATGCCCGTGGCGATGCCGTCCTCGCGGCGGCTGATGATCTCGTCGAGCATGCGCGTGGCCTGTCGCGCGTTGCGCGCAACGTCGGATATTCCCTTTTTGTTGTGGTCGAGTTCCTCCAGCGTCTTCATCGGCAGAAAAATGTCGTTTTCCTCGAAACGGAACAGGCTCGTCGGATCGTGCATCAGCACGTTGGTATCGAGGATGAAGAGCTTGGGCAGGCGATGAGGCGGACGGGCGGTTCGGCGGGGCATCGGCGTCTCCGGAAAGGGCGGTAGCAGATAGGCGGTGGGGACAGTGGCGGCGCTAGTGCGCTGACGTACGGACGGAATCGAGCACGAAATCCAGTACCTCTTGTGCATGGCCGGGCGCCTTGACGCAGCGCCACTCACGCAGCAACTGCCCGCTGCCGTCAAAGACGAAGGTGCTGCGTTCAATGCCGCGTACCGGCTTGCCGTAGAGCTTTTTATCCTTGATGACGCCAAAATGCGTGCATAGGCGCTCGTCGGCATCGGAAAGCAGCGCAAAGGGCAGGGCGTGCTTTGCCTTGAATTTTTCGTGCGAGGCCAGGCTGTCACGCGAAACGCCGAGCACAACGCCGCCGGCCCTGACGAATTCGTCATGCAGATCGCGGAATTCCTGCGCCTCGGTCGTACAGCCGGGCGTGTTGTCTTTGGGATAAAAATAAACAATCAGTGTTTTGCCGCGTACCGCCGCGGCGTTGAACGGTGCGCCGTCGGTCGAAGGAATGTCGATATCGGGAAAGCGGAGCGTACTCATAGAAATCCTCGGTGGTTTGGGTGATTTTCCTCGTATCAGGCGGTTCCGCTGCAATGATTGACGCCCGCGACGTCCGAAAAGGTGGCGTTTATCGTGCGGGCAGGCATTTTGCCGTGCGGTAAGGCACGCCGGTGTGCCGGATGCCCGCTTGGAATGGGAGCCGCTCATTGCGCCGGATAGACCGCAGCCGATATTTTGACACGCGATGCCGCCCCGTGCGCGAGAACGGGACTGCACTGAAAAGCGGCGTGGAAAAATGATGGGAACCGTCGAAAGCGGCCGCCGGATCTCCCCTGACGCCGTGGCTGGCGGAAAAAGCGTGCGGCAATTAAGGGCGCCCGGCAATTTGCCGCAATGACGCGGCCGGCGATGGACGGGAAGCGGATGGAAAGGGGTAGAAACAGATAGAAGCGGATGGAAGCGCATGAAAACAGCCCCTTTCGTATAAAGCGGTCAATGCCGGCGAGGAAGGATGATTTTCCCGCGCGAATCCGTTAACCTTGCGCCGTTTTGTTCATTCCTCTTTTTGGAGAACACCCATGCCGATCCATGCAGTCAACCACCCGCTCGTCAAGCACAAGATTGGGTTGTTACGCGAAAACGACATCAACACCAAAAAATTCCGTGAGCTGACCGCCGAGCTGGCCCGCCTGCTGACTTACGAAGCCTGCCGCGATTTTGAGCTGGAAAAATGCACCATTCAGGGATGGGCCGGGCCGGTCGAAATCGAGCAGATCAAAGGCAAGAAAGTCACGGTTGTGCCGATTCTGCGCGCCGGGCTGGGCATGCTCGATGGCGTGCTCGACCTGATTCCGGGTGCCAAGGTCAGCGTCGTCGGCATTGCCCGCAACCACGAAACCCTGATGCCGGAACCGTATTTCGAACGCCTCGTCGGCCAGCTCAACGAGCGCATCGGGCTGATTATCGACCCGATGCTCGCCACGGGCGGCTCCCTGATCGCCACCATCGACATGCTCAAGCGCAAGGGCTGCCAGCATGTGCGCGCCATCGTCCTGGTTGCTGCGCCGGAAGGCATCCGCGCTGTCGATGCAGCGCATCCCGACGTGGATGTTTTCACGGCGGCGATCGACAGCCACCTCAACGAAGTCGGCTACATCATTCCGGGGCTGGGCGATGCGGGCGACAAGATTTTCGGCACTAAGTAAGGCGGTGAATGAGGGGCGGGACGATGAATAAAACGGTGATTCCTACCGCGCAGGGGGCGGCCGAGCCGGTCTGGCGCACGGCGGTTTCCGGCGCGCAGATTCTCTTCGTCGCTTTCGGCGCGACGGTGCTGGTGCCGCTGCTCACCGGGCTCAATCCCAGCCTGGCGCTGCTCGGCGCCGGCGTCGGCACGCTGATCTTCCAGGCCTGCACCCGGCGGCAGGTGCCGATTTACCTGGGCTCCAGCTTCGCCTTCATCGCGCCGATTATCGAGTCGATCAAAAATTGGGGCATGCCGGCCACCCTCGGCGCGCTGGCTGCCGCCAGCCTGTTCTATTACCTGGCGGCCGCACTCGTCAAATGGCGCGGCGTGGCGTTTATCCATCGCCTGCTGCCCCCGGTCGTCATCGGCCCGGTCGTCATGGTGATCGGCCTGGGACTAGCCCAGGTCGCTGTCGATATGGCGACGGGCAAGGCGGGCGGCGCGCAGGTCGTGCCCTACGGCACGGCGCTCTCGGTCGCCGCCATTTCGCTGCTGGCAACGATGCTGACGGTGATCCGCGCGCGGCGTCTGTTCAAACTGGTGCCGATTCTCGTCGGCGTCGCTGTCGGTTACGCTGTCTCGCTCTACCTGGGCATTGTCGATCTTTCCCCGGTGAAGCAGGCAGCGTGGTTCGCCGTTCCTGACTTCGGGCGGCCGGAATTCAATCTGGCCGCCATTCTTTTTATGATCCCGGTCGCCATCGCCCCCATCGTCGAGCACGTCGGCGGCATTCTGGCCATCGGTTCGGTGACGGGCAGAGACTTTACCGAATCGCCCGGCCTGCACCGGACGCTGCTGGGCGACGGTCTGGCCGTCAGCGTCGTCGGCCTGTTCGGCGGCCCGCCGGTGACGACCTACGGCGAAGTGACCGGCGCGGTGATGCTGACCAAAAACGCCAACCCGGCAATCATGACCTGGGCGGCGGGTTTCGCCATCCTCATGGCCTTCGTCGGCAAATTCGGCGCGCTGCTGCAAACGATCCCGTTGCCGGTCATGGGCGGCGTCATGGTGCTGCTCTTCGGCTCGATTGCCGGCATCGGCCTCAAAACGATCATCGACGGCCGCGTCGACCTTTCCAGCGCGCGTAACCTGTGCATCATCTCGATCACGCTGGTGACGGGCATCGGCGGTCTGGGCGTGAACCTCGGCAGCTTCTCGCTGCAAGGCATCAGCCTGTGCGGCGTGCTCGCCGTGCTGCTCAACCTGCTGCTGCCGCGCTCGCCGGCCGAGGCATCGCGCTAAAACCTTGAATAACGGCTTCCTTTGCCAAAATACTGCGTTGGCTTCGCCTTGCCGTACTCCTCGTACTGTCAGCGGCTCGCCGCCTTGTCTTTTGGCAAAGTTGAGCCGCTATTTGAGTTTGCGAAGTCTCCTCTGAAATCCGTAAAAATAGGGCAGAAAACATAAATCGCTCTGAAGCCCTTTAAAAACAAGGGCTTCAGCGCATCAAAAAATATAACGACCGCTTCGTTCGCCTTTTTAAAGGGGAGCTGCCCAAAGGGCTGAGGGGTTAACAGCCTATTTTTCACATGGCAAAGTCAAGCCATAGCGGCTTTCTTTACCAAAATACGGCGTTGGCTCGCCTTGCCGTACTACTCGTACTGTCTGCGGCTCGCCGCCTTGTCTTTTGGCAAAGTTAAGCCGCTATATATTGGGCGTCTCAAATATGGGTGCCCTGAACCCCGCGTATTTAGAGCGTTTCAGAGGAGGTGCCCGTAAACCCCTTGTATTTAGGGCATCTCCGGCGCCCTTGCCCTGAAGCCCTTTATTGATAAGGGTTACAGAGGTGCCTGACAGGAAGCCCTTTATCTACGCGGGTTTCCGAGGTGGGTGGATGGAGATGCCCACTCCACGCGGGTCTCCGGTGTGCCCTGGTGAGTGCCTCGCCGCAGGGCAGAAATTAATCGGCCATGGCCATGCTTGCCGCTTTGGCCAGAAAGCCACTGCGGGTCATGCCGTTTTTATTCGCGTACCCGTCAATCTGGCGCACCAGGTTCGCCGGTAGGCTGATATTCAGGCGCACGGGCGCCGATTGCAATTTGCCCAGGTCAATATCGGCCAGCATCCACACACCGCCGGTATATTCCGGGTTATTTTGCAGCTCGGACAACGGGCTGGGCGCAGGCACCGCCGTGGCAGGTTCGCCCGCAAAGTGCGCCTCCACCGCTTCCTGGCACATGGCGGGGATGTGTTCCCATTCGTCCGCTGCGGCATGGCAGCCCGGGAAATCGGGGAAAACGATGCCGTGCGCGGTATTGGCGTCGCCGGGATAAATATAAACGGGATATAACATGCCTTGCTCCTTGCGCACTGGCGCTATAGGCCAGCCTGCTTGAATATGCTTTTGAGGGTTTCTTTCCCCAGGTCTTTTCTGGGATGCGGAACCGTAACCTTGCCGGGTTTGGTCGGGTGTCTGTACTGCTGATGTGAGCCGACCGTATGCACCAGATACCAGCCATCCGCTTTGATTAATTTGATGAGCGTCCTGCTGTCCATGATTGTATTATACACACGGATACACACTCATTGATGGCGCCTAAGCTGAAGGTGTCCTGAACCCCGCGTATTTAGGGAATCTCCGAAGGGGATGCTCTGAAACCCTTTGTTTATAAGGGTTACAGAGGCGCCTGCCCGGAAACGCCCTGTTGACGCGGGTTTGCGAGGGGGCATATAACAAAGGATGGAATGATGAAATTACGACGACCGACCTTGGCGGATAAAGCAGCTGTTCTGGCGTTGGTGGCTGAGTTTGAACAAAGCCAGTCTGCCCATGATGGCGGCTTCTGGGATCCTGGCAATTTTTGTTATGAAACCTGGCTGAAGGGCGTGCAGGATGGCGAGCTGGGTTTAAATCTCCCCGACGGTTGGGTGCCGGCTATTCAACTTATTGGTTTTGAAGGGAAAAAGGCGGTCGGCTTTCTCAACCTTCGTTTGGCGCTCAATGATCATCTCTTGCAGTTTGGCGGTCATATCGGCTACTCGGTTCGCCCGACCGAAAGAAATAAGGGCTACGCCAAAGCCATGTTAAAGCAGGCTTTCAGTTTTGCTATCTCCAGAAATATCAAACGCGTGCTGGTGATCTGCCACGTTGGCAATCCTGCTAGCCGGGCGGTGATTCTGGCAAATGGCGGGGTGCTGGAAGACGTGCGTGAAGGAAGCGAGCGTTATTGGATAGCGCTGGAAAGCAAAGATGGAAATCACGTCAAACACGCCCAGGCGATGCCCAAAAAATAAGCGGGTGGCGACGCAACTGACGCTGCCCTGAACCCCTTATAAATAGGGCGTTTCAGAGGCACCTGTCCGGAAACACCCTATCCACACGGGGTTGCGGGCAGCCCTTTTTAAAAGCCAGACAATCTATAGCGGCTTAACTTTGCCAAAAGACAAGGCGGCGAGCCGCTGACAGTACGAGAGTAGTACGGCAAGGCGAGCCAACGCCGTATTTTGGCGAAGGAAGCCGCTATTTCAGAGAGACGCGGGCTTCCGGGGTGTGTGCCCGGAGAGGCCCTAAATACGCGGGCTGCGGCGGTGCCTCGCGCGGCGGTTGCGGCAAGTGTGTCGTGGCGCGGCGGTTGCAGCTGGCTGCCGTGAATCGCCATCAGCAGCCACAGCCGCCATCAACCGCTCTCCGGACCCCCGGCTATTTCAGCGGCCGGATGCCGACGGCTTCGCGCACCTGGTCGAGGAATCCGCGCGCTTTTTGCCGCGCCTTCTGCGCGCCGGCCTGAAGGATGTCCTCGATTTGCGCCGGGCGGGCGGTGAGCGCGGCGTAGCGCTCGCGCGGTTCGGCCAGCTCGGCGTTGATGCGGGCGGCTAAGAGTTTCTTGGCCTCGCCCCAGGCCAGGCCGTCGGCCAGCAGCCGGGTGAATTCCGCATTTTCGGCCGGCGTGGTGAACGCTTTGTAAATCTCGAACAGCGGGCTTTCGCCGGGATACTTGGGCTCGCCTGGCTCCTTCAGGTTGGTGATGATCTTGTTGACCGCCTTCTGGGTTTTCTTGTCGTTTTCCCACAGCGGGATGGTGTTGCCGTAGGACTTGCTCATCTTGCGCCCATCGAGGCCAACGAGCAGCTCGACGTTTTCATCGACCTTCGCTTCCGGCAGGGTAAACAGGGGCTTGAAGCGCGAATTAAAGCGGGTGGCAATATCCCGCGCCATTTCAAGGTGCTGGATCTGGTCGCGTCCGACGGGCACTTCATTGGCGTTGAACATCAAAATATCGGCGCTCATCAGAATCGGATAGCTGTACAGCCCCATCTCGATGGCCTGGTCGTGGTCGCCGCCGCCTTCCGCATTCTGATCCTGCACCGCCGCCTTGTAAGCGTGCGCGCGGTTCATCAGCCCCTTGGACGTGATGCAGGTCAAAATCCAGTTCAGCTCCATGATTTCGGGAATGTCGCTCTGCCGGTAAAACGTCGTGCGTTCAGGGTCAAGGCCGCAGGAAAGCCACGTCGCGGCGACCGCCTGGGTCGATGCGTGGATCATGGCCGGATCGTGGCACTTGATGATGCCGTGGTAATCGGCGAGAAAGAAAAAGGACTCGGTATCCTCATCGCGGGCAGCCTGGATGGCCGGGCGCACCGCACCCACATAATTGCCCAGATGCGGGATGCCGGTCGTGGTGATGCCGGTGAGAACGCGCTTTTTACTCATGAAATGCCTTCCTGCGAAATTTTTCTGAATTATCCGGAATATGCGAAGTGTCAGAATATAAATATATAAATAAGCCCGAAATAAATTCGACGCCCGGAATTTTTTGCGGCGACATTTTAAAACAGAACCTGGATACGCACCCCGATTTTTACCGCGTATTCCCAGGTTGCCAGCCGCCTGCGGAGAGCCGGCTAAAGCGGGGGCAGCGCATCCGGCAACTCACCGGCAAAGCGGTAAAAGTCTGCCGATGATCGCTTGACATACACAGGGCTGCATCCTAGATTCCATCGCAGCAGATGTAGTCTATCGGTATCTTCTCGATCTCTTTTAATTTTTGGGAGGCTGATATGGGCGCGGTCATCCTGCCCCTGATGGGGATTTACCTGCTGCTGCTGATCGTCGGCACGGCCTACGGCTGGCGCTGGGCTAAACGGCGAGGCTATTCGACAGTCAAACGCGCGTTCTGCGCCTTGGGCGGCTTCCTGATTGTCTATTTACCGCTTATGTGGGACTGGATACCGACTGAATTGGCGCACCGCTATTACTGCAAGAAAGAAGCCGGTTTATGGATTTATAAAACGCTGGATCAATGGAAAGCGGAAAACCCCGGCGTATATGAGACGCTGGTGTATAACAAGGATCGACCGTTTAAAGTCTATTATGATGATGAGACAGGTAGTAAATCTGTCTATTTTTTCAATGAAAGAATAAATTATTCTTCTGAGAGAAAGCGTGTTTTTTCTTTCTTAATTGTAAAGAAAAAAATATTTGAAATTATTGATTCAAAAAATAATGAGGTTTTGGTGAGATATATTGATTTTAGTTACAATGGAGGCTCGCCCGCAATCGGAACTGGCTATAAAATCTGGATGAGCGGGCTAAATTGCTCGAACGGGTTAGTGTTGCAAAATCAATTTTTTGATATTTTGAATATGTTTGAAGGAGCCAAGAAATGATTAATTCACTATCTCTATTTGAACAAGCGCAATTAGCGGAAGCCAATTAAGCTTTATTCTCAAATAAGAATAGATTTTTAATAAAGCAGTCTTTACTAATTTTTTAGATTATTTTAAAGGCAATAGGCAGTCATCAACTCATTGAAGCTTTTGCAAAGCTTTCTAGTTTTCTTTTGGTGTTTTTAATATTTTTAGAAATACGATGCGCAGATTCCTTAAAACAGGTTTCTGCCAGGTTTTGCAAAGGTTTCATTTTTTTCGGATGAATATCTTGCCCGAGATGCTTTCGGGAACTTTTTGCTGCCCGGAATCTCAATGCCGTTGCAACTTGCCGATGGCGCGCATTTAGGCGGCGGTTTTGCCGCGCCCTCCGGTTGAAGGGCGGATGCAATTGCCCGGATTTTGGGATTGCGTATGTTTTTTATCTCAGGTTCTGTGGCGGGCTGTTTGCGTCCGGAGGTGGTTGCATGGGTTTTTCGGCGCTTTCCGGAAAACTTTTGAATAATGATGAAAGGAGACATTGATGGAAAACTGGAATGAGTACCGCAAGGAACTGATGGCGCGCGTGGGCGAACTGGGCAAACTTTCGCCGGATACCGTTGCCGGCTACCAGGCGCTTGCCGGCGCGGGCAAGAAGACCCAGCATCTCGACGCAAAAACGCGCGAATTGATTGCGCTGGCCGTGGCCGTGACCACGCGCTGTGACGGCTGTATCACCATGCATGTGGCGGAGGCCGCCAAATTGGGCGTCAGCCGCGAGGAGATTGCCGAAGCGCTGGGCGTTGCGGTGGCGATGAATGCCGGCGCCGCCGTGGCGTATTCGGCGCGCGTCCTGGATGCGTTTGCCGCGCAGGGCTGAACGCCCGGATGTGAGGGCTGCAATTTCGCATCCGCAGCCGGCGCGCGGGGATTGGCAGCATGATGCTGATCCCGCGCGCTTTTTTATTGTTTCTCCTGCATCCAGCTTCAGTGTGATCAAGGATGATCAGGTCTTGCGATTTGTTGGTTTTCGATGCTCTGGTTTTTGATGCGCCGGCAAGTGCCGGAAATCCGAAACGGCGAAAATCCGCAGTGCCGGAAATCTAAAATACCGAGAGTCCGCGCGTGTCGTGCCGGACGGACGGCAAGTTGATGGCGGTAGCGTTTAGTCCCCCCGGCTTGGACCTTGTCTGGGCGCGCGGTTCGATGAGGTGGACGTCAGAAAAGCGCTAGAGAGCTGCCTCGGTTCGGGCGCTGCCTGGGCGTGCGCAGAAGCGGTGCCGTGGCGCTGCTGTGCGCGCAGAGTTGAAAAACAAAGAATTTGCTGCGGCCAAGGAAACGGCGCTGCCTGGTGTGCGCGGATGTTTGAGGGCGCCAGCCTGAATGCGCATGGTGACAGCGCTCCTGAGCGCGATGAAAGGACGCGCATGAACAACGCGCATGCTTGGAAACATGCTGCAAAACGTGCTGCAATGTTGCCGGGCAGCGGCGCGGCTTTGCCGCCCGGAAAGAAAGCAAGCGAAGAACTATTGAACTATTTGAAAGGGGGATGAAATGGGCGGAAAGGACGGGTTGCCGCAGGTTACATGAGAACTCCCGAATGGGAGGAGGGCGGATGGAGTGCCGCGGGTTGTGCGAGGAGAGCCGGAGTTTTTGCGCTGCTGATGCAGCTGTGTTGCGCCTGGTGTATAAGTCTTTGTTTTAATTGACGGCGCGGGGCAATCAGCGTTTAATGTTGCCTGGTGCCCAGGAAGGGACTCGAACCCCCACAGTGTTGCCACCACTAGGACCTGAACCTAGCGCGTCTACCAATTTCGCCACCTGGGCCTGCATAACGACGAAGCGAAGGCCGCATTCTAAGGGAATGAACTCAAATGTCAATAAGAAAGCTTTCAAAAATCAGAAAAAACGACCCGTTTTTCCAGCGTGAAATGGCGAAATATGACCTGCCGCTGCCCTCCCGCGAATACATCGTGCAGACGCTGACCGAGCAAGGCCGGCCGGTCAGTCTGGATTTTCTTTGCGACCTGCTCGATGTGCGCAAGGCCGAGCGCGAGCCATTCGTGCGCCGTCTGGCGGCGATGGAGCGCGAGGCGCAATTGATGCGCAACCGCAAAGGGGCGTACATCCTGCCGGAACGCGCCAGCCTCATTGCCGGGCGGGTCGAGGGGCATCCGGACGGCTATGGCTTCTTCATCCCGGACGATGGCAGCGACGATCTTTTTCTCGATGCCAAGCAGATGACCAAGGTGCTGCATCGGGACCGGGCGCTGGTGCGCGTGACCGGCATCGATCGCAAGGGCCGGCGCGAGGCGGCGATTGTCGAAGTGACCGAGCGCGCCAACAGCCGGATCGTCGGGCGCGTGCTGGTCGAGCACGGCATCATGCTGGTGGCGCCCGAAAACCGGCGGATTCACCAGGACATCCTCATCGTTGCCGATCAAAAGGTTGGCAAACAGGCCGGCAAATGGCTCCAGCCCAAAGCAGGCCAGGTGGTGATGGTCGAAATCATCGAGCAGCCGACGCGGCATTCGCAGCCGATCGGCCGTGTTGTCGAAGTTCTCGGTAATTACGCCGATCCCGGCATGGAAATCGAAATTGCCCTGCGCAAGCATGAGCTGCCTTTTGAGTTTTCGCCCGAAGCCGTCAAGGAAGCCCTCGCCTTGCCGGCCAAAGTCAGAAAAGCCGATCTGGACGGACGATGCGACCTGCGCGATCTGCCGCTGGTGACGATTGACGGCGAAACGGCCAAGGATTTCGACGACGCCGTTTTTGCCGAGAAAAAAGGGCGCGGCTGGCGGCTGGTGGTGGCGATTGCCGACGTCAGCCATTACGTGCGGCCGGGCGCGGCGCTCGACCGTGAGGCCTGCGCGCGCGGCAATTCGGTATATTTCCCGCGCCGCGTCATCCCCATGCTGCCGGAAAAGCTGTCCAACGGCCTGTGCTCGCTCAATCCGGAGGCCGAGCGGCTGGCGATGGTCTGCGACATGGAGATCAGCGCCGGCGGCCTCGTCAAGGCGTATGCCTTTTATCCGGCCGTGTTCCGTTCGGCGGCGCGGCTGACCTACACGCAGGTCTGGGCGTGGCTGTCCGGCGCCGCAGCAGGCCCGGCGGCAGATTCAGCGGCAGAGCTGGCGGCGTCCAGTCACGCCATTCCCCCGCCAGTGCAATCCTCGCTGCGGGCTTTATATACGCTGTTCGGCATTCTGCTCAAAGCGCGGCGCAAGCGCGGCGCGATCGATTTTGAGACGGTGGAAACGATGATGCTGTTCAACGACCAGGGGAAAATCGAGAATATCGTGCCGGTTGAGCGCAACGACGCGCACCGGCTCATCGAAGAATGCATGCTGGCGGCCAACGTGTGCGCCGCGGATTTCCTCGAAAAGCACCGTCATCCCTGCCTGTACCGCGTGCATGAAGGGCCGACGCCGGAAAAACTCGAACAACTGCGCGCTTTTCTCAAGGAATTTGGCCTCAGCCTGTCGGGCGGCGCGCATCCGGCCGCCAAGGATTACGCGGCGCTGATGGAAACGGTCAAATCCCGCCCGGATGCCGCGCTCCTGCAAACGGCGATGCTGCGCTCGCTGCGGCAGGCGGTGTATAGCCCGGACAACGTCGGCCACTTCGGCCTGTCCTACGAGCACTACACGCACTTCACTTCACCGATCCGGCGCTATCCCGACCTGCTTGTGCATCGGGCGATCAAGGCGCTGCTCGCGGGCGCGACGTACCGGCCCGGCAAGTGGGACGACATCGGCCTGCACTGTTCGATGACCGAGCGGCGCGCCGACGAGGCGACGCGCGATGTGACGAACTGGCTTAAGTGCTACTACATGCGCGAGCGCATCGGCGAAGTTTTTGTCGGAACGATCGCCTCGGTCGTGCCCTTTGGCGTGTTCGTGACGCTTGATGCGGTGTATGTCGAAGGGCTGGTGCATGTATCCGAGCTGGGCGAGGACTACTTCCAGTTCGACCCGGTGCGCCATGAAATGCTGGGCGAACGCACCGGCCGGCGTTTCCGGCTTGGCGACCGCCTCTGCGTCAAGCTGGTGCGCGCCGATCTGGAAAGCGGGCGTATTGATTTTGTCCTGGCCGACGCCGACGAAGCCGCCCGGGTTGCTCCACCCGCCCCATCCGAATGGCAGGCGGCCGAATCGGGCGCGTCGCCGCGTCCGGAAAAGGCTGCTGGAAAAAAGGTGAAAAAGGCAGCGCAAAAAACAGCACAAAAGACAGCGCACAAGGCATCAGGAAAAGCATCAGGAAAGGCACCGAAAAAAGCACCGAAAAAAGCTTCACCCGGCCGATCCGGACGCACGCCTGCCGGCACAACGCGCCGCTCCGGGAAATCCGCAAAGCACTGAACGGAGGGTTGAATTTTCATGAGCCAGTCTTCGCATTCCGGCGCACCCGCATCGACCGCTGCCGGCTTCATTCACGGCTTCCATGCCGTCATCGCCAAACTGCGGCACCAGCCGGAGGCCATTCTTGAAATCTTCATCGACGGCGAGCGGCGTGACGCCCGCATGCGCGACCTCCTGCGCCATGCCGAATTGCACGGCGTGCGCGTCATGGCGGTCGACGGCAAGCGGCTCGACGGCATGGCCGGCGGGCGGATGCGCCATCAGGGCGTCGTCGCCCGCGTCCTTGGCCAGCGGCGGCCGGTGGCGCTCGACGATGTTCTCGATACGCTCGAAGAACCTGCCTTTCTGCTCATCCTCGACGGCATTCAGGACCCGCACAACCTGGGCGCCTGCCTGCGCGTGGCCGATGCCGTCGGCGCGCACGCCGTCATTGCCCCCAAGGACCGCGCCGCCGGGCTGACGCAGGCGGCCATCAAAGTCGCCAGCGGCGCGGCGGAAAGCGTGCCCTATATCACCGTGACCAATCTCGCCCGCACGCTGCGCGAACTTCAGGAACGCGGCATCTGGGTGATCGGCGCCGATGCCGAAGGGCAGGAAGATCTCTACCGCGCGCAATGGCCGGCGGGCACGGCCTGGGCGCTGGGCGCCGAGGGCGTCGGCCTGCGCCGCCTGACGCGCGAGACCTGCGACCAGCTCGTCACCATTCCCATGCTCGGCTCGGTGCAAAGCCTCAATGTCTCCGTCGCCGCCGGCGTCTGCCTCTACGAAGCGCGGCGGCGGCTGACAGCCGCGGGCTGAACGTCCGTAGTGACTGGTCGAATGATCGGCCGCAAGCCCGCGTATTTTGGGCGTTTCCCGGGAGCCTTCTCGCCAGCCCACGTCCCTAGGGCATTTCAGACCGGGCGGCGCTGTAACCCGCGTCAATTGGGCGTTTTCGGGCAGGCGCCCCGAAAACCCTTGTTTCACGCGGGTTCCCGTCCTGCCTGGCTGGAGAAGCCCGTTTTACGCGGGCTGGAGCGGTGACGATCAGGCGAAAGGCGGAACGCCAAGCGCGGCAGGCGCTGGAGAAAATGCGTGGGAAGCGTTGAGTGCAGCGGGCGAACGCTGGATAATGCACCGTGCATTCGCCATACCTTTGCTCGTTCAACCATGAATCAATCAAGGGACATCAAACGATGAAAAAGTTTTTTCTGGGCGTCTGTCTATTTCTGTCCGCCAGTTTGGCGCTGGCGCAGATGCCCGAAAAAACACGGCAAGAGGTGGCGCAGGCGATTCAACAAGGGAATTACGAACAGGCAGTGCGATTACTACGCCCTTGGGCGTGGCGTGGCGATGCTCGCGCGCAGCACAGCCTTGGCGTAATGTATCGCGATGGTCTTGGCGTTGCGCAGGACTATGCCCAGGCGCGCGAATGGCTGGAAAAAGCTGCCGCACAAGGGAATGCCAAAGCACAAACCAACCTTGGCCTGATGTATGGTGATGGCCGAGGCGTTGCGCAGGATTATGCCAAGGCGCGCGAATGGTGGGAAAAAGCGGCCGTTCAGGGGAATGCGGATGCGCAATTTAACCTTGGCGCGATGTATGACGCTGGCCGAGGCGTCGCCAGGGATTTGCTCAAGGCGCGCGAATGGTATGAACAGGCGGCGGCGCTGGGGGACGTGGATGCACGATTCAATCTTGGCCTGATGTATCGCGATGGTCTTGGCGTTGCGCAGGACTATGCCCAGGCGCGCGAATGGCTGGAAAAAGCCGCCGCACAAGGGAATGCCAAAGCACAATACTGCCTTGGCGCGATGTATTACGACGGTCATGGCGGTATTGCCCGGAATTACGTCAAAGCGCTTGAATGGTGGGAGAAGGCGGCCGACCAGGGGAATGCCAGAGCGCAATTCAACATTGGCGTGATATATCGCGACGGGCAGGGTGTCGCGCAGGATGACGGCAAGGCGCGCGAATGGTTCGAGAAAGCGGCTGCACAGACAGAAAATGCTGAGGTAGTGCGCAAAGCCCGGCAGGCGCTGGAGAGGATGCGCGGGAAGCGTTGAGTGCGCGCAGCAAACAGCCGCTGGATATAATGTGCCGTGTGTTCCTTCGCTCAACACCATGAATCAATCAAAGGGAGATTAAACGATGAAAAAGTTTTTACTGGGCGCCTGCCTGTTTTTGTCCGTGAGTCTGGCGCTGGCGCAAATTCCCAAGAAAACATGGCAAGAAGTCGAGCTGGCGGTTATACAAGGGAATGAGGCACGAACCATAGAGCTGCTGCAACCCTGGGCGGAACGTGGTGATGCTCGGGCGCAGAGCCTCCTTGGCGTGGTGTATTACGATGACGAAGGCACCGTGCGGGATTACGCCAAGGCGCGCGAATGGTGGAAAAAATCGGCCGCCCAAGGGAATGCAGCGGCGCAGTACAGCCTTGGCTGGATATATTACGAGGGTCACGGCGTCGCGCAGGATTACGCCAGGGCGCGCGAATGGTGGGAGAAAGCGGCTGCGCAGACAGAAAATCCAAAAAATATTGAAGTGGTGCGCAAAGCCCGGCAGGCGCTGGAGCAAATACGCCGCGAGCGTTGAGTGCGGTGGGGGTGTGCGCTGAACGCCCGCAACGACAGGCCGCACGCCCGCGTCTTTTGGGCGTTTCAGACTGGGCGGTGCCAAAGCCCGCATCCTCTAGGGAATTTCAGGCAAAGCAGCGCAGCAACCCGCGTCAATTGGGCGTTTGCGGGCAGGCGCTCCGGACGCCCTTATTCTGCGCGGGTTCCCGGCCTGCTCGGAGAGAAGCCGGTCAAGAGCATCACGACTTATGTTCCAACGGCTTTCCAGCCTGCACGGAGACGCCTGTGTTACACGGGTCAGAAGGGTGACGATGGGGCGGGTGCGCCGAGCGCGGCGGGCGCCGGAGAGAATACGCGGAAGGCGTTGAGTGCGGCGAGCAAACGCCGGATAATGCAGCGTGCATTCATTCGCACGGCGCCATGAATCAGTCAAAAGGAGACCACACGATGAAAAAGCTTTTACCGGGCGTCTGCCTGCTACTTTCCGCCACGCTGGCGCTGGCGCAAATGCCTGGGGAAACACGGCAAGAGGCGATGCTGGCGATTCAACAAGGCAATTACACGCACGCTGCGCAATTGCTGCGCACCTGGGCGGAGCGTGGCGATGCACAGGCGCAATACTATCTTGGCGTGATGTATAGCAATGGCGACGGCTTCGCCCAGAATAACGCCAAGGCGCGCAAATGGTGGGAAAAGGCGGCCGCCCAAGGAGATGCAAAAGCACAATACAACCTCGGCGTGATTTATTACGATGGTCAAGGCGTTGCACAGAGTTACGCCAAGGCGCGCGAATGGTGGGAAAAGGCGGCCGCCCAGGGGTATGCGGAGGCGCAATACAACCTTGGCTTCATGTATGCCGGTGGTCGAGGCGTTGCCAAGGATTTGCTCAAGGCGCGTAAATGGTACGAGCAGGCGGCTGCACAGACAGAAAATCCTGAAATAGCGCGCCGAGCTTTGCAGGCGCTAGAGAAAATGTACTGAAGGCGTTGAGTGCGGCAGACCGCCGCTATAGCGGATTGAATTAATTTTCGATACGAGGCGGCAAGCCGCAGACAGTACAAGGAGTACGGCAAGGCGCAGCAACGTCGTGGCGAAAGTTAAGCTAATTCGCTATATATACAATGCGCCGTTCATTCGCACGACAGACGCGAATCAATCAAGGGTGACCACGATGAAAAAGCTTTTACTGTGCGCCTACCTGCTCCTGTCCGCCAGTTTGGCGCTGGCGCAGATGCCTGAGGAAACATGGCAGGCGGCGGGGCGGGCGATTCAACAAGGTAATTATGCACACGCCGCTCAATTGCTGTGCCCTTGGGCGGAACGCGGCGATGCCTGGGCGCAATACAACCTCGGCGTGATGTATTACCGTGGTCAAGGCGTTGCGCAGGATGATGCCAAAGCGCGCGAATGGTATGAAAAAGCCGCCGCTCAAGGGCATGCAGGGGCGCAAACCAACCTTGGCTTTATGTATGACAATGGTCGAGGCGTTGCCAAGGATTTGCTTAAGGCGCGTAAATGGTTCGAGAAAGCGGCTGCGCAGGGATATGCGCATGCACAGTACCGCCTTGGCGTGATGTATCGTGATGGACGCGGCGGCGCGCGGGATTACGCCAAAGCGCGCGAATGGTTCGAGAAAGCGGCTGCTCAAGGGCTGGCAGAGGCGCAATACAACCTCGGCCTGATCTATGGCGCTGGCCGAGGCGTCGCGCAGGATGATGCCAAAGCGCGCGAATGGTATGAAAAAGCCGCCGCTCAAGGGCATGCAGGGGCGCAAACCAACCTTGGCCTGATATATGACACTGGTCGGGGCGTCGCGCAAGATGATGCCAGAGCGCGTAAATGGTACGAGCAGGCGGCCGCTCAAGGGAATGCCGAAGCACAATACAACCTTGGCGTGATGTATCACACTGGTCAAGGCGTTGCACAGAGTTACGCCAGGGCGCACGAATGGTTCGAGAAAGCGGCAGCACAGGGAGATGCGTATGCGCAATACAACCTTGGCGTGATGTATCGCGATGGTCAAGGCGTTGCGCGGAATTACGCCCAAGCGCGTAAATGGTGGGAGAAGGCCGCTGCACAGGGGGATGCAGATGCACAGTATGGCCTTGGCGTCATGTATTACGATGGCCGGGGCGTCGCCAAGGATCTGTTCAAGGCGCGGGAATGGTTCGAGCAGGCGGCTGTGCAGAGAGAAAATGCAGAAAATACTGAAGCGGTACGCCGAGCGCGGCAGGCGCTGGAGAGAATGCGTCAAGGACGTTAACTCCGTGCGGCAAACAGCCGCTGGATATAGTGCGCTGCACTTTCATTCGCGCGACACCATGAATCAAGGGAGATCAAACGATGAAAAAGTTTTTACTGGGCGTCTGGCTGTTTTTGTCTACCAGTTTGGTGCTGGCGCAGATGCCCGAGAAAACATGGCAAGAGGCGCTGCTGGCGATTCAACAAGGGAATTACGAACAGGCCGTGCGATTGCTGCGCCCTTGGGCGGAACGTGGCGATGCCGAAGCACAAGCCTTCCTTAACTGGGTGTATTCCTATGGACAAGGTATCGCGCAGAATTACGCCCAGATGCGCGAACGTTGGGAGAAGGCTGCCACCCAGGGGGATGCAGAGGCGCAGTACAACCTGGGCTGGATGTATAAAAGTGGTCGAGGCGGCGTACAGGATTACGCCAAGGCATGCGAATGGTTGGAGAAGGCGGCTGCACAGACAGAAAATGTGGAAGATGTGGAAAATGCTTCAGCGGTGCGCAAAGCCCGGCGGATGCTGGAGAAAATACACTGGGAGCGTTGAGTGAGTGCGGATTGAGGTGCGCTGTGGTTCATTCGCGCAACGAATCAATCAAGGGAGATCAAACGATGAAAAAGCTTTTGCTGGGCGTCTGCCTGCTCCTGTCCGCCAGTTTGGCGCTAGCGCAGATGCCCGAGGAAACACGGCGAGAGGCGGCGCAGGCGATTCTGCAAGGCAATGACACCCAGGCCGTGCAATTGCTGCGCCCTTGGGCGGAACGTGGCGATGCCTGGGCGCAGTACAGCCTTGGTGTGATGTATTACCGTGGCCGCGGTGTCGCGCAGAATGATGCCCAGGCACGCGAATGGCTGGAAAAAGCCGCCGCGCAGGGAAATGCGAATGCCCAATTTAGCCTTGGCCTGATGTATAAAAATGGCCGAGGCGTCGCGCAGAATTATGCCCAGGCGCGCGAATGGCTGGAAAAAGCCGCTGCACAGGGGTTGGCAGAGGCCCAATTCAACCTTGGCGTGATGCATAAAAATGGTCAGGGCGTCGCGCAGGGTTACGCCCAGGCGCGCGAATGGTGGGAAAAGGCGGCCGCGCAGGGGGATGCCCAAGCACAATACAACCTTGGCGTGATGTATCACGATGGTTACGGCGTTGCGCAGGATTATGCCCAGGCACGTGAATGGTGGGAAAAAGCCGCTGCGCAGGGCCATGCAGAGGCACAACACAACCTTGGCGTGATGTATCACGATGGTCACGGTGTCGCCCAGGATTACGCCAAGGCGCAGGACTGGTTCGAGAAAGCGGCTGCGCAGGGGTTTGTAGAGGCACAAACCAACCTGGGCGTGATGTATTACCGTGGCCGAGGCGTCGCGCGGGATTACGCCAAGGCGCGCGAATGGTGGGAAAAAGCCGCCGCTCAGGGGAATGCGGGCGCGCAATCGAACCTTGGTGTGATGTACGAATATGGTCAGGGCGTCGCGCAGAATGACGCCAAGGCACGCGAATGGTTCGAGAAGGCGGCTGCGCAGACAAAAAATGCAGAAAATGCTGAAGCGGTGCGCAAAGCCCGGCAAGCGCTGGAGAAAATGCGCTAAGGGCGTTGAGTGAGTGCAGCGGGTTGAACGCTTCAATGACCGGCCGCAATGGCCGGCCGGAAGCCCGCGTCTTTTGGGCATTTCAGACTGGATGGTGCTAGAACCTGCGTCAATCGGGCGTTTGCGGGCAGGTGCTCCGGAAACCCTTATCCCACGCGGGTTCCCGGCCTGACTGGCTGGAGAAGCCCGTTTTACGCGGGCTGGAGGGGTAAGCTAATGAGGCGAAAGGTGGAACGCCAAGTGCGGCAGGCGCTGGAGAAAATGCGCGGGAAGCGTTGATGCGTGCGGCGGGTTGAACGTCCGTAGTAATTGGCCACAACGACCCGCCGCAACCCCGCGTCTTTTGGGCGTTTCCCGGGTACCTGCTCGCTAGCCCTCGCCAACCCACTTCCAGCCGGCGTTTCAGCCATACGGCTGCCGACGCCTGCACCTGCACTGCTACGCCAGCGCATATTCCTGAAGCGCTGGGGCGCACTCACCACAAGGCCGCTGCCTGCGCACCCGCTGAGCAGGAACCGCCGCCAGCGCCTGCTGAGCCGGAGCCCCCACAGGTTGATCGACGGCAAAACGTCAAAATACCGCCCGCCGGAACCCCGTGTCTTTTGGGCATTTCATGTTTGTTTACCTACGAACGCTTTCCCGACCTGGGCATCCCAAATACGACCAATCTGCTGGAGGAAAAATTTGGCGATTTGAAGCAGCGTTTGCGGTGTCATCGGGGGTTGAAAAAGGAGAATAAGTTGCGGTTTATAAAACATTATTTCGCAAAGGATCCGTCCTAAAAACACCTATTTTGTCTATTAGAGCGTTACGTCTCGAAAAAAACACCTGTTTTGTTCATTACGCCTGAATTTCTTCATACTTTTTCATCTGGCTCCGGTGTGGTACGCAATATTTTCGCCGGTTTACTGCTTTTTCAACGGGTACCGAATTGATTATGCGCTCACCAATAAACGCCTGTATTGCACCTCCGGGTTGATCGGGCTGGATATTGCCAGTGCCAAGCTGCCTGAAGTACAGAGTTTGCGGGTGGATGTGGGCGCGCTGGGAGCCGTGTTCAAACGGGGCGCTATCCGCTTCGGTGCCAGAAACGCGCTGCGTTACGTGGAAAATCCCTACGAAGTTTATAAGCTGATTCAGCAAACCGTAGTAGACATCACCACCGACCGCCAGTTACCCAACCAATTGCGCCCCGAAGAAAACCTGGGCTACCATACCCGATATGAGTCTTAATATTTGCAGGTGCAAAAAGGCCGTCTGAAAGATTTTTTTGCTCTCAGACGGCCTTTTGTTGTTTAAACAAAGGCGGAAACTTAACCGCCCAGCTGCGTGGTTTTATTGACAATAATCTCCACACGTCGGTTTTTGGCACGGCCTTCCGGATTATCGCTGCCGTCGGGGTGGGTATTGGGCGCAACGGGGTTTGTCGCACCTTGGCCTTTGACTTGATAATTCTGATTCAGGCCTTTCGCTTCAAACCAATTTTTTACTGCCTGTGCACGTGCCAAAGACAAGCGTTGGTTGTAAGCATCAGAGCCTTTGCTGTCGGTATAGCCGATAATCAGAATCAGCCCTTTGCCTTTTTGACGGATGACATCGGCGGCTTTTTGCAGTTCGGCATCGGCTTCGGGTTTGAGTTCGGATTTGTCGAAATCAAATAATACATCCGACGATAAATTGATCTGGATGTTGAAACCTGTTTCCGTGCCGCTCAAGCTGCTGCCTTGCGCCGACAGACTGCTTCCTTGGGTAGAAAGGTTGTTGCCCTGTGCCGACAGGGTGGAAGAAACCGACTCAGCAGGAGCAGCGGCGGGTGCCTGTTCGGGAACAGGTGCCGAGGCATTAGGCTGGGTTTGCGGTATTACAGTCGTGCTGGCGGCAGAAGCCTGATTTTGCGGCTTGGCAGGTTCGGGTTCCTGTCCGCAGGCACACAGGGCGGAGAGTGCCGCAACACAGGTAAGGAAACGCAATGTTTTCATAAAACAATCTCTACTGGAGCGGTGTGCAGACCGCCCTAAGCAGCCTGCACATCACCAAGTGGAAAATCAGCGGCTCACTGGCACCGAATCAAACGAGCCCGCACCGGGGAAATCGATGGTGATGGTGGGCGTTGTGGCGGCCGGGGCGGGGAATTTGAGCGCGACGATTCTGGGGGAACTGCCTGACACGCTTATATCCTTGCCTTGGGGAGAGGGGTCAACCATATATTTGCCGTTTTCGTCTTGCAGCAGGCTGATGCGCTTGCTGGTGCTTTCGTCGATATAGGCAAAATCGGCAACCTTGCCGGTACGCGCGGTCGTATATTTATAGCCGCCGTTTTCATTTTTAGCCGGTATAAACATAAATTCCACATTCAGAATCTGGCCGACCACTTTTACTTTGGTTAAGGCCAGTGTGCCCCCTTCGCCAAACGGTTTGGACTGGATGGCCTGCGCGGCCGGGTCTTGCTGCTGTTGCGGGGCAGCCGGCTCGCGGATCAGGCTGGGGCTGGGAGCGGGCTCGGGAGTAGGTGCTGGCGGAGCAGGTGGAGCGGGCTGAGGGTTGGGTGTAGGCGCTGGCGGAGCAGGTGGGGCGGGATGAGGGTTGGGAGCTTGCTCCTGCGCCTGAGGGGGCGGAGTCGGCTCGGGTTCTTTTTGGCAGGCAGTCACAGTCAGTAAGGCAAAAGCAGACAAAACGACAAGAGTACATTGGGAAATACGCATTTTTGGATACCTCTCTTAAGTTGGATACTGCAATAAGATTATGATTAGACGCCCCTTTGTATACCAAGCATCCCAATAAAATTCAAGCAGACTACTGCTGTGCGAATTTTTGAAACCTTTTTGAAACCTATATGTACGAAGGTTTTTCCCCATTTGGCTGTGCTGAAATTGCGTTTTAATTTTGTGGAAGTTTCTCTTGCAGACGGCCTTTTTCATCTTTGAGGTTCGCGTATTCTGCTGGAGGAGCAATTTGGCGATTTGAAGCAGCATTTGCGGTGCTATCGGGCTAAAAATGAGCGTAAGTTACGGTTTATAAAAAATTATTTCAGCAAGAAATGAAGGGGGCATGAAATTTGCCTATTACGCCAGTTTTTTCAGTTCGTAGAGCAGGTCGAGCGCTTGCCGGGGGGTGAGGCTGTCCGGGTCGAGAGTGCGTAAACGAAGCAGGGCGGGCGGCGGCGAAGGCGGGGGCGGCGGTAATTCTACGGCGGCGGGCGGCGCGTGTTCGGGCAAGGCGGCGAATAGGTCAGGTTGCAGCGGGTTGATCGCAGTGCGTTGTTCAAATTCGCGCAATTGCTGTTTCGCCGCTTTGACGACCGGCGCGGGAATGCCGGCCAGCGCGGCGACCTGGATGCCGTAGCTTTGGCTGGCGGGGCCTTCTTCGACGGCGTGCAGGAAGACGATTTTGTCGCCGTGTTCGATGGCGCCGAGGTGGACATTGGCCAGTTCCGGGTATTCGCCGGCGAGCAGCGTCAGCTCGAAATAGTGTGTGGCGAATAGCGTCAGCGCGCGGTTTTTTTCGATGAGATGCCGGCAGATGGCAAAGGCCAGCGCCATGCCGTCGAAGGTCGAGGTGCCGCGCCCGACTTCGTCCATCAGCACCAGGCTGTTGGCGGTGGCGTGATGCAGGATGGCCGCCGATTCGGTCATTTCGACCATGAAGGTCGAGCGGCCGGAGGCGAGGTCGTCGGCGGCGCCGATACGGGTAAAAATCTGGTCGAGCGGGCCGATGACGGCGCGCCGGGCGGGCACGAAGCTGCCGATGTGCGCCATCAGCGCGATCAGCGCGGTTTGCCGCATGTAGGTCGATTTGCCGCCCATGTTGGGGCCGGTGATGAGCAGCAGGCGGCGAGCGTCGGTCAGGTGCGTGTCGTTGGCGATGAAGGTTTCGCCGCCGGGCAGCTCGTTTTCGACGACCGGGTGGCGTCCGCCTTCGATGTGCAGCCCCGGCTCGGATGAGAATTCCGGGCGGCAGTAATCGTAGGTGTGCGCGGTTTCGGCCAGCGCGGCAAGCAGGTCGAGGTGGGCAACGGCACGGGCGATACTCTGCAGGCGCGGCAGGTCGGCCTGCAGGGTGGTCAGGATCGCTTCGTAGAGCTGCTTTTCGCGCGCGAGCGCGCGTTCCTGCGCCGACAGGGCTTTGTCCTCGAACGCCTTGAGTTCCGGCGTGATGTAGCGCTCGGCATTTTTCAGCGTCTGGCGGCGGCGGTAATCGTCCGGCACCTTGCCGGCGTTGGCGTGCGTAATTTCGATGTAGAAGCCATGCACGCGGTTGTATTCGACCTTGAGGTTGGCGATGCCGGTGCGTTCGCGTTCGCGCGTTTCCAGTTCGATGAGGTAGGCGCCGCAGTGGTCGTTGATCCCGCGCAGTTCGTCCAGCTCGGCGTCGTAACCGCCGGCGATGACGCCGCCGTCCCGCAGCAGTGCCGCCGGTTCCGGGCAAATGGCGCGGGCAAGCAGGTCGGCCGCGCTCTCCGGCGTTTGCAGTTCGCCATGCAGCGTTTGCAGCAATGGGGCGGCGCGTGCGCTTTCGGCGGCCAGCGGCGCGCGCAGTTCGGCAAGCCGGCGCAGGCTGTCGCGCAGGCCGGCAAGGTCGCGCGGGCGGGCGCTCATCAGCGCGATGCGTCCGGCGATGCGTTCAATGTCGGCAAAGCCGCGCAAGGTGCGGCGGATGTCGCGTGCGGCCTGGCCGCCTGCGTCAAGCAGCGCGGCAATAGCCGTATGGCGTGCGGCGGGGGTCGCCGGGTCGCGCAGCGGGTGGTGCAGGGCGTGGCGCAGCGCGCGCGAGCCCATCGAGGTGACGCAGGCATCGAGCAGGCTAAAGAGCGTTGGCGATGCCTGGCCGCGCAGGGTTTCCGTCAGTTCCAGATTGCGCCGCGTTGCCGCGTCGAGGCCGAGAAAGGCGCTGTCGCGTTCGACGCTCAGCGAGAGGACGTGCGGCAGGGCGCGCGCCTGCGTCGTCCGGGCGTAGCGCAGCAGGGCGCCGGCGGCGGCGATGGCCGGGCGTAAACCGTCTGCGCCGAAGCCGGCGAGCGAGGCGGTTTTGAAATGCGCGCATAGGTCGCGCGTGGCCGCTTCGCTGTCGAAATGCCAGTCAGGCTGCCGGGTGAGGGCAATGGCTGCAGCCGGTGCGGAGAGCGCTTGCAGCAAGGCCGGTTCTTGCTGGCTTTCCGGGACGATGATTTCAGCCGGCTGGATACGTTCGAGGCTTGCCGCCAGCGCATCGGGCGCTATTTCGCTGACCTGAAATTCGCCGCTAGCCAGATTCAGCCAGGCCAGGCCGACGCGTTGGCGGTTCGTGCTGACAGCCATCAGCAGGGCGTCGCGCTTGTCGTCGAGCAGGGCGGCGTCGGTCAGCGTGCCGGGCGTGACGATGCGCGTGACGGCGCGTTCGACCGGCCCCTTGCTGGTGGCCGGATCGCCAATCTGGTCGCAAATGACGACCGATTCACCGAGCCGGACGAGACGGGCCAGGTATTGCTCAAGCGCGTGGTAGGGCACGCCGGCCATCTTGATCGGCGCGCCGGCGCTTTGGCCGCGCGTGGTCAGCGTGATATCGAGCAGGTGGGCGGCTTTTTCGGCATCTTCGTAGAACAGTTCATAGAAGTCGCCCATCCGGTAGAGCAGCAACAGGTCGGGATACTGCGCCTTGATGCCGAGATACTGGCGCATCATCGGCGTGTGCGAGGAAAGCTTGTCTTTGCTCATGCCTCGGCGTGTTTGGATAACCGGGGCTTAGGGTGCGGGACGGAATTGGAGTTCGATGCCGTCGCCGCTGATGGTGAGCCGGTCGCTTTCGTGTTTAAGGGTTTTAACGACGCTGATCGCATCCAGGTAGTCTCTTTCGAGACGCATGGTTTCCGCCGGGCCGGCCATCAGGGTAGTCGTTGGTGGTTCGGTGTGTTCGATGCGGCCGTCGTGGATTTTTACCGGCACGCGGTAGTGGTTGATGGCGGAAACGCCCGTGAAGGCATCTTTTTCCTGGATGAGGGTGATTTTGCCGTCTTGGGTATTCAGGGGCTTGCCTTTTACCTTGCCGGCAACGAGTATCCATTTACTGCCGCTGTGTGCGCTGTTGCCGCTGTTATCTGTGGTTTGCGACGCACCGGATACGCCGGCCTGGCAGGCGGCGAGCAAGAGTGCGGTCATGAGGCTGGCAATTTTGGGCATTTTTTCCATGGCGTTTCTCTCTGGTCATTATGTGGTTTTCGTGATAGCCATTATAAAGCAGCCTTTTTCCATTCCGGACTGGAAGCGTTCGGATGAAAGCCAGGAGGTTTCTGGCAGGGCCAACTCGCCACGCGCGCAGTAGATAAGCCCTGCCAAGGATCACCGCCATGTGCTGTGGCCGGCGATGGCCGGTGGGATGCGTTCATCAGAAACGCGGCCGCCTGGCTGACACTCCGGCACATCTCGCCCGGCCGATAGCTCATGGCGCATAACATGCGCCGTATCTGATCCGGTGAAATCAATACTTCACTGTTTTGTGATATCGCCGGTACGTCAGTGATGTCTTATGGTGCCCGGGACGGGGGTCGAACCCGTATAGCCTTGCGGCCGAGGGATTTTCTTCACACTTCGGCTTTCGCCGCCGGCCGTGTAACCACAACCGTTCGTGCGCTGGACTATGCCTTCGCCGTAGCGCAATGCGCGACAGGCGCCCCCCGTCTAGTCTCTACACCTTCCCATTGCTGGGCTTGGCTCGGCGTTGCCGCGGTGGTTGCATCATTGCCGATGCCCCACCAGGGGGTTCGCCGAATTTGAGGGGATTCACGCGGGCGCTTTCGCTTCCCGGTGCTCAATTTTCAAGTCCCTTGTGTCTACCAATTTCACCACCCGGGCGGTGAGGCGAGCCATTTTACCGGAGCGCTGCGCTTGCGTAAAATCGCTGGTATCGACCGCGGGTGCCGACACATTGAATGGCGGCGCGGGGAACGACACCTATGAATTTAACGGCGCTTTCGGCCCATATGTCAGCGCCAATTATCCTTACTTTTACAAAGAGGCCGCTTAAATGGCCGCACTGCTTATTTTCTTTCTGGCCTGGCTGTATTACCGCGTCGTCCGGAAAGTGCTTAAACGGGTTAAACCCTATTGGGGCAAAGCGCTAGTGATCGTGATTGCCCTGTTGATTCCCACGGCCGATGCGATGTATGGCCGCCACAAACTCAAACGGCTTTGCGCGCAGGAGGGCGGGCTGCACATCTATCGGGTTGTAGAAGGGGTGAAAGGCTTTGAAAGCCCGAGTATTCGGCCAGATAAAGGCTGGTTAGGCATCGGGAAATATCAGTTTATGGAAGGTGAAGATTCTCCTGGAAAGTATTCACGCCTTAGCCTGCGCCCTGACGGAACGTACTTGCGCGAGGTCGACATTACACCAATGAGTGAATACGCTTATAAATACAAACCTGGGAATCTTAAAGATATTTATTTACGTGACGAAAAGCTTATTTATGTTCGGGCAACCGGCGAAGTACTTGGGCGTTACGTCAATATCTCCTATGCTGGCGGCTGGCTGGAAAGGGCTATTAATGGCCTGTATGCCGCGCGTGGAAATTCTGGGGTGTGTGAATAACCCTCGCTTCGTAGGCAAGAATTTATTATGAAAGTTCTTAAACCCGCTTCAGCTTCTGCACAGGAGAAAACATCATGAGCGTCGATATGAAAAAAGTCATGGATTATGCTTGGATGTCGCAGGCTGCTTATCTTGATCTTAGTCAGGTTGTAAATAAGGATAAGTTGTTTAAAAATCTCCAAGAAATCTCTTAATGAACATACAAAGTCGTTTTCTGTCTTCCTCTTTTTTGTTTGCCGCTATTTGCCAATGATCGTATTTGATTTGACCTGCGGCCTGGGGCATACGTTTGAAGGCTGGTTCCAGTCCATGGAAGTGTTTGAGGCGCAGCTTGCGCAGGACATGATCGCCTGTCCTCATTGCGGTTCGATGCAAATTCGTCGGGTGCCGTCAGCCATCCGTTTTTCCAGAAAAGATTCGGGCGCGGATGCCGGACACGCGGCAGTTCGCGGCGCAGCCGGTACGCCGCTGTCCGGCAGCGTGACGGTGACGCCCGAAACCATGATGTCGCTATTCCGGCAGATGGTTTCCTCGATCATCGCCAACACGGAAGACGTCGGCAGCGCATTTGCCGAGGAAGCGCGCCGCATCCATTATCTCGAAGCGCCGGAGCGGCCGATCCGCGGCGAAGCCAGCCTGGAAGAGTATGAAAACCTGCAAGATGAAGGCATTGAAGTCATGCTGCTACCGCTGTTAAAGAAAGAGAAAGCACATTAGGGGCATCGTGCGCGTCATATCGACATACATCCTAAGTGGGGATGACGGCGTGGCGGAGTGACTGAGGCTTCGTGCAGCGCCGGGGCGTCATGCGAAATCATGCGAAAAATGCTTCCTCTTTCCGGTATTTTGACAAGGATCAATGCGCGCAGTCTGACGTTGCCTGACCGGCTGCATTTTCCGCATACGGCTCATCCTCTGTTAGCGGGTCGATATTTCCGCGCCTGCCGGGTAGGACGGCATCGATTGTGATAAATTCCTCAACGGAGGATTGTTGAACGATCGCCCGATAAGTACTGAAAACAGAGAGAATGTCATGGATGAGCAACCCCGCAGGCAAACCCTAATGTCTTCGCTGGTCAACGCGTACCGTACCCGCCGGCTGCTGCGCTATTCCGTCTGGCTCGTCATTCTGGTTGCCGTTTTTGCATTGCTGGGTTTCTTTGTGCTGCCGCCGGTCGCCAAATCCGTGGCGATTAGCCAGGCAAGCAAGGCACTGCATCGTCCGGTGGCGATCGAGGATATCCGCGTCAATCCGTTTGCCATGACGCTCGATGTCGACGGGCTGTCGATCAAAGAGCGCGAAGGCGAGGAGGTTTTTGTCGGTTTCGATCATTTCCATGCCGATCTCGACGCCGCCTCATTGTTCAAGGGCGGCATCGTGTTCAGCGAGATTCAACTGGTCAATCCCCAGGCGCGCATCGTGCGGCTGAAAGGCGGCCGCTTCAATTTCTCCGATCTGGTCGATGAGTTCGCCAATAAACCAAAGACGGAAGAAGAACAGGATTCCAAATTCAATTTTTCACTGAACAATATCCAGATCAGCGGCGGTAAATTGGTATTCGACGATCGCGTCGTTGGCGAGAAACATGAAGCGGTCGATATCACGCTGGCGCTGCCCTTTGTCTCGAACATGGAATATGCCGTGCAGACTTTCGTCGAACCGGCATTTTCCGCCGTCGTCAATGGCGCAGCCCTACAGGCCAAGGGCAAGAGCAAACCGTTTACCGAGTCGATGGATAGCGAGCTGGTGCTCGATCTGTCGGGCGTCAAGGTGCCGGGTTACCTGGTGTATTCGCCGGTCAAGCCGCCGGTGCGGCTGGCTTCGGGGACGCTGGATACGGCGTTGAGCATCGTGTTCCACAATGGTCAGAAAGCCTCGCTCCAGGTTTCCGGAACGGCGTCACTGAAGAATTTTGATATTCGGGAAAATGACGGTGGCGCACTGGCCAAGTTCAAGAAACTCGATATTGCGCTGGGCAAATCGGACGTACTGGCGCAGAACTTCGTCGTTGACCGCATCGCGCTCGATGCGCCCGAAGTCAACGTTCGTATCGATCCGCAGGGCAGGCTCAATCTGACAACCTTGCAGGCCGCCTCGTCAACGCCGTCGCAAAAGGCGGTGCAGGCGACAGAGAAACCCACGAAAAAACTGCCGGCGAAGAAGCCGCGGCGCCAGGCCAAGCAACGTGCCATGAAGGGCAAGGCTGCCGCCGCCCGCCAGACCCCAACGGCAGCGCCACAAACGGCGGAAATACCGGCGCAGGCGGATGCGGCATCTGCTCAGACTCGCACGGAAGCGCCGTCTGACGCGGATTCCGGCACCGGACAGCCAGCGGGCGTCGCAGCCACCGCGCCGCGTGAGGCCGGTGCGGAAGCGGCAGCCGGAGGTACGGCGAATGCCGATCCGGCGACGGCATCGACGACAGACAGCACGAGTCAAACGGCATCCAGCGAAGCGTCGCGCAAAGCCTCCACACCGGCACAGACGCTCGTCTGGTCGCTCGGTGAGCTGGATATGACCAACGGTCTCGTGCACGTGCTCGACGAATCGCGCGGAACGCCGATCAAGACGCAGATTGGGGATTTCGACCTGAACCTGAAACATCTGGATAGCAAGGGGGCCGAGCCTTCCGAGCTGAAAACATTTTTCCGGCTCAACGGTGCGGGCGAGATCGTCGTGCATGGCAAGGTCGAACCGTTCAATTCGGCGGCCGACCTCAACCTGATCATCAAATCGCTCGATCTGCTGCCCTTACAGCCGTATTTCGACAGCCAGCTCAATATCGCGCTGACGCGCGGACAGCTGACCGCTGATGGCACTCTGCAAGTGCGGCAAACGGCAAACAAGCAGGCAGCGGCCGGTAAAGCCGGTGGCAGTGCGCTGGAAGGCAAGTTTGCCGGGCAGGCGACGCTGGGTAATCTGCGTGCCGTGGATAAGATAAGTTCTCAGGATTTCCTGCGCTGGAAGTCGCTCTACTTCGGCAAGGTCGACGTGAATTTCAAACCCTTGTCCATCACTGTCGGCGAAATCGCCCTGTCCGACTTCTTCGCGCGCGTGATTGTCAGCCCGGAAGGACGCTTGAATCTGACGCAGATCGTCCGTCAGGACGGCGTTGCGGCTTCGCCTGTTCCGTCGCCGGAAGTGGCTGCTGCGCAGGCGGATGCGGCGGCGAATGCCAACAAGGTCGAAAATAAAGGGGAAGGCGAGGCCAGCGCGCCCGTCCCGGCCAAGTCAGCCAATGCCGCGCCGCTGCCGCCCATCCGTATCGACAAAATCACCTTGCAGGGCGGCAACGTGCGCTTTACCGATAATTTTGTCAAACCGAACTACACGGCCAATCTGAAAAAAGTCGGCGGTAATGTGACCCAGCTGTCGTCCACACCGGGAACGATCGCCAGTCTTGAATTGCGCGGCAGCTACAACAACATTGCGCCGCTGACGATCAGCGCCAAGATCAATCCGCTGCTGGCCAAGCCGTATCTCGACCTGCAGGCCGAGGTCAAGGGCGTCGAGCTGACTTCGCTGTCCACCTATGCCGCCAAATACGCGGGTTACGCCATCGAGAAAGGCAAGCTGTCGCTGACGGTCAATTACAAGATCGAAAACGACGAGCTTCAGGCGCAGAACCGCGTTTTCATCGACCAGCTAACCTTTGGTGACACGCGCTCCGACAGTCCCGACGCGACCAGCCTGCCGGTCAAGCTTGCCGTGTCACTGCTGAAAAACCGCAAGGGCGAAATTGATCTCGACCTGCCGATTTCCGGTACGCTTAGCGACCCGGAATTCAGTGTGGGCGGTCTCGTCGTCAAGGTCATTGTCAATCTGCTAACCAAGGCAGTGACGTCCCCCTTCGCGCTGCTGGGATCGCTGTTTGACGGCGGCGAAGAGATGTCGATGGTGGCATTTGATCCGGGGCGCGCGAATATCAGCGAAACGATGCAAAAGCGTCTGGAAAATCTTGCCAAGGCGCTGGCCGACCGTCCTGCCCTCAAGCTGGAAATTACCGCCGTCGTCGATCCGGAAAACGACCGCGAAGGAGTCAAGTGCGCCAGTATCGAGCGCAAAGTTGAGGCGCTGAAGCAGCAGGACAGCGAAAAGGATACCGAAGGAGAGACTGCATCGGTCGAAGTCAGCGCTGAAGAATATCCGGCGCTGCTGGAGCGCGTTTATCGCGCCGAGAAATTCCCTAAACCGCGCAATATGATTGGCTTGACCAAATCTCTGCCAGTGGCGGAAATGGAAAAACTGATGCTGGCCCACACCACGGTCGATGACGAGGACTTGCAAAATCTGGGCAAACGTCGCGCCAGACGGGTGCGGGACTGGCTGATTGAGCACGGCGTAGATTCCGAACGGATTTTCCTGCTGCCGGTGAAGGTGGAAGAGGGCGGCCGACCGGAGACTGGCGCGGAGACGAAGGCGGATGAGGAAAAGAGCCAGACAGACGAAGCCGACAAGCGTGAGGAAAAAGCGGACGATGAAGGTAAACAGAAGGACAAACCGGCGGGGAATGGCCGTGTCGAGTTCTCACTGAAATGAACGCGGACGCAAGGCGGCAGAGGGGTGGATAGGGCGGATGGGCGGGATGCGACCGAGCCGTGGTCATGATGCCCTTCCGGAACTTCCGGGAATGCGTAGAGATACGCGGCAATGCCTAGAAAAAGGCGCAAAGGCATGGATATGCGCGCGGTAAGCGTGGAGAAACAGGGTGAGTGATCCGGCGGAATGGGCCGTGTATGGTTTGCTGACGGGCATGGCGATTTTGCTGCTGTTGCAGATCGTCCTCCTCTGGCGTAATCGCGGTGAGGTGACGGAGCGCCTCAGCCGTGAGATCCGCGCCCAGCAGGATGGGCTGGCGCATCTGGAAGCGGAACTGCGCCAGGAATTGGCGCTGAACCGGCAGGAAGCGGCGCAGCAGGCGCGTGGCGACCGCGAGGAGCAAACGCAGGCGCTGGGGCGTCTGGCGCAGTCGCTCTCAGCGCAGGTCGGCCAGCTGGGTCAGTTGCAGGGGGGGCAGCTCGAAGCCTTTGCGCAGCAGTTATCGCGTTTGACGCAAAGCAATGACCAGCGCTTCGAGCAGCTGCGCCAGTCGGTCGAAACGCGCCTGGCGGCGATTCAGGCCGATAACGCCAGCAAGCTGGAAGCCATGCGCAAGACGGTCGATGAAAAACTGCACGCAACGCTCGAACAGCGTTTGGGCGAATCTTTTCGCCTGGTCAGCGACCGGCTGGAGCAGGTGCATAAAGGGCTGGGCGAGATGCAGACGCTGGCGGCCGGTGTGGGCGATCTGAAGAAAGTGCTGACCAACGTCAAGACGCGCGGCGCCTGGGGAGAAGTGCAGCTGGAAGCGCTGCTTGAGCAAGTGCTGGCGGCCGGGCAGTTCGAAAAAAACGTGATGACGCGCCCCGGCAGTGGCGAACGCGTCGAGTTCGCCATCCGCCTGCCGGGCCGCGCGCCTGCGGCAGGCGGCGAGGCGGCGCCGGTTTGGCTGCCTATCGATGCCAAGTTTCCGGTTGAGGATTATCAGCGCCTGGTCGACGCGCAGGAGCGTGCCGATGTTGCCGCCGTCGAACAGGCGGCCAAGGCGCTGGAAACCCGCCTGCGCGAGGAGGCGCGAAAAATCCGCGACAAATATGTCGAACCGCCGCACACCACCGATTTCGCCTTGCTCTACCTCCCCACCGAAGGGCTGTACGCCGAAGCGCTGCGTCGCCCCGGGCTGGCCGAAACCTTGCAGCGCGAATTCCGCATCAGCCTGGCCGGGCCGACGACGCTGACGGCATTGCTCAACAGTTTGCAAATGGGGTTTCGCACGCTGGCGATCGAAAAACGTTCGTCCGAGGTTTGGGCCGTCCTGGGCGCTGTCAAGACCGAATTCGGCAAATTCGGCGAAGTGCTCGAAGCGACCCAGCGCAAGCTGGAACAGGCTACCCGTAGCATCGAATCGGCGGGCGTGCGCACGCGCCAAATTGAGCGCAAGCTGCGCGGCGTCGAAGCGCTTTCCGCACCGGAAGCGCAGCGCCGCCTCGGCGATCTGCCGGGGCTGGACGCCGAGGCAACGACAGGTGAATGAACGGCTGCCGCCCGCAAGCGCCACCCATCTTCACCCACCCATCGCTTCTATCGCTCCGCAGCCATCATGAAAGCGCTTAAGTCCAGTGCGCCGCTGGGCACCGTAGATGCCGCCAAGGACGCCGCCAAAGACACTGCTTTCCGGACAACAACTTACCGCGTCAGCACCGATGCCGGCGTGTTTGACCTGCGCATTGATCAGCGCCACACGGCATTTGCCGCTTTTCTGAAAAACCGTGGCGTCAGCCGCTGGGCGATCGTCACGGCCTGTAATCCGGCAGCGCAGCGCCATACGCCGGCCGACAATGCGCGCCGGCAGCAGTGTTTACTGGCGCACGTGCATGCGGCGGGCTGGCGGTTGGGGCAGAATTGCTTCCACGCGCGCAATTGTGCCGACGGCGGCGATTGGCCGGATGAACCCGGCCTGCTGCTGTTGGGGATCGACGCCGCGCGGGCACGTGCGCTCGCGCATGCGTTTGGGCAACTGGCCTGCGTCTACGGCGAAGCAGACGGCGTGCCGCTCCTGCTTTGGACGGCGGAGTAAGCGAGGGCTGCACCCCTTCTGGAACCCGCGTGGATAGGGCGTTTTCGGGCAAGCACCTCTGAAACGCCCTATTTATAAGGGTTTCAGAGCATTCCCTCCGGAGATGCCCTAAATACGCGGGCTAGCGGGCAGGTGCCCGAAAGAACCTAAAAACAAGGATTGAAAGGGTTGTTTGACTGTAAGTGCTGGCTCCGCCCGCAAGGCTTTTCTTGATGCCGTTGCGCTGAGCGGCAGCGCGCCCCGCTGACTTTCCTACCTTCTTTCTTTATCTCGCCAAAGAAAGTCAGCAAAGAAAGGCGACCCCGAGGCGCAGATTTTCCTTGTCGCGGATTGCTTGGCGGCGGGCTTAATTAACTCGCTTACGCTCAAACAATCAAGCCCTTGCTTCCGCCAAGCCGCCCCGCGCTTTTCTGAAATAGCGGCTTCCTTTGCCAAAATACGGCGTTGCTGTGTTGGCCTTGCCTTGCCGTACTAGGCGTACTGTCTGCGGCTTACCGCCTTGTCTTTGGCAAAGTCGAGCCATAGCGGCTTCCTTTGCCAAAATACTACGTTGGCTCGCCTTGCCGTACTAGGCGTACTGCCAGCGGCTCGCCGCCTTGTCTTTTGGCAAAGTCGAGCCGCTATAGATTGTCTGGTTTTTAAAAAGGGCTGCCCGCAACTCCGTGTGGATAGGGCGTTTTCGGGCAGGCACTTCCAAAACCCGCATGGATAAAGGCGCTCCGGGTAGGCGCCTCTGGAACCCTTATAAATAAAGGGCTGGCGGGTAGGGTACCCGGAGATGCCCTAAATACGCGGGGATCAGGGCATCTTTTGGGGAATGCCCTGTATGCCGCTCACCAGAGCTTCCACCACGGGTCTTTGTATTGCAGCCCTTGCGTGTAGAAGCGGCTGTTGGGGTAATTCTGGCGCATGACGCGCTCGGCGTCGTCGCGCAGATCTTTCATGCCCAGTTGTTCGTAGGCCAGAATCGTGATGTACAGCGCTTCCTCGATCATGGGGGTGTTCGGGTAATTCTGGATGGCGTACTGGGCGCGGTTGGCGGCGGCGAGGTAGGCGCCGCGCTTCATGTAGTAACGGGCGACGTGCACTTCCAGCTTGGCCAGCGCATTGACCAGGTACTTCATGCGCAAAGTGGCGTCGGGGGTGTATTTGCTGTTCGGGAAACGGGTGACGAGTTCCTTGAAAGCATCGAAGGATTCGCGCGCGCCTTTGGGATCGCGCTCGGTCATGTCTTGCTGGCTGATGCTGCTGAGCAGGCCGAGGTCTTCGTTGAAATTGATCAGCCCCTTGAGGTAATAAACGTAGTCGAGCCGTTCATGGTTCGGATGCAGTTTGATGAAGCGGTCGCAGGCGGCGATGGCCTGGGGGATTTCCTGAGATTTCCAGTAAGCATAGGCCATTTCGAGTTGCGCCTGCTGGGCGTAGCGGCCATAGGGGTAGCGCGATTCGAGTTTTTCAAAGTATTTGATGGCGTTGGTGTAATCGCCGCTATTGAGCGACTCCTTGGCTTCGGTATAAAGCCTGTTGGCCGACCAGTCGATGGTCTCATCCTTGACCTCCGGCAACAGACCGCAGCCGGTTTGAAGCGCAACAAGGCAAAGCATGGCGATAACCGCTACACTACGACGCATGATGAAAACCCCAAAAAATGAGTTGCCGCCGGGTGCGCCCGACCATCCGGGAACGGCGGCGGAAAGTGTCGCCGATTATAGCGCAAACGGCCCGCTTGCCTTGCAGATACCGGCCGATTGCGCTGGCCTGCGGCTGGATCAGGCGTTGGCGCAGCTTTGTCCGCAACATTCGCGCAGCCGTTTGCAGGGTTGGGTTCGCGCTGGGCGCGTGCAGGTGGATGGCGTGCCGGCGCGTGAGTCGAAGGCAAAGGTATGGGGCGGCGAACAAATCGAGGTCGATGAAATCCTCGATGTCGCCGGCCGGGCGTCGATGCCGGAAAACATCGCGCTGAAGGTCGTGTTTGAAGACGAATGCCTGCTGGTGATCGACAAACCGGCCGGACTGGTCGTGCATCCGGGCAACGGCAACTGGAGCGGCACGCTGCTCAACGCGCTGCTCTTCCATGCGCCGGAACTTGAGCGGGTGCCGCGCGCGGGCATCGTCCACCGGCTGGATAAAGAAACCAGCGGGTTGTTGGTGGTGGCGCGCACGCCGGCGGCGCAGACGGATCTGGTGCGTCAATTGCAGGCGCGCACGGTCAGGCGCCATTACTACGCACTGGCGCGCGGCATGCTGGCGGGCGACGGCACGGTGGATGCGCCGATTGGCCGGCATCCGCGCCTGCGTACGCGCATGGCGGTGACGCCGGGCGGCAAGCCGGCGCGCACGCATTACCGGATTATCGAGCGCTTCGTCGATTGCACGCTGCTCGAATGCGCGCTGGAAACCGGGCGCACGCACCAGATTCGCGTGCATCTGGAATCGATCGGGCATGCCCTGGTCGGCGACCCGGTCTATGGGACGCGGGCCAGCCGCGTGCCGTCCGGCCCGGCTTTCGGGCGACAGGCGCTGCATGCGCGCCGTTTGGGGCTGATCCACCCTCTGAGCGGCAAAACGATGACGTGGACCTCGGCGCTGCCCGAAGACATGGCCTTGCTCGTGGCGCAGGCGCGGCAGCAGGCGGCCGAAGCCGCCGTGCGCACGGAGGAAGAGATGGCGGTAGCGTTCGCGGATGGGCCGGAAATTTTCTACGTGCGCGGCGATTCCCCTGAAATGGATGGCGGCGACGATACCGGTGAAGACGATGATGCCGACCTCGACTGAACTGGCCGAAATCGGCATCGTTCCCGACTGGCCGGCGCCGGCGCGCGTGCGCTGTGTGTCGACCACGCGCCTGTGCGGAGCGGGGCGGGGCATGAGTCGCGGCGCCTATGCCTGCTTCAACCTCGGCGATCATGTCGGCGACGACCCGGCTGCGGTGGCCGCCAACCGCGCCTGGCTGGCGGAAAAAATTGGCGGTGAGCCCTGCTGGCTGCAACAGGTGCACGGCCAGCGCGTCGTCGATGCGGCGGCGCAATCGCGCACAAGCGGCGGACAAAATGCAGACGCACCGGCAGCGGACGCCGCCTTTGCCCGGCAGCGCGGCGTCGTCTGCGCCGTGATGACGGCCGATTGCCTGCCCGTCCTGCTGTGCGATGCGGCGGGCAGTGTGGTTGCCGCCGTCCATGCCGGCTGGCGCGGGCTGCTCGGCGGCGTGCTGGAAGCGGCTGTCGCGGCGATGAACGCGCCGGGCGATGCGCTGCTCGCCTGGCTGGGGCCGGCGATCGGGCCGCAGGCCTTTGAAGTGGGCGCGGAAGTACGGGCCGCCTTTGTCGCGGCGGATGCCGCTGCGGATGCGGCTTTCCGGCCCATTGCCGTTGCCGGAGAAGGCGAGCGGGACGCCGAAAGAGCGGTCAGAAATTTAGCCAGCGCCGCAATGTCCGCTTCCCCCGGCGAGGCGAATGCGGCGTCCGGCACGCAGCATTCAGGCGAAGCGTTCGATCGCCCGCATGCCCCCCTTGCCTGCAAATATCTGGCCGATATTTACGGCCTGGCCCGCCAGCGTCTGATGCGCCTGGGCGTGCGGCGCATTTATGGCGGCGGGCTGTGTACCGTCAGCGACGCCGAGCGGTTTTTCTCCTACCGGCGCGACGGTGTCACCGGGCGTATGGCGACGCTGATCTGGCTAGCATGATCCGCCCCTGCCCGGCGCGTTGCGCAGACGGCTGGGCCGGAACACAGCGTGCAATGAGAAAATAGCCGGCAGGGCTGGTGATAGGGTAGCGACAGCCGCATGGCTGAAACGCCCACTGGACGCGGCTTAGCGGGCAGGCACTCCGGAAACGCCCAAAAGACGCGGGGTTCCGGCAGGTGGTCTTTGGGTGTTTAGCTGTCGATCAAACGGGGTGCGGAGGTGGTGTCTCCGCTTAGCGGGCAGGCAGCGGCCTTGTGGTGAGTTGCGACCCAGTGCTTCAGGAATATGCGCTGGCGCAGCAGGCACAGGCAGCGGGCGTATGGATGAAATGCCCACTGGACGTGGGCTAGCGGGCAGTCGTTGCGGCCAGTCACTGTAGGCGTTCAGCCCGCAGCTGTCAGCTACTGCACTCTCTCAACCCCCTTGGCACATTGGCTTCAGCGTCTGCCGTGCTTGGCGTACTGCTCTATCATCACCCCTCCAGCCCGTGTAAAACGGGTATCTCCAGCTAGGCAGGCCGGAAACCCGCGTGGAATAAGGGTTCCCGGAGCACCTGCCCGCAAACGCCCGATTGACGCGGGTTTCAGCGTTGACCCGCTTGAAACGCCCATAAGACGTGGGCTTGCGGCGCTGCCATGTCTGAAATGCCCAAAAGACGTGGGCTTGCGGCCGGTCGTTGTGGCCAATTACTGCGGGCGTTCAACCCGCCGCGCACTCAACGCACTTGACGTATTTGCTCCAGGATCTGCCGCGCTTTGCGCACCACTTCAGCATTTTCTGCATTTTCTCTCTGCGCAGCGACCTGCTCATACCATTCACGCGCCTTGAACAAATCCTTGGCGACGCCTTGACCATGGTAATACATCAGGCCAAGGTTATATTGTGCTTTGGCATCCCCCTGCGCTGCCGCTTTCTCGAGCCATTCCCGCGCCTTGGCGGAGTCCTGCGCAACGCCTTGACCATCGCGATACATCACGCCAAGGTTGTATTGTGCGCTCGCATTCCCCTGAGCGGCTGTTTTTTCCCACCATTCCCGCGCTTTGACGTAATCCTTGGCGACGCCTTGGCCATGGTAATACATCACACCAAGGTTGTACTGCGCCTCTGCATGCCCCTGAGCGGCCGCCTGCTCGAACCATTCGCGTGCCTTGACATAATTCTGCACAACACCTTGACCATCGCGATACATCACGCCAAGGTTGTATTGCGCTGCTGCTAGCCCTTGGGCAGCCGCTTTCTCCAACCATTCCCGCGCTTTAGCGTAATCTTTGGCGACACCTTGACCATGGTAATACATCAAGCCAAGGTTGTATTGTGCCTGGGCAAACCCCTGAGCAGCCGCTTTCTCGAACCATTTTCGTGCCTCGGCGTAATCCTGCGCAATGCCTTGACCATCGTGATGCATAAAGCCAAGGTTGTATTGCGCCGCTGCCAGCCCTTGGGCAGCGGCTTTCTCGAACCATTTTCGCGCCTTGGCGTAATCCTGCGCGACGCCTCGGCCATCGTGATACATAAAGCCAAGGTTGTATTGCGCTGCTGCCAGCCCTTGGGCAGCTGCTTTCTCGAACCATTTTCGTGCCTTGGCGTAATTCTGCGCGATGCCTTGACCATTGCTATACATCACACCAAGGTTGTATTGCGCCCGGGCATCGCCACGTTCCGCCCAGGGGCGCAACAATTGCTCGACATGTGCGCTATTCCCTTGCAAAGCCGCCTGCTTTACCTCTTGCCATGTTTCCTCGGGCATTTGCGCCAGCGCCAGTGTGGCAGACAGGAGCAGACAGACGCCCAGTAAAAACTTTTTCATCGTTTGGTCTCCCTTAATTGATTCACGGTGTTGTGCGAATGAAGGTACGGCGCATTATATCCAGCGGCTATTTGCCGCGCGTACTCAACGCTTCTCGCGCATTTTCTCCAGTGCCTGCCGCGCTCGGCGCTCCGCCTTTCGCCTCATCGTCACCGCTCTAGCCCGCGTAAAACGGGCTTCTCCGGCCAGGCAGGCCGGGAACCCGCGTGGAATAAGGGTTTCCGGAGCGCCTGCCCGCAAATGCCCGATTAACGCGGGTTCCAGCGCTACCCTGCCTGAAACGCCCAAAAGACGTGGGCTTCAGCACCGCCCTGCCTGAAATGCCCAAAAGACGCGGGCTTCCGGCAAGCAATTTTTGAGCGTTTAGCTGTCGATCAACCGGGGTGCGGCGGCGGTGGCTCCGGCTCAGCAGGCACTGGCGGTGGCTCCGCCGTTTTTGAGGAATGGCGCTTGCCGGCGCCGCTCAGACGACGGCGCCTTCCGAGTTGGCGCCTTCAATGCCCTTTTTGGGCTTGATGAAGTGCTCGCGCTTGACGCCGAGCCACATGGCCAGCGGGCTGGCGACCAGTACCGAGGAGTAAATGCCGAAGCAGATGCCGATGGTCAGCGCCAGCGAGAAATTGTGCAGGGTTTCGCCGCCGAAAATGAACATCGACAGGACCATCGCCTGCGTGCTGCCGTGGGTGATGACGGTGCGCGAGATGGTGCTGGTGATGGCGTGGTTGATGGCTTGCGGCGTCGTCAGGCCGCGCACCTTGGTGAAGGTTTCGCGCACGCGGTCAAAGACGATAACTGATTCATTGACCGAGTAGCCGAGCACGGCGAGCACGGCCGCCAGGACGGAGAGCGAAAATTCCCACTGGAAGAAGGCGAAACAGCCCAGGATGATGATGATGTCGTGTAGGTTGGCGACGATCGCCGCCACGGAGAAGCGCCACTCGAAACGAAAGGCCAAGTAGCTGACGATGCCGATGACGACGACAAGGAGCGCCATGGCGCCGCTTTCGGCCAGTTCGCGGCCGACCTGCGGGCCGACGAATTCGACGCGCTGCAAGGTCGCGCCGGGGGCTTCTGCATTCAGCGTCTTCATGACTTCTTCGCCCATCTTGGCGGAGTTCTGTTCTTCCTTGAGCGGCAGGCGGATCATGACGTCGCGGCTGGAGCCGAAATTCTGCACGGCAACGTCGTTGTAGCCGGCGCGGGTCATGCCAGTGCGGATTTTTTCCAGATCGGCCGCCTGTTCGTAGCTGACCTCGATCAGCGTGCCGCCGGTGAATTCGACGGAAAGGTGCAGTCCGCGGTGAAAGAGAAAGAATGCGGCCAGGATGAAGGTGATCAGTGAGATGACGTTGAACACCGGCGCATAGTGCATGAACGGAATATCTTTTTTGATGCGGAAAAATTCCATGAACGTCGATCCTTATTTTGCTGTTTTTGCCGTTGTCCGGGTGTCGTGATCAGGTTTCCAGACCTGCCCGATAGACAGCGATTCGATTTTGCGGCGGCGGCCGTAGATGAGGTTGACCAGTGCGCGCGAGACGGTGATCGATGAGAACAGCGAGGTGAGGATGCCGAGGCAGTGAACGACGGCAAAGCCGCGTACCGGCCCGGATCCGAAAATGAGCAGCGCGAGACCGGCGATCAGCGTGGTGATGTTCGAGTCGAGAATCGTGTTGAAAGCGCGGTCGTAGCCCTGGAAGATGGCGGCGTGCGGTGTCAGCCCCTGCCGCAGCTCGTCGCGGATGCGCTCGTTGATCAGCACGTTGGAGTCGATCGCCATGCCCAGCGTCAGGGCAATGGCGGCGATGCCGGGCAGCGTCAGCGTCGCTTGCAGGAAGGAGAGCAGGGCGACCAGGAAGAGCAGGTTGGCGCTCAGGGCAATGACCGAGACGAGGCCGAACAGCATGTAGTACGCGATCATGAAAACGGCGATGACGACAAAGCCCCAGAGCGTGGAATGGAAACCTTTGCGGATGTTTTCGACGCCGAGACTGGGGCCGATGGTGCGTTCTTCGACGATTTCCATCGGTGCGGCCAGCGAGCCGGCGCGCAGCAGCAGGGCGACGTCGCTTGCTTCGCTGGAGCTCATGCGGCCGGAAATCTGGACGCGGCCGCCGCCGATTTCAGTGCGGATAACCGGCGCGGTGACGACTTCGCCCTTGCCTTTTTCGATGAGCAGGATCGCCATCCGTTTGCCGACGTTTTCGCGCGTGATGTCGCGGAAAATGCGCGCGCCAGCCGAATCCAGCGTTAGATGCACGGCCGGTTCCTGTGTCTGGTTGTCGAAGCCGGCTTGGGCGTCGGTCAGACGGTCGCCGGTCAGGACAACCTGTTTCTTGACCAGCAGCGGATGGCCGCCACGCTCGACGTACAGCTCGGTGCCGAACGGCACCTGTCCGGTGAGCGCCGCTTCGAGCGCGCCCGGCGTGTCATCGACCATGCGAATTTCCAGCGTCGCCGTGCGGCCAAGAATGTCTTTGGCTTTGGCGGTGTCCTGCACGCCGGGCAGCTGAACGACGATGCGGTCGGCGCCTTGCTGGGTGATGACCGGCTCGGCCACGCCCAGTTCGTTGATCCGGTTATGCAGCGTGCCCATGTTCTGGCGGATGGCCGATTCCTGGATTTCTTTCAGCGCCGTCGGTTTGAGCGTAGCGTCCAGGCGCAGGTTGTCGCCGTCACCCTGTTCGGTCAGCGCCAGGCTGGGTTGGTCGTTTTCCAGCAAGGTACGCGCCTTGTTGCGGGTCTCGGCGTCACGGAAACGGATGCTGATGCGTTCTCCTTCGCGGTTGATGCCGCTGTGGCGGATGTTTTTGTCACGCATCTGGCTGCGCAGGTCGGCGGCCAGCGAGTCGAGCCGTTTGGAGAGTGCGCCTTTCATGTCGACCTGGAGCAGAAAGTGCACGCCGCCGCGCAGGTCAAGCCCCAGGTACATGGGCAGCGCGTGCAGGCGGGTCAGCCATTGCGGCGAGCTGGAGAGCAGGTTGAGCGCAACGACGTATTCCGGATCGGCGGCGTTCGGGTTGAATTCTTTTTCGAGGATATCCTTGGCTTTGAGCTGGGTGTCGGTATCCTTGAAGCGCACCTTGACGCCGACCGTGTCGAGGAAGGTGCCGTCGTGCGCAATCGAGGCGGCCTGAAGCGCAGCCTCGGCGCGTTCGAGCGTCTTGCCATCGGTCTTGATCGTGGCCTTGGCGCTGGAGACTTGTACGGCGGGCGATTCGCCAAAAAAATTCGGCAGGGTGTAGATGAAGCCCAGCAGCAGGGCAATGGCGATAAGAATGTATTTCCAGAGCGGATAGCGGTTCATGGGGCGAAAAAGGGCAATAAATCAGGCGGCTGGGCGATGCGGCGCGGTGGAATTGAAGGTGGCGGGTGTTTAGGTATTTTTCGGCGTGCCCGCTGTTCCCGGTTTTTCCAGGGTTCCTTTGGGCAGAACGATGGCGACGGCCTCTTTTTTGAAGAGCACGTCAACGTTCTCGGCGATCGTGACGGTGATGAGGTCATCACTGACTTTGGCGATGCGGCCGGCCATACCGCTTTGCATGATGACTTCATCGCCCTTCGCCAGCCCTTCGACCATTGTTTTGTGTTCCTTGGCCTTCTTGTTCTGCGGGCGAATGAAGAAGAAATACATGCCGGCGCACATCAGAATTATGAGGAAAATCTGTTCAAAACCGCCGCCTGGCTGTGCGGCAGCCTGGGCTTGGGCATAAGCGGAGCTGATCAGCACGGTAATCTCCTGAAAAAGGTCAAAAAAATAATCAGCGGATTATATCACCCTGCTGCGCGCGCCCGGCGCGGAAACGCCGGGTGAAAGCCTCCAGGCCGCCCTCTGCGATCGCCGTGCGCAATTCGCTCATGAGCGTCTGGTAGTAGCGCAGGTTGTGGAGGGTATTGAGTTGGGCGCCGAGGATCTCGCCGACGCGGAACAGGTGATGCAGGTAGGCGCGGGAGAAGTGCCGGCAGGTGTAGCAGTCGCAGGTCTCGTCGAGGGGGCGCAGGTCGTTTTTGTACTGCGCATTTTTGATGCGGATGTCGCCATGGCGGGTGAACAGGTGGCCGTTGCGGGCGTTGCGCGTCGGCATGACGCAGTCGAACATGTCGATGCCGGTTTGTACGCCATGCACCAGGTCTTCCGGCGTGCCGACGCCCATCAGGTAACGTGGTTTTTCCTGCGGCAGACGCGGTGCGGTATGCGCCAGGATGCGCGCCATTTCTTCTTTGGGTTCGCCGACGGAGAGGCCGCCGATGGCAAAGCCATCAAACCCGATGTCGGCTAGGCCGGCCAGCGATTCGTCGCGCAGCGTTTCGTGCATACCGCCCTGGACGATGCCGAAGAGGGCATTGGGATTGCCCAGGCGATCGTGCATCTCGCGCGAGCGCTGCGCCCAGCGCAGCGACAGGCGCATCGACTGCGCGGCGGTATCAAAATCCGCCGGATAAGGCGTGCATTCGTCAAAAATCATGACGATGTCTGAATTGAGCGTATGCTGGATGCGCATTGATTCTTCCGGCGTCAGAAAACGCTGACTGCCGTCGATCGGTGAAGCGAAGCGGACGCCTTCTTCACTGATTTTGCGCAACGCGCCGAGTGAAAAAACCTGAAAGCCGCCGGAGTCGGTCAAAATGGGTTTGTCCCAGCCCATGAAGCGGTGCAGGCCGCCGTGCAGGGCAATCGTTTCGAGTCCGGGGCGCAACCACAGGTGGAAGGTGTTGCCGAGACAGATTTGTGCGCCGATGCCGGCCAGATCGCGCGGCGTGACCGCCTTGACCGTGCCGTATGTGCCGACAGGCATAAACACGGGGGTTTCGATAACGCCGTGGGCCAGTGTCAGGCGGCCGCGGCGGGCGGCGCCGTCGTGAGCGAGGAGTTCAAACTGCATGGTTGCGTCCTTTACTGCCGCTCTAAAAGCATGGCGTCGCCATAGCTGAAGAAGCGGTAGCGTTTGGCAATGGCGTGTGCATAGGCGGTACGGATGACATCCTGCCCGGCGAAGGCTGAGACGAGCATCAACAGCGTCGATTTTGGCAGGTGAAAGTTGGTGATGAGCCGGTCGACGACGCGAAAACGATAACCGGGCGTGATGAAAATATCGGTTTCGGCTGCGCCAGCGCGCAGGGTTCCACTTTGTGCGGCGGCTTCCAGCGCACGCAGACTGGTTGTGCCGACGGCGACGATGCGACCGCCATTTGCCTGGGTATGGGCGATGGCATCGACAGTGGCTTGCGGCAGTTCAAAGCGCTCCGAGTGCATACGGTGTTCGGCAATGTTATGTACGCGTACAGGCTGGAAGGTGCCGGCGCCCACATACAGGGTGAGGTAGGCAAGTGCGACGTTTTTGCGTTCGAATGCGGCAAGTAGCGCTGTGTCGAAATGCAGGCCAGCGGTGGGCGCTGCCACCGCGCCGGCGTGGCGGGCGTAAACCGTCTGGTAGCGGGTTTCGTCCTCGGCTGCGGCCGTGTGGGTAATATAGGGCGGTAACGGTAAGTGGCCGTGGCGTTCGGTCAATGCGTACAAGTCGCCCTGTTCCGTCAGGCGGAGTTCGAAGAATTCGCCGTGTCGGCCGGCACGTCCGAGCACTGTCATGGTAAAGGCGTTTTCCAGCTCGATCACACTGCCTGGCCGGGGGGCTTTGCTGGCGCGGATCTGGGCGATAGCATGGTGAGGATCGATGATCCGTTCAATCATGACTTCAATGTGTCCGCCGCTGGCCTTGCGGCCGTACAGTCGCGCCTTGATGACGCGGGCGTCGTTGAATACCAGCAGGTCACCGGGCAGAATGCATTGCAGCAGATCACCGAAGCGCAGGTCGTGCAGCGCATTGGCCTCGACATGGAGCAGACGGCTGTCCGTGCGTTGACTGGAGGGGTGTTGGGCGATCAATTCGGCCGGCAGGTCGAAGTCGAAATCGTCAAGGGTCAGCATACGAAATTTCCCCCGCCAGTTTCGATGTGGGGTAGCGCGGTACGGGGGAGGGGCGGGAGATTGCCGTAGGACGGCATTTCGGCAGCGCTGTAATTTTAGGTATCTAGAAAATTCTGGTGCCCCGAGCCAGAGTCGAACTGGCACGCCTTGCGGCGGCGGATTTTGAATCCGCTGCGTCTACCGATTCCGCCATCGGGGCATCACGCGCATTCGGTTTGCACCGAAGGAGCGCGAATTATCCTTGATTCAGGGGATGAGAACAAGTGGCGGGAAGAACGACGGTAAAGAAGCGGTGTGTTCGTCGCTGTGCGGTGCTTTGTGTTTTCAGGTTTTTCTGGTGGCGCTATTGTGTCATGCAAAGTGCTGGTTTGACGGCATGCATCAGATAATTGACGCTGGTGTCGCTGCCCAGGGAGTAGGTACGTGTAATAGGGTTGTAGCTCAGGCCAATAAGCCTGCTCGGTGATAGGCCGGAATTTTTTGCCCAGCGCGACAGTTCTGAAGGGCGGATAAATTTGGCGTATTCATGAGTGCCTTTGGGGAGTAGTTGTAGCAGGTATTCGGCACCAATCACAGCAAAAAGAAAAGATTTTGGATTGCGATTAAGCGTAGAGAAAAAGAGATGCCCGCCGGGCCGGGTCAGTGCGGCGCAGGCTGTGACGATACTGGCCGGATCAGGAACATGTTCCAGCATCTCCATGCAGGTAACGATGTCGTAGGTCTCCGGCGATTGTGCAGCCAGATCTTCTGCCGCGATGTGGCGGTAATCGATACTGTGCCCGCTTTCCAGCAAGTGTAATTTAGCGACGTTTAGCGCTTTTTCGGACAGATCGATGCCGGTGACTTGTGCCCCAAGCGCTGCCAGCCCTTCCGCCAGAATGCCACCACCGCAACCGACATCAAGAATTTTTTTCTCGTTGACCGAGATAATCTCGTTGATCCAGCCGATACGGAGCGGATTAATGTCGTGTAATGGGCGAAATTCACTGTTTAGATCCCACCAACGATGGGCTAGTTGGCTGAATTTATCCAATTCTTTCAGGTCGGCGTTTTGCATGACTTTGGAGTTTTTAAAAATAGACTCAAAATAGGATAAAGCAACAGGAGAAATTTGAGAGTGCTATAGCGTCACAAAAATAATGCAGGAGGCGAGGCTTGCTGGAGAAAAGAGGTGTGGGTAGCGCCAGAAGCGGCAAAAAGACCGCGCCGAACAAATATGGGAAATAAAAAGCCCTGCCGGAGCAGGGCTTTTAAGTTCCTCAATACTGCCGATTATTTCTTCGTGATTCTGCGACCGATCAGCTCAATATCGACGCGGCGGTCAGGTTGCAAGCAAGCAATAACCTTCTTGCTCTTCGGACCACGGCATTCATTCGGCTTGGTCTTCGGTTGGGTCTTACCCTTACCTTCCGTGTAAACGCGGTTAGCCGGGATACCCTTGGAAACCAGATAATCCTTGACGGAAGCCGCGCGTTTTTCGGACAGACGTTGGTTGTAAGCGGCGCCGCCGATGCGGTCGGTATGGCCGACGGCAATCACGACTTCAAGTTCAAGTTCTCCAGCCTTGGCGACAACTTCATCAAGTTTGGCCTTGCCTTCCGGACGCAGCACAGACTTGTTGAAGTCGAACAGCGCGTCAGCGGCAATTGTCACTTTTTCACCGAAAGCAGCAGGTTGTTGCGGTACGGGTTGCGCAGCAGCCGGTTCGCAAACTTCTCTCGGAATCAGATCTTTGTCACATTTACAACCATTCTTGTCCTGTGCAGCGGCTGCCGGCGTCCAGTAGCCGGTGCGCCAGCATTGACCATAATTGTTGAGAACCACTTCGCCGCGCTGGTCAATAACGTAAACGCTGGTGAAATTTTCAGAGGCCTGAGCCTGGGCGAATGACGCGCAGCAGCCGAGGGTAACGGCCAGTGCGGCCATCAAATTATGTTTTGCTGTCTTCTTCATCTGAAAGTCCTCTAATGGTTAAAGCCTGCGGTGGTAGCCGACAAGCCCGAAACGCCTCAGTTAAAAAATGTCAAACATCACTTACTTAGACGAACCCGATTCTGCCATAGGCGTCCGGAGTTTATCAACTCGATTTCGTCATTTTCAACCCGTTGACCGCTTTTTAAGCGTTGTATTCCTGCAACCCATACGTCACTGACATGCTCACGACCGGCGCTGTAAACGGCGAGTGAAGCCGCGTCGTAACAGGGGGTGAGTGGGATTTTTGCCGTGTCGATGGCGCATAGGTCGGCGGCTTTGCCTGGACGGAGTGATCCGATGCGAGCATCTAGGCCGAGTGCTTGTGCACCGGCTAGTGTCACCATACGTAATGCCTGGTGTGCGCCGACAGCCTCGGCATCTCCGCTCTGCGCCTTGGCAAGCAGCGCGGCCATGCGCATTTCCATAAAAATGTCGAGTCGGTTGTTGCTTGCTGCGCCATCTGTGCCCAGGCCGACGTTGAGGCCATGAGCGATCATGTCAGCAACCGGGGCAATGCCGCTGGCCAGTTTGAGGTTGGCGCTTGGGCAATGTGCGACGGAACAGCCATGCGCAACCAATGTATCGATTTCGTCGCAGGTCAGATGAACGGCGTGTGCGGCAATCAATCCCGGACTGAGCAAGCCGATCTGGCGCAGGCGTTCCAGCGGCCGCTGACCGTACTGTTTTTCGGCATCAGTAATTTCCTGTGCGGTTTCATGCAGGTGCAGATGAATCGGCAAATGACATTGTTCGGATAATGTCAGAATTCTGGCAAAACTCTGATCACTGACCGTATAGGGCGCATGGGGTGCCAGGCAGAAACTGAGCAATGTTTCATTGCGCAATTGGTCGCGCACCGTCATACCTTTATCCAGATAATCGTCCGCATCGGTCGCATAGGCAGTGGAGAATTCCATGGTCACCAGGCCAATGGAGGCGCGTATGCCCGCATGAAGGGCCGCTTCGGCTGCCGCTTTCGGGAAAAAATACATATCGTTGAAGCAGGTAATGCCGCCTTGCAGCATTTCGGCGCAGGCAAGCCGTGTGCCGTCATAAACAAACTGTGGTGAAACATGTTTGGCTTCGGCCGGCCAGATATGGTTTTTCAGCCATTCCATAAGCGGAAGGTCATCGGCCAGCCCACGCAGCAGCGTCATGGCGGCATGTGTGTGCAGATTGACCAGTCCGGGCATCAGGATGTGGTTGGGCAGCAGAACCGTCTCGCGGGGCGCAAAGCGCGTGCGCGCCTCGGCTTGCGGCAAGAGTGCGATGATGTTGCCCTGATCAATCGCAAGTGCATAGTCTTCCAGCGTGACGTTCGCTGGTTCGATAGGGATGATCCAGCACGCTTCGATCAGCAGGTCGATGGGAACAGGCGGCGATAGTTTCGGCGCGTGGGCAGTGTTGTTCATGGGATGGCGCCTAAGCGGATTTTCGGACGGGCGCTCTGAAACCCGCGTGGATAAAGGATCTCCGGGCAGGGCGCCCGGAGATGCCCTGTTTATAAGGGATTCCGGGCACCCCCTTGGAGGGGCTCTATTTGTTTACAAGGGCTTCAGAGGCGCCTTATGGCAAAAGGCCTATGAAATGCGATAGCGCTCAGGAGCCGGTATTTTCGGCAACAAAGATTTCTACGCGCCGGTTTCTGGCACGACCGCTTGCGCTGGCGTTGTCCGCAATGGGTTCGCGCGATCCGCGGCCATCGACGGTGATGCGGTTGATATTGACGCCTCGGCCAACTAAGTAATCCCGCACAGCGGCTGCACGATTGATCGACAGGGGGTTATTGATTGCGTCTGATCCAGAGCTGTCGGTATGGCCGATGATGGTGACGCGGGTTGCCTGATGCTGATTTAGCGTTGTGGCAAAGCGGTCGAGTACCGGATACATAGCGGACTTGACGGTATAGCGGCCACTGTCGAAGGAAATATCGCTGGGGATGTCGAGCTTCAGGCGGTTATCTTCCGTTTGGCTGACCGTCACGCCCGTGCCTTGCGTTGCTTGTTCCATGGCCGCTTTTTGCTCCTGCATGTGCTTTGACCACAGATAGGCGCCCGCACCGCCGATGGCTGCGCCGATGGCCGCGCCGCGCAGGCGGTTGTTGCCGCGCGTGACGGCGGCGCCGACAGCCGCGCCTGCTGCTGCGCCAATGCCGGTGTGCGTTGCCGTCGTAGAGTTCGGCGGCTCCATGGTCGCACAGGCGCCGAGGGTCAGTGTTGCGGCTGTCAGGTAAATAAAGCTCTTTTTCATGATGCGATCTCCTTTCATGCAGTCGTTATGGATATATCGCCGGCCTATCGCCATAGTCGTAGGCTGTTCCAGCAAACGCATGGTAAACCATTCTATATTTCATATAACGCGAGTGAATTCGCCAGCTTTTGTCATTCATGTGACAGTTTTTCGCGGCTTGATGTTTCTATGGTGCATTGGCTGTGCTGTCATGCGCTCCCAGGAAGGGCATTGGCTCCATGCTAAAATTATGCCTCTATATATTTATTGTTGCGCAGGTTCTTGGGGAAGTCTGAAATCCTGTTTGTATTGCGCCAACTTGCGCGCAATCGTGGGGTTCTGAACGGCAAATCCGGTAGGGTTTGACGATTTTCCGCCAAGAATCGCGATGCGTTCAGAAAAACACTCCAACTCTGTGCGAGAAAAATGGAACAGCCTGTAGACGCCTTTGCCAAGGAAACACTCCCCGTCAGCCTCGAAGATGAAATGCGCCGTTCGTATCTCGATTACGCGATGAGCGTCATCGTCGGCCGGGCGCTGCCCGATGCGCGCGACGGCCTCAAACCGGTGCATCGCCGCGTGCTCTATGCCATGCATGAGCTGGGTAACGACTGGAACAAGGCATACAAAAAATCAGCGCGTATCGTCGGTGACGTGATCGGTAAATATCACCCGCATGGCGATACGGCGGTCTATGACACCATCGTGCGCATGGCCCAGGATTTTTCACTGCGCTATATGCTGGTCGACGGGCAGGGAAATTTCGGTTCGATTGACGGCGACAGCGCGGCCGCCATGCGTTACACCGAGGTGCGCATGGCGCGCATTGGGCATGAGCTGCTGGCCGACATCGACAAGGAAACTGTCGATTTCGGGCCAAACTACGATGGTGCCGAGCAGGAACCGCAGGTGTTGCCGGCGCGTATTCCCAATCTGCTGATCAACGGCTCATCGGGGATCGCCGTCGGTATGGCGACCAATATTCCGCCGCACAACCTTGACGAAATCGTCAATGCTTGCCTGGCCGTCCTGGACAATCCGGCAATCAGCATCGATGAACTGATTGAGATCGTGCCGGCGCCTGACTTTCCGACAGCCGGCATCATCTACGGCGTTTCTGGCGTGCGTGAAGGCTACCGCACCGGACGCGGACGCGTCGTCATGCGCGCCAGGACGCATTTTGAAGACATCAAGGGCAGCGCCGATCGTCAGGCCATCATCGTTGACGAGATTCCTTACCAGGTTAACAAGCGCGTCCTGCTTGAAAAAATCGGCGAGCTGGTCAACGAGAAGCGGATCGAGGGCATTTCCGATCTGCGCGACGAGTCGGACAAATCCGGCATGCGCATCGTCATTGAACTCAAGCGCGGCGAAGTCCCCGAAGTCGTCCTGAACAATCTGTACAAGATGACGCAGTTGCAGGATACCTTCGGTATGAACATGGTGGCGCTGGTCGATAACCAGCCGCGTCTGCTCAATCTTCGGCAATTGCTCGATTGCTTCCTGTTCCATCGCCGTGAAGTCGTCACGCGGCGTACCGAGTTCGAATTGCGCAAGGCACGCGAACGGGCGCATATTCAGGAAGGCTTAGCCGTCGCGCTGGACAATGTTGATGAAATTATCGCGCTCATCAAGGCCTCACCGACACCCGCCGATGCGCGCCGCGGACTGATGGCCAGGTTGTGGGTCTCGACAACGGTGGCGGAGATGCTACAACGCGCTGCGCTTGACGCCACGCGGCCGGAGGGGCTGGGGCTGGAATACGGACTGTCGCACAATGGCTATCTGTTGTCCGAAGCGCAGGCGCAGGCGATTCTGGATTTGCGCTTGCAGCGTTTAACCGGACTGGAGCGAGACAGGATCGTCGCCGACTTTGCCGATCTGTTGGAAAAAATCACCGATCTGATGGATATCCTGGCGCGGCCGGAACGGATTACCGATATCCTGCGCGAAGAGCTGAGCGCCGTGCGCGCCCAGTTCGGCGACGCACGCCGCTCACAGATTGTGCTGGATACCCACGATCTGAGCATCGAAGACTTCATCACGCCGCAGGATATGGTGGTGACGATGACGCATAGCGGCTACATCAAATCGCAGCCGCTCGCCGACTACCGGGCGCAGCGGCGCGGCGGGCGCGGTAAACAGGCGGCGGCGATCAAGGAAGACGATTTCGTCGATCAGCTGTTCGTCGCCAACACGCACGATACGATTCTCTGTTTCTCCAACCGCGGGCGTCTCTACTGGCTGCGCGTCTATGAAGTGCCGCAAGGTTCGCGTAATGGCCGCGGTAAACCGATCGTCAATATGTTCCCGCTTGAAGAAGGGGAAAAAATCAGCGCCATCTTGCCGATCAAAGAATTCGCCGACGATCGCTTCGTCTTCATGTGCACGGCGCGCGGCACGGTCAAAAAGACCCCGCTGTCCGATTTTTCCAATCCGCGTAAAGCCGGCATCATTGCCGTGGCGCTCGATGAAGGCGATTACCTGATCGGTGCACAAATTACCAATGGCGTACAGGACATCGTTTTGGTTTCTGACGGTGGCAAGGCCGTCTGGTTCGATGAGGAAGACGTGCGGCCGATGGGGCGTACAGCACGCGGCGTGCGCGGTATGCGGCTGGGCGAAGGGCAGCAGGTACTCTCGCTGCTGGTGGCCGACAATCATCAGGAGAGCGTGCTGGTGGCGACCGAAAATGGTTTCGGCAAGCGCACGGTGCTGGCTGATTTCCGCCATTCCGGGCGTGGCACACAGGGCGTTATTGCCATTGCCGCTAGCGAACGTAACGGCAAGGTCGTCGCGGCATGCCTGGTCAAGGACGAAGACGAAATCATGCTGATCACTACGGGCGGCGTGCTGATTCGCACCAATGTGCGCGAAATTCGCGAACTGGGTCGGGCAACACAAGGGGTGACGCTGATTGCGCTGGATGAGGGTGAAAAGCTGGCCGGTCTGGAAAAGATCGCCGAGGCCGACGACAATACCGACGAGGCGGCGGAAAACGATGCGCACTCCGCCGGAGAAGACAGCGCTTGAATCTCATGCATCCGGTGTCGCCCAGCGGGCGGTCTGGCTGGAGGAAGGGCGCGGGATGAGTCTGCGATACAGAAGGACTATTCAGGAATGGGCGATGAATGAAGCCGAATGAGGCGCTGTCCCGCCAACTAGCGGAAGTGCGCGACCAGATTGACGCCATCGACGCGCGTTTGCTGGCGCTGCTCAACCAGCGTGCAGCCTGCGCGCAGCGCGTCGGCGCCATCAAGGCGGAACATGGCGAAGCGGACGTAATCTATCGCCCCGAGCGGGAAGCCCAGGTACTGCGGCGCATTCGGGAGATGAACCGCGGGCCTTTGTCTGACGAAGGGGTTGTCCGTTTCTTTCGTGAAATTATGTCCGCCTGCTTGTCGCTCGAACGGCCGCTGGGCGTGGCTTTTCTCGGACCGCTCGGCACTTTTTCGGAAAGCGCTGCCGTCAAGCATTTCGGCCATGCGGCGCGTTTGTTCCCGCAAGATTCGATTGACCGCATTTTCCGTGTGGTCGAAGCCCGCCATGCCGACTATGCCGTTGTTCCCACTGAAAATTCAACGGAAGGCGCCATCGGGCGGGTGATGGATCTGCTGATGACGACGCCCTTGCGTATCTGCGGCGAAGTTCTCATGCGCATCCAGCAGCATTTACTGTCCCGTGAAACGGCGCTGGAAAAAATCACCAAAGTGTATTCGCATGCACAGTCGCTGGCGCAATGCCATGAGTGGCTGAGCCGTATGTTGCCGCAAGCGCAGCGCATTTCGGTGGGCAGCAATGCGCAGGCGGCGCAGATGGCCGCTGGCGGTGAAGCAGGGGCGGCGGCAATTGCCGGCGATGCGGCGGCCGAGCGCTATGGTTTGCCACGGCTGGCGGAAAATATTGAGGACGAACCGAACAATACGACCCGTTTTCTGGTGCTGGGTCATCAGGATGCCGGTGTTTCCGGCCGCGATAAGACCTCGCTGATCATGTCGGCGCCAAACCGAACGGGGTCTTTGGTCGACCTGCTGATGCCTTTTACCGAGCACGGCGTGTCGATGACGCGCCTGGAATCCCGCCCCGCGCGCCATACCCTGTGGGAATACGTGTTTTACGTCGATATCGACGGGCATCGGCAGGATGCCAACGTTACCCAGGCACTGACGGCGCTGGAGCAGCGCGCGGCCTATCTGCGCGTACTGGGCTCCTACCCGGCGGCGCTCTACTGAGTGGCAGGAAAACAGGGAATCGGGAGGCGGCAGAGCATGGCAATGCGCGAACAGGCAGAATTCGGCAAGCTGGTCATCTTCGGTGCGGGACTGGTGGGCGGCTCCTTTGCCCTGGCGCTCAAGGCTGCCGGGCAGGTGCAGGAGGTTGTCGGCTTCGGCCGCAGCCTGTCAGGGATGAAACAGGCGCTGGAGTTCGGTATCGTCGATCGTGTCGGCATCAATCCGGGGCATGAAATTCCCGATGCCGACCTCGTGCTGATTGCCTCGCCCGTGGCGCAGATGCCAGAAGTCATGGCACGTATCGCCCCCTACCTCGGCGAGCGGACGCTGGTGACTGACGGCGGCAGCACCAAAATGGATGCGGTGGCTGCCGCGCGCGAATTTTTCGGCGGCAGGATCGGACAGTTCATCCCCGGCCATCCGATCGCAGGCGCCGAGCACAGTGGGCCGGCGGCGGCGCGCGCGGATCTTTACCGTAATAAGAAGGTCGTTCTGACACCGCTGCCGGAAAACACCCCGCTCGATGTCGCCCGTATCCGTTCGGCTTGGGAATGGTGCGGAGCGCAGATCCATGAATTGTCGCCGGCAGAGCACGACCGTATTTTCGCTGCCGTTAGCCATTTGCCGCATCTGCTCTCGTATGCGCTGGTGTACGATCTGGCGCAGCGCGAGGACAGCGGACGGTTGTTTGCCTTTGCCGCCAGTGGCTTCCGCGACTTCACCCGTATTGCCGCCAGCCATCCGGAAATGTGGCGCGATATCTGCCTGGCCAACCGCCTTCCGCTCCTGGCGGAACTGGAAGCTTACCGACGGCAGCTCGATGCGCTGTATGCGGCGCTGGAGGCCAATGATGGCGGGCGCTTGAACGATGTCTTTACCGCCGCGCGCGCCGCGCGCCGCGCCTGGGCTAGCGAGGCGGAAAAATAGGAACAACAGAAAAACCGGAAGCACTGGAGAAGGCAGGCGTATGGGGGTGACGAAAAAACAGGCATTTATTGATCTGCCGGCCGTGTGCTCGGCGGGCGGCGTCGTGCGCCTGCCTGGTTCAAAGAGTCTGTCCAACCGTCTGCTGCTGCTGTCCGCGTTGTCTGCGGGTGAAACCGAAATTTCCGGCCTGCTGGCATCCGATGATACGGCACGTATGCTGGATGCCCTGCGGATTCTGGGCGTTCGCATCGAACCGCAGGGTGTGTCGGGGGTTCGGGTGCAGGGGGTCGGCGGACGCTTTCCCGTGCGAAAAGCGGCGTTATTTCTGGGCAATGCCGGCACGGCCTTCCGCTCGCTGACCGCCGTACTGGCATTGGCTGGCGGCGATTACACGCTTTCCGGCGTGCCGCGCATGCACGAACGGCCGATCGGTGATCTGGTCGATGGGCTTCGCCGTCTGGGAGCGCACATCGATTATCTGGGTAATGAAAATTACCCGCCGCTGGCCATCCGTCCGGGGACGGTTCGGCCGGGCGGATGCGTGCAAATTCGCGGCGACGTGTCCAGCCAGTTTCTCAGCGGCCTGCTGATGGCGCTTCCGCTGGGCGGCGTGGAAACGGCCGTCGAGGTGACCGGTGAGCTGATTTCCCGGCCTTATGTCGAAATGACGTTGGCCGTGATGGCACGCTTTGGTGTTGAGGTCATTCGTGAAGGCGGGCGGCGCTTCGTCGTACCAGCGGGCAGTGCTTATCGCTCGCCGGGGCGGGTGCGCGTCGAAGGCGATGCGTCTTCTGCTTCGTATTTCCTGGCGCTGGGTGCGCTGGGGGGCGGGCCGGTGCGTGTCGAAGGCGTCGGTGCCGACTCGGTACAGGGCGATGTGCGTTTTGCCGAGGCGCTGGCTCAGATGGGCGCACGTATTGATGTCGGCGACCGCGCCATTACCGCGCGTGCGCCGGCAAGTGGGCGTTTGCACGGCATCGACCTCGACGCCAATGCGATTCCTGATGCGGCGATGACGCTGGCGACAACGGCGCTCTTTGCCGAAGGGGAGACGACGCTGAGGAATATCGCCAGTTGGCGCGTCAAGGAAACCGATCGTATTGCCGCGATGGCCGCCGAGCTGAAAAAACTGGGCGCCACGGTGGATGCGGGGGCGGACTGGCTGCGTATCCATCCGCCATCGGGCGGGCTGTCTTCGCCGCCGGAAGGCGTCGATACGTATGAGGATCATCGCATGGCGATGTGTTTTTCATTGGCCGCGTTCGGGGCGCCGGTGCGCATCAACGATCCGGGATGTGTCGCCAAGACTTTTCCCGATTACTTTGCCCGCTTTGCCGAGGTGACGCAGGCGGTTCCGGTGATCGCCATCGACGGGCCTTCGGCATCGGGAAAGGGAACCGTGGCGGCGCGCGTGGCAACGGCGCTCGGCTGGCATTATCTCGATTCCGGTGCGCTGTATCGTCTGACGGCGCTGGCGGCACAGCGTGCCGGCGTCACCTGGGATGATGAACAGGCGTTGGCGGTGATCGCCGCCCGGCTGAATGTCAGGTTTGATTCGGACTCAGTGTGGCTTGCCGGCGAGCCGGTGAGCGCGGCAATTCGCAGCGAGGTAATTTCCGCGGGCGCCTCGCAGGTCGCGGCATGGCCGGCCGTGCGTGCAGCATTGCTATTCCGTCAGCGCCTTTTCCGGCGCGCGCCGGGCTTGGTGACGGATGGGCGTGATATGGGATCGGTCGTTTTTCCTGATGCGCAGACCAAGATTTTTCTGACCGCACGTGTCGAAGTTCGTGCGCAAAGACGCTATCAGCAGTTGAGAGAAAATGGGATGTCTGCTAGCATTCAGCCCATTTTGCAGGATTTGCGTGAGCGCGACGAACGCGATAGTCAACGTCCGGTTGCGCCGCTCCGGCAAAGTGAAGAGGCCTGTCTACTCGATACCTCCGATCTGACGATCGAGCAGGCCGTCGAAAAAGTATTGGCCTGGCATGGCGAAGCGGTTTAGGGCGCTTTTCAATGCCGGCAGCGATGGGCTTGATGGGCTTTTGTGTTTTTTGTAGTAGCGGTAAAGCAAGTGTAGTAAGCGCGCTGTGGGTTGCGGCAGATTCTGCGGTTTTTTCGGAAGTGACCGGATGAAACGGCGGGAATTATGCAGGCTTCTTGTTCAGGCGTTTGGGGTTGTCTGACGGAGGATTGGGCGTATTCCGCGGATGTTAGTCGGAACAGTGCATCGGTTTTAAGCTCAGGCAGCGTTTTTTAGTGTATCCCGCAATCATGCGGTCAATTTATTCATTCAATTTTTAATTTTCTTTTATGTCCAACATTCCTTCCACGCAAGAGAGTTTTGCCGATCTTTTCGAAGCCAGCCTGCACCGTCAGGAAATGCGCCAGGGCGAAGTAATTACCGCCGAAGTCGTGCGCATCGATCAGAATTTTGTTGTTGTCAACGCCGGACTGAAGTCTGAGAGCTATATCGATCGTGAGGAATTCCTCAACGACCAGGGTGAGCTTGAAGTGCAAGTGGGCGATTTTGTTCAGGTGGCCATCGACCAGCTCGAAAACGGTTTTGGTGAAACCCGTCTCTCGCGTGAACGCGCCAAGCGCGTCGCAGCCTGGAATTACCTCGAAGAAGCGCTAACGCAAGGTTCTCTGATTTCCGGAACGATCACCGGTAAGGTGAAGGGTGGTCTGACCGTCATGGCGCATAGCGTGCGCGCCTTCCTGCCCGGGTCGCTGGTCGATTTGCGTCCGGTCAAGGATACGACGCCGTACGAAGGCAAAACATTCGAATTCAAAGTGATCAAGCTGGATCGCAAGCGCAACAACGTGGTTGTGTCGCGGCGCGCCGTGCTTGAGGCGACAGTCGGCGAAGAACGCGAAGCGCTGCTGGCCAATCTCAAGGAAGGCAGCATCATCAAGGGCGTCGTCAAGAATATTACCGATTACGGCGCATTCGTTGATCTCGGCGGTATCGACGGCCTTCTGCACATCACCGATCTGGCCTGGCGTCGTGTGCGCCATCCGTCCGAAGTGCTGGCGGTGGGCGACGAAGTGCAGGCCAAGATTCTCAAATTCGATCAGGAGAAGAACCGCGTATCGCTCGGTCTCAAGCAACTGGGCGAAGATCCGTGGGTTGGTATTGCCCGCCGTTACCCGCAGGGCACGCGCCTGTTCGGCAAGGTGACCAATCTGACCGATTACGGCGCGTTCGTCGAAATCGAACAGGGCATCGAAGGCCTGGTTCACGTTTCGGAAATGGACTGGACAAACAAGAACGTCCATCCGTCCAAGGTCGTCCAGCTGGGCGATGAAGTCGAGGTAATGATCCTCGAAATCGACGAAGATCGCCGCCGTATCTCGCTCGGTATGAAGCAATGCATGCCGAATCCGTGGGATGACTTTGCGATGAACTACAAGAAAGGGGACAAGGTCAAGGGCGCAATCAAGTCGATTACCGATTTCGGTATCTTCATTGGCCTGCCGGGCGGTATCGACGGTCTGGTGCATCTTTCCGATCTGTCGTGGTCGACGCCAGGCGAGGAGGCGATTCGCAACTTCAAGAAGGGCGACGAGGTGGAAGCCGTCGTGCTGGCGATCGACACCGAAAAAGAGCGTATTTCGCTGGGTATTAAGCAGCTTGACGGCGATCCCTACACCGCGTTTATCGCAACGCATGACAAGAACGCCATCGTCAAGGGAACCGTCAAGTCGGTGGATGCGCGTGGTGCCGTGATTGCGCTGGAAGGCGAGATGGAAGGCTACCTGCGTGCTTCCGAAGTCTCGCGCGAGCGTATCGACGATCTGACCAAGGTTTACAAGGAAGGCGACGAAGTTGAGGCGATGATCATCAACATCGACCGCAAGACGCGTTCGATCAACCTGTCGATCAAGGCCAAGGATCAGGCCGAGCAGCATCAGGCGATGCAGAAACTGTCTGCGGAAAGCAGTGCCAGCTCCGGTACGACCAACCTCGGCGCCTTGCTGAAGGCCAAGCTCAACCAGCAATAGAGGGACTTGGGAATGATGACCAAGTCAGATCTGGTCGCGCGCCTCGCGGAGCGGTTTCCACAGTTGGGTGCGAAAGATGCCGATCTGGCCGTCAAGATGATACTCGATACGATGTCTGAGGTACTGACCAGGGGCGATCGTATCGAGATCCGCGGCTTCGGCAGTTTTGCACTCAATTACCGGCCGCCGCGCATGGGGCGAAACCCCAAGTCCGGCGACAAGGTAAGCGTCCCCGAGAAATGGGTGCCCCATTTCAAGGCCGGCAAGGAATTGCGCGAATGCGTTGATCGCACCGTCAAAGCCGGTAAGGCGCAGTGAAGCGCGTGTAATCGATGACTCCGGCTTTCCATGCAAGGCCGCCCGCTGAGGGCGGGATAGCAGGGCGAGCTATAGCAGAAACATTGAATGTATCGACCCTAGGCGGCAACAGCGGTTTGCCGCCTATTTTTTTGCAGGGCAAATGCGGGCACGAAAAGCCCCGGGCGGTACAAGGGGACAAAAGATGATTGAATTCGAATACTGGGAGCTGCTGTTATGTCCCCTGTTTTTTGGCATGGGCTGGCTGGCGGCGCGCATCGACATCAAGCATCTGGTCAGGGAATCGCGCGCGTTGCCGCGTTCTTACTTCCAGGGGCTGAACTTTCTGCTCAATGAACAACAGGATCGCGCCGTCGAAGCCTTCGTCGAGGCAGTGAAAATCGATCCGCAGACCGTTGAATTGCACTTTACGCTGGGCAGCCTATTTCGCCGGCGTGGCGAGACCGAACGCGCCATCCGTATGCACCAGAACCTCGTCGAGCGCGACGATCTGCCGCAGGATCTCAAATTGCAGGCCATGGCCGAACTGGGGCAAGACTTTCTCAAAGCGGGGTTGCTTGACCGTGCGGAAGCCATTTTTGAGCAATTGCGCAGTACCGATCTGAACGAGGAAGCCAAGCGCAGTCTTCTGGAAATTTACCAGCTGGAAAAGGACTGGGAGCGCGCCATTACCATTGCCGAGGAACTGCCCGATGTCGCCACCCACAAGGAAATCGCCGAGTATTACTGTGAGCTGGCGGCAGCGGCGCTGATCCGCTCGCGCCTTGATGAGGCATCGGAGTATCTGCGGACAGCGCTGGAAAAAAACCGGCAGTGCGTGCGTGCCAGCCTGCTGCAAGGCGACATCGAAGTCTCGCGGGAGTGCTACGACGAAGCCATTGCCTGCTGGCAGCGTATCGAACGGCAGGATCCGGCCTTTCTGGCACTGGCGGCCAACCGCCTGCTTGACGCCTTTCGCAAGCTCGACCGGCGTGATGAAGGTGCGCAGTTACTGCGCGGCTATCTTGAGCGCTACCCATCATTCGATCTTCTCAATGTCGTCTTCCAGCTGGTGCTGGAGAGCGAGGACGCGGAGGCCGCCTATGTGCTGGTGCGTGACGAGCTGAAACGCAATCCAACCCTGCTCGGCTTGGACAAGCTGGTCGAAGCGCGTGTATTGATGGCGATGCCCGAAATGCGCGTCGACCTCGATCTGGCCAAGAGTATCATCCAGGGCTATACCCGCCGGCTGGCCCGTTACCGCTGCGATAGCTGCGGTTTCAAGGCGCGCCAGTTCTATTGGCGCTGCCCGGCCTGCGGTGACTGGGAAACCTATTCACCGAAGCGCAGTGAAGAATTTGAACTGATGCCCTGATAAAAGGAAAGCCTGGAAAATGAGCGCAATGCCCTCAATGTCTGCCGCAGCGTCCGCGCCGCTTGGCGATTTTTCGAACGTTCGCCTGTTGGTCGTCGGCGACGTGATGCTTGACCGCTACTGGTTTGGCGATGCTTCGCGCATCTCGCCGGAAGCGCCGGTGCCGGTCGTCAAAATTGAACGCAGTGAAGAACGACCGGGCGGCGCGGCCAATGTGGCGCGCAATGCCGCGGCGCTCGGCGCGAGCGTTTCGCTGCTGGCCTTGACGGGGGATGACGAACCGGGGGTGAGCCTGAAGCGGATGATGGAGAAAGAGGGCATCGACACCTGCTTCTACATCGACGAAGCCATCGACACGGTTGTCAAGCTGCGCGTGATTGCGCGCCAGCAGCAATTACTGCGTATCGACTTTGAAAATGTGCCGTCGCGTGACGTGCTGCTTGCCAAACTGTCCGAATTTGAACGGCGTTTGCCGGAATTCGATGCCGTGCTGTTTTCCGACTACGGTAAAGGCGGGCTGACGCATGTTAGCGAAATGATCCAGCTGGCGCGGGCCGCCGATAAACTGGTGTTCGTCGACCCCAAAGGCGAGGACTATTCGGTCTATGCGGGCGCGACGGTCATTACGCCCAATAGTGCGGAAATGCGCCAGATCGTTGGCCGCTGGCAGAATGAGGAGGAACTTGAACGCAAGGCTACCGCATTGCGCGAATCCCTGAAACTGGACGCTTTGCTGGTAACGCGCAGCGAAGCGGGCATGTCCTTGTTCCGGGACGGTGGTACGATGCATGAAAAAGCCGTGGCGCGTGAAGTGTATGACGTTTCCGGTGCGGGCGATACCGTCATCGCCACATTGGCGGTCATGCTGGCAAGCGGCGCCAGCTGGAGCCGGGCCATTCATGTGGCCAACATGGCCGCCGGCATCGTCGTTGGAAAGCTGGGCACGGCCGTCTGTACGCGCAAGGAGCTGGAAGCGGCGCTAGGGGCCGGGCGCTGAGCGGCGCTGAAAATGGACTGAGGAGAAACCTAATGTATGTCATCGTCACCGGCGCGGCCGGATTCATCGGATCCAATATCGTCAAGGCACTTAATGAACGCGGCGAGCAGCGGATTCTCGCCGTCGATAACCTGAAGCGCGCCGACAAGTTCCGCAACCTGGTCGATTGCGAGATCGCCGATTATTTCGATAAGGAAGATTTTCTGGACCGCCTGCTGGCCGGGGATTTCGATGGTGATATCGCGGCGGTTTTCCACGAAGGCGCCTGCTCGGACACGATGGAATCTGACGGTCGTTACATGATGGAAAACAATTTCCGCTACTCGCAGGATCTGCTGGACTGGTGCCTGGATCAGGCAGTGCCGTTTCTCTATGCATCGAGTGCGGCAACCTACGGCGCCAGTCATCAATTCCGCGAAGAACGGGCGTGCGAAGCCCCGCTCAACGTATACGGATATTCAAAATTCCTGTTCGACCAGGTCGTTCGCCAGCGCCTGCCACACGCCAATTCACAGATTGCCGGTTTCCGCTATTTCAATGTGTATGGCCCGCGCGAATCGCACAAAGGGCGGATGGCCTCGGTCGCCTTTCATCACTATCACCAGTTCCTCGCCGAAGGCAAAGTTCGGCTTTTCGAGGGCTGCGATGGCTACGCTGCCGGCGAACAGAAGCGCGATTTCGTCTATGTTGGCGATGTTGCCAAGGTCAAACTCTTTTTTCTCGATCACCCCGACAAATCGGGCATTTTCAACCTAGGCACCGGGCGGGCGCAGAGCTTTAACGAACTGGCGGCGGCCAACGTCAATAGTTGCCGGGCGCTCAGCGGCGCGCCGAAACTGCCGCTTGCCGCCCTGCTGGAACAGGGGCTGATCGAATACGTGCCTTTCCCGGAAGCGCTCAAGGGCAAGTACCAAAGTTTCACGCAGGCTGATCTGACGCGCCTGCGTGAAGCCGGTTACGAGGCACCGTTTGCCGATGTCGAAACGGGTGTTGCGCTGTATGTCGACTGGTTGAGCCGGCGCCATGTATAAAACGCTGGAAGATGTGATCGGCAATACGCCGCTGGTGCGCCTGAAGCGCCTGCCGGGCGCGGCGGTGGCGGCGCGCGGCAATGTTCTCCTCGCCAAGCTGGAAGGCAACAACCCGGCCGGTTCGGTCAAGGACAGGGCGGCGCTGTCGATGATCCGGCGCGCCGAGCAGCGCGGCGAAATCCGGCCGGGCGATACGCTGATCGAGGCGACATCCGGCAATACCGGCATTGCCCTGGCGATGGCGGCGGCTACTGGCGGTTACCGGATGATTCTCGTCATGCCGGAAAACCAGAGCCTGGAGCGCCGGCAAACGATGCGCGCTTTGGGCGCTGAACTGATGCTCACGCCCAAGGATGGCGGCATGGAACTGGCGCGTGATGTGGCCGAGAAGCTGCGCGCTGAAGGGCGCGGTGTCGTCCTCGACCAGTTCGCCAACCCGGACAATCCGCGCGCCCATTACGACAGCACGGGGCCGGAAATCTGGCGCGAGACGCAGGGGCGGGTGACGCATTTCATCAGCAGCATGGGAACAACGGGAACGATTATGGGCGTTGCGCGTTTCCTCAAGGAGCAAAACCCGGCGGTTTGCATCATTGGCTGCCAGCCGGATGAGGAATCGCAGATTCCCGGCATTCGCAAGTGGCCGGAAGCCTACCTGCCCAAGATTTACGACCCGGCTTTGGTCGACCGCATCGAAGCGGTGTCACAGGGCGAGGCGGAGGAAATGGCGCGGCGTCTTGCGCGCGAAGAGGGGCTGTTTGCCGGCATTTCCTCCGGCGGTGCGCTGGTTGCGGCGCTGCGTGTGGCCGCGGAAGTAGAAAATGCCACGCTGGTGACCATCGTTTGCGACCGTGGCGATCGCTATTTGTCCACCGGCGTATTTCCGGATTGATCGATGTTTCCCGTACTTGTCTTCGATATTGAAACGATTCCTGACGTGGCCGGCGTGCGTCGCCTGTACAACCTTGACGCTGCCCTCTCCGACGCGGAGGTCGCCGAACTTGCCTTCCAGCAGCGGCGCGCCCAGAACGGCAGCGATTTTTTGCCCCTGCATTTACAGCGCATCGCGGTGATTTCCTGTGCACTGCGCACGGCAAAAGACCTGAAAGTCTGGTCGCTGGCCGAACCGGAACAGCATGAAGGCGAAATCATTCAGCGTTTTTTCGACGGCATCGAGCGGTTTACGCCGCAGCTTGTCTCGTGGAATGGCGGCGGTTTCGACCTGCCCGTGCTGCACTACCGCGGGCTGATTCATGGCGTCGCCGCGCCGCGCTACTGGGATTTCGGTGACGGTGATTTTGCCGACAGCCGCGATTTCAAGTGGAACAACTACATCAACCGCTACCACACGCGCCATCTCGACCTGATGGATCTGTTGGCGCTGTATCAGCCGCGCGCCAATGCGCCGCTGGACGACCTGGCTAAACTGATCGGCTTTCCCGGCAAGCTGGGCATGGATGGCGGCAAGGTCTGGGAGGCATGGCTGGCCGGCGAAATCGCCGGTATCCGCGATTATTGCGAAACCGACGTTATAAATACCTATCTTGTTTCGCTCCGTTTCCGCCTGATGCGCGGCGAGCTGACGAAAACAGAGTACGAGGCGGAAATTGCCTATGTGCGCGCGGAACTGGCCCGGCTGGATAAGCCGCACTGGCGGGAATTCCTCGCGGCCTGGCCGCCGGCGCCGGCTGTCGATACGCTGCCCTGAGTTTCTGGAAAGAAGGCGCAGGCGGCGGCAAGCGCATCGTGGCCGCCCGCTGCCGCATCGATCGTTACGGTTATTACGCTGATTGTTCATACCTATGTCACTCAAGATTGCAATGGCCCAGATCAACCCGGTACTGGGCGATCTGGCGGGGAATACGGCGAAGATTCTTGCTGCGGCCCGGCGCGCCCGGGCGCAGGGGGCCGATCTCTTACTGACGCCGGAACTGGCGCTGTGCGGCGATTCGCCGGAAGATCTGCTGCTGCGCCAGGATTTTTATGCAGCGTGCGATGCCGCGCTCGAAACCCTTGCCACGGCGCCGGAAGCGGCGGGCATCCTGCTGCTCGTCGGCCATCCGCTGATGCACGAAGGGCGGCGTTTTGACGCAGCGACCCTGCTGGGGGCAGGTCGCCGGCTGGCCACCTGCCACAAACGCTACTTTCCGGATTTTTCCGATTTTCAGGCCGCTGATGCACAGCGTTACTTTGCGGCGGGCGAGGGGGCGACCCAGAATCATGCGGCGGATTGTGAGACGAATCGTGCGACGAATTGCGCATCGGCCGACGATGTTTGCGTGATCGACATCAATGGGGTGCGCTGCGCTGTCGCCATCGGCACGGATGCGGAGGCGGAGGGTGTTGCCGAGGCGGCGCGTGCTGCCGGGGCGCAATTGCTGCTCTCGCCCGCTGCGTCGCCGTATCGCATGGGCGCGCCGTCTGAGCGCGTTGCCCGCTTGCGCGCACGGGCCAAGGCGGCGGGGTTGCCGGTCATCCGGGTCAATCTGGTGGGCGGGCAGGATGAGCAGGTGTTCGACGGCGCTTCTTTTGCGCTCGATGCGCACGGCGAACTGTGCTGCCGCCTGCCGGCTTTTGAGGAAGCGCTGGAAATCGTCGAATTTGCCGGAGCGCGCAGCGAAGGCGGAGAGGGTGGCGAAGGCGGAGAGGGCGCAGCGCTCACCGGCGCTTTACGCCAGGGTCAGGTTGCTGCGCAGCAAGCGCTTGAAGCGGAGGTCTACCAGGCGCTCGTACTGGGCGTGCGCGACTATCTGGGGAAAAATGGCTTCCCCGGTGCGCTCCTCGGCCTGTCCGGCGGCATCGACTCGGCGCTGGTGCTGGCGATTGCCGTCGATGCGCTGGGTGCCGACAAGGTTCGCGCCGTCATGATGCCTTCGCCCTACACGGCCGAAATCAGCCTGGCCGATGCGCGCGACATGGCGCGCCGGCTGGGCGTGCGCTACGAAGAAATCCCGATCGCGCCGGGCATGGCGGCGTTTGAGACGATGCTGGCGCCCGCCTTTTCCGGGCTGCCCGCCGATACGACGGAAGAAAACATTCAAGCGCGCATTCGCGGCTCGCTGCTGATGGCGCTTTCCAACAAAACGGGCGCGCTGGTGCTAACAACCGGCAACAAATCGGAAATCGCCGTTGGCTACTGCACCCTCTATGGCGACATGGCCGGCGGCCTTGCCGTCCTCAAGGACGTCAAGAAAACGCTGGTGTATCGGCTGGCGCGCTGGCGCAACAGCGTCTCTAGCGTCATTCCGGAGCGCATCATCACCCGCCCGCCTTCGGCGGAACTCAAGCCGGGGCAGACCGATCAGGACAGCCTGCCGCCTTATGAAACGCTCGACGCCATTGTCGAAGCGTATGTGGAATACGGCCAAAGCGCGCAGGAGATTATTGCGCAGGGCTTTGCCGAAGCCGACGTGCGGCGCGTGCTGAGTCTGCTGCGCATCAACGAATACAAGCGCCGCCAGGCGCCGATCGGCATCCGCGTGACGCGGCGCAGTTTCGGCCAGGACTGGCGTTACCCGGTGACTAACCGCTATCGCGGCGCCTATTGAATCTTGAGCGTTCCGCCCGCTTCGTGCGGCGGCCGCAACCGGCGCCGCATGGGCATTATTCTTTTCGGAGCATCCGGCAATGAAAAAAATCGAAGCCATTATCAAACCCTTCAAACTCGACGAGGTGCGCGAAGCCCTTTCCGAAACCGGCGTTTCCGGCCTGACCGTAACGGAAGTCAAAGGATTCGGGCGGCAGAAAGGCCATACCGAGCTGTATCGCGGGGCGGAATACGTGGTTGATTTTCTGCCCAAGGTAAAGGTCGAAGTCGTCGTGCCGGACGATACCGTCGAAAGCGTCATCGAAGCCATCATCAAGGCGGCCCGAACCGGCAAGATCGGCGACGGCAAGATTTTCATCTCCGGCGTCGAGCAGGTCGTGCGCATCCGCACCGGCGAAATGGGCGAAAACGCCCTCTGATCGGGAGAGGCGTTCAGGATCGGGGGCAGCCACGCCAGGCCGCCCACACCACGCCGCACCACGCACAAGAGCAACGAACGCCCGGATGGCATTGACCAAGCATTGACCCGCCGCCCTTCAATCATGCTCACGCGGTTTGCAGGTAAAGCACTGATGATCTGGCGCCGGAAAACGCTGCGAACCCAAGCGGGCAATAGCGGCGGGATTTCTGCTATTTATTTTTTAGTATTTTTTGTAATCCCCTAATTGCATTAACGCTGCAATCTATACAGTTTTTCTGATACTATTCCTTATAATAATCTTTACTGATTAAATACATAAAATATTTAAAATAAGCTTTTATTGAAGTAAAAACTACTACTGTTATGATACAGAAAAAACCCAACCTATAAAACGACCATTCATACCATATTACGAATGCACTATAGTTTTGCTCATGTTGAGACATATAAGGTACGTCTCCTATAAATTTTTCAATAAAAGTAAGATATATTGCATACCCAAAAAATGATAACAAAGCTATAAAACATATGGTCATGCGTAATGTAATCTTATTCTTTTTGGAGGGTAATGGAATTTCAGTTTTACAATTATCTGTTATTGTACCTATTGCATAAGCATTCCACAATTTTAACGGAATAAAAATGAGTGTCGTGACCATATATATTCTTGCTTTTTCATTAGCTACGGACCATATTGATGGAATTCTTGACTCAAGAATCAAGGTTAATTGAGATAACAAACCTATTTTTTCAATCGGTAAATAAGCCAGCCCAAACTCAACGCATAGTATTATAAAAAACCATGCTGCTGCCATTCCGCGGTAATGTTTTATTTTATAATCTTGTATTTTGGTACTTTTCATAGAAGCTTTTAATACGAATAAAAAACCATTCTGACTGATATTCATTAATACAGTTTTTCACTTTTTATTATTTATATTCTTGATTTGTTTAATCACTCTTCCGCCCGTCTGATCCGAAAAACAAATTGCCCACAGCGGCCGCCTGACGTGCGGCATACGAATTTGATTTTTGCCTTGCATCTGGCGATAGGCCATACAGCGTCTCCTTGGGTAAAGTCTCTTGAGAGTCAGGCACCGTCAGCAAAAACGATGCGAGCAGGCTAGTCTTCTGATATACGGCTGTCAATGGGCTGGAATAGGAAGTGTGGAAAGATGCAGCGCTTCTTAAATTTTTGGGGCGTGGCTTTATATGGAAAGAGGCAGCGATGCGCTGGTGGTACGCGACCGGCTGGCTTGTGGTTTGCGGCGATAGCGACGGCGACGAGGCGTGCTGCTCGTTTTTTACTGTGGCTTACCAAGTTGCTGTTTGCGTGTTCTGGGTGTGACGCCCGGCTATCTAAATCGGCTGGCCTGAAGCCCGCGTCAATAGGGCGTTTGCGGGCAGGTAGGCTGGAAACCCGCGTGGAATAGGTGTTTCAGCCGTGGGTGACCGGAAATGCCCGTAAACAGTGGGCTGGCGGGCAGAGTCTCCGGAAATGCCCGTTTTACGCAGGGTTCGGGGCAGGTGTTGTGGCGATTGTTGTCGTAGGTCTGTGGTGGTGTTATGGCAGGTATGCGGCCGCCAGCGGTTCAACCGGCGATGTTTCCTTCCCGCGCGACCGGCGGTGCAAGGTAAGGCACTGTCGAAGCGCCGACAGCCGAAGTGATGCTTTGCTCTTGCGTGACCAGTGGTGCGCCGGTGATGCGCGGGCGGCTGCGGGATGTTCGAGACGGCAAACCAAGATTTATCCACGCTTTGCAGAAACTTCGTTTTTTCGGCTGTGCTGGCTCGTTGCTCGCGGTTTGCGGTTCACGGCGACGAGGCGTACAGCTCATTTTTCCGTAGCGGCATTGCCGGCTTGTGACTTGTAGCTCGCGGCAATAGCGATGGCGACGAGGCGTGCTGCTCGTTTTCTACTGTGGCTTGCCGAGTTGCTGTCTGCGCCTTTCAGATGTGCTCGGCTATCTAAATCGGCCGGCCGCAAGCCCGCGTCAATAGGGTGTTTGCGGGCTGGTAGTCTGGAAACCCGCGTAAACAGTGGGCTAGCGGATAGGTCGGCTGGAAACACCCGTAAATGCTGGGCTGGCGGGCAGCCCCTCCGGAAATGCCCGTTTTACGCGGGGTTTAGGGCAGGCAGTACGAAATCTTTCGTCATTGTCCATACTTTGCGGGTTTGGGGCTGGTCGGCAAAGCTTCAGGCAAAGGCTTCCCGAAGAATCATGAATGCTATAAAAGACGAAACAAACATAGAGAAAATGAGCACCGCAAAGGCTTGAAAGAGAGACTGAGTTGATATTAAAGCACTTTCTTCGTCACTAATGTCACGAAGATAATCTGATTGATTGAGTTTTTTAAAGAACTCAGAATAAATAGAAATATCTTTTCTATAAAAGTGAATAGCAAAAACAATGCACATAAATAATATTGATAAGTAAATATACAGCATATTGCTCTTGATAAAATCTATAACGGGAATATTTTTATCAGGTGCACTTTCTAAAGACACATATGTAGTACAAACTCCTGCTACTACTCCACCCAAGGAGTGTGTACGCAGCATATCCTTTGTTCTTTTATAGAGCGCTTTTCTCTTCTTTAATGGCATTTCTTTATCTACCGACGTGTCAGTAGTATTTTTATTTGTGGAGTTTTTCATTTCTCGCCCTTTTTGATAGATTGAGTATTTTTAATATTCAAATACCACAATATACTTTTTTGCAATAAAATATTATTTATGGGGCTTAACAAATTTCTGGAAAAAGTGCTGTAATGATTACAGGATATAGAGTGTTTTGTAAAAGACGTTGTATTTTTCATCCTTGTGCCTCTTGCTTTGATGAGACACTGAGTATGAAGATATTTCGATACGTTAGCTTTGAGCGCTGTCTCAATATCAGAAAGTAATACGTGGCAGGCTAGTCCTGCGTTACCCAATTGTCAATGGGTTGGAATAAGGATTGTGGAAAAGTGCAGTGGATGTAGTGCTCTTAAATTTTTGGGGCGTGGCTTTGTACGAAAAGAGGCAGTGATGCGCTGGTGGTACGCGGCCGGCTGATTTGTGGTTTGCGGCGATAGCGACGGCGATGAGGCACACTACTCGTTTTTTACTGTGGCTTGCCGAGTTGCTGTCTGCGCCTTTCAGATGTGCTCGGTTATCTAAATCTTCCGGCCGCAAGCCCGCGTCAATAGGGCGTTTGCGGGTAGGCTGCCCGGAAACCCGCGTAAACAGTGGGCTAGCGGATAAGTCGGCTGGAAACGCCCGTAAACAGTGGGCTTGCGGGCAGCCCCTCCGGAAATGCCCGTTTTACGCGGGGTTCAGGGCGGCCTTGTGGCGGGGGTATGGCAGGTGTTGTCGTCGGTCTGTGGTGGGTGCTGTGGTGGGTCTGCGGCCGCCAGCGGTGGTAATTCAGCCGGCAATGCGTCCTTCCTGCGCGGCTGGCGGTCGCGGCGCTTTGCCGTGCTGCCGTGCCCTAGGAAACGATTGGGTGTGTTATTGGGCGTCGGGGGTTTGGGGGGATTCGGTCGGGGCGGGCGCTGCCGGCGTGTCGGCGGGATTGGGCGCTGGGGAGGGGGTGGGGGGTGGGGCGGCCGGGCGCGTTGTTTGCGATTGCGGGGGCTTGGCGGCCATTTTCTTGAGTTTTTCTTTTTCTTCTTCCGGAAGGCTGGAGTAGGCTTTCCATTGCTGGCGCAGCTGTTCTCTTTGCGCCGCAGGCATTTGCGCCATTTCCTGGAAAAATTCGCGGGCGGCGATGCGTTCTTCGTTTGTCAGTTTGGACCAGGTTTGCATCTGTTCCTGAACCCGCCGTTGTTCTTGCGGGGTCATTTCAGGAAAGCGGCTGGCGATGGTGAGCCAGGTTTTCTGGCGGTAGGCTTCCATGGCATCCCAGTCGTCGCAAAGCGGGGCGAGGATGATTTTCTGCGCAGTCGTCAGTTCATACCACATGGGCTGCGGCGGCGTGGCCATGAGTACCGGGCCGGAGGGCGCCGCCCAGGCAGGCGCCGTTAGGAATATGCCGGCGATCGCTGCTAGGGCGATGCCTGTTTGAGCCATGCGTTGAATCCTTTGTCGGTGTAGGCATTGACCGGAAGGTCGCCGGCCAGCAGGGCGCTGTCGATTTCGCTCAGTTCGTTGACTTGCCGGTCGGCCAGCCAGAATGTCGTCAATACGGCGGCTGCGACCAGCGCCAGCGCTGCGATGAGTTGGTTGTAGTGGCGCGGGATGTCGAGATGAATATTCAGGAAGCTGCCGGCCGTTGCTAGCGATGATTGCGCGACGGCCTGTTTTTGATGCGCCAGTGCGATGCGGCGCGCTTGCGCCAGGCGATCCGCCGTTGCCTGCGGCAGGTCGTGCAGCCCTTGCTCCAGGTGTTTCCGGATCTGGCAGGCAAACTGTTGTTCGTTCATAGCGTGATTCCTTTGGTTCTCAATGCCTTGGCGAGCGTGTGCGTTGCGCGGGAGCAGTGCGTTTTGACACTGCCTTCGGAGCAGCCCATTGCTGCGGCGGTTTCCGCAACATCCATTTCTTCCCAGTAACGCATGAGAAAAGCCTGGCGTTGACGCGCCGGTAGAGATTTTATTTCGTTTTCGATGGCTTTGAGGATTTCCGACTGTTCCAGTTGTCCGTGCGGGGTGTTGGGGGTGCTGGTTTCGGTGTTGACTTCCAGCGTTTCGAGCGGGTCGAACTCTTCGTCCTTGTCGCTGGTGGTCAGCGAAGAGAGTAGGGTTGTCCACAGTGAACGCACTTTGCTGCGCCGGTAGTAATCGCGAATTGCGTTTTGCAGGATGCGCTGGAAGAGCAGCGGTAATTCGCCCGCCGGGCGGTCTCCGTATTTTTCGGCAAGGCGCAGCATCGCGTCCTGCACGATGTCAAGCGCGGTGTCTTCGTCCTTGACCGCAAAAACCGCCTGTTTGAAGGCGCGGCGTTCGGTTGCGGTAAGAAAATCAGAGAGTTCGCGTTGACTGGCCAGAGAGGGATCCTTGCTGAAAATTTAAGTCGATGTTTCCCGGCGTTTTCCAGGGTTTCCAAGGCCTTGTAGCCTTGACCAATGACCGGCTAAACGGTACTGTTACGCCGTATTTCCGCTTGTTAAAACGAATGATAAGGCAAACACCAATGACGATGATGACCGGCGCCGAAATTGTGATCAGGTGCCTTCAGGAAGAAAAAGTTGATTACGTGTTCGGTTATCCCGGAGGCGCCGTTTTACATCTATATGACGAACTTTTCAAGCAGGATAAGGTTCCCAGGGTTCGCCATATTTTGACCCGGCATGAGCAGGGCGCCGTACACGCGGCCGATGGACTGGCGCGATCGACCGGCAGGGTCGGCGTGGCGCTGGTGACTTCCGGACCGGGCGCGACCAACGCCGTGACGGGCATTGCGACGGCTTATATGGATTCGATTCCCCTGGTTGTGCTCACGGGGCAGGTGCCGACTTCCTATATCGGTCAGGACGCCTTTCAGGAAGTCGATGCCGTTGGTGTGACCCGACATTGCGTCAAGCATAATTTCCTGATCAAGCACGTCGAGGATATCGCCGTGACGATGAAAAAGGCGTTCTACATCGCTCAGACAGGTCGCCCGGGGCCCGTCGTCATCGATATTCCCAAGGATGTTACAGCGGCCAAATGCAGGTTTGAATACCCGGCCGAGATTCATATGCGCTCTTATAACCCCATTGTGAAAGGGCATTCCGGGCAGATCAGGAAAGCGGTTAATCTGCTGCTAAACGCCAAACGCCCGATTATCTATACGGGTGGCGGGGTGATTCTGGGCAATGCCGCCGAAGCTCTGACCGCGCTGGCGCGCCGTCTGGGGGCGCCGGTAACCAATACGCTGATGGGCTTGGGCGGGTTTCCGGGAACCGATCCGCAGTTTTTGGGCATGTTGGGCATGCACGGCACGCTGGAAGCGAATCTGGCGATGCAGCATAGTGACGTGGTGCTGGCCGTCGGCGCGCGTTTCGATGACCGGGTGATCGGCAACCCCGAACATTTCCTTTCGGTGCCGCACAAGATCATTCATATCGACGTCGATCCCGCGTCGATTTCCAAGCGCGTGCCGGTCGATGTGCCCATCGTTGGCGACGTTGCCGACGTGCTCGAAGAAATGAATCGGCTGTTGGAGACTGAATCCGGCAAGCCCGATCTGGCGAAATGGTGGGAAGAAATTGAAGGATGGCGGGCGAGGGCGTGTCTGAAGTACAAGATGGGCAAAAAAATCATGCCGCAGTTCGCCATTGAAACGCTTTGGAAAGTGACTGAAGGCAAGGCGTTTGTCGCTTCCGACGTCGGGCAGCATCAGATGTGGGCTGCGCAGTATTACAAATTCGACATGCCGCGCCGCTGGCTCAATTCGGGTGGTCTGGGCACGATGGGCGTGGGTCTTCCCTATGCCATGGGCGCGGCGATGGCTCACCCCGGGCAGCCGGTTGCGTGCATTACCGGCGACGGGTCGATCCAGATGTGCATCCAGGAATTGGCGACGATCAAGCAATATCGCCTGCCGATCAAGATTCTTTGCCTGAACAACAACTATCTGGGCATGGTGCGGCAGTGGCAGGAAATGTTCTACGACCGGCGCTATTCGCAAACCCATATGGAGTTTGCGCCGGATTTCGTCAAGCTGGCCGAGGCTTACGGTCATATCGGACTGCGTGTCGAGCGGCCGGAGGATCTGGAACCGGCCTTACGCAAGGCGTTCTTCGAGCACAAGGACGAAACCGTATTTCTGGATATTCGTACGAATCCGGAAGCCAATGTGTTCCCGATGGTGGCGGCCGGCAAAGGGCTGTCTGAAATCGTTCTGGCCGAATGTTTATGAGGAAGCCCGATATGCGACACATTATTTCAGTTTTGCTGGAGAACGAATCTGGCGCGCTTTCCCGCGTGGCCGGGCTGTTTTCGGCGCGCGGCTACAACATCGAAACGCTGACGGTCGCACCGACCGAGGATGCCTCGCTCTCGCGCCTGACCATCGTGACGAATGGCAGCGACGAGATCATTGAGCAGATCACCAAGCAGCTGAACAAACTGATCGACGTCGTCAAAGTCGTCGATCTTTCCGAAGCGGCGCACATTGAACGCGAACTGATGCTAATCAAGGTACGTGCTTCCGGTAAGGATCGTGAGGAGATGAAGCGGATGGTCGATATTTTCCGCGGTCATGTCGTCGATGTGACCGAAACGACCTATGTCATTGAATTAACGGGCAGTTGCTCGAAACTGGACTCTTTCATTCAGGCCATCGACGCCAGACTGATTCTTGAAACGGTTCGCACGGGCATTAGCGGTATTGGCCGCGGGGACCGGATTCTCAGAGTCCAGGCATGATCGGGTTTAACAGCATGCCGTTTGTTTGTTGATAGACGGTTTTTTTCATCGCACAGTTGAAAGGCAAAACATGAAAGTGTATTACGACAAGGACGCCGACCTCTCGCTCATCAAAGGCAAAAAGGTGACGATCATCGGCTATGGCTCGCAAGGCCATGCGCATGCCCAGAATCTGACCGACTCCGGCGTCAAGGTCACGGTGGGTCTGCGCAAAGGCGGTGCTTCTTGGAGCAAGGCGGTAAAGGCTGGCCTCAAGGTTGAAGAAGTCGCCAAAGCGGTCAAAGGCGCCGATGTCGTAATGATGCTGCTGCCCGACGAAAATATTCCGGGCGTGTATTCCAGCGAAGTGGTGCCGAACATCAAAAAAGGCGCAACCCTTGCCTTTGCCCACGGATTTAATATTCACTACAACCAGGTCGTGCCGCGCGAGGATCTCGATGTCATTATGGTTGCGCCCAAAGGGCCGGGCCACACGGTGCGTTCCGAATACCTCAAAGGCGGCGGTGTGCCTCAGCTGATCGCCGTCTATCAGGATAAATCCGGCAAGGCACGGGACATCGCTTTGTCGTATGCGGCGGCCAATGGCGGTACCAAGGCGGGCGTTATCGAAACGACCTTCCGCGAAGAGACCGAAACCGACCTGTTTGGTGAACAGACGGTGCTATGCGGCGGCTGCGTCGAACTCGTCAAAATGGGTTTCGAGACGCTGGTTGAAGCCGGCTATGCGCCGGAAATGGCGTACTTTGAATGTCTGCACGAACTCAAGCTGATCGTCGATCTGATGTACGAAGGCGGTATCGCCACGATGAATTACTCGGTGTCGAACAATGCCGAATACGGTGAATACGTCACCGGGGCGAAGGTCATCAACGCGCAGTCGCGTACCGCCATGCGTGAAGCGCTAGCGCGTATCCAAAATGGCGAATACGCCAGGCAGTTTATCCTTGAGGGCAACACCAACTATCCGTCGATGACCGCCTACCGCCGTTTGACCGCCGAACACCAGATTGAAAAGATCGGCGCCAAGCTGCGCGACATGATGCCTTGGATTAAGAAAAACAAGCTGGTCGATCAGTCGAAAAACTAACTTTTAACTGATCTGCCAATGCAGCGGAACCGTCGATAGGTAATCGCCCAACCGGCCGGAAGCGTGCGGCGGTCAAGGCATGGTTCGTCGTTTTTGCTGCGCATCCCGGAATCTTGGGCGGTCTTGCCGATCGTGCGGCGCCGCCCAAGGCGTTTCCGGGCGGGTTTTTTGAACTGGTTTTTTTGGATTGACCGCCGCAGTGCTCCGGATTGCCCGGATTCTGAGGCCCAACCAATGAGGTATTAATGAATTATCCGCATCCCATCATTGCCAGGGAAGGCTGGCGCTTCATCGCCGTGAGTCTGGTGCTGGCGCTGATTGTGTCGCCGTATGGCTTTTGGTCTGTGCCGTTCTGGTTGGCCTTCTTTTTTTGCCTGCAGTTTTTCCGCGATCCGGCACGTACCATCGCCGGCGGATCAAACAGCATCGTTGCGCCGGCGGATGGGCGTATCGTCGTCGTTGAGGAGGCCGAGGATCCCTACCTGAAACGCCGGGCGCTCAAGATCAGCGTTTTCATGAATGTTTTCAATGTGCACTCCAACCGCGCGCCGGTTGCCAGCGTCGTGCAGGAAAAATGGTACAACCGCGGTTCTTTTCTCAATGCTTCGCTGGACAAAGCCTCAAGCGAGAATGAACGCTGCGCCCTGCACCTGAAAACGACCGATGGGCAGGATGTGACCTGCGTGCAGATCGCCGGACTCATTGCCCGGCGAATCCTCAATTACGCTTCGGTCAGTATGAAACTGGTGGCAGGGCAACGCTATGGCTTTATCCGCTTTGGCTCGCGCGTCGATGTGTATCTGCCGCTTGACGCGAAAGTCAAGGTCGTGATCGGGGAAAAAGTGTTCGCATCGAGCACGGTTCTGGCTGAACTGGTGCCGTCCGGATCGCATTGATGGCCGGGCCCTTCAACCTTGACATGGAAAGGAGCGCGGTGTGAGTCACGATCGTACCGTCATCGTTGCGGATTGCGACCACGCAAATATTGAGGCCGAGCGGCAGGCGCTGGCGGATGTCTGCCAGAATGTGCGCTGGCTGCATTGCCGCACCGAGGATGAAGTGATCGTACAGTGCGCCGAGGCGGAGGCGCTGCTTGTCCAGTATGCGCCGCTGACGCGCCGGGTGCTGGCGCATCTGCGGCAGTGCCGCGTTATCGTCCGTTACGGCGTGGGCGTCGATACGGTTGATCTGAAAGCGGCCGCTGAACGCGGCATCGTCGTCAGCAATGTCCCTGATTACGGCACGCAGGAAGTGGCCGACCATGCGCTGGCGCTGATGCTTTGTCTGACGCGGAAAATTGCGCTGGCCAATGCGCAGGTGAAGCGCGGTGTCTGGGACTTTCGTGAAACGCGGCCGGTCTTCCGTTTGCAGGGCAAGACGTTGGGCATTATCGGCGGCGGCCGCATCGGGCGTGCAATGGCGGGCCGCTGCCAGGCGCTGGGAATGCGGATCCTGGTGCACGATCCGTATGCCGCGCCGGAGGGCTTGCCGGATTTTATGGCGTCCGCTGATCTGGAAACCTTGCTACAAACCTCCGACGTCGTGTCGCTGCATTGCCCGTTGACGACGGATGCGCCGCATTCCACGGCCCATCTGCTTGACGAAGCGCGCCTGCGCCATATGAAGCCGACGGCGTATCTGATCAATACAGCGCGTGGTCGGATCGTCGATGAAGCGGCGCTGGCGCGGGCGCTGGCTGAAGGACGGCTGGCGGGCGCGGCCTTTGACGTGCTGGCCGAGGAGCCGGCGCGCGCGGATCATCCCCTGTTCGCGCACGAAAACTTTTTGTGCACGCCGCACATGGCCTGGCATTCGACGGAATCGGCGCAGGAACTCAAGCGCAAGGCGGCGGAAGAAGCACGGCGGGTATTGCTCGGCGAAGCGCCGCATTACCGGGTTAATTAAGGGCAGTGTGGCATGTGGTGTCGCCGTATGGTGGTGAATAAGGAAAAAGCGCGTGATGAATGAGACGTTGAATACCCCTTTGTTTTTCCCGGATGCGGCGCTGACGACGGAAACGCTCGTAGCAGGCAAGGTCAGCCGCAAAATCCGCGCCCATGGCGGCGGCTTGATGATCGTCGAAATTTTTCTCCAGCAGGGCGCGGTCGGCGATGTGCATCATCATCCGCACGAGCAAATCTGTTATTGCCTGGAGGGGGAATTTGAATTTTTGCTGGACGGTCGGCGGCATCTGCTCAAGGCGGGCGATTCGGTTTATGTGCCACCTTCGGTGCCGCACGGGGCGACTTGTCTTGTCGAGGGCAGGCTGCTCGATATTTTTACGCCGCAGCGCGAGGATTTTCTCGGCAAAAAACCGTAGCTGCCGGTCAATTACCCGCCGGTTACGGGCGAATTTTCGGCTGCCACCACGGCGCTGTTCGGAAGGCGATAAATCTTTGATGGAGAAGCGATGAAACTGGATATTCGTTATGCGCATCACCCGGAAGATGTGAAGCGCTATGATACGGCGGCGTTGCGCCGGCATTTTCTCGTTGAACAGGTTTTTGTGACCGGCGAATTGCGTTTGACGTATACGCATGTCGATCGCGTCGTTTTTGGCGGTGCGGTGCCTACGTCGGAAGCCCTGGCGCTACAAGGCGGCAAGACGTTCGGTACGCCGAATTTTCTTGACCGGCGCGAACTGGGAATCGTCAATTTGGGCGAGCGCGGCCGCGTGAACGTCGATGGGCAGGTGCAGAGCCTGGAAAACGGCGAAGGGATGTACGTCGGCATGGGGACGGCGAGCGTCGCCTTCGAGAGCGACGACCCGGCGCAGCCGGCTAAGTTTTACCTGGTCAGTTGCCCGGCGCACACCACATATCCAACGGTGCACATTACCCGCCAGATGGCCAACCCGCGCAAGCTCGGTTTGACCGAGAGCTGCAACGTGCGCACGATCAACCAGTACGTGCATCCCGCCGTCTGCAAGAGCTGCCAGCTGGCACTCGGCGTGACTGTGCTGGAACCGGGCAGCGTGTGGAACACCTTCCCACCGCACACGCACGAGCGGCGCATGGAGGTGTATCTCTACTTCGGCATGGCGCCGGAAACACGGATCTTCCACCTGCACGGGCAGCCGCAGGAAACGCGGCATCTCGTCGTTGCCAATGAACAGGCGGTGATTTCGCCGTCCTGGTCGATCCATTCCGGCGTCGGCACCGGGCCGTATGCTTTTGTTTGGGCGATGGCTGGCGAAAACCAGACATTTGACGATATGGATGGGCTGGCGCCCGGCGATCTGCGTTGACGGATGGGCTGAATAGATAGGCCAGTAAAAGCCCGCAGCGCGGTGGAGAAATACGGTCAAGGTGAAGATGGAAAGATCGCCAGGGAGCGTTGTGGCGGCTTCTCGTGGCATATTCAGGTGGCAGTTTCCCTGGCGCTTCACTCGATTTTGGAGAATAGGCAATGAATGGAATTCTTGATGCTTTCAAGCTCGATGGCAAGGTTGCCGTCGTCACCGGCGCAACGCGCGGCCTCGGGCGCGGTATGGCAGTGGCGCTGGCGCAGGCCGGCGCGGATATCGCCGGTGTCGGTCATGCTGCCGAGGCGCCGGAAACGGCGCAGGCGGTGGCGGCAAGCGGCCGCCGTTATGCGCATATTCAGGCCGATCTCGCCAAGCTTGATGTGATTCCGCGCATCATCGATACGGCGTTTGAACACTTTGGGCGCATTGATATTCTTGTCAATAACGCCGGCATCATCAAACGCAACGATGCCATCGACTTTACCGAGCAGGAATGGGATGCGGTGATGGATGTCAACTTAAAGTCGGTTTTCTTTCTCTGCCAGGCGGCGGCGCGCCAGTTCATCCGGCAGGGTGGTGGCGGCAAGATCATCAATATTGCCTCGATGCTGTCTTTTCAAGGGGGGATCCGCGTGCCGTCCTACACGGCCTCGAAAAGCGGCATTAAAGGGCTGACGATGCTGCTTGCCAACGAATGGGCGGGGCGGGGGATCAACGTCAATGCCATCGCGCCCGGCTATATGGCGACCGACAACACCGCCGCCCTGCGCGGTGATGCGCAGCGCAATGCGGAAATCCTTGGCCGCATCCCGGCTGGCCGCTGGGGCACGCCGGAAGACCTGGGAGGAGCGGTCGTGTTTCTGGCTTCAGCGGCGGCTGACTATATTAACGGCTACACCATCGCTGTCGACGGCGGCTGGCTGGCGCGCTGAAGTGCAAACGCCAGGTACAAGGCACAAGGCAAGGCGATGAACTATGAACGTTCGACGCGCAGACTCGCATACCGCCCATGTTGGATCAGCCACTGTTATCTGGAAGAGGAGAAAAGCGGATAGATTGCGGAGTTAAAATCTGACCGCCGATGAGGCGGCGATTAAGCCATTCGCGCCCCCTAAGCTGTGACTTGTAATCCGAATACACAACACAATGAAGCCTGTTTATCCACACGCTGAGACTGCGGAAGCCATCCGCGCCAATCTTGCCGCCGTACGGGCGCGTATCGACGCGGCTTGCCGCCGTTGCGGACGCGATCCGACCGAAGTTCGTCTGCTGCCCGTCAGCAAAACCGTGCCGGCGGAGAGTCTGCGTGCCGCCTGCGACGGCGGCGGTATCAACCTGCTTGGCGAAAACAGGGTGCAGGAAGCCTGGCAAAAATGGCAGGCTTTGCACGATCTGCCGCAATTGCGCTGGGCCATCATCGGGCATCTGCAAACCAACAAGGCCCGCTATGTCGCCCGTTTTGCCGCCGAGTTTCAGGCGCTCGACCAGCTATCCGTCGCCGAAGCGCTGGACCGCCGCCTGCAACAGGAAGGGCGCAGCCTCGACGTTTTTATTCAGATCAATACCTCCGACGAACCGCAGAAATACGGCATCGCACCGGAGGAAGCGGAGCGCTTTCTCAAGGTCTTGCCTGCTTACAGCGCCCTGAAACCGCGCGGGCTAATGACGCTTGCACTGTTCAGCAGCGATGAGGCCGCCGTCCGGAAATGCTTTATCCGCCTGCGGGAAACGCGCGACCGCCTACAGCAGCGGCATCCCGAGCTTGCCGAACTTTCGATGGGCATGTCCGGCGATTTTGAACTTGCCATTGCCGAAGGCGCGACGACCGTCCGCGTCGGGCAGGCGATTTTCGGTGCGCGCAATACGCCCGACAGCGCCTATTGGCCGAATCTCTCGCAATCACCACAATGACGATGAATTACGCCGAACGTCATCCGCTGCCGATAGACGTTCTCTCCATCCAGTCGCAGGTCGTCTATGGCACCGTCGGCAACAACGCCGCCCTGCCTGTGTTTGGCCGCTTCGGCATCCGGGCCTGCGCCGTGCCGACGGTTCTCTTTTCCAACACGCCGCACTACGACAGCATTCATGGCGGCGCCATACCGCCCGACTGGTTTGCCGGCTACCTCGAAGACCTTGAGCGCCGCCGCGCGCTGGAGCATCTGCGCGCTGTCGTTCTCGGCTACCTCGGCAGCCCGGAACAGGCGGAGATCCTGGGGGACTGGCTGACCGATCTGCGCCGCCGCCGTCCGCATGTGCGCGTCAGTATCGACCCCGTGCTGGGCGATGCCGATAGCGGTCTTTATGTTCGTCCCGAGCTGGCGGAACATTATCGCCGTCGCCTTGTCGCCTGCGCCGACCTCATCACGCCCAACCATTTTGAATTGGGCTACCTCAGCGAAAAAGGCAGCGATAACCCGCAGGATGCCATTGCCGCTGCGCGCAGCCTGCTCGGCGGCAGGCTGAAAACGGTCATTGTGACCAGCAGCCCCGGCGCATGTGCCGGAGAGATCGTCAACCTTGCCGTCAGCGCCGGAAACGTCGTCCGCAGCCGGCATCCGCGCATCGACAGCGATGTCAAGGGCACGGGCGATGCTTTCCACGCTGCCCTCAACGCGGGTCTGCTTCGCGGCGACCGGCTGGAAAAAGCCATGCAGACAGCCGGCGACTGGGTTGTGCAGGCGCTGAAATATACTGCCGCCGAAAATAGTGGAGAACTGCGCTTCCCGCCGCAGCTCGGGTCATAAGACGACTCGGCCTGATTGGCTAGGGCTATGGAAAAAACAAGGACTGCCCAGAAATCCTTTATTTACAGGCAGTTCCGAGGGTTGATAGCATCTTCTTTTGCCAAACTGCTGCGTTGCTGCGTTGGCCTTGCCTTGCCGTACTACTCGTACTGTCTGCGGCTTGTCGCCTTGTCTTTGGCAAAGTCGAGCCATAGCGGCTTCCTTGGCCAAAATACTGCGTTGGCTCGCCTTGCCGTATTACTCATACTGCCTGCGGCTTTACCGCCTTGTCTTTGGCAAAGTTAAGCCATAGCGGCTTCCTTCGCCAAAATACTACGTTGGCTTCGCCTTGCCGTACTGCTCGTACTGCCTGCGGCTCGCCGCCTTGTCTTTTGGCAAAGTCGAGCCGCTCTTTAAGCTTGCGCCCCCTGAAATCCGTAAAAACAGGGCAGAAAACATAAAATGCCCGGAGGTCCCCGTAAATAAAGGGCTTCAGGGCATCAAAAAACATAAACCGGAACACTGTGTCCAACTAACCCTCTGAAACCCTTTATGCACGGACATCTCCAAGGATGCCCGGAACCCCTTATAAACAGGGCACCCCAGAGCACCCGCCCGCAAACGCCCTATTTATAAGGGCTTTAGAGGCACATGCCCGCTAGCCCTTTGTTTATAAGGGTTCCAGAGATACCTGCCCGAATCGCCTTTATTTATACGGGTTTGCGAGCATACCCCTTCGCGCATCCGATCACGACGAAGCACCCCAAACTTCCTTAGGCGCAGCCGCAGGCGCGGGATAGCTTGGCGGGAACAAGGGCTTGATTGTTCGAGCGTAAGCGAGTTATCAAGCCCGCTGCCAAGCAACCCGCGACAAGGAGTCTTCTGCGCCTCGGGGTCGCCTTTCTTTGCTGACTTTCTTTGGCGAGGCAAAGAAAGTCAGCGGGGTGCGCTGCCGCACAGCGCAACGGTATCAAGAGAAGCCTCGCGGGCGGAGCCAGCACCTACAGTCAAACAACCCTTTCAATTCTTGTTTTTAGTTTTTCGGGCACTTGCCCGCTAGCCCGTGTATTTAGGGTATTTCAGAGGGGTATGCTCTGGAGCCCTTTTAAACAGGGCATCTCCGGCACCCCTGCCCTGAAGCCCTTTATTTATAAGGGTTCCAGAGGTGCCTGCCCGCAAACGCCCTGTTTACGCGGGTTCCAGCGGCACCTATCGGGAAACGCGCCGCCGTGTCATTTTGCAGCGGCGCTTTGTTTCGGCATCCGCCGGCACGCAGGCGAGCAAGTGCGTTGGCATGCGGCGTGCTAGAATCACCGCCCCTTTTAACAGGTCAGTGTTTCATGTCACGCGCCGTCCGCAATATCGCCATCATCGCCCACGTCGACCACGGAAAAACCACGCTGGTCGATAAACTCCTGCAACAGGCGGGAACATTCGCCGCACACCAGCACGTCGCCGAGCGTGTCATGGACAATAACGATATCGAGCGCGAACGCGGTATCACGATTCTGGCGAAGAACCTGGCCGTCGATTACCAAGGGGTGCATATCAATATCGTCGATACGCCGGGGCACGCCGATTTTGGCGGCGAGGTAGAGCGCGTGTTGGGCATGGTTGATGGCGTACTGCTGCTTGTTGATGCGGTCGAGGGGCCGATGCCGCAGACGCGCTTTGTCACCAAAAAAGCGCTGGCGCTGGGGCTGCGGCCAATTGTCGTCGTTAACAAGATCGACCGTGACGGCGCGCGGCCAGACTGGGTGGTCGATCACACTTTTGATCTTTTCGACAAACTGGGTGCGACAGACGAACAGCTCGATTTTCCGGTGATCTATGCCTCCGCCCTAAACGGCACGGCGGCAACCGACCTGAAACGGCCGGGGGTGGATATGCGGCCAATGTTTGAAGCGATTTTGACGCATGTGCCGCCGCCCGAAGCGAACGATATCGACGGGCCGCTGCAATTGCAGATCGCAGCCCTTGATTATTCGCCGTATGTCGGCCGCATCGGTATCGGCCGCATCCAGCGCGGCCGCCTGAGGCCGGCACAGCCGGTCACGGTGCTCTACGGGCAGCCCCAAGCGGACGGCAGCTTTCCCCACGGCGCGCCAAAAAGTGCACGGCTCAACCAGATTTTCGGCTTTAAAGGCATCGAGCGGGTAACGCTCGACGAAGCGGTGGCGGGCGACATCGTACTGGTGACGGGGATCGATGAACTGTCCATCGGCTGTACGATTGCCGACCAGGAGTCGCCGGAAGCTTTGCCGATGCTGAAGATCGACGAACCGACGCTGAATATGACTTTCATGGTTAACGATTCGCCGTATGCCGGCAGCGAAGGCAAGTATGTAACCAGCCGACAGATCCGCGAGCGCCTGCACAAGGAATTGCTGACGAATATGGCGCTGCGTGTCGAAGATACGCCGGATACCGACGTGTTTCTGGTGTCCGGGCGCGGCGAACTGCACCTGACTATCTTGCTCGAAACGATGCGCCGTGAAGGCTACGAGCTGGCGGTTGGGCGGCCGAAGGTGATCATCAAAACGATCGACGGCGAGCCGTGCGAACCGTATGAAATGCTGACGCTGGATGTCGAAGAAACGCACCAGGGCGGCGTCATGGAGGCGCTTGGCTATCGCAAGGGCGAGCTGCAGGACATGGTTTCCGATGGGCGCGGACGTGTGCGGCTCGAATACCGCATCCCGGCGCGCGGCCTGATCGGTTTTCAGGGCGAATTTATGAATCTGACGCGCGGTACCGGGCTGATGAGCCATGTCTTCGACGATTATGCCCCGCTCAAGGGCGATCTCCCCGGCCGCCGCAATGGCGTGCTGGTGTCGGCCGAGCAGGGTGAGGCGGTGGCCTATGCCTTGTGGAAACTTCAGGAACGCGGCCGGATGTTCGTGGTGCCTGGCGACCGGCTGTACGAGGGCATGGTCATCGGCATTCACGCGCGCGACAACGATCTGGTGGTCAATCCGATCAAGACCAAGCAGCTTACCAATATCCGTGCTGCTGGCAAGGACGAAGCGATCAATCTGACGCCGCCGATCCAGCTCACCCTGGAATCGGCCGTCGAATTCATCGACGATGATGAACTGGTCGAAATCACGCCCAAGACCCTCCGCATTCGCAAGCGCTATCTGCAGGAACACGCACGGCGTCGTGCGGCGCGTGCTGAAATATAGGCGGCGCGCTACGGTGTGTTCGCAATTTTCGGGCGCAGGGTAATCCGGGGTAGAATCGGCGCATGAGTTATCAGGTTCTGGCGCGCAAATGGCGGCCGAAAACATTTGCCAGCCTGGTCGGCCAGGAGCACGTCGTGCGGGCGCTGACGCACGCGCTGAATGAGCAGCGGCTGCACCACGCCTATCTTTTTACCGGCACGCGCGGTGTCGGCAAGACAACGCTGGCGCGCATTCTCGCCAAATCGCTCAATTGTGAAACCGGCGTGACGGCGATGCCCTGCGGTACTTGTTCCGCCTGCACGGAAATCGACAGCGGCCGTTTCGTCGATTTGCTCGAAGTGGATGCGGCGACTAACACCAAAGTTGATGAAATGCGGCAGTTGCTGGAAAACGCCGTGTATGCGCCGACGCGCGGGCGTTTCAAGGTCTATGTCATCGACGAAGTGCACATGCTGTCGAATTCGGCCTTCAACGCCATGCTGAAGACACTGGAGGAACCGCCGGCGCATATCAAGTTCATCCTGGCGACGACCGATCCGCAAAAAATCCCAGTGACGGTACTGTCGCGTTGTCTGCAATTCAACCTCAAGCAGATGCCGCCGCAGCTTATCGTCGATCACCTTCGCCATATTCTCGAGGCAGAAGGTATTCCGGCCGAAACGGGCGCCTTGAACCTGCTGGCGCGCTCGGCTTCGGGCAGCATGCGCGATGCGCTTTCGCTACTCGACCAGGCGATCGCACACGGCGCGGGCAAGGTGGAAGAGGCGTCGGTGCGCGATATGCTCGGCGCGGTCGATCTCGACTATCTGTACGACATTCTGGAAACGCTACAGGCGGGCGACGTGGCGGCCACGCTGCGGATTGTCGAGGCGATGGCGGCACGCAGTCTGTCTTTTGACGAAGCCTTGCAGGAATTGTCAGGATTGTTTACACGGCTGCAGGTCGCGCAGCTGGCGCCGTCCGCGATTGCCGACGATTTACCTGAACGCGCACGCCTGCTCGATCTGGCGGCGCGTTTCGACCCGGAGTCCATTCAACTCGGCTACCAGATCGCCATCCACGGACGGCAGGAATTGCCGTTGGCGCCCGACGAGCGTGCCGGTTTCATCATGACTCTGCTGCGCCTGCATGCCTTCCGCCCCGTGCAGGCAGGCGATGAGGATGAAAAAGACGAACAGCGGGCAATAGGGAAAAAAGCGCGCAGAGCACAGGGCGAAGACCATGCAAATCCGGCTAACCCTAAGGATCAGAAGGACGTGCCGCGCCGATCTGCCGCAGCGACCAGCGCGCCGGCGCAATTGGAGACGGAGATTCCTGTTCCTGAAAAAGAGGCCGTCGCATCTAAAAAAAAGGCTTCGCTGAAACCGTCCCTTACGCATGACGATGCGCCCCCAGCCGGGGCTGACATTTCGGCAGCGCAGGATCATTGGGCACAGATTCTGGCTGCACTGACGGCATCCGGACTCGGCGGTATGGCGCGCGAGCTGGCGCAGCATTGTGCTCTGCGCCAGGCGGATACGGCGGAAATGACGCTGGTGCTGGCGCCGGAACACCGGCATTTACTGATGAAACCGGCGCAGGACAAGCTACAGCAGGCGCTGGATACGTATTATGGGCGCGCCATCCGCCTGCGTATCGACGTCGACGCGGTTTCCGGCGACACGCCCGCTGCTGCCGCCCAGAAGCGTGAGCAGGCGCGGCAGGCGCAGGCCGTGGCGGCCATAGAACAGGACGCATTCGTGCGCGAGGCCATCGATCTGTTTGATGCAACACTGGTGGCTTCGTCCATCAAACCCGTTTGATGCAAGCATGATATGGATCACGACGTACCATTCATACCCTTCAACATTCCCGATACGAGGTATACAGCATGATGAAAGGTGGAATTGCCGGCCTGATGAAGCAGGCGCAGCAAATGCAGGAAAACATGAGGAAGGCGCAGGAGCAGTTGGCGCAGGTCGAGGTCGAGGGGCAGTCCGGCGCGGGGATGGTCAAGGTGACGATGACCTGCGCGCATGATGTGCGCCGTGTCGCGATCGATGCGTCGGCGATGGATGACCGCGAAATGCTGGAAGATCTCATTGCGGCGGCATTCAACGATGCCGTGCGCCGTGCTGAACAGATCTCGCAGGAACGTATGGCGGGATTTGCCGCCGGCCTGAATTTGCCGCCCGGTATGAAGTTGCCGTTCTGATGACCACGGTTTCAAGTCTCGAAGCCTTGATCGAGGCGCTACGCTGTCTGCCCGGCATCGGACCAAAATCGGCGCAGCGCATGGCGTATCACCTGATGCAGCGCGATCGGCCGGGCGCACAGAATCTGGCCGACGCCTTGCAACGCGCGCTGCTCGCCCTGCGTCATTGCCAGCGCTGTAACACACTGACCGAAAGCGAGCTGTGTGAGCGATGCGCCTCGTCGCGCCGCGACCCTTCGCTGCTGTGCATTGTCGAAACGCCCGTTGACATGAACATGATGGAGCAGACACAAGCCTATTCCGGTCTGTATTACGTGTTGATGGGGCGGGTTTCGCCGCTGGATGGCGTGGGGCCGCGCGAATTACGGCTGGAGCGTCTGCTGGCGCGCGTCTGTGATGGCATCGTCAAGGAAGTAATTCTGGCGACCAACTTTACCAATGAGGGTGAGGTGACGGCGCATTATCTGACCGAGATGCTGAAAAGCCGCGCTATCCGGGTGTCGCGCATTGCCCGCGGCGTGCCGGTTGGCGGCGAACTGGAATTCGTCGATGCGGGGACATTGGCGCAGGCTTTGCGCGAACGCCGGGCGCTGTCGGAGTAGCACGCCGGGGCCGTTGTCGAGTCTTTCTGCCGTTTCCGCCCGGTGTCGCTGCTTCATTTGCCGATAGGGCTGGCGTATAATCGGCCCCAGCCATGGATTGAGGGGTATCGCATGGCGTTTTACATTTTGCCGGGCTTCAAGCGTGAGTGCAGTTTGATGAGCAAATGAGCGACATAGACCGGCGCTGATCGGCCAGGTTTGCCGTTGCGCTCATCGCCAAAGGGGGTGAGTGCGCTTTGCAGCCGGCGTTTACGGGCGTGTTTTTGGGATACGGATAACCATGATGATTTTATATTCGGGCACGACATGCCCGTTCAGCCAGCGTTGCCGCATCGTGCTTTACGAAAAGGGCATGGATTTTCAGGTTGTCGATGTCGATCTGTTTGCCAAGGCCGATGACATTGCCGCCGTCAATCCGTATGGTCGGGTGCCGGTGCTCGTCGAGCGTGACCTGATTCTATATGAGCCGAACATCATCAATGAGTATATCGACGAGCGTTTCCCACATCCTCAGTTGATGCCGCCCGATCCGATCATGCGCGCGCGCGCGCGTCAGTTGCTGGTTAGCATGGAGCGCGAAATATTCGCCTATATCGAACCGCTGGAAAAAAATAATCTCAAGACAGCGGAAAAGGCGCGCCAGATCATCCGTGAACGCCTGATTGAGATGGCGCCGCTTTTCGTTAAGCAGAAGCATATGCTGGGCGAGGAGTTCTCGATGCTTGATGTGGCCATTGCTCCCTTGCTTTGGCGGCTTGAACACTATGGTATCGATTTGCCGAAATCGGCGGCGCCGCTGATGAAATACGCTGAACGGATTTTCAGCCGTCAGGGGTATATTGATGCGCTGACGCCTTCCGAAAAGGCCATGCGGCGTTAAACCGTCGGTGCCTATTTTTCCGCAGGAGCCATAGACGCCGTGAGCCTTCCATCGACCCGCTCTTATTTGATTCGGGCACTCCATGAATGGTGTTGCGATCATGGGTTTACGCCCTATATCACCGTCGTCGCCGATGAATGGGCGCGCGTGCCGCGTGAGTTCGTGCGCGATGGACACATCGTTCTGAACATCGATTATGAGGCAACGAACCGACTCAACATCGGTAATGAAGATATTTCTTTTCAGGCGCGTTTCGGTGGTGTGCCGCGGGATATTCTGATTCCGGTAGGCAATGTTGTCGCCATCTATGCGCGGGAAAATGGTCATGGCATGGCCTTTGAGTACGAAAAAAGCAGCCCCGCCCAAAATGATGCGCAGGAAACGGATCAGAAAATGTCGCTCGATCGGGGATCTGATGCTGTTGCGCCTAAATTGACGAGTCATGAAGGCCGGAACGGTGATGATGGTCATGATGATGACGGCGCGCCATTACCACCTTCCGGGCGTCCAAAGCTGCAGCGCATTAAATAAGATGGGCAGGGTATTCCCCGGGTACCGTCGTATCGCCGCCGCTGTGTCTACCGGTCGAGGTACATCGTCACAGCTGCAAGATATAGACAGGCTCCCAGATGCCATGACCGCGATAGCGCGATATGGCAACGGATCTTTGCTGAGATAGCCCCACGGTTGCGGCCATGGATCTCCTGCTGCTGTTTTTTCTGATCTGTATCAATGGCGTTTTCGCCATGTCCGAGATCGCTGTCGTTTCGGCGCGCAAGGCGCGTTTGCAGAAACTGGCCGATGACGGTAGTCCCGGCGCACAAGCGGCACTGGCGCTGAGCAATGAACCATCGGGCTTTTTATCGACGATCCAGGTGGGTATTACCACCGTTGGTATCCTGAGCGGCGCTATCGGGGAAAATACGCTGGCCGCGCCGCTGACTGAATGGTTGTCCCAATGGCCGGGGCTGGCGCCTTATGCGCGTGGAGTTGCCTTGACAGTCGTCGTCGTCGCGCTCACCTATTTTTCGATCATCATTGGCGAGCTGGTGCCCAAGCGTCTCGGCTTGCTGGCACCCGAGCGGATTGCCGCCCTGATTGCACCGCCGATGGGCGTGCTGGCCAAGATTGGCAAACCGCTGATCTGGCTGCTTTCTGCTTCTTCCGGACTGGTGCTGCATTTGCTGGGGGCGCGGCAGCGCGCTGAACCCCCCGTAACCGACGATGAAATCAACGTGTTGATGGAACAGGGGGCAGAGGCCGGCGTTTTCCACGAAAGCGAACAGACGATCGTTTCCAACGTGCTGCGTCTGGATGAGCAGCGGATTGCTTCGATCATGACGCACCGTAATGATATTTACGCGCTCGACCTGGATGCCCCGGAAGCGCAGATCCGCGCCCGTGTGGCGGAAAGCCCTTATACGCGTATCGTTGTTTGCCGTGATGATCTCTCCCAGGTCGTTGGTATTCTACGCACGGTGGATCTTCTCCAGCCGGCGCTGGCTGGCGAAAAACTCAATATCGAACGCTTTTTGCGCCGGCCGTTGTATGTCCCGGAGGGGGTGACGACAACGCATCTGCTTGAGAATTTCCGCAAGGCGCGCGAGCAGTGTGCGTTGATTGTCGATGAGTATGGTGAGCTGGAAGGCCTGGTGACGCTGACGGACGTATTGACCGCCATTGTCGGTGAAGTGCCATCTTCGGATATCGATGAGGAACAGGAGGCCGTTCAACGCGCGGACGGTTCGTGGCTGATCGACGGTGGTTTAGCCATTGAGCGCGTCAAACAGCTTTCTGGTATCGAGGATGATCTGCCTGGCGAAGATGAAAATGCTTTCAACACGCTGGGTGGCTTGATGATGTTCGTACTCGGCCGCATCCCCATCGCCGGAGATTATTTTGAGGTGGCTGGCTACCGCTTCGAAGTTATCGACATGGATAAAAACCGTGTTGATAAAGTGCTGCTTTCCCCTTTGCCGCCTGAGTCAGAATCCGCCGCTAAACGCCGCTAAAGGTGCACGCGGAAAAACGCAGCACGTTTGACGGCCGGCACGCCTGAAATAAATATCGTGCCCAGAGCAGTCCCAGCAATCGGCTGCCGCCGGTAATTCTGATAATTAATCAATCCGCTCAACGTACTTCTTGCGGCTTTCGTGTCGAATCATCATCTAGTTTGCATTTTTAAATGATAAGAATTATCATTTCGTGCGTTGATCCTTTTTAGGAAAAGGATCTTTCCCTGGTTTTTTAGAATTTCAAAAATCAAGAAAAGGAGTGTGTGTATGTATCCATATATCCGTGCATGTGCGCGTGTGTTGATGGCGGTTTCAGCCTTGGCTTTATGCGGGCAGGTCTCTGCGGCCAGCAAACCGTTTACCGTAGTGACGACGTTCACCGTGATTGCCGATATGGCAAAAAATGTTGCCGGCAACGACGCCAGAGTGCTTTCCATTACCAAGCCGGGGGCTGAAATTCACAATTACGAACCGACGCCACAAGACTTGATCAGGGCGCAGCAGGCCGATCTGGTTTTATGGAATGGGCTGAACCTGGAGGTTTGGTTCGAGCGCTTTTTTTCCAACGTGAAGAATGTGCCTTCCGTGGTTGTGACCGCGGGCGTTACCCCCATGTCAATCCGGGGCGGTGAATACGATGGCAAGCCGAATCCGCACGCCTGGATGTCGGTCGCCAATGCGCGGATCTATGTCGACAATATCGAAGCCGCGCTGGTGAAGCATGATCCAAAACATGCGGCCGGTTACCACAGCCGGGCGCAGGCTTACCGGGAGAAGCTCAATGCGATGGACGGTGAATTGCGTAAACGCGTCGAACGGGTGCCTGCCGAGCAGCGCTGGCTGGTGACGAGCGAAGGCGCATTCAGCTATCTGGCGCGTGACTTGGGATTGCGTGAAGCATATTTGTGGCCGATCAACGCCGAGCAGCAAGGTACGCCGCAGCAGGTTTCCGCGCTAATCGAAACGGTGCGTAAAAATAAGATTCCGGTGGTTTTCAGCGAAAGTACGGTATCCGACAAACCGGCGAAGCAGGTCGCCAAGGAAAGCGGCGCGCGCTATGGCGGTGTGCTCTACGTAGATTCGCTTTCTGCTGCGAATGGCCCGGTACCGACTTTCCTTGATCTTCTGCGTGTGACAACGGACACCGTGATGAAAGGTTTGGAGGCGAAGTGACCCTGCCTGCGTCCTCAATTCAGTGCCTAAAAGGCCGTTGCTCTGTGGCTGCATTGAAGTTTTGTCCGGGGCGGGCGATATCAGTAGCGAAGGATAGGCATGGGCAGTTTTTGGCTGAACGAAATCGATACTGCGAATGATTGGAAATCTGAAAACGGCTTGGCTGCTGATTGAGATCACCGTTGTAAATGGACTGGAGAGAAACGCGCGCAATTGAAATAAAGGAACTGGAATGAACCTCACAGGCGTCATGTTTGCCAGCTTTTTAAAGCTTCGCAACTGCGCTTTGCGGGTTCCAGAATCGCCGAAATTAATGATGGAATTTGCCTGCTGATCATGACTCCGGATGAAATGACCGACACTTCGCTTAACACTTCACTGGAAGTGGCGGATATCGCTGTAACGTATCCGAACGGACACCGCGCCATTCACGATGTATCGTTTTCTCTGCGCGGCGGGGTGACCTGTGCGTTGGTTGGCGTCAATGGCAGCGGCAAATCCACTTTGTTCAATGCCATTATCGGCATCGTGCATCCGCAGAAGGGGTCGGTGCGGATCAACGGCTTGCCCGTGGCGCAGGCGCTCAAACGCAACAGCGTTGCCTATGTGCCGCAGAGCGAAAATATCGACTGGCATTTTCCGATTCTGGTCAAGGATGTCGTTATGCTGGGGCGTTACGGCCATATGGGGCCGCTGCGTCGGCCGCACGATGCCGACCGCGTGGCGGTGCGCGCGGCAATGGAGCGCATGGGCATTGCCGATCTTGCCGAGCGTCAGATCGGCGCACTCTCCGGAGGCCAGAAAAAACGGGTATTCCTGGCGCGTGCGCTGGCGCAGGAGAGTCGCGTCATTCTGCTTGATGAACCTTTTACCGGCGTCGATGTGCAAACGGAATATGCGGTGATGGATCTGTTGCAGGCGCTGCGTGAGCAGGGATATTTGATGTTGGTTTCTACGCACAACCTGGGGGCAGTGCCGCGCTACTGCAACGAAGTGGTGCTGCTCAACCGCACCGTCATTGCCCGCGGATCAGTGGCGGATGTTTATACGGTAGACAATCTGGAGCGCACCTTCGGCGGCATGCTCAAGAATATTGGTCTCGGTGAAACCGCGCCGCAGGTACGTATTGTCAGCGATGACGAACATCCGGCCGTCTTTTTTGGTGGGCAGGCTTGATGGTCTGTGGCTGGAATCATTCTCCCAGGTGATGCGCCATGAATTTTCTGCTTGAGCCTTTGCACTATGACTTTATGCTCAAGGCGTTGTTTTGCAGCGCCTTGATCGGTTGCGTCTGCGCGTTACTTTCCGTGTTTCTTTTGCTCAAAGGTTGGTCGCTGATTGGCGATGCGCTTTCGCATGCCGTCGTGCCGGGCGTTGCTGTGGCCTATTTGTGGCAGTTGCCTTACGCACTGGGGGCGTTTACCACTGGGCTATTCGCCGCCGCCGCCATGCTGGTGCTGCGTCGCCTGCCGATGCTGAGGCAGGACGCAGTGATCGGTTTTGTGTTCTCCGTATTTTTTGCTACGGGTTTGCTGATCATTTCGTTGTACCCGACAGCAGTGGATTTGCAAGCCGTGATTTACGGCAATATCCTGGGCATTGCCGACAGTGACCTGTGGCAGATGCTAGTCATTGCTGGCGTTTCCTTGCTGATTTTGGCGCTGAAGTGGCGGGATTTCATGCTGCTGTTTTTTGACGACGTGCAGGCTGTGACCACGGGTCTGCCGGTGCGCCGCCTGCAATGGTTGTTTTTCGCACTGGTCAGTGCAGCCGTTGTGGCCGCCTTGCAGACTGTCGGCGCCATTTTAGTTATTGCTTTGCTGATTACGCCGGGCGCGACGGCTTTTTTGATGACCGACCGTTTCGGTCGCGTGCTGATCTGCGCGCTGATCATTGGTGTCGTCACAGCCGTTGTCGGCGCCTATGCCAGTTATTTTCTTGATGCTGCGACCGGTGCGGTCATCGTCGTTCTGCAAAGTTTTTTGTTTCTGCTGGTTTTTGCCATCAAGCATCTCGCCGTACACCGTGCGACACAGACGAAGAGCGCTCATCGACTGCAATGCACAGCGCCCGTTCGATACGGGGAGGAGGGCAGCGTATGAGCGGCTGGCTGGAGGCATTTAATTATCCGTTCATGCAGCAAGCGCTCTGGGTTGCCTTGCTGCTCGGATTGACCTGCGCCATGCTTTCGTGCTTCCTGGTGCTCAAAGGCTGGGCGCTGATGGGTGATGCCATTTCGCACGCCATTCTGCCCGGCATCGTTATCGCAGCCATTTTTGGATGGCCGCTGGCGCTGGGTGCATTTTGCGCCGCGCTTGTTTGCGCACTGACGACCGGCTGGCTCGAATACCGCAGCGTCCTGAAGAGCGATACGCTACTGGGCATCGTTTTTTCCGGCATGTTTGCCGCTGGCATCATTCTTTTCCAGAAAGCCGATAGCGGCCAGCATTTAACGCACATTCTGTTCGGCAACCTGCTGGGCATGCAGCCCGGGCAGCGCTGGCAGGTTCTCTGGATCTGCCTAACGGTCCTGATTGTGCTGGCCTTGAAATGGCGCGATTTCATGTTGTTCGTTTTCGATGCCGCCCATGCACGGCTCAGTGGCCTGTCCGTGCCGTTCCTTTATGTCGGCCTGCTGGCGCTGTTGGCGCTGACTGCTGTCGGCGCAATGCAGGCCGTTGGCGTCGTACTGGCGGTGGCGATGCTGATTGCGCCCGGAATCAGCGCGCAACTGGTGGTCAGCCGTTTTCACCACATGCTGATCGTTGCCGCGCTGCTCTCAATGTGTGCCACCTACGCCGGCGTGCTGATCAGCTTTCGGCTCGATGCCTCGACGGGCGCCTGCATCGTACTTTGTCAGGCGGCGGGCTTTTTTCTGATGCTGTTGCTACATTATGGTATGCATTACAGAAAGACCCGAATGCCATCGCACGCATGAGCGGCGCGTTTCTGTGTTTTTTCGCTAATCAGGACGGTGTGGAATCGATCGCTGGCCTGGGGCGTTGCAGAATCTTTATGGTCATGCCAATGCCAAAACCGATCAGCGCCGGCACTACCCAGCCCAAGCCGGAGGCGTACAGCGGCAGGTAGTCGCCAAACAGCGCATGCAGGCGCATGGGCAGGCCGTGCTCGACACCGCTAAATGCTTTCCAGCCGTCAAACAGTGCGACCGTCCCTGTCGCGAGCATCGTGCAGATATAGACGATGCGGCCGCCGCCAAAAAAATTATGGAGCAGGGCGAGTGCGATGAGAGCGATCGTCAGCGGGTAGAGCAACATCAGTGCGGGCACAGAAAGTTTGATGATGGTGTTGAGCCCGACATTGGCGAGTCCGCAGGACACCAGCGTGAAGAGGATGGCCCAGGTGCGGTAGGCGCATCGCGGCAGCAGGCGGTTGAAATATCCCGAACAGGAAGTGATCAGCCCGACTGCGGTAGACAGGCAGGCAAGGAACACGATCACGGCCAGCAAGATTTTGCCGGCATTGCCGAAGTAATGTTCAGCGCTTTTCGAGAGTACGGCCGCCCCGTTTTGTTGCAGGCCGATGCCGCCAACGCTGGTGGCGCCCATATAGGCAATGAAAACATAAACCACCGACAGGCAAAGCGCCGCCACGCAACCGGCGCGCATCGTCAGGCTAAGCATTTGCCGTTTATCCGACACGCCCTTGCTGCGTACGCTGCTGATGACGATGATGGCGAAGACCAGCGAAGCGAGCGCATCCATCGTTTCGTAACCGGCGATGATGCCTTGGGTCAGCGCGTGCGTGTCGTAGCCGCTCGCGGCCTGCGGCGCCTGCGGCGCGGCCATCGGTTTTATGGCCGCGGTGATCACCAGAATGGCGATGGTCAGGAGCAAGGCCGGCGTGAGCACCTTGCCGATGCGGTCGACCAGCTTGCCCGGCGAAATTGACAGCCAGTACGACGCACCGAAGAAGAGTAGACAGAAGGCCGCCAGATACAGTCTTTTGCCGTATTCATCAAGTTCACCGAGGAAGGGCGCGACGCCGATTTCGAAGGATACGGTTGCTGTACGCGGAATAGCGAACAAGGGGCCAATCGCCAGATACAGCATCACGGCAAACAGCGTGCCGTACCAGGGCGTAACGCGCGATGCCAGATCCTGTACATCGCGCGAGCCGGAATAGCCGACCGCGATAACGCCCAGCAGGGGCAGTCCGGCGCCGGTCAGCAAAAAGCCGCTCATGGCAGCGAAAATGTGATCCCCCGCCTGCTGCCCCATCAGCGCGGGGAAAATCAAATTGCCCGCGCCGAAAAACAGTGCGAACAGCATCAAGCCCGTGGCTACAAAAATAGATCTGTGAGTATGCATGTCTATGTAAAGTGTGTCACACCGGCGTTGATGAAATCGGGGCCATTCCGGACAGGCTGGCGCCCGACAATCGTCTTGCCACACACTGTTTAATTTCCAAAAATACTACCGCTCTGCCCAATGGTCAGAGCGGTCACACGAAAAGTCTGGGTAACGAAAAAACCGCCATCGGCAGGCGGTTTCCACGCACCGAATATATCAGTATTTATGCATGAAACAAAGTCGGGGTGCGCTGGAAGCCGTTCCGGGGAAGCATTCCCTCGGCATTCATGCATTATTTTCTGCCGGAGCGGGCGGAACGGGAGAATCGAGAAAGCGGCTGCTTAGCGCTTCAAGGCCCAGCTGGTGCAGGATCGTCGCCAGCCGTTGCGCCGCGTTGCCGCGCGTTTGCCCGGTGTATTCGGCGATGATCAGCTCGTTCTTGAGCGAATGTTCCCAGCCGACCAGTTCGGTGGTGGTGACGCGATAAGCATGGGCTTCCAGTTGCAGGCAACGCAACACATTGGTCAGCAAACTGCCGAATTCGCGCGTGTGGATTGGGTGACGCCACAGTTCGGCGAGCGGAGTGCGTGCCAGCGCGGCACTCTTGTTTTGGCGCAGGACGGCGGCGACTTCCGCCTGACAGCAGGGGGCCAGCACCACAAAGCGGGCGCGCTTGTGCAGGGCAAAGCGGATGGCATCGTCCGTCGCCGTATCGCAGGCATGCAGGGCGGTGACGATATCGACCCGCGCCGGCAGGGTGGGTGCATGAATCGAAGCCTCGGCACTCAGATGCTCAAAATACATGCGGGAAAAACCCAGGCGGCCAGCCAGTTCACGCGAACGCGTGACGAGTTCGGCGCGCGTCTCGATGCCGAAAATCTGCCCGCAATGCCGGGGATGCAAAAACAGATCGTAGAGGATAAAGCCGAGATACGACTTGCCCGCGCCAAGGTCGACGAGCGTGAAATCGCCTTGCGCTTCCTGTAGATGAACCAGCAGCGGTTCGATGAACTGGTAGAGATGGCGAACCTGTTTCAGCTTGCGGCGGCTGTCCTGGTTGAGCTTGCCCTCGCGCGTCAGGATATGCAGTTCCTTAAGCAGTTCGATCGACTGGCCGGCGATCAACGGTTCAGCAGGCGCCGGCGCGGGGGGCTTGCCGCTGTGCCGGGTATTTGGGGATTTTTTGGGATTCATGATGCGGGCGATTTTATCGTGCTTCGCGTAAGGCACGTACGGGCAAAAAAAGAGCGATCGATAGAACAAAGCGCAGCAGCCGGGCAGATAAAGCACGGACTCATGCGCCGGCAATGCGATAATGCCCCCCGTTTATTGCATCCCCCACATTTGAGTTCTGACTTTTCTGGATCGTTCATGGCAATTCAGTGGTTTCCCGGACACATGGTGTCGGCGCGCCGAAAGGCGGCCGAAACGATGGCCAATATCGACGTTGTTATCGAAGTCGTCGACGCGCGCCTGCCGGCGGCCAGCGCCAACCCGCTGGTGGCCGATCTGCGCCGGCATCGGCAGCGGCCTTGCCTGAAGGTGCTCAACAAGTCCGATCTCGCCGATCCGGCGGTCACGCGCGCCTGGATCGCCGAGTTCAACCGGCAGCCGGGCGTCAGCGCCGTGGCGATTTCGAGCCGCAACGCCGGCGAAGTTGCCCGCTTGCCCGCACTGTGCCAGGCGCTGGCGCCACATCGCAACGACACGACCAAACCGCTGCGCATGATGATCATGGGGATTCCCAATGTCGGCAAATCGACGCTGATGAATGCGCTCGTCGGCCACAAGATCGCCAAGGTCGGCGACGAGCCGGCGGTGACCAAGATGCAGCAGGCGCACCGCCTGAGCGCACGGCAGACGATCATCGATACGCCGGGACTGATGTGGCCGAAAATTCAGTATGACAGCGATGGCTTTATGCTCGCGACCAGTCATGCCATTGGGCGCAATGCCGTTATTGACGAGGAAGTCGCAGTGTTTCTTGCCGGGCTGCTGCGCGAGCGTTATCCCGCGCTGCTTGCGGCGCGTTATGGGTTCGCGGTCGAAGAACTGGATGCCGTAGACATCATCGAAAGCGTCGCGCGCCGGCGGGCGTTGCGGATGCGCGGCGGCGCGCTCGATTTTGCCAAGGCCTCGCTCGTACTGCTGCAGGATTATCGGGATGGCCGGCTTGGGCGCATCAGCCTGGAAACGCCGGAAACGCGCCGAGCCATGCTCGCCGAAGCAGCCTCGGAACACGACGAAACGGCTGCGGAAGATAAACCAGCGCGCCCGCCCGCATGAAAAAGCCGGCGTAACGGACAACGGTATTTTTTGGGCGCCGCAGAAAAGATGCCCGCCAGCCCGCGTATCTAGGGCGTTTCAGAGGAGCTGCCCGTAAACCCCTTGTAAATAGGGCATCTCCGGGGGGCTTACCCTGAAGCCCTTTATTGATAAGGGTTCCAGAGGTACTTGCCCGGAACGCCTTTATCCGCGTGGGGTTCGGAGCACCCCAAAAAACCTTACCCTTTGGGAGAGGATAAAAAGGCAAATAAAGCGCAGAAGAAAAATCAAATCCCATCTGAAGTAACAGAAGCCAAGGCTTCGGCGTGTTGCCCTCTCTGCCCCTTCGGGGCATCTCCCCCACAGGGGGAGAATAAAAAACCCATCGGCCACCGACGCGACGGCTCCGTGACGCCTTCCCCAAAAGGTGGCTGTCCGCTAGCCCGCGTATTTAGGGCGTCTCCGAGGGGTATGCCCTGAAACCCTTATAAATAGAGCGTTCCAAAGGTGCCTGTCCGCAAACGCCCTAAATACGCGGGGTTCAGGGCACCCATATTTGAGACGCTCAAAACATAGCGGCTCGACTTTGCCAAAAGACAAGGCGGCGAGCCACAGACAGTACGAGTAGTACGGCAAGGCCAGGCCAACACAGCAACGCTGTATTTTGGCAAAGGAAGCCGCTATTTCAGAAAGACACGGGGCAGCTTGGCGGGAACAAGGGCTTGATTGTCTGAGCGCAGCGAGTTATCAAGCCCGCCGACAAGCAAACCCGCGACAAGGAGCTTTCTGCGCCTGGGGGTCGCCTTTCTTTGGCGAGGCAAAGAAAGTCAGCGGGGCACGCTGCCGCTCAGCGCAACGGCATCAAGAGAAGCCTCGCAGGTGAAGGTCAGCGCGCAGGTCTTGGCAATTCCTATATTTAAAGTATCTCAGGGTACCTGCCCGCTAGCCCGCGTATTTAGGGCGTCTCCGAGGGGTATGCCCTGAAACCCTTATAAACAGGGCGTTTCAGAGGTGCCTGCCCGGAAACGCCCTGTTTACGCGGGGTTCAGCGGCGCTTGCCGGGAAGCGTTTGGGAATGCCTGTTGCCCTCACGCCTCGATGACCCGACGTCCCGACACGTCCCGCCGCCGGTCAGCGCCCGCTGAATTTTGCCGGGCGTTTGTCCAGAAAGGCCGAAACCGCTTCGGCAAAGTCTGCTTCCTTGGAGGATAAGTGCATGGCCACGGCTTCTTCTTGGTTGAAGGTTTCCAGCTCACTGTAAAAATAAGCGTTGAGCAAGGCTTTTTGCCGTTCCAGGATTCGGGTCGGCTTGTGCAGGAGTTTCTCGGTAAAAGCTTTTCCCTGGGCTTCCAGGGCATCGTCGGGAACGATCTCGGTGGCCAGCCCCAGATCCTTGGCTTCCCGGGCGCTGAGGGCGGTTTTGAGCGTCATCAGTTCATAGGTGCGGGCAGGCCCCAGATTTTTGCCCAGAAAGTACATGAGGCCGGTATCTCCGGACAGGCCGATGCCGTTGAACGCCGGAACCAGCTTGGCGGATTCGGACAGAATGCGGTAATCACAAGCCATCGCCAGGCCGAAGCCGGCGCCAGCGGCGGCTCCCTGAACCACGGCGACAACAGGCTTTTTGCAGCGGCGCACCGCCAGCGCCATGCGCCCCGTACCCAGCACCAGTTCGACGGGCAAGGGCGCCTTGGCGGCAAGAAGGTCGCGGAACATTTTGATGTCGCCGCCGCCGGAGAAGAGCTTGCCGGCAGCCTTCAAAATAACGGCCCGGGCCGGAGAATCCCGCTCGATTTGTGTGAAGACTGCGGCGACTTCGTCCAGCATTTCCTGGGTAAACGCATTAGCCGTGTCCGGTCGGTTCAGGATAACGACGTCGATTTCGCATTGTTGCTCATAAATGAGATGCTGATACATGGTTTCCTCCGGTGGCAGTTAAAGGTTCACTCAAGGATTCGCGCAGTCTAGTCGCCGCCGCTTTTTGTTGTCAAAGCATCGCCTCCGGAAGTCAACGATCATTGCGCGCAGTTTTCCGTTTTATATTTTTTGATGCGCCGAAGCCCTTATTTTTAAAGGGGCTCCGGGCGATTTATGTTTTCTGCCATGTTTTATGAGTTTCCGGCAAGGATTCGAGAAACGGGCGTGCGACGATTCTTGTCTCCGGATGTTTCCTGCGCCCAATCTGAAAATCTGGCCGCGGCGGACGGGGAACGTTTAAAATTCGCAGCTGCAGGGAAATCCGGAAAACACAGCGAAAATAATTTCATGAACCCGATCTACATTACTTTTGGCATTTATCTTTCCGCCGTTCTGCTCATTGGCATGGCGGCCTATTTTTCTACCCGCAATTTCGACGACTACATCCTCGGCGGGCGGCGGCTGGGCGCTTTCGTCACGGCCATGTCCGCCGGGGCGTCCGATATGTCCGGCTGGCTGCTGATGGGCCTGCCGGGGGCGATTTACGCCAGCGGGCTGAGCAAATCCTGGATCGCCATCGGCCTGGTGATCGGCGCCTGGCTGAACTGGCTGATCGTCGCGGGACGGCTGCGCGTGCATACCGAGCACAACAATAATGCGCTCACCCTGCCCAATTATTTCTACCATCGTTTTGGTGCGCAGGGGCAGTTCATGAAGGTTAGCTCCGCCATCATCATCCTGTTTTTCTTCACCATCTATTGTGCGGCGGGTGTCGTGGCGGGCGCGCGGCTGTTTCAGAGCCTTTCCCCCGGCCTGGATTACACGACCGCCATGTGGCTGGGGGCGGGCGCAACCATTGCCTATACCTTCATCGGCGGCTTTCTGGCGGTGAGCTGGACGGATACCGTGCAGGCCACGCTGATGCTCTTTGCGTTGATCCTGACGCCGGTCATGGTGTACCTGTCGCTGGGCGGTACGGCGCAGATGCACGCCGCCATTGCCGCTGTCGCGCAGGAAACGGGGAAACAGTACGACAGCCTCTGGACGGGAACGACCTTGATCGGCATCCTCTCCACGGCGGCCTGGGGGCTGGGGTATTTCGGCCAGCCGCATATCCTAGCGCGCTTCATGGCGGCGGAAAACGTCAAATCAATCGGCGCGGCCCGCCGCATCGGCATGACCTGGATGATCGTCTGCCTGAGCGGTGCGGTGGCGGTCGGCTATTTCGGCATCGCCTACTTCGGCGGCAACCCCGACCAGGTCGGTGTGATGGAAGGCAAGGATGAGCGCGTATTCATTGCCCTGACGACGCTTCTGTTCAACCCGTGGATTGCCGGCATCATCCTTTCCGCCATTCTGGCCGCCGTGATGTCTACCCTGTCCTGCCAGCTGCTCGTCTGCTCCAGCGCGATTACCGAAGATTTCTACAAGGGCTTTCTGCGCCCGAAGGCGCCGCAGAAAGAACTGGTCTGGGTGGGCCGCGTCATGGTGCTGGCGGTGGCGGTGATCGCCATCCTGATTGCCGCCGATCCGGATAGCACAGTCCTCGGGCTGGTGGAGTTCGCCTGGGGCGGTTTTGGCGCGGCTTTCGGCCCCATCGTCATTCTCTCTGTTTTATGGAAGCGCATATCCGCCAGCGGTGCGCTGGCCGGCATGATTACCGGCGCCTTGGTGTGCGTCGTGTGGCTGGTTCAGGTGAAGAACCCCGCGCTCGCGGCGGGGCTGGATGGCTGGCGAACCTTTTACGAAATTGCGCCCGGTTTTGTCGCCTGCGGGGTGACCGCCGTACTCGTTTCCCTGCTCGGCAAGGCGCCGGACGCCGCTGTTCAGGCGCGTTTCGAGCAGGCCGATGCGGATTTTCGGGCGCAGCGCTGAACGGCGTAGGTAAGGGGAGGCGATGTCGGGCGGCGGTGCCGACCGACACCGCGTGATCGCTGCGCCGATACTGGCCGGCTGTAGCCCGCGTCCTTATTGGGCTGCCGGCATGCCGATTCTGTCCGGTATGTCAGGCGCGCCTGACGACGGTGCGGCGGCCTGGCTTTTAGCGACGAATTGCTTGAGCGGCGGAATCCAGTGCGTCCACACGTAACGGCCGCCCATGCCCAGAACGCAGGCCCAGAAAACGAGCTGGATGAGAAAAATGATGAGATTGCGCTGCTGCCGACTGATTTTTTTGCCGGGGTCGGTGGCGCCGCAGCTGGGGCAGGCCATCGCCGAAGTGTCGACCTGGTGGCCGCAGGCGCGGCATGAAACGAGCGGCATGACGGGAATCCTCTGGAGTTTCTTGGTTTATTGAAGGCGCCGATTATAATTTGCCGGCGCGGTTTTGTGACGCCGCTGTCTGGGGAACATTGGAAGCATGGATGGGCATGGCCGTGAATGACCGAAACACCGAACTCGAAATCCGCTTGAGCCTGATGGAAGATCTGGTTGAGGAACTCAACCGCACGGTTTTCCGTCAACAACAGGAACTTTCGCTCCTGCAAGCGCAGCTGCGCCATCTTTACCGGCAGATGCAGGCGGATGCGGAAGCGCAGGCAACGGCTGGGTCCGCCGCGCCGCCCAGCCTGCGTGAAGAGGTGCCGCCGCATTACTGAACCGGATTGGTTGATGCTTGTGCGGCGTTGCGGTATCTGCGCGGCATGGATATGTTTTTTGCGATCACGGAGTTTCATTTTGGCCATCATTCAAATCGACGAACCGCGCCTCCGCCCCAAAACGCCGCCGGCAGGTTTTGCCCTGTTTGCCCTTGGCTTCCGCCCCTTTTATCTGCTGGGCGCGCTGTTTGCCGCGTTGGTGCTGCCGCTATGGCTCGCCCTATACGCCGGCGACGTCGAACTTGCGCCTGTGCTGCCGGGTATGCTCTGGCACGGTCACGAAATGGTGTTCGGCTTCGCCGTTGCCATCATCGCTGGTTTTTTGCTAACGGCTGGGCAGGTTTGGTCGGGACTGCCGACGCCGAAGGGCGGGCGGCTGGCCGCGCTGGTCGCGCTCTGGCTGGCCGGGCGGCTGGCGATGTTTTCCGGCATGCCTATTCTGGCGGCGGTCGTCGATCTTGCCTTTCTGCCGACGCTGGCCGTCGTCATCGGGCGTCTGCTTTATCGCGCCCGTAATCGCCGCAACTATTTCGCGCCGTTTCTGCTGCTCGCGCTGGCGGCCGCCAATGCGCTGGTGCACGCCGGCGCGCACCTCTGGTTTGATGTTGAACCGTTGATTGGCCTACACCTGGGCGTGGCGCTGATTACCGTGCTGGAAACGATAATCGCCGGGCGCATCGTGCCGAGCTTTACGGCTAATGCGTTGAAAACCGTGCCGTGGCGCAACCCTTGGTGCGACCGTGCGGCTGTGGTGCTGACGGCGCTGGCGCTTTTTGCCTGGGCGGTTGGCGCGCCGCCGGGATTCGTCAGCGTGCTGGCGCTGCCCGCCGCCGCCGTGCAGCTCGTGCGTATCTGGGGCTGGCGGCCATGGCCGACACGCACTACGCCGCTGCTGTGGATTCTGCATGTTGCGCACGGCTGGATTGTCGTTGCTCTGCTGGTGCTGGGGCTGGCCGCCTTCGGTCTGGCTGATCCGGCGGCGACGCTGCATATCCTGAGCGTCGGCGCAATGGCCGGGCTGATCATCGGCATGATCACGCGCACGGCGCTTGGCCATACCGGACGCCCGCTCAAGGCCGGATTTGGCGAGACGCTCTGCTACTGGCTGATCGGCATCGCGCTCATCCTGCGCGTCGCTATCTGGTTCGGCTTGCCAGATCGCTACTACATTCCGTGCCTGTACGCTTCGGCAACATCCTGGACGCTGTGTTTTCTCATCTATCTGTGGAAATACGTGCCGATCCTGACTCGGCCGCGCGTGGACGGCAAACCCGGCTGAACGAGCGCTTGGGCGAAGCCTCGCGACGATGCTGGCTACCCGACTTGCGCCGGAATGTGTAGAAATTTGCGCCGGTTTGCGGCGGGTTTGCGACAGGTTCGCGCCTGATATCCCAAGGGAGCGATTGCTGGATACAGCGTTTTTGGCCGCCGAAAACAGAAGGCGCCTGAGGTTCTTGCTGGCATTGACGCGGGAGTTTGGGCGTTTCTTTTCCCGTCAATGCCTTCGCATAATTGCGCGGGAGGCACGCGCACAGCGTCCATTGCCGCCGGTCAATGCCATCCGTGGCGTCGGTCAGGCGGCGGCTTGCCGTGGCAGATGTGGTTCGGCGCGGTCTTTGCGCATAAAATACGTAGGCTCCGTGCGTGTAGGCCACATCCGCTGTCCGGCCGTTACCCTCAGTGCGCATTCAGAGTCGTGCCCGCATGAAGGTATGGCATGCAGTATCCGGATGCGCATTTCGCTCATTTTCTGACGGGAGAAATCATGCAGAAGAACAGGCAACTGATCGTCACCTTGCTGACCGCGCTGGCGCTATTCGGCTGCGCGTCGGTTGATACGACTTCCGGCGGCCAGGTCGGCGTTAGCCGCAAGCAGATGATGCTTGTCTCGTCCGCCGAAGTGAATCGGGAAGCGGCGAAAGCCTATCGCCAGGTCATTGCCGACGCCCAGAAAAAAGGCATGCTCAACCAGAACGCCCTCCTGGTGCAGCGCGTGCGCAGCATTTCCGCCCGACTGATTCCGGCCACGGCCACTTTCCGTGCTGATGCGCCGGGCTGGCAGTGGGAAACCAACGTGATTTCATCCAAGGAACTCAACGCCTGGTGTATGCCGGGCGGCAAGATCGCCGTCTATACCGGGCTGATCGAGAAGCTCAACACGACGGACGATGAGCTGGCAGCCGTCCTCGGCCACGAAATTGCCCACGCGCTGCGTGAACATGGCCGGGAAAAGATGAGCCAGTCCGCCGGCATCAATGTGGCGACGGGCATTGGCGGCGCGCTGCTCGGCGCCTATCTCGGCGTCGATGCCAAACTGGGCCAGCAGGCGCTGGGCGTGGTCGGCGACCTGGCGTTCATGCGCCCCAACTCGCGCGGGATGGAGCAGGAGGCCGATCGCATCGGCGTCGAACTGGCGGCGCGCGCCGGCTACGATCCGCGCGCAGCCATTTCCCTGTGGCAGAAGATGGAAAAGGCATCCACCGGCTCGGTGCCGCAATGGCTCTCGACGCACCCGTCGCATGGCTCGCGCATTGCCGATCTACGTGTGTACGCTGACCGCGTGTACCCGCTCTACACCGCCCGACCAAAATAAACGCGACGATCCGCCGTGTGTGTTCGGGCGCGCCGAACGCCTGCGCGATACCCGAAATCGCTCAGATTCAGACGAAGATTCAGACGACTGCATCTCACCGCACGCACCGCGCCTGTGAGATACCCTTTGACGGCATGCCGCTGAAACCCGCGTCAATCGGCGGTTTCAGCGCCGCTGTAGCCCAGGTAAATAAGGGCGTTCCGGGGAGGGGGTGGTGTGGGGCGGAGGAGAGGCTATTAGCAGCGCTTTCCGGGCGTCATCGTCGTTGGCTTCGATAAAGCTCACTGTTGCTTCGATAAAGCTCACTGTTCGATGGCTTCATGCGCCGGCGGCACATCAATCGCCGTCCGTTTTGCGGGGGAGCGGGGCAGGCGCGCCAATGCTGTCGGGGCCGAGTCCAGGAACAGGGTCGTCGACGGCAGAGGCTTACTGCCAGTCGACAATTGAAATGCCGAGGCCGAAGGTCGTCTGCCGATGGTTGTAGTCGAGCAAGGTTTCGCCGTAGCCAGAAGAGGCTTGCAGATAGCCCTTGAAGTTGCGATGGATGGGGAAATTCCATTCGGCGAGCAGCGCGCCGCGCGAATGTTTGTGCAGCAGCGGGCCGCGCGCCGTTATCGACAGGGCATGTTCGCCCGCGTACCAGCGCGCTTGCAGGTCGCCGCGCCCCAGATAGTGGGCGATGTCGGGGTTGTCGTTGAGCAGGCTGCCGCGGCCGAGAATCTGCCAGGCGCGCCCGATCAGCTGAAAGTTGCCGTATTCGAAGCCCGCTGTGCCGATGAGCCGGTTCCAGCTGCGCGATTGCGGCAGGCCGCGTCCGTTCGACTGGTGGTTGAGGGCGAGCGATAGCATGCGCAGGCGCAGGCCGCCGCCCAGATGCAGGTTGCTGCGGAAGACGGAGAGAATTTCCGGTTCGTAGATCGTGTCGCGGAATGGCGCTGAGTTGCTGTAAAGCTGCCAGTTTGATTGCTGCGTGTAGCCCGCCCAGAGGTCGCCATATTTGCCGAACAGACCTTCCGTCAGCTTGGTTTTGAAGCTGATCTGGAATTTCGCTTCGATGTTCTCCAGGTCGAGCGGCTGGCCGACGCGGTTGTTCGGATTGGGCGAGGCGGGCAGCGTATTGGGCGAACTGCTCCAGCGTACCGGCAGCAGGTAGTTGAGCTTGTAGGGGCGCAGGTTAAACGTGCCGCGTTTGTCCGCCGCGTCGAGTTCCCAGCGTGCGGACAGGCTGCGCTTGTCGCTCGGGGCACTTTCCGCCAGTGCCGGCAGCGTGAGGCCGTTGCCGGAGGCGGCCGCCGCCGAAGCGGCCGAAGCATCCGATGACGCGCGGCTGTCGGCGTCCGTGCCGGCGGTGGCTGCCCTGTCGGCAGCGCTGGTTTGCGAAAGCTGCGCAGAGGCAGTTTCTCTCGGCGGGTTGAGAGTAGCGGGTGCGCCGGCGCTTGTGCGGCCGACCGCAAGGTCGTAACAGGCAAGGCGCGCATGGTCGTCGCTTAATGCGGCGCAGGCGGCCGGGTTGCCGGTGGAGACGGTAGCGGAGGCGGGCGTTGCGGCGGCAGCGGCCGTGGAATGCGCGCACATCGCAGCGCTTGTGCAGGAGAGCAGAAGCAAGCCAAGCGCATTGGTCGGTCGGGTCGGGAACATCGTTGATTTCCTTGATAAATAATGCATTGCGGTACATTTTACCCGGATATCGCCAATGCGCTGGATTTCCCCTTCCCGGTTGGTGCATGCCGATACGCCGTCTCGTCACCGCTTGCCGATCTGCGGCTTGCCGCCATGCGGGGTAAATGGATTTCGGTGCGGACAGCCCGCGCCCTGTATGGGTCAAGGAATACGATGGGCTGTGGTATACCATCAACAATGCGAGTACCTATTTACGGGTGCGTCCGCCACGGGCTGCGATCGAAAAGCGGAAAAATGCGCATGACGCTGACTACGACAATGTTCCGTCGAAGTGAATCTGATGCTTGCCCGCCCCTTTCTGCTATGGAGTGAAGCGCGCCGGCGTGTTTAGGCATGGTTCGCGGCTGACTGGCTAGTTGGTTAGGTGGCGCCGGCCTTTTATTTGACTGCCGCGGTCTGCGGCGAGAGCCGAAGCGCGCGGTTTTTCCTGAGCCTGCCGATGACGTGCATCTCACAGGGGCCGCAGTCAAAGCACAGGATTAGCCTTTCTTTGCCGTTTAGCAGGATCAGCGGATCGGGACGCAGTCCCTTGACCTGCCTGGGACACAGCTGAAGGCTGTAGCGCACGCAGTGTTTGGTCACCATCAGCGAGACTTCACCTTTTTCCTGCCGGCATTCATAGGCGGGCTCAATGAGGCGGACGCCGTGTTTTTCATAAAAGGCACGTGCTTTGGCGTTATAGACGTTGCCAAGATAGCTGAGCGTATCTGCCGGATAGGGCAGCGGAGGAGTCCGTGCAGCATGGTGGGGTGGGCGGGTGTAGGCGGCTTGCCGGGCGGTATCTAGAGCCTCAATGCCTTGCCGGCGCAGGGTGTTGAGTGCCGCTGCGGGGATGAAGCGGGGCTTGGTGTGCGTTTCCCAGTCGATGTCGATGGCGGCGGCTGTGTAGATCGTATTGCCGAGCCGGCCAAGCGCTTCGCGCACGGCGGTTGTGGCGCGCTCGGGGTGCTGTGCCGTCTCTTTGGCATGTGTAAGGCGGGCTTCGGCGCAGATGCCGCGTTCGTCGGTCAGGCGCAGAGCAAACCCTTCGGGAGTTTCAGCAAAGGACAAATTCAACGACAGGCGTCGTTCAGCGGATTTTTTCTCCAGCAGGCGCTCGAATTCATAATCGAGGTTGCGATGTACCGGGGCGCCGACACGCAGACTGGCGGGCAGCCTGCCGCCGGGCGTCAGCCGGTAATGGCCGGGGGCACCTTCGATCGGTTCGGCCAGATTGATGCGGAGGCCGGTTAATTCGCCCAGTTCGCCATCCGGCGTGGGAAAGCTGAGGCCGTCGCCATTGTGCAGGGAAACGCTGCTCTGCACTTCAAAATATGCTTGACCGAGGCGGGTGATATGGCCAATTGGTTCGCCGGTGAATTTCGGCGAGTCGAAGGCGCCGATATCAGCATGGCGTTTATTGACGAAGTAATCGGTGGCGCCGCGGTTAAAGGTTTTTTCTGGTTGCGGCGTGAAGAAAAAGGCACAACGGCCCGAGGATGCGCGCCGCCAGCCTTCTCCGGCGTCGATAATGGCGTCGAGCTGCTGCCGGTAACAGGCGGTGATATTTTTGACGTAGGCCAGATCCTTGAGGCGGCCTTCGATCTTGAACGAGCGGATGCCAGCCTCGATCAGCGGCCGCAGGTTGGCGCGCTGGTCGTTGTCCTTGAGCGAGAGCAGGTGTTTGCCGGAGCGCAGCGTTGTGCCGGATGTGTCGGTGAGCGTGTAGGGAAGGCGGCAGGCTTGCGAACAGTCGCCACGATTGGCGCTGCGTCCGGTGTGCGCATAGCTCAGGTAGCATTGGCCGCTGTAGCTGACACACAGTGCGCCGTGGATAAAAAATTCGAGCTCCGCCGTCGTTTGGGTGGCGATGGCATGAATCTGCGCCAGTGACAGTTCGCGCGCCAGCACCAGCCGGGAGAATCCGACGCTTTCGAGAAAGCGCGCTTTTTCCGGCGTGCGGATGTCGCATTGTGTGCTGGCGTGCAATTGAATGGGCGGCAAATCAAGTTCAAGCAGCCCCATGTCCTGCACGATCAGGGCGTCCGCACCGGCTTCCCAGCATTGCCAGACGAGGCGGCGCGCAGTTTCCAGTTCATCGTCACGCAGGATGGTATTGAGTGCGATCAGCACACGGGCATTGAAGCGGTGCGCGTGTCGGGCCAGGCGTTCGATATCCGGCAGGGCATTGCCGGCATCGGCACGCGCGCCAAAAGAGGGACCGCCAATATATACGGCATCCGCACCGTGCTCGATGGCGGCCATGCCGAAATCGGCGTTTCTGGCGGGTGCGAGCAGTTCTATTTCCCGTGCCTGTGCACGTTTTATCCCAGGGATGATTTCCCGCGTGGTTTCATGCATGCTTGCCCCGGTCTTTTGCGCCGATTCGTGGCCGGATCGATGGTTGGGAAGACTCATTAAGAGTTTTTTGGGTGGTCTGATGAGTGCAGTGCCTATTGTAAGTCATTGATCTGGAATGTGCTTACCGTAATTCTTACGATATTTGACGGTGTTTCGAGAGTGCGAGCGAAATTTTTTGTCAACCGCCGTATGGACAGCGCGTTAATCGGCTCATGGCGACAGATCATCCATGTCGCTGGATCAAAAAAAGCATAGCAAAGGAGTTGAACATGGGTAGTCTGAGTAAAGAATCTTTCGACGCTTTTCTGGAATCGCTGAAACGGGCGGGTGTCGCCATCTACAACGAAAGTGAATTGCGCGAACGGTTGGCCGAGGCGCGGCGCTGGCAGTATGCTTTTGCAACGCTGGCGTCCAATGGACGTGCGTTGGGCATCCGCTTTGAAGATGCGCGTAATGGTGTCGATGAGGTGGGTATCCGCCGTACCTTCTGCCGGTTCCATTTTCCGAAAAGCATCGAAACGGCTTTTGCCGCCAGTCTCCGTGCCGCATAAGCGTTGGTGCATTCAACCTTGAACGCTGGCGGAGGGCTTAAACTTAAATAATATTAGAAGCGCCATTTTTCAACCTGCCAACTTGACAGCCGCACTGCCTTGGGCGTGCGGCTGTGTTGTCAGTGGTCATTTGTAGTCATTCTTCGTTTTTCTTTCCGACCCGCTAATGGCGGGTTTTCTTTTTTCAGCTCCCGCTGTCTCTGGTTATTCCGGCTAACCTCGGTAGAGGTCGTCAAAATGCGTCTTTTTCGGCATTTCCTGTGCGAGTCGCAGTATCATGCTCGCCCCCTCATTGGATCCGGCCGCCTCAACAATGTCCGCAATTTTGCACGGGCAATCCGTACCTTGCCAAAACATGCAGTGGGTCGCATTGCTCCTATTTTCAGTTACCGTGGGTGGCACACTGGTCTGGTTGGGTGTTCCCGCAGCATTTTTTCTCGGTTCGGTGCTGTGTGGGATGAGTTTCCGGCTTTTGGGCGCGAGGCTGAAATTGCCGCGTCCTTGCTTCATTTATGCGCAGGCGCTGGTCGGCTGTGCAGCGGCAAAGAGCATGACGCCGTCGGTATTGGGGGCGCTGACCGAAAACTGGCAAGTACTCGGTGCCATGGTTTTGAGTTCGGTAATTGCCGGCGGGTTGGTGGGCTGGTTTCTGACCCGGTGGCGGGTGTTGCCGGGCAATACAGCGGCTTGGGGCGCTTCGCCCGGTGGCGCGAGTGCGATGATTGCGCTGGCCGAGGCCTATGGGTCGGATGTGCGCATGGTGGCGATGATGCAGTATCTGCGCATGTTGCTTGTCGTTCTGCTGGCCTCGCTGGCAGTACATCGTCTATCGGTGCCACATCCCATTGATGTTGCGGCGAATGCGCGGTTTTCGTTATCTGCTTTTTTCCTGGGCGATCTGGTGCAAATGGCGCTGACGCTGGTGATTATGGCGATTTGCGGTTTTATTGCCTGGCGTTTACGCATCCCTGCCGGTGCTTTGCTGGTGACGATGCTGACCGGTGCCGTCATCAATGCGGCGGGCTGGATGGATTTCCGTCTGCCGCCGGTTTTTCAAATGGCCGCTTCGATGCTCATCGGCTGGTTCGTCGGACTTGGCTTCAACCGCACGCTGTTATACGCAAGTCTGCGCAAGATGCACTGGCTCTTTTTCTCAGCCTTCATGCTCATTGGGCTGTGCGCATTTTTTGCCTGGATGCTGCACCGTTTTGCTGGTAGTGATCTGCTGACCGCTTATCTGGCCACAACGCCCGGTGGGCTGGATGCAATCATTTTGCTGGCAATGGATAGCGGCACAAAAACGGATATACCATTTGTCGCGGCAACACAGACTCTGCGCCTGTTCGTTGTGATCTTGACCGCGCCGCCGCTGGCACGCTGGATTTGCCGCATTGCCGGGCCTTTGAATGCTTTAAATGGGGTGCAGGCAGCGGGGACATAGTCGGTTGCCCGACGGCCGGCGGCGGTTACGAAAGCGATGGCAGGCCCACCATTCCGGCTAGCAGGATGGCACCGAAGACCATACCTGTCGCCGGGCTGACACGATCGCTTGATGGCGAAAACGACCGGCTTTTCTTGCGCAGATGCTGCCGGTCGTTTTCCAGATCGGGCAGGTCGCTGACGACATAGACGGAGGATGCGCAGATGCTGAAGGCAAGAAATGCCAGCAGCAGTGAAAGCCATGCATCGGGATTGGAAAACTCAAGCACAGCCAGCGGATGATCCCCCAGCAGACGCACGGCCGATTCGTGCCGCATGTCGGTATAGATCAGCGAGCCATCCAAATCGACGACAAGTACGCTTTCTGTCACAACCTTTTCGCTAAAAGCGTTCAATACGATGAGCCAGAGCCATGAGCTGGCGCCTGTAAATCAAGATGATGGGCCAAGGTCAATGCGGCGCGATGGCGTTTGCGCCGGGTGTGGTAAGCTAGATTTTGTTTCTCTACGACCTGTTGTCCGCCTAAGCTTATTTTAGGTTGTCGACTAAAATTTCCGAAGCGGGCACTTTGTCACCGAATACGGGCCGCAGCGTTTTCTGGTAAGCAGCCTTAAGTACGCCGTTTTTGCTGATTTCCTCAATTTTTTCATCCAGATAGGCGCGTAGTTTGTCATCGCCTTTGGCGACGGCTGGAGCGATAAAGTCATCGTTGCCCAGACGAGCGATACCGACGGTGTAACCAGGATGTTCTTCTGCCCAGGCGAGCAGCAGGGTATTGTCGTGTGCCAATGCCTCGCCGCGCCCATCGACAAGAGCGTTGAAGGTTTCGGTGTTGTGGTCGAACTTCAAGCTTTTGATTTCCTTGTGCTCCTTGCTGAAGTAACGGTCAGCCGTCGTGCCTTTATTGAGCAGCAGGGTTTTTCCCTTGATCTGGGCGATGTCGGTGATGACCGCTTTGTTGGGGGATACGACACCGAGTGCGACTTTCATGTAAGGTTTGGCAAAATCGACAACCTTGGCACGTTCCGGCGTGACGGTGAAGTTAGCAAGAATGATGTCGACCTTGCCAGATCGTAGGAATTCGACGCGGTTGGCAGCTTCCACCAGTACAAATTTGGCCTTGTTTGCGTCACCCAGCAGATCTTTAGCGATATAACGGCCGATCTCAACATCGAAACCTTGCGAGATGCCTTTGGCGTCGACATAGCCGAATGGGGGCTTGTCGCTGAAAACGCCAATACGAACTTCCCCCTTGGCTTTGAGGTCTTCAGGGCTGGCGGCAAATGCTGAAGCCTGGGTAAATAGAGCGCCAAGTAATGTAGCCAGGAGAATCGTCTTTTTCATTGGAGAGTCCTTTCGGTCAAGTCAAAAAATTAAATGTGTCAATAATGCATAAGGTTGAGGAATGCCTGTGCCCGTTGTGAGGCTGGGGCAGTGAAAAAAGTTTCCGGATCGGCCTGCTCGATGATTTTCCCGGCGTCCATGAAAATGATGCGGTCGGCGACCTTACGCGCAAAGCCCATTTCATGCGTGACGATGAGCATCGTCATACCTTCGGCGGCCAGTTCGAGGACAACGTCGAGCACTTCGCGCACCATCTCCGGGTCGAGCGCAGCGGTGATTTCGTCGAGGAGAAGAAGTTTTGGATTCAGGCAGAGCGCGCGGACAATGGCGATGCGCTGCTTCTGGCCGCCGGACAGTTCGCGCGGATAGGCTGTTTTGCGCTCGTAAAGCCCAATGCGCTGCAATAGCTGATCGGCTTGTGCTTCTACTTCATCGCGTTGTCGCTTCTGTGCCTTGAGTGGGCCCAGCAGGATGTTGTCCAGCACATTGAGATGGTTGAATAGTTCATAGCTCTGGAAAACCATGCCGATGTGCTGACGGGCGGCGTGCCAGCCAATATCCTCTCCCAGTGCGCCGTAGCCGTCGAGAAAGATTCGCCCGCCCTGAGTGGGCTCCAGTCCGTTGATGCAGCGTAGCAATGTGCTCTTCCCGCAACCGGAAGGGCCGAGCAGAACGACCACTTCGCCGGCGGCAATATCCAGATTGATGTCATGCAAGGCATGAATATCGCCGTAGTATTTATCAATGCCGCGCAAGCTAAGCAGTGGCGCCGTTGTGCCGGTTACGGATTTCATGACTCCCGCTCCTGTTTTTCCAGGCGCGCTGCCAGCAGAGAAAGTGGATAACAGACGATAAAGTACAGCACAAATACGGCTCCATAAATCCAGAATGAGGCGCTTGGGTGCAACTCGATAATCTGCTGCGCAACTTTAACGACTTCGACAACGCCGATCAGGGCGGCCAGCGCTGTCGTCTTAACCATTCGCGTCAGCAGGTTGACTATGCCGGGCAAGGCGCGGCGGATACTTTGCGGCAGCAGCACGTAACGGAAGGTTTGTGCCTTGCTCAAACCGAGTGCCAACGCTGTTTCGCTCTGATGCCTGTCAATCGACGAGAGCGCTGCGCGCACGAGGTCACCCATTTCGGCAATGCCCCATAGGCTAAAAACGAAAATGCAGACCACATACGGTTCCCAGTGCCAGTCGAACCAGCCAGCCAGTCCAAAATAAAAGATGAACAGCAATACCAGAAGCGGAATGAAGCGGATCAGCTCCAGATAGCAGCGGCAGCAAAAACGCAGCAACCGACTGGGCAGCATCATCAGTATTCCGAACAGTACCCCGCCAAGAATTGAAATACCCATCGAGACGACGGAGATGGCGAATGTCATCTTCATGCCAAGCAATAGCCGCCAGGCATATGCGCCCCATTCGACCGGTTCAGCCATGGCTTGCTTTGCGTACCTGGCGTTCGATCCACGGCGCCAAGGCGATTACGGGTAGCAATAGTGTCGCATAGCCGAGCACCAGCATCAGCAGTGCCTCGTTCGTTTGGTAATCCAGGCCGATTAACTCCTTGCTCAGATTGAGTAATTCCACTACCGCCAATACGCCGACAACCGAGGTCTCTTTGATCAGGAATAGCGTATTGGCAACCAGCGCCGGGACGGACGCCGCAAGTGATTGCGGGAATACGACATAAATAAAAGTTTGTGCGGGGGTTAGCCCAATGCTCAGCGCTGCCTCTTGCTGAATCTTGTTCACCGATTCAATGCCGCCGCGGAACGCTTCGGCCATATAAGATGTCCCCAGGAAGGTCAGTCCGATCACCCCACAGACAAAGCCTGATAGGTGGACGCCCAGTTTCGGCAGGCCGTAATAAAGGAAAAATAATTGCACCAGCAGCGGCGTGTTGCGTGATAGCTCGATATACAGGCGGCAGAATCGAGCGAGTACGGGCAAGCGGTAGACGACTGCAATGCATACCGACAGACCGAGTAGTAACGACAATCCGACGCCCCACAGTGACAAGCGTAGCGTTTCTCCCGTTGCGCTAATGTATTGCGGAAAAACTTCGCTGAGATAAGCAAAATCCATGGAAAGTGGTGCAATAAAAGTAATGCGATGAAACACCGATGAAGCAGCGTGTGGAAGTTGGGCATTATCCCTGAAAGCATGGCGGGCGAAGAAATCTTTTCGTCATGGTGAAATAACTTGAAGTTATAACCCCTGCTATCGTGGGTAGCTGGTCACTTTCTATCGTCTTGATGATCTATCCGGCAGGTTGTGATTATCGGCGTGTCAGGACTGCGGATGAAGGCGTAATGATTGTCCAGGTATGCGCTTTTTTTGCTGGTCGTTTATATTGCACCATTTGCCTTGGTGTGATTGCTTTCACATGTGTGTGCGATCCCATTGATGGCTTGATCGTGTTATCAACCTTTTCCAGAAAATTCTCCCAGAAAACGCAAAGGAAGTTGCCATGAAAAACATCCTGATTATTTCCGGCCATCCGAACCTGCAGCAGTCTACCGCCAATCGGGCGATTCTCGATGAACTTGCCGGTCGTCTGCCCCATGCGCAGATTCGCCGTTTGGACGCGCTGTATCCCGACTACCAGATCGATATTGCCGCCGAACAGCAGGCACTGCTTGCCGCCGACGTGATCGTCTGGCAGTTCCCGCTTTTCTGGTACAGCCTGCCCGCACTGCTTAAGAAATGGCTGGACGATGTGTTCACGCACGGTTTTGCCTATGGATCAGGTGCCAAATTGGGCGGCAAGCGGCTGATCATTTCCTTTACCACCGGCTCGCCAGCCGAAGCCTATGCGGAAGGCCAGGCGATGAATTACGCCATCGAGGCGTTTATTCCCCCTTTACGCCAGACAGGGCTGTTGTGCGGCTTGCAGTTCGGGCAACCGGTCATTTCCAACAGCATGATGTACATTGCCGGACTCAGCCGTGAGGAAGATCTGCAAAGCGTGCAGGCCAAGGCCAGGGATCACGCTGGGCGCCTGGTGCGGCAGATCGAGGATTTGCCGGAATGAAACTGAAAACCCTGGGCGTCATCGGCGGTATGAGTCCGGAGAGCACGGTGTCCTACTACCAGTGTATCAACCGCGAAATCAATGCCCGCCTGGGCGGCAATCACAGCGCCGACATCGTGATGCACAGCCTGGAGTTTGAGCCTATTGTGCGGATGCAGCGAGCAGGCGACTGGGCGCAGGCCGGAGAAGTCCTTGCGCAGAGTGCCCGCCGGCTGGAAAGCGTTGGCGCACAGGCGCTGGTATTGGCGACCAACACCATGCACAAGGTTGCCGATACTGTACAGAACGCGGTTGGTATTCCTCTGCTGCACATTGTCGATGCCGTTGCCGATGCCCTCCGGATCAATGGGCTGCATACCGCCGCTTTACTGGGGACGCGCTTTACCATGTGCGACGGTTTTTATACCGACCGCTTGCGTCTGCGGGGCGTGCATGCACTTGTTCCGGATGCGGCGCAGCAGGATGAAATCGATCGGGTGATTTTCGAGGAGCTGTGCCGCAATCGCCCGACTGCCGAGGCGCGCGCATTTTTTCAGAGCGTCATTGCCGGTTTACAGGCAAGCGGTGCGCAAGCGGTGATTTTCGGCTGCACTGAAATTGGTTTGTTGTTGCAGCCGGAAGAATGCCCGTTGCCCGTCTTCGATAGCGCCCGGATTCACGCACTTGCCGCCGTGACATTTATTTTGGAGGGATACGTTTGACGTGTTCGATGCTTTCTGAGCGGGTGCGGCCGGAGCGCCACCGCTTAATGATTTGTTAAAGAGCTGCTGAAATGCCCTATCTGACGCTTTCCGATGCCTCATTGGCTTACGGTCATGTGCCGCTGCTCGACCACGCCAGTTTTCAGCTCGATCCGGGTGAGCGTGTGGCGCTGATCGGGCGCAACGGCAGTGGTAAATCTTCTCTGCTGCGCGCCTTGGCGGGGCAGGGCGCGCTCGATGATGGCGTGGTGTGGCGGCAGCCGGGGCTGCATTTGGGGTATGTGCCGCAGGAGCCCCTGTTTGCGCCGGATATGAGCGTGTTTGAGGCGGTCGTCGCCGGCATGGGCGAGGTTTCGTCACTGCTCGCCGAGTACCATGCCGTGGCGCATGAAATTTCCGCATCGCCTGAGCGTCAGGTATTTCTGCTCGATCGCCTGCACCATCTGCAAAATGCGCTCGAGATGCGCCAGGCCTGGTCTTTTGAAGCGCAGGCGGAACAGGCGATCCAGCGCTTTTCACTCGATGCCAGTGCGCGGGTCGGCACGTTGTCCGGCGGGCAGAAAAAGCGGCTGGCGCTGGCGCAGGCATTGGCGGTGCCGCCGGATGTATTGCTGCTCGACGAACCGACCAACCATCTCGACATCGAGGCTATCGAATGGTTGGAGGACATGCTGCGCGCGTCTGCCGTGGCGATGGTTTTCATCACGCACGATCGGCATTTTCTCGACCGTGTTTCGACGCGCATCGTCGAGCTGGATCGCGGCCGCCTGCAATCATTTCCCGGCTACTTTGCTGATTACCAGGCGATCAAGGAAAAAGCGCTGCACGACGAAGCAAGCCTTAACGCTCGCTTCGATAAACTGTTGGCGCAGGAAGAAATCTGGATTCGTAAAGGCATTGAAGCGCGGCGAACGCGCAACGAAGGCCGTGTGCGCCGGCTTGAACAGTTGCGGCGCGAACGCGCGGCACGGCGGGAACGCCAGGGGCGCGTCGAACTGGCGATCGACGCCGGCAAAAAAAGCGGTCGCCTGGTGGCTGAATTGGTCGATGTATCCAAAAGCTTTGGTGATCAAGCCGTGGTGCGCAACTTTTCCTGCCGCCTGCAACGCGGCGACCGCATTGGCATTATCGGCCCCAATGGCGCGGGCAAGACGACGCTGCTGCGCCTGATTCTCGGCGAACTGGCGCCGGATACCGGTCAGGTGCGCTTGGGGACGCGCCTGCAGATTGCTTATTTCGATCAATTCCGGACGCAGCTCGATGAGGAAGCGGCGCTGGTCGATGTGATTTCTCCCGGCTCGGATTATGTGGAAATCGGCAATGAGAGGAAGCACGTTATCGGCTATCTTGGCGATTTTCTGTTTGCGCCCGAGCGCGCCCGTTCGCCGGTCAAATCGCTGTCCGGCGGCGAACGCAACCGGCTACTGCTGGCACGCCTGTTTGCGCGGCCTGCCAATGTGCTGGTACTCGACGAGCCGACCAACGATCTGGATATCGAAACGCTGGAACTGCTTGAACAGCTGCTACAGGATTACACGGGCACACTGTTCCTCGTCAGTCATGACCGCGCTTTTCTCGACAATGTGGTGACGCAGATCATCGCGCCGGAAGGCGAGGGCCGCTGGTATGAATCGGTCGGCGGCTATGGCGACTGGCTGGAATACCAAAAAGGGCGTCAGAGAGAACGTCAGGTCGTGCAGCGCACTGGTGGCGCGCATCGTACAGTCTCGGCAAAGCATCCGGCAACGACAGCGCCGGCATCGCCCGAATCTCTTGCAGAGAAAAGTTCTGCCGGAGGACGGCGCAAGCTGGGTTACAAAGAAACGCGCGAACTCGACGCTTTGCCAGGGCGTATTGCAGCGCTGGAGGCGGAACAAAAAAGCACCATGCTGCGGCTGGAAGATCCGGCGCTGTATCAGGCGCAGCCCGACGAAGCGCGGCGTTTGTCGACGCGACTCGCCGAAATCGAGGAAGAGCTCATGGCCTTGCTGGAGCGCTGGGCGTTTCTGGAGGGCTGAATCGCGCGCTCGTCGATAAGTGCGGGACGGATCTGAAGGGAATCTGAAGGGAGAGTGCGCAGATTCTGCTGAGGTATTGCGCCGGTTTTTTCTGCAACATCACATCAAAAATATATCGAAGGCCGCAGCGACTGCGGCCTTTTTCATTGGCGTGTTTATGTTTTTTACCGAAGGCGATCATGGATGGATTGGGTTACCGGATTTTTCCGGAGAAGCATGAAAAACCATGAATGGCTTTGGGGACATGTGTTGCGTAATAGCAAGAGAAAAGCCGTACTCGGCGTGTTTTTTGATCGTAACTATAAAAATGTTATTGATGATTATTATCATTTATTGCTTAATAATAAGCCAGCCGGCGAACACATTTAATGTGCCTTGTTTTGCTGCTGAGAGAGACGTTGCAGCGTGCCAGCACTGCGCTTGGGCACTCGTGATTTACGCCTTGTGAGAGATGCCAAAACATGCCGTCCACCGGCCTGGATTTTTGATTTACCCGAATATGCATGGAGAAGATTTGATGAAGAAAACCTGTCTGGCAAACAGCATTGCGCTGTTGGGCGTATGCCTTTCCATACCGGCATTCGCTCAGGAAAATGATTCCGCCAAACCACCCCGTACGTCCTCTGACTCCGCAAGTACGGAAGTGAGCCTCGCGCCGGTGACGGTCACTGCCAACCGCATGGATAGTTCCGCCGCAACATATGCCGGGCAAGTCAGCGTGCTGGAAAACGAAGACTTGCAGGGCAGTGAGAATGTCGTTGAAAGCCTCAGCCAGATACCAGGCTTCGAGACGGGCTACGATCATGGTCGTCAGATCGGCTCGCAATTCAAGATTCGCGGTTTTGGCTATCAGTCGGAGAATCGGGTGATCATCGAACAGGATGGCATCCGGCGCTCGGTGAATATGTTTTCCAACCATATTTCTTCTTTCCGTACGGATCCGAATCTGTTGAAGGAGGTTGAAGTCGTCAAGGGCGGCTCTTCCGTGCTGCATGGTAGCGGCGCCATTGGCGGAATCGTGAGTATGCGGACGAAGGATGCCAAGGATTTTCTCGCCGCAGGTAAAGAAACAGGATTGACCGTCGGTGGCCGTTATGATGTCAACAACAGCCGAAGTGGGTATTTGGCTTTTGCGTTTGATCCAAAAAACAGCCCCTTCGATTTCGTTGTCTATGGGCGCAGAGCCGAATTCGGCGACAACAAATTGGCTGCCGGCGGCGTAGTGACGACCGATGGTAAACGGATTACGCATGCCGCGAACGATGAAAATATCAAGAACACTATGCTCAAGCTGGGCTGGGATATGACGCCGGAACAACGGCTGTCCTTTTCATACTTCGACTATAACGAAAATCTGGAAACTACATGGCAGACGTTGTACGGCGTTGATCCGGGCAAGTCGCCCGTGTATGGATGGCTCAAGCAAAAGGACTACAGTGTTAGCTACCAGTTTGCCCCGGCGAACAATCCGTGGATCGATCTGGAGGCCAAGCTCTATACAAGCAAGGCGTCCTATTCGCGCATCTGGGATGGGTTGTCCGCCAACCGTTATACCAACTGGGATGAGCGCTGGGGATTGGGTGTCAAGAACAAATCTAAATTTAAACTCGGTGCGGTTGATAACCAGCTTGTCATTGGACTCGATTATGAAGACCGCAACGAAGATGCGCACATGGTCAACAAAGGGAAAGTGTCCGCGTTTGGCTCGATGCCCAATTACTATAAGGACCTGGGTATCTATGCGCAGGATACCGCCAGCTTTGGCAAGCTGGATGTGACCCTTGGCGCGCGTTACGACAGCTTCCAGCGCGGTGTCGATAAAGGCGGCGCGAAAGGATACAAGGATAGCCGTCTGTCGCCGAAAGTCAGTCTGGCGTATCAGGCCTTCGATGGCATCTACCTCCTGGCCGGTTATGCGGAAACCTTCCGCGGCCCGACACCGCACGAAACCTCATCCGATGGTGCGTTAAATCCCCATTACTGGTATGTGCCGAACGCTAACCTGAAGCCGGAAACGGCCAAGGAGTATGAGATCGGCTTTTCGGTCGATAAGCAAAATTTACTGGGTCATGATGAACTCTATTTCAAGGCGACCTATTTTGACGGCAAAATCGAGGACATGATCTCCCTGAAGGAGGCGCCTGAACTCGGTACGCCCCCCGACATTGGCGATCGTGTTACAACCCGTCAATATGCCCAGTACCGAAATGTCAGCGCGGCCAAACGCAAGGGGTATGAAGTCGAAGGAAAATACCGCTGGCGTGACTGGAAATTCGGCGGCGGATACGATCACCTGAAAATTATCGATAGCGCAACCGGCAAGCTGGAACAGCCCTCGGTGGATAAGCTCTCTTTCAATGCTTCCTACACCCATCCGGGGTGGAAGCTGACCGGCGGCGTCAAGTTAACCCACTGGTTCAAGCCGAAGCGCGACATCTATGTCCGTAAAATTCGCGGCGTCGAATACCGCTACATCAACCAGGCGTTTACCATCGTCGACCTGTTTGGCAGCTGGAAGCCGGTAGATAGCGGCATGAGCTTCTTCGACAAGAACTTCACGCTGAATTTTGGCATCAACAATCTCTTTGACCGGAAGCGTATCCATTACAACAGCTATGACACGACCACCATGGTCGGCCGAGGGCGGAATTACTACGTTTCATTTGATAAGCGTTTCTGAAAATCCGGCGCGGCCGTGGACGTTCGGACGCCACAGACGTTCAGCCCGCCGCACGCCGCCGCTACCGCGCTTAACGTGCAATGCAGGCAGATGCCGGCAGCGGCGGAGCAGGCTCGAAGCCCGAATGGAATCCCGGGTGGAATAAGGGTTTCCGGGATGCCTGCTCGCAAACGCCCAATTGACGCGGGTTTCAGAGCTGTCCTGTCTGAAACGCCCAATCCACGCGGGTTTCAGCGACACCTACTCGCAAACCCCCAATTGGCGCGGGTTCCAGCACTACCCTATTTGAAACGTCCAAAGGACGCGGACTTCCGGGCAGCCGCCGCAGACAGTACAGGGCGTGTGAAAAAGTGGCGCAACGCGGTGGTGATTTTTTAGCTATTTGACGCTACACGCACAAGCCCTTGCGCGCCGCGGACAAAAGCCCGACCTGAAACGGCACATGCCGTGCTTGTTTCTTTACGAACGTTTTTCTGGCTTGGGCATCTCTGAACAGCTGCCCGCGAGCCCGCGTGGATTGGGCATCTCCGGCCTGCCTTCCGCAATGCTTTTGTTTGAAATGCCGCCACCGGCGGTCATGCTTTCATGCTTGAAAAAAGGGGGCAGTTGCGGCTTATAAAAGATTATTTCGCCAAGATGGCGTTCTAAAAACACTTTTTTCCCATGACAATGACACCGCATTTTAGCGTTTCAGCAATTCCAGCAATTCGCGCTGTGCGCTGCGCTGTGTTTTTGCCCGGCGCCCGTCGTGACGCGGGCGGTAGCCGCCTTGGGCGTTCATTTCCCAGGCCTGCTGGTTATCTGCGAGATAAAGACGCAGACCTTCGTGAATGACGCGGCGCTTGAGCTTTTTATCGAGGACGGGAAAGGCCAGTTCGATGCGGCGGAAGAAGTTGCGCTCCATCCAGTCGGCGCTTGACAGCAGAACCTTCTCTTCGCCGCCAGCATAAAAATAGAAAATGCGCTGATGTTCGAGAAAACGGCCGATGACCGAACGCACGCGGATATTTTCTGATAATCCCTTGAGGCCGGGGCGCAGGGCGCAGACGCCGCGCACGATCAGGTCGATCCTGACGCCTGCCTGCGAAGCGGCGTACAGCGTATCGATCACGCCCGGTTCGAGCAGCGCATTCATTTTGGCGATGATGCGCGCGCGTTTGCCGTTGCGTGCCGCGTCGGTTTCGGCCTCGATGGCGGCGATGACGTTGCGGTGCAGCGAGAACGGCGACTGCCAGAGATGGCAAAGCGCGCTGGCGCGCCCCAGACCGGTGAGCTGCTTGAAGATTTCGTTGACATCGGCGCAAATGGCCTCGTTGCTCGTCAGCAGGCCGAAATCCGTGTACAGGCGGGCGGTGCGCGGATGGTAGTTGCCGGTGCCCAGATGCGCGTAACGGCGCAGGCAGCTGCCGGAAGCGTCGCTCTCCCGGCGCACAATCATCAGCATCTTGGCGTGTGTTTTGTGGCCGACGACGCCGTAAACGACATGAGCGCCGACTTTTTCGAGCTGGGTGGCCCAGCCGATATTGGCTTCTTCGTCGAAGCGCGCCATGAGTTCGACGACGACGGTGACTTCCTTGCCGTTGCGTGCGGCGCGCAGCAGCGACTTCATCAGCACGGAATCCGTTCCGGTGCGATAGACGGTCATCTTGATGGCAACGACCTGAGGATCGGTGGCAGCCTGGTCAATGAGCGCAATAACGGGCAAAAAACTCTGGTAAGGGTGATGCAGCAGAATGTCGTTTTTACGCAAGGCTTCAAAAATACCGTGCCTCTTGTCGAGCGTCTTGGGCAGGCTCGGCGTAAATGGCGGAAACTTCAGATCCGGCCGGTCGACCTGGTCGGGAATCTCGATGAGACGGGCGAGATTGACCGGGCCGCAAACGCAGTAAAGATCGCTGCGGCGGAGACTGAACTGGGTCAGCAAAAAATCAGCCATATGTTCCGGGCAGTTGTCCGCAACTTCCAGCCGCACGGCGTCGCCGAAGTGGCGCTGGGGCAGTTCCCCCTGGATTTCGATGCGCAGGTTTTTGGCTTCTTCTTCATCGACGAATAGGTCGCTGTTGCGCGTGACACGGAACTGGTAGCAGCCGAGTACCGTCATGCCCGCAAACAGCTCATTGACGAAGGCGTGCAGTATCGACGACAGAAAAATGAAACCATATGGGCAGCCGCACAGGGCTTCGGGCAGGCGGATGAGGCGCGGCAGCACGCGCGGCGCCTGGACGATGGCCGTGCCGGAATGCCGGCCAAAAGCATCCTTGCCGTCCAGCTCGACGGCAAAGTTCAGGCTCTTGTTCAGGACACGCGGAAAAGGATGGGAAGGATCCAGCCCGATCGGCGTCAGCACCGGCATGACTTCGCGGAAAAAATAATCGCGAATCCACTCGAACTGCGCTTCATTCCACTGGCTGCGCCGGAAAAAACGGATGCCTTCTGCGGCCAGTGCCGGCAGGATCTGCCCGTTGAGCAGTGCGTATTGTTCGGCGACCAATCCATGTGCCGTATCACTGACCCGATCATAGGCCGCCTGCGCCGTCAGTCCATCCACCGACACTTCGCCCGAATTGAGCTTGATCTGTTCCTTGAGACCGGCGAGGCGAATTTCAAAGAACCCGTCGAGATTGCTGCTGACGATGCACAAAAAACGCAGGCGTTCGAGCAGCGGTGCGGACGGATCGCTTGCCTGCGCCAGCACGCGCCGGTTGAAGGCTAGCAGGGCGAGTTCGCGGTTGAGGTATTTGCCGTGATCCTCTGGCTTTCCAGCGGAATGAGGCAAGGAGTGGGGAGAGCGGGGCGATTTGGACAAGCGCATGGGGATAAGAACACGTGGAGAATCATTGCCGGGTCGGGCAGCGGCCATTCTATCGCCAAACCCCCGATATTTCCGGATGGTTGAATCTGCCCACCGCATCCGGCCGGTTCGGGTGAATGAGGATTCTCGTGATAGGAGCGACAAGAAGCGGGGAACGGCGCTCAAAAGCGGCAGGAAACTGGTAGGGAAGCGGCAGAGAACCGGCAGAAAAGCAGTCGCGAAATATCGCTGATATCCCCGTCTCCGCCGAAAAATCGGCCTGCGCGGCCCTGTGGCGAGCGATACACAGACCGGCCAACGCATCGTGAATACATTAACCGGGTCGGTAATGCGGGCGCGGCCCGACGATCGCATAGGGCGAGGTGATAGAATGACGCCCGCCATGCAAATTCAGGCCGGTATTCTCGGTATTCCCGGCGTTGCCGGAACCGGCCACTCCACTCCAATATGCAAGATACACGGAATATGCTGAAATGCGCCGAGTCATCGGCCGCCGGAAAGTCTTGATCGCCCTATGCCCTACGAACAGATTGCCGCCGTCGATCTCGGGTCGAACAGTTTTCACCTGGAAGTTGGCCGCCTCGTCTATAGCCAGATTTACCCGCTCGATACCCTCAAAGAGACGGTTCGCCTGGCCTCCGGCCTGACGCCGGACAAGCTGCTGGATACGGCCTCGCAGACGCGGGCGCTGGCGGCGCTTTCGCGCTTTGGCGAACGTCTGCGCGGTTTCCAGCCTGGCTCGGTGCGCGCGGTGGCGACCAATACCCTGCGTGTCGCCCGCAATGCGGCGGCATTTCTGCCCAAGGCCGAACAGGCGCTCGGTTTTCCCATTGAAATCATCGCCGGCCGCGAAGAGGCGCGCCTTATCTACCTTGGCGTTGCCCATGCGCTGCCGCCGACGCGCGACCGGCGGCTGGTCGTCGATATTGGCGGCGGTTCGACCGAACTCATCATCGGCAAAAAAATTGAGCCGATGCTTATGGATTCCCTGTACATGGGGTGCGTGAGTTATTCGCTGCGCTTTTTCCCCGATGGGCGCGTTGATGCCAAACGCCTGATCAAGGCGGAACTGTCCGCAGCGCGCGAAGTGCAGCGCTTTGCGCAGGCGTATCGGCAACTGGGCTGGAGTGAGGCGGTTGCCTCTTCCGGCACGGCGCGGGCGATTGCCGATCTGTTGGAAATGAACCGGCTCAATCCCGGCGGCGGTGACGGTATTACCCGCGCCGGGCTGGAAAAACTGCGCAGCCTGCTGATCCGCGCCGGCTCGATGGAAAACCTCGGCCTGTCCGGCCTGCGCGGCGAGCGTGCGCCCGTGCTGGCAGGCGGTTTTGCGATTCTGTCCGCCATATTTGCAGAACTGGGCATCGAGCGCATGATCTATTCCGAAGGTGCGTTGCGCCTGGGGGTTCTCTATGACCTGCTTGGCCGTTTTCACCGGCGCGACATGCGCGATACGACGGTGCGCCGTTTCATGCGCCGTTACCACATCGACGTGTCGCAGGCCGCGCGGGTCAAGGCTATGGCGTTGGCGTGCTTCGCGCAGCTGGCGGACGGTTGCGATCCGCAGGTGCATGAGTACGGAATGCGCCTGCTGACATGGGCGTCGTCGCTGCATGAAATTGGTATTTCGATTTCGCATGGCGATTTTCATAAACATGGCGCGTACATTACGCGCTGCGCGGATATGCCGGGTTTTTCGAAGACGGAACAGGAGCGCCTCTCCGCCCTGATTCTCGGTCAGCGCGGCAAGCTGGAAAAGCTGAAAAAATTCCTGCCGGATGGCGATTTCTGTTGGGTGCTGGTGTTCTGCCTGCGCCTGGCCGCGCTGCTCTATCGTTCGCGCGACAATCTTTCCGTGGCGCCGGATGTTCGGGTCAGCCTGCAAGGCGGGGAATATGCCGGCAGAACAAAAGCATCACAAACCGCGCGTACAAAGAGTTCGGGCGATAAAAACGGCACCGAAGGCGAATATGGCGTTTTTTCGCTCTCGTTTCCTGCCAGCTGGCTGGCGGCCAATCCGCTCAGTGCCTCGGCGTTGGCGGATGAAGCGGCGATCTGGCAACGCGTGGGATTCGGCTGGACAATCAAGCGCCGGTCGGCGGCGCGCGGGAGGACGTAGTGCAAGGCGGATCTGACAGGGATGCAGCGATGATGGCGCCGGTGTCGGAAGCGGCGTTTTCTCTGCATGAAGCTGCGGATGGCCGGCGCACGCTGGCTCTTTCCGGCGACTGGACGTTGGCCAGGCTGCCCGCGTCGATTGCGGCGTTTGAAGCCAGTCTGCGCGCGCAGGTCGGGGCTGAAACCACCTGGGATTTGCACGGCATTACGCGGCTCGACAGCGTCGGCGCCTTAACGCTGTGGCGCGCCTGGGGCGGCAAGTGGCCGAAAACCGTGGCTGTTCCGCCCGTCTTGCGGGCCATCATCGAACGCGCCGCCGCTGTTCCGGTAGACAGTGCCCGGCCGGAACGCCCAGCGTACCTTTCCGGCGGCCTGTTGCTCGTCGGTGGCGCTGTGCTGAGCGGCTTGCGCAATCTGGCGGGGCTAATCGCCCTGTTCGGGCAATTGGTGCTCGATGCGCGTTATCTGCTCTTTCACCCGCGCGATATTCCTGGGCGGGAATTCTCGGCCAATATTTTCCGCAGCGGCGCGCAGGCTTTGCCCGTGACGGCGCTCGTCGGCTTTCTCATCGGCGTCGTGCTCTCTTTTCTTTCCGCGCTGCAACTGCGTACTTTCGGCGCGGACATCTATATCGTCAATCTGCTGGGCATCAGCATCATCCGCGAGCTGGGGCCGGTGCTTGTCGCCGTCCTCGTTGCCGGCCGTTCTGGCTCGGCCATGACGGCGCAGATCGGTGTGATGCGCGTGACGCAGGAAATCGACGCGCTGGCGACGATGGGCGTTTCGCGCAGCTTGCGCCTGGTATTTCCAAAAGTCGCCGCGCTGGCGCTGACCATGCCGCTGCTGGTCGTCTGGTGCTCGGCGGCGGCGCTGGTCGGCGGCATGGTATCGGCCAATCTGGAAATGGGGTTGTCTTTTCACTATTTCATTACCGCGCTGCCGCGTGTCGTGCCGGTCGCCAATGTGTGGATCGGCCTGAGTAAGGGCGTGTTTTTCGGCTTTCTGATTGCGCTGGTGTCCTGTCATTTCGGCCTCAAGGTGCGGCCGAACACCGAAAGCCTGTCGAGCAATACGACGACGGCCGTCGTCACGGCGATTACGCTGGTCATTCTGACGGATGCGCTGTTCGCCATCCTGACGCGCAATGTGGGGATCTGAGCATGGACAGACGAACGGACATGACACCGCTTCCAGCGCATGAATCTGCGTCCCCAGTAGTGTCCCGGGCGCCTGTCGTGCAGGTGCGCGGCTTATCGACGCGCTTCGGCGAGACGGTCATTCACCGCGATCTCGATCTGGACGTTTTGGCCGGACAGGTGATGGCGCTGGTCGGCGGCTCCGGCAGTGGCAAAACGACGCTGCTGCGTGAAATCATCGGGCTGCTGACGCCGGAGCGCGGCACGGTGCGCCTGTTCGGTGAGCCGATCGCCGATGCCGATCCCCTTCGCCGCCGCGCCTTGCGCCGCCGTTTCGGCATGTTGTTCCAGCAGGGCGCGCTGTTTTCCGCGCTGTCGGTTTTCGACAATATCGCTTTCCCGCTGCGCGAACTGCACCGGCTTGACGAGGCCATGATCGGTGAGCTAGTGCGCCTCAAGCTGGCGATGGTCGAACTCGAACCGCGTCATGGTCATCTGATGCCGGCGGAACTGTCGGGCGGTATGATTAAGCGCGTTGCGCTGGCGCGTTCTCTGGCGCTGGAGCCGGAACTGCTGGTGCTGGACGAGCCGACCGCCGGCCTCGATCCCGATCTGGCGGCCAGCTTCGTCAAACTGATCAGCGCCTTGCAGAAGGAGCTGAATTTCACCGTCGTGATGGTCACGCACGATCTCGATACGCTGGCCGGCCTGGCCACGCATATCGCGGTGCTGGCCGACCAGCGTATCATTGCCTGCGGCCCGCCGGCCGAGGTGATGGCAGTCGACCATCCGTTTATCCACAACTTTTTTTGTTCCGAACACGCGCTGGCCGCCTTATCCGCCACCTTGTCCAAGAAATAGGCAGAAAATCCACCATGGAAAACCGCTCCCACGCCCTGATCACCGGAATCTTTACCTTACTGCTCGGCATTGCCGCCATCCTTTCTTTATGGTGGTTTGGCGGCAAGACCGAGCATATGCGCGATTACCTGGTCGTGACCGACAAGAGCGTCAGCGGGCTGAATCCGCAGGCGCAGGTGCGCTACCGGGGAATCCGCGTCGGCCGCGTCGAGGACATCGATCTCGACAGCCGCGATCCGCGCAATATCCTGATCCACATCCGTATCCGCGACGATGTGCCCGTCAGGCAGGGCGCCATCGCCCGCCTGGGGTATCAGGGCGTAACCGGCATCGCCCATATCCAGCTCGATGACCGGGATGAAGACGGCGTGGGACACCCCGTGGATGCCGATCGCGCGCTTTTGTCGGCAGAATCGGGAGGCATGCCGCGCATTCCGATGGAAGATTCCCTCGTAGACGCATTGACCGACACGGGCACGGATACGCTCAAACAGATTCATCGTCTGGTTGTGAATATCAACCGGATTCTGAATCCCGAAAATCGGAAGGCGATGACGCGCACGCTGGATAACCTCGCGGCCGCTTCGGATAATGCGCGCGAAGCCTCGGAGCAGCTTCGGCAGGCGCTGTCCGGACAGAATCTGCGCACCTTGCAGACGACGCTGCAACGCGCCGAGTACGCCACCGGCCAGATCGGCCCCTTCTTTGCCGAAGCGCGCGGGCTGGTTGCCCGTCTGCAAAGCGTCAGCGATAAACTCGACGTGGCGCTGGGCGGTCAGTCCGGCGCCGCGACGCTGCCGCGCTTAAATGAACTGGGCCGCGATCTGGCGGTCACGTCGCGGCAGTTAAACCGTGTCCTGAAAATGCTGGAAGACCGGCCGCAAAGTCTGATTCTCGGCGGCCCCAAGCAGACGCCGGGGCCGGGAGAAGCCGGCTTTACCGCACCGGCAGACAGGAAAAAACCATGAGGAATCCGATGTTGCTGACAATTTTCCGCCACTGGGCGTCTCTATCCATCCACCGCGCAATTCGTCGTGCTATCCGCCGTGCGGCGGCTCCTGCCGGCGCCTTGGCAGCGATCGCGCTGCTGGCCGGCTGCGCCGCCAGTCCATCCGCCGTACAGCCAACCGTCTATGATTTTGGCCTGCCCGTTTCAGCCTTGGCCGGGCAGGGCGGTACCGGCGCCGAGGCAATGAGCCTGGCCGTCGATGTCGATACGCCGCCGTGGTTCGACTCGCCCGGCATCGGCTATCGCCTGGCCTACGACGATCCGCTCAAGCGGCGTGAATACGTGGATAGCCGCTGGGCGGCCAATCCCGGCCAGCTGCTGACGCAGCGTCTGCGCCAGCAGCTGGGTGTGCCGGATGCGGCGGCGAGTGCGGCGGGAGCCTGTGCGCTGCGCGTCGAATTACAGGAGTTTTCGCAGGTCTTCGATTCGCCGCAGCACAGCCGGGCGTTACTGCAGGCTACCGCGATACTGACCGACGCGACGCGGCGCGTTATTGCCGAGCGCCGGTTTGTCACCGAAAAAAATGCGGCCACACCCGATGCGCGCGGCGGCGTGGGAGCGCTTGTTGAGGCCGGCAATGCGCTGGGGCAACAGCTTGCCGACTGGTTGGGCGCGTTGAACGCGCAGTCTGCCGGCCGCTCCCTCTGCCGCACGGCGGAAACGGCCAAACCGCGACGGCACTGATTTGTGTAATATATTTTTATTTTAAATATTTTTTATTAATGTCATTAATGTTGGATTTAAATCCGCATAAATAAAGATTAATTAGTATATGTTTATTTTTATATAGGAAGGTTAACTTGGCAAGGCCATCTTTTTTAGCAGCTTGGACTGCTTCGCAAAAGATTTACGATGCTTTTAATCCCGCAGATAAAGTTGCAGAAGTGATTGGTGGTGTTGTTGCTATTAATATTAGACACCCAACTCAACCTTGGGAGAATACATGCGCAGTTCGTATGAGTTATATACTTAATCAAACAGGGACGTATATACCAGCTATAGCTAACAAAACTGTGACAGGTAAAGATAGGCGGAACTATTTTTACCGTGTCAATGACCTTGCTGATTTTTTATGCCGACATTGGGGAAAACCTAAAATTATCAAGTATCCACCATCTAACGCTTTAATCGGACAAAAGGGAATTATTCTTTTTGAGGTACGAGGTTGGTCAACTGCAAGTGGACACGCAACATTATATGATGGTAACAGTTGCTACGATCATTGTTATTTTAATGAGCGAGAAGCGAATTATCAGACTACTAAAGCCTATTTCTGGAAACTCTCATGAAATATTTTTTTACTATTTTGTCGCTATGTTCAGCTATATCCTATGCGGGAACGGATCAAATTATAGCTACTACTAGAAATAATGCCGATAACTTTAAGGATCGTGCACTGGCATATTGTATTGCACAAGCTTACAAAGATTCGCCAGCAGGACGAGATGCTAAAAGAACAGGAGGGGTTTTTCTCAATTGGACGTATTATGATTTGGCAGCTAACTCTGAAATTGATGCATTGATTACGAAATTTCTGAGTCGTAATTACAGCACGCCTATTGAAGGATATGCCGACGCGGAATTTGCACTTCTAAAGTGTATTGATATGTATCATAGTTCTGAGCTTTATGGCTTAATAAGAAAATATGTCCCACATCCAGATTGGATTGGGGATAAGCCATTTCAAACTCGACGGAAGAAGTAGGTTGCCGTTGTAATGCTTGTCTTTTATTACTATGCCAAGTTGGTCTGATGAGCAAAACCGTCACGCTGCGTGCGCCACGGGATCGCTGCCGGCAAGTCGCGCTGTTTGAAATCGGCGGGTTACTGCTGATTACGCCGCCGTTCATCTGGCTAAGCGGTGTGCCGGCCAAAACCTCGTTCGGTCTGATGGCGTTGATCGCCTTGATCGCCGCTTGCTGGAACGCCGTCTACAACACCTTGTTCGACTGGGTGGAAGGCCGGCTGACCGGGCGCAACGCCGACCGGAGGCCGCATCTGCTCCGCATTGTGCATGCACTCGGTTTTGAGTTCGGGCTGCTCGTCATCACGCTGCCCTTGATCGTGGTCTGGACGGGCATGGGCTGGCTGGAAGCGCTGATCGCCGATATCGCGGTGGCGCTGGCTTACGTTGCCTATGCCTTCATTTTCAATCTGGCCTACGACCGCTGTTTTCCGATTGTCGGCAAGGCCTGAAAACTATAGCGGCTTTCCTTGTCAACATAACTGCGTTGCTGTGTTGGCTGGGCTTTGCCGTATTGCTCAACCTGCTGCTGCCGCGCTCGCCGGCAGAAGCGCTCCGCAAACCCGCGCAAACAGATCAGAAAACATAAATCGCGCTGAAGCCCTTTAAACACAAGGGCTTCAGAGCATCAAAAAATATAATGACTGCTTCGCTCGTTTTTTTAAAGGGGAGCTGCTTCAAAGGGCTGAGGGGTTAACAGCCTATTTTTCACATGGCAAAGTTCGAGCCATAGCGTCTTCCTTTGCCAAAATACTACGTTGGCTCGCCTTGCCGTACTCGTACTGCCTGCGGCTCGCCGCCTTGTCTTTTGGCAAAGTTAAGCCGCTATATTTTTGGTATCTCAAATATGGGCGCCCTGAAGCCCGCGTATTTAGGGCATCTCCGGTATCCATGCCCTGAAGGCCTTTATTCATAAAGGTTTCAGAGGTGCCTGCCCGCAAACGCCCAATCCACGCGGGTTTCCGGGTATGCTCTTTCGCGTATTCGATCACTACGAAGCACCCAGAAACCCCTTTAGGCGCAGCCGCAGGCGCGGGGAAGCTTGGCGGAATCAAGGGCTTGATTGTCTGAGCGCAGCGAGTTTTCAAGCCCGCCGCACAAGTACCACTCCAACCCGAGGCAAGGGGTTTTCTGCGCCTGGAGTCGCGTTTCTTTGCTGACTTTCTTTGGCGAGGCAAAGAAAGTCAGCGGGGCGCGCTACCGCACAGCGCAACGGCATCAAAAGGAGTTTCGTGGGTGGAGGTCAGTGCGCATGCGGAGGAAATTCTTGTTTTTAGTTTCATGGCACCTGCCCGCTAGCCCGCGTATTTAGGGCATTTCCGAGAGGGGTGCTCTAAAACCCTTATAAATAGGGCGTTCCAGAGGTGCCTGCCCGCAAACGCCCTATTCACGCGGGGTTCAGGGCACCCATATTTAAGACACAAAAAATATAGCGGCTCGGCTTTGCCAAAAGACAAGGCGAGCCAACGCCGTATTTTGGCGAAGGAAGCCGCTATGGCTCGATTTTGCCAAAAGACAAGGCGGTAAGCCGCTGACAGTACGAGCAGTACGGCAAGGCGAGCCAACGCAGTATTTTGGCGAAGGAAGCCGCTATTTCAGGCTTTGCCCGTGTTTTCGAGATATTCGATGATCAGTTGCAGGTTCTGCACGCCGTTGAATTCGTTGATGGATAGTCGGTAAACGGCGCGAATTGTGCCGTGGACGGCATCGCTGAAGTTGAAGCAGATGCCGTCGAACAGCGCCGCGCCCTTGCGCAAACGCAGCTTTAGGTGCCTGTCTTTGAGCAGACGTTGGTGCTCGACGACGAATTCGTCGGCAAACAGCGGCGGCGGAAAGCTTTGTCCCCAGACTTCTTCATCCAGCATCTTTGCCGTTTCGAGCGACAGATAGCCTGTTTCCAGCGCGCCGTCGGTTTCCAGCGTGCGGGTCAGCGCGGCGGGGTCGAGCAGTTCACGGGCCACTTCGACCAGACATGCCCGGAAGCGGGAGAAATCCGCCTCCATGATGCTTGCGCCGGCGGCCATGGCGTGCCCGCCAAAACGCTTGAGCAGGCCGGGCGCGCGTTTGTCAATCAGGTCGAGGACATCGCGCAGGTGCAGGCCGGGAATCGAGCGGCCGGAGCCTTTCAGCTCGCTGTCGGCGGCAGGCGCGTCGGCAGTGGGCACTGAATCTTCAGAATCCTCACTCCGGTCAGGTCGCTGTCCTTTGCTGCGAGCAAAGACGAATACCGGCCGATGGCGCTGTTCCTTGATGCGCGCGGCCAGGATACCGATGACGCCTTGATGCCAGGCGGGGTCGAAGAGTGCGATGGCGGCCTCGTCGGATGCTTCCGTGCCGCCGTCCGCATAGGCTGAATCCGCCATTCCGGCCAGGGCGCACATCGCCTGTTCCTGCATGTCGGCCTCGATGGTTTTGCGTTCCCGATTGTAGGCGTCGAGCTGTTGCGCCAGATTGAGGGCGTAAGCTTCGTCGTTGGTGAGCAGGGTTTCGATGCCGGTCGACATGTCGGCCAGACGGCCGGCGGCGTTGAGGCGCGGCCCGGCGACGAAGCCGAGGTCGAACGCCGTAGCCCGTGCCGGGTCGCGGCCGGCAGCGCGGAGCAGCGCGCGCAGACCGGGCGTCAGCCTGCCCGCGCGGATGCGCTTTAAGCCCTGGTGTACAAGAAGGCGGTTGTTGTGGTCGAGCGGGACGACATCGGCGACGGTACCGAGTGCGACGAGATCGAGCAACGATGCAAGGTTCGGCTCGCTGCCATCGGCAAAGTGCCCGCGCGCGCGCAGTTCGGCGCGCAGCGCCAGCATGACGTAGAAGATGACGCCGACGCCGGCCAGGCTCTTGCTTGGGAAATCACAGCCCGGCTGATTCGGATTGACGATGCAGTCGGCCTCGGGCAGGGTTGCGCCGGGCAGGTGATGGTCGGTGATCAGTGTCGTCATGCCGAGTTCCCGGGCGCGGGCGATGCCGTCGAGGCTGGCGATGCCGTTATCGACGGTCACGAGCAGTTCGCAGCCGCGCGCTGCTGCCATGTCGGCGAGCGGCGGCGTCAGGCCGTAGCCATCGGTAAAACGGCTGGGCACCAGGTAATCGACATGAACGCCGTGCGCACCGGCCAGCGCCCGTAAGGCACGGATGCCGACGGCGCAGGCCGTGGCGCCGTCGCAGTCGTAGTCGGCAACGATGAGGATTTTTGCCTGCGCCTCGATGGCATCGGCGAGCAGTACGGCGGCGTCGGCCGCATGGGTCAGGCGTTCGGGCGGCAGCAGTGCGGCGAGGCCGTAATCGAGTTCGTTGCGGCCGGCGATGCCGCGCGCAGCGTACAGGCGCGCCAGCAGGGGATGCACGCCGTCCTGTTCGAGCTGCCACTGGCTGCGCGGCGATGCGCGGCGGGCGCTCAGGCGGGTGGAATGTGTGTTGTGGGCGTCAAAGGCGTTCGAGTCGGATAGGGTCATCGTTTTATTTGCGCGTTATTGCGTGTCGTGGTTCATCGGTGCGGCCGGCGACCTGCTGCGCTTTAAATTTGTGGAAGGCCGCAGGCCGCAGGCACCGGTAAAGGGTGCGGAAAAGTGTACTATAGGCGCCTTGTTCATCTTTCATCGGGCCACCGCGCAGATACCGCACAGAATATGGCATTGCCTTATGAATTGGCCATTGGTTTGCGCTACACGCGCGCCAAGCGGCGTAACCATTTTATTTCCTTCATCTCGCTGATTTCGATGCTCGGCATTGCGCTGGGGGTGACGGCGCTGATCGTCGTGCTGTCGGTGATGAATGGCTTCCAGAGCGAGCTGCGTGGCCGCATCCTGGCGGTTGTCTCGCATATCCAGATCAGCGGAGCCAATGGTGATATGACCGGCTGGGATGCAGTGGCGGCGCAGGCCTCCGGACAGCCGCATGTGCTGGCCGCTGCGCCTTATGTGCAGGCGCAGGGGATGCTCTCTTCCGGCCAGTCGGTGCGCGGCGCGATGGTACGCGGCATTTTGCCGGAGCTGGAAGACAAGGTGGCCGATTTTAGGCCGCATATGAAGGAAGGGACGCTCGAGTCGCTGACGCCGGGTTCGTTCAATGTTGTGCTGGGCAGCGAACTGGCGCGCGCATTGGGCGTTTTTGTTGGTGACAAGGTGACGGTGATCGCGCCGCAGGGCGTGGTGACGCCCGCCGGTGTCCTGCCGCGCCTGAAGACGTTTACCGTGAGCGGTGTTTTTGAAGTGGGCATGTTCGAGTACGACAGCGGAATGGCCTTGATCCGCATGGAAGATGCGCAGCTATTGTATCGGCTCGATGACCGCGTTTCTGGCGTGCGCCTGAAGCTCGATGACCTGTTCATGGCGCCGCGCGTGGTGCGCCAGCTGGCGAATACGCTCAATACGCCGGCCTATATCAGCGACTGGACGCAGAGTCATGCAAATTTCTTCCGCGCTGTGCAAATCGAGAAAAACATGATGTTCATCATTCTTTCGTTGATCGTTGCCGTCGCTGCGTTCAATATCGTTTCGACACTGGTCATGGCGGTGACCGACAAGCAGGCGGATATTGCCATTTTGCGCACATTGGGTGCCAGCCCGCACAGCATCATGGGCATCTTTATCGTCCAGGGTGCGTTGATCGGCTTTATCGGCCTGGGACTCGGCGTCGTTGGCGGTGTGACGCTGGCGCTCAATATCGATGTGGTCGTGCCGTTTATCGAGCGCGTGCTCGGTACGCAACTGTTCGACAAGCAGGTGTATTACATCCCCAGTCTGCCTTCCGAACTGCAATGGCGTGATGTGACGACCGTGACGGGCGTTTCCTTTATCCTGTCGCTGGTGGCGACGTTGTATCCCAGTTGGCGCGCTTCGCGCGTCAATCCGGCAGAGGCGCTGCGTTATGAGTAAGGTTGAGAACATCGTGTTGGCCTGCCGCGGACTGCGTAAAGTATTCCGCGAAGGCGCTGGCGCGGCCAATAAGGTGCCGGTGTTGAGCGGCGTCGACCTTGCCGTGGCAGCGGGCGAACGTGTGGCGATCGTTGGCGCTTCTGGATCGGGTAAAAGTACGCTGCTGCATCTGCTCGGTGGCCTCGATACGCCGAGTGGCGGCGAAATCGTCTTGATGGGCAAAAATCTGGCTACGATTGGCGATGCCGAACGCGGTGAGCTGCGCAACCGTCATCTGGGTTTCGTTTACCAGTTCCATCATCTGCTGCCCGAATTCAGCGCGCTGGAAAATGTGGCGATGCCGCTGATGATCCGGCGTGCGGAAAAAAGCGAGGCGGAAGCGCGTGCGGCGGCGATATTGACGGAGGTCGGGCTGGCGCATCGCCTGGACCATACGCCCTCAGAGCTTTCCGGTGGGGAGCGGCAGCGGGCGGCTATTGCGCGTGCGCTGGTGACCGAGCCGGCCTGCGTACTGGCTGATGAGCCGACCGGCAATCTCGACCGGCAGACCGCCGAAAGTGTGTTTGAGTTGATGCTCACCCTGAACCGATCGCGCCGGACGAGTTTTATCATTGTTACCCACGATACGGCGCTCGCCGGCCGCGCCGATCGTATCTTAACCTTGTGCGATGGCGTGCTGCATAATGCGTCGTTGTGCTGACGCCTGGGTTTAAAGGCGGCAAGAGGGGGAAGGGCGGGCGTTCTATCTCGTCGAATATTTGAAAATGGGTTGTGGTGGTCGTGACACGAGACGGCTTTGCCGCGTATTTACTGTCTCTGAAAACGATAAAGTTTTCTTGATTGGCCAATGAGGATGGGTGGAAGGCGTATCACCCGTTCTTGTCGGTTTGAATCACTGTTCCTGCATCGGTACTCATTCCGCCATATCCAATCAAGGTAATGATCCCGAAAGCGGCAAGGCGTTCAGCAGGAAGTCAAGCATATCCAGTTTTCCCCGCTGTTTGCCTGCCGGATGTTTGGAGATTTGGGGATGTATTGGATTGCTAGAGCAAAAATGAGTAGCCTAATCGGGATGTTGAGCAAGAATATCCAGTGCTACGAGAGATAGGTGGTGAGAAAACCGCTGACAGGCGAACCGACTACAGGCGCGGTGAGCTCCGGCGTAGTCATTCACGCGATGGCGTTCACCAGGTCGCGCTTGTCGCAGTTCTTCAGGACGGCCAGACGCCCTACGGGTACCATCATCACTCCCGCAATGCCCTGCACAAAACGCACGATGGCAAACTGCGTCAGGCTGTGGCAGAGCGAGCACAGGACGGAGGAGGCACCAATAAAGCCCAAAATGGCATAAGCGAACAGCGAACGTGTGCCATATCTGTCGGCCACCCCAGCCGCTGACGGGAATGAATACCGCCAGCGAAATCATCTATGCCGTGATGCCTACACTCATTCTGCCGCTTTCTACACCAAAGTTAGCAGCCATCTGCGGCAGGCCTGTGACCAAAGCGGTCGAATCGATGTGTTCCATAAAAAAGCCACGGCTACAAAGGCGATGACTATTCATGAAACGTGCTGTTTCATCTGATTGCTTTCCTGGATCGGGTTATTGCGTTGCCTTTCAGGCAATTTTTTATTTATTCAGCTATAGACCAGCCTCTAACTGAATTCATCGTCTAGTGTTTACGGGCATTTTATGGAACGAAATGCTGTTTTTTCAGCGCATAGGGGCACATGAGGTTTTCCGTTATTCTCCGCTGGCGCAGGGAACAGTCTTTCGGCTTGAGAAGGCCAGTTTAGATCTAGTCTGTTCCCGCAACACGGAGAATAAGGCAAATGCCGTAAGGTGGATTGAGGCTAGGAATAAAATTGGCGGGCAAGCCGCCCGCCCTGATAACTTCTGCTAACTCATTACAGGCGTAGCTGACTACGCATGGTGGAATGAGCCGGCTTCACCTTTGCCTGCCAACTTTTTAGTCGGCGCAGGCTTTGCCGCGATTAGGCTGGAAGCCTTTTGCTTTCGCATCGGCTTCGGTCATGTATTCCCCTTGTTTGGTCTTGCCGTACCAGCGCGTATTCGGGCAGTGGTAGATTTTTTTCGTCGCGTTGGCCCAAACCATGCCGGGGGCGGCGGGTGCGCCTGCTGCCGTTGCCTGCTGTGCAGTATTTGTCTGCGGAGTGGTGGTGGCCGATGACGCATTGGGACTGGGAGTGGCACCGGGAGCGGGGGATGCAGGCGGAGTAGCTTGACTGGCCGGATCGGTTGGGCTGGTGTTTGCGCTTGCGCCATACCATGTCTGTATGCCCTTGTGTCCGCGGCAGGCGCCTTGTTTATTCTTCCCCGTGTAATAGGTGCCGTCCTTGCATAATCCCGTTGCATTGGCGGGGGCGTCTGCTGGCGCTTGTGCAAAAGATGTACCGGTACCGGTAAAGAAGCAGGCGATGAGCAGGACAGAAAACAGGTTTTTTCTCATGGCATTTTTCTCCTTGGGATAAATTAATGTCTGGAAAACCCGCTGTGGTTTTGCGCGGATGTATGGATTAGGCAAACAGGAGTTTATGCAAAAACACTAGTGCTGCCAAGATGTATTCCGGTTAAAGAGGGCGTGGGGCGAATCTTTATTTTTAATGATTAAGCTGCTGAGACGCATCACAGGACAGTAATCAGCCATCAATAATTAATTTTTTCCTCTGCGGCCTTGTGTCCTCCCCAGAGCATTTCCGGCGATGGCGGATATCGTGGTTTTGTATTTTGATGGCAATCCTGGAAAACAAGCGCCCCACTTGAGGCCAGGAGGAGTGGGTATCGTATTATCTCTTCTAGAATGATTTAATGGTCGGGGCGGCGGGATTCGAACTCGCGACCCCTTGCACCCCATGCAAGTGCGCTACCAGGCTGCGCTACGCCCCGACAGGCGCGGATTATAACCGATGTTCTGCTGATGGAGTATGAATAAGTGGGAATCAATGAAGGATGAACGTATTTACCTGATCGCTAGCGGGTTAAGGATCAGTTTTCAGAAGTTCGGCAATTTTCCGCAACGTCTTGCCCAAAGCCTCTGGTGTTATGGAGGAGGGATTTGACTTGTTTTTGTCAGCTTCATCAAGCTGGCTGCGTGCGCCATTGATCGTAAACCCCTGGTTATAGAGCAGTTCGCGGATACGGCGGACAAGCAGAACTTCGTGATGCTGGTAATAACGGCGATTACCGCGGCGCTTGACAGGTTTGAGTTGGGCGAATTCCTGCTCCCAGTAGCGCAGTACATGCGGTTTGACATCGCACAGCTCACTTACCTCGCCAATCGTAAAGTAGCGCTTGGCGGGAATCGGTGGGAGTGGTGTTTTCCCGGCGTCCTTAAGATGGCTGAGTCCCATGGTAGGAAGATTCCACTTCACTCTTTAGCTTTTGGCTGGCGTGGAATGTGACGACGCGGCGTGCAGTAATCGGAATTTCTTCGCCTGTTTTGGGGTTGCGTCCAGGGCGTTGCGGCTTGTCACGCAGCTGAAAATTACCGAAGCCGGAAATCTTGACGCCGTCGCCGCGCTCAAGTGCATTGCGAATTTCTTCAAAGAAAGCCTCTACCATGTCTTTGGCTTCGCGTTTATTAAGGCCGACTTTTTCAAACAGCAAATCAGCCAATTCTGCCTTGGTCAGTGTCATGTTGTTTTCCTGTTAGACGCGGAGCTGTGCGGCGCAGTTTTGTTGTAGGCAAGCTGTCAGTTCTTGCATGGCGGCATCGACCTCTGCATCTTGCAAAGTACGTTCAGTATCTTGCATAACTATACGGAAAGCAAGACTTTTTTTCCCTTGTTCAATTCCTTTTCCGGTATACACGTCGAATAAGCGAATTTCACGGATAAGCGGCGGCAACTTGCCATGGAGGCCGTCAAGAATCTGCTGAAACTCTAGCTTTCCATCAACGACAATAGCTAAATCTCGTACGACGACAGGCTGCTGAGAGATATCTGCAAAGTGAGGCGGACGGGTTTGGGTGAGAACATCCAGATCGATTTCAAAGAGTACGGGCGAAAGTGGCAGGTCGTATTTTTGCTGCCATTGTGGATGCAGCTCACCCAAATAACCGACAGGTACCTCGTCGACAACGATGCGTGCGCAGCGGCCAGGGTGCAGGGCAGGGTGAGTCGCGGCTTCAAAGCGCGCCGTTTTGGGCGCCAGTAGCAATTCAAGCTCACCTTTGAGATCGAAGAAGTCGACATTACGCGTCGGCATTCCCCATTGTTCGGGTAAAGCGCCACCGTAAGCTAAGGCGGCAAGCTTCCAGGGCTGACGAAAACCGGCGACTGGCGTACCGTTGGTATCGCGGAAGAAACAACGCCCGGTTTCGAAGAGGCGAACCCGATTTTGCTTGCGCCTGAGGTTGGTGACGACATTGGCGACAAGGCCGCCAATGAGGGTCGAGCGCATAACGCTCATCTGGCTGGCGATTGGATTAGCAAGCCGGATAGGCGAGGTATTGGCCGCAAAGTCGGTTTCCCAGGACTCGTCGATAAAAGCGTAATTAATAACCTCCTGAAAGCCACGATCGGCTAAGGTCTGCCGGATGCGCGATAGCGGGCGCACACTTTCCGTTTGCGGCAACATGGCTAGGCGCGCGTGTGGCATATGCGAAGGAATGCTGTCGTAACCGTGAATACGGGCAATTTCTTCGATCAGGTCTTCTTCAATCTCGATATCAAAGCGGTAACTTGGTGGCGTAACGGTAAAATTTTCACCATCACGCACGAAAGGCAGGTTTAGCCGCTGAAGAATATTGCCGATTTCTTCCCCGGCAATAGTGATGCCCAGTACTTTGGTGACGCGCGCCGGACGTAGGCGGATGGGGGACCGGGCGGGCAGTGTGGCCGTTGCTTCGCTGACAGGACCGGCTTGTCCGCCACAAATGTCAAGAATCAATCGGGTGGCGCGTTCGAGGGCAAGGCGCGCGCCACCGAAGTCGACACCGCGTTCAAAGCGGTATGAAGCATCGGAACTAAAGCCATAACGGCGTGCCCGTCCAGCAACGGCAGCAGGTTCGAAGAAGGCGGATTCGAGGAAAATTTCGCGTGTTTCCAGCGTAATACCGCTTTCCTCACCGCCCATGATACCGGCAACGGCGAGCGGACGACATTCATCAGTAATAAGCAGCACATCATCCTGCAATTCAAGTGTCTGTTCGTTGAGCAGCAGGATTTTCTCACCGGCATGCGCCATGCGCGCATGAATGGCGCCTTTCAGTTTGGCGTTGTCGAAAGCGTGCAGTGGCTGGCCAAGTTCGAGCATGACGTAGTTGGTAACGTCGACGAGCGCAGAAATCGAGCGAATTCCCGAGCGTTCCAGACAGCGTTTCATCCATTCCGGCGTGGGCGCTTTGGCGTCGACGCCGACGATGAGACGCCCGCAGTACAATGGGCAGGCGCCGGGCGCGTCAAGCACGATCGCACGCTGTGCATCGATTTCCGGTTTGACGGGGTTGATCTCCGGATAGGTGATTGGTGCGCCAGTCAGGGCGGCCACTTCACGGGCAACGCCGAGGAGAGAGAGACAATCGGCTCGGTTGGGCGTCAGCTTGAGCGTGAGCAACCGGTCATCCAGATCAAGGTAGGTTCGGATATTTTCACCAACCGGCGCATCTGCTGGCAAGATCAGCAAGCCCGAGGCATCGTCGGAAATACCCAGCTCGCGTGCCGAACAAAGCATGCCGCTCGATTCGATGCCGCGTACCTTGGCGATCTTGATTTTGAAGTCACCGGGTAGGTGAGCGCCCGGCAAAGCGCATGGTACTTTGATTCCCGGTGCGACATTGGGGGCGCCACAGACGATTTGTTTGATTTCTCCACCGATGTCGATGCGGCAGATGTTGAGGCGGTCCGCATCAGGATGCTTCGTGACCTCCAGTACATGGGCGACGATAACGCCTTCGAAGGCGGGGGCAACGCTTTCGTCTTCCTCAACTTCAAGGCCGGCCATCGTCAGCAGATGTGTAAATTCGACACCGGTAATTTTTGGATCGACAAAGGTGCGAAGCCAGGATTCTGAGAATTTCATGGGCAATCCATCATGCAAACTGACGCAAAAAGCGCAAATCGCCGTCAAAAAACAGGCGTAGGTCGTTAATGCCGTAACGCAGCATGGTCAGGCGATCCGGCCCCATACCGAAGGCAAAGCCGATGTATTTTTCCGGATCGATTTTTACGTGGCGTAAGACATTCGGGTGTACCATGCCGCAACCGGCAATTTCCAGCCAGCGGCCTTCTAGCGGACCACTCATGAAGGCAACGTCAATTTCGGCGGAAGGTTCGGTGAATGGAAAAAAGGACGGGCGAAAACGAACCTGCAATTCATCACTTTCGAAAAAACGGCGCAGAAAGTCGGCTACAACACCCTTCAGGTCGGAAAAACTGACATTTTCTCCAATCCAAAGTCCCTCAACTTGGTGGAACATCGGCGAATGTGTGGCGTCGGAATCAACGCGGTAAACACGGCCTGGTGCGATAATCCGGATTTCCGGCATTGTTTCGAGATGCTGGTATTTCGCTACATGCGCTTGCATATAGCGTACCTGGATTGGGCTAGTGTGCGTACGTAGCAGCACGTCGGGCGCAACCTTACCCTGTTCGTCGAACAGGTAGAAGGTGTCGTGCATCGATCGTGCTGGATGGTCTTCAGGTGTGTTCAGTGCTGTGAAATTCTGGAAGTCAGCCTCAATCTCGGGACCATCCGCGACTTCAAAACCAATCGAGCGGAAAAGCGCTTCGATGCGCTCCAGCGTGCGCGTTACCGGGTGCAGGCCACCACGTGTTTCACCGCGACCGGGCAGGGTGACATCAAGAGATTCTTCTGCCAGCCGTGTTTCCAGCATTGCAGCACGGATTGCTTCACGACGGGATGCAAGCGCATTCTCGATGCTCGTCTTGACCTGATTGATGGCAGCGCCCATCTGTTTGCGCTCTTCAGGTGAGAGCTTGGCCATGCCCTTGAGCAATTCAGTAATCTGACCGCTTTTGCCAAGGTAACGCGCTTTGATTTGCTCAAGTTTGTCTGCATCACCAATGGCGGCAAAGGCTGCAATCGCTTCCTGCGCAATCTGTTCAAGATTCAGCATGAATAAATTCCTCGTCGTCGAACAAAAAAGGGAGGCGAGTGCCTCCCTTTATCGTATCAGCCAAGTCAGGAAGCAATCTGTGCCTTGGCCTGATTGGCAAGTGCTGCGAAGGCCGGTTTGTCAAAGACAGCAAGATCAGCCAATACTTTGCGATCGACTTCGATTTGCGCCTTCTTTAGGCCGTTCATCAGCGTGCTGTACTTCAGACCTAATTCGCGTGCTGCGGCATTGATACGTGCGATCCACAAAGTGCGGAACTGACGTTTTCTTTGACGGCGATCACGATACTGGTACTGGCCGGCTTTCATTACCGCTTGTTTGGCGATGCGGTAAACATTTTTCCGACGGCCACGATAACCCTTGGCCTGAACAAGAATCTTTTTATGACGCGCACGCGCCGTAACTCCACGTTTAACTCTGGGCATATCGGTCTCCTTATGCGTAAGGCATCATGGCGAGAACCAAGGCCTTGTCGGATTCATGAACGCCGATCATGCCGCGTAACTGGCGCTTGCCTTTGGTAGTTTTTTTGGTCAGGATGTGACGCTTAAATGCCTGCGCGCGTTTGATGCGACCGCTGGCGCTGACCTTGAAACGCTTTTTAGCGCCACTTTTGGTCTTCATTTTGGGCATTGAATGCTCCTTTTTAAATATGGCGGCAGGTGGCTCCCGGCGGGCGCACTTGCTAACCTGACACCACTTAGTAAAAGTAAAACTACAATTCTACCGTGTTGTACGTAAAAATGCGGAGGCTGCGGTATTACATATGAGATATACAGTCGCGTATTGCGACTGCTATTTTTTCCGTAGTGGCGCCAGAATCATCACCATCTGACGGCCTTCCATTTTAGGCATCTGCTCAACACTGGCATAGTCCTGTAAATCGACCTTGATCCGTTCGATTTGACGCATCCCGATGTCTTGGTGGGCCATTTCACGCCCGCGAAAGCGCAAGGTGGCTTTGACTTTGTCGCCGTCTTGCAGAAAACGAATCATGTTGCGCAGTTTGATTTGGTAGTCATTTTCGTCAGTTCCTGGGCGCAATTTGACTTCTTTGACCTGAATCTGCTTTTGCTTGAGTTTCTGTTCGTGCTGGCGTTTCTGCTCTTGGTATTTGAACTTGCCGTAATCCATAATTCGGCAAACGGGCGGTTGCGCCAGTGGAGCGATTTCTACGAGATCAATACCGACTTCTTCAGCTAGATACAACGCCTGTCGCACGCTCATGATGCCGAGCGCTTCGCCCTCCACGCCGATCAGACGGATTTCTGGGGCTGTAATTTCTTCGTTGATGCGTTGTGTTTTTTGCTGTGCGATGACTTTTTCCTCCTGTTTTTTGACAAAATTAAGTCGCGCTACTACGCGTTATGACTTCCTGCTGAAGCCGTTTAATCAGAGTATCAAGTGTCATTTGACCGAGATCCTGACCACCGCGCGTTCGCACGGCAACTTTGTCCGTTGCTTTTTCCTTATCGCCGACGACAAGCTGATACGGCAGTCTATTCAGGCTATGCTCACGTATTTTATAGTTGATTTTTTCATTGCGCAAATCGGCCTCGGCGCGCAATCCCGCCTCACGTAGTGTTTTCACAACATGCTTGGTATAGTCGACCTGGCTCTCCGAAATGTTGAGAACAACGGCTTGCACTGGCGAGAGCCACAGGGGCAGGGCACCCGACCAGTTTTCGATAAGAATGCCGATGAAACGTTCAAGTGAGCCGAGAATGGCGCGGTGCAGCATGACTGGCGTATGGCGTGCATTATCTTCACCAACATACTCGGCGCCTAGGCGGCCGGGCATCGAGAAATCGACTTGTACGGTGCCGCATTGCCAAGAACGGCCGATGGCGTCCCGAATGTGAAATTCGATTTTTGGTCCATAAAATGCGCCTTCGCCGGGCAGTTCGGCCCATTCGAGACCAGATGCACGTAAGGCGGCGCGTAGGGCATTTTCGGCTTTGTCCCAAACCTCGTCGGAGCCGACGCGCCCTGCTGGGCGTAAGGCGAGCTTAACTGCGATATCGTGGAAACCGAAATCGGCGTAAACCCGTTTGACTAGTGCGTTGAACGTGGTGACTTCTGATTCGATCTGGTCTTCGGTGCAAAAAATATGTCCATCATCCTGCGTGAAACCGCGCACGCGCATGATACCGTGTAGCGCACCGGATGGCTCGTTACGGTGGCAGGAGCCAAATTCTCCATAGCGTAACGGCAGATCACGGTAACTACGCAGGCCTGTATTGAAGATCTGCACATGTCCGGGGCAGTTCATCGGCTTGATTGCGTAATCGCGTTTTTCCGATTCAGTGAGGAACATGTTGTCCTTAAAATGCGCCCAGTGTCCGGATTTCTCCCACAACGAGCGGTCAAGAATCTGTGGACATTTGACTTCCTGATAGCCGTTCTCCTGGTAAACGCGGCGCATATATTGTTCGATCTGCTGCCAGATTGTCCAGCCTTTCGGATGCCAGAAAACCATGCCGGGCGCTTCGTCCTGCAAGTGAAATAGATCGAGATGCCGACCTAGGCGGCGATGGTCGCGCCTCTCGGCTTCTTCGAGCATTGTCAGGTAAGCCTCCTGCTCTTCCTTCTTGGCCCAGGCGGTACCGTAGATACGCTGCAATTGTTCATTGTGGTGGTCGCCGCGCCAGTAGGCGCCTGCTACTTTCATCAGCTTGAAAATCTTGAGCTTGCCGGTCGACGGCACGTGTGGTCCGCGGCAAAGATCGATGAAATCGCCCTCGCGGTAGAGCGATACCGTTTCGCCGGGAGGAATGGCGGCGATCAACTCAGCTTTGTAATGTTCACCAATAGAATTAAAAAAATTTGTGGCCTTGTCGCGATCCCAGACTTCGCGCGTGATAGGGATATCGCGTTTGGCAAGCTCGGCCATGCGTTTTTCAATGGCTTGCAAATCCTCTGGCGTAAACGGACGTTTGAACGAAAAATCATAGTAGAAGCCGTTTTCGATGACTGGTCCGATTGTTACCTGTGCATCTGGAAACAGTTCCTTGACGGCGTAAGCGAGTAGATGCGCCGTTGAGTGGCGGATGATGTCTACGCCTTCGGGGTCTTTGTCGGTAATGATGGCCAGTTGCGCATTGTGTTCGATGCAGAACGAGGTATCGACCAGACGGCCGTCGACTTTACCGGCCAGTGCCGCTTTTGCGAGTCCGGCGCCGATACTTTGCGCCACTTCGGCGACGGTGACCGATTGCATGAATTCCCGCTGAGAACCATCGGGCAAGGTAATGACCGGCATTTTTTTAACCCCAGAAAAGAAAAAAGCCAGAGACACGCTCTGGCTCCGGTATTTGGTAGGCGCGATTGGACTCGAACCAACGACCCCCACCATGTCAAGGTGGTGCTCTAACCAGCTGAGCTACGCGCCTTCTTTGTCGCCGAGCAACATGCGACGTCGAAGAAAGCGGCATTATACGTGGCGAGGCTGGCAAGTCAACCTAGAATCGGTCTGGAAAAGCATCGTTGTATGTTGGCTTGCGTTCGAAGTTTAAATGGTATGCGTGGTTTTTTGCCGATGGCAAAACTTCAGTGAGACGTTGCGCTAACTCAGGTTTCGGCGGGATGCGCGGGCGTTTTCAACAACAACTGGTAAAAGGCCAGATCCAGCCAGTGAACGAATTTAAAGCCGACCTGCGTCAGTATTCCGACGCGCTTAAAGCCGAGCCGTTCATGCAAGCTGATACTGTGGCTGTTCAAGACGTCAATAACACCGATCATCGCATGTATGTCGTTTTATTCGGCTGCCGCAATCAATGCCCGCATGAGTATGTATGTATATATCCCAAATCCTTCCCATGATGTGCTGCGTGCATATACACCGAATGTTCAAAGTGTATTTATATGCCGGCCACACACGACACATGCCGTAGCTGGCAAAAGCAAGTAATTTTCCAGTATCGTTTTCTACACCGATAACCGGAAAATTGCTTTTGCGCCGCGCCTCGAACCATGCCGCCACGTTTTGCTGCGAGCGTGGCTTGTCATCGGATAGTGCTGTCAATAGCGATTGCTTCGTTGAGCATGCCGAGGGTCGCCCCGGCATGCTTCTCAAATGAGCAGTCGATAACTGCCTTTATTATGTCGCTATCGCTATTTTTATGATTTCCCGACTGCGTATTTTAGGGCATTGGGTGCGGTTGCCGTCGTTTCAGTAACGATCGCCCATTAGTGAAGTGCGTGATTCTTCGGCGTGTCACGCCGTCAGTCGAGTACGTGCGAGGCTAGACCGTCAGCCAGTTTTGGCTCAAACCAGGTTGATTTGGGGGGCATGACTTCACCGGCGTCGGCAACCGACATCAATTGGTCGAGCTGGGTCGGATACATCGAGAAAGCGACCGCCATCTCGCCGCTGTCGACGCGTTTTTCGAGTTCGCCAAGGCCGCGAATGCCGCCAACAAAGTCGATCCGTGCGTCACGGCGCAGGTCGGTGATGCCGAGTACCGGGCCAAGAATTTGCTCGGAGAGCACGGAGACATCGAGCCGACGCACCGGATCTTGCACCGGAATAAGTTCCGGCCGGATTGCCAGAGCGTACCAGCGGCCGGCGACATACATGCCGAATTCGCCAACATGTTCAGGCTTGACGGCGGTTTGGGCGGGCGTGACTGTACAGCGCTCGCCGATGGCCTTGAGGAAGCTGTCGAGGCTATGGCCGTTGAGGTCGCGGACGACGCGGTTGTAATCGAAGATGCGCATCTGCCGCGCCGGGAACACGACGGCGAGGAAGTATTCCGATTCCGCATCGCTCGCAACGTTGCCGGCTTTCCGCCGGCTTTCCGCAATGCGTGAAGCGGCGGCGGAGCGGTGATGCCCGTCGGCGATATAGAGCACCGGCATGGCATTGATGACGGCGCTGATACGGGCAATGGTGGCCTCGTCATCGATCAGCCAGACGGTATGGCGGATGCCATCATCAGCGGTCAGGTCGGCGATGGGGGCGCCGGATGTGGCCTCGGCAAGCAGACGCTCGGCTTCATCGCTGTCCGGGTGGGCAAGCAGTGCCGGGCCGGTCTGGGCATTGAGCGCCTCGATCTGGCGCACGCGGTCGTCCTCCTTCTCCGGTCGCGTGAATTCATGCTTGCGGATGCGGTTGTTATCGTAATGCGCAACCGAGGCGGTGACGATCAACCCTGTCTGCGCATGTTCGCCCATCACCAGCCGGTAGGCGTAGTAGCAGGGTTTGCGCTCACGGATCAGGATGCCGTCGTCGATCAGTCGGCGGAGATTTTCCGCCGATTTGGCATACACCTCGGGTGCGTAAGGATCGATGTTTTCGGGCAAATCGATTTCAGCTTTTGAAATGTGCAGGAAGGAATAGGGTTTGCCGGCGGCGCGTATGCGCGCCTCCTTGCTAGAAAGCACGTCATAAGGCGGAGCGGCGACCGCAGCGGCCTGCTCGGGCAGAGGGCGCAGGGCGGCAAAGGGGCGGATCAAGGGGGGTGTGGTGGGGTTCAAGTCAGTCTCCCGATCAAAAAGCAATCAATAAAACGGCGATGAAGTCACGGTTGGGTCAAATACCCAGCGGAGCGCATGCGGCTTGTCGAGGCATCAACGTAGCCATGCTGGCGGACGAATCAGTACAAATCGTATGTTCGCATAATAGCTATTCGGCGGTTGGTACGTTCCGCTTCGGTAACACATCGCGCAGCTGTGCGGCGGCTTCGCGCAGCATACGCTCTGTCGTTGCCCAGTCGACGCAGGCGTCGGTGATCGAGCAGCCGTACTTGAGCTGGGTACGATCTTTAGGAATTGGCTGGTTGCCGGCAATGAGGTTGGATTCGATCATGACGCCGACCAGCGAATGGTTTCCGTAATGGATCTGGTTGACGATGTCGGAGAGCACGAACGGTTGGAGCTTGTGATCCTTGTAGCTGTTGGCGTGCGAGCAATCGACAACCAGATTGGCCGGAAGACCGGCTTTAGTCAGCGCTTCCTCGGCAATGCGAACGCTGACCGTATCGTAATTCGGACGGTCGTCGCCGCCGCGCAATACCAGATGGGCATAATGATTGCCCCGCGTGCGCACGATCGCCGTATGACCTTCGCTGTTGATGCCCAGAAAACTGTGCTGGCGTGAGGCGGAAAGAATGGCGTTTACGGCAATGCCGATGTCACCGTTAGTCGCGTTTTTAAAGCCGACCGGCGTCGATAGACCGGAAGCCATCTCACGGTGCGTTTGCGATTCCGACGTACGCGCGCCGATCGCCGTCCATGCAATGAGATCGCCAAGATACTGCGGTGAAATCGGGTCGAGCGCCTCAGTGGCTGTCGGCAGGCCCAGTTCGGCAATCTCGTGCAGGAAAGCGCGCGCCTTTTCCATGCCTTTGTCGATACAGAACGAATCGTCCATGTAAGGGTCGTTGATAAAGCCCTTCCAGCCGGTTGTCGTGCGTGGTTTTTGAAAATAAACGCGCATGATCAGCAACAGCGTATCGTCCAGTTCATCGGCCAATGCCTTGAGCCGGCGGGCATAATCGATGCCCGCGACCGGGTCGTGAATCGAACAGGGGCCAACAACGACGAACAGGCGGGGATCACGCCGGTCGAGGATATCGCGCAAGGCTTTGCGGCCGTGTATGACGGTCTGTGCCGCCTGCCTAGAAAGCGGAATGCGCGCCAGAATTTCTTTGGGCGAAGGCATCGGCTCAAAATTGCCGACGTTGATATTTTCGATGGCGTTCTGGTCGTTGGGGGAATTGTCGGAAGGGGTCATTTTTTAGATAGGGGTAATTGAAATTTCCCAAATATTCAGGTGAGGTTGGTGTTTTGCTAATCTGGAATATTAAATATTTCAGAAATAAATTCTCTCACAAAATTATTTCTGAATCTAGTGGAATATTTTTTGTACTATTATTTCAATAAGCTATTGTTAATGCAAAAATTTTTATCGAAAACATATTCTATTTAAGCTATTTCTCCTTAACTTTGCTCAGACTGTTAAAAAAATAATAAAGTTTTATTTTTAGAGATTTTATGGAAAATACAGATCCCAGTGGGTAGTAGATATTTTATATAATAATTTATTACGCTTATATTCATCATCTAAATTTTTTGACTTTATTTAGCTTTAAACTGTTGCTGTTCTCCCAACAGGGGCAATTTTCATTGCTTCAATAAACTTGAGTAGCATTTTTCTGGCAGCATCAACTGTAGTGATCGGTAAAAGCCACGGTTTTCTTGATTTTTATGATAAAAGATCACAGTAAATCCTTTGGGTGAATTAACTTTTAACTGATTCCATAATTTCAGTCTCTGCCTTCATGTAGTATTTAAGATGTGGTCATAATAGAATGTAGAATATCATTTATTGCATTATAGAAAGCATAAGTTATTGCACAAAATATGGGGATAATAACAGTTGTTTGAAATGCACTAGAAGCTATATAAAAAAGAAAGTAAGCTTGATTTTTAAACCCTGTTGTTCGTAAAACAAGTGCTGTTAGGGTAATAAGTAGTCCGATAATTGGCGGGAGAAATAATGAAATAGTTATTGGAATGGTGATAAAGCCTATCCCATCCCAATCTATTTTTGTACACCACCAGGCGATGCTTATAGTTAGTATTACAGTTGTTGTACCGATGATATATGCTATTTTCTTTTTATTTTCTATGGTTTCTTCTGTTTTTGCACGGCGTATTATTTTAACAATAAGTCGCCCAATAAAAATCGAAACTATCGAGGTGACTAGAAACGTTGGAATATATATCATTAAAATAGCTAAACCCATCATTTATCCTTCCGAATAAAATGTCTAACATTTTTACTTTAATAATCCCATACGTTGTTTTGGCAGCTTATGCCACTTTCTCCGCACCAAGTTGTTTTAATAGCTCCCGCGTGACGGCGATGCGTTCGGCCAATGTCGGGCAGGGGCGCACAAGTGAAAGTCTATCCTGCCCAGCGAGTTTGTAGCTACGGTTTTTCTGAATCAGGTCGATGATGATGATCGGGTCGATCGGCGGCTTTGGCTCAAACTGGACATTGACGCCATTGGCCGTTGCATCCAGCTTGATGATGCCGAGCGGGCGGCAGCGCAGTCGCAGCCGGTGGCTTTCGAGCAGCGCCTGCGCCTGTGGCGGCAGTTCGCCGAAACGGTCGATGAGCTCTTCCTGCATGGCGGCGATTTCATCCGGTGAGGTGCAGTTGGCTAGGCGTTTGTAGAGCGTCAGCCGTTCATGCACGTCGGGCGCATAGTCGCTGGGCAGCAGCGTCGGCGTGTGCAGGTTGATTTCAGTCGCAATGCCCAGCGGTTCGATCAAGTCGGCCTCTTTGCCCTGACGCAGCGCGCTGACGGCGCGGTTGAGCATTTCGCTATAGAGGCTGAAACCGATTTCCTGCATGGCGCCGGACTGGTTTTCGCCGAGGATTTCGCCGGCGCCGCGAATTTCCAGGTCGTGCATGGCGAGGTAGAAACCCGCGCCCAGTTCTTCCATTGCCTGAATCGCTTCCAGCCGCTGGCGCGCCTGCTTTGTCAGGCCGCTTTTGCCGTCGGCATCGGCGCGTGTTAGCAGGTAGGCGTAGGCCTGGTGGTGCGAGCGGCCAACGCGGCCGCGCAATTGGTGCAGTTGCGCTAGCCCGAACTTGTCGGCGCGGTCGATGATGATCGTGTTGGCATGCGGATTGTCGATACCGGTTTCGATGATCGTCGTACATAACAACAGGTTGGCGCGTTGCTGGGTGAAATCGCGCATGACCCGTTCCAGCTCGCGTTCGCTCATCTGTCCGTGGCCGACGACGATGCGCGCTTCGGGCAGCAGCTTGGTGAGCTTATCGCGCATGTTTTCGATTGTGTCGACCTGATTGTGCAGAAAGTAGACTTGTCCGCCGCGCTTGAATTCGCGCAGCAGCGCCTCGCGCACGATGCCGTCCGAGTAGCGCGAGACGAAGGTTTTGATCGCCAGGCGTTTTTGCGGCGCGGTGGCAATGACCGAGAAATCACGCAGCCCTTCGAGCGAGAGGCCGAGCGTGCGCGGAATCGGCGTTGCCGTCAGCGTCAGCACGTCGACCTCGGCGCGCAGTTTCTTCAGCAGCTCCTTCTGGCGCACGCCGAAACGATGTTCCTCGTCGATGACGACGAGGCCGAGACGGGCAAAATGCACATCCTTTTGCAGCAGCCGATGCGTGCCGATGACGATGTCCGCCTTACCGTCGGCGGTTTCCTGCAAGGCGCGTTCGATTTCGCCGGTGGTTTTGAAGCGCGAGAGTTCGACGATTCTGACCGGCCAGTCGGCGAAGCGGTCGCTGAAATTCTGGAAATGCTGCTCGCACAGCAGCGTCGTCGGGCAAAGAATGGCGACCTGACGCCCGCCGGCAACGGCGCAGAAGGCGGCGCGCATTGCCACCTCGGTTTTGCCGAAACCGACATCGCCGCAAACAAGACGATCCATCGGCTTGCCGGATTGCATATCCTCAATGACGGCAGCGATGGCGGCGGCCTGATCAGGAGTTTCCTCAAAGCCGAAACCCTCGGCAAAGGCTTCGTAATCGTGCGCGGAGAACTGGAAAGCGTGGCCTTGCCGGGCGGCGCGGCGGGCATAAAGCGCCAGCAGTTCGGCGGCTGTGTCGTGCGCCTGCTGCGCGGCCTTGCGCTTGGCCTTTTCCCATTGCGGCGAACCGAGCGCGTGCAATGGCGCGGTTTCCGGGTCGGCGCCGGAATAGCGCGAGATCACGTGCAGTTGCGAGACGGGGACGTAGAGTTTGGCTTCGTCGGCGTAATGCAGTTCGAGAAATTCCGCTTCGCCCTCGCCAAGGTTGAGGTAAACCAGGCCGTGGTAGCGGGCGATCCCGTGCTGTTCATGCACCACCGGATCGCCGACTTTCAGCTCGGTCAGATCGCGCAGCCAGTTATCGAGCGAGGCTTTTTTGCCGCTACGCCGCTGGGTGCGCCGCGTCGGGCTGTCGGCGTACAGCTCGGTCTCGGTGATGATGGCGAGCGCTTCGTTTTTGTCTGCGGGCGTTGATGCGCCGTCGGCAATAAAGCCTTCGTAGAGCGGCGAAACGCCGAGCGCCAGCCGGCTGCCGCTGTCGAGAAAGCCACCCAAATCAGGGCAGGCATCGGGCTGGAAGCCGTATTCGGCGAGCAGGCCGGCCAGCGTCTCGCGGCGGCCGGCGCTTTCCGCAAGCAACAACACGCGGCCGGGAAAGCCGTCGATAAAAGCGTGCAAGCGCGCCAGGGGCGCCTCGGCGCGCCGGTTGACGGCCAACGGCGGCAGGGGACAAGAGGGGGCGGCCGGCGATGCTTCGTTACGCTTGCTCAATATGAGCCGCGTGTAGGGTTTGGCGGCGATGAAAAAATGTTCCTCGTTGAGGAACAGCGCTTCGGGCGGCAGCAGCGGCCGGTGTTTCTCGCCCGACAACATGCGGTAGCGTGACTGGGCGTCGCGCCAGAAATCGCGCAGTGCTGCGGGGACATCGTTATGCAGGCAAAGGCGCGTTCCTTCCGGTAGGTAATCGAACAGCGTCGCCGTGTTTTCAAAGAACAGCGGCAGCCAATATTCGATGCCGGCGGGCGGAATGCCGTTCGATACGTCCTTGTAGATGCCGGACTGCGCCGGGTCGCCCTCGAAGGTTGCACGGAAGCGCTGGCGGAAACGAGTGCGTCCCGTTTCATCGAGCGGGAATTCGCGCGCGGGCAGCAGACGGATTTCCGGCACCGGATAGAGCGTGCGCTGGGTGTCGACATCGAAGGTTTTGATGCTCTCGATTTCATCGTCAAACAGGTCGATGCGGAAGGGCAGCGCCGATCCCATAGGAAACAGGTCGATCAGGCCGCCGCGAATCGAATACTCGCCCGGTGAAACGACGTTGGCGACGTGCGTATAGCCGGCCAGCGTCAGTTGCGCACGAAATGCCGCGGCGTCCAGCGTTTCCCCTTGCTTGAAAAAGAACGTATAGGCGGCCAGATAGGCGGGCGGCGCCAGTCGGTATGCCGCCGTGGTGGCCGGGATGAGCAGCACGTCGCATTCGCCGCGGCTGACGCTGTGCAGCGCGGCCAGCCGTTCCGACACGAGATCATGGTGCGGCGAGAAGCTATCGTAAGGCAGTGTTTCCCAATCCGGCAGCAGGCGTACACGCAGGCTAGGCGCAAACCAGGGAATTTCGGCGAGCAGGCGGCGTGCGTCGCCCGCGTTGGCCGTGATGACGGCGATCAGCGCTCCCCGGCGGGCAGCAACAGCTTCGCCGGCGAGTTGTGCAATGTACCAGGCATCGGCAGAGCCGGAAAACGGCGGCAGGGCAATACGCTCCCCGGTTTGGCCGGCCAGATGCGGCGGGATAAGTGGCAGTCGCGGAAGTTGCGGAAGCCGCGGCGGCATGGGCTGGAGGGATGACAGCGGTTGGGCGGCAGCGCGGGAAGGCACGGTAGGCGTAGGCGGTACGGCAGGGAAGGCGGCAGATGAAACGGTAGATGCGTCAGTCGAATCGGTCATGCAGGTACAGACGTTAAGTCAGCAAAAATACGGGGCGGGAAAAACGGCGGTTTCTTATGCGTTGGTCCGCTTGGGTCAGGCGGAAGATGGATATCCATGCGGGGCAATAAATAGTATGCGGCTCAAGATCGTTGGTTTGGGATCGTTCTGGGGAAATAGCTTCAAAAATAAACAGGAACTGAACGGCAGTATGCGGCTTTGCAGGTACAGCTATTGAGCAGGCTGATAGATGCCAGATGTCGGCTCGGATCTGCAACCCTTGCAGCCGCCGCGCCGTCGGGCATTTTTTCGGGCTTTTCATGCCTCGCCAGCGGGCGGCTTGTCGTCGCGGGTATTTTTCACCGGCGCTTAGTCCCCGGATTCATCGCCACAGCAGAACTTATATTTTTTACCGCTGCCGCAGGGACATTCATCGTTGCGCCCGACTTTGGGCGCATCGCGGTGTACCGTGCCGATGCTGCGCTTGGCACGCCAGAAATTGTAGATGTCGGCAACGGCCTGCGGCAGATCGTCCTCGCAATCGGCGAGCATTTGCTCGCGTTCCTCGCCTTCCGGCCAGGGTTCGCCATGCTCGCGCGCGGCGCTTTCGGCTTCACCGGTGAGCACCATCAGCGGAAACAGGCGTTCATCAAGATAGGCGATCTCCTCATAATCTTCCTCGCTGTTCTCAGCATTTTCCTCGGAGTCGTCTTCGCCGAGAAAATCGAACCAGTCTTCTTCGGCGGAATCGACCGCCGCCAGATAGGCTTCACACCAGGGCTGGTAGTCACTCGGCGCATCGTCGCCTTCTTCGAGCGGGTAGAGCAACAGGGTCGGCGGTTCTCCGGCATTCAGATCCGCTTCCAGGGCGTCGGCGAAACGGCGCAACAGACCGGCGGCTTCCAGCCCGACCGGCTGTTCGAGCGCTTCATCGCTGCCGAGAATGTCGCTCAGCCAGCGTTCCGGCGGCATCGGGCGCGGGCCGGCCAGCGCGGCGCACAAATAACCCTGGGCCTCGTCGAGGCGCAGGGCTTCTTCCAGCGCCGGGTCGTCGAGCAGTTCTTCCAGACGGTCGAGTTCCGCATCGGTGAGCGGTATGGCGGATGGTGTCATGGCGTTGCCTCCTGTTTATCCTCGCGTGTTGGATTGACTGTCGAACCGGTCCAGCTCGACCCTTGGCACCGGCTGCCAGCCCGGTTCCCGGTGTTCAGCGACCACATTGGTGAAAATGCCGCCGCGTACGTAAAACTTGGCGGTTAGACGCATGAAGCGCGGTTTGAGCGCCTGGACGAGATCGTCAAGAATGCGGTTGGTGACGGCTTCGTGATAGCAGCCCTCGTCGCGGAACGACCAGATGTAAAGTTTGAGGCTTTTGAGTTCGACGCAGGTTTTTTCAGGGATGTAGTCGAGAATCAGCGTGGCAAAGTCGGGCTGTCCGGTCATTGGGCACAGGCAGGTAAACTCCGGGATCTCCATGTGGATGTGGAAGTCCCGCTGCGGCGCCGGATTGGGAAAGGTTTGCAGGTTTTTGCTCGGTCGGGTGCTCATGGCTGTGTAAAGTCGTTGTCCGGAGTTTGAAACGGCTGCGGAATGAATGCCGCTGACAAATGCTATTATAGGCGGACAGCGCGGCGGGCGCGATGCGCGATGGCGCAGGCGTGAAGCGCCGTTCGGAATACTCAGTGGAAATGATCGCCGGCGCAGCGTATTCGTGCTATTCATGCCATTCGCGCCGCCGCCGGCGGTGGCTCTGTCGTCTTTTGCATTGCTTTTTCATGCGCCTGACCAAACTCAAACTTGCCGGTTTCAAATCCTTTGTCGATCCGACGGCCATTGCCTTGCCCGGGCAGCTCGTCGGCGTTGTTGGTCCGAACGGTTGCGGCAAATCGAACGTGATCGACGCCGTGCGCTGGGTGCTCGGCGAATCGAAGGCTTCGGAACTGCGCGGCGAATCGATGCAGGATGTCATCTTCAATGGTTCGGGCGGCCGCAAGCCGGTGTCGCGTGCGGCGGTCGAACTGGTGTTCGACAATTCTCTCGGCCGTGCCGCCGGCCAGTGGTCGCAGTACGCCGAGCTTTCCGTCAAGCGGCAGCTCACGCGCAGCGGGCAATCCGAGTACTACATCAATAATCTGCATGTCCGCCGCAAGGACGTGACCGACCTCTTTCTGGGCACTGGCCTGGGGCCACGCGCCTATGCCATCATCGGCCAGGGAACGATCTCACGCATCATCGAAGCGCGCCCCGACGAGTTGCGCGTGTTTCTGGAAGAAGCCGCCGGCGTGACCAAATACAAGGAACGGCGCAAGGAAACTGAACGCCGTCTGGCCGACACACGCGAAAACCTGACGCGCGTCGAAGATATCCGCGCGGAACTGGGCGGTCAGATGGAACGTCTGGAAGCCCAGGCCGCGGTGGCGCGCCAGTACCGCGATTACCAGGCGGATCTGACGCACAAACAGCAGCTGCTCTGGCTGCTACGCCGCAACGAAGCGCAGGCCGAGCGCGAACGCATGGCGCAGGTCGTGGCGCATGCGGTCAATGAGCTGGAGGCGCAGCACACCGCCCTGCGTGAAACCGAAGCGCGCGTCGAAGAAGCGCGCGAACACCATTTTTCAGCCACAGACGGCGTGCAGAGCGCTCAGGGAGAAAGCTACCAGGCCAATGCCGAAGTAGCGCGGCTGGAAGCTGAAATCCGCCACCGGCGCGAATCGCGCGAAGAATATCAATCACGCCTGACGCAGCTGGAGGCCGACCGGGCGCAATGGCAGGCCGATGTCGAACGCTACGATACCGAGCGTGAACGCTGGGCGGAACTCTCGACACTGGCCGATGAGCGCGTCGAGCAGGAAAACATGCGGCTGGCGGCACAGCAAGAGCGCCTGCCGGCTGTCGAGGCTGCTTATGCGCAGGCACAGGAAAGCGTCAATCAGCAGCGACACGCACTCAGTCAGGCTGAACAGCGTTTGCAGGTCGAACTGGCCAATCGCAATCACGCGCAGCGTTCTCTGCAAATCATCGCCAGCCGGCGCGACCGCCTCGACCAGGAGCGCGCCGCGCTGCCGATGCCTGACCAGGAAGGATTTGCGCTCAAGCAGGCGACGCTGGCAACGCTGCATGAAACGATTGCCGCTATGCAGGACGATCTGGCCGAGCGCCAGCGCGATCTGCCGCATTTCGAGCAGCGCCGCCGCGAAGCGTTGGCCGCCGTGCAGCAGGCGCAGAAAGAACGTGCCGAGGCGCAAGCGCGGCGGACGGCGCTCGAACAGTTACAGAAAAAGATACAGGAGGACGGACAGCAGGATGCCTGGCTGCGTCGTTATGGTCTCGAACATCGCCAGCCTTTATGGAAATCGCTGCGTGTCGATCCGGGCTGGGAAGATGCGGTCGAAGCGGTTCTGCGCGAGCGACTCGGCGCGCTGACGGCCGATGACATTGATCCGGCCTGGAGCAAGGATCGGCCGGGCAGCCGGCTGACCTTGCTGGCGCCTACCGACGGCGCGAACGCAACAGCGCCGCAGCGCGACAGTCTGCTGAACAGGATCCAGTGTGAGGATGACGGCCTGCAGGCGGTGCTGGCCGACTGGCTGGGTGAAGTGTGCGCCGCTGACTCCCTACAGGCGGCGCTCGACAAACGCGATCATTTGCGCGGCGAAGCCTGCTGCGTAACGCCGGCGGGCGATATCGTTACCCGGCAGGGCATCACGCTCTTTGCGCCGAATGCTGCGGGACACGGAATGCTCGAGCGGCAGCGCGAAATCGATGTGCTCGCCGGGGTCATCGCCGGCCACGAAACGCGCGTGATGCAGGCGCAGGAAAACCTGGCCGCTGTCGAAACGGCGCTGGCCGAGGCGCAGGCAACCTTGCAAGAGGTGCGCGGCGAACTCGACGCACGGCAGGAAGAGGCGCACGCCATTCAGATGGAAACGCTCAGGCTTTCACAGGCGCTCGACCGCTTCCGTGACCGTCAAGCGCAGATCGAAACGGCGCTGGGCGAACTGACGGCCGAAGAAGACGAGGAGAACGAACGCCTGCTCATCGTCGACGAAGCAATCGAGGCGGCGCGCGATGCGGTTGAGTCGGTCAGGCAGCAGATGGCGCAGGCGGCCGGCGGGTTCGAGGCGGCTGGGCAGGCGCTGCGCGATGCACGCGAGCGCGTCAGCGCCGCCGAGCACGCGCTGCATGAGGCACAATTCTCCCAGCGTGAATGCCGGAGCAAGCTCGACGATCTCGGCAAGAACCGCGATCTGGCGCTTCGGCAGATCGAACGCATTGTCGATGAACTGGCGCGCTGTACGGAAGGCGCGGAGGCCATGCAGGCCGAGGATCTTGAACCGTTGCTCCAGACAGCGCTGGCCCGGCGGGTGATGTGCGAACAGGCGCTGGCGGCGGCGCGCGATGCGCTGGAGGTGGCGACGGGCGGTTTGCGCGGGCTGGAAGAGACGCGCATGAAGATCGAAATCGGGCTGGAGCCGCTGCGCGAAAAAATCGGCGATTTACGCCTCAAGGAACAGGCGGCGGCGCTCAACGTCGAGCAAATGGACGCACAACTCCGTCAGGCGCAGGCCGACGAGGCAGCGTTGGCGCCGGCCTTGCAGGGCGTGCGCGCCGGCGCGCTGCAGAGCGCCATCAGCAGCTTGCAGCATTCGATCGAATCGCTCGGCCCGGTCAATCTGGCGGCGCTGGAAGAGCTGGAGTCGGCACGCGAGCGCAAGGGCTTCCTCGACGCGCAGTCCGAGGATCTGACACAGGCGATGGAAACGCTGGAAAACGCCATTCGCCGTATCGACCGTGAAACGCGGGAACTGCTGCAAACGACGTACAACGCAGTCAACAAGAGCTTTGGCGAACTCTTTCCAACGCTGTTCGGCGGCGGCGAAGCGCGCATGATCATGACGGGCGAAGAGATTCTCGATGCGGGCCTGCAGGTGATGGCGCAGCCGCCAGGCAAGAAAAATTCGACGATTCATCTGCTCTCGGGGGGAGAAAAAGCGCTGACCGCGATTGCGCTGGTTTTTGCCATGTTCCAGCTCAATCCAGCGCCGTTCTGCCTGCTCGACGAGGTGGATGCACCGCTCGATGACAGTAATACCGAACGCTTCTGCGCAATGGTCAAGCGCATGGCGACGAATACCCAGTTTCTTTTTATCAGCCATAACAAGATTGCCATGGAAATGGCGGAACAGCTCGTCGGCGTGACGATGCAGGAATCCGGCGTGTCGCGCATCGTCGAGGTGGATATGACCGAGGCGCTGCGCATGCGTGAGCAAATTGTCTAACGGGGCAGGCGATTATGAGTGAATTGCACATGGGCCTGATTGGGCTGGGGGCGCTGGGTGTACTTGGCGTCGTGGTCTATAACGCCTGGGTGGCTTACCGCCACCGTCAGCTGGCCGGCCGCCTGCTCGATCCGCTGGAAAAGGACGTGCTGTTCGATAAACAGGCCGTACCGCCCGGCTTTGCGCCGGAAACAGAGGCCGCCGCGGAATCGGAATGGGAATCCGAATTGGAAGATGCGGCGGAAGATGTGTCGGAAGACGTGTTCGAAGATGTGCCGGAACTGTCGCCCGCATCACCGGAAACGGCGTCAGCGCCGAGCGTATTTGCGCGCACGGACGGCGCTGAGGATGATCCGCAGATAGCGGATGATCAGGCGCCTGAGGTGGCCACCGAGATGCCCGCTGCACCGGCGGCGTCCGCTGCAGAGGCGGCTTCTGTCAGCGCTTCGTTTGCCGCAGCTGCTTCGCGCTGGCTAAGTGCGCTGCATCTGCCGCGTTCGAGCGGGGAGGCTTCGTCATCCGAGGCCGAAGCTTCCGTTCGTGAACGCATTGAACCTGCCTTGGGCCATGCAGCTGCCGATATCGCGGACGAAGACAGGGGCAGCGGAGCGGATTTGCCGGAGATCGACGATACCGGCGAATTTGGCGAAATCCTGGAATCGCGGCCGTATGGCGAAAGCGGACAAACAGCGGCGATGCCACTGCCGGCCGGGCATGGGCATGCGGAATATACGGAACGCACGGAATATACCGAATATGCCGAACATGGAGCGGCCAAGACCGCCCGCACGATAGAGGCCGACGGAGGCGCTTCCGCCGCCGCCCATGAAGCTGTATGTGAACCCGTGCAGGGATCGGCTTCCGTCCCCGATGCATCTGCCTGGGGGATGGCATCAGCTGCCGCGGGCGCGGTTGATGCCGCCGTGCCGGATGCCCTTGTTGCGGCGGAGGATGCGCCGGCTGGCGTCAGCGAACCCATGCATCTGCTTTCGCCGGCGATCGATTACATCGCCACGCTGGAAACGGCGGTGGGTGTACCCGCTGCCGACTGGCTGGCGGCGCAGCAGGCGACGTTGTCGCGTGCGGACAAGCCCGTGCATTGGGCGGGGTTCGATGAAGAAAATGGTGAGTGGGTCATGCTTGGCGCGGATGTCGCGCGTGGCGGTGGCGAGCCGCGCCTGTTCCGGCATGTGCGCGCCGGCCTGCAACTGGCCGACCGGCGGGGAGCTTTGTCCGAAAACGACCTGCTCATTTTTGCCACCGCCATGGATGCGCTGGCGCGTGAGTGGCAGGCGCAGGGCCGGCCGGTCATGCTCGATTTGCCCGATCCGCGCCCGGTGCCCGCCGCTGCCGCTGATTTGGATGCTTTTTGTGTCGGCGTCGATATCCAGATTAGCCTCAACGTCATCGCGCTCAATGAAGCCTTCCCCGGCACCCAGGTTCGTGCGCTGGCCGAATCGGCGGGCATGTTCCTCGACGGGCGCGGGCGCTTTGTCCGGGTTACCGACGATGGCAGTGTTTTGTACATGCTGCTCAATCACGACCCGGCCGGATTTTCCGCCGAAAACATGCGTGCGACGTCCGTGCAGGGGCTGACCTTTCTGTTCGATGTGCCGACGGTGGCGCGCGGCGAGCGCGTTTTCGGCCAGCTTGCCGATCTCGCCGGACGCTTTGCCGACGTGCTCAAAGGCGCGCTGGTGGACGATAACCGCCGGCCATTGTCTGAGGCCTCGCTGGCGCCGATCAGCCAGCAAATCGCACAGTTCCAGGCCAGCATGGCGCAGCGCAACCTGCCGGCGGGCGGGCGTATGGCGCGGCGTCTGTTTTCCTGATGGCGACGGAGGACGCTATGGAACCGTCCCGGGAGGTCACCGAACGCGCCCGCTGGCTGCGGGCGGAAATCGAGCGGCATAACCACCATTATTACGTCCTTGATGCGCCGCTGATCGACGATGCCGATTACGATCGGCTGTTCCGCGAGTTGCAGGCTATCGAGGCGGCGCATCCGGAATTACGGACAAGCGATTCGCCGACGGGGCGTGTCGGCGGCCAGGCGCTTGACATGTTTCGGCCCGTGCGCCATGCCGTGCCGATGCTGTCGATTCGTACCGAAACCGACGACGGCGATGCTGGCGCGTTTGCTTTTGACGCCCGCGTGCGCAAGGAACTGGGCATGCCAGCAGCGGATGTGGCGGCGCCTGCGACCGGGGCGTCGGAAGTGGAATATGTGGCGGAACTCAAGTTCGACGGTTTGGCGATCAGCCTGCGTTATGAAGACGGCGTGCTGGTGCAGGCGGCGACGCGCGGTGACGGCGAAACCGGCGAGGATGTCACCGCCAACGCCCGCACGGTGGGGCAAATTCCCTTGCGTCTGCTGGGCGAGGTCCCGCGCGTGCTGGAAGTGCGCGGCGAGGTGTACATGAAATTCGCCGATTTTGAGCGCTACAACGCGCAGGCGCTGGCGAACGGCGAAAAAACGCTGGTCAACCCGCGTAATGGCGCGGCGGGGAGCATTCGCCAGCTCGATTCCAAAGTCGCTGCGGGGCGGCCGCTTTCCTTTTTTGCCTACGGTATTGGCGAAGTGCGGGATTGGCCTGCGGCGCAGCGGCCGACGACGCACGCTGGCCTGCTGGATGCGCTGGCTGCTTTTGGCCTGCCGGTTTGCGCCGAGCGCGCCATTCTGCATGGTCCGCAGGCGCTGGCCGATTTTCATCGCTGGATCGGCGAAAAGCGCATCCATCTGCCCTTTGCCATCGATGGCGTCGTATACAAGGTCAATTCCTTGGCTTTACAGGCCGAACTGGGCTTTATTTCGCGCGAACCGCGCTGGGCGGTGGCGCACAAGTACCCGCCGGAGGAGGCGCAGACCGAAGTACTCGGCATCGATGTGCAAGTCGGCCGTACCGGCGCGCTGACGCCGGTGGCGCGGCTCAAGCCGGTATTCGTCGGCGGCGCTACCGTGACCAACGCAACCTTGCACAACGAGGATGAGATCCGGCGTAAGGATGTGCGCGTCGGCGATACCGCCATTGTCCGGCGCGCCGGCGACGTGATTCCCGAAATCGTCCGTATCCTGCCGGAAAAGCGGCCGCTTCTCGCGCCCGAATTTTCCATGCCGACACGCTGCCCAGTCTGCGGATCGGCTGTCGTGCGCAGTGCCGACGAAGCGGTGGCGCGCTGTGGCGCAGGGTTGTTCTGCGCCGCGCAGCGTAAGCAGGCGCTGCTGCATTTTGTTGCGCGGCGGGCGATGGATATTGAAGGAATGGGCGAAAAGCTCGTTGATCAACTGGTCGACGGCGGCTTCGTCCATACGCCTGCCGACATTTACGGGCTGGATTTGCCGACGCTGGCGGGTCTGGAGCGCATGGCGGAAAAATCGGCGGCCAAGCTGCTGGCGGCGATCGAAAAGAGCAAGCAGACGAGCCTGCCGCGTTTCATCTATGCGCTGGGTATCCGCAACGTTGGCGAAACCACGGCCAAGGATCTGGCGCGGCACTTCGGCCATCTGGATGCGCTGGCCGCCGCCGGTACGGCGGCACTGGAGGTGGTGCCGGATGTCGGGCCGGTCGTGGCCGCCTCGATCATCGCTTTTTTTGCCGAGCCGCATCACCGCGAGATCATTGCCCGGCTGCGTGCGGCGGGCGTGGCCTGGCCGGAAACGGCGGGCGCCGCATGCACACGCGGCGATGAAGCGCCGGATCGCGCTGGCGGCGAGCTGGCCGGCAAAACTTTCGTGCTGACCGGAACCTTGCCTTCGCTTTCGCGTGAAGCGGCGACGGCGCTGATTGAGGCATCGGGCGGGCGCGTGAGCGCTTCGGTATCGAAAAAAACCGCTTACGTGCTGGCGGGCGAGGCGGCCGGTTCCAAGCTCGACAAGGCGCGGGCACTTGGCGTGCCGGTGATCGATGAGGCAGAATTGCGGCGTTTGCTGGAATTGCCGGAAGCGGGCCGATGAACTTGCCAGCCTGTCCTTTGCCGGCCCGTCGGGTCGTGCACAATGAATTCCTTAATTCCCGGAACCATCAGGAACACAACGAATGAGCAGAACCGGAACACGCAGAATCAGAAAAGCCGTTTTCCCCGTCGCCGGGATGGGCACGCGCTTCTTACCGGCGACCAAGGCCAGCCCCAAAGAGATGATGCCCATCGTCGACAAACCGCTCATTCAGTACGCCGTCGAGGAAGCCGTGGCGGCGGGCATTACCGACATGGTTTTCATCACCGGCCGTACCAAACGGGCAATCGAAGACCATTTCGACATGGCCTTCGAGCTGGAAACCGATCTGGCCGCCAGAGGCAAGACGCGCATGCTCGACGTGGTGCGCAACCTGCTTCCCGAACATATCAATTGCATTTTTATCCGTCAGCCGGCGGCATTGGGGCTGGGGCATGCCGTGCTGTGCGCCAAACCGGTGATCGGCGATGAACCCTTTGCCGTGCTGCTTGCCGACGATCTGCTCGACAGCGAGGTGCCGGTCATGAAGCAGATGGTCGAGCAGTTTGACGAACATTGCTGTTCGATCCTGGGCGCGCTCGAAGTGCCGCCGGCCGATACGGCGAGTTACGGCATCGTCAAAACGGGCGGGCAGACCCCCCCCGGCGGGCGGCTTGAGCGCATTGAGGCCATCGTCGAAAAACCGCGTCCTGAGGCGGCGCCGTCGAACATTGCCGTTGTCGGCCGCTATATCCTGACGCCGGCTATTTTTGGGCATCTCGAAAGGGCCAGGCCGGGGTCGGGCGGCGAAATCCAGCTGACGGACGGTATCGCCGCGCTGCTGGCCGAGGAGCCGGTGTTGGCGTACCGCTATTTCGGCAAGCGTTTCGATTGCGGCGCCAAGCTGGGCTACTTGCAGGCAACGGTCGAATTCGGCCTGCGCCATCCGGAAATCGGCACCGCGTTCGCCGCTTATCTGAAAGCCTTGGACGCAAACAACAGGGAGACATGAACGCCATGCAGCATTATTTTGATGAGAGGCTGGCCTCCGCCGAGCTGATTCATTCCGCCGAAACGGTCGCCGCCGCCGTCACACGGGTCGCCGGCGAAATTACGGAAAAACTCGCGGGCGCCGATCCGCTGCTGCTGTGCGTGATGAGCGGCGGTGTGCCGTTTGCCGGCCATTTGATGACGCAGCTTCAATTCCCCCTCGAATTCGACTACCTGCATGTGACCCGCTATGGGCAGAAAACCGAAGGCGGGGAACTGTCCTGGCGCGCATTGCCGGCAACACCGGTCGCGGGGCGGACGGTGCTCGTGCTCGACGACATCCTCGATGAAGGAACGACGCTGGCGGCCATTGTCGCGCGCCTGCAGGCAATGGGGGCGCAAGCCTGCTATACGGCCGTGGCGACCGAGAAGCTCAATGGCAAGAAGAAACCGATCCGTGCCGACTTTGTCGCCCTCACCGTGCCTGACCGTTTCGTTTTTGGCTTCGGCATGGACGTCAGCGGTCATTTCCGCAATCTGCCGGCGATTTACGCCATGAAGGCTGACTAACGCACTCGTCAACACAACCAGAACAACAGAAAGGATCATGACATGCTGGCCGTGATCGGAGGCAGTGGCCTCTCGCAACTGACCAATCTCGACATTTCGCACCGTGAAGTCGTACGCACGCCGTATGGCGAACCCTCCGGCGCCGTAACCTTCGGGCAGATCGGCTGCCGGCCGGTGGCGTTCCTGGCGCGCCACGGCTACGGGCACACGCTGGCGCCGCACGAAATCAATTATCGCGCCAATCTCTGGGCGCTCTGGAAAAGCGGCGTCACCGGTGTCATCTCGGTCGCCTCGGTGGGCGGTATCCGCAGCGACCTCAAGCCGGGCGATCTCGTCGTGCCGCACCAGATCATCGATTACACCTGGGGGCGGAAATCTTCATTTTATGAAGGGCCGGACAGCAAAGTTCAGCATATCGACTTTACCGAACCTTTTGATGAAGCGCTGCGCCGGCATCTGCTCGACGCCGCCGCATCGCTGGAACTGGCCGTCAGCGACCATGCCGTGTATGCAACGACGCAGGGGCCGCGGCTGGAAACCGCCGCCGAAATCAACCGCATGGAAAACGACGGCGCCGACGTCGTCGGCATGACGGCGATGCCGGAAGCCGTGCTGGCGCGCGAAATTGGCCTGCCCTATGCGGCCATCAACCTGGTCGCCAACTATGCCGCTGGCCGCGGCGACAGCTGCAACGGCATCAGTTTCAACGTGATCGATGGCATTCTGCATGAATCGATCGTCAAAGTCCGCGCAATTATCGAGCGGCTCGTTTGCAGCAATGGGGTGGCCTACTATGGCAATCAGATCGGTTCTTAAAATGGGCGATCCGCGCCTGCTGGCGCGGGCGCAGGAAATCGAAGATTTCGACACGCCGGCGCTGCACGCGCTGATCGAGGATATGCGGGAAACCATGCTCGCGCGCGACGGCGTCGGGCTGGCCGCACCGCAGATCGGCGAAAGTCTGCGCCTGGTCATCTTTGGTTTCGACGCCAATCCGCGCTACCCCGATGCCGACAGCGTGCCCTATACCGTGCTGATCAACCCCGTACTGACGCCACTATCCGACGAAACGGAGGAAGACTGGGAAGGCTGTCTATCCATCCCGGGCCTGCGCGGCCTCGTGCCGCGCTGGAAGCGCCTGCACTATCGCGGCTTCGATCCGCAGGGGCAGCCGATCGAGCGCAGCGTCGAAGGCTTTCACGCGCGAGTCGTACAACACGAGTGCGACCACCTGGACGGCGTGCTTTATCCGATGCGCATGCGCGATCTCTCCCGCCTGGGCTTTGTCGACGTGCTTTTTCCGGGCAGGGAAGAAGCGGCAGGAGAATAAGAGCAGAAGGGGAAGGGGGAAGGCGGAATGAACGCCCGTCAGCTCGTAAAATAACCTGCCCCGAATCCCGCGTAAAACGGGCATCTCCGGAGGGGCTGCCCGCCAGCCCACTGTTTACGGGCATTTCCGACTCGCCTATCCGCTAGCCCACTATTTACGCGGGTTTCCGGACTACCTGCCGGCAAACGCCCTATTGACGCGGGCTTGCGGCCGACCTATCTAGTGCAACTGCGCATCACATCCAGAACACGCAGATAACACAAATCAACAACGTCGCCGCAAAACGAGCAGCGCGCCTCGTCGCCGTCACTGTCGCCACGAACCACAGCTCTGCAACGCGGCTGCGGGAGAAAGCGGAAGGCAAAGTTTCCGCGAGGCTAAAAATAAGCCTTGGTTTGCCACCGGGACTGCCCCGAAAGCGCGGGAAGGCCGCATTGCTGGTTGAATCGCTGCCGCCGGCCGAAGACCAGTCACAACACCGCCACAGACCTACGACAACACCCGCCACCACGCTTGCCCCGAACCCCGCGTAAAACGGGTATCTCCGGAGGCACTACCCGCTAGCCCACTGTTTACGGGCGTTTCCAGCTTGCCTATCCGCTAGCTCACTATTTACGCGGGTTTCCGGCAACCCTGCCCGCAAACGCCCTATTGACAAGGGCTTCAGAAGCGATCCGGCTGAAACGCCGAAAAGACGCGGAGGATAGGCCGACGGAGCATTCCGCTCTACTGCCGCCGGTCAATCTTGGCGCAGGCAAGCCGCAACGCCGTTTCTGGCGGTTATCAGGAGGCGGGGAAAGGCGGCGTTGGCCTGCGCGAACGGCATTGGGCTTTTTTGCCGACGCTGGAATTTCTGCTATTTCTGCTGCCTCAGCGTTTGAGCCGGTCAAGCAGTTCGGTTTCCAGCCGGATGCGGTTGGCGCTGTCGGCGATGTCGCCGCCGCTGATCAGGAAGGTATCTTCGACGCGCTCGCCCAGGGTGGCGATCTTGGCGGTGTGCAGGTTGGCGCCGTGCTCGGCCAGCGTTTCGGCGACCGTGTAGAGCAGGCCGGGGCGGTCGGTGGCCGATACGGAGAGGATGAAGGCCTGGCCGTTGTCGTCCGGCTGGATGGCGATGGCCGGCTGGATGGGGAAGTGCCTGACCTGGCGCGACGGGCGCACGGCGGGGGGCGCTTCCGGCAGCGCATTGCTGGCCAGTTGTGCGGCAAGCTGGTGTTCGATACGCTCAAGCAGCGCGTCGATGCTCATTTCGCGTTCGCTGAAGTCGAGCAGGATGAAGCTGTCCAGTGCGTAGCCGTGCCGCGTCGTATGTATTTTGGCGTCCATGATGTTGAAGCCGGCGCGGCTGAAGAAGCCGACGATGCGGAGGAACAGATCGTCGGCATCACGGGTATAGACCGCAATTTCGATGCCGGCGCCGCTATGGTGCCGGCGTGCCTTGACGATGGGCTGCGGGCTGTCGATCCGCCCGTGCAGCAGACAGGCGTGCCAGGCGATTTCCGCGGGCGAGTGGCGCAGAAAATAAACGGTATCGAGCTGCGCCCATAGCACTTCGTGCGCCGCATCGGGGATGGATTGTGCGCGTATCAGGCGTTTGGCTTCGTCCTGCTTTTCCAGAATCCAGCCTTGCCGGGGCGGGAGCTGGCCGCCCGCACGCAGGGCGCGCACGGTCAGGCGATAGAGTTCTTCGAGCAGTTGGCCTTTCCAGCTATTCCAGACTTTCGGGCTGGTGGCGCGGATGTCGGCGACGGTCAGCAGGTAAAGCGCGGTCAGGCGGCGTTCGTCGCGCACGGCGGCGGCAAAGCCGGCGATGACGTCGGGGTCGGAGGTGTCCTTTTTCTGGGCTACATTGGACATGAGGAGGTGATCGCGCACCAGCCAGACGATCAGTTCGCTGTCCGCCGCGTCGAGGCCGTGTTCCTGGCAGAAGGTCTGCGCGTCGGCGGCGCCCAGCGCCGAGTGGTCGCCGCCGCGCCCTTTGGCAATATCGTGGAAGAGTGCGGCGATGTAGAGCAGCCAGGGCTTGTCGAAGTTGCTGATCAGCTGGCTGCAAAAAGGGTATTCATGCGCAAATTCGCTGGCGAGAAAGCGCCGGAGGTTGCGCAGGACGAGCAGGGTGTGCTGATCGACGGTGTAGGCGTGAAAAAGGTCGTACTGCATGCGTCCGACAATCTCGCCGAAATTGGGCAGATAGCGGCCGAGAATGCCGAACTGGTTCATGCGCCGTAGTTCGTGCAGGACGCCATGTTCCTGCCGGAAAAGGGCAAGAAAACGCGCGCGGTTGCCCGGGTCGGCGCGGAAGCGTTCATCCACCTGGGTGCGGGCGCGCCAGAGTGCGCGGATCATGCGCGCCGTCATGCCGCGCAGGCTGGGGCGCTGCGCCATGACGAGGAAGGCTTCCAGAATGGCTTCGGGCGAGCGCTTGAAAACGTTTTCGTCAACAACATCGAGAAACTGGTCGGTTTCCTGGAACCAGGCATTGATCGGCGAGGGCGGATGCGGCGGGAGGGGAAAAATGGCGGCGCCGATGGTTTGCAGCAGGATGGCGTTGATTTGGGTGACGACTTTGGCTGTCTGGTAGTACCGCTGCATGAGCTGTTCGCCGGCGCGCAGGGATTGCGTCGTGACAAAACCCATCCGTTCGGCGACGGCGGTCTGGTGATCGAATAGCAGGCGATCTTCCTGACGCCGGGCAAGCAGGTGCAATTCGATGCGCAGGCGTTGCAGAAAGGCTTCGCGCATTTCCAGGCGGCCTTGTTCCTCGCGGGAGATCAGGCCGTGTTCCTGCAAGGCTTTCCAATTTTTGCCGAAGCCGGCGGCTTGCGCCAGCCAGAGGATCATTTGCAGGTCGCGCAGGCCGCCGGGGCTTTCCTTGCAGTTGGGTTCCAGGCTGTACGGCGACTCGTGGTAACGCAGATGGCGTTCCTTCTGTTCCAGGCATTTGCCGTGGAAAAATGCCTGCAGGTTGATCTGTTGCTGGAAGGCGCGTTGCAGGCGGGCGAACAGGCTAAGGTCACCGGTCAGCAGGCGGGCGTCGATGAGCGCTGTTTGGACGGTCAGGTCGTTGGCCGCTTCCTCCAGGCATTCTTCAGGCGTGCACACGCTGTGGCCGATGGTCAGGCCGATGTCCCAGAGCAGGCGGATCAGGTGTTCAAGGGTATCGGCCAATGCGGCATCGGGCGGTTCCGGCAGCAGAAACAGCAGGTCGATGTCGGAATAGGGATAAAGTTGCTCCCGCCCGTAGCCGCCGACGGCAATTAGCGCCAGCGAGGCGGGCATTTCCAGATCGCGCCAAAGGTCGCATAACACTGCATCGATCCGCTGGCTGCGCGCCTGCAGCAGCGCGGATGAATCGTGGTCGGCGCAAAAGCGCCGGGTGATGTCGGCCTGCTCGTCCTGAAGGCGCGCCCGATAGCGTGCCAGCAAGGTGTTGTGCGCCTTGTCGGCAGCGTCCATGGCGGCGATCCCCGTTTTATCGGATCCAGTCCGGTTTAGGCTGTACGCCCGCCGAGAGCGTTAATACTTCGTAGCCTGTGGCCGTCACGAGCACCGTATGTTCCCATTGCGCCGACAGGCTGTGATCTTTGGTGACGATCGTCCAGCCGTCGGCAAGCTGGCGGATGTCGGGCTTGCCGGCATTGACCATCGGTTCGATGGTGAAAATCATGTTTTCTTTCAGCATTACGCCGCTGCCCGGCTTGCCGTAATGCAAGACCTGCGGTTCTTCATGAAACGCGGCGCCGACACCGTGGCCGCAGAATTCGCGCACGATGGAAAAGCCGTTCTTCTCGGCGTGCTGCTGAATGATATGGCCGATATCGCCGAGGCGAGCGCCTGGTCGCACCTGCGTAATGCCCAGCCACATGCATTCAAAGGTGATGTCGCACAGCCGCCGCGCCTGGATCGACGCTTCGCCGACGATGAACATGCGGCTGGTGTCGCCGTGGTAGCCGTCCTTGATGGTGGTGATGTCGATGTTAAGGATGTCGCCGTTCTTGAGTACCTTGTCGCCGGGAATTCCGTGACAGACCTGGTGATTGACGGAAATGCACGTCGCCTTGGGGTAGGGGGGGTAGCCCGGCGGCTGGTAGTGCAGGCAGGCGGAAATGCTCTGCTGCACGTTGGTCATATATTCGTGGCAGAGCCGATCCAGTTCGCCGGTCGTGATGCCCGGCTTGATGAAAGGCGTGATGTAATCGAGCACTTCGGCCGCCAGGCGGCAGGTCACGCGCATTTTGGCGATTTCTTCGGGGGTTTTGAGAATAATGCTCATGGCTTTGTCTGATGTTCACAGGGTGGCAATGAAGCGGCGAGCATAAATTAAGGGCGCGGATAGGGCAAATGAATTCCCTTGCGCGCGGTGTGAACGGATGCGTTGTGGAGAGGCCGGAGAAGTGGTGTAGAAGTGGTGTTCATGTACTGACGATGGTAGAATCCTGCCGATTTTTCCGGCGCAGGCTGGGAAAATAAGTGCGCCGTACCGGCGTGCGGGCCAGCCGGCGACGGCTGACCAATTCCGCACATTCGTCCGATCAAGGGTGTCCGGCAATGCCGAGCGTAACAGGACGAATGGAGGTTCAACCCTGATACGAAAGAGAAAATCATGTCAATGACAATGCGTCAAATGCTGGAAGCCGGTGTTCACTTCGGCCACCAGACCCGTTTCTGGAACCCCAAGATGGCGCCGTATATCTTCGGCGCACGCAGCAAGATCCATATCATCAATCTGGAAAAAACCCTGGTGAAATACAATGAGGCTATGGCCTTCGTGCGTAAGCTCTCGTCGAACAAGGGAACCATCCTGTTTGTTGGCACCAAGCGCCAGGCACGCGAAATCGTGGCCGAGGAGGCGTCCCGCGCTGAGTCGCCGTTTGTCGAGCAGCGCTGGCTGGGGGGGATGTTGACCAATTTCAAGACGATCAAGCAATCGATCAAACGCCTCAAAGAAATGGAAGCGTCGGTCGAGGATGGTTCTTTTGAAAAGTTTGGTAAAAAAGAAGCGCTGATGCATCAGCGCGAACTGGAAAAACTGCACAAGTCGATTGGCGGCATCAAGGAAATGGCGACCTTGCCGGACGCACTGTTCGTCATCGACGTCGGCTATCACAAGATTGCCATTACCGAAGCCAACAAACTGGGCATTCCGGTCATTGCCGTTGTGGATACCAACCATTCGCCGGACGGCGTGGATTACGTCATTCCAGGCAATGACGATTCGTCGAGCGCCATTCGACTGTACGCACGCGGCGTGGCCGATGCCATCCTGGAGGGACGCAATCAGTTTATCGAGGAAATCATCGCTGCGACTTCGGAAGACGACTTCGTTGAAGAAACCGTTGAAGAAAACGCTGAGTAAGTTGTATCGACGATGTTTGGAACGCAATCGGCTGAATTTTATGGCCGGTTTATGGTGATGGGATTGATTGGTCTGGCGCGATTGAGTCGTGCAGGGCGCGCCTTGCGCCCTGCACTAAATGAGTGCAAACCAATATAAGTATGTGGAGAAAATGAAAATGGCGGAAATTACCGCAAGCATGGTGAAAGAACTGCGCGAGAAAACCGACGCGCCGATGATGGAATGCAAGAAGGCGTTGAGCGAGGCCGGCGGCGATATGGTCAAAGCGGAAGAAATCCTGCGTATCAAGCTCGGTTCCAAGGTAAACAAGGCGGCGGCACGCGTGGCGGCGGAAGGTGTCGTTGCCATCAGTATCGTTGATGGCGGCAAAATAGGAGCTATCTTCGAAATCAACTGCGAAACTGATTTCGTCGGCAAGAATGAAGATTTTCTGGCACTGGCGCAAGGATGTGCCGATCTGGTTGCAACAAAAAATCCTGCTGATATCGCAGCGTTATCGGCCTTGCCGATGGGCGACGGTACAGTGGAAACGACGCGCGCCGCGCTGGTCGGCAAGATCGGCGAAAACATGACGCTGCGCCGTTTTGCACGCATCGAAGCGAAAGGTCAACTGGCATCTTATATTCACGTTGGCGCGAAGATTGGTGTTTTGCTTGATCTCGTCGGCGGTGATGAGCAGCTTGGCCGCGATTTGGCGATGCATATTGCCGCGTCAAAACCGAAAGCGCTCAATGCTTCGGGTATTCCGGCCGATCTGATCGAGGCTGAGCGCCGTGTTGCCATCGAAAAAGCGAAGGACGCCGGTAAGCCGGAGGCCATGCTGGAGAAGATTGCCGAGGGTTCGGTACAGAAATTTCTCAAGGAAGTCACCCTGCTCGGGCAGGTTTTCGTCAAGGCTGAAGACGGCAAGCAAACGATCGAGCAGTTGTTGAAGGCCAAAGGCGCTTCCGTAGCGTCTTTCATCCTTTATGTGGTGGGTGAGGGGCTGGAAAAACGCGTGAATGACTTTGCCGCTGAAGTGGCTGCTCAGGCAGCGGCTGCGAAAAAATAACAGCGGCGGGGGCTGCAAGGCCTGTCTAGTTTGCCGCCGATGGGTCATGCAGTTCCGCTTATTCCAAGGTTCAAGAACGAAGGCCGATGACCATGACTGAAATGAAGCCTAAATACAAGCGCATTCTCCTCAAACTCTCGGGCGAAGCGTTGATGGGGGCGGACGCCTACGGCATCAACCGACAGACGATTACCGAAATCGTCGATGAGGTGAAAAGCGTTGTCGATCTGGGCGTTCAGGTCGGCGTGGTGATCGGCGGCGGCAATATTTTCCGCGGCGTTGCGCCGGCGGCGACGGGGATGGATCGTGCGCAGGCCGATTATATGGGCATGCTGGCCACGGTCATGAATGCGCTGGCGTTGCAGGACGCCATGCGTGCCATCGGTATGATGGCGCGCGTACAGTCAGCGCTGATTATCGAACAGGTTGTTGAACCTTATATCCGTGGACGCGCCATTCGTGGCCTGGAGCAGGGCCGGACGATTATTTTTGCCGGCGGCACGGGCAACCCTTTTTTTACTACCGATACGGCCGCTGCCCTGCGCGGTGCGGAAATCGGCGCGGAAATCGTGCTTAAGGCGACTAAGGTCGATGGTATTTATTCCGCCGATCCGAAAAAGGATCCGCATGCCGTGCGCTATGACAGGATCAGTTTCGATGAGGTAATCCTCAAGAATCTGGCGGTCATGGATGCGACGGCTTTTGCCCTGTGCCGCGACCAGAAGCTGCCGATCAATGTATTTTCCCTGCTCAAACCGGGAGCGCTGAAGCGCATTGTGCTCGGCGAGCAGGAAGGGACGCTGGTTTATTGCTAAGGAGACTTCGATGTCGATTGCCGATGTGAAAAAAACGACCGAACACAAGATGCAGAAATCTCTTGAGGCGCTCCGTCACGATTTGGCCAAGGTACGTACTGGCCGTGCGCATACGGGCCTGCTTGATCATGTGCAGGTCGACTATTACGGTACGATGACACCGATCAACGCCGTAGCCAACGTCACGGTGCTCGATCCGCGTACTTTGGGCGTGCAGGCTTGGGAAAAGGGCATGACTGCCAAGATTGAAAAGGCGATCCGCGATTCCGATTTAGGGTTAAATCCAGCGGTGCAGGGTGAGCTGATTCGCGTGCCGATGCCGGCATTGACCGAAGAGCGCCGGCGTGACATGACCAAGATCGTGAAGCATGAATGCGAAAGTTCACGGGTTGCTATTCGTAATCTGCGTCGCGACGCTAATGCCGCCCTCAAGGATCTGCTCAAGAAGAAAGAGTGTTCCGAGGACGAAGAGCGTCGGGCGCAGGATGAGATTCAGAAGTTGACGGACAAATACGTTGCCGAGGTTGACAAGCAGTTTGCGCAAAAAGAGGCGGATTTGATGGCTATCTAAACATTAGCCTGAAACTGTTTGCCTATATTTTTGTTTTCTCCCTTTCGTCGGCAATGTTGACCTGATGGCTGTTTTTACCAGTTCCACGCGCGATATTCCGGTGTCTAGCCGGATACCGAAGCATGTTGCCATCATTATGGATGGCAATGGTCGCTGGGCGAAAAAATATTTTCTGCCGCGCTTTGCCGGGCATCGACGCGGCGTTGAAACCGTGCGCGAGGCCGTTCGCTTTTGCCTGGAACGCGGCATTGCCTATCTGACGTTGTTTGCCTTCAGCTCGGAGAACTGGCGGCGTCCGCAGGAAGAGGTCACGCTACTGATGCAGCTTTTCGTCAAGGCGCTGCAGCAGGAAGTTGCCAAGTTGGATGAGAATGGTGTACGTCTCAAAGTTATTGGTGATCTTTCACGCTTTGACCGGGAGTTGCGCGAGTTAATTGTGATTTCGGAGGAAAAGACGGCAAATAACAACCGCCTTACGCTGACTATCGCCGCCAATTATGGAGGGCGATGGGATATTTTGCAGGCGATGAACCGTCTGGCGACAGCATTGCCAGAGAAGGCGGGGACATGGGTGGAAGAGGATCTGGCGCCTTCCTTGTCGATGCATTACGCGCCGGAGCCAGATTTGTTCATCCGCACGGGCGGCGAGGCGCGCATCAGTAATTTTCTCCTGTGGCAGCTGGCGTATACCGAATTCTATTTTACTGAGGCACTGTGGCCGGAATTCAATTCGGCGGCGTTTGCGCGGGCAATTGAATCCTATCAGCAGCGCGAACGCCGTTTTGGCCGTACCAGTGAACAAGTGGCAGAAACCTTGAAAGATCAGGTAGATATGTCAGAAATGGAAGCACTGACAATGCCGGCGTTCATGAGCCGGAAAGCGGGGACAGATGCTTAAGGCACGAATGGTGACTGCGCTTGCCTTGCTTGGTCTTTTCCTTTTTGCGCTGATCTGTCTGCCTCTTTTAGGCTGGGCGGTTTTTGCCAGTCTGATTGTTGCGTTGGCTGCCTGGGAATGGGGGGGATTATTGTTGTGGCCACCCCAAAAACGTTTTTTTTTGGGAGGCGGATTTTTTCTGGTATGCCTGCTGATTTTTTTCACGCAGCCACGGGCTTTCGGATTATTGATCGGCTTTGATAAAAGCGCCTGGCAGCTGGGACGATGGTTCTATATTCCGGCGGCGATTTTCTGGATTGTCGGTGCGCCGCTCTGGATGCGGCAACGCTGGGCACTGCCGCGCTCAGAAAAAGGCGTGCTGATTGGCGCTCTTGTGCTACTGCCGGCCTGGTTGGCTTTGATCCAGTTGCGCCATGTCGGCTGGCTGACCTTGCTTGTCGTTATGGCGCTCGTTTGGCTGGCCGATAGCGTCGCTTATTTTGCCGGCCGTGCTTGGGGGCGTAACAAGCTGGCGCCGGCTATCAGTCCGGGAAAAACCTGGGAAGGAGCGATCGGTGGCGGGCTGGCTGTCGTGATTTGTGGGGTGGCGCTTGCCGGATATTTGCCTGCGCGTATCGCGGGTAACCCGATTTTGCTCATCCTGCTATTGCTGGGGCTGGCAGCGATCAGCATTATCGGCGACCTGTTCGAGTCGATGATCAAACGCCAGGCCGGCCTCAAGGACAGCAGTAATCTTTTACCGGGGCACGGCGGTATTCTCGACCGGATCGACAGCCTGACATCGACTTTACCTGTCGTGGCGTTGGCCTGGTTGCTGTTGGCTTGAATGGAATAGGTCGTGACGTACCGGCAACTCGCGCGGCTCACTATTCTCGGATCGACGGGCTCCATTGGCCTGAATACCCTTGATGTTGTCCGTCGCCACCCTGAGCGTTACCGCATTGCTGCGCTTTGTGCGCACACACAGATCGATCGTCTGTTCGAGCAATGCCTGGAGTTTCGTCCGGATTTCGCCGTAGTGCGTGATGATGAACTGGCCGCCGAATTGGCAACGCGCCTGGCTGCGGCAGGGTGTGCCGGCATTCGGGTCGAATATGGCGCAGAAGCGTTGACGCGCATGGCAGGCCTGAAAGAAGTCGATTCAGTCATGGTAGCTATTGTTGGCGCAGCCGGACTGCCGCCCGCACTAGCCGCCGCCCAGGCCGGCAAACGCGTCCTGCTGGCGAACAAGGAATCTCTGGTCATGGCTGGCGCGTTATTCATGCGTACCGTGCGTGAATCTGGTGCTGTTTTGCTACCGGTTGATAGCGAACATAATGCAATTTTTCAATCTCTTCCGAGGGATTATTCAAGTAATTTATCAGCTCATGGCGTGGTGAGTCTTTTGCTGACCGCATCGGGAGGGCCTTTCCGCGGTATGGATCAGGCGGCGCTTGCCCGGGTGACGCCGGAACAGGCGTGTGCGCATCCCAAATGGGCAATGGGGCGCAAGATTTCTGTAGATTCGGCCACCCTGATGAACAAGGGGCTGGAAGTCATCGAAGCACATTGGCTGTTCAACATTCCGCCGGAAAAAATCGAAGTGGTCGTGCATCCGCAGAGCATCATTCATTCGCTGGTGCGCTACGTGGATGGCTCAGTGCTTGCCGAACTGGGTAATCCGGATATGCGTACTCCGATTGCGCATGCACTGGCCTATCCGGAGCGAATCGATAGTGGCGTGACGGCACTGGATCTGTTTTCGGTCGGTGCGCTGAGTTTCGAACGACCAGATGTCGAGCGCTTTCCCTGTCTGGGGTTGGCATACCGGGCACTTAAGTTGGGCGGCAGCGGGCCAGCCATTCTGAATGCGGCCAATGAAGTTGCCGTGGCAGCCTTCCTTGACCGCAGAATTTCCTTTAATGCGATTCCTGCCATCATTGCTGCTGCGCTGGATACCTTGCCTGTCAAAGCAGTCGATACGCTGGCTGACGCGCTGGCTGCCGATGCGCAGGCGCGTGGCTTCGCGGAACAGGTGATTACTGAGCGTCGGTACGCATGAACGATTTCTTATATTACGTGCTGGCCTTTCTGGTTTTGCTCGGTCTGTTGATTATCATCCACGAATTGGGTCATTACCTGGTCGCACGTTGGGTCGGCGTCAAGGTGTTGCGTTTTTCGATTGGCTTTGGCGCCCCCATTTTTGTCAGAAAAATTGGCGTAGACCAGACCGAATGGGCCATTGGGCGAATTCCGCTGGGCGGTTACGTCAAGATGCTTGATGAGAGTGAAGGCGAAGTGATGCCCGATGAGCTACCGCGCAGTTTTAACCGGCAAGTTTTGTGGCGGCGAATAGCCATCGTCGTTGCCGGGCCGATGGCGAATCTGCTGCTGGCGGTCGTGGTGTATTGGGGGAGCTTTTTATACGGCGTCGAAGAGTTGCGGCCGGTGCTTGGCGCACCTGTGAATGCTTCGCCTGCAGCACATGCGGGAATTGAGGACGGCGACCGGGTCGTCAAGATTGGCGATGATCCGGTACTGACTTGGCAGGAGATGCGTTGGAAGATACTGACACTGGCGGCCGATGTCGATACGCTTTCGTTAGAGACGGTGAATATGCGCCATGAAAGCGCCATCCGGCAACTCGATATTTCTTCTATCCGTCGTCACGGCTGGGAGGCGGATGCGCTGGAACAGCTGGGGTTGCGTTATTTCCGGCCACGTATTCCGCCAGTCATTGGCCGGCTCAACGAAGATGGGCGCGCCAGCGCAGCAGGTTTGCAGGCGGATGATGAGATCGTCGCAATTGATGGTCAGGAGATTGATTCCTGGCACGCTCTGGTCGATATTGTCCATGCACATCCCGAGCAGCGTTTGCTGTTTACGGTGTTGCGCGCCGGGAGTCTGCTCGAAATTCCCGTGACGCCCGCCGCGTTTACCGACAAAAACCAGGAAATCGGCCGCATCAGTGCGTACGTCAAGGAAATTCCGGATTTTCGTGATGCGCTGCTTGTGACCGTGCGCTATGGCCCGCTGACCGCTTTGTCCAAGGCGGTTGCTGAAACATGGGAGAAAGCAGTTTTCAGTCTGCGGATTATCGGCAAAATGCTTATCGGCGAAGTGTCCTGGCAAAACATCAGCGGCCCCATTACGGTTGCCGACTATGCCGGGCAGTCCGCCAAACTCGGGCTAATGGCGTATTTCAGGTTTCTTGCGCTGATCAGCATCAGTCTGGCGGTGCTCAATCTCTTGCCGGTTCCCATGCTGGATGGGGGGCATTTGCTGTATTATCTGTTTGAGGCGGTTCGGGGAAAACCGCTTTCCGAACACACGATGGAATTGGGGCAGCGTCTTGGTATGTCCGTTCTTATTCTGCTGATGGCTTGTGCTTTTTATAACGATCTCAATCGATTGATTTCCGGATGAATATGACCAACAAGACTTTTCTTCCCGGATTGCTGGCGGCGTTCTGCACGACGAGCGCCTTAGCTTTCGAACCTTTCACCGTCAAAGATATCCGTGTTGAAGGTATTCAGCGCACGGAAGCCGGAACGGTCTTCAGCTATCTGCCGGTCAAGGTAGGGGAAACCATGACCAACGAAAAGGCGGCGCAGGCGATCAAATCATTGTTTGCTACCGGCTTTTTTAAAGATGTGCGGATTGAGACTGACGGCAATATCGTCAATGTCATCGTCGAAGAGCGTCCGTCGATTGCACAGATCGATTTCGATGGCCTCAAGGAGTTCGACAAGGAACAAATCATCAAGGGACTGCGTGAAGTCGGTTTTGCCGTTTCCCGTCCGTTTGACCGCAGCGCACTGGATAAGGCTGAGCAGGAACTGAAACGTCAATATCTGACGCGAGGGAAATATGCCGCTACGGTGACGACGACCGTCACGCCGCTGGAACGCAATCGCGTTGCGATTAATTTTAAGATCGACGAAGGATCTTCCGCGAAAATCCGGCAGATCAACATTATTGGCGCCCACGCATTCAGGGAAGCGACGCTGCTTGATGAATTCCAGTTGCAAACGCCAAACTGGATTAGCTGGTATACAAAGAACGATCAGTATTCTAAACAGAAGCTTTCCGCCGATCTGGAATCTCTACGTTCCTTTTATTTGAACCGCGGGTATCTAGAATTCAATGTCGAATCGACCCAGGTTTCGATCAGCCCCGACAAGAAAGACGTGTTTATTTCAATTTCGGTGAATGAGGGCGAGCGTTTTATCGTTTCATCGGTCAAGCTCGCCGGTGATCTGACTTTGCCGGAGCAGGAATTGCGGGAGTCGGTCAAGATCAAGCCTGGTGATATTTTCTCTCGGGAAAAACTCAACGAAACGACGCGTGCTATCAGTGACAAGTTGTCTGCCAAAGGGTATGCATTTGCCAACGTGAATGCCGCTCCGGAAGTCGATAAGGAAAAAAGGCAAGTTGCTTTCACCATTTTTATCGATCCTGGCAAGCGGGTCTACGTGCGCAGGATCAATATCGCGGGCAATACAAAAAGCCGGGACGAAGTGGTGCGCCAAGAGATGCGGCAGATGGAGGGCGCCTGGTACGACGACGAAAAAGTTAAGTTGTCCAAACAGCGGATCGACAAAACGGATTACTTTAGCGAAGTCAATGTTGAAACGCAACCCGTGCCAGGAACGACCGATCAGGTCGACGTCAACGTGGGCGTCACCGAGAAAGCGACCGGAAGTCTTTCGGCAGGCATTGGTTATTCACAGGCTGAAAAGATTATGCTGCAAGCCTCGGTTTCCCAGGCCAATATCTTTGGTAGCGGAAAATTTGCCTCCGTCCAGCTCAGCACAGGGAAGCTCAACCGAAACATAGGGTTCAGTTATACCAATCCGTATTTCACTGTTGATGGCATCAGCCAAGGCTTTGATATTTATCACAACCGTTTCAATCCTTCTTCGCTGGGCTATGCCTATGGCAGGGAATCCACCGGCGGTGGCCTGCGCTTTGGTATTCCTATCGGCGAAAAAGAGACCATCAATTTTGGCGCAGCGCTGGACTACACAAAAATCAAGATTGACCATAATGATGCGAATACGCCCTTGTTATACAAACGTTACATCGACAAATTCTGCGGCGGTGCGGACTCTTGCGGAAAAACTTCCTTCCCGTTTTCTGCGGGCTGGCTGAGTGATACGAAAGACAGTGCAATCGACCCGACGCGCGGCGCCGTACAGCGAATCTCTTACGAAGTGAGTCCGCTCGGCGACCTCAACTACCATAAGGTTACTTTGCAGCGCCGTCAGTATTTCCCGATTACACGGAATGCGGTGTTGATGCTCAATGGGGAGGTAGCATTTGCCAAGGGCTTTGGCAACAGCCCTGAGCTACCGTTCTTCAAGAATTTTTATGCAGGCGGCCCGGATTCGGTGCGCGGCTATGATTATGGCAGTCTTGGGCCTTATGAAATCACACAGTCCGGCGATATCGTACATTTGGGCGGCGTGCGCCGCTTCATTTTTAATGCCGAGCTGATGTTACCGATGAGTAGTTTCGGCTTCGGAAAAGATAAATCGTTGAAATTCGGCCCATTCTTTGATGCTGGCCAGGTTTATGGCGATAAAAAATCCAATCGCGATCCTGGCGTCGTTGCCGAGGGTCCGATTCGCATGTCAGCGGGGATTGCCGTGACTTGGCTGTCGCCTTTGGGGCCACTGAAGTTCAGTATTGCTCAGCCGATCAATCGGCAGACTAATGATAAAATCCAGCGTTTTCAATTCCAGATGGGACAAACTTTCTAACGTAAGGAGAAAGAGCTTGAAGATAAAATTTGCCACCTTTTTGATTGCACTCATGACGGTTTTTCCGGTATCGCAGGTCATGGCGGCTGATGCGCTCAAAATCGGTTATGTCAATACACAGCGTATTTTCCGTGATGCGCCTTCCGCCGTGAGAGCGGCCAAAAAGATTGAAGCGGAATTTTCTAAACGCGATCAGGATTTGCAGCGGATGGCCAAGCAACTCCAGTCGATGCAGGAAAATCTCGAAACAAACGCGATGACGATGTCCGAATCGGATCGTCGGGCGAAGGAAAAAAGCCTGAACGATCTGTCGCGTGAATTCCAGCGCAAGCAACGTGAGTTCCGCGAAGATCTCAATCTGCGCCAGAACGAGGAAAATACGGCGATTATCGATAAAGCCAACCAAGCGATCAGACAGATTGCGGAAAGCGAGAAATACGACCTGATTCTGCAAGACGTCGTCTGGGTGAGCCAGCAGCTCGATATTACGGACAAGGTCATCAAAGCCTTGGCCGACGGTAAATAATTTCCCGGGAGGTCGGCTTGCGGCTTGAGCAGATTGTTGCACAGCTTGGCGGCCGTCTGATTGGCGATGGCAGTGTCGAGATTCTGCAGGTGGGCGCTCTGTCGTCGGCAGGGCGCGGGCAAATCTCTTTTTTGACCAATCCCAAATACCGTGCACAACTGAAGACTACTCACGCATCGGCAGTCATCGTTTCGGAAAAAAATGCGAGTGATACGGAAATTCCACGTATCGTTCATGCGAATCCATACGCCTATTACGCACGGGTTACCGCATTACTGAATCCACCACCGACGCGTGCCCAGCGAGTGCATGAAACGGCTGTTGTTCTTAGTCCGCTACCCGTTTCAGTGACTATCGATGCGCATGTCGTTGTTGGGCGACGCGTCTGTTTAGGTGAGAATGTCGTGCTGTATCCGGGCTGCGTGATTGGTGATGATGTCTCCATCGGTGCAGATACAGTCATTTATCCTAATGTCGTGATTTATCCGCGTTGCGTGATTGGTGCTAGAACGATCATTCATGCGGGTGCAGTTATCGGAAGCGATGGCTTCGGCTTTGCCAAGGAAGGCGAGTGCTGGGTCAAGATTCCACAAATTGGCCGCGTCGTTATTGGCGACGACGTCGAAATCGGCGCCAATACTTCGATCGACCGCGGTGCGCTCGATGATACGGTCATTGGTAACGATGTCAAACTTGATAACCAGATCCAGATTGCCCACAACGTCCGGATTGGCGATCATTCCGCAATGGCCGGTTGTGTCGGCGTGGCAGGTAGTACGACATTTGGCAAGCGGTGTACGGTCGGTGGGGCCGGGATGATTTCCGGGCATCTTGAAATTGGCGATGATGTCCATGTTTCAGGCGGGACATTGGTGGGCAAGAACCTGAAGCAACCAGGACAATACACAGCGGTTTTTCCGCTCGAACCGCATATCGACTGGTTGCAGAATGCGGCACACCTTAAGCGTCTTGCAAAACTGGCGGCGCGGGTCGAAGAGCTTGAGAAAAAACTTGAAGATATGAGTAAAACACAATGATTAAAATGGATATTCAGGATATCGCCAGGCATCTTCCGCAGCGTTACCCCTTTCTCTTGGTCGATCGTGTTGTAGAGATGGAGCTGGGCAAGTCGATCCATGCCTACAAAAACGTGACGATCAACGAGGCGTTTTTCGTTGGCCATTTCCCGCATTACCCGGTGATGCCTGGCGTGCTGATCATGGAGGCACTGGCACAGGCGGCGGGTGTCCTCTCTTTTAAGACGGCAGGAGAAATGCCGAGCGAGACCTCGCGTTTTCTCTTTGCCGGTATCGATAACGCACGTTTCAAGCGCCAGGTGGTTCCCGGTGACCAATTGCATCTGTATGTTGACATCACGCGTCGGATGCGCAGCATCTGGAAATACCACGCGGTCGCCAAAGTAGGCGATGAAATTGCCGCCGAAGCCGAGCTGATGTGCGCTAAGAGCGATACCGCCTGACAGAGCAAAGGAGACCGCGCCATGATTCATCCGACTGCCATCATTCATCCGGAGGCAAAACTTGGCGCAGGGGTGTCTGTCGGCGCTTATTCGGTCATCGAGGCCGGCGTTGAAATTGGCGATAACACGCGTATTGGTCCGCACGTCGTCATTACCGGCCGTACCCGTATCGGCTGCGATAACCAGATTTTCCAGTTCTGTTCTTTAGGTGAGGTGCCGCAGGACAAGAAATATGCGGGCGAGCCGACCCGCCTGGTCATTGGCGATCGCAATACCATCCGCGAGTTCTGTACTTTCAATCTGGGGACGGCGCAGGACGCGGGCATTACGCGCATGGGCGACGATAACTGGATCATGGCCTATGTGCATATCGCACATGATTGCCAGATCGGCAACCGTACAATTTTTGCCAATAACGCCCAGCTGGCGGGTCATGTACATGTCGATGACTGGGTAATTTTCGGCGGCTTCAGCGGCGCTCACCAATTTTGCCGTATTGGCGCACATGCGATGATCGCTGCCGGCACGATTGTTTTGCAGGATGTGCCGCCCTATGTCATGGCAGGCGGTACGACGGCCGCGCCATTTGGCCTCAATATCGAAGGTTTGCGCCGCCGCGGTTTCTCCTCGGAGTCGTTGCAGGCGCTCAAACATGCCTATCGCACGCTGTATCGATCCGGCCTGACGCTTGAAGAAGCACGCACCAAGCTGGCGGAAGAAGCCGCTGCGCATGCCGAGATTCAACCTTTCCTCGATTTTCTGGCAGTTTCCAAACGCGGCATCATCCGATGAACAACAGGGCGGTGCGTATTGCCATGGTGGCTGGCGAAGCCTCCGGAGATTTGCTCGGCGCGCACCTTATCGCGGCATTGAAACAGCGTTTGCCGCAAGTCGAATTTTTTGGCATCGGCGGCCCGAAAATGCAGGCCTTGGGGTTCCAATCCTGGTATTCACAGGAAACTCTGGCCGTGCGTGGGTATGCCGAAGTGCTGCGCCATTTCCGTAAGATCCTGTCTATTCGCAGCGCGCTAAAACGCCGCTTGCTGGCCAATCCGCCTGATATTTTCATTGGCGTCGACGCGCCAGATTTTAATTTTGGTCTGGAAAAGCCGCTTAAACAGAACGGTATTCCCTGCGTCCATTACGTCAGCCCGTCGATCTGGGCGTGGCGCGGGCAGCGGATTCACCGCATTGGCAAGGTCGTATCGCGCATCCTGGCGCTGTTTCCCTTTGAGCCTGAAATCTACGAGAAACAAGGCATCCCGGTCAGCTACGTCGGACATCCACTGGCCGATGTGTTGCCACTGGAAGATGGTCGCGATGAAGCGCGCGAGCTGTTTGGGGTGCCGGCGCAGCGGCCGGTATTTACCTTGCTGCCGGGTAGTCGCCAGGCGGAAGTGCAGTTCATGGCGGATGCTTTTGTCGGCGCAGCGCTCAAGGTGATCGAATCCTTGCCGGATGCCGAGTTCTTCGTACCGCTGGCGACCCGTGAGACGCGCCTGTTGTTCGAAGCCGCCATGCAGCGCGCCGATGCCCGCCAGTTGCCGGTGCGTTTGCTGTTCGGCCATGCGCATGAAGCCATGGCGGCGGCGGATATCGTCCTCGTCGCCAGCGGCACGGCGACGCTGGAAGCCGCGCTGCTCAAACGCCCTATGGTCATCGTATACAAAATGGCGCCGGTGACTTACCGCATCATGCGATGTATGAAAGGCTATTTGCCTTATATTGGCCTGCCCAATATCCTCGCTGGGCGTTTCGTCGTTCCTGAATTCATCCAGGACGATGCGACGCCGGAAAACCTGGCACAAGCGTTGCTGAACCTGTACGCCGACCGGATCACTTGCGCCGGTATCGCAGAGGTTTTCCGTGAAATCCACTTGCAATTGCGGCAAAACTCTGCCGAGAAAGCTGCGGCGGCAGTGTTGCTGCACCTGCCAGAACATTTTTTGAAACCGGCTGTTGCCGACACCGGCCATGCCGCGCACGCTGCCTGAGCCGCTGACTCAACCGGAAGGATGGGTGTGCGGCGTCGACGAAGCCGGGCGTGGTCCGCTGGCAGGACCGGTCGTCGCGGCGGCGGTTATTCTCGATCCTGCGCGCCCCATCCTAGGGTTAAATGACTCCAAAAAACTTTCCGCTAAACGCCGCATCGAACTGGCGCAGGAAATCCGCGACAAGGCGCTGGCCTGGTCGATTGCCGAAGCCAGTGTCGAGGAGATCGATCGCCTCAATATTCTTCAAGCCAGTCTGCTTGCGATGCAGCGGGCGGTGGCGGGAGTCTCGCCCCCTCCGTGCAGGGCGCTGATCGATGGCAATAAATGCCCAATACTGGATTGTCCGGCGGAGGCCATCGTTGGCGGTGATGGCAAAGTGGCGGCCATTGCCGCCGCGTCGATTTTGGCTAAAACGGCGCGTGACGCGGGCATGGAAGCTTTGCATGTGATTTATCCGATGTACGGCTTTGACCGCCATAAAGGTTACCCGACAGCCGCCCATCTTGCCGCATTGCGCCAGTATGGCCTGACGCCGGTGCATCGGCGCAGCTTCTCGCCAGTCGCACAACTGGCCTTGCTATGAAGCAGCGCGTCAAAAGCCTTGCCTCGCGGGATAACCCGCATTTCAAGGCGCTGAAAAAGATCTGCCACAACGGGCACGCACGGCGGGCGGCGGGCATCATCGTGCTTGACGGCATGCATCTGGTCGAAAGCTATACCGAAAGCTGCCTTCGTTTGGGCAGTCGGCTGGAAGAAATCGTTATCGCCGACAGTGCGCAAGACAAGCCGGAGGTTGCCCGGTATCTGGCTGTGTTGCCGGCGAACGTGCCTGTCACCGTGCTGGCTGACCGTTTGTTCGACGAACTCGCGCTTGTCCGCTCACCCAGCGGGATCTTGGCGCTGGCGACGCGACCGTCCTGCCCAACGGCGCCCGATGCAGCGAGCGATGCCGTCCTGCTCGATGGCATTCAAGACCCGGGCAATGTCGGTTCGATTCTGCGCAGCGCCGCAGCGGCGGGGTTCAGCCAGGCCCTCTTGACGGCGGATTGTGCGCAGGCATGGTCTCCGAAAGTCCTACGGGCGGCGATGGGCGCACATTTTCTTTTGTCCATCCATGAAAATGTTGATCTGTGCGCCTTCATCAACCGCTATTGCGGCCGGACGTTGGCGACAATGCTGAATGCTGCTTCATATCCACTTTTTAGCACGGACGGTTTCGACGGAATTGATCTGGCGCAATCCATGCGTCCGATTGCCTGGGTGTTTGGCAATGAAGGTCAGGGAATCCGGCCGGCGGTGGCGGCATGCGTGAGCTGCTGCGTTCGCATTCCTATGCCTGGTGCGGCGGAATCGCTCAATGTCGCGGCGGCGGCGGCCATCTGTTTGTTCGAAACGGTCAGGCAGCGCGGGTGGGCATCTCCCCAAAGGGTGCCCTGAGGCCCTTGTAAACAGGGCATCTCCAAAGGGGTGGCCGGAGAAGCCCTATCCATGCGGGGTTCAGGGCGCCTGTCCGGAAATGCCCTATCTACGCGGGGTTCAGGGCACCTGCCCGGAGATGGCCTATCCACGCGGGGTTTAGGGTGCCTGTCCGGAGATGGCCTATCCACGCCGGGTTCAGAGGGGGTCAATTAACCCGCATCAGGCGCGCCTTTTCGCGTTCCCAGTCGCGGGTTTTTTCGGCCTCGCGCTTGTCGTGCTGTTTCTTGCCCTTGGCGAGGCCGACCTCTGCCTTGACGCGACCCTTTAAAAAATGCAGATCAAGCGGAATCAAGGCATAACCGGCGCGTTCTACCTTGCCGATCAGGCGGTTGATTTGGCTGGCGTGCAGGAGCAATTTGCGCGTGCGCAGCGGATCCGGCTTGATGTGTGTCGATGCTTCGGCCAGCGGCGTGATGTGCATGCCAAAAATGAACAATTCGCCATTGCGGACGACGACGTAAGATTCCTTGATATTGGCACGTCCCGCCCGGATCGCCTTGACTTCCCAGCCTTCGAGTGCGATTCCGGCCTCAAAGCGCTCTTCGATGAAGTAATCGTGAAAGGCTTTTTTGTTGGTGAGGATGCTCATGAAATGTTCCTGATGGTTCGGTTGGGCGAAAAGCCGATGCTAGAATGCAATTTTACGTGATTGGCGGAGTTGGGCGGTACATGGTGAAGGTTGAGCGATCGCTCTTGATTGCGCATTCGGCGCAGCGGATGTTTGACCTGGTCGAGGATATCGAAGCCTATCCGGACTTCCTGCCTTGGTGCGCGCGCACCGAAGTCAGCCACCGGGATGCAGCCAGTACTGTAGCGACGTTGTATGTCGATTATCTGGGGGCCAGGGCGCATTTCACGACGAGGAACGACAAGCGGCCTCCGCAATCCATGCGCCTGAAACTGGTCGATGGTCCGTTCCACCAGCTCGAAGGCCTCTGGCATTTTAAATCGCTGGCGGACAATGCCTGTAAGATCGAATTCCGCTTAGGGTACGAATTTTCCGGCAGATTGTTTAGCGCAGTTATTGGCCCGGTCTTCGGGCATATCTGCGATACGATGGTCGATGCGTTTGCCCAGCGCGCCAATGAGGTTTATGGAGAAGGGTATGTCTGATCCTGCTGGTCAGATCCGCGTTGAGGTCGTCTATGCCTTGCCGGACGAGCAGAAGATTTTTTCGTTTCATCTCCCTGAGGGGGCGACGGTCAGGCAGGGCATCGAACAGTCGGGTATCCTCGAAAAATATCCCGAAATCGATCTGGAAAAAAATAAGCTCGGTATTTTTGCGAAGCTGACCAAGCCTGATGCGGTGCTCCATGACCGCGACCGCATCGAAATTTACCGGCCGCTGATTGCGGATCCAAAAGAAGTCCGTAAGCAGCGCGCAGCGGAAAGTAAAGCCACGAAAAAAGGCGCCGGCGAGGCGGAGGGCGGAGAGGGCGTTGCCAAAGGAACGCCCGGAAACTAGAAGGGCATGTTAGAAGGGCATGTACCGATCGGCACCTCCGGAGCCCGCGTAGAGTGTGGATAAGGCATCTCCGGGCGCCACCTCGGAAACCCGCGTGGATAAAGGGGCTCCGGGCTGCTAGTTTTTGCTCATCTTTCCAGGCGCTTACCCACGGAGGAGGGTGGGGTGCCCCCGGAAATGCCCGTGGATAAAGGGCTTCAGAAAGCCTCAGGGCACCCCTCTGGGATGCCCTGTTTACGCGGGTTTGCGGGCAGCGCCGCGTTACCGCATTTAACTACCTTGTTTGCCGTCTTATTGGTTTTATTGGCATTCGGCTTCTTGCAAGGCTTGGCGCGTCTTGTCCAGTTCCGCCTTACGCTCCTTGTCTTCCAGGAAGTAGCGTTCCCCTTTATCGTTGACCTGCGCAATGCGCACGCCTGACTCAAGTACGCGGGCGTTACGCTGAATGTTGTCGCAACGCTGTTTTTTCTGGGCAAGCGCTTTCTGGTCTTGCGCTTCTTGGCTAGATTTTTCCTGCGCCTCTTGTTGGCGCTTGCGGAAAGCCATGTCCTTTTCGGCCAGTGTTGTCGTGGGGTTCGCAGCCGGTGCGGCAGGTGCCTTGGACGTAATTACGCGCTTTTGTGTAATGCCTCCGGGCGGCGGTTTGTCGGAATAAACGGTCTTGCCCTTGGCGTCTTTCCATTGAAAAATCTGGGCATTGGCCGCAACGGCGAAGACGGTCGCTGCGCAAGCAATAAACACGTGTTTCATGGAGAAGTGTGTCATGGCGTTCGTCCTGATTCATAAGGCATATACGGTATAATACCGATTTGTGACCTAGGAGCAAAGCCCATGCGTTTATTGCAGAAAGCGCTGACGTTCGACGACGTACTGCTCATCCCCGCTCATTCTTCTGTTCTCCCGCGCGAAGTCAGCCTGAAAACACGCCTGACGCGCAATATTAGCTTGAATATGCCGCTCGTTTCGGCAGCTATGGACACCGTGACGGAAAGCCGTTTGGCGATTGCGCTGGCGCAGGAAGGCGGCATTGGCATTATCCACAAAAATCTTTCACCCCAGGCACAGGCAGCCGAGGTGGTACGGGTCAAGCGCTTTGAATCGGGCGTGCTGAAGAACCCGATTACCGTGTCTCCCTCAATGACCGTACACGAAGTGCTGGATTTGTCGCGACAACACCGGATTTCTGGATTCCCCGTACTGGAAGGGCGGCAGGTCGTCGGCATTGTCACCAACCGCGATTTGCGTTTCGAGACCCAGCTCGATCAGCCTATCCGCAACATCATGACGCCGCGCGAGCGCCTGGTGACGGTACACGAAGGCGCCAGTATTGATGAGGGTAAGGCACTGATCCACAAACATCGCATTGAACGCGTTCTGGTGGTCAATGATGCATTTGAGTTGTGCGGCCTGATTACGGTCAAGGACATCATCAAAACGACGGAGCATCCAAACTCCTGCAAAGATTCCACTGGCCGGCTGCGCGTTGGTGCGGCCGTGGGAGTGGGCGAGGGAACCGAAGAGCGTGTGGCGCTGCTTGCCGAAGCGGGCGTCGACGTGATCGTTGTCGATACCGCGCACGGGCATTCACAAGGCGTGCTGGAGCGCGTGCACTGGGTTAAGCGGGAATTTCCGCACATTGATGTCATCGGCGGCAACATTGCCACGGGCGATGCGGCGCTGGCGCTGGTGGATGCCGGCGCAGATGGCGTCAAGGTCGGTATTGGGCCAGGATCGATCTGTACAACACGCATTGTTGCCGGCGTCGGCGTGCCGCAGATCACGGCCATCCAGAATGTCTCTGACGCCCTGAAAAATACGGGCGTTCCGATGATCGCCGACGGCGGAATCCGCTATTCCGGCGATATCTGCAAGGCAATTGCCGCAGGTGCTAATTCCGTGATGCTCGGCGGCCTGTTTGCCGGTACGGAAGAAGCGCCGGGAGAGGTTGAGCTATACCAGGGGCGCTCCTATAAATCGTATCGTGGCATGGGGTCGCTGGGTGCCATGGCCGCGGGCGCGGCAGATCGTTATTTCCAGGAAGGCACGGGCAATATCGAGAAATTTGTGCCGGAAGGCATCGAAGGGCGCGTCCCCTACAAGGGGCCGGTTTTGGTCGTCATTCATCAATTGCTCGGCGGCTTGCGCTCATCGATGGGGTATCTGGGGTGCGCGCAGATTGCCGATATGCATGAAAAAGCGGTTTTCGTCGAAATTACCGCCGCGGGTGTGCGTGAATCGCATGTCCACGACGTGCAGATTGTTAAGGAAGCGCCCAATTACCGCGCGGAGTAGCAGGTCTTAGGTTCTTATCTTTTGCGGGTTGCTGACAGGCATGGGCATGGCGGCAGCCCGCATTTTTATTGAAGGCGGCAGGCATGTCTCATCACAAAATTCTCATCCTCGATTTTGGCTCTCAGGTCACGCAACTCATCGCCCGACGCATCCGCGAAGCGCATGTGTATTGCGAGGTGCACCCTTGCGACGTCAGTAGCGACTGGCTGCGCCAGTTCGCGGCCGATGGCAATCTCAAGGGCATCATCCTTTCTGGTGGACACGCCAGCGTGTACGATGTGGACGACCGCGCGCCCGATGCCGTGTTCGAACTGGGGGTTCCCGTGCTCGGCATTTGCTACGGCATGCAGACCATGGCGCAGCAACTGGGCGGGCAAGTGCAGGGCAGCAACACCCGCGAATTTGGCTATGCCGAAGTGCGCGCCCACGGCCACACAGCGCTCTTGAAAGACATTCAAGACTTTCATGCCCCCGAAGGCCACGGCATGCTGAAAGTGTGGATGAGCCACGGTGACAAAGTGACCAATTTGCCTGAGGGCTTCAAAGTCATGGCCAGTACGCCCAGCTGCCCCATTGCTGGCATGGCCGACGAGGCGCGGCGCTTTTACGGCGTGCAGTTCCACCCGGAAGTCACGCACACCGTGCAAGGCCGTGCGATGCTGGAGCGCTTTGTGCTCGACATCTGCGCCGCCAAGCCCGACTGGATCATGCGCGACCACATCGAAGAGGCGGTGGAAAAAATCCGCGCGCAAGTGGGCGATGAAGAAGTCATCTTGGGCCTGTCGGGCGGTGTTGACTCATCCGTCGCTGCCGCGCTCATCCACCGTGCCATTGGCGACCAGCTCACCTGCGTGTTTGTTGATCACGGGCTCTTGCGCCTGAATGAGGGCGACATGGTCATGAACATGTTCGCTGGCGGTTCGTCGTACGGCCGCCCCGAAGACGAACCAGCCCCCTCGGAGGGCAGCGAACGCAGTGAGCGTGGGGGCAAAAAAAATCACGCCAAAGTGGTGCGCGTCGATGTCAGCCAGCTCTTCCTCGATGCGCTCAAGGGCGTGTCCGACCCCGAGCAAAAGCGCAAGATCATTGGTAAGCTGTTCGTCGATGTTTTCAAAGCCGAAGCTGAGAAGCTCAAGGCCAGCGGCGCCGGCCACAAGGGCGCCACTTTCCTGGCTCAAGGCACCATCTACCCCGACGTAATTGAATCCGGCGGCGCCAAGAGCAAAAAAGCCGTCGTCATCAAAAGCCACCACAACGTCGGCGGCCTGCCCGAGCAACTGGGCCTGAAACTGCTGGAGCCGCTGCGCGATTTGTTCAAAGACGAAGTGCGCGAACTCGGCGTGGCTCTTGGCCTGCCGCACGACATGGTCTACCGCCACCCCTTCCCCGGCCCGGGCCTGGGCGTGCGCATCCTGGGCGAAATCAAAAAAGAATATGCCGACCTGCTGCGCCAGGCCGACGCCATCTTTATCGAAGAACTGCGCTCCACCATCGAACCCAACAGCGGCAAAAGCTGGTACGACCTCACCAGCCAGGCCTTCACCGTCTTCTTGCCGGTCAAGAGCGTCGGCGTCATGGGAGATGGCCGCACTTACGACTACGTTGTGGCCCTGCGCGCCGTGCAAACCAGCGACTTCATGACCGCCGACTGGGCCGAACTGCCGTATGCGTTGCTGAAAAAAGTGTCGTCCCGAATCATCAACGAAGTGCGCGGTATCAACCGCGTGACCTATGACGTTTCCAGCAAACCGCCCGCGACGATTGAGTGGGAGTGAATACACGTTTGGCAATACACGGCACGACAAGGCAAGAAACACTTCCCAATCGCGCGTCAACGCGGAGTTTCTGATTTAGCCAATAATGCCCACTCAATTTTATAGGTTAATGAATAATTTAAGATATTCTATGAAGTGATAGAGATTGATTGCAGGGATATTTGGTATATGTCTTTCTGCGTCAGGTGCAGTAAACAATAGGCTCAGGAGTGACTATTACTGTTGAGTAGCCAAAAGAAATTAAAAACAGGTGCGCAACAATGTTGAAATCAGAAATGTTCAGCCTGGTTAATTTATATATCGCATATCGAAAGGCAAAGGCTGAGGCGTTTTATGAAAAAACGCACTTTCATGCCTTGGCTTTTACGGAGTATGAACAGAATCTGGACGCCAACCTCAAAAATCTCCAGTCCCGCTTATTGGAGGATCGCGCTACATGGCCGACAGAACTTGGTTTCATTGGTGATTATGCATACTTGCCAAAATCTGTCGACTGCAGCGCATGGGACGTGACCGATGGGCACTTTCGTGCGCTTGATCCCAGGCAAGACTGGAAACAACGCTTTGACAAGTCAGAAAGGAAGCTTGCTAATGCTGCACTTCGGCTTGTCATTAGACCAACGGTCAATTTTCAAATCATATCTGCCTTATGGATAATCGTTGTTGGACATCTTTTTGACGCATCCTTAGATCAAAAAACATCTTTTGGTAATCGACTCAGAAGATCAAGCGACAGCATTTTCGATGAGAGAATTAGCACCTCCGGCGTAAATCTTTCCACGCCTGGTATTTTCACTCCATACATTTCTGCTTATCGAGATTGGCGCGAACGTGGCCTATTATCCATTGAAAATTCCCTTAAGGAAGGCGTGGACATTTTAGCCATAACGATGGATATTGAAAAATTTTATCATCGCGCCTCACCGGATTTCTTGCTGAAAGATGAATTTTTAAAATCCATCGAATTAAAACTTAAAGAAAACGAAAAAAAATTCACTCAACAGTTGCTTGATGCCATCATGAATTGGTATCGAAGTACTCCAGATTACAATGATCGACCGGAAGGAGCAATTCCCGTTGGGCTTTCCGCTTCGAAGATCATAGCGAATGTTCTGTTGGTTGACTTTGATCGAAAAATTACAAAAAACCTTAATCCTATTTATTATGGCAGATATGTTGATGACATTTTCTTAGTATTAGAATCAAAAGATGAGGACTGTGATGCTCAACACGTAACTGAGCGCATTGCCAAAGTGCTGGCCCCACTTGTAGCGGTCCACAAAAAGGGTAGGAATCTTGGTTCGCTCACTTTGAATCTTCCATATGCGAAAAACTCCGAGCTTATTTTCGCAGCGCCAAAACAGAAAATTTTTTCGCTCTCGTCAGCACACGGCCTGGATCTTATTTATCAAATTAGGGATCAAATACGACAGCAATCAAGCGAGTACAGATTGTTGCCATCAATCCCTGAGTCAGGAACTGCAATGGCATCCCGAGCCTTGCTTGCTACTCCGAATGCAGCACTGCAGGCTGATGCACTAAGGAAGGCAGATGTGGTTTCTGTGCGGCGACTTGGATTTTCTCTTCTTCTTAGTGACATTGAAACATACGCTTTAGACTTGTCGCCGAGATCGTGGCAATCGCTGCGCAAGGAGTTCTATGGTCTTATACGCCGACACTTAATAACACCATCAGGATTTTTCGACTATTTCAGTTACATTCACCGTATTTTTGGTTTGATGTTGAGCTGTGGTGATATTAAGCAGGCAAAGAAATTAATCAAAGACCTTGTCGACATTTCTTTAATCCTTAAAAAGACAACTTCTCTTGGTCAAGAGAGTCAGAAAGCCAGATTTCAACTCTGCCTTCAGCAGTATGCACTTGCCTTGTTGCAGGCTGGACTTCAGGCTGCCACTCTCGGGTTGGAAAACTTGGGTCGTGATTACTTGGGTGCTATTCAGAAGCTAAAGCAGCTGGATGAAAATGTAAATATTCCAGAAGATATTTATTCCCTTAAGTCTTTAGCGAGGAAAGTTTTGCTTTCAGATTGGGGGCGCCGACCATACAAAGAATACTGGTTTGAAAATCAGCTGACTACTGATGAGACATGGCCCAAGGTTCCATGCAGCATGGAGGTGAAACGGCATCTACGGCTCGACATAATACGAAAAATTCAACGGATAGCTACGAATCTTAAAGTTCCATATTGGCCTGCATTGGTTTTTCCTACGCGCCCCCTTCGTATCGATGAAATAGGGCTTGTGGCACCAGCCGTCCTGTCTGATTCAAAGCTCTTTCGACAGGTCATTCACTTTTTCCGTGGCGCAAAAGTGACTACTAATCATTCGATAGGCTTTTTGAACGATAAAGGATTGCCGATTAATCACTTCATTGTTTCAGGTCGATCAAGGGGTGATGTTCGAATTGCGGTAACAAGTTGGGAGACTTCTCAAGACCAGTGGGTTGCAGCAGCACGTGGAAATCAAGATAGATCTTTAGACCGATATGTTAAATTCAACAGATTAATAAACTTAATACTGAAGGAGCAAAAAAGGCCTGATTACATTGTTATGCCAGAGCTAAGCATCCCGCTACGATGGGCTCTGCGTGCTGCACGCAAACTCTCAACTAATGGTATCTCGATGCTTGCAGGTGTCGAATATCACCATGATTGGAAAACGAACAAGCTGAGAAATGATAGCCTAGTTTCATTGACGACTTACTGGCCCGGGTATGCAAGTAACGTTGTAGTTCTGCAATCTAAGTTCGAGCCAGCGCACGGCGAGGAGAAGGATCTGCAGAAATTACTTAAAAAGAAAACTGAGATCTACAAACCAAATGGCGCAAAAGCAAAGCCAACAATCTACGGGCATCGTAATTTCTATTTTTCGATTCTAATCTGCAGTGATCTCACAAACATATCGAATCGCAACTATCTGCGAGGGGAAATAGATGCACTATTTGCTCTGGAGTGGAATCAAGATACAAAGACCTTTTCTGCTCTTGTTGAGTCGAGTGCCAACGACCTGCATGCTTTTGTTGTGCAAGCCAACAATCGCTGCTTTGGTGATAGTCGAATCAGGGCACCTGCAGTTCACGACTACGCCCGCGATGTAGTTCAAGTAAAAGGTGGAGTTAGCGATTACTATGTGCTGGGCGAGATTGACTACGAGCGACTTCGTGCAGAGCAGCGTTGTAAAGAGAAGAAGCCGCTATTCAAGCCTGCGCCAATTGGCTATAAGATGTCGAAGTTTAGAAAGTAGCTGAGATTTTTTCAAGTTTTTTGATTCAGTAGAGCCATTTAGCGGCGAATCGTGGCGTGACCGTGAAGGCATACCACATGGGGGATCACTGAATGCTATTGTTCCAAGGGGGAGAAGCTGAAGTGGCTGTTGTATTGGATGCAAACCGTATAACGCAACCGTATAACGCCCAACATCTGTATGTGACCATGACCCGTGGTTCGATGAAGCTAGTTGTATGTAGCTCTAAGCCAATGCTCGGTTAGGCTGGGAAGCATAAATATTTTGCTAAAGCTTTTACTGACAATGGTGCAGATCTCTCCGCCTTGTTATTGATGGTTACATAGGCGTTCTGCCCCGCGCCGCAGGTGCCGGTGATGACGCGGGCGAGGTGGGCGCGGGTGGTGGGGTCGGGGTCTTGCAGGCGGTCAAACGGGGCGTATTGCGCCTTGGCGCTTTCGTAGCCGTAGGCGCCGTGGCGGCTGAGGGGGATATTGCAACTAACTATGGAGATGCAAAGTGCGTAGAACAAAGAGTAACGTTGTCAAATTAAACGCCGCGCCGACGTTCGAGGAGTACGAGGTAATGAAAAGCCTCAGTGCTTTGATAATCAGCATTTCGGAGCAGCTTGGCACCGAGCGCTCACGCGCGCGCATCGCCAGAGTCAAGGCTAAGCTGGAGCGTACCCGCCAACAGCTCAACAGACTGCACGGCACGAATCTATGATGCCAGTCCCACGCGGCGTTGTCCTGTTACACGACATGCCCTCGCCCGTATGAGAGGAAGTATGTAACCAAGGAAGTCAAGTTTGAGCTGACGCCTTTATTTCTTACGTTTTGCCGGTTTGCTTGCCTGTGCGGCATTCTTGCGGGGTGTGGGTGCTTTCTTGGCATTCTGTTTCTGTGAAGAGACCGAGTGCCTGCTTTTCTTTGCAGAAGCGGATGATTTGCCTTTTTGTGGGTCGGGCTTGCTGGCCTTTTGCTCCGTTGCCAGGACGACGAGCGTTGTTCCTGGCTTGATCTTCATGTTTTTCAGGTGGTTCCGGCGTTTCAGCTCATCGGCGCTCATGCCGTGCCGCTTGGCGATGGAAAACAGGGTGTCGCCTTTGCGTACTTTGTAGGTGCGCGTTGCCGGCTGCAAGTCGGCGCTGGGGAAGCGCGGTTGGGCAACCATCGTGGCCGGGTCGATCTCTTTTGCGCCGCCGTTGCTAGGCACCAGTAGCGTGAGTCCGGGTTTGAGCCGAATGCGTCCGTGGATGCCATTGATTGCTTTGAGGTTGGCGACGGTCATGCCGAAGCGCGGTGCGATTTTTTCCAGGCGGTCGCCGGGGCGCAGGGTATAGGACTGCCAGGAAGAAAGCGGTTTTTGCTTCTGTTCGTGCGCTTCCAAGTTGCTGACGAAATGGTCGTACTTTTCTGCGGGAATGACCATCGGCGAGTCGGAGACGATCACGGGGCGGTTGTGCGCCGGATTGAGCGCAAGAAATTCATGTACCGGAATACCAGCAAACTGTGCGGCCAGTTTGACATCAATGTTGACCGGCTTGGTGACGGTGGTGAAATAGGGGCGGTTGGGAATGCGCGGGATGCCAAGTTCCTTAAGCGTTTCCGGACTGCTGAAGATATTTTTCAGCGCCTGTAGCTTGGGCACGTAATTTTGCGTTTCATTCGGCATGCTCAGGTTCAGGTAATCGGTCGGCAGGTTGAGTGCTTTGTTTTTGGCAATGGCGCGGGCGACGGCGCCTTCCCCCCAGTTGTAAGAAGCCAGCGCCAGATGCCAGTCGCCGTGCATTTCATAGACTTCCTGCAAGTATTCAAGCGCGGCGGCCGTCGAGGCGATGATGTCGCGGCGCTCGTCCTTCCACCAATTTTGGTCGAGATTGTAGCGTTTGCCGGTTGTCGGGATAAATTGCCATAAACCGGACGCTTTGGCGGGCGAATGGGCCATCGGGTTGTAGGCGCTCTCCACCATCGGTAGCAATGCCAGCTCCATGGGCATACCGCGCTGATCGATTTCTTCGACGATGTGATAGAGGTAGGGGGCGCCGCGTTCAACCATGCGGCGCAGGTAATCGGGCTGATTAAGGTAGCGCTGTTGGTGTTCTAGTACCAGGTCGTTGTTGATGTCCGGCATGGAAAAGCCCTTGCGGATGCGGGAAAAAATATTATCCGTTTCGCTGGTCAGGTCGACAGTCGGCAGATTAATCGGTAATGCCGGAACCTCGTAGCTCTGCAAGGGCGTCAGGATGGGGGCCGGGTATAGATAGTCAGCTGTCGTTCCTTTGCGGGGAGGGCATTCTTCGCTGTTTTCCGATGTCGTATTGCAGGTTGTCCGGCCGAGGCTGGCGCAGCCGGTCAGCACAACGGTAAACAGGCAGAGAAAGATACGGGTACTGAGTCGATGGAAAAGTTTTCTATAAATCATCCGTATGACCTGAGTTTGACCGCCATACGGCGAAATGGAAAATCAATGCGTGTCGCATCCAGCAGTGGAAATACGAGAGGCTCAGACACGCCATAAACTGCAGTCGCTTCGATGCGCCCGGTCGCTGCCAAGGCAGGCGGATTATAGCGCACACAGGCGTCTTGGCCTTTCGACTGCCAGACTTTTTCTTGCCGAGAAAGCGTTGGGTGCGTTTGGCCAGCTTTCGGGCGAATGCCCGTAAACACATTGCATCTTGGCTACATTGCGCCGTCGCACGGAGATGGCTTGTCCGGTCACCTTGCATGTTGCCTGGAAATTTGGATGTGGCCTGGAGATGGGGATGTCTGGAGGGTTCTGGATGATATTCGCGCCAGATTACTCGAGGCAATTGATGCAGGACATGATGTATCTGCAATACACAGGGAAACGCGAAGCCGTGTGATCGCGGTTTTGCCGGGTGCCTATCTGGTTTGGGTTTGTGTATCCTAGAGATATCCTGTTTTTTTGTGGGGGGGCCATGAAATTCAAAGCCACGATACTGACCGTTGCCGGGCTGGGGCTTGCGGCGTGCAGTACGCCGGTCGTCAAGCATGAAAACACGCAGCCTCTTGATTTTGCCGGCCAGAAATATGTAGATAAAACGATGCAGGTCGGCGGACAAACGATACGTTACCGAGCATTTGAAAATATCGTTTATGTCAATAATCCTGTCGACGCGGCTCACGAAACCATCAATATCTACATTCCGGAAGCCTATTTCAACGGCGGCAGTATCAACGGCTACACCGCGCAAACCGCGCCCATCTTTCTGCCCAACCCAATCGGCGGCTATATGCCGGCCAAAGCCGGCGTGCCGGGGCAGGGCGGTTTTGGCCCGCACAAGGCCGGGCAGATTGACGCCATGCAGGCCGCCCTGGCCAGAGGCTATGTCGTGGCTTCGCCCGGCGCGCGCGGCCGCACTGCCGCCACCGGCAAGGCGCCCGCTGCGATTATCGATTTGAAAGCTGCCGTGCGCTACCTGCGCTTCAACGATGCAGTGATGGCCGGTGATGCCGAAAAAATCATCTCCAACGGCACCAGCGCCGGTGGGGCGTTATCTGTGCTGCTCGGCGCCACCGGCAACCAGGCCGACTACGAACCCTATATGCAACAGCTCGGCGCCGCGCCGGCCAAAGACCATATTTTCGCCGTTTCCGCCTATTGCCCGATTTCCATTCTGGATCATGCCGATGCCGCCTACGAATGGCAGTTCAACGGCGTGAACAACTACCAAAAAATGGACGCCTCCATGCTCGATTACCATGCCGAGCGCAAACTGGTCAGCGGCACGCTTACCAAGGCGCAAATCCAGGTTTCAGGTCGTCTCAAAGCCCGGTTCCCTGCCTATGTGAATAGCCTAAACCTGCGCGACCCACAAGGCCGCCGGCTGCGCTTGAATGCGCAAGGTAATGGCAGCTTTAAAAACTATGTCGCCTCCTTCCTGCGACAGTCCGCCCAGGGTCAGCTCGATGCCGGCAAAGACCTGAGCGATCGCAACTGGCTCACCCTCCGCAACGGCAAAGTCCGCGCCGTGAATTTTGCCGCCTATGCCCGTGCTACCGGCCGCCAGAAAACTCCGCCCGCCTTCGACGCGCTGGACTTGAGCAGCGGCGAGAACCAACTGTTCGGCACCGCCACCATCGACAAACAGCACTTCACCGCTTTCTCCTACCAACACCGTACCGACCCACAGGCTACGCTGGCCGACCCGCATACCGTGCAGCTGATGAACCCGATGCCCTTCATCGGCCCGCATACGCCGCCGCAGCATTGGCGCATCCGCGTCGGCACCGCCGATAGCGATACTTCGCTGGCCATCGCCGCCATTCTCGCCGCCAAGCTGCAAAACAGCGGCAAGCGCGTGGATTTCGCCCTGCCGTGGGACGTGCCGCACAGCGGCGATTACGATCTGGACGAACTGTTTGACTGGATCGACCAGGCTGTCAAAAACCAAAATTTAACGAAACAGGAGATGTGATGAACCATTCCGTCATTACCGTCATCGGCAAAGACCGCATTGGTATTGTTTACGACGTATCCAAACTGCTGGCCGAAAACCAAATCAATATCCTCAATATCAGTCAGCAGTTGATGGGCGAATTCTTTACCATGATCATTCTGGTCGATACCGCGCAATGCCCGAAATCGCGGCAGGAAATGCTCGACATCTTCGCACAGGCCAGCCAGGCGCTCGCGCTGGACATCCGCATGCAGAATGAAGAGTTGTTCAACGCCATGCACCGGGTTTAATACCTATCTCAGAAAACAATCTGAGTGTATTGGCGCGCCTTGCTGTACTCATATGCTGTCCGCGGCGCGCCGCCTTCCCGGCCCAATTCCTGGAATTGGTATCACCGTGCAGCATTCAACCCATTCATCACAGAAACCCATGACGCAAATTCATTCCACCGAAATCCTCGAAACCATCCGCATGGTGTCCGAGCAAAACTTTGATGTGCGCACCATCACCATCGGTATCGACCTGCACGACTGCATCTCGCCCGACATCGATACGCTCAACCGCAACATCTACAACAAAATCACCCGCATCGGCAAAGACCTGGTCGCGACTGCCACAGCGCTTTCCGCCAAATACGGCGTACCCATCGTCAACCAGCGCATTGCCGTCACGCCGATCGCGCAAATCGCCGCTTCGACCGGGGCGGACAGCTATGTGAGCGTGGCAGAGACGCTGGACAAAGCCGCCAAAGCCATCGGCGTTTCCTTCATCGGCGGCTTCTCCGCTCTGGTGCACAAAGGCCTTTCGCCTGCCGACCGCGTCCTGATCGCCAGCATCCCGGAAGCGATGCGCACGACCGACATCGTCTGCGCCTCCATCAACATTGGCAGCACCCGCGCCGGCATCAATATGGACGCGGTCAAGCTCGCAGCGGACACCATCAAGCACACTGCCGCCATCACCCCGGAAGGCTTCGGCTGCGCCAAAATTGTCGTCTTCTGCAACGCCGTCGAAGACAACCCCTTCATGGCGGGCGCCTTCCACGGCGCGGGCGAAGCGGACGCCGTCATCAACGTCGGCGTCTCCGGACCAGGCGTGGTGCAGGCGGCGCTGCAACACTGCGACGGCAAGAACCTCACCGAAATCGCCGAAGTCGTCAAAAAAACCGCCTTCAAAATCACTCGCGTCGGCGAACTTATCGGCCAGGAAGCGGCGCGACGCCTCGGCATCCCCTTCGGCATCCTCGACCTCTCGCTCGCGCCCACCCCCGCCGTCGGCGACAGCGTTGCCCGCATTCTCGAAGCAATGGGCCTCAGCGTCTGCGGCACGCACGGCACCACCGCCGCCCTTGCCCTGCTGAACGACGCGGTGAAAAAAGGCGGGATGATGGCCTCATCCGCCGTTGGCGGCCTGAGCGGCGCCTTCATCCCCGTCTCCGAGGACGAAGGCATGATTGCCGCCGCTGCCAGCGGCGTCCTCACCCTGGACAAACTCGAAGCGATGACGGCAGTGTGCTCTGTCGGCCTCGACATGGTTGCCGTGCCGGGCGACACCCCGGCGGCGACCATTGCAGGCATCATTGCCGACGAAGCCGCCATCGGCATGATCAACAGCAAAACCACCGCCGTGCGCATCATCCCCGTACCGGGCAAAGGCGTGGGTGAACGCGTCGAATTCGGCGGCCTACTCGGCTACGCGCCGATTATGCCGGTCAAGACGGGCTCGTGTGCGGACTTCATCGCGCGCGGCGGCCGCATCCCCGCGCCGGTGCAGTCGATGAAAAACTAAGCGGCAAAGCCGTTCGCTGGGGCCGCGGCATCTTCGCCAGCACGGATTACTCAGCCAGGCGGGATTGATCAACGCGCCGAGTCGTATAGCCAGCCGTACAATCGGGCGCTGATAGGGAAGGACTTGGCCGGAACCGGCACGCTGCGCGCAGATGAATCAAGGATTTATACTCTCCTTGAGAACGGCCTGAATGCTGGATCTTCCGCGCCCAGAATCTTCCATGAAACGAGGAGAGAAAAGGATGAAAACCGATACAAGAAACCGCTACGGCAGCATTTCGCGCAGCTTTCACTGGATCATGGCCGTGGGTTATCTTTTTATGTTCGGAACGGCCATCGCCTGGAATATCGATAAACAGTTCAGATCCTCGCTCATGGGAATGCACAAAACGGTCGGTTTTGTGCTGGCCGCTTTGATCGTCCTGCGTGTTTTATGGGCTGTGACGCAAATGTCGCATCGTCCCAAGAATAATCTGGCGGCCAGAACCGGGCATCTGGCACTGTATGCCCTCATGATTGCCGTTCCGGCATTGGCTATTGCCCGCCAGATCGGCAGGGCGCAGGGGAACAAGTTCCTGGTCGAACTCGGGAACCAGTGGCACGGCGAACTGGGGTGGGTGTTGCTTGTGCTGGTTGCCGGCCATGTCGTGATGACGATCATTCACCAAGGCCGGGGAGCGCCGGTGCTTTCGCGTATGTGGGGATAGGTTAGGAAAGAGGCTGAAACCAGGGTTGGGATAAAGCTGGGAATCAGCATCCGGCAAGCTTGACCGACGCGCTGGCGCCAGGGCGGCGCAACATCGTTCTGCTTTGCTGGTGTTTTGTCTGCGGGATTTCCATTTTGTCTGCGGGATTTCCATAGAGTAAAAATCGGCGGATGTCGTTTTGGTCATTGATATGCCGAAAACACACACCGGAAACCTTTCCCGGCTATGTACAAGATCCGGAAAGTTCCGGAAAATAGCCGACTTCATCAATCTCGACGAGATCAAGGAGTCTTTTTATGGCACTGGCACGTTTCAAAACCCTGGCTTCGGCGCTGCTCGCCGCTTCCTGCGTGGCTCTGGCGCACGCTGCCGAGCCGCTGAAGGCCGGCTTTGTTTACATCGGCCCGACAGGCGATCATGGCTGGACGTATTCACATGACGAAGGGCGCAAACAGCTCGAAGCGCATTCCGGCGGCAGGGTCAAGACGACTTTCGTTGAAAATGTGCCGGAAACCGCCGATTCCGAGCGTGTTTTCCGCGATCTGGCGCAAAAGGGCTACAAAGTCATTTTTGGCACATCGTTCGGGTATATGAACCAGATGGTCAAAGTGGCCAAAGCCTTTCCGAACACCATCTTCATGCACGCCACCGGCTATAAAACGGCGCCTAACCTTGGCGTTTTTGACGTGCGCACGTATGAAGGTTCTTACATGCTCGGGGTCATCGCCGGCAAAATGACCAAGCACAACAAGCTCGGCATTGTTGCCTCGATTCCCATTCCTGAGGTAATCCGCAACATCAATGCGTTCACGATCGGCGCGCGCAGCGTTAATCCGAAGGTAACGACGCGCGTCATCTGGGTGAATTCCTGGTTCGACCCCGGCAAAGAGCGTGAAGCGGCGCTGGCGCTGATTGCCCAGGGCAGTGACGTGCTGATGCAGAACACCGACTCGCCGGCCGTCGTCCAGACAGCGCAGGAAAAAGGCATCCTCGGTTTTGGCTGGAACTCGGATATGACCAAATTCGGCGGCAAGGCGCAATTGGCCGCCTCCGTCCTCAACTGGGAGGTGATCTACAAAAAAGTCATTGCCGACGTTGAGGCCGGCGCCTGGAAAACATCGAATATCTGGTGGGGCGTCAAAGAGGGCGCGGTCAATGTTGGTTATTTCGGCCCTCAATTGCCGGAAGATGTGAAAAAGCTGGTAGAAGCGCGGCGCGATGCACTTAAAACCGGCAGCCTGCATCCCTTTGCCGGCCCGCTCAAGGATCAGTCCGGCAAGGAAGTGCTGCCCGCTGGCAAAACCTATACGGACGCCGAGTTAAAGCAGATCAATTTTTACGTCGAGGGCATCGAAGGCAATCTGCCCAAGTAAGGCCGGATGACCATCGCGCGCGGAGAACGTTTTTCGGCTCCGCGCAGCCGGCCTACCGCACGCCATGGGCCTTGCCATATGCCCGTTCATCAGTTCATGTGCGGCCGCTGCTGATTTTTCATTCAAGTTCTGACTCAAGGATCCATGCATGGAAAATGCATTCATCAGCCCCTATCGGGACGATATCGTCATTTCATGGCCGGAGCTGCACCGTGATACGCGCTTGCTGTGCCGCGCCTTGATGGATCGGGGGCCGTTCAAAGGCATCATTGCCATTGCGCGCGGCGGCCTGATTCCGGCGGCGCTGGTTGCGCGCGAACTGGAAATCCGCCTGCTCGATACGATCTGTGCTTCCAGCTACGAGGCCGCGTCCGACGACGGACAGGGCGCGCAGATCATGCGCACCGAGGTCAAGATTCTCAAGGGGGTCGAGCACGACGGCGAAGGCTATCTGCTGATCGACGATCTGGTCGATACGGGGGCGACGGCGCGCATGATTCGCAAGCTGTTACCCAAGGCCTTCTTCGCCACGCTTTATGCCAAGCCGATGGGGCGGGAAGTCGTCGATCTCTGCGTCAAGGAGTTCCGCCAGGATAAATGGGTGTACTTCCCTTGGGATATCGACTACACCTTTGTGCCGCCGCTAAAGAAAAATTGCCAAGTAGATGCCGGATGAGCGGAATTTCGTATGGTTTTTACGAGCGGAGATCACCAAAAAAGTAAAGCCCGTGAAATATGGGGCTGACACGATGTTTGATGCCCTCTGCTTGTCGCGGCGTGGGTTGGCCTCAGAGAATCTGAGGGCATAAAAAAGGAAATATAAAAATGACACAGCCAATGACCCAAACAACGGTTTTTGAAGTCTGCCTGCTTTCCATCAAACCGGGCATGGAAGCGGAATTTGAAGCGGGCGTGCGCCAGGCTGCGCCATTGTTCCGGCGCGCCAAAGGGTGCCTGAGTATGGAATTGCGGCGCTTTGTCGAAAACCCCTGCATGTATCACCTGCTCGTCCAGTGGAACTCGCTGGAAGCCCATACCGTCGACTTCCGGGCGTCAGAGGATTTCCAGAAATGGCGGAGCTGCGTTAGCCACTGCTTCGCCGCGCCGCCGGAAGTCATTCACACGGTCGAAACCCTGCAAGGCTTTTGAGCCGAACCCCCGCAATCTTTGAATCTTTGGCAAAACGCATTGAAATTCAGCGCTGCGCACCGGCATTCGTGAGGCTTTGAAGCAAACGGTCGAATAGACCTCGTATCCTTATATCGGCTTCGCCCAGGATGGGCGTCCCGTTTGAACCGCTGGTCGACGATGGGCGCAAGAGTCTCTTCGGCGGCATCAGGCTGAGATAAGGGCGCCGGCTGTTTTTAGGGGTAATGGCCAAATTTCATGCTTTTCCTCAGACGCTTGGCGCTAAAGGACAAAATTCATGCTCAAGGTCTCATTCTTGAGCGAAATAATTCTTTATAGACCGTCCCTTATTCTCCTTTTTCAGCCCGTAATGTCACTGCAAAAGACTTTTCATGCCGCCAAATCCCCCTTCCGGACCCCGTGTCTTTTGGGTGTTTCAGCCCGGTCGGTTGCTTCTGCAGTCCTTGTCGATAGGGCATTTGCGGGCAGGTAGGCCGGAAGCCCCCGTAAACATTGGGCTTGCGGATAGGTAGGCCGGAAACCCGCGTAAACACTGGGCTGGCGGGCAGCCCTTCCGGAAACGCCCATTTTACGCGGGGTTCAGGGCAGGTGTTGTGGCGGATATTGTGGAGGGTGAGTCTGCGGCAGTTGACGGTGATTCAACTGGCGATGCTTCTTTCCTGCGCAGCCGGTATTGCAACGCAAGGCACTGTCGCAGCGCCGACAGCCGAAGTGATGCTTCGCTCCTGTGCGTCCGGTGGTGTGTCAGTGGTGCGCGGGCGGCTACGGAACGTTCAAGACAGCAAACCAAGATTGCTGCCTGCCTGTCCTGGATGTGACGCTCGGTTATCTAAATCGATTGGCCGCAAGCCCACGTCAATCGGGCATTTGCGGGCAGGTAGGCCGGACGTCCCCGTAAACATTGGGCTTGCGGATAGGCAGGCCGGAAACCCGCGTAAACACTGGGCTGGCGGGCAGCCCTTCCGGAGATGCCCGTTTTACGCGGGCTGCGGGGCAAGCATTATTGCGTGTCTTCGGTCACGGCGGCTGTGATTCGGTGATGCTTCAACCTGGCGCGGCAATACGCTCCGGTTATTTTTGTAAGGGGTCTTGGTGGCTGCTTGGGCGAGATGGCGGCGGATGGATGGTTTTTGAACTGCATCCATACTGGGCTGCAAGTTGCGCGGCGGTCTATTTACCATCGCTGACATCGATGACGAAGCGCCGTTCTGCTTGATCTGTTTTGCGCTGCAAAAAGGGCAACTTTTTGTTCAAAGCCTTGGATCCCCATTAAAGACTTGCAGCATAAGGCTTCAAGCTCTTTTTATCACCCTAAATGTCCTTACGCCTGTTTTTACGACTTCGTTGAACGGATGAGCTGCCTGGCCAGCCGGTTGTGGTCGGCAATCAATGACGGTAGTTCGAGCGGCAGCAGTTGCCCCTCGGCCACGACGGGCTTGCCGTTGATGATGGCGTAACGAACCTGTTGCGGCGCGCAGAAAACCAGCGCGGCCACGGGGTCATGCACGGCCGCTCCGGCCAGCGCCAGCGTATCGAGAGGAAAAGCGACAAGATCAGCGCTCATGCCGGGGACCAGCGCGCCGATATCGTCGCGCCCCAGCACTCGGGCGCCGCCCAATGTGGCGAGTTCCAGCGCATGCCGCGCGCTCATCGCCGCCGGCTCCGCATGGGGCTGGCAGCCGACGCGGGCGAGGAGCATGGCTTGGCGTGCTTCGCCGAGCAGGTGCGCGGCATCGTTCGAGGCACTGCCGTCGACGCCGAGGCCGACGGGAACGCCTGCCCGGCGCATGGCGGGAATCGGTGCGATACCGGAGGCTAGACGCATATTTGAACACGGACAGTGCGCAACGCCAGTTCCCGTGCGTGCAAAAAGGTCGATGCCTGCCTCGTCGAGTTTGACGCAATGCGCATGCCAGACGTCCGCGCCCGTCCAGCCGAGCGATTCGGCATACGCTGCCGGCGTCATGCCGAATTTTTCGCGGCTGTAGGCAACATCGTTGTCGTTCTCGGCCAGATGCGTGTGCAGCGAAACACCGTACGCGCGCGCCAGGCGCGCGGCTTCCCGCATCAGGCTGCGGCTGACCGAAAAAGGCGAGCAGGGCGCAACGACGATGCGCAGCATGGCGTGCCGCGCCGAGTCGTGCCAGGTTTCGATCAGCCGCTGCGTATCTTTGAGAATGGTGTCTTCATCTTCGACCAGCCGGTCGGGCGGCAGGCCTCCCTCGCTTTCTCCGACGCTCATGCTGCCGCGCGCGGCATGAAAACGCATACCGATCTGCGCTGCGGCCTCAATCGAATCGTCGAGCCGCGCGCCGTTCGGATAAAGGTAGAGATGGTCGCTGCTCGTCGTACATCCGGAAAGGATCAGTTCGGCCATCGCCGTTAGCGTCGAGACGCGGATCATTTCCGGCGTCAGCCCCGCCCAGACCGGATACAGGCGGCGCAGCCAGGCAAACAGCTCGGCGTCCTGTGCGCCGGGCAATGCCCGCGTCAGGCTTTGGTACATGTGGTGGTGCGTGTTGATGAGACCGGGCAGGGCAAGGCAACCGGCCAGCGAAAGCGTTTCATCGGCCTGCGTCGGCAGGCTGGCGGATGGGCCGACCGCTTCAATGACGCCATCACGCACAAAAACGCCGCCCCCCGGAATTTCGCGCCGGTCGGCATCCATCGTCACCAGCAGATCGGCATCCTTGAGCAGCAGCGTCGTCATTAAGGCGGTTCAGGGCAGAAAAGAGCGGCCCAACGAGGCGGGCAGGTTGTTCTGGAGCACGCGGCGGTCGCGCGAAATGACGACGAGTACGATGATGGTGGCGAGATAGGGCAAGGCGGCGAGCAGTTGCACGGGAATCGTAATGCCCAGCCCTTGCGCGTGAAATTGCAGGATAGTGACGGCGCCGAACAGATACGCGCCGAGCATCAGCCGTTCTGCCTTCCAGGAGGCGAAAACGACGAGCGCGACGGCGATCCAGCCGCGGCCGGCGCTCATGTTCTGCACCCACAGCGGCGTATAGACGGTCGACAGATAAGCGCCGGCAATGCCGGCCAGCGCCCCCCCGAAAAGCGTCGCGCCGAAGCGGATGCCAATGACCGGATAGCCGATGGCGTGCGCCGCTTCCGGTGATTCGCCAACGGCCTTGAGCAACAGGCCGAGACGGGTTTTCGCCAGCCCCCAGGCAATAACGGCGAACGTGAGGATCGACAGGTAGACAACGGCATCCTGCTTAAACAGTATCGGGCCGAGCAGGGGGATGTCGGAAAGCAGCGGAATGGCGAAGGGCTTTAGCCCAGGCAGGCTATAGCTGATGTAATGCTGACCGATGAAGGCCGACAGCCCGATGCCGAAAATCGTCAGCGCCAGCCCGCAGGCCGCCTGGTTGGCGGCCAGCAGCAGCGCGAAAAAAGCGAAGATCAGCGCCATGCCGGCGCCGGCCAGCGCCCCGGCCGGCAGGCCAATGGCCGCGCCCTGTCCGCTTTCTACGGCAGCAGCGAACCCGGCAATGGCGCCGGCGAGCATCATGCCTTCGACACCGAGATTGATGACGCCGGTGCGTTCGGCGACGAGTTCGCCCAGACCGGCGAAAATCAGCGGTACGGCAGCGGCCAGCGTACCAGCCAGAATGGGGACGATATGTTCGATCATGGCGTTATGCAGTCGTGTTCATGCGGCGAGCGGCCGGCGCAGACGGTTATCGACGAAGGCGTCGGCGCCAAGCAGAAAGAAAAGCAGCATGCCCTGGAAGATCCCCGTAATTGCCGCCGGCAGTTGCAGGGCGACCTGTGCGGCCTCGCCGCCGAGATAGAGCAGCGCCATCAAAAACCCTGCGGCGATGATGCCGAGCGCGTGCAGACGCCCCAGATAGGCGACGATGATGGCGGCAAAGCCGTAACCGGGGGAAATGTTGAGATTGAGCTGGCCGACTGGGCCGGCGATTTCACCGACGCCAGCGATGCCGGCGACCATGCCCGAAAGCACCAGCGTAAACCAGGCAGTGCGGTTGGCAGAAAAACCGGCGTAACGCGAAGCGGCGGGCGCGTAGCCGCCAACCTCGATCTGGAAGTGCAAAAAACTGCGCGCGTTGAAAGCCCAGAAAGCGAGGATGGCAAAAAGGGTGATGAAAACCGAAGTGTTAACGCGCAAACCTTCAAACAGGGGCGAGAACAGCGCCGGATCGCTGAACATGATCGACTGCGGGAAGTTCATGCCTTCCGGGTCGCGCCACGGGCCATTGACCATATAGGCGAGCAGGTAGTTGGCGATATAGGCAAGCATCAGCGTCGTCAGCGTTTCCTGCGCGTTAAAGCGCGTTTTGAGCAGGGCGGGAATCGCGCCCCAGAATGCGCCGCCCAGTGCGCCGGCCAGCACCATGGCCGGAAGAATCCAGGCGGAATCGCTGCCTTCGCAGGCAATGGCGACGCCGCCGCCGGCGAGCGCGCCGACGATCAGTTGGCCTTCGGCGCCGATGTTGTAGATGCGCGCCTTGAAGCCGAGCGCCAGCCCTTGCGCAATCAGGATTAGCGGGCAGGCCTTGATCAGCAGTTCGCTCCAGCCGTAGCTGCTGGTCAGCGGTTGAATAAAAAAGATATGGAAGGATTCGAGCGGCGGTTTGCCGAGTGCCCAAAAAAGCAGCGAACCGGTCACCAGTGTGGCGATGACGGCGATGAGCGGCGACAGCCAGCGCATCAGCCGGGAAGGGTAAGGGCGAGGTTCAAGCAGGTGCATGATTGGCGGCATCTGTAGCCGTTTCTGGTTGGGCATCCGCTGTGCTTTGCGGCGCTGCGGGCGGCGTAAACAGCCCGGCCATCTGCATGCCGACCGTTTCGGCGTCGAGCGCGGTCTTGGGGCGTGCGGGCGAAAGCCGCCCCTGGGCGAGCACGGCGATGCGGTCGCTGATTTCAAAGAGTTCTTCGAGTTCTTCCGAGACGACGAGGAGGGCGACGCCGGAACGGGAAAGATCAAGCAATGCCTGGCGCAGCGCGCTCGCCGCACCGATATCGACCCCCCAGGTGGGCTGGGCGACGATCATGACCTTGGGCCGCAGCATGATTTCGCGGCCGACGATGAATTTCTGCAGATTGCCGCCGGAAAGCGAACGGGCGTTGGTCGATACATCGCCGCCGCGCACGTCGAAGCGTTCGACACATGCGCGGGCGTAGTCTCGCGCCTTGCCGTAATGGACGAGCCCCCACTGTTTCATGCCTTGCCGGTGTGCGGTCAGCAGGGCATTTCGGCTCAGCGAGAACGGCGGCACGGCGCCACGCCCCAGGCGTTCTTCCGGCACGTAGACCAGCCCTTTGGCGCGGCGTCGACCGGCGTTCAGGTGGCCGATGGGGGTGCCGTCCAGCTGGATAGTCTTCTTACCGACCGGCCGCTCACCGGAGAGCGCTGCCATCAGCTCGGCCTGTCCGTTGCCGGAAATGCCGGCGATGCCGAGAATTTCACCGGCATTGAGCGTGAGCGAAATATCGTGCAGGGAAACGCCGAACGGGCCTTCGGCATCAATGCTCAGGTGCTCGACGGTCAGCATCGGCCGCCGTTCGCCCGTGTACGGCGGCGCCTGGCAGACCGGCAGATCGCGGCCGATCATCATGCGCGCCAGCGATGCCGATGTTTCTGCGCGCGGGACCACGGTGCCGGTGACGCGTCCGTTGCGCAGAATCGTTGCCTTGTCGCACAGCGCCTGGATTTCGTGTAGCTTGTGACTGATGTAAAGGATGGAGACGCCTTCGGAGGCGATCTGGCGCAGGGTTTCAAACAGTTTTTCGACGGCCTGCGGCGTCAGTACGGATGTCGGTTCGTCGAGAATCAGGAGCTGCGGGTTCTGCAACAGGCAGCGGACGATTTCGACGCGCTGCCGTTCGCCGACCGATAGGCTGTGCACGCGCCGGTCGGGGTCAAGCGGCAGGCCATAGCGCTCGGAAACGGCTTTGACTCGCTCGGAAAGCTTCGGCAGGTTGAACGGTTCGTCCAGCACCAGGGCGATATTTTCGGCGACGGTCAGCGTTTCAAACAGCGAGAAATGCTGGAAGACCATGCCAATGCCCATCTGCCGCGCCTGCGCGGGGTTGTCGATATCGACCGCCTCGCCGTTCATGCGGATGGTGCCGGCGTCCGCTTTGACTGCGCCGTAGATGATTTTGACCAGCGTGCTCTTACCCGCGCCATTTTCGCCCAGCAGGGCGTGAATTTCCCCCGGCATGATCGTCAGGCTGACATTTTCGTTGGCAACGACGGACGGGTAGCGCTTGGTAATGTTGTGCAGTTCGAGACGGGGAGCGGCGGATGTCATACGGGCAGGGATTGCGCAGCGTCAAGGTCAGGTTGTCTGAATCGTCAAATTTGTCGGATTGGCCAAAAGCGTGCGTTGGGAAAATGCCCGCGCCTGCGCCGTGTCCGCTATCGCCTGAACAGCCGGGTTTTACGGGGCTATGCGTCGATAAAAGCGGGACGGTGCGGGCGGTATTTTGACACATCCGGTACAGGCTGTGGGCATTGGGCAGCCCGCTCATTCTGCCTGTTTCGATGGCAAACCCGGGCAATCCGCAGAGATCTATACGCGCAGATCATGTGATTTGCTTTTTGTGTCGCATCCAGCGAGAAATAGAGCCATCTGGCTTCCGGAATTGCACAAGATGCTTCTGAAATTGCAATAGAAGAGTTATGATCGCGCCTTCGCAACACGGCGCAGTGGCGGAACGCATTGTTCTTGCGTAGGGAAAAATAATGTTCCAAGGCTGCCTTCCAATGAACTTTTTTCATGACCCTACGAATTTTTGCTGAAGGGAGAGAGATAAATATGGCAGAACCTGTCATCCACAAGGCCGAAACGCAAGGCAAAACCAACTGGTCAGTGCTGCTTGGCGCCGCGTTTATCATGGCCACCTCGGCGGTCGGGCCGGGATTTTTGACGCAGACGGCCGTATTTACCGAAAAATTCGCCGCCAACTTTGCCTTTGCCATTCTGGCTTCGATTGTGATCGACATCGGCGCGCAGATGAACGTCTGGCGTGTGATTACGATGAGCCGTATGCGCGGTCAGGATATCGCCAACAAGGTCCTTCCCGGCCTGGGGCACCTCATCGCGCTGTTGATTGTCGCCGGCGGGCTGGCCTTCAACATCGGCAATGTGGGCGGAGCGGGCATGGCGGTCAATGTGCTGTTCGGTATCAGCGTTGAAACCGGCGCCATTATCTCGGGCGTTATCGCCATTGGTATTTTTGCCTCGAAAGAAGCGGGCCTGGCGATGGACCGGGTCGCTAAAATCTTGGGCGGATTGATGATCCTGCTCGCCACTTACGTGATGTTTTCCTCGAATCCGCCGGTCGGCGAGGCGATCGTCAAATCCATCTTTCCCAATGATTATGCTGCGCTGATGTTGCCGACGATTACGCTGGTCGGCGGTACGGTCGGCGGCTACATTACGTTTGCCGGCGGGCATCGCCTGCTCGACGCGGGCGTGACGGGGCATGAAAACCTGCCGCGCGTCAACCGCGCCGCCGTGACCGGCATCCTGATCACCGGCGTCATGCGCGTCGTTATTTTTCTGGCGGCGCTGGGTGTCGTAGCCGCAGGCCTGAAGCTGGACCAGACCAATCCGCCGGCTTCCGTTTTCCGGCATGCCGCTGGCAATCTGGGGTACAAGTTTTTTGGCCTCGTCCTTTGGGCGGCAGCAATCACTTCCATTGTCGGCGCAGCGTATACCAGCGTTTCCTTTTTGCGCTCGATGTCGGCGGCGGTCGAAAGATATAACACCTACGTCATCATGTTGTTTATTGCCTTTTCTACGATCGTATTCGTGGTGTTTGGCCGGCCGGTTCAGACGCTGGTGCTGGTGGGCGCACTCAACGGCCTGATTTTGCCGCTGACGCTGGGCGTGATGCTGGTGGCGGCGAAAAGTAAGAAAATCGTCGGTGACTACGCGCACCCGATGTGGCTGCAAATCTTCGGTATTCTGGCGGCGGCGACTGCCGCCTGGGCCGGCTGGATTTCGTTGCAGGGGATTGCCAATCTCTGGAAGTAATCGGAAGTCATTCTAACGCCGCCTGACAGCTTGCGGCCGCACGATCCGCTGCGGGAGCGTCGAAACGTCGGCGCTCCCGCAGTTTTTATAGGGAACCTGCGGCGGTGCGCATTTCAGGTGAGCGGCAGAATTTTGGTGTATATTCTCCGTGTATATTCGCTGAAATTGCCGACGATAAAATAATATCCCGGAAAAATGATTTTCCTTAAAAAGGTTTAAATGTATTGTTTGCTAATTCAGACAAATTTTATTGAGATATCAGATAATCTAAAGGCTAATTCATGGGGAAAGTACTGTTTTGGCTGACGCTTATAGAAGTTTCAGTGCTTATGTTTTTATTCCTAAAGCAGATGGTGGGCGGGTAAGCAGGCCGTTTGCTTTTCGCTCAAGATTATGATAAGGCATGGAGGCGCCATGTTGTCGCTTGTTTTTCCGCTATTCTTCCTGCAAAAATTTCCCTTCGAGCGCTACGCCTTTCCGCGCTGGCAAGCCGTGCTGGCGATTACCTTCCTTGGGCTATTGGTTGGCCTGGATTCCGATCGCGTCTGGTCAGACCCGGAGACGTTGATTATTCCTTCGTGGTTAATGTTTGGCATGGCGATGTTATCGATATGGGGCGCTTTTCTTGTCAGCCTCGGTTTTTTGCGCTGGTGGCTCAAGCGCGGCGGCCGCTGGGATGGTCGGGGCGATTTGTTCAATCTGCTGGCGGCCTCATACCTGGTGGCGGATACGCTATGCATCGGGCTGATGCTGCTTGACACATCGCCGCTGCTGATATTGCCACAGGGGTTGTATTCGATCTGGGTTACCGGAAATGCGTTGTCCGGCGCGATTCCCAAAGCTAGCCTCGGCTATAGCATCGGCGGTTTCATCATGAGCCAGATTCTCATCGCCTTGCTGGTCGTATTTTTATTTGCCGCTTTAGGTTTTGCGTTGGCCCTGTTCGGCTATGTACCGCCTCCGCCGCCGGGCGCGGGGCCGCCGGGAATTGCGTGAATTTCTTGGGATTAGATGGATTTCCCGTGAATATAGGGCGCGCGTTTTACCGTCGTTTGATCTACGGCGCTGCGGGCTTCCAATGGCATGCCGCCGGAAGCCCCGTAAACAGGCGGCTACAGCGGTGCGCCAGCCCGCGTAGATTGTGGCTTTCCGGGATCTGCTCTAATTTTTTAGATAAAGGCGTATAGTGTCCGAGTCAGCCAACCACGGCGCCCCGATATGTAGCAATAGACATAGACATATGGCGAGGAAATTTCCCCTGCATCCCAAACACCCTGAGCGAATCTGCTGGGGATGCGACAGGTATTGCTCGAAAGAGGCGATGGGTTGCGGCAACGGTTCCGACCGCACCCAGCACCCCGCCGAATTGCTGGGGGATGATTGGTATTTGTACGGCGACTGGGGGCTGGAGGTCGAGGACGCGCCCGCGCCGGAAGCTGAAAAAGACGCCAAAAAGTCGATAAAACTGGAAAAAGCGCAGTGAAGCGTTGGGGTAAAAAAGAAGCTCCGAGACCCGCGAAAGCAGGGCAGAAAACATAAAACGCCCTGGGTTCCGCGTAAATAAAGGGCTTCAGGGCATCAAAAAACATAAACTGGAATACTGTACTTGACGATCGCTTGCATCCGCCTGCCTTCGGCAGCGTGCAAGCCCTATGCGCGAAACGCTGCCCAAAGCTGCGTCAACACTTCACCGGCCTTGCCGTGCAGGTTGTCGGCGGCAAGCAGGTCGAGCGGCGTGGGCAGCGGGTTGATCTGAATGAGGCGGGCGCCGCGCCGCGCGGCGAGTTCAGGCAAGGCGGCGGCAGGATAGACGACGGCCGATGTGCCGATGCTGAAAAACACGTCGCAGGATTGCGCGGCATCCTGCGCGGCCTGCCAAGCGTCTTCCGGTAGCGACTCGCCAAACCAGACGACGCCGGGGCGAATGTGGCCGTTGCAGTCCGGGCAGCGTGGCGGTTCAATGCGCCAGCCTGTTGCCGGCTCTACGGGAATTCCCGAAGGCATGGGGTAGGCGCGAGCGCATTCGTGGCAACGCGGTTGCAGCAGGCTGCCGTGCAGGTGCAGAACCTTCTGGCTGCCCGCGCGTTCATGGAGATCGTCGACATTCTGAGTAATCAGCGTAAGCCGTGGAAAGACGCCGGCCATTGCGGCAATGGTTCGATGCGCGGCATTCGGCGAGCACAGCATGACGTTTCGGCGGCGGAATTCGTACCAGCCCCAGACGAGATCAGGCTGTCGCGCGAAGGCTTCTGGCGTTGCCAGTTCCTGCGGGTCATAGCGTTGCCACAAGCCGGATAACTCGTCACGGAAAGTTGGAATGCCGCTTTCCTGCGAGACGCCTGCGCCGGTGAAAACGACGACGTGCTTAGCGCCGCTCAGGGCGGTAAGTAAGGATTCAGGGATGGATGGCATAGATGACATGAAAGGCGATAAAAAATATGAGGGAAATACGAATATTTGTCGCGAATGTTTATCCTGATGCTGGGTCCTGCTTTTGGGCGACTTCTTTCCATCTGGGCACGTCTCTTTCCAGGTCTGATTCGAGTTGCTTCATATCCAAAGAAAAATTCTTTTTTCTATTTCCTTTTAAATAAATTTTTTCCAGATCAGCATCAAGCTGTTTCATGTCAGAATAAAATTTATTATTTCTTTCACCTGTTGGATGTTTTTTCCAGAATTCAGAGATATATTGTCCGACTTCATTATAGATATCTAAGAGTTCAGGATCATAGTCATATACAGTTTCGGTAGCCTGATGCCACAAATAAATAGCAACTTTAGCAATGACTTCTGGATCTTCATTGGCTGAAGTAATACTAATAGAAACTTCTCTACAGCGCATTGACCCTAGAACTAATAAAGCCATAAGGCGGTTAATCCGGCAAATAGTTTTTAAGAATTCTGGGCTATCAGAGAGATAAAGTTTTAGAAAATAAAGTGTTTTTCTTCCTATTTTTGTTTTTAAACTAATTTTATCAATATATTTCCAGTTAATTTCTCCGTATACTGGGATACTGATTTTATCTTTAGAGAATTTACAGATAGGCTTGCCAAGTAATATAAAGCATCGAATAGCAGTAGTTAATAATAATAGAAAAAATAATATGAATAAAATAATTATTTTCCAATTGGGAGAAATACTTGTATATTCTTCGTAGATTATAAAAATAGGTATTGACATCGATAATATAGAAATTACCAATGCGTTAAAAGTATTGCCGGTAATTACCAGCGATTGGTTAGGCGCCCATGGCCGCTGGGTCAGTTCGGCTACACGGCGGGCGACATGTGCTTGATGGGTCGATTTGATCTGTTTGGTGCGCCGGTTATCCCGGACCATTCCCAAAATAAATGCGGGAATCCCTACAACAAAGGCAATACCTGCCGCACTCGGCATTCTTGGCATCAGAATAAGGCCGCTTATCATGCATACCATTCCAATGACCGAAAGGAGAAAATCAATGGCCGAAAGAAGGCAATTGAGGATGCGCGACATTGGATCGCCTTTTCAGAAATTGGATGATATCGTCGATGGAACGGGAGTTTTATGCAGGATGATGCAAGGAAGTCCGCGGTGTCAAGTCTGTTGCCGATAACTGCCGGAACATGACCAGCGCATCGACATCGCCATATTTCGGGTGCCGGAAGGCAAGCGGCAGGCGGCCCACAATGTGAAAACCGAGCGATTGCCAGAGCCGGACGGCGCGTTCATTGGTGCTCACGACGAAATTGAACTGCATGGCGCGATAGCCCCGCGTTTGGGCGTATTCGAGAGAGTGCAGGCACATTTGTCGTGCAATGCCGCGGCCCGTGGCATGGGGATGCGTCATATAGCCACAATTGCAGACGTGTGCGCCGCCGCCCGGCTGGTTGGTCCGCAGGTAATAGGTGCCGAGCACAGTCTTCTCCGACTCGGCGACAAAGGTTTCCTTGTCCTGCCCCAGCCAGTAAGCGCGGCCGGCTTCTTCGCTCATCGCTGTATCGAGCGCATAGGTCTCGCCGGCACGAATCGTCGGCTCGACGATATTCCAGATGGCAGGCCAGTCTTCCGCTCGGGCAGGGCGTATCAGTAGCGTCATTGTTTAATCCGGTGAGGTCGAGATCGCGCAGAAATGGTTGCGTCAGAAAGGGTTACGTCGTGAAACTGCACGAAAGTGTAGATTAAAAAGATTCATGAGTGATGAGAATAGCCTCGTGTTGCGGGGCGGGGCGTACATTGCGTAGCAAAAACCGATAAAACTACGTGTTTCACTGCCTGGTGGTTCTTCGGAAATCTCGGGTTCTTCAGAAACTCGAATTGACTGGACAGGTGCAGTCCAGACCGGTTTGCCTAGATGATGTTGTTTTTCAGCGACAGAACTTTCCTGTCGATACGGATTACTGCACATTTCTGACCGATGATCTCTGCACGATTGGTTTGTCCGATACAGCTTGTTTTGGCATCGACGCCTTCCTTACGGAACAGGCACAGCAGGAAATTGAGACGATCTGGAAAAATGTGCGGGCGTGTGGAAATACGGGGATGTGGGAATGCGGGAATGCAGTCGCTGGCGCGGAACGGCTCGGTGATACGGGTTATCGGTGTATCCAGATATCCGCCCCATCGGAACGATGAGTTGGTCTGGTCAATTAACGTTGAATATCAATAGGTTGAACGTCTTGCCAGACTGGTTTTTCCAACTGTTTCGAGCAAGGTTGCTCGCCTGCTTTTTGTTCTTGTTGTGATGGCGGTGGGTCAGGGATTCGAACCCTGGAAGGACGTAAATCCTTGCTAGTTTTCAAGACTAGTGCATTCAACCGCTCTGCCAACCCACCGTATTCCCATTTTCTACTGCTAAGGTTGTTGGATTCCGGGATATCTCTCGGCCTGTTTTTTCGCCCGGCGCGCTTCTAGACTTCTGGCGCTTTCCGTGAGGCGGGTCGCATCATACCACGTTACAGACTGTTACCCCTGCATTGTGTGACTTACCGTACGCTGCCCTCATTTCGCTTAGGCGAGGTTTTTTTACGGGAGATCGTTTTATGTCGCAACATTATGATGTGATGACGAGTCAAAGCATTCGGGTCGCTGCGCAGCAGAACCGTGTTTTGCGCAACACGTACCTGCTGCTCGCTTTGTCGATGGTGCCGACGGTCATCGGCGCGCTGATTGGCGTGAAGATGCGGTTTTCTTTCTTTGCCGGCAGCCCGGGGGTGTCTTTCCTGATGTTTATGGGCGTCGCGTTTGCGTTCATGTGGGGTATTGAGCGCACCAAAAACAGCGGTTTGGGCGTTCTCCTTTTGCTGGGCTTTACCTTCTTCATGGGGTTGATGCTTTCGCGCATCCTGCAGGTCGCGCTGGGCTTTTCCAACGGTGGGACGCTGATTGCGACGGCCGCTGGCGGCACGGGGGCAATCTTCTTCACGCTGGCAAGCATTGCCGCGGTGACAAAAAAAGATTTCGGCTTCATGGGGAAATTCCTGTTCGTCGGCCTGGTCGTGACGTTGCTGGCAATGGTTGCCAATTGGTTTTTTATGATTCCGGCACTGTCACTGACGATTTCCGCTGTGTGCGTGCTGCTTTTTTCCGCGTATATCCTTTACGACATCAGCCGTATCGTTAATGGCGGTGAAAACAATTACATTTCAGCGACATTGGCGGTTTATCTGGATATCTACAATATCTTCGTCCATCTGCTTAACCTGCTGATGGCTTTTACCGGCAGCCGTGACTGAGCGTGCAGGAACACCAATCAGGTTGCTGAAGGATTGACAGCAAAAAAAACGGGCGGCTTGAGCCGCCCGTTTTTTTGCTCTGTCGTTCTGGTTTTTTGCCAATGTCCGTGAATACCCGTGAATAAGCCGGTTCGGCTTGTCAGGTGGGCGGTAAGGGGGCGGGAAACAGATCCCCTTGGATCATTCGTTTTCCCGGTCGGCCGGGGATTTCGTCAAATACGACGGCGTGCCGGGGGAGTGCCTCCAGATCCAGGGAAATATAGAGATCGCGCAAGGCGATGAGCGAAATGCCGGCAGTTTGCCAACCACGCAGCAGGTACTCGCAGGCATCGGCAAAATAGTCGCCTTCAATTTCGGCACGCAGGGTGCAGACATGGTCGCCTGGAATGACTTTTGAGAGTTGCAGAATACGCTCAGCAGCCTGTTCCGGCGATAGTGTTGGGTCGATGACAAGAATTTCATCGAGCGTTGGCAGCGTTGTGGGCAATTGCGGGCAGGCGATGATCTCCCCCTCGACGATCGGGATGAAAGGGTGGCTGCCGCGACAATCGCTGGCGTAAGCGTAATCAAGGCGCTGTGTCAGGCGTAGCGCGCGTCGGCTGCTACGCCAGCCAGGCGCGGCGATGGCGGCCGGACGTTCACCGACAAGGGCGGTGAATTCTGCCTGTGCGCGCTGCATGGAGGTTGTGATCCAGGCCGCGTCTGCCGTCCCGACGTTTTTCTCCCAGGCAGCCTGGTTCCATGCGCCGACACCGATTTCAAATCCGGCCGCCAGCGTCTCACGCAAAATGTGGCCGCAGTCTTTACTAATGTCGGCGCCCTGTGGACCGTGACCATGAAGACGTATGCTGCGCAGGCAATTTCTGAGCAGAGTGGTTTGCGCTTGAAATCCGCGGTCCGGGCCGAATGAGAAAAAGAAGGTTCCCGATGCCTGATAGCGATCGAACAGAGCCAGCAGCGCCGGCACACCGGTCAGTGCGCCTTGGTGGGTGTTGACGTCGATTTTCAGGGCGATACGTTTCATGAGTGCGGTGCAGTGGGTGGCGTGTATCGGGAACGTGGGATTTTATTCAGGACGCGGGGCAGCCTGCAACAGGGCGAATGCGTGTGGATAGGACGGCTGCCGCAGATTTTCCGTAACCTCAATATTCATGAGTTGCAACGCAATGGTGTCGAAATAATGCCGGAAATTGCGGCACATGAAGTGAGCAAGTAAGATTATAACTTTCCGGCGCATGCCATGAGTGATCGTTCGATTGCACGGCCAGATTGAGGTTTGAGGCCGCGCATTTTGCGGATGGGTTCGCATCGGGTGCGATATTCCGCAACATACTCTGGCGGGCGTCGTTTTTTGTCCGGTGGTGAAGGTAAATGTGATGAAACCCGTACTTAAATCAAACAAGCTGGCCAATGTCTGCTATGACATTCGCGGTCCTGTACTCCAGCAGGCCAAGCGCATGGAAGATGAAGGCCTCAAAATCATCAAGCTGAACATCGGTAATCTGGCGTCTTTTGGTTTTGATTCGCCGGAAGAAATCCAGCTCGATATGATCCGGAATCTGCCCAATGCCGCCGGTTATTCCGATTCCAAGGGGATTTTTTCTGCGCGCAAGGCCGTCATGCATTACACCCAGCAGAAAAATATCAAAGGGGTGACGCTGGATGATATTTATATTGGCAACGGCGTATCCGAGCTGATTGCCATTGCGATGAATGCCTTGTTGAATACGGGGGACGAGGTGCTGGTGCCGGCGCCTGATTATCCGCTATGGACGGCCGCAGTCAGCCTGTCGGGCGGGACGCCGCAACATTATCTGTGCGATGAGAACAATGGCTGGCTGCCTGATCTTGACGATATTCGCGCGAAGATTACGCCGCATACGCGCGCGATCGTCATCATCAACCCGAACAACCCGACCGGCGCTGTGTATCCTGAAAACGTACTGCGGGAAATTCTGGCGATTGCCCGTCAGCATGGCCTGGTCGTCTATGCCGACGAGGTGTACGACAAGGTGCTGTACGACGGCGTCAAGCATACGGCGATTGCTTCGCTGTCAGAGGACGTGCTTACGATCAGCCTCAATGGACTGTCGAAGAATTACCGCTCCTGCGGTTATCGTGCCGGCTGGATGTTCGTTTCCGGCGACCGGAGCGCGGCGCGCGATTACATTGAAGGGCTGGATATGCTGGCTTCGATGCGCCTGTGCGCCAATGTGCCTGGGCAGTATGGCATTCAAACAGCGCTGGGCGGCTATCAGAGCATTGACGATCTGGTCGCGCCGGGCGGGCGGCTGTGCCGCCAGCGCGATCTGGCCCACGAGTTGATCACGGCGATCCCCGGCGTCACTTGTGTTAAGCCACAGGCCACACTGTATATGTTCCCGCGTCTTGATCCGGAGATGTACCCGATCACGAACGATCAGGAGTTTATCAAGGAGCTGCTGCTGGCCGAGCGTGTCTTGCTGGTCCAGGGGACGGGCTTCAACTGGCCGTATCCCGATCATTTCCGGCTGGTTTTCTTGCCGCACGAGGAAGACCTGCGCGAAGCGATTACACGCATTGCCCGCTTTCTGGAGAGTTACCGCAAACGTTACGGAGCAGGGCGCTGAGATGCGCATCATTGAAATTGGTGATGCCTCCGGGCAGATCATTGCATCGGATTGGCTAATTAAAGCCGAAGCCGTCCACCGCCAGCTGCGGCCGGGGCTGCCAGCGGATTATGCGGGAAGGATGGCGCAGGTACTTGCGGCTGGCGCCCGGATGTGCGTGGTAGTGGCGGCGGGAACGGAAACAGGAACGGAAGAAGTCATCTGCGTTGCCGTCTGGCGGGTAATCGAGAACACTTATGAAGGACGTCGCCTGTATGTCGACGATTTGGTGAGTGATGAGTCCCGCCGTTCGCGCGGTGCGGGCAAAACGATGCTTAACTGGCTGGAAGCGCGCGCCCGGCAATTAGGGTGCGGCGTGCTGGCGCTCGATTCCGGCGTGCAGCGGAGCCGGGCGCATCATTTTTATTTTCGTGAGGGGATGCATATCCCCGCGTTTTGCTTTAGGAAAGGGTTGGAATGAAACCAATGCGGGTAGGGTTGCTGGGAATTGGCACGGTAGGTGGCGGCACCTACGCGGTACTCAAGCGCAACGCCGATGAAATTGCGCGCCGTGCCGGCCGGCCGATCGAAATTACCGTCGTCGCCGATAAAAACCTCGAACTGGCGCGCCGGGTCACCGGCGGCGCCTGTCGCCTGACTGACGATGCGTTTGCCGTCGTTGCCGATCCGGAGGTCGACATCATTATCGAACTGATCGGTGGCTATGGCGTGGCGCGCGAGCTGGTGCTGAAGGCGATCGAGCACGGCAAACATGTCGTGACCGCCAACAAGGCGCTGCTGGCTAAATATGGCAATGAAATTTTCGCCGCCGCGCGTGAAAAAGACGTGATCGTCGCTTTTGAGGCCGCCGTGGCGGGGGGGATTCCGATCATCAAGGCGCTGCGCGAAGGGCTGACGGCCAACCGCATCGAATGGATCGCCGGCATTATTAACGGCACGACCAATTTCATCCTGACCGAAATGCGTGAAAAAGGCCTGCCGTTTGCCGAAGTGCTCAAAGAAGCGCAACGGCTGGGTTATGCCGAGGCTGACCCGACTTTCGATGTCGAGGGCATTGACGCCGGGCATAAAATCTCGCTGATGAGTGCAATTGCCTTTGGCAACAATGTGAACTTCGACAAGGCTTACATTGAGGGCATCAGCAAGCTGGAAGCGGTCGACATCAAATATGCCGAGCAGCTCGGCTATCGCATCAAACTGCTGGGCATCACCAAGCGCATGCCGGAGGGCGTTGAACTGCGTGTACATCCGACGTTGGTGCCGGCCAAGCGCCTGATCGCCAATGTCGAAGGCGCGATGAACGCCGTGCTGGTCAAAGGCGATGCCGTCGGGGCGACGCTGTATTACGGCAAGGGCGCGGGCGCCGAGCCGACCGCTTCGGCGGTCATCGCCGATCTCGTCGACGTCACGCGCATGCATGCCACCGAATCCGAACATCGCGTGCCTTATCTCGCGTTTCAGCCGGATGCCGTGATCGACCTGCCGATTTTGCCGCAGGCAGACATCATTACCAGCTACTACCTACGCCTTCGCGTCGCCGATCAACCGGGCGTCCTGGCTGACATTACACGGATCCTGGCCGACCAGGAAATTTCGATTGATGCCATGTTCCAGCGCGAACCCGATGAAGGCGAAGACCAGGCGGATATCATCATGCTCACGCATGAAACGCGTGAAAAGAACGTGGATGCCGCGATTGCCAGAATCGGCACGCTGCCCACGGTGCTTGGCGAAATCATCCGCTTGCGGCTTGAATCGCTGATGTAATCGTAATCATTCGGAGAGCCATCATGCGCTATGTCTCGACCCGGGATAATTCGTCAATCCCGTCGCAAAAGACGTTTACCGAAATTTTTCTGAGCGGCCTTGCGCCGGATGGCGGGCTATACCTGCCGGAAGCCTACCCGCGCGTCACGCGTGCCGAGCTGGACGCCTGGCGGAAATTGTCTTATGCCGACCTGGCCTTTGCCGTCCTCTCCAAGTTCATCGACGATATTCCTGCGGACGACCTCAAGCGACTGGTCGACAAAACCTACACGGCGGCCGTGTATTGCAATGGCCGCGCGCCGGAAAAGGCCGCCGAAATCACCCCGGTGCACTGGCTTGAGCCGGGGTTGGGCCTGCTTGAACTCTCCAATGGGCCGACGCTGGCCTTCAAAGACATGGCCATGCAGCTGCTCGGCAATCTCTTTGAATATGTACTGACGAAGCGGGGAGAGACGACCAATATCCTCGGCGCCACCTCCGGCGATACCGGCTCGGCAGCGGAATACGCCATGCGCGGCAAACGCGGCATCCGTGTCTTCATGCTTTCGCCGCACAACCGGATGAGCGCCTTCCAGCGCGCGCAGATGTACGCGCTGCAGGATGCGAACATCTTCAACATCGCCGTGCGCGGCATGTTTGACGACGCGCAGGATATCGTCAAAGCCGTGTTCAACGACGCCTGCTTCAAGGCCGAATACAGTATCGGCGCGGTCAACTCGATCAACTGGGCGCGCGTCGCCGCGCAGGTGGTCTATTACTTCAAGGGGTATTTCGCCGGCACGCGCAATAATGACGACGAGATCGCTTTTGCCGTGCCTTCCGGCAATTTTGGCAATATCTGTGCCGGCCATATTGCCCGCATGATGGGCCTGCCGATTGGTCGCTTGATTCTGGCAACCAACGAAAACGACGTACTCGACGAATTTTTCCGCACCGGCTGCTATCGCCCCCGATCGACGACGGAAACCTTCGTCACCTCAAGCCCGTCGATGGACATTTCCAAGGCATCCAACTTCGAGCGCTTCGTGTTTGATCTGGTCGGGCGCAACCCGAGCCTCATCCGTACCTTATGGGCGAAAGTGGATGCCGGCGGTAGTTTTGACCTGGCTTCATCGGAATATGCCGACCATTTCCGGCACTTGCCGGAATTTGGCTTCGTCACCGGCAAAAGTACGCATGCCGACCGCCTGCGAACGATCCGCGACATCTACGCACGCTACGGCGTCATGGTGGATACGCATACGGCTGACGGACTCAAGGTCGCGGCGGAGCATCGCCGGCCGGACATGCCGACGCTGGTGCTGGAAACGGCGCAGCCGGCCAAATTTGAGGAAACGATCACCGAAGCGCTGGGCATTGCGCCGCCGCGCCCTGAAAGCATGCGCGGCATTGAAGCATTGCCGCAGCGGGTCGAAGTCATGAATGTGGATGCTGACGCCGTCAAGCGCTTCATCGCCGCGCATTGCCGCCCGGCCTGATTCGGCAGATTTTACCTGCGCGGCTTGAGGGCGCGCGGCGCAGCTCTGCTTACCGCGGCGGCTTCCCACGGCACGTCTCCACTTACCGAGGCACCCCTGAAGCCCGCGTGGATAGGGCGTTTCCGGCAAGGCGCCTCTGAAACCCTTATGGATAAAGGATTTCCGGGCAGGGTGCCCGGAGATGCCCTATTTACACGGGCTTCAGGGCATCCCTCTTGTGCTTATGATTTGTCTTTTTTGACTTGGTTTGCGGCGGCAAGCGCTTTATCAAAGTCGTTTTGAAATTGTGCGTCTTGTATTGGGCGGAATTTGCCGTATTCGCGTTGGGCGTGTTCGTGCGCGGTTTCTGCGCTGACTGTACCTGCGTTCTCTAAAACGGCTAAATCATCACCTTGCAGAAAACGATCCAGGCGTTTTGCCCAGTCTTCCATGGTCATGGGGATTTTGCGTCTGGCACGGCGCTCGGCTAAGTCAAGAAAGGCGCTGACGATTAAGCCCGTCTTGCGTCAGGTAGTTTTTGGCGGTAATGGTGTCGCTGGCGAGTATTTTGCCGTCCGGTGCTTTTGCCCAAGAGGTGAGCCCCATGTGTGGTTTGCAGGCATCCGCGCGCTGGATAATCAGCTCGGCAGCGGTGTGCCTGTGTACAGCGTAATGCAGTTTGTTTTGTACGCCGGCAGAGAAGCGCTTGGAGGTGGGGGCGTTTTTATCGTAATCCACGGCGGTGGCGTAAATATCGGTGATTTTTTGATAAAAACGGCGCTCAGAAAGGCGAATTTCGCGAATTTCTTCCAGCAGGCGTTCAAAGTAATCTTCACCAAGAAAAGCGCCGTTTTCCATGCGGTCTTTATCTAGTACATAGCCTTTTTGCGCAAATTGGCGCAGTACGCGCGTTGCCCATTGGCGAAATTGGGTGGCGCGGATGGAGTTGACGCGGTAGCCCACGGAGATAACGGCATCAAGGTTGTAATGTTTAGCAGTGTAGGTTTTGCCGTCAGCGGCAGTTATCCGGAAATTCCGGATAACTGCGTCTTCCGATAATTCTTCTGTTTTGAAGATGTTGCCCAGATGCTCGCTGATGGTGCGCACGTCCACAGCAAAAAGCTCCGCCATGATTTTTTGTGTGAGCCAGATTTCACCCGCTTCGTAGCGGACACGCAGGCTTTGGTTGGTATGCTGTGCCGTAAAGATTAAAAATTCAGCCGTGCTGTTGCGGATGAGTTTGCTCATTGTGCTCTCTCTTTCACTGGCCTTGCATCGATTCCTGGTTTACTCACGGAAAAAAGCACCCCGGAAGCCCGCGTGGATAGGGCGTTTCCGGTGGGGCACCTCTGAAACCCTTATGGATAAAGGATCTCCGGGCAGGGTGCCCGGAGATGCCCTGTTTACACGGGCTTCAGGGCATCCCTTGTGGAATTGACTTTATTGACGCCTCCCGCGGCGCGGGCGCTGTGCTGGCCGTGCTTGCGGTAAATCCTGAGCCATGCCGAAATCTGCCAGCAGGCGACGGACGGTCGCTTCGTCCAGTTCCTCGACCCGGCCGCGTTTGAGGCGGGGCGGCAGAATGAAGGGGCCGTAGCGCACCCGCATCAGGCGGCTGACGGTGACGCCGACAGATTCAAACATGCGCCGCACTTCGCGGTTGCGTCCCTCGTACAGCGAGACGCGATACCAGCGGTTGGCGCCTTCGCCGCCGTCTTCGTGCAGCGAGGCAAACTGCGCCATGCCGTCTTCCAGTTCGATCCCGTCGATGAGGCGCCGTTGTGCTTCCGGAGTCAGTTCGCCCAGCACGCGCACGGCGTATTCGCGGATGAGTTCGTAGCGCGGGTGCATCAGGCGGTTGGCCAGTTCGCCGGAAGTCGTAAATAGCAGCAGGCCGCTGGTGTTGAAGTCGAGACGGCCGATCGCAATCCAGCGCGCGCCGGAGAGTCTGGGCAACGCCGTAAAAACGCTGGGACGGTGGTCGGGGTCATCGCGCGAGACAATTTCGCCTTCCGGTTTATGGTAGAGAATGACGCGCGGCAGGCGGCCGGAGAAGCGCAGATTGACCAGACGGCCGCCGATCTTGACGCGGTCGCCCGGATAGGCCGATTGGCCGAGCATCGCCGTTTGACCGTTGATCGTTACGCGGCCGGCGGCAATCCATTCTTCCATTTTGCGGCGCGAGCCGAGGCCGCTTTGGGCGAGCAGCTTGTGCAGGCGTTCCGGCGTGCCTTGCGGTTCCCGGAAATTTCTGCGCCGGCTTTTTTTGCCGCGGCCACTGTCTCTGTGTGAGGCAGCCGGGTCGGACTGAATGGATCGGGCGGATCGTGTGGACTGTGCAAATGCGATGGCCAGATCGACATTTTCTGTGTGGCGAGGCGGGAAGCGGTGTTCTGTCGGCGTGCGGCGTAAATTGCGCGGGTTTTCCGGGCGATCCGGTTTGTCCGTCAGCGCCGGCTTGTCGTACCTATCGTGCCTATCGTTCCTGTCGCGTTTCCCCCGCCATGCTGTCCGCTCCAACCTTTCCGGTTGCGGTGGTTTCTGTCGGGCTTGCTGAGGCGGGCGATCCTGCCCGTCATCTTGCCGGTCATTTCGGCGACTTGGCCGCGCCTTTCGTGCTGCCTTATCGGGCGAGCCATTTTTATTCCGGCGCACCAACGGGGCGTCAGGATGTCCGTAATGGTTGCGTTCGCTGGGTTCTTCATACCACGGACGGTGCTCGTGATGCTCAGGTTGCCGGCGCGGGCGGTCTGATTGGCGGAATGGTTTTGAGGCTTTCGCTGAGCGGGCAGAACGTGCCTGTGCCAGGCGCTCATCCGCGCGGATGTTTTCGCGCGAGGCTGCTTGCCCAGCATGGTTGCCGCGCTTTGGGGCGGTTTTTTGTGCGGATTGTCCAGCAACGGCTTTTCTTGCCGGTCTGCCGGCGCGGCCTTTGGAATCATTGGGCATGGGATAGATCCAGTTCGTGGTTCATCATCGCTTCAAGCGGCGGCAATTCGGAGATGCTGCGCAGGCCGAGATCGTCGAGAAATTTGCGTGTCGTTGCCAGCAGAGCCGGGCGTCCCGGGGTATCGCGGTGGCCGACAACATCGATCCAGCCGCGTTCTTCGAGCGCCTTGATCACCTGCGAGGAGACCGTAACGCCGCGAATATCCTCAATATCACCGCGCGTCACCGGCTGGCGGTAGGCGACGATGGCCAGGGTTTCGAGTACGGCGCGCGAGTATTTCGGCGGTTTTTCCGGGTTAAGTTTTTCCAGATAGGGCATGAATTCAGCGCGCGTGCGGAAGCGCCAGCCGCTTGCCAGCTGAAGCAGCTCAAGCGGCCGCTCCGCCCATTCGGCGCGCAGTTCGTCGAGCAGGACACGCAGAACATCGGCGCCAATGTCGCCATCAAAGACGCGGCGCAGATCCGCCATGCTCAGCGGGTCGGCTGCGCTGAGCAGCACGGCCTCCAGAATCCGCTTGAGTTCGCGGGCGTTATCCGGCGGGTCAGGCGGCGACATTTCGAGCGCAAAGGCTTCTGCTTCCAGGGAGGGCATTTCGCTCTGCGCCTCCGGCGCCGCATTCGGGCCGGTGCCTGTATCAGCCGGCTGTGCCGCGTTTTCGGCATCAGCGCACCTTTCCGGAGTTTCCCGAATTTCCGGAGGATGCGGGGTTTCCTGTACCGGCAGGATCGCTGCCGCTTCGGGTTGATCGGCTTTGCCGGCTTTCAGTGAAGGTGTTGTGCCGGGAAGCACGGTTTTTGGGGGAATGTCATCCATCAGCCAACCTCACGTAGATGGGGGCAAAAGGGTGTTCCTGCGTCATCTCGAGCAGGCATTCGCGCGCCAGTTCAAGCATGGCGATGAAGTGCACGACGACAACCTGCGGGCCGCGCGCGACATCGAACATATCGGTAAATTCGACAAAGCCGCCGTTGTCGCGCAGTAGGCGCAGAATCTGGCCCATGTGCTCGCGCACCGACAGTTCTTCGCGCGCGATGGTATGGCGCATATGCAGTTTGGCCTGGCGCAGCACGGCCTGCCAGGCCGCGTGCAGATCTTCCGGGCGCACGTCGGGCAGGCGGCGTTGTGCCGATTTTTCGACCCAGACGTCTACCCAGTCGAAATCACGCTCTGCCTGCGGCATGTCGTCAAGTCGGCGCGCCGCCAGCTTCATCTGCTCGTATTCGACAAGGCGCCGTACCAGCTCGGCGCGCGGGTCTTCGGCGTCCTCGCCTTCCGGCGCTTTCGGGCGCGGCAGCAGCATGCGCGACTTGATTTCGATCAGCATGGCGGCCATGACCAGATAGTCGGCCGCCAGTTCGAGATTCTGTGCGCGCATCGCCTCAACGTAGGTCAGATATTGTTCGGTGAGCGGCGCCATCGGGATGTCGAGAACGTTGATGTTCGCCTTGCGAATCAGGTAGAGCAGCAGGTCGAGCGGGCCTTCAAAGGCTTCGAGCATCACCGCCATGGCGTCCGGCGGGATGTACAGATCGAGCGGCATCTGCTGCATCGGTTCGCCGTAAATGCGGGCAACCGGCGCACTGGCCTCTGCCGGCGCGGCAATGGCGGCGAAAGATGCCGCAGCCGGCGGTGCCGTGCGCATTTCCGGCATTTCCGGGGCGTGTGCGTGTTCCTGCATGCTGCTTTCCGCTGTCCCTAAGCCGGATTCAGAATCAAGGGGCGTTGGATTCACGTCAGTGCGAACAGGGAGAGAATGAACCGCTCAAGGGCGTCGACCAGCGGCCAGACCGTTACGTCGAGTGCGCCCAAATAAAGAAGCGCGATGAGGATGAGAAATCCCCAGCGCTCGAGTTGGGCGAATTGGCTAGCCAGCGGTTCAGGCAGCAGACTGGCGGCAATGCGTCCGCCATCGAGCGGCGGCATGGGAAACAAATTGAGCATCGCCAGTGACAGGTTGATGATGATGCCGACCTGGCACATCAGCGCCAGCGGCTGACTCAGCATGTTGTACGGGATCAGCGTGTCGAGCTTGAGCAATGCCGTCCAGCCCACGGCCATCAGCAGATTGACTGCCGGGCCGGCTGCGGCGACCCATAACATATCGCGTTTGGGGTGGCGCAGGCGGTGGATGCTGACCGGCACGGGTTTGGCCCAGCCGAACAGGATCGGGCTTTTGAACAGGGCGAGCAGCAGCGGCAGCAAAAGCGTGCCGATCGGGTCGATATGGCGCAGCGGGTTGAGGCTGATGCGTCCAGCCTGCCAGGCCGTCGGATCGCCGAAATAGCGGGCGGCGTAGCCGTGCGCCGCCTCGTGCAGGGTGATGGCAAGAATGGCCGGTGGGGCGGCGACCAGAATGATTTGCAGGGTATCGGAAAGATCCATGGCGTCTCATTCTTCCGCTAGGGTCAAACCAAACGGCGCAAGCGGCCCGCGCCCCGCGCGCACAAGTTGTGGCGGCAAATGGGTCAGGTCGATCACCGTCGTCGGTTCGATGCCGCAATGGCCGCCGTCGAGCGTGAGATCGAGCGCATCGCCAATCCGGTCGTCGATTTCCCAGCCTTCGGTCAATGGCGTTTCATCGCCCGGCAAGAGCAGGGTCGAGGTCAATAGCGGTTCGCCCAATTCTGCCAGCAGCCCCTGCGCAAGCGGGTGATCCGGCACGCGCAGGCCGATCGTCTTGCGTTTAGGGTGCAGCACACGGCGCGGCAGCTCGCGGCTGCCTTCGAGAATGAATACGTAGCTGCCCGGCGTGGTCGCCTTGAGCAGGCGATACTGGGCATTGTCGACGCGTGCAAATTGGGCGATCTGCGACAAGTCGCGGCACATCAGCGTCAGGTGGTGGCGCTCATCAAGCTGGCGAATTTGCCGGATGCGATCCATTGCCGCTTTCTCGCCCAGACAACAGGCCAGCGCGTAGCAGGAATCGGTCGGGATCGCCACGACGCCGCCGGCGCGCAGCGTTTCGCTGGCCTGCGCCAGCAGGCGCGGTTGCGGATCGTCGGGATGAACCGTCAGATAGCGTCTCATCGGAAAAGCTCCCAAATAGGTGTCAGCCCGTCGGGCAAAGGGGCGATGCGTCCCAGATCGGTGAGACTTTCCCCGGCGCCGTGGAAATCCGAGCCGCAGGTGGCCGCCAAGCCCAGTGTCTCGGCCAGCCGGGCGCATTGTGCAATGCTCTCGCGCGGCATGGCGCCGGAGACAACTTCCAGCCCGCGCCCGCCGGCAGCCTTGAATTCCTTGAGCAACTGCCGCAATGCGCTGCGCGTGAAGTTGTAGCGCGTCGGATGTGCAATTGAGGCCAGGCCGCCGGCGCCGTTTACCCAATCGACCGCCTCCTGGAGCGACGGCCAGCGGTGTTCGACATAGCCGGGTTTGCCGGGGACCAGATAGGCTTCGAAAACGCTGCGTACATCCTTGCATACACCGCGTTCGACGAGGTGGCGGGCAAAGTGTGCGCGGCTGATCAGTCCGGGGTTGCCAGCATGGCGCATGGCGCCTTCAAAACAGCCGTCAAGGCCAATGGCGGCGAGTGCGTCAGCCATGCGGCGGGCGCGTTCGATACGGCCGTCATGAATCGAGGCCAGACCGGCGGTCAGCGCGGCGTTGTTCGCGTCAAAATCATGGCCTAGCACATGAACCTGGGCGCCCGACCATTCGATGGAAATCTCGACGCCAGGGATAAAACGCAGGCCGTGTCGTTCCGACTCTGCGCGCGCTTCGGGCAAACCGTCCAGCGTATCGTGATCGGTCAGCGCAAACAGGGTCACGCCGTTGTCCGCCGCGCGACGGACAAGATCAGCGGGGGCAAGCAGGCCATCAGAGGCAGTAGAGTGACAGTGAAGATCGACAACGAACACGGCGGAAAGATGCGGAAAACCGGGAAAAAACTGAAGGCGCGATGGTACCATATCCAGGCTTTTCACCCCGGCATATCAATCCTTTCCGTCCCAATCCGGTGCGCCAGGACAGGTGCCGGAAATGACGGTGAAAAAAGGTGGAAAGGCGACAGAAAAACGGCAAAATGCCTGGCGGGCATCGGCAGAGCGTCAGCGTGTGTACGGAGGTTTGTCGCGGAATGCTGCATGGTGATAGCAGGTAGTTCTTTGATCTTTATGAGTTTATTTTCAGACGAAAATTTTCGGTGCCGTTCTGGCGGATGCCGTTTCTCCGTACGCTTCCGCATCACAGGCAAAATGCAAGGGTAAAAGAACCGTCACAAAGGAGGCTTCTTATGGCGCACATCATCACGGAAACGCGCGGTTTTACCGGCATCATCACATTGAATCACGATGAAAAACGCAATGCGCTTAGCGAAGCGTTCGTCTATGAAATCATTGCGGCGTTCAGGGATTTCCGCCGTCAGGAAGTCCGCGCAATCATCCTGCGCGCTCGTCCGGGCGCCCGGGTCTGGTCGGCCGGGCACGATGTCAGTGAGCTGCCTGGCGGCAAACGCGACCCGCTGGGCTGGAACGACCCGCTACGCCTTTTGATCCGCACCATCCAGGAATGTCCGGCGCCTGTCATCGGCATGATCGAGGGCAGCGTCTGGGGCGGCGCCTGCGAAGTCGCCATGGCCTGCGATATTCTCGTCATCACGCCAAATGTCACTTTTACTATCACGCCCGCCAAGATGGGCGTGCCCTACAACATTGGCGGTCTGCTGACCCTGCTCAACATGATTCCGCTGCCGATCGTCAAGGAGATGTTGTTTACCGCACAGCCGCTGCCGTCCGACCAGGCCTTCAATTTCGGTATCGTCAATTATGTCAGGCCGGCGGATGAGATCGAATCCTTTGTTGAAAACATTGCTGCGCACATCGCCATGAATTCTCCGCTCAGCATCAGTGTCATGAAAAATACCTTGCATATGCTTTCCAGCGCCCATGCTGTGTCGCCCGAGTTGTTCGAGCGTATCCAGGGAATGCGGCGGGTTGTCTATGACAGCGAGGACTATCAGGAAGGCATCCGCGCGTTCCGTGAAAAACGCAAGCCGAAATTTCCTGGGCGGTAGGCAAAAGTCGAGTTGCCAGCGCCCAATTCAACCGCAATAAGGGCGCATGGAAGGCTTTTTATTTTCTATCCAGGGCGGGTGGGGTGTTTGGCAGTACGTGGCGTTTACGATGAATACGGCAGGCCCGCTTCGTGCGCGACACGGCGCTGAAATTTCCTAATGTAATTTATTAAGTAATATTTATAATATATTGTTTTATATATTATTTAAGGATATTTTGTATTAATATTTCCGCTAACCTGAAGTGCACGCAGAGTCATGAATGGGCGCGTTTTAAGCTGACGGTATGCCGACCATCGGCATGACCGGCCATGCCCAGGAATTGCTGGGCGGTCTCGTGTTCGTCGAATTGCCGGGCAGGAAGCCGTCGCCATCGAATCGGTCAAGGCCGCTTCCGATGTATATGCGCCGGTGGTCGAAACCCATACCGCCGTTGTCGATTCACCGGAACGCATCAGCCGGAATGCGCAAACCGATCTGGTTATTCCGGCTGAAGCCGGACAACGACGCGGATGTCGACGCACAGCTTGATGCCGCGGCATACGCTAGCCCGGCGGACGCCTGAATGTACGCTGAGTGCACGGAAGGTTCAGAATCCTGAAACTGGCCGGTTCGCCAAGGCAACGATTGCTGCCGGCGAGGGCGTCGGCAAAACCGGACGATATCTGGCCGGCTGACAATTCATCCGATTTAATCCGATCAGGCGTTTCCGTATGCGCAATCCGATGCCTGAAAAGTACGTTCGATTTTTAGGGCACGGATGAAACATGATTGACCGAATGGCATCAGGAGAGAGGTAAAACGAAACAACAGGGCGGAACGGGTAAATTGGAATCAGGATAAAAACAGGCGTCTCTTCCGAAGGCTTTTTGCCTCTTTTCTCATGGCGCTGTCGCCGTTAGAATCCGCCGTTGATGAAAAGCCGTCACAGTAAATTGCTTCTGTGAATTGCCTCTGGCGGCCAAAATATTTTCAAAGGGCATTAACCATGCACATTCTGCTCGATCCCCAGATGTGGATCGCATTTCTGACCCTGACGGTGCTTGAACTGGTTTTGGGGATCGATAACATTATTTTCATTTCGATCCTCGTCGATAAGCTGCCGCGTGAGACGCGGGAAAGAAGCCGGAAGCTCGGGCTGTTTCTGGCCATGTTCATGCGTATCGGCCTCCTGCTTATCCTCTCCTGGATCGTTGGTGCGACAGAGCCGCTGTTTTCCTTTGTTGGCAAGAGCTTTTCCGCACGCGACATGATTCTGATCGGCGGTGGTATTTTCCTGCTTTGGAAAAGTACGCAGGAAATTCACCAGATGGTCGTGGGCGAGGAAGAGCATCTGACAACGAGTGCCGGGCAGGTGACGGCTTCCTCCATTATTTTCCAGATCATCATGATCGATCTGGTTTTTTCGCTGGATTCGATTATCACTGCCGTCGGCCTCGTCGATCACGTCGAGGTGATGATCGCCGCTGTCGTGGCATCCGTCGGCCTGATGATGCTCTTTGCCCGGATTATTGGTGAATTCGTCTCAGCCAACCCGACGATCAAAATGCTGGCATTGTCTTTTCTGCTGATGGTTGGTCTGACACTCATCGTCGATGGCTTTGGCTACCATGTGCCCAAAGGATATATCTACTTCTCCATGGCTTTCTCGCTGACCGTCGAGACGCTTAACCTGAGAATGCGCAGGAACAGGAGCAAGAAACTCCCCGCGCAGCACGATTAAGCCGCGACGCGTTGCTTTGCCTTTGTCCTGGATACTACCTGGCCAGCGGTGCGTTGGCTTGCTGTAGCCCGTGTCTTTTGGGCTTTTCCGGCTAGCCTCCTTTGTAGCCCTTGCTGGATGGGCGTTTCAGGGCAGGGTGGCCGGAAATGCCCGCTACATGCGGACAAGCGGCGGGTGGCTTGGGTGGCGCATTCGCATTAGATCGGGTTGGGAGTGTTTATCCGTAGCCACAGGTGCCACAGATGGTGTGGGTGGCAAGCGCATCAAAACAGGGCAGATAGCGCAAAAGCCGCGCCGCCGCGCCAGCGGTACAAACCGGCGCGGCTCGGGTAAACTCCAGCCCTTCACGGCTTTTCCTCGCTTTTTCAATCATCCAATCCTTTTACTTCAGGCAAGGTTCGTCATGGCGCAATACGTTATGAGCATGCTCCGCGTGAGCAAAGTCGTACCGCCCAAGCGGCAGATTATCAAAGACATTTCCCTCTCCTTCTTCCCCGGCGCCAAAATCGGCCTGCTCGGCCTCAACGGCGCAGGCAAGTCGACCGTGCTGCGTATCATGGCCAACGAGGACAAAGAATACGACGGCGAAGTACAGCATCTGGCCGGCATCAAAATCGGTTATCTGCCACAGGAACCGCGTCTCAACCCGGAAAAAACCGTACGCGATGAAGTCGAAAGCGGCATGGGCGAAGTCATCAATGCGCAGGCGCGGCTGGATCAGGTGTATGCGGCCTATGCCGAACCGGATGCTGACTTCGACAAGTTGGCTGAGGAACAGGCGCGGTTGGAGGCCATCATCGCCGCCGCTGGCTCCGATACGGAAAACCAGATGGAAATCGCCGCCGATGCGCTGCGCCTGCCGCCGTGGGAGGCGTCCATCAAGCATCTTTCCGGTGGCGAGAAACGCCGCGTCGCGCTCGCCAAATTGCTACTCTCCAAGCCCGATATGCTGCTGCTTGATGAGCCGACCAACCACCTGGACGCCGAGTCCGTCGAATGGCTGGAGCAGTATCTTGTCCGCTTTCCCGGCACCGTCGTCGCCGTGACGCACGACCGTTACTTCCTTGACAATGCGGCCGAGTGGATTCTCGAACTTGACCGCGGCCACGGTATTCCCTGGAAAGGCAACTACTCTTCCTGGCTGGAGCAGAAAGAAGCGCGGCTCGAACAGGAGCAGAAACAGCTCGACGCCCACATGAAGGCGATGAAGCAGGAACTAGAATGGGTGCGCTCCAACCCCAAGGCGCGACAGGCCAAGAGCAAGGCGCGCTTGGCCCGTTTTGAGGAAATGTCCAGCCACGAATACCAGGCGCGCAACGAAACGCAGGAAATCTTTATCCCCGTTGCTGAGCGGCTGGGTGATAAGGTGATCGAATTCAAGGGCGTGAGCAAAGCCTTTGGCGACAGATTGCTGATCGATAACCTGAGCTTTACTGTGCCGCCTGGCGCCATCGTCGGCATCATCGGGCCGAACGGCGCCGGCAAATCGACGCTATTCCGCATGATCACCGGTGCCGAGCAGCCCGACAGCGGTGAGATTGTCATCGGCCCGACGGTGAAAATGGCCTACGTCGACCAGAGTCGGGAAAACCTTTCGGACAACAAGACCGTTTTCGAGGAACTCGCCGATGGGCGCGACATCCTGCAAATCGGCAAATTTGAAATGCCCAGCCGCGCCTACATCGGCCGCTTCAATTTTAAGGGCGCCGATCAGCAGAAAATTATCGGCAAACTCTCCGGCGGCGAGCGTGGTCGCCTGCATCTGGCGAAAACGCTGATGACGGGCGGCAATCTGTTGCTGCTCGACGAACCTTCCAACGACCTCGACGTGGAAACGCTGCGTGCGCTCGAAGATGCATTGCTCGAATTTGCCGGCTGTGCGCTCGTCATCAGCCATGACCGCTGGTTCCTCGACCGCATCTGCACGCACATTCTGGCCGCCGAAGGCGAATCGCAATGGATCTTCTTCACCGGCAACTACCAAGAATACGAAGAAGACAAGAAAAAGCGACTGGGCGAGGAGGGCGCAAAGCCAAAACGCATCCGCTACAAGCCGATCGCTCGCTGAATCTGCGGCCGCCAATCTTCAAGATAGCCGTTTGTTTTCGCGGCTATCGCGGCTGCATATGCCATGCATCCCGTCTGGCGCACGAGGAGGGTGACTATGCGTCTTCTGTCTTGCCGCAGCCAATTTTTAATTGTGGCTTGGGTTGCCGGATTGGCACGCCAGCGGCTGTGCGTGCTTGCATCGCTCATGCACGCCTCTGGCTCGGCCTTCGTTAAAAAATCACCGCAGTGTTTGGAGATTGTTTGGAGACTTTCTCCCGGTGTAGGGAATCGGCGTAGGATGGCGCGACGTTGGCTGATCTGACGATCCTGGATCCAGCGACAGCGGCTGCTTTCCCCATAATTTTTGGCCGCATGGGTGGGAACGGGGTATCGCTTCCCATCGGATTGCACGCTGTTCCTGCGCCCTTCGCTATTCCGGCGGGCTTTTTTTGATGCCTCGACTGATGCCTCGATATTTCGGCCATCATCGCCGACTGGGCTTATCATTGGGCTCATTTTTATAATTTTTCGGAGCAATCATGCACGACACTGACGATACGATTTCCTCTCCTGTTCGCCTGGCCGATTATGCGCCGCCGCCGTGGCTGGTTGATGAAGTGAGGCTCGATGTCGATATCCGCGCGGATGGAACGTGCATCACGGCGACGCTGGCATGTCGCCGCAACCCGGAGGCCAAAGCAGGACAGCCTCTGCGGCTCGATGGCGAAGCACTGGAAACGTTATCGGTGCGCTGTGATGGTCGGGCGCTGGCGCCGGATGAATACGAACTGACGGCGCAGTCATTGACGCTGTCCGGTGATCTGCCGGAGCGTTTTTCACTGGAAACGCGCGTGCGTATCCAACCGGATGCAAATACGGCGCTGTCCGGTTTTTACCGCAGCCGCGACGGCTATTTCACCCAGTGCGAGGCGCAGGGTTTCCGCCGCATTACCTGGTTCCCTGACCGGCCGGACGTGATGGCGCGTTATACGGTGACGCTGCATGCCGATAAAGCGCGCTTTCCCGTGCTGCTTGCCAACGGCAACCCGGTTGCGGCGGGCGATGAGCCGGACGGCCGCCACTACGCGGTTTGGCAAGACCCATTCCGTAAGCCCTGCTATCTTTTTGCCATGGTTGCCGGCAGGCTTGATGTGCTGCGCGATGCGTTCACGACGGCTTCGGGGCGCACGGTGCATCTGGCGATCTACGTCGAGCCCGGCGAGCTCGACCAGTGCGGACACGCGATGGCGGCGCTGAAAAAGGCGATGCGCTGGGATGAGCAGCGCTTTGGCCTGGAGTGCGATCTCGACCATTACATGATCGTTGCCGTCAGCGATTTCAACATGGGGGCGATGGAAAACAAAGGCCTCAACATCTTTAATACCAAGTACGTGCTGGCGCGCCCCGATCTGGCGACGGATACCGATTTTGAGAATATCGACCGTGTCGTCGCCCACGAATATTTCCACAACTGGACGGGCAACCGCGTCACTTGCCGCGACTGGTTCCAGCTCTCGCTCAAGGAGGGGCTGACGGTGTTCCGTGACCAGGAGTTCGGTGCGGATGCGCATGATCGCGCCACGGCGCGCATTAAGGACGTGCGCACGTTACGCGCCGTGCAGTTCCCTGAAGATGCCGGCCCGATGGCGCATCCGGTGCGACCGTCCTCTTATGTGGAAATCAACAATTTCTACACGGCCACGGTGTATGAAAAAGGAGCGGAAGTCGTGCGCATGATCCAGACGCTGATCGGACGCGCCGCTTTTCGCGCCGGTCTGGAGGAATATTTCCGCCGGCATGACGGGCAGGCTGTGACGTGTGAGGATTTTGTTGCGGCGATGGCCGCACAGACGCCGGATGCGGCAGGAGAAAATCCCGGCCTTAATCTTCAACGTTTCATGCGCTGGTATGCCGAACCGGGCACGCCGCGCGTCGCGGTATCCGGCGCCTATGATGCGGCGGCCAGACGCTACACACTGAACTTTACGCAGTCCAACATTCGCGCAAGTGATGCCGCGCCGTATCCGATCCCCATCCGCGTTGCCCTGTACGATCCTTCCGGCGGCGAATTGCCGGGTTCGGCGCGCACATTGCTGCTCAACGAGAATCGTCAGTCCTTTGTTTTTGAGAACATTGATGCGCCGCCGATTCCTTCACTGCTGCGTGATTTTTCCGCGCCGGTCATTCTCGATAAAGAGGATCTGGATACCGACCTGATTTACCTGATGGCGCACGACAGCGATCCGTTTAATCGCTGGGAGGCCGGGCAGCGCTTGGCCAGCCGCCTGATTCTGGCGGCGACGGCGCAGATCGCCGCCGGACGTCCCCCCGTCTGGCCTGCCGCCTATGCCGAGGCCGTGCGCCGGCTGCTGAACGGGCACGCCGCGTTTGGCGCCGGTTTTGTTGCCGAAGCGCTGAGTCTGCCCAGTGAAGCAACGCTGGCAGAATCCTTGCCGACGGTTGATCCGGAAGCGCTATATCAGGCGCGGCGCAGCCTGAGCACCTATCTGGCCGATGCGTTGTCGGAAGATTTTTCGGCCGTCTATGCAGCGTTGTCGGCCGGGGAGAACCGGGCTTCCTGCCCGCCAGATATGCAGGGTGCGGGTGAGCGCGCCCTGCGTAATCAATGCCTCAGCTATCTTGCCGAGCGCAGCGAGGCGGCCGGTGAAGCGGGGCTGCATCTGGCGCTGACGCAATACCGCCAGGCGGACAACATGACCGACCGTTTCGCCGCGCTGGCGACGTTGGCGCAGGAGATGGGCGAGATGGCAGAGGTTTCGGGAAAACAGAAAACGCACGAAGCGGACGAATGCTGCCCAGAATCGCTTGCCGGGCAGGCGCTCGCCGATTTCTACGCGCGTTATCGGGACGAAGCGCTGGTCGTCGACAAATGGCTGGCGGTGCAGGCCACAAGCTGCGCCGTGACGGCGGAACGCATTCGCGAGCTGAGTGCGCACCCGGCCTTCGATTTCCGCAATCCGAACAAAGTGTATGCCCTGCTGCGTACCTTCGGCGCCAATCATCGGCACTTCCACGCGGCCGACGGCAGCGGCTATCGATTGATCTCCGAGTGGGTCACGAAACTCGATCCGCTCAATCCGCAGGTGGCTTCGCGCCTGGCGCGCAGTTTCGACCGCTGGCGCAGGTTTGATGCCGGCCGACAGGCGCATGCCCGCGCTGCGCTGGAAGCGGTTCGACAGACGCCGAACCTGTCGCGCGACGTGGCCGAAGTCGTCGATAACCTGCTGGCAAGTGGTGAGACGCGCTGAAAATTCTGCCCTGAGACCCTTTCAAACAAGCCAGAAAACATAAATCGCCCGGAGGCCCTTTAAATATAAGGGCTTCCGGGCATCAAAAAACATAAACAGGGGAATCACGGCTTCCTTTGCCAAAATACTGCGTTGCTGTGTTGGCCTTGCCTTGCCGTACTGAATGGTCTGTCAGCGGCTTAACGCCTTGTCTTTTGGCAAAGTCGAGCCGCTATGTTTTAGGCGCCGCGGAAAGGATGCCCGCTAGCCCGCGTATTTAGGGCGCTTCAGAGGAGGATGCTCGCAAACCCGCGTGGACAGGGTATCTCAGGGCGTTCTTGAAATGGGATAAAAAAGCCGCCTGGATTTCCAGGCGGCCTTGCTGTGTACGTCAGGAGAAGCGGCGCTTGCCGGCGTTCTGGCTCAACCCGCTGAAGCAGGTATCGCCGCTCAGCGCCGGCCAAGACCCTAGAGCAGTTCTTTCGGGATGTTGCCGCCGTTTTCGGCCAGCTTTTGCAGCACGGTTTTATGCAGCCACATGTTCATCTGCGCCGAATCGCCCATTTTTTCGGCCGGGCAGCCCAGTTCGGTAGCCAGCTCCTTGCGCGCGGCCAAGCTGCTTTCGAGGCCGAGAAGTTTCATCAGGTCGACGATGGAGGTCTTCCAGTTCAGCTTTTCAGGGTTGGCCTTGGCCATCCCTTCCAGTTTGGAGACGACATCGACGGTGCTGATTGGCGTCGGTGCGGCAGAAGTGGCAGAAGCGGCGGGGGCAGCAGGGGCAGCAGGGGCAGCGGTCGAGGGATCTGGCGCGGCGGCCTCAGCTTCGCCAAAGCCCAGCTTGGACAGGATCGTGCTAAAAATTCCCATAATGGTTCCTTTCAGGTTGGATGAAGCAGAAACGGAAAGCGTCCCGTGACGGTGTGAAAGCTAAAGCGCAAAAAAGAACGCGGAGAACACGGCGGACGCGGCGGCTGACCCGTGCAGCAGGCCATGGGGCGTATCATGCCTGATAAATCATCATTGTGGAATGAAAATGACGTAGTTTGGCCGCGGCCGCCATCCCGCCGGCGTTGAGCTTGAGGAGGGGTTGAGGAGGGCTTGAGGATTTGATGGAAGGCGTACTGGGCATTGGGCTATTTTGATTCTGGATGGCCGTGCCGTTGCCGAGATTTTGGCCGTGCCGTTGCCGGGATTTTTAAGCGTTGTGCCGGCGGTGGAGACCACAGTGAAATAAATCCGCGGAATGTGCCGATAACCGGCTGGAATCTGGCGCTTATCGGTTAAACTTGCGCCGCGATGACCCTGCTCCTGACTATTCTGATAACTCCCTGGATCGGCAGCATTTGTGCGGCACTCATGCCGACTAATGCCCGCAATGCCGAGGCGTGGCTGGCCGGTTTTGTCGCTTTGCTGACGACGGTGCTGCTCGCGTCTTTGTACCCGCATTTAGCCAACGATGCCGTTCTGCGCCTGGAAATGCCCTGGTCGGCGACGCTGGGTCTTGCTTTTCAGCTGCGTCTGGATGGCTTTTCATGGCTGTTTGCCATGCTGGTTGCGGGCATGGGGTTGCTGGTTGTGGTCTATGCGCGTTATTACATGTCACCGGCCGATCCCGTCCCCCGTTTTTTCTCCTTTTTCCTCGCCTTCATGGGCGCCATGCTGGGCGTCGTTCTATCCGGCAATCTGTTGCAGATGGCCATGTTCTGGGAGTTGACCAGCCTGGTGTCGTTCATGTTGATCGCTTACTGGCATCACCGCAGCGAAGCGCGTAGCGGCGCGCGCATGGCATTGATCGTGACCGGCGCCGGCGGGCTGGCGCTGCTCGGTGGCGTACTGCTGATTGGCCGTATCGTCGGCAGCTATGATCTTGATGCCGTATTGGCGGCGGCCGATGTGGTCAAAAACCATGCCTGGTATCCCGCGATCGTTACCCTGGTGGCGCTGGGGGCGCTGACCAAAAGCGCACAGTTTCCCTTTCATTTCTGGCTGCCGCATGCGATGGCTGCGCCGACGCCAGTTTCCGCCTATCTGCATTCGGCTACGATGGTCAAGGCGGGGGTCTTTCTGCTGGCGCGGCTGTGGCCGTTGCTGGCCGGTTCTGATCAATGGTTCTGGATGGTGGGCGGCGCCGGTTTGTGTTCTTTGGTCATCGCCGGTTATCTGGCCATGTTCCAGAATGATCTGAAGGGCATTCTGGCTTATTCGACGATCAGCCATCTCGGGCTGATTACCCTGCTGCTTGGCATGAACAGCACGCTGGCGTTGGTTGCCGCAGTTTTTCACATGATCAATCATGCGACGTTCAAGGCCTCGCTGTTCATGGCCGCCGGCGTCATCGATCACGAAACCGGTACGCGCGATATCCGGCGCTTGTCCGGCCTTGCGCGCGTCATGCCGATCACGGCAACGCTGGCGATGGTTTCGGCCGCGGCGATGGCGGGCGTACCCTTGCTCAACGGTTTTTTGTCTAAGGAAATGTTTTTTGCAGAAACCGTCTATCTTGACCAGGTGGGATGGGTGCGCATCGTTTTGCCGTTTTTTGCAACGCTTGCCGGCGTGTTCAGCGTTGCCTATTCGCTGCGCTTCATCCACGATGTGTTTTTTGGGCCGCAGGCCACTGATTTGCCACATACGCCGCACGATCCGACACGCTGGATGCTGTTGCCCAGCGCGTTGCTGGTCGTGATGTGCGTGCTGGTCGGCGTTTTTCCCGGACAGACGGTCGAAGGTTTTCTGAAAATGGCGACGACGGCACTGCTCGGCGCCGACGCGCCGCATTACGATCTGGCGTTGTGGCACGGCCTGAATCTTCCGGTTTACATGAGCCTGATCGCCTTATGCGGCGGCGTTGCACTCTATTTTTCATGGCTTACCCGCCAGAGAGATGCTGTTCCTCTGCTGGAAGCTATCGATGGCAAGCGGGCGTTTGAAAACTGCCTGAGGGCCATGACATCAATGGCCAGCCGGATATTGCCCGTGCTTTCTTCCGACAGGCTGCAAACGCAACTGCGCTTCATGATGCTCGTCATTGTGGGGGGCGGCATACTCTCTTTGTGGAACGGCGGGCTGACCTGGGGGCGGCGGTGGACGATCGCGCCCGACGTATCTTTCATACTGCTGTGGATCGTTGGTGCGACCTGCGCCGTCATGGCTGCCTGGAAGGCGAAGTATCACCGTTTCACTGCGCTGATTTTCCTAGGCGGAACGGGCCTGGCAACCAGTTTGTCGTTCGTCTGGCTTTCCGCGCCGGACCTGGCGTTAACCCAACTGGCTGTCGAAGTGGTGACGGCCGTGCTGATCCTCCTGGGGCTGCGCTGGCTGCCGCAGCGTGACAGGCGGTTTATGGAAGAGGCGCGGCCATCGATACGCCCCCGTTTGCGGCGGCTGCGCGACCTGCTGCTGGCCGTGCTGGGCGGCGGTGGCCTTGCGGCACTCAGCTACGCGATCATGAGCCGTCCGAGTGTCGATGGGATTTCCCCGTTTTTCGTCGAGCGCTCGCTGCCAGAGGGTGGTGGCCGGAATGTCGTCAATGTCATCCTCGTTGATTTTCGCGGTTTCGATACCTTTGGTGAAATCACGGTGCTGGTCATTGTTGCGCTGACCGTATTTGCCTTGCTGCGCCGTTTCCGGCCAGCGCCGGAAAGTATTCGCAATGCGGAAGCGGCTGAACCCGCGCCTGCCGTGGGAGGCGAAAAAATGGCTGAAGCACTGGATGCCGAAGCCGCGGCGCAAACGGTTTTGCTGCCGGAAGGCGATGCCATGATTCCTGCCGTCCTGGCGCGCTTGATCCTGCCGCTGGCCTTGATGGTATCGATGTATTTCCTGATGCGCGGCCACAACGCGCCCGGCGGCGGCTTTGTCGGCGGACTGGTGTTTGCCACGGCGATCATCCTGCAATATATCGTCAGCGGTGTGGTCTGGGTCGAGCTGCGCCTGCGTATTCTGCCGCTCAGCTGGATGGCCCTGGGTTTGCTTTGCGCCGGCGCTGCCGGCATCGCCGGTGCGTTGGCGGGCGAACCTTTCCTGTCCAGCCAGACCTGGCATGGTGAAGTGCCCGGCATCGGGCAGATTCACCTGTCGAGCGTACTGGTGTTCGACATGGGCGTGTATCTGGTGGTCGTAGGCGCCACCGTGCTGATGCTGATTGCCATCGCCCACCAGTCTTTGCGCCGTCATTCCAGAGAGCATCAGGCCAGCGAGGTCGTCCGATGGAAATAGTATTGTCTTTGGCGATTGGCATCGTCGCCGGATCGGGGATTTATCTGATTTTGCGGCCGCGTACCTTCCAGGTCATCGTTGGCCTGTCGCTGCTTTCCTATGCGGTCAATCTGTTCATTTTCTGCATGGGACGCCTGCGCGTCGGCACGCCGCCGCTGATCGCGCCGCTTTCCACCAGCAGCGCCTTTTATACCGATCCCGTGCCGCAGGCGCTGGTGTTGACCGCCATCGTCATCGGCTTTGCCACGACGGCGCTTTTTCTTGTCGTTCTGCTGGTTGCGCGCGGTTTGAATGGCAATGATCACGTCGATGGCCACGAGCCGGATAATGTCGGATAACGCCGGATGACGCGGGCCATGGAAATTTCGTTGATGGGCATCCTGCTACCGCATCTGCCGATCCTGCCGATTCTGCTGCCGATGATGACGGGCGCGGTGCTGCTGCTGTTGCGCAATGCCCGGCATGGCGCGCGCGGCCTTTTCACTGCTCTCCCTGTCGATACAACTGGGCGTTGCATTGGCGCTGATGGCGGCCGCGGATGGCCGGCTTGCCGCCTGGCCGGAAACAATCGGCGTTTATGCCTTGGGTAACTGGGCTGCGCCGTATGGCATCGTTCTTGTCGTGGATCGCCTGGCGGCCATGATGGTTATGTTGGCGACGGTGCTTGGCACGGCGGCTTTTTCTTATTCACTGGCGCGCTGGGAGCGCGCGGGCGTCCAGTTTTTCCCTTTGCTTCAGTTTCAGCTGATGGGCTTAAACGGCGCTTTCCTGACGGGCGACCTTTTCAATCTTTTCGTTTTTTTCGAGATCATGCTCGCCGCGTCTTACGCACTGACGCTGTATAGCCCGAATACACTACGGGTCAACGCGGGATTGCATTACATCGCAGTCAATCTGCTGGGGTCATTGTTCTTTCTGGTAGCGGCGGCGCTCGTTTATGGCTTGACGGGAACGCTCAATATGGCAGAGCTGCCGGAGCGTGTTTTGCAGCTGGCGGCAGATGACCGCCGCCTGTTCGATCTGGCGGCAGCCATGCTGGGCATTGTTTTTCTCATCAAGGCGGCGGCCTGGCCGCTTAATTTCTGGCTGCCCGCAGCCTATGCCAATGCCGCGCCGCCGGCGGGGGCGGTCTTTGCCATCCTGACTAAAGTGGGCATCTATGCCTTGCTGCGCATGGGAACGCTGTTGCAGGAAAACGGCATCGCACCCGCGCCGTTTGACGGCGACTGGCTGTTTTATTGCGGGCTGACAACGGTCGCTATCGGTACGCTGGGCGTGCTCAGTTCGCAGAAACTGGGCCGCCTGGCTGCTTTTTTCGTGATCGTCTCTTCCGGTACATTGCTGACCGCCTTTGGCTTTATCGGTACTTTACTGACCGCTCCCGCCATGTTTTATCTGACCGCATCGGTACTGGGGTGTGGCGCTTTTTTCATGCTGGTCGAAATTGCCGAGCGCGACCGGAGCCAGATTGACGATCTCCTGGCTATCAGCCTGGAGGCATTTGGCGTCAAATCCTCGCACGAGGCGGACGCTTCCGATGAGGATGCCGGTGTTCCGATTCCGGCCACGGCCGCTTTTCTCGGGCTGTCCTTTATTTTGTGCGGCCTGGTGCTGACAGGGTTGCCGCCCATGCCCGGCTTCATCGGCAAATTTGCCATGCTGGGCGCCTCTTTGAACTCGCTGCCGCCGGCATCAAACTGGCACGTCGGATTGTTTATTGCCGCCATGCTGCTGTCCGGGTTGGCGGGCATCATTGCACTCTCACGGCTCGGCATCCGTATTTTCTGGGATATGGAGCGCCAGACGCCGAGATTGCGTTGGCTGGAAGCCGGGCCGGTTGCGGCGCTGCTGTTGCTGTGCATCGCGTTAACCTTGCGGCCGGAAGCGGCCATGTCCTATTTTTCGGCCGCCTCGCACGCACTTTATGATGTCGGCGCGTATATCTATGCCGTGACGCCGGATAAGGCGCAATGAGCCGGGTTGGGAAAGAAAATAGGGGAAGCAGGGGAGATCGGGGGAGTTGGGGGAGAGGAGACAATGAGGGCAGGGAAGGGACACCATGATTGAACGTATGCGGCGTTTCCTGATGCCTGCCTGCCTGCTTGTTTTCTGGCTGGTGATCAATAAGTCGCTGGATGGCGCCGACTGGTTGCTGGGCGGCGTGTTTGCGCTGGCGGCAAATGCGCTGACCCGGCGCGTGCGTCCACTGCATGCCGTGCCGCGGCGTCTGGGCGTTATGCTGGCGCTGTGCGGTCGGGTACTGGTCGATATCGTTCAGGCCAATATCGAAGCCGGACAGGTGATTCTATACGCCGCCCGTCGGCCGCCCCATTCGGCCTTCCTGGATATTCCTCTGGATATGCGCAATCCGCACGGACTGGCAATGCTCAGCATCATCATTACGGCGACGCCGGGCACGGCCTGGGCCGGCCTTAATCCGGAAAACAATGTACTGACGCTGCACATTCTTGATCTCAAAGATAGTGCCGGTGTTCAACGCACAATCAAGGAACGCTACGAACGTCCGCTCATGGAGATTTTTACATGACTGTCATGCTCAAATATGCACTGATCTTTGCGCTGGTCTGTTTTACGCTGTCCATGGTTTTTGCGCTGATCCGCATACTGCGTGGGCCGGCGGCGCAGGATCGCATTCTCGCGGCGGATGCGCTTTCCATCAATGCCATGCTGATTATCCTGACACTGGGAATCGACATCGGCTCATCCGTCTATTTCGAAAGCGCCCTGCTGATTGCCATTTTCGGCTTTGTCAGTTCGACGGCAATGGCGAAGTTCCTGCTTCGCGGCGAGGTGATTGAACCATGAACGCTGTCGATCTTCCGCTCTGGGCCGTTGCGCCGGCTTCGCTTCTGCTTGTCGCCGGGGGCCTGGTTTCGCTGATCGGCGCGCTCGGTCTCCTGCGTCTGGATGATTTTTACGCCCGCGTTCATGCACCAACCCTGACCAATACACTGGGCACGGGGTGCGTATTATTGGCCTCGACCCTTATGGCCTCGGCAATGGCCAGGCACCTGGTGATTCATGAACTGCTGATTGCCGTTTTTATTCTGCTTGCCTCGCCGGTAACGACCATTATCCTGATGCGCGCTGCGCGTTCCCGGAAAAAGCCGGAGCAGGCAACCGGGCAGGGAAAAGCGTGAGGATCAGTCAGGATAAGCGAGGAGGGGTCAGGATAGGCCAGGATGGGCCGGTGATCCTGCCATGCCGGTCTTAGTGCCCAAGCCTTAGTGCCGCGCGCCGGATTTTCTGCGCGCTTTGCCGAAACGCTTCAGCACATGGGCGCACATACTGTTGGCCAGTTCTTCCTTGGCGAGGAAAACTCTTCCGGCGTGTTCTTCGGCGAGCAGGTCAGCTTCTTCCTCGGAAAGGCCGCGGATGATGACCTCGATTCCTGGGTTCAGCGTGCGTGCCGTTTGTATCATTTTCTGTACTTCGACGGCGCTTGACGCCGAGGCGACCAGCATGCTGGCACGGGCAATGTGCGCCTGAACGAGTACGGCCGGTTCGGCGGCGTTTCCGCCGACAGCGGCAATACCGCGCTGGCGCAGACTTTCGACGATTTCTCGGTTTTCCTCAACCACGACAAAGGGGATGTTCTTCTCGGTCAGGGCGCGGGCGATACGCTGACCGACCTTGCCATAACCGACGAGTACGACCTGTCCGGAAAGAAATTTCTCTTCCGTACTCATCGGCAGTTCGGCGAGCGGGTCGCCGGGGCGCTCCAGTTTTCTGGCGAGTTTAGGATGCGCGAGAATCCATTTTTGCAGTAGCGGCACGCAGAAAAACATCAGTTTGTTAAAGGTGATCGAAATCAGCGCGCCGGCCAGAATCAGATTCTGCGCTTCCATCGTCAGCAGGCCGAGGTTCAGGCCCAAGCCGGCGAGAATGAAGGAGAATTCACCGATTTGCGCCAGGCTTGCCATGAGCATCAGCGCCGTATTGAGCGGGTAGCGGAAAACCAGCACAATGGCTGCCGACGCCAGCGGGTTGACGAGCATGATGAGGAAAAGCATGGCCAGAATCTGGAACGGGTCTTCAAGCAGGATGCGCGGGTCGAAGAGCATGCCGACCGAGACGAAAAAAAGCACCGAGAAGGCTTCGCGCAGGGGAAGCGATTCCTCGGTGGCCCGCTGACTGAATGCCGATTCGCGCATCACCATGCCGGCGAAGAAGGCGCCCAGAGCAAAAGACACCGAGAACAAGCGGGCGGCGGTATAGGCGATGCTGACGGCGGCAGCGGCCACACAAAGCGTGAAGAGTTCGCGCGAGCGGGTACGCGCCACGAGCCAGAGCAGACGCGGGATCAAGCGGCGCCCGCCGACCAGCATCAGCACAACGAAGATGAGCATTTTCTCGACGGTGATCAGCAAATTCTGCCAGATGCCGTCATTCCACGACTGCTGTTCGCCGCCAAGCTGGCTGGCAAGCGGGGGCAGCAAGACCAGCACAAACACCATGATCAGGTCTTGGACGACCAGCCAGCCGACGGCAAGGCGGCCGTTCATTGAATCGAGCGCACGCTGTGCTTCCAGCCCGCGCAATACAACGACTGTACTGGCGACGGAAAGAGCAAAGCCGAAAATGATCGCGCCGCCGGCATTCCATCCCCACGCCAGTGCCAGCAGCGTACTCAGCATGGCGGCGATGGTGACCTGGATGATCGCGCCGGGCAGCGCGATTTTGCGCACTGCCATCAGATCATCGACGGAAAAATGCAGCCCGACGCCAAACATCAGCAGCATGACGCCGATTTCAGCCAACTGTTTGGCGATGTCGACATCGGCGAGAAACCCCGGTGTGAATGGACCGATGAAGACGCCGGCGAGCAGGTAACCGACCAGCGCCGGCAGACGCAGACGTTCGGCAATGAGTCCGAAGATAAGGCCAAACCCAAGTCCCAGGGCGAGCGTGGTGATCAGCGGGGCGCTTTCATGCATTGGAGGAGTCTGTTTGTTTCTGGCCTTTTTGACAGGGTAGGGTGCGCGGCGGATGCATACCGGCAGATTGTTTGGCAACATTCCCTTGACGCCCAAGCGTAGCAGAAATCATCGGTCATCGCCCATTTAAATAAACACTTTAGGACGTAAAAATAGGCAAAACGGGTCATGATGAAACAATGATTGGGATGATGGACTGCCCGTTTTGGCCTTGACGTTTGTCCTTGGTGCCGCGACTGCTCAGACATAAGGCGGCGAAGTGCCAAAAATGCGTTTTCATGCGTTTTCCTTTCCGCTTTCTTAAAAATCGAATTGCAGGGGCGTTTTTCCCGCATGCAAATATTCCCGGATATTCCATATCGTGCGCGGCGAATCAACGGATGAAAATGAATAGAAGCGAGGGGGCAAACAGCACAAAAATGGTGGGTAGCTGTAGAGCGGGTATCATGGCCGCCGTGATCATGTCGTTTTGTGGAGAGTAGGCGATGCGTCTGCTGTTGGTCGAAGATGACCCGATGATCGGCGATGGCGTACAGCGTGGTTTGCGTCAGGAAGGGCATACCGTCGACTGGGTGCGCGATGGCGCTGCGGCAACGCTGGCAGTTGCCGAAGGGGTGCATGAAATGCTGCTGCTCGATCTCGGGCTGCCGCACCTGTCGGGGCTCGACCTGCTGGCCAGTTTGCGCCGCCAGGGCGTCGAACTGCCAGTGCTCGTGATTACCGCACGCGATGCGGTTGCCGACCGCGTCAAGGGGCTTGATGCCGGCGCTGACGATTATCTTGTCAAGCCTTTTGATCTCGACGAACTGTCGGCGCGCATTCGCGCCCTCATGCGACGGCGCGGCGGACGCGCTTCGCCGCTGATCGAACACGGTGCATTAACGCTCGATCCGGCCACACGCGCCGTGACGCTGGAGGGGCGCCCGGTCAGCCTCTCCGGGCGCGAGTTCGCCCTGCTGCGCGCTTTGCTCGAACGGCCGGGGATGCCGCTTTCGCGCGCCCAGCTTGAAGAACGCCTTTACGGCTGGGGCGAAGAGGTTGAAAGCAATGCCGTCGAGGTTCATATCCACTCGCTGCGGCGCAAACTGGGTGCGGCATGGATCCGCAACGTGCGCGGCGTCGGCTATCTGGTGCCGGAGCGGCCGTGAAAACACCATGAACTCGATTCGCCGCCAACTGCTGCTGGCGCTGCTCGGCGCCATGTCTCTGGCGATGCTGATCGCCGGCTGGGCAACCTGGCGCGCCGCCCGCCATGAAGCGGATGCGCTGTCTGATTACCATCTACGGCAGATTGCGCTGTCAGTGCGCGATCAACGTTTCCCTGACGCCCACTCCTTTCCGGCTGACGACGGCCATGTTGACTACGTTATCCGTGTCTGGAATGCGACCGGCCTGACGGTCTACTACTCCAAGCCGCACGAGTCGCTGCCGGAACTGACACAGCTTGGCTACTCACAGGCCAGGACAAGTGAAGGGCAATGGCGTGTTTTCGCCCTTCAGTACCAGGGCATGACCATCGCCGTCGCCCAGCCGATGCGCGTGCGCGACCGCCTGGCCGCCAATGCGGCCTGGAAGACGCTGCGGCCGTTTTTCTTTCTTCTGCCCGCTGTTGGCGCGCTGGTCTGGGCGCTGGTCGGTCTGGGGCTGCGGCCGCTGGCGCGCCTGGCCGAATCGCTGCGCACGCGTTCGCCCGATTCGTTCAGCCCCTTGCCGGACGACGATTTGCCGGAGGAAATTCAACCGCTGGCCGCAGCGCTCAATGATCTGCTGGCGCGGCTCAAAAGCGCTTTTGCGGCACAACGCGATTTCGTCGCCGACGCCGCACATGAACTGCGTACCCCTCTGACGGCACTGCAATTACAGATACAGCTGGTCGAGCGGGCGGCAGACGAGGCGGAGCGGAGCACCGCGCTCGATAATCTTAAGCGCGGGCTGCAACGCGCCAGCCATACGGTCGGGCAGTTACTGACGCTGGCGCGGCTGGAGCCGGGCGCGGCGGCGATGCCGATGGAGCGCGTTGATCTGACGATGCTGGCGCGCGAAGCAATCGTCGAGCAGATGCCGCTTGCCGAAGCGCGCGGCGTTGATCTTGGGCTGCTCGCGGGGGAAAACAGTCTTTTTGTCACGGGCGAGGCGGGCGCCTTACGCATTCTACTGGCCAATTTGCTGACCAATGCGTTGCGCCATGCACCGCCGGGTGGACGGGTCGACGTCACCTGTCATTATGAGGACAGCCAGGCGGCGGAGGAAAAAACGGCAGGAAAAAGCGACTCCACCAATACGTATGGCGAGGCTGCGTCGCGGGCGGCGGTGCTTGAAGTGGCCGACAACGGGCCGGGTATTCCCGCCGCCGAGCGTGAGCGGGTCTTCGGCCGTTTCTACCGGCGTGCGGGCGAACAGGAACCCGGCAGCGGGCTGGGGTTGGCGATCGTGCGCGCCATCGCCGAGCGGCATGGCGCCACGGTCAGTCTGCACGACTCGGATGCAGGCGGTCTGCTGGTGCGTGTGCGCTGGCAGGGGAGGTGTTCAGAGATGCTCCAAATACACGAAAAACACGAATCGCCACAGCCTGCGCACTGACCTTCCCCTAAGAGACTTCTCTTGATGCCGTTGCGCTGAGCGGCAGCACGCCCCCTCGGAAACCCGCGTGGAGTGGGTGTTTCCAGGCAGGCACCTCTGGAACCCTTATCAATAAAGGGCTTCAGGGCATGGGCGCCGGAAATGACCTGTTTACAAGGGCTTCAGAGCATCCTCCTTGGAGAAGCCCTAAATACGCGGGCTAGCGGGCAGGTGGCCGGAGATACTTTAAATATAGGAATTGCCAAGACCTGCGCGCTGACTTTCACCCACGGAACTCCTCTTGATGCCGTTGCGCTGAGCGGCAGCGCGCCCCGCTGACTTTCTTTGCCTCGCCAAAGAAAGTCAGCAAAGAAAGGCGACCCCGAGGCGCAGAAAACTCCTTGCCGCGGGCGGCTTGGCGGCGGGCTTGATAACTCGCTGCGCTCAGACAATCAAGCTCTTGCTTCCGCCAAGCCGCCCCGCGCATTTCTGAAATAGCGGCTTCCTTTGCCAAAATACGGCGTTGGCTTCGCCTTGCCGTACTACTCGTACTGTCAGCGGCTCGCCGCCTTGTCTTTTTGCAAAGTCGAGCCGCTATGAGGCTTTCGGAGCACACTTCTGAACCCCGCGTGGATTGGCCGTTTGCAGGCAGGCGCCCCTGGAGCCCTTATAAATAGGGCGTTTGCTGGCATGCACTTCCAAAACCCGCATGGATAAAGCACTCCGAGCAGTGGATCTGGAGATACCCTGTTTACGCGGGGTTCAGGGCATACCTTTCGGAGAAGCTCTAAATACACGGGCTGGCGGGCAACCACCTTTTAGGGAAGGCGTCACGGAGCCGTCGCGCAGTGGTCGATGGGTTTTTGATTCTCTCCCTGTGGGGGAGATGCCCCGAAGGGGCAGAGAGAGCAACACGTCAAAGGCTTCGGTTTCTGTTGTTTCAGATGGAATTTGGTATTGCTCCTGCGCTCTTTTTGTCTTTTTTACCCTATCCCCAAATTTATCTCCCAAAGGGGAGGGGCTTTTCGGGTGCTCCGAACCCCGCGTGGATAGGGCGTTTCCAGGTAGGCACTTCTGTAACCCTTATGGATAAAGGGCTGGTGGGCAGGGCGCTCGGAGATGCCCTGTTTACGCGGGTTTGCGGGTATCCCCTCTGAAATGCCCTAAATACACGGGCTTGCGGGCAGCCTTTCTGCGGCGTCCGGAATTTAGATCCAGCCCAGGGTATTGGCGAAGACGAGCAGGATCGCCAACGGCGCAAGGTAGCGCAATGCGGCCAGCCACAAGGCAGGCAGGGCGGATGCGGCGCTGCTGCCTTCGCGCATGTGCTGGAGTACGTCGGTCTTTTGTTGGCACCAGCCGGTAAAGAGGGCGATGCACAGGGCGCCGACGGGCATGATCCACGCCGTGATCAGGTAGTCCCACAAATCAAAGACGGTCTTGCCGAAGAAAGTCAGCTCTTTCCACGCGCCGAATGACAGCGCGGAAGGAATGCCAACGATAAAGATTGCCGTGCCGATCAGCCAGGTGTGACTGCGACGTTTGCCCTGGTTGTCGCGGATCGAAGAGGCGATCACCGTTTCTAGCATGGCGAACGCGGAGGTCAGGGTCGCAAACGAAACCAGCACCATGAAAACGCCGAACAGCAGCCGGCCAAAAGGAATTTGCATGAAGACGGCGGGCAGCACCACGAAAATCAGCCCCGGCCCCTGACCCGGCTCAAAACCAAGGGCAAAAACCGCAGGAAAAATAACCAGGCCGGCGAGCAGCGAAATCAGCAAATTGAGCCACATGACGCTGTTGCCGGCGCGGAAAACGTCCTGGTCCCGACCCAGATACGCCGCGTAAGTGATCATCGCCGAGACGCCGATGCTCAGTGCAAAGAACGCTTGGCCGAGCGCGATCAGCATGGTTTGCGGGTTCAGGTAGCGCCAGTCGGGCTTGAGCAGGAATTCGACGCCTTTCATCGCGCCCGGCAACGTCAGCGAGCGTACGGCCAGCACGAGAAAAAGGATAAACAACGCCGGCATCAGATAGCGGTTGGCTTTTTCGATGCCTTCGGCAATGCCGCCTTGAACAACGGCCACCGTCAGCAGCATGAAGATCGCCTGGTAAGCGAGGGCGTTGGCCGGGCTGGCAATGGTTGCGCCGAACAGCGCTCCGAAATCCGCACCTGGATGTACTGCGCCGCTAAAGGCATGCACCACATAATTAAGCACCCAGCCGCCGACCACGCTGTAAAACGACAGCAGCACAAAGCAGGCCGCAACGCCCATGCGCCCGACCCACGGCCACTGGCTGCCGGGCGCCAGCGTTCTGAATGCATCTACGGCGTTTTTGCCGCTTTTGCGACCGATATAAAACTCAGCCAGCAACACGGGCAGGCCGATCAGCACCGTAAATAACAGGAAGAGCATAAAAAAGACGGCGCCGCCATTGGTGCCGGCCGTGTAGGGAAATTTCCAGATCGCGCCCAGGCCGATGGCCGAGCCGGCGGCGGACAGAATGAACCCGATTCGGGAAGACCAGGAGGTAGATGCGGATGTGGACGCGGAAGTTTTCATGGAAGATTTTTATTGTGGATGCGATGTTGAAAGGAACAATCACTGAACGCTTCCGAATACTGTGCGTAAATCTGGACGAACAAAGGATGCACTCAAGCGAGGGCGAAATTTTAACAAACCCCTCGGAGGCGACCAATTTGGCGCGCTGCGGATGGCATGCCTACAGTTGCGTTAAGTCTAAGTTTTACCCGAAATTATTTTTCTTAATTTTTCTTAAGTCTGAGTTAAGTTTTCGCTGTTAGGATGGCTCCCGTAGAAATGGTCAGTGGTCTGCAACTGCCCGTATTCCATCTTCCCTATTTCTTTTGTGTTTTGTTTTGCAAGGAGAATGTCGATCATGACGCTGAAGAATTCCAGAACCTTTAAACGCAGCCTGACGGCCACCGCCGTCGCCACCGTCGCCGCTTTCTCGATCATGGCGGTTTCGGCATGGCAGGAACGCCCGCTCTGGCCGGTTGAAGCGGCCGCGCCGGCGGCTTCGGCGCTGCCCGATATGAGCGCCATCGTCGAGCGTCACGGCGGTGCGGTGGTCAATATCAGCGTTTCCGGCACGACGAAAACCCAATCGGGGTTTCCGGGCTTCCCCGGCCTTGATCCGGACGACCCGTTTTTTGAATTTTTCCGCCATTTCCGCATTCCGGAGCAACGTGGCGAGCAGCGCATCCGCGGTCAGGGATCGGGTTTCATCATTCGGGAAGACGGCCTTGTCCTGACCAACGCGCACGTGATCGACGGCGCCGACGAAGTGGTCGTCAAGCTGACCGACAAGCGCGAATTCAAGGCAAAAGTCCTTGGCGCGGACAAAACGACCGATGTGGCCGTACTGCGTATCGAAGGACGCAATTTGCCGACGGTCAAGATCGGTAGTTCGGCAAATACGCGCGTTGGCGAATGGGTGCTGGCGATCGGCTCGCCGTTTGGCTTCGAGAACAGTGCGACGGCGGGCATTATCTCGGCCAAGTCGCGCTCGCTGCCGGACGACAGCTACGTTCCTTTCATCCAGACCGACGTGGCCGTGAATCCGGGTAACTCCGGCGGCCCGCTGTTCAATATGGCTGGAGAGGTGATCGGCATCAATTCGCAGATTTACAGCCGGTCCGGCGGTTATCAGGGGCTATCGTTCGCCATTCCGATCGATGTGGCGATGAGTATCCAGGAACAGATCGTCAAACACGGTAAAGTGCAGCGCGGAAAGCTGGGCGTCACGATTCAGGACGTCAACCAGTCGCTCGCCGAATCCTTCGGCCTGAACAAACCGGCCGGCGCTCTCATTGCTTCGGTCGAAAACGGGAGTCCGGCGGCCAAGGCTGGGTTGGAAGCAGGCGACGTGATTTTGTCGATCAACGGCAAGGAAATCGTTTCATCGAACGAATTGCCGCCTTTGGTCGCTGCCGCCCGTCCGGGAGATACGGTCAAGCTGCAAGTCTGGCGTAAGGGCGGATCGCGCGAAATGTCGGTCAAGGTCGGCGGCCAGCAAAATGAGAAATCGGCCGGCGCTGGCAGTAAGGATTCTTCCGAAGCGGCTAGCCGTCTGGGCGTATCGGTGCGCGCGCTGAGCGGCGAAGAGCGCCGGCAGCTCGAACTGCGCGGTGGCCTGTTGGTTGAAAATGCCCAGGGGGCGGCGGCGCGGGCAGGCATCCGCCGCGGCGATGTCATCCTCTCGGTCAACGGCGAGGCAGTATCGACGCCTGATCAGCTGCGCGGCATCATTGCCAAGGCGGGCAAGCGCGTGGCGCTGCTTGTTCAGCGTGAAAGCGTGCGGCTCTTTGTTCCGGTCGATCTGAAATGAGCTGAAATCCGGGCTTTTCATGGTGCCTGAACGCATTTTCAGGTGCAGCGCCAATGGGGTGCGATACAGGCCGGGCAGACTTGCCCGGCCTGTTGCCGTATGGCCGGCAGCGGCCAGGGAAAAAGCGCCTGCGGTATGCCGGGGAATGCTAGACTCCGCCCGTCTTTGCTTTTTATCACGCGCGAGAAAATCCAATGGCTGGCAATACGTTCGGAACCCTGTTTACCGTTACTTCTTTTGGTGAATCGCATGGCCCGGCGATCGGGTGCATCATCGACGGTTGTCCGCCCGGACTGGCGCTGGATAGGGCCGATATCCAGACCGAACTGGATCGCCGCAGACCGGGGACTTCGCGCCATGTAACGCAGCGGCGTGAGCCGGATACAGTGGAAATTCTTTCCGGCGTCTTTGACGGGCTGACGACCGGCACGCCGATTGCTCTGCTGATCCGCAACCAGGATCAGCGCAGCAAGGATTACGCCAATCTTGCCGAGACTTTCCGGCCGGGGCATGCCGACTACACCTATACGCAGAAATACGGCTTCCGTGACTATCGCGGCGGCGGCCGGGCCTCGGCGCGCGAGACGGCGGTGCGCGTAGCCGCGGGGGCTGTTGCGCGCAAGTGGCTGAAGGCGCGCTACGGCGTGTGTATCCGGGGATGGCTGAGCCAGCTGGGTGAAATCGCGATCCCTTTTGTCGATGCGCTGGAAATTGGTAATAACCCGTTCTTTGCGCCGAATGCATCGTGCGTCCCGCAACTGGAGGCGTATATGGATGCGCTGCGCCAATCGGGCGATTCGGCGGGCGCAAAAATCTGCGTGACAGCCCACGGGGTGCCGCCAGGCTGGGGCGCGCCGGTGTTCGATCGGCTCGATGCCGATATTGCTTACGCGATGATGGGCATCAATGCCGTCAAAGGCGTCGAGATCGGCGCGGGATTTGCCGCCGTGACGCAGAAAGGTTCGGAACACGGCGATGAAATGACGCCCGCCGGTTTCCTCTCCAATCACGCGGGCGGCGTATTGGGCGGTATTTCGACCGGGCAGGACATTCGTGTCAATCTGGCCATCAAGCCTACGTCAAGCATCCGCCTGTCACGCCGTTCGATCAATCTGGCCGGGCAGCCAGTGATGGTCGACACGCAGGGTCGCCACGACCCGTGTGTTGGCATCCGCGCCGTACCCGTAGCCGAGGCTATGCTCGCGCTCGTACTCATCGATCATGCGTTGCGGCATCGCGGACAATGTGCCGATGTGGTTTGCCAAACGCCAAAAATCGGCGGCGCAGCGCCGGCGCATTCGGAGCCCCCGGCATAAAACCATACGCATACGGGATCCTGCCGGGTTTGCGGAAACGGAAAGCATCGAGCGCATAGGGCAACAGGGCAAACGATCCGGAAAGATCCGTTGTGGTATTGCACGTTGCTGGGCGGCAATTCCCCCCGGATTTGCTGACAGTCATAGGTGTCCATGCGATAATCATCGCTCCTCGCGGCGAGGTCCGGCGGTGGCTTGGCTTCGTCATTTTGTAGGCTTGCGGGTAGTTGATCGATGCCGAAAAGTTTGTACGAAAAATTGTGGGAAAGCCATGTCGTCCATGAAGAGCAAGACGGCACGGCGCTGATTTATATTGACCGTCATCTGGTGCATGAGGTGACGAGTCCGCAGGCCTTCGAGGGGCTTAAGCTGGCCGGACGCAGCCCATGGCGTGTTTCTTCGATCGTGGCGACCGCTGATCACAATACGCCGACGGATCGTTGGGAATGCGGTATCGAAGATCCCGTGTCGCGTTTGCAGGTCGAAACGCTCGATGCGAATATCCGCGAAACGGGCGCGCTGGCTTATTTCCCTTTCAAGGACCGGCGGCAAGGCGTGATTCATGTGATCGGCCCGGAAAACGGCGCCATCCTGCCGGGGATGACGGTCGTGTGCGGTGATTCGCATACCAGCACGCACGGCGCATTCGCCTGCATGGCGCTGGGTATCGGCACTTCGGAGGTCGAGCATGTGCTGGCGACGCAGTGTTTGCTGCAAAAAAAATCAAAGACGCTGTTGATCCGTGTCAATGGCCGGTTGGGCACGGGAGTGACGGCCAAGGATATTGCACTGGCGGTGATTGGCGGCATCGGCACGGCGGGGGGAACGGGCTACGCCATTGAGTTTGCTGGCAGCGCCGTGCGCAGCTTGTCGATGGAGGGGCGCATGACCCTGTGCAATATGGCGATCGAGGCCGGCGCGCGCATGGGCTTCGTCGGCGTCGATGAGGTGACGATCGACTACCTGAAGGGGCGCGATTTCGCGCCGAAAGACGGTCTGTGGGACGCTGCCGTTGCTTACTGGCGGACCTTGCATAGCGATGAAGGCGCGCATTTTGACCGAATCGTCGAACTGTGCGGTGAAGACATCCAGCCGCAGGTGACGTGGGGAACTTCGCCGGAAATGGTTGTCCCGGTGGGCGGTAAGGTGCCCGATCCGGCGCGGGAAAGCGACCCGATTCGGCGCGAGGCTATTGAACGCGCCTTGCAGTACATGGGGCTGAACCCCAACATGCCGGTTGATGCGATTCCAGTAGACAAGATTTTCATCGGCTCCTGCACCAATTCGCGCATTGAGGATTTGCGTGCGGCAGCGCAGGTGTTGAAAGGGCGAAAAATTGCCGCCAACATCAAACAGGCGCTGGCAGTGCCCGGTTCCGGGCTGGTGCGTGAGCAGGCCGAGCGAGAGGGGTTGGATCGAGTGTTTATCGAAGCGGGTTTCGAGTGGCGCCAGCCGGGCTGCTCGATGTGCCTGGCGATGAACGCTGATCGGCTATTCCCGGGCGAGCGCTGTGCCTCGACCTCGAACCGAAATTTCGAGGGCCGTCAGGGCGCGGGCAGCCGTACGCATCTAGTGAGTCCGGCAATGGCGGCGGCGGCGGCGATCGCCGGTCATTTCGTCGATGTTCGTAATTTATTGCAAGGAGGCTGATATGAAAAAAATCGTAAGCGTGCTCGCTATCATGGCATCCCTGATGGCGCTTTCCGCCTGTAATACGGTGCAGGGCGTTGGACGGGATATCGAACGCGGTGGTCAGGCTATCGAACGTGCGGCGCGATAAGCGCAAAACCCGGTCATGGAGAAATTCGATCGCCTGGAAGGCTTGGTGGCGCCGCTCGACCGCGTCAACGTCGATACCGACGCCATCATCCCCAAGCAGTTCTTGAAGTCAATCAAACGCTCAGGGTTTGGCCCAAATCTGTTTGATGAATGGCGCTATATGGATGTCGGTCAGCCGGGAGAGGACTGCTCCCAACGTCCCCGGAACCCTGGTTTTGTGCTCAACCAGCCGCGCTACCAGGGCGCGACGATTCTGCTCACGCGCAAAAATTTCGGTTGTGGCAGTTCGCGTGAGCATGCGCCCTGGGCTTTGCTTGACTACGGTTTTCGCGTCATTCTGGCCGAGAGTTTTGCCGACATTTTTTTCAACAACTGTTTTAAGAACGGCATTTTGCCGATTACGCAGCCGGCTGAAGAAATTGAGTCACTGTTCCGGGATGTGGAAGCTACGCCCGGTTTCCGGCTAACGGTCGATCTACCGTCCCAGACAGTGGCATGCCCGGATGGACATGTGCTCCGTTTCGACATTGATCCGTTCCGCAAGGAGTGCCTGCTCAACGGCTGGGACGATATTGGCCTGACCTTGCGCCATGCCGACAAAATCCGCGCGTTTGAGGAACGTCGGCGCGCCAGTCAGCCATGGCTGTTTGCATGATGGTCAAAGAAAAGACGCAAAATAAAAGGAAACGCGAGTGAAAATCTGTGTTCTACCGGGTGATGGCATTGGTGTTGAGATTACGGCGCAGGCCGTGCGTGTGCTCGAAGCGCTTGGCTTGAGCTTTGAAATAGAACATGCGCTGCTGGGGGGCTGTGCGGTAGATGCGACGGGAGATCCTTATCCGGAAGCGACACAAAAGCTGGCGCAAGCCGCCGATGCTGTGTTGCTTGGCGCTGTTGGCGGGCCGAAATGGGACGGGTTGCCGCGTGAACAGCGGCCGGAACGCGGATTGCTCGGCATCCGCAAGCAACTCGGCCTATTCGCTAACCTGCGCCCGGCGGTGTTGTATCCCGAGCTATCGAATGCTTCGACACTCAAGCCGGAAGTCGTATCGGGGTTAGATATTCTGATCGTGCGCGAATTGACGGGCGATATCTATTTCGGTCAGCCGCGCGGTATTGAATTGCGCTCGATTGATGGCGTACAGCAGCGCTATGGCTATAACACCATGCATTACGACGAAGGAGAAATCCGTCGTATTGGCCGCGTGGCTTTCGAAGCGGCGCGCAAGCGCGGCAAGCGACTGTGTTCAGTCGATAAAATGAACGTGCTGGAGACGACGCAATTGTGGCGTGACGTGATGAATGAACTGGCGCCCGAGTATCCGGAGGTGGCGCTGACGCACATGCTGGTCGACAATTGCGCCATGCAACTGGTGCGTGCGCCGAAGCAGTTTGATGTGATCGTCACCGGCAATATGTTCGGTGACATTCTTTCGGATGAGGCGTCGATGTTGACGGGTTCCATCGGTATGTTGCCTTCGGCTTCACTGGATGCGAACAATAAAGGCTTGTACGAACCGAGTCACGGCTCGGCGCCGGATATTGCGGGCAAAGACCTTGCCAATCCACTGGCGACGATTCTGTCGGCAGCGATGATGTTGCGTTATACCTTCGCTCTGGAGGAGGCTGCACAACGTGTCGAAACGGCAGTCAAAAAGGTGTTGGCGCAAGGCTATCGTACAAGCGATATCTATGAACCGGGAACCCAAAAGTTGGGCACAAGGGAAATGGGTGAGGCCGTGTTGAAAAATCTGTAAGAAACGCGATGAAGTAATCCGGATTTGCTTGTGTTTTGATTTTTTGTTTTTACGATTTCTACGATTTTTAGGTTAAGGAATGACAATGAAAAAAGTCGGTCTGGTTGGGTGGCGCGGCATGGTGGGATCGGTGCTGATGCAGCGCATGGTGGAAGAGGGCGATTTTGCCCATATTGACCCTGTGTATTTTTCAACTTCTTCAGCGGGCAGCAAGGCCCCATCGCTGGGCGGCAAGGAGGGCGGTGTGTTGCACGATGCAATGTCCGTTGAAACGCTCAAACAAATGGACATTATCGTTACCTGCCAAGGCGGCGATTACACCAAGGAGATCTTTCCAAAGCTCAGGGCAGCGGGCTGGAATGGTCACTGGATCGATGCGGCATCGACACTGCGTATGGACAAGGAGGCAGTGATTGTCCTTGACCCAGCCAATTTACACGTCATCAAAGATGCGCTGGCTAAAGGGGGGAAAAACTGGATTGGTGGTAATTGTACGGTTTCGCTGATGCTGATGGGCTTGGGCGGATTGTTCCGCCAAGGCCTTATCGAATGGGTGTCGGCAATGACCTATCAGGCAGCCTCCGGCGCGGGCGCGCAAAACATGCGCGAGCTGCTCGAACAGATGGGGGCGCTGCATGAGGCAGTCAAAACGGAGTTGTCCAATCCTGCTTCGGCGATTCTTGATATTGATCGCAAGGTGGCTGAAACGATGCGCTCCCCCGCTTTTCCAACCAAAAATTTCCGCAATACGGCATTGGCTGGCAGCCTGATTCCCTGGATCGACGTGGCTTACGAACATGGACAATCGAAGGAAGAGTGGAAGGGTGGTGCCGAATGCAACAAGATTCTTGGCCTGCCGCCGTTCCGTTCGCCTGGCAGTATTCCGGTGGATGGGCTATGCGTGCGTATTGGCGCAATGCGTTGCCATTCACAGGGGCTGACGATCAAACTCAAAAAAGATGTGCCGGTCGATGAAATTGCTGACATCATTGCCAAAAGCAATCAATGGGCCAAGGTTGTCCCCAACGAACGCGAACTGAGCGAACGCGAACTGACGCCTGCCGCCGTGACGGGCACGCTGACCGTGCCAGTCGGCCGTCTGCACAAGCTGGCGATGGGGCCGCAATACCTTGGGGCTTTTACGGTGGGTGACCAATTGCTCTGGGGGGCGTCCGAACCTTTACGCCGAATGCTGCGTATCTTGCTCGACTGAAATCTGCCCGATTCAATGCCGTTGTGTTGTCGATATGACAAAATCGGGGCTTATGCCCTGATTTTTTTACAACGTTCTTAAGTTTAGAAGCATGTTTAGCTTGCATGCCTAACTCCATGATGTTAATTTAATATTTCCAATAAAAGAAGTTCAGGGTGTGCCGTGAAAAATAATTCTTGTGGATTTACTAAGCCCTTAGGCTTGCGTGTGTCGGTTGCCGCTGTCGCGTCCAGCTTGGCGTTTTTGGCAATTCCGGGACAAGTTTCTGCTGCAGGACTGGGAAAAGTAGTCGTCTTTTCAGCGCTAGGACAGCCTCTGCGTGCGGAAATTGAAGTCAATGCAACGGCGGCAGAGTTGTCCGGCATGCGCGCGCAGCTGGCTTCGCAAGAGGCGTTTAAACAGGCGGGGCTCGACTACACGACATCGTTGCGCGGGATCACATTTACGCTCGACAGACGAGCCGGTAAAAAACCAGTGATCCGGGTTGCTTCGGATACACCGATTAGCGAACCATTGGTTGATGTGTTGGTTGAACTGAATTGGCCGACAGGTCGCTTAGTGCGTGAATATACGTTCTTGCTCGATCCGCCTGAGGTTGCACTTAAAAATACACGGGTTGCGACTGTGCCAGTCGTATCTGCAACATCCTCGCCAAGGCAGTCCACGGTGACTTCTTCTTCATCTTCCTCGATTTCGGAAGAGACTCGTGCGCGTGCCATAGCTGCAGTGCAAGGGCAAGGATATGCGCGCATTGCCAGCGGCAGTCAGGCGTCGGCGCCAGCAATGTCCGTCAAAACAAGGACAGCAAGCGCTCCTGCAGCCAATACTGGCGGTGCTGGCGGCGATACCTATGTCGTCAAACAGGGCGATACCCTCCACAAGATTGCTGGAGAGACTCGCCCAGATGGCGTGACATTGGAGCAAATGTTGATTGGTCTGTTGCATGCCAACCAGCAGGCGTTTGGCGGTGGCAACATGAATCGTCTGAAGACAGGAAAAACTTTGACGATTCCTGACAAGGGTACTGTTGAATCGATTTCACCTAGAGAAGCAAGAAGAATCGTCGCTACACAGACGGCTGAATGGCATGCCTATCGCAGCAGGCTGGCGTCTATTGCGGCAAAATCACCTGCTGCGGATAGCGAGGCGCGTCAGGGCGTCGCCGGCAAGATTACGGCAAAAGTCGAAGATAGATTCCCAGAACCGGGAGAATCCGGGGATCAGGTCAAGGTATCCGGGTCTGGGGCCGGGAAGTCTGGTCGAGGGCAGAGTGCCGGGAGAGAGGATGCCATTGCACGGGATAAAGCACTCAAAGAGGCGAATGAACGTGTAGCAATGCTGGAGCAGAATGTTGCTAAATTGCAGCAATTGCTTGAACTGAAAGATCAAACACTTGCCGAGTTGCAGAAACAAGCCGATACAACCCAAGGAAAGAGTGCGGCGCCTGCTTCTGAACCGACACGCCCAGCAGTTGTTGAGCCACCTAAACCTGCCCTTGAATCTTCCGCAGCCCCTACTTTGCTAGCCGCTGGCTCGGCGGAACCACCGATTGATGCTGCACAGTCGCCGACAACTCCAACAGTTCCGGCTAGTCAGCCAGAAACACAGGCACAAACATCCGTCCCATCAGCAGAGGCTCAGCCTGCAGCAGAGGAGCCACCCGCGCCCAAGCGCCCGGTAGCGCCATCTCAACCAACGGCACCGGAACCGAGTTTTTTTGAATCTTTGCTAGAAGACCCAATGCTTCTGGCCGGTGGTGGCGGGATTCTGGCATTGCTATTAGGGGGGTGGTTGTTTCTACGCCACCGGAAATCGAATAACGCTGGGCAGTCATCGTTGGACCCTTTGAGTCTGTCGACGCCATCTGTCAGCGGCAGCAACCTAACGGCTAATTCTGTATTTCGTAATACCGGTGGGCAAAGTGTCGATACCTCGCATACTTCGCAAACTGATTTTAGCCAAGCCAGCCCTGGCAGTATCGACACCGAAGAGGTTGATCCGGTAGAGGAAGCCGATGTTTACATGGCTTATGGGCGTGATGCGCAGGCAGAGGAAATCCTTCTTGAAGCCAAGCGCAAAGAACCCTTTCCAACGGCCATCAATTTGAAGTTGCTGGAGATTTATGCCAATCGTAAAGATGCAAAACAGGTCGATGCGGTGGCGAAGGAATTATATGCCGCTACCGGCGGCAGGGGGGCGGACTGGGAGAAGGCGGTAACGATCGGTCAGCGCTTTGCACCGGAGAATCCGTTATTTGGCGGGGTAACATCAAATCCCGCCGCGTCGATGGCATCAAGAGATCCCGTTACCGCTACGCCAAGCACCCCGCCAGCAGGGAGAGCACCATTACAACAGGCTACGGCAGCAGCTGCCTCTTCGGTAGCAAGTGGTAGTGCGAATACAAAATCCGAGGCATCGTCACTATTCGAAACGACGCTTGATATGAGCAGTCTGGACTTCGATCTTGGTGCAGGGAAGACGGATGCGGCCGGGCAAGCAGCAGCCTCTGCGACGAGGACGCAAGCTTTGGATTTTAGCCTGGATACGTCGCCTGCACCTGCATCGCAAGTTCAGTCCCAGCCTGCAGCGAAGGAACCATTATCGACATCTTCTATGCTTGACTTTAGTTTGCCTGAGTCAGGAACGGATCAGACACCTGCACCTAAAGCCGATGCGACGGCACCTCTGGCTAACGACCTTGAGTTTGATGTTGATCTAACGGCATCAACTTTCTTGGGCAACCAAATGCCACGACCGGATTCTGACGTTGCTTCCCGAGCTGCGTCACCCAAGACATCGCCGATCGACATGAGTTCGATAGACCTTAATCTTGAAGCGACACAGCCCGTTGCACGAGTCATGGGTGATGGGGCAACACAATCGGCTGCAGTCGTCAATCCAGAGTCAGGCGTTGGGACGAATGAAGATGTATCGACCAAGCTTGACTTAGCCAAAGCCTACGAAGAGATGGGTGATGTGGATGGTGCACGTGAATTACTGCGAGAAGTGGCCAAGGAGGGCAATTCCGAGCAGCGCGAGAAAGCCAATGAACTTTTGGCTCGACTCGGCAATTAATACCTCCGGCGAGAGGTAAAATACAGCCGCAATCCGTTTGGATTGCGGCTTTTTTCTTTGGGAAGCGCTGAAGATAAATAGGTCGAATACTAGACGAACCTAGACACTGTTATAGCCAGTGAAGTTAATTTTTCATATAAGACAGCGATCCAAAGACAGTATAAGAACTACGGCAGGGACAAACACATGCTGCCGATACAAGAAATAGTCGAGACTCTCCGTTCACAATTTCTGCGCGGGTGTGATGTACATATTGCCTGTCGCGGCATTGCGGCATTAGCGGAGTGGGTGTCTTGTACCCATAAAAATAGTCAAGCCCGGAGGATTTGCCTTGTCTTGCTCAAACTACTGCATACTGGTTGTACTGCCTGCGGATTGGTGTTTTGCCGATTTGCTTTTTCGGGGCTGACGGCGTATCGGAGCTGAAATCGGTATGCGGATTGCGCTTGGCATTGAATATAATGGCTCCGAGTTTCGGGGCTGGCAGACGCAGCCTGGTGGTGGCACCGTGCAGGATTCGTTAGAAACTGCGTTAACGCAGATTGCTGGTATGCCGATTGGCGTCGTGTGCGCCGGTCGTACCGATGCCGGGGTTCATGCAATAGGGCAGGTCGTGCATTTTGATGCCCCGGTTGCACGGCCGCTGACCGCTTGGGTGCGTGGCGCTAATACTTTTTTGCCGCCTGCGGTTGCTGTGCACTGGGCACAACCGGTCAGCGATGATTTTCACGCGCGCTTTTCCGCTACTGCACGGCACTACCGTTACCTGCTGCTTAATCGCCCGCAACGGCCCGGCATCGAACATGGACGTATAGGTTGGTATCATCATCCGCTCGATATCGAACGGATGCAACAGGCGGCTACGCAGATTGTTGGCGAACACGATTTTTCTGCTTTTCGTGCCGCAGAGTGTCAGGCCAAGACGCCTATCAGGACGATATATGCGGCCCAGGTCAGACGATATGGTGAACTCTTCATTTTCGACTTCGAGGCCAATGCGTTTTTACAGCACATGGTGCGTAATCTGGTTGGGAGTCTGGTTTTTATTGGTCAGGGCAAACAGTCGATCGACTGGATGCTCGAATTATTAGCAACAAAAAATCGTCGCTTGGCTGCCCCGACGTTTGCAGCAGACGGCCTCTATCTTGTTGGCGTGCGCTATGACGCATGTTGGGGAATTCCTGGAATGAAAGGGTCAATGGCAGAAATGATGCCCGCATGGATAGGAGCATGAGGTTAATGACGCGCATCAAAATATGCGGACTGACACGCCCTCAGGATGTTGATGCTGCTGTGGCCGCGGGCGCTGATGCCATTGGGCTGGTGTTTTATCCAGCCAGCCCGCGCTATATCGATCTGGCGCGGGCAATAGAACTTATCCGGCACGTACCGCCATTCGTCGATATCGTCGGCCTATTTGTTAACGCTGCGCCGACGCAGGTGCGCGCAGTGCTGGCCGCTATTCCGGTTCATTTACTGCAATTTCATGGCGATGAAGATGACGCCTATTGCCGCCAGTTCGGTCGCCCATTCCTTAAGGCAGTGCGTGTTTGCCCGGATATCGATTTGCCAGGTCAGATGGCAGCATTTCCTTCCGCCCAGGCGATCCTTCTCGATGCCTTCGTTGAAGGTTATGGTGGTAGCGGCCAAGCCTTTGATTGGACGCTGGTTCCGCGTGAACTGCCTAAGCCAATCGTTCTTTCTGGTGGGCTTGATGCAAACAATGTCGGCGATGCCATTCGGCGTGTGCATCCGGCCGCCGTGGATGTCTCTTCGGGCGTGGAATCGGGTAAGGGCATCAAAGATGCGGAAAAAATGCGCGCCTTTGTGATAGCTGTACACCGCGCCGATATGCAGTGATAGAATGCACACACCTCCTTGAAATTCAAAGCGCCTCTTTCCGGCGTTTCTTTTGAATATTCTTGGTGTTTGATACATCCCGGTTGCCTGATTATATTTTCATCATTATCTCGTCCTGACCCAAACGATGCGAAAAACTCCTGGCGGACGTACCCGTGACTGGTGGCGGCGATCCTACGCTGACCATACTTGGCGCTGAAAGCACGTTAAGCGCGTGTTGAACGCGCCATTGCAAGCCTGTCATTGACGGCGCAGCCCATTCTCAATTTTAGTTCCCCTTTTCTACGGGTTTGCGCCTTTTGTGCGACGTGTATTACGTCCCTGTCTTCAGGAGAACTCATGAACTCATCTTACGATTTACCGGATGCCAGCGGCCATTTTGGCCGCTACGGTGGCATTTTTGTTGCCGAGACACTGATTCCGGCGCTGGAAGAATTAAAAACCGCCTATTTTGCGGCGCAACGCGATCCGGTATTTATTGCCGAATTCGAGCATGATCTCAAGCATTATGTCGGCCGTCCCAGTCCGATCTACCACGCAAAACGTCTGTCCGACGAGCTCGGTGGTGCCCAGATTTATCTCAAACGGGAGGACCTTAACCATACCGGCGCACACAAAGTGAATAACTGCGTCGGTCAGGCGCTACTGGCGCGGCGCATGGGAAAACGGCGCGTCATTGCCGAAACGGGCGCCGGACAGCACGGCGTCGCAACGGCGACGGTCGCGGCCCGCTATGGCATGGAATGTGTCATCTATATGGGGGCAGAAGATATTCGGCGGCAAGCAGCCAACGTGTATCGCATGAAGCTGCTGGGTGCGAGTGTCGTACCGGTGGAATCCGGCTCAAAAACACTCAAAGACGCGATGAACGAAGCGATGCGCGACTGGGCGAAAAATGTATCGACGACTTTCTATGTGATCGGTACCGTGGCCGGGCCGCATCCTTACCCAATGCTGGTGCGTAATTTTCAATCGGTTATCGGCCGTGAAGCCGTGGCCCAGATGCAGGAACAATGCGGCCGTCAGCCTGATGCCGTTATTGCCTGCGTTGGCGGTGGATCCAACGCAATGGGCATTTTTCATGACTACATCGAACGGCGCAGCGTGCGCCTAATCGGCGTCGAAGCGGCGGGCGAGGGCATCGCTACCGGACGACATGCCGCACCGCTGACCGCAAACGCCAGGGTCGGCGTGCTGCACGGCAACCGAACTTGTCTGATGCAGGATGAGAACGGCCAGATTATTGAAACGCATTCAATTTCTGCGGGACTCGATTATCCCGGCGTCGGGCCGGAACATGCATGGCTCAAGGACAGCGGGCGCGCAGAATATGTGGCAGTCACGGATGATGAGGCGCTGGCGGCTTTTCATGCACTTTGCCGGCTGGAAGGCATTATCCCGGCGCTTGAATCAAGCCATGCCGTTGCGCAAGCCATCAAGCTCGCGCCAACGCTAGGCAAGGATGCGATTCTGCTTGTCAATCTTTCTGGCCGCGGTGATAAGGACATGCATACTGTGGCCGAAAAATCCGGCATTGTGTTGTAAGGAGGCGCGCTATGTCCAAACTATCTGCAACGTTCGATCGCCTGCAGGCACAAGGCCGCAAGGCGTTGATTCCTTTCATTACTGCCGGAGATCCCGATCCGGCGCTGACCGTACCGCTGATGCATACGCTGGTCGAATCCGGCGCCGACATCATCGAACTGGGCGTGCCGTTTTCCGACCCGATGGCCGACGGCCCAACCATTCAGCGCGCCTCCGAGCGTGCGCTGGCCAAGGGTGTCAGCTTACGCGGCGTGCTTGACATGGTCGCCCAATTCCGCCAGCGCAACCGGGAAACCCCGGTGGTCCTGATGGGCTATGCCAATCCGTTCGAAACGATAGGCGTCGAAGCATTCGCTCTAGCGGCGCGTGCGGCGGATGTCGATGGCGTCATCGTTGTCGATTATCCGCCGGAAGAGGCAAGCGAATTTGTCCAGACGATGCAGGCCAATGCGATTGATCCGATCTTTTTGCTTGCACCAACATCGACACCAGAGCGCATCGCGCAGGTTGCCCACCTGGCGCGCGGCTACATCTATTATGTTTCACTCACGGGGGTTACCGGCTCGACCGCGCTCGACGTACACGCCGTCGCGGCGCGCATTCCGGAAATCCGCGCTGTTACCGGAGTGCCGGTGGGGGTCGGTTTTGGCATCCGTGATGCGCAAACGGCAGGCGCAATAGCTCAGGTAGCCGATGCCGTCATTGTAGGCAGCCGCATCATCGAAGAAATTGAACGCTCAACGCCGGATACCGTCATTGCCCGCATCAGTACTCTGGTGAGTGAATTGCGGCGGGGTGTAGATAACCCTAATAAAAATAATGAGCTTGTATAATATTTTTGTTTATTTATATAAAAATTTACAGATAACAGGAGTTAATTAATTGAGCATTGAATCTATAAGTTGTACTAATTCTGGCTGTAATTCGGTAATTAATATATATAATAAAAATTCAATTGAATATTTGTTTAGTAGGCTTACAAACCTGTTTCGGCTATCAATACTTGCTGGAGACAGTGCGGCCCAGTATTGGGCAGATATCGCAACTTCTTCAGAGCATCCATTGGCCCCGTTAGCGCATATTCCCGGAGTATTTGCAGCACTTTGGACACCTAATACAGCACCGAGTACAGCAATAACACTAGGAACAAGTGGTTTCGGTTTTTTCGGTCTACCCAAACATTTAGTTCACTTTACAACAATACAGGGAGCACGAGGTATTGCCACAGCATCGAGCGTCAATGCAACCCGGATAGGACTTTTTGGTCCAGGAGTCTATATGGCAAAAACAGGAAGGCCTGTGAATCTTTTTATTCAAAGCGCCGCAAAAATTCCTATTTATTTGCCAACGCCAAGAGGAACAGTTCGGATTGTTCCATACTTGGTATATGTTAGATGGGGACTAAGTCCTATTAAAATTCCTTAAAGGTAATATTTTATGTATAACTTGATAAAAATATTATGTATATGTTGGGCTTGGGGATGTTGGGCTTGGGTGATTTATAGTACTCAATGGGTCTGGTTAATTATTTCATTTGTCCCGTATTTCATATTTACTAGTTTTGGCCATCTTTTGAAAAGATAAAGATAAAAATAGAAAAGTCAATTATCCATGCTTCCATCCATAAAACCCGATTCTTTGCCGGATTGGCTGGCATATCTTGAAAGCCTGCATCCGAAAGGGCAAGCCGGCATCGAGCTGGGATTGACGCGCATTATGCGCGTCAAGGTGGCATTGGCGCAGGTGCAGCATTGCCCGCTGATTATCGTGGGGGGCACAAATGGCAAGGGTTCGACCTGTGCGTATCTGGAATCGATTTATCGTGCCTCGGGCTACCGGACAGGCTGTTACACCTCGCCGCATCTGCTGGCATACAACGAGCGCGTGCGCATTGATGGCGTACCTGTAGCGGATGCGGATTTATGCGCCGCGTTTGTGCGTGTTGAGGCGGCGCGGCAACGGGCCAGCAACGTAATGCTGACCTATTTTGAATTTGGCACGCTGGCTGCGTGGGAGATTTTTTCTGCCCGGCGGGTCGAAGCGGCGATTCTTGAAGTAGGGCTGGGTGGGCGTCTCGATGCCGTCAATATCTACACGCCGGATTGCGCTATCGTGACCGGTATTGCGCTGGATCATACCGATTGGCTGGGCGCAACGCGTGAGGCGATTGGTTTCGAGAAGGCGGGAATTTTCCGCGCTGGGCGGCCGGCAATCTGCGCCGACGCCGAACCCCCGCAATCCCTGCGCAATCATGCAGCCACGCTGGGCGCCGACTTACGGCTGATTGGCCGGGATTTTTCCTTCCGCCGCGGCAATGCAGACTGGTCTTTCGTCTCCAGTGAAGGTGTATTCGAGCCTCTGCCTTTTCCTGTCCTGCGCGGTGATTTTCAGTTGCGCAACGCGGCGGCGGCGCTGGCGGCGGTGCACTGCTTGCAGAAACGTCTGCCGACGACGCTTGCAGCCCTTGCGCAAGGGATTTGCAATGCGCGTGTACGCGGGCGTTTTGAGCGTGTGCAGGAGAAGCCAGCGATTATTCTCGACGTGGCGCACAATCCCCAGGCTATCGGCGAATTGGCGCGCAATCTTGACGAGATGCCTGTCGCGGGAAAAACGTTGGCCGTTGTTGGTATGCTGGCGGACAAGGATATTGCTGGCGCACTTGCGGCGTTGGACGGAAAGATCGACGTCTGGCTGCTGACAAGCCTGCCGGAAACGCCGCGCGGCGCACCTGCCAGTACGATACGCGACGCCGTCATCGGGCTGGGGGGGCAGATTGAACTGTTTCCTGCGCCGGCGGCGGCATTTGACCGTGCGGCCGGCCTGGCAGGGGAAAATGATAGAATTATTGTCTGTGGGTCGTTCTATACGGTGGCGGCAGCGATACGCGCCTTGGACAGTTCTGCCGGCCGTGCGGAATGCCTGCTTCACGCTTAGTAATTCCCTCAACTTTTTGCACTGATAATGCCAAACACCCAATCCTCAGATGATGATCTGCTTTTAAAAAGAAGGGCACGCCGCCGTTTGCTTGGCGCAGCAGCTTTCGCGGGTTTCGCCGCTGTCGTGTTACCGATGGTGATGGACAAAGAACCAAAACAGCAGGTGCAGGACATCCAGATTCGTATTCCCGGGCAGGACCAGACGACTTTTACGCCACGGATCGAGCGCCAGATCAAGGGGCAGCCACCGAAGAAATCGGGCGAAGGACCGACAGAAGAAAGCGCTGGTAAGGACATCGTGCAGCCGGCGGAAATACCTTCGGAACACACGGCGGATAACGTGAATAACGCAGCCGCAAAGGTTACGGAGAAGGCGGCAAATCACGCGACTACTCAAAAAACGCCAAAAACGGAAAAAATTGTCGAGCAAAAGATTGATAAGCCAGAAAAACGGGAAAAGCTGAATAAAACACCGGATAAAGCATCAGATAAAACACCAGATAAATCTGCAAAAACAGCTGAGAAAAAACCGGAAAAGACGCCGGAAAAAACGGCCGAGAAGCCTGCTGAAAGCACTGCTGAAAAAAATGGCGCCAAAGCACAGAACACCGATGCGGAACACACGGCAAAACGCACGCGCGCCGAAGAAGCCCGTCGTGCCGCCGCCGCGCTTGCCGGCAAAGATGTAGATACCGCAGGGAAAGCGAAAGAAGCAAAGGGGAAAACCAGCGCCGAGGCTGAAAAACCCGCCAAAAGCAGCGAACGTTACGTCATTCTGATCGGTACCTTCTCTAATACGGACAACGTCAAGCAGTTGCAGGAAAAACTTGGGGGACAGGGCATCCGGGTTTTTACTGAACCGATCGAATCCGGCAAGAAAACACGGGTACGCGCCGGCCCCTTCACCAGCCGTGATGCTGCCGAAAAAGCTGCGCAAAAAATGAAACAGATCGGCGTCAATGGGGTAATCACCGGAAAACCATGACTTATTTCGATTATTTTGTTATTGCCGTCCTCGTCATCTCGTTGCTGCTTGGGCTGTGGCGCGGCATGATCGGAGAGATTATCGCGCTGACCGCCTGGGTGTTGGCTTTCATCGCGGCGCGTGAATGGGGTGAAGAAGCGGCAACCATGTTCCTGGCGCGTATTACTGATCCGACGGTGCGTCTGCTTGTTGCCTGGACGCTAATCTTTATTGCCGTGCTTGCCCTGATGGCGCTGTTGCGCCTGCTGTTGCGCAGCCTGCTCAAGGCACTGGGAATGACCATTACCGACCGACTGCTCGGCCTGTTTTTCGGCCTGGCGCGCGGCGTTCTGATTCTTCTGATTCTGGTGGCGGCAGGCGGCATGACACCGCTGCCGCAAGAGCAATGGTGGCGCGAGGCGCAGTTTGCGCCGCCACTGGAAACAGTGGTACTCACTGGACGGCCCTGGTTGCCACCGGATGTCGCCGGACGGATTCGTTTTAGGTAGGGGTTTTATATGTGCGGCATTCTTGGCGTCATGGCAACGACGCCGGTCAATCAGCTTCTTTATGATGGCCTGATGGTTTTGCAACATCGCGGACAGGATGCGGCGGGTATTACCACGGCCGATGGCGGCGCCTTTTATATGCATAAGGCGCCCGGACTGGTGCGTGATGTGTTTCGCACGCGCAATATGCGTGCCCTACCGGGCCGGATGGGCATCGCTCATTGCCGCTATCCGACAGCCGGTTCGGCGCTGGATTCAGCCGAATCCCAGCCTTTTTACGTGAATTCGCCTTTCGGCCTGGTGCTGGCGCATAACGGCAACCTGACCAATACGCAACAATTGCAGAAGGAAATGTTCCTTCAGGATTTGCGTCACATCAATACCAATTCCGATTCGGAAGTGCTACTGAACGTACTGGCGCACGAACTGCAGGCAGCCGCTACTGGCTACCAACTTGATCCGGAAACCATCTTTAGTGCGGTAGCCGGTGTTCATCGCCGTTGCAGGGGAGCATATGCCGTCGTTGTTATGATCGCCGGTTACGGTTTGCTGGCTTTCCGCGATCCTTTCGGCATTCGCCCACTGGTTATTGGTGAAAATGATGCACCGGAAGGCAAGGAGTATCTCGTGGCTTCGGAGTCGGTTGCGCTCGACACACTGGGTTTCCGTGTTATGCGTGACGTAGCGCCGGGCGAAGCGATTTTCATCGACATGGCGCACCGGCTCTATACGCGCCAATGTGCAGACAACCCCGTACTTTCGCCCTGCATTTTTGAATATGTTTATCTGGCGCGTCCCGATTCTGTGATCGACGGTGTCTCGGTATACGAAACGCGCCTGCATATGGGCGAGCATCTGGCTGAACGCGTTGCCGCCGAAATCCCGGTCGAAGAAATCGATGTCGTTATTCCCATTCCCGATTCAAGCCGGCCATCAGCGATGCAACTGGCGCAAAAACTTGGGCTGCCCTATCGGGAAGGCTTTGTCAAAAACCGCTACATCGGCCGTACTTTCATCATGCCCGGCCAATCAGTACGTAAAAAATCGGTGCGCCAAAAACTCAATACCGTCGCCCAGGAATTCAAGAACAAACGCGTGCTGCTTGTCGATGATTCCATCGTGCGCGGGACGACCAGCGGCGAAATCGTTGAAATGGCACGTCTGGCTGGTGCGCTCAAAGTCTATTTTGCCTCGGCAGCCCCCCCTGTGCGGTTTCCCAACGTTTACGGCATCGATATGCCGACGCGCAGCGAACTGATCGCCACCGGGCGCAGCAGGGAAGAAATTTGCCGCACAATTGGTGCGGATGCGCTGGTCTATCAGGATCTGGAAGCACTCAAGGCTTCTGTGCGTGAACTGAATCCGGCACTCATTAACTTTGACGCCTCCTGCTTCAATGGTGAGTACGTGACCGGCGACGTGACGCCCGAATACCTGGATACCCTCGAGCAGGTACGGGACGAAAAACTGGCAGAAAAAGGCGCCGGCGGACGGAACGGTAAAACGCTGCTGGATATTAATTCCGGCTCGGTTCCCGAATAGCGCCTGATTGTGGGTCAGATTGTGACTATATCGTCGGTAAACTTTAATGCCCGCCTTAGCGCAATTAGTGATTGCGGATCTAAATGCGGTAGTAACCAGGACGATAGCTCGGCTTTTTACAGAAGCAGAAATCGCCAAATTAGCTGCTCCAAATTTATAGCGGAACGGGCGAACTGACCCCGCTTATCGATGCGTCTGATGCGCTGAAACTCGGAAACCACAACGGATACGGCCGATCCTTGGATTATCCGATGATCAGCCGATCCTGAAACAGTTTACCGGCGGCTTGCAGGCGCGGCAGGAGAGGGAATAGATCGATGCCCGCGTCGGTTTTTAGCTGCCGGGCGCGTTCTGCCATTTCAGTCAAATGGACATCGACACCTTCTGCGCCTGTACCGAAGGCGATGGTGTTGCCGCTGTCACAGGATGGGAAAACAAGGGCGTGTCCGTCAAAAGCTTCCGCAATGCGCTGCGTACTGGCAGCAAACCCCCGGCTGCGCCCCAGCAAATTGACCGACATTAATCCCTGTGCCGTCAGTCGTGCACGGCAGCTTTGGTAGAAGGGCAGGGTATCCAGGATGCCCGCGCGGCCGTGTTTATCGAAGCCATCAACGAAAATAGCGTCGAACGCGGGACCGCGCTGCCGCATGTAATCCGCGCCATCACCGATGACGATGCGCAGACGCTGAGGATCGTCGGGCAATTTGAAATGTAGTTTGGCAATGATTTCTATCTGCGGATCGATCTCGACAACCGTAATGCGCGTCTCCGGCAACTGGCGATAGATAAATTTAGCCAGCGAGCCGGCGCCCAGGCCAACGATCAGCACTTCGCGCGGCCACGGTGGTTCACGCAGTAACAGACAGGCCATCATGTCGCGGGTGTAGGCAAGCTCAAGTGCATCCGGTTTGCGGACGCGCATCGCGCCTTGAATCCATTCGGCGCTGAAATGCAGGTAACACACGCCTGCTTTTTCACTGACTTCGATGGAGGTGGCCATAGGGAAAGTGGTAAATAGGGTGGAAGAAACGTTAATCGGAAATCAATAACCTGAAATCTTTAAAAGATTACCTGCGCCTCATAATACCGAAAGCCAGCCGCCATCGACGTAAATAATCTGGCCATTGACGTAGTTTGAAGCAGCGGAAGCCAGATAAACGGCGGTGCCGGCCAGTTCGTCCGGTCTGCCCCAGCGGCCCGCCGGATTACTGCTTTTGACCCAGGCATCGAATTCCGGATTTTCGATCAGCGCCGTATTCATTTCGGTCAGGATATAACCGGGGCCAATGGCATTGGCTTGAATGTCGAATTGCGCCCATTCGGCGGCCATGGCGCGGGTGAGCAGTTTGATGCCGCCTTTGGCCGCGGTGTAAGGGGCGACCGTGGCGCGTGCGGCTTCACTGGTCAGAGAGCCAATGTTGATGATTTTGCCGCCGCGCCCGCGCGCGATCATGCGTCGTGCGGCTTGTCGCGCGACGATGAAGGCGCCGGTCAGATTGGTGTCGACGACGCGCCGCCAGTCTTCGACGGCGAGTTCAACCATCGGTTTGCGGAACTGGACGCCTGCATTGTTGATCAGGATGTCGACTTCGATGCCCTGTGCGTCGAGTGCTTCAAATGCCTGAATCACCGAGGCTTCGTCGCTCACGTCGAAGACCGAGCCAAGCGCCGCGCATCCCTGCGCCGAGAGCCGGTCGACCGCCGCCGCGACGGCCGCTTCCCGACGTCCGTTGACGACGATGCGCGCGCCGGCGGCAGCCAGCCCGTCGGCCAGCGCCTGACCGATGCCGCGCACCGAGCCGGTAATCAGGGCGGTGCGGCCGGATAAATTGAATAATGAAGTATCGAGCGGTGCGGCCATGATGTTTTTCTCCATGTTTTTATCTGACAAACCGAAGGTAGCGCGGTTTCCTGCGTATCCTCCAGAGCGGTTTGTGATGCGCCTCCATGAAAGCGCCGAATATTGCCTCTCCAGTGATGGCGCGCTATTGACAGCATACTGCGCTCAAGTGCAGACTTGTGCGCGCCGCGCTGGGGATGGCGCGAGGCAATCATAGCAATATTCCCTTATTCGCGGAGTGCTGGTTCCGGCCCGCTGACACTGAAGACAAACACGAGGAATATATGAGCAACGGTTTAACCATTTCCAGTCAGGGTTCTCTTGACTTCGTTTCACTTGGCGCCCTGATTCACCGGCTCGACACGGGTATTGTGCCCTTCCGGCGCGCCAGCCATTGCGAGATTCATGTCAGCGGTGGCGAATTTAACTGTGCCGCCAATCTGTCAACCTGCTTTGGTCTTAAGACCGGCATCGTGACGGCGATGGTCGATTATCCCGTCGGCGAGCTGATTGATAACGCCGTGCGCACGCTGGGTGTCAAACCGTTTTACAAGCGTTTTAAGCACAATGGCGTCAACGGCCCGAATATGGCGACGGTCTATAGTGACCGCGGGCAAGGCGTGCGTCCGCCGATCGTGTTCTATAACCGCGCCAACGAGGCGGGTGGCATGCTCAAGGCTGGCGATTTTGATTGGAAAGAGATTTTTTCCGGGGGCGTGCGTTGGTTCCATAGCGGCGGTATTTTTTCCGCATTGTCGGAAACGACTCCGGAAGTTATTGTCGAAGGCATGCAGGCCGCCAAACAGGCGGGCGCGGTAGTGTCCTTCGATCTGAATTACCGTGCCAAATTGTGGAATATCGCCGGTGGCGAACGGCACGCCGTCGCAGTGCTCGATAAAATTCTCCGGCATGTCGACGTGCTGGTCGGCAATGAAGAAGATTTGCAGAAAAGCCTGGGTATTCCGGGGCCGGAGGTCGCGGCCAAATCGAGCCTTGATCCGGCAGCCTTCTTCAGCATGATCGACAAGGTACTCGCCAAGCATCCGCAGATTAAGGTGGTGGCAACGACTTTGCGCGAGGTTCTCTCGACCAACCGCCATCGCTGGAGCGCCGTCGCCTGGGTCGATGGCAAGACCTATACTGCGCCAACGGCCGAACTTGATGTCTATGACCGGATCGGCGGCGGTGACGGTTTTGCTTCCGGTTTCTTTTACGGCCTGCTGACGGGTGAATCCCCTGAAGATGCGCTGCGGCTCGGTTGGGCGCACGGTGCATTGCTGACGACTTTCCCCGGAGATATTTCGATGGCCTCGCTCGACGAAGTGCGCGCCTTTGCCAAAGGCGGGTCGGCGCGTGTGCAGCGCTGAGATTTTTAGCGGTTTTTAGTTTTTTGCCTTGGTTGTTGCGGAGTATTACGATGCGGAAAATCAGAACAGCCATCATCGGTTGTGGCAAGGTCAGCGACCTGCATGCTGCGGCACTCAAACATTTACCCGAAGCGGAATTCGTCGCCATCTATAGCCGTAGCGCGGAAAAGGCAAAGCAGTACGGCGAGAAATACGGCGTCGAGGGCTTTTGCGATATCGGAAAAATGGTCGCCACGGTGGGTGTCGAAGCAGCAATCGTATGTACGCCGCATCCGGCGCACCGTGATGCCGCCGTCGCCGCGATCGAAGCGGGTGCGCATGTGCTGGTCGAAAAACCGTTGGCAGCTACGCTGAAAGACTGCGACGATATTCTGAATGCGGCAAAACAGGCGGGCGTCAAAGTCGGGACAGTCTGCCAGAGACGCTTTTACGCGCCGTCGCAGCGAATGCGGCGTGCCATCGACAGCGGCAAAATTGGGCGTCCGGCACTGGGTACAGTGTTGATGCTCGGCTGGCGCGACCGCAAGTATTATGAAAGCGATGCCTGGCGCGGCAAGTGGCGTTCGGAGGGCGGCGGCGTACTGGTCAACCAGGCGCCGCATCAACTCGATCTGCTGCAATGGTTCATGGGGCCGATTGATGAGTTGTTCGGCGTCTGGTCAAACATCAACCATCCGTATATTGAGGTAGAAGATACGGCGGTGGCTGTTATCCGTTTCCGCAGTGGCGCACTCGGCAATATTGTCGTCAGCAACGCGCAGAAACCGGGCATTTACGGCAAAGTGCATGTCCATGGCGATAACGGCGCTTCAGTAGGTGTGCAGACCGACGGCGGTGCGATGTTCATCGCTGGCATGTCCTCCGTAACCGAACCGCCCATCAATGATTTGTGGACGGTGCCCGGTGAGGCGGCAATGCTTGCACAGTGGCAAAAGGAGGACAGCGATCTGTTCAACAGCCACGAGGATTCGATGGAGTATTACTTCCGCCAGCAAATTGCCGATTTTCTGGGCGCGGTGGCGGAAGGGCGCGAGCCCTTGGTTACGGGGGAAGACGGCCGCAAAACGGTAGAAATTTTCACGGCGATTTATCGTTCGCAGAAGAGCGGCAAACCGATCAAATTTCCGTTGGCGCCGGATGCTTCCGATCTGGATTATGAAACCTACGCATCGATGCCGCTGCACTGAGGCGGGCGAGGGCGAAATAGATACGAAAAGAATATGAACAGCGCAAAATATCAGAGGGAAGGAAAACAGTTGTGAAAGCATTGGTGTTGAAGGCGTACAAGCAGTTTTCTTACGAGGACGTGCCTGAACCTGAGATCGGTGCGGAAGATGTACTGATCCGCGTTAAGGCGTGCGGCATTTGTGGCAGTGATGTCCATGGGATGGATGGCAGCACGGGCCGCCGGATTCCGCCGATTATCATGGGGCATGAGGCTTCGGGTGTAATCGAGCAGGTTGGTGGCAGCGTCAGCGAATGGCGCGTGGGCGACCGGGTCACGTTCGATTCGACCATCGTGATGCGGCCGGACTTTTATTCGCAGAAGGGACTGTTCAACCTGAGCGACTATCGCAAGGTGCTCGGCGTCTCTTGCAGCGAATATCGCCAACATGGCGCTTTTGCCGAGTTCGTCGCAGTGCCGCAGTCGATTCTCTACCGCTTGCCGGATTCGCTCAGCTTTGAACGCGCAGCCATGACCGAGCCGGTTTCGGTTGCTTTCCACGCGGTCAACCTGATGACGAATGAGCTCAACGATAGCGCGATCGTCGTCGGCTGCGGCATGATCGGCTTATTCGTTGTGCAGGCGCTGCGCATCAAGGGCTACGGAAAAATTATCGCCGTCGATCTGGATGCATCGCGGCTCGATACGGCGCTCGAATTTGGCGCTGATCATGCGATCAAGGCGGATGCGCCCGATGTCGTCGATCAGATTCATGCACTGACGCACGGGCGCGGTGCGGATGCCGCAGTCGAGGCCGTCGGCATTACGCCAACCATTGATTTGGCGATCAAGGCGGTGCGCAAGGGAGGCAAAGTCGCCCTGGTCGGCAACCTGTCGCCCAAGGTCGAACTGCCTTTGCAGGCGGTGGTCACGCGGCAGATTACGCTCTACGGTTCATGCGCTTCCGCCGGTGAATATCCGGCCTGCCTCGATATGATCGCCAATGGCCGTGTCAGGGTGGATGAAATGATTTCCGCGGTTGTCCCGCTGGCTGATGCGGCGATATGGTTCGAGCGCTTGTACAAGGGCGAACCCGGCTTGAAAAAAGTCATCGTGACGCCCTGATTTTGCACTCTGCGGCGGCCGCATGCCGGTCATGCAGCCGCTGTGGATTTCCGATTTTCTGTTTACGCTGAATATCGGGTATCGTTGCAGTTCTCTGGTTTCGTGCGGAACAGATTTTTTGGCAGAGCGGCGCAAGCTGTTCTTATACTTCGAGGAGGAAGCATGAATAAAACGTTTTTCAGAAAATTTGCACTAACCGCCGTATTGGGCGTTTTTGCGAGCAGCAGCGCGCTGGCTGCTGTGACCGGAAAAGTCGGACACGCCATGCCGGAGGAGCATCCACAAGCCGTTGCGATGAACAAGTTTGCCGAACTGGCGGCAAAATACACCAATAACAACGTGAAATTGAAAGTTTTTCATAGCTCCGTTCTGGGCAGTGACGAAAAGATGCTGCAGGCGGTTCAGGCGGGCACACAGGAATTCTATATCGGTACGCTGGCGCCTTTCTCGGCCAAGGTCAAGGAAGTGCAGGTGTGGGATTTACCGTTCCTGTTTGCCAATACCAAGCAGGTGTATACCGTGCTTGATGGTGCGGCATCCAAGAAGATTTTCACCAAGCTCGAACCGATCGGCGTGCATGGTCTGATGTGGACGGGAATGGGCTTTCGCAACCTTTCCAACAGTAAGCATCCTGTTACCAAACTTGAGGACATTGCCGGTCTGAAGCTGCGTGTCATGGCGAATCCTGTCGCGATGGAAACCTGGAAGACACTGGGCGCTAACGCGGTTCCAATGGCCTTTGCCGAAGTCTTTACAGCGCTGGAAATCAAGGCGATTGACGGTCAGGAAAACCCGCTCGTGCATATGTATACCAACAAGATGCAGGAAGTGCAGAAATATATTTCCTTAACCAATCACGTCTACACGCCGGTTGCGCTGATCGCTTCCAAGAAGTTCTGGGACAAACTGAGCGCTGCTGACAAGGAAGGGGTGCAGAAGGCAGCCGAAGAGGCCAAGATCCTCCAGCGTCAATTGCTCGATCAGGGCGACAAGGATGTGATCGAAAAATTCCGCAAGGTGGGTGTCCAGGTGGATGAAGTTTCTGCGGCAGAGCTGGCCAAGATTCAGGAAAAAGTCAAGCCGGTCATTACCAAGTTCACGCCGCAAATCGGCGAAGAATTCCTGAAGGAATTTCAGGCGGAAATCGCCGCTGTCGCAAAATAAGCAGTGAATTGATGTCGTAAAAGCGGCGGCCGAAATAGCGTGAGGAACTCCTCTCGAAATTTTCGGCGCCGCCCGCTCATGCGGGGCAGTAACGTTGCCGAGTGCACCGACCGCCGTAAAATCAATGAGAAAGTGATACGGTTTGGAACAAGTAGGACAAGAAAACAGCGGCAGGGGAAAAGGGCGGTAGGGCGTGTCGTTATGCAAGGCGCAAATGGCACATGTGGCACATGTCTTTGCGGTTGAACGATACGACCGTATTTTTCATTGATTTTACGTACGGTATCTTGCCAAGGCCGGCCGTGTGATGCACCAAGAGAGGTAAGGAGTCGGAAGGATGGAAAATCTGGAGCGAGTTAAAGCCGGTTTTTACCGTCTGCTGGAAATTATTATGGTCATCACCATGATCGTGATGTTTGTGCTGGTTTTCATCAACGTTATGTTGCGGATGATTTTCAACACTGGTATCGATTTTGCCGAAGAGCTGCCGCGCTTTGCCTTTATCTGGATGACCTTCATTGGCGCAATCATCGGCATGCACAAACATACCCATCTCGGCGTAGATATGCTGGTGGCGGCCTTGCCTGTGCTGGGGCGCAAGATCTGCTGGGGCATCAGCCAGGTCATCATGACCGTTTGCAGCCTCTACATGTTATATGGCACCTGGTTGCAGCATGAAATCATCGCTTCCAATGCCTCGGCCGTCATGCAGATGAGCATGCTCTGGGTGTACGGCGTGAGTTACCTGACCGGCACCGCCATCACCATAATCTGCCTTTCCAACCTCGTTCGCCTTTTCCTTGGGCAAGTCGACGAAAGTGAGCTGGTCGATGTGCAGGAAGAGGGCATGGAGGATGCGCATGAAGCGCAGAGGGAAATTAAAGAGCAGATGCATCGTGAAGAGGGACAGCCATGATCGTCTTCATCTTCATCGTCTCGCTGCTTGGACTCATGGCGCTCGGCATGCCGATTGCCTTCGCGCTGGTCGGCTGCGGCCTGTGCATGATGTATTACATGGGGATGACCGATCCGCAGATCGTCATCCAGAACATGTGGGACGGCGCTAACAGCTTCCCGCTACTGGCTGTTCCTTTCTTTATGCTGGCCGGCGAGTTCATGAACGCAGGCGGCATGACGCGACGCATCATTGCTATGGCCATGGCCTGGGTTGGCCATATCCGCGGTGGGTTAGGCTACGTCGCCGTCATGGCTGCGGTCGCCATGGCAGCGCTTTCCGGTTCGGCTGTCGCCGATACGGCGGCGCTGGCAGCGGTGCTGGTGCCGCTGATGCGCAATGCCGGCTATAACATCAGCCGCTCTTGCGGCCTGATTTCCTGCGGCGGCCTGATCGCGCCGATCATTCCGCCCTCGATCGGCTTCATCCTGTACGGCGTTACGGGCAACGTATCGATTACCAAGCTGTTCATCGCGGGTATCGTTCCCGGCGTCCTGATGGGTGCTTCGATCATGCTCGCCTGGTACTGGTGCACGAAAAATGACCCGATGCGGATCGAACCCAAAATGAGCATGCGCCTGCGCTTGCAGGAAACGCGCAGGGCCGCCTGGGCATTGGTGCTCCCCGTTGTTGTCGTGGGCGGCCTGAAAATCGGCGTATTCACGCCGACCGAGGCTGCGGTCATCGCGGCATTTTATTCATTGGTTGTCGGCCTGTTCATCTACCGCGAGATCAAGCTCTCCCAATTATTCGGGTTGTTCCTCAAAGCCTCGGAAACGACGGCGGTCATCATGTTCCTCGTCTCCGCGGCCGGCGTATCGGCCTGGCTGATCACGGCGGCGGATATTCCGGGGCAACTCGCCCAGATGGTCGAGCCGTTCATGGGTAACAAGATGCTGCTGACCTTCATCCTGATGGTGCTGGTCATGCTCGTCGGCACCGCACTGGACATGACGCCGACAATCCTGATCATGACGCCGGTGCTCATGCCCGTGCTCAGGCAGGCTGGAATCGATCCGGTCTATTTTGGCGTATTGTTCATGATCAACAACGCTATCGGACTGGTGACCCCGCCGGTGGGGACTGTGCTCAACGTCGTTTGTGGCGTGGCGCGCGTGTCGATGAGCAGCGCTATTTCAGGCGTCATTCCTTTCATGATCGCCCAGTTTGCCGTCATGTTCCTGCTTGTTTTCTTTCCTGGCATCGTTATGCTGCCGCTCCAGTGGATGACACGCTGAAGGCAGGGACAACTCCCAACACCGCGCCGCAGCCTGCTGTCCATCAAGCCTAACGCGGCGCACGGTCAGTGCCCCCATATTCCTGCCGCCTACCAACCAGCCACCGCTGGAGCCCGCATAAACAGGGCGTTTCCGGGTAGGCACCGCTGAAACCCGCATGGATAAAGGGTCTCCGGGTAGGGTGCCCGGAGATGCATTATTTACAAGGGCTTCAGGGCATCCTCCTTGGAGAAGCCCTAAATACGTGGGCTTCCGGGTAGTGGGTTTTGGAAGCCTGCTGCGCATCAAGCCTAAAGCGGCGCTTGGCCAGTGCCCCCATATTCCTGCCGCCCGCCAAGCAGCTACCGCTGGAGCCCGCATAAACAGGGCGTTTCCGGGTAGGCACCGCTGAAATCCACGCGGATAAAGGATCTCCGGGTAGGGTGCCCGGAGATGCCTTATTTACAAGGGTTTCAGAACATCCCCCTCGGAGAAGCCCTAAATACGCGGGCTTCCGGGCAGTGGGTTTTGGAAGCCTGCTGCCCATCAAGCCTAAAGCAGCGCTCAGCCAGTGCTCCATATTCCTTGCCGCCCACCAACTAGCCACTGCTGGAGCCCGCGTAAACAGGGCGTTTCCGGGTAGGCACCGCTGAAACCCGCATGGATAAAGGGTCTCCGGGTAGTGTGCCCGGAGATGCCTTATTTACAAGGGCTTCAGGGCACCCTCCTCGGAGAAGCCCTAAATAACAAAAGGTCCGAAAGCCCTAAGGGCACGTTGCCAGGCATTTACCTCGACTGCTCCTAACGGGTAGATGCATCTAGAGAGTTTAGGAAGGGCGTTGAAACAGTTGTCTGAGTCAGCACATACCAGCTTCTGGACGGTTGCAGCATGAAAGATATCGTCAGAACTATCATGCTTGATGGGGGGCACAACTGCCTCGTACACAATAAAAACTCGACAGCCGTCGTACTGGCATTTCGTGCGAAAAGGCGGGATCAGTCTCCGTAAAAACGGATGTATTCGATCTTTGGTCCTGGGTTTTCGTATTCACTATTGACTAGGTCAGGCACAACCCAACCAATATTGCCATGTGAGTTCTTCAGCAGTAGTTTTATGTTGCAAAGGCTATCTTCCTTGCAGGGAATAGCGTATGGATCATCAAGGATGATGTGCACTTTTTCACCTTTTTTTACTGCGTGTTTCTTGCCGTCTAATCCATCCAGTTTGAAACTGTTTTGTGCTTTGCTGTTTACTCCGATGTATTGATAGGGTTGTTTGATTTTGCTCAATTTACCGTCTTGCAATACATATTTACTGCGTGTTTGATAGAAGAGGTTGGCGCGGGTGTCAGTGTAAATATAACCATTACCGGGAATATAGTAGGTTTCACCGTTTAAGGTATTGTCCCCGTAATAGGGCCCGTCCGGTATGTTGTCGCCCGCAGGAAGGATGGTGCAGTTTGGGTCGGCGCTCATACCTTCATCGCATTGCAACAGGTATTCTTTATCGTCACCCGCAAATTTACCGCGCAACGCGCGATAGATTTCTGGCCTGTCGCCTTTTATCGGCAGCGTTTCGTTCAAAAATTTGCTGTTAGCTGGGTCGAAGTAAAAAAAGAAAGTATTTTTAGCCATTTCTGCTTTTTGCAGGCCGTCTAGCTTATCGACGGGTGCGCCACTCGTGTCTGCTTGTGCCCAGCCAGTTAGGCCAAAGATATTTTTAACAAGGGCGTGACCTTTGTTGTCCACTAGCAGCACGGTGACAGGGCTTCCTGCTGCGACACGTGCCACAGTATCACCGCCATCGGTTTTTTGGGTTAGCGCTAGTGTAGTTGCCGCTTTAGTGTTTTTACCGATATAGGTTAGCGGCCGTTTGCCGGCAGCGATGTTATCGTGGAACAGCGGCGCCGCATTCGCCTGCATGGCGATAAGTGCTAAGACGATAAGAGTTTTTTGCATGGACGGCTTCCTTATATTGGTATGAAAGTACTGCTGCATGACACGGCGGTGTGAACGGCGGAGTGGTTTATTTTTGTATTCTTTGCGTACGAAATGCATAGCAACGACTTTCTTCATCCGCATAATTTTCCAGGCTTTCCGGCGCAACGATCTGTATCGGGCGAAAACAGGAGCCGTCCGAAAGCGCGATGAAAGAAATGCCCGCTTTGGAAGCGCGCCGAGTGCGCACCCAGCCTTTGGCGACAACAGGTTGGTTGGCAGGCGCCTTGCCATCGAGAATTTGTCTGACGCTGAAGGTTTGCATGGCACCTTCTTATTCCGGACGCATCTGCGGGAAGAGAATCACATCACGGATGTTTGCCGAATCGGTCAGCAGCATCACCAGGCGGTCGATGCCAATGCCGCAGCCGCCAGTCGGCGGCAAGCCATATTCCAATGCACGAATGTAATCGGCGTCGTAGTACATGGCTTCTTCGTCACCGGCTTCTTTGGCCTTGGCCTGTGCAAGGAAACGCTCTGCCTGATCCTCCGGATCGTTGAGTTCAGAAAAGCCGTTGGCGATCTCTCGGCCGACGATGAACAGTTCGAAGCGCTCGGTAATTTCCGGATTGCTGTCGCTCTTGCGTGCCAGCGGGCTGACTTCGGCCGGATAATCAACGATGAAGGTCGGATTCCACAAGTCGGCCTCGACGGTTTCCTCGAACATCAGTAATTGCAAGGCGCCCAGTCCCATATCCGCCTTCAGTTCGACTTTCATGCCGGTGAGCTTGTCGCGCAGCCAGCCGGCGTCGGTAAGCTGTTCACGCGTATATTGCGGGCGGTACTTGAGAATCGCCTCAACCATCGTCAGGCGGTCAAACGGGCGTGAAAGATCGAGCGTGCGGCCTTGGTATTCGAATACTTCCGCGCCCAGTGCATCGCGCGCGGCATAACGCAGCAGCCCTTCGGTAAAGTCCATGAGCCGATGGTATTCCGAATAGGCTTCGTAAAACTCCATCATGGTGAATTCGGGATTATGGCGCGGACTCATTCCTTCATTACGGAAATTGCGGTTCAGCTCGAAGACCTTCTCGAAACCGCCAACGACCAGTTTCTTGAGGTATAGCTCAGGAGCAATGCGTAGATACAGCGCCATGTCGAGCGTATTATGATGGGTGACGAACGGACGCGCCGACGCTCCCCCCGGAATCGGATGCATCATGGGGGTTTCCACTTCGAGAAATCCGTGATTCGTCATGTAATTGCGGATCGACTGAATGATGCGGCTGCGCGCCATGAAGGTGAAACGCGACGACTCGTTCATGATCAGATCGAGATGGCGCATACGGTATTTTTGTTCCTGATCGGTCAGTCCGTGGAATTTTTCCGGCAATGGCCGCAGCGATTTTGATAGCAGACGGATTTGCGTGCATTGCACAGTCAGCTCGCCCGTCCGGGTGCGGAATAGCACACCCACCGCACCGATAATGTCGCCGATGTCCCAACGCTTGAACTCGGCGTACACCGCTTCGCCCACTTTGTCGCGCGCGATATAGAGCTGGATGCGGCCGCCCATGTCGGCGATGGTGACAAACGAAGCTTTGCCCATGACGCGCTTGAGCATGATACGGCCGGCTATTTTGACTTCAACCGGCTGTGCTTCCAGCGCTTCGTTGCTCTTGTCGCCATACTGTTCGATGAGCTTGCTCGAAATATCCTCGCGCGCAAAATCGTTAGGATAGGCTTTACCGCTGGTACGCCATTCGGTAAGCTTGGCACGGCGTTCCGCGATGATGTGGTTTTCATCCTGAACAGGTGTACTGGCGCAGTTTTCAACGCTGTTTTCGGCTTTCTCGGACATATAAATTCGTCTTTCGCTAAGGTAGAGTGCGGATATTCGCGGGGTTTAAGGGAATATGCTTGGGGGCGGAGCAGGGGAGCGGCGCATGGCCGGACTCCGTCGCAACGTTAAACGCCCTGCTTGAGGCTGGCTTCGATGAAAGTATCAAGATCACCATCGAGTACGCGCTGTGTGTCGCCAATTTCGACGTTAGTGCGCAGATCCTTGATGCGCGACTGGTCGAGAACGTAAGAGCGGATCTGGTGTCCCCAGCCGATGTCGGTCTTGGCGTCTTCCAGCTTTTGCTGCTCGGCCTGGCGCTTGCGCAACTCAGCCTCGTAGAGGCGCGATTTGAGCATTGCCATTGCTTCGGCGCGGTTACGGTGCTGCGAACGGTCGTTCTGGCATTGGACGACGATGCCGGAGGGCAGGTGAGTGATCCGTACCGCCGAATCGGTTTTGTTGATGTGCTGGCCGCCCGCGCCGGACGCGCGGTAAGTGTCGATGCGCAGATCGGCAGGATTGACCTCGATTTCAAACGAGTCGTCGACTTCCGGGTAAACGAACACCGAAGCAAAGCTCGTATGCCGGCGGGCATTCGAGTCAAACGGTGATTTGCGCACCAAACGGTGGATACCGGTTTCCGAACGCAGCATGCCAAAGCAGTAGTCGCCGGAGAGTTTGATCGTCGCCGTTTTGATGCCGGCAACGTCACCTTCGGATTCATCCAGCACATCGACCGTATAGCCTTTTCGCTCACCGTATTTCACATACATGCGCAATAGCATCGATGCCCAGTCCTGCGCCTCGGTGCCGCCCGCGCCGGCCTGGATGTCCAGAAAGCAGTTGAGCGGGTCGGCCGGATTATTGAACATACGGCGAAACTCCAGCCCGCCGACATTTTTCTCGATTTCGTCAAGATCGCTGGATACGGCATTCAATGTTTCATCGTCATTTTCCTCGTGCGCGATTTCAAAGAGTTCGCTTGCGTCCTTGAGTGCGGCGGATACCGCATCGAGCGTCAGTACGACGGCTTCCAGAGATTTTTTTTCCTTGGCCAGATCTTGCGCACGCTCGGCGTTATTCCAGACTGAGGGATCTTCTAATTCCCGATTGACCGCATTGAGCTGATCGGCTTTGCGATCGTAGTCAAAGATACCTCCGCAATTGACTGGCACGCTGGCCAAGATCGTCGAGGCGACCGGTAATGAGATTAATATTTTCGGCTTCCATAAATTCTGCCTTGGGCAAAAATGACAAAAATCGCATTATATCGGTTACACGTCACCCGAATACGCCGGCTGCGGCCAACCTTCCGATGAATGCAAGGCATCTATGCAATTAAGCAGCAGTGCGCTGCGCTTAGCCGCGTTTTTGCATGCGCCAGGCCAGGCGCGACCCGGCGGCCACCATGATACCGACGCCCCAAAATACACCCAGCAGACCAATGGCTTGACCGGCTCCGCCAAAAACTATGGGCATCAGCGCACCGGCGGCAGTGACTGACATCATCCGCAGTCCGAGCGCCTCTCCCTGCCGGTGTTCGGGGGTGATCTGGTGCAGGGAACTCATGATCATCGGCTGAACCGAACCCAGCGTTGCGCCGAGCAGTAGCGAGCAGATCCCCATCGCCAAGGGCGATTCAAGCAGCGGGTAGATGCTATATAACGTGGCAGTCATCAGCATTGCTGAAAAAATGACCGCCCATTCCTGCAAACGTGCGGCAATGAGCGGCAGAACTAGGCGGATAATGGCAGCGGCGACAGCAAATACGCCGAGAATCGTACCAATAACCGAAGCGCTAAAATCGCGTTCATGCCCCAGCAGCGGCACAACAAAGGTGTGTACATCCCAGCTTGAGGCAATCAGCCAGTTGAGCGCCAGTAAGCGGCGTAGCGGCGCTTCCCTAAGCAGATCCCAAAAATGTTGCTTTTTCGCCGTTTCCGTCTTGGCTTTGGGCGCTTTAGATACAGGCACGTGGCGTACGAGAAACCAGGAAGTGATCGGTAGGGTGGCCATCAGGGCAAAAGCGACACGGAAATTGGCGTGGTCGATGACCAGACCAGACAAAAAAGGTCCGATAACACTGGAAATGGCCGTGCTCAATGCAAGCCAGCTAAAAACCTGCCGAAGTTCCGTCTGGTTTGTCGCCATGCGTCCGGTGTGGCGCTGCAAAGCAATCAATGCGCTGCTCGCTGCGCCACCGATCATCAGGGCAGAGAAACAGAGAACAGGAAAAATTGGGAAAGCCGCCGCGAGGGCTGCACTGGTTACGGCGCAAATAATGCTGATCGCAACAGGACGTTGAAGCGTATTGCGATCGGCGAAACGCCCCGCAGGAACAGAAAGAAAAACAGGCGCCAGGGCAAAAAGTGAAATCAACGCACCGGCAGCGATAGCGCTATGTCCCTGACGCAACACCAGCAGGGGAGCCGCCATACGCATCCCCGTCATGCTGGCGTGGATGAGCACCTGAACGGCAATCAGGCGAATCAGCAGAGGGCTGGCGCACATCGCTCCATCATGAGCTTGGCTTTACCCTGTACCCGAATTTCGCTGAATTTATCTCGCTAGGCCCTGAAACGGATTGAACAGCTTGTCATTGCACAGCAACTTGCCGGAATGAAATTCGATTCTGCTCTTGAGCATGCCGTCTGCACGTTTGATATAGCCTTGTTCGATAAAACGCGCCACTTGTTTCTGGATAGCTTGCTGGCGGGCGAGGGCACGCTGAGCTTTGTCCTCCTGATGCGCACTACTTTTGTCGCCACTCGGCAACTTGCTTGCCAGCAATTCGTTCAACAAAAGCTCCGGAACATTCAGGTCGGCCATCAGATCCAGCTTGCCAATCAACATTAAGGGGTTATACCAATCCTCTTTGACGGCGTCGTTTAACTTGATTTTGGCGCTGAGTCGGGTTTCTCCGTACGGCGTATTAAAACTCAGTCGGTCGACAGCAAATTCAGCGTTATCAAGCGTTAAGTCTTGCAGTGAGGCCAGTATGGGCTGGAAAACATTAAGCGCATTAAAAGAGGGTGTATCACCATTCGGCGGCAGATACTTGTAGACTTCCAGCGTATTGCGGTAAAGGGCAGAGAGCTTACGCGGATTGAGGTGACGGGCAGAAAAGTCGTAGTGCGCCGGCCCATAATTCTGTTCCCCAAATTTAAATTCTTCGATACCCATCTTGGCAATCATGTCGAGAAACTGGTTCGGCGCGGAATTGCCTGGTGCAGAAATTTCGCCCTCGGCAACAAAATTTTTTATCTGTATCGGCAGGGCCTTTTCCTCCGGCATACCGGCCTCAATGTGCTCCATCGTAAAGCGCTGTTTGCCCGAGTAAAGCAGCGGATCGTCGTCGAATACACGCTTTTGGTCACTAGAGAACGTCATTCCATTGATAACCAGTTTGGCATCGTCGATCAGCTCAATTTTCGGCGCTTTGCCCGTCATTGAGTAATGCTTGAGGCCGCGCGAGAAATCGACCCGCCACGCTATTTCATCCCCAGAAAACACGTACTCGCCATGGCCATTTTCCTTCGGCGCGCTGTAATGGAAGGCAGCAATGTGTGCGACGCTGTAACCCCCGCCGGTAAAGCCAAAAAACGTGCTCGCCATCAACGGTGATTTGCCAGTAAAAGCGGCATCGACCATTTTCTGCGTTTGCGGATCAAAACTGATACGGCTTTCCGCTGATGCAGCGCCCAATGCCTTAAAACCGGGGAAAGGGCCGTGTTTGATATCCGTGTTAATCGTAAGCTGGATGAATTTTTCAGATCCTGCTCCTGTGTTTTCCTGTGACTCACCCGCAGGTTCAGAGTCTTTTGGTGCGTTGTTTGGGTCGGTGGTCGTTTGACCAGAGCCGGCCGGCAGCTGCATCGTGAACAGTGCCGCAGGAAGTTCGAGCGTCACTGTTTGCGTTGCATCAAAGATACGGCGGTTATATTCATTCCGTACAAGTTTGATGTATGGCACTGCGGATAATTGTTCGTGCAACTGCGCGTTACAGGTATCTTCAACCTGTTTGCCCAGAAACCAGGAAGTGGCCGGATACGCCAAAATGACTGCCAGCACAACGCCAGCAAAAGTGGTAGAACGATTCATGAGTAAAATTTTTGTGAAAAGAGAAAACTGAAATACCCTTAATTAAAAAAACACCAATGCGTTTTTTCCGGGTGTTTATTACATTGTTATTTTACCGAAAATTTATAAATGGAAATATATGCGATTTCGCATAATTTGTATTATGTAAAATTATTTTTGACCGTAGCTTGACCGTAGCATAAAAACCGGCGTAATGGACAAAATAGGTGTTTTTTTCGAGACATAACGCTCTAATAGACAAAATAGGTGTTTTTAGGACGGATCCTTTGCGAAATAATGTTTTATAAAGCGCAACTTATTCTCCTTTTTCAAACCCCGATGACACCGCAAAAGCCGCTTCATATCGCTGAATTTCCCTTCCAGCAAATTGGTCGTATTCGGGATGCCTAGCCTGGGAAAACGCTCATAGGTAAACAACCATGGCAGATGCCGTTTCAGGCTGTTGTACGCGGCGCGCAGACGCTTATGCGTGTAGTGAGAGCGGCCTGTTTTCTCGTTCACGCTGCGTTCGTTCAGGAAGGCGGCGTACTGCTCGTACCAGCCCTTGAGGGCCTCCTCGAACGCCGCCTGAGTGTTCTCCGTCAGGGTCAGTGACAGGGCACGCAGCGCCTGTGCTGCCGGGCTTTTAGGCTTTCTGGTCAGGTGGCGCACGACGATTTTGATTTGGTGAAACTGGCACATTTGCACGGGTATATCCGGGAAGGAGCCTAGCAAGCCGCTTTTGCCATCGCAGATAATGCTTTGTATCAAAACCCCTTTTTCTTGCAACGCAGCGACTTCCTGTGTGTAGAGCGCGTTGGTTTCCCGCTCGACTGCCACGACCCAAGGCGCGCTTGCTGCGAGCGTCGTAGAGAACCATGACGCCCCATTTTCGGCCGAAATAGGTGGTGTCCATGATGAGGTTCACGGGTGCCTGTGGCAGCACGCAATCGGCCTGTGTAGGGGCTTTGGCGAGGTGACGACGGATGGTTTTGAGGCTGTATCCGTACTGCGCGGCAAGCTGTGCGGCACTTTGCTTGCCTTCGCTGTAGCGCTGCCAAAGGGTGTTGGGGTTTAGCTTTTTCCCGCCGCTGAAACGCTTGTGACAGGACACGCATCTGTAGCGTTGTTTGCCACTTTGGGTGCCATCTTTCCTGACCTGTTTGGAGCCGCAAAAAAAAGCATTTTTTGTGTTCAAAGGTTTTGACCTCTTATAAAGCCTTGCAGCGTAAGGAATACAGCGATTTTTAACACCTATTTTGTCCATTACACCTAAAAGCGTGAGCTCAGCATCCATACTCATATAACTTATTATCGATTGCCTTATGCCTATTGTTGAGTTGGGGCGTACTGCGGATTCGTTGCTGAGAAATTATTTTTTCCTTTTGTTTGTTCAATTTTCCGCATATACGTTCTTTATCATGCTCCTGACGGACATGATTTTCTACAGATTTTTGCATACGTTTCTGATGCTGAGACTCTTCATTACGGAGTCGATCATTTATTTGCTTGACGCGCTTGCGGTCATTTTCAGATAGGCCACCTCCCGAACTGATTGGATATAACTCTTCCGGACTAACTTTTTTTGTCAGTTCTGCCCCTTGTTCCTCACAAGGTCGGTCAGATACGAGCTTCCTTCCATCTTTATTGCAGTAGTAAAAGGCACTTTGCGCGGAAGCTGCACTTACCACAAAAATGCAGCTCAGTAGAAACAGCTTTTTTGTCACATTACGTACTCGTCAAAAGATCCGTAACTTCCAAGAAGTATCGGCTTTAAACCAGAGGGATATTTATCCGCATATCGCCAGGCGGCAGCAATATAGGGAGCGCGTGGCGCAGATATAGAGAATATTCCCTTTAATTCCTCCAAACTGTAGATTCGCCACCGTTTCGGGTAACCGTAATTTTCCGATCAAAGCGCCATTGTGGTTATAGACATGTATGCCATCTCCAGCACTGATCCACAAGCGATCATTACGATCGACGCGGAAACCGTCGAATAATCCAACAGTACATTCAGCAAAAATACGCGACTTCCCTAGCCGCTTTCCGCCATCAATAACGTCAAAAATGCGGATATGTTTAGGCCCGTCGGGATCATGGCTTGCACCGGTATCGGCAATATAGAGCTTTTTGCCGTCGCGCGAGAAGGCTAGCCCATTGGGCTTGACAAAATCGTCAGCAACGCAATCAACCTGACCGGAAATTGGGTCGACCCGATAGACCTGACAGCAGCCGATTTCACTATCGGCCTTGTCGCCCTCATAATCCGAGAGAATTCCGTAGTCAGGATCGGTAAACCATATAGCGCCATCTGTGGCGACAACGACATCATTGGGTGAATTCAGACGTTTTCCTTGCCAGCGATCAGCAATTACAGTCAGGTGACCATCATGTTCCTGACGAATGACACGCCGTCCAAGGTGTTCGCAACTAATCAAACGCCCCTGCGAATCGACCGTATTGCCGTTGGCGTGGTTGGATGGCGCTCGGTAGATGCCCGTAACGTTGTTGCGTTCATCGAAACTTAGCATTCGATTATTCGGGATATCCGACCATACCAGCAAGCGGTGTGCAGGAAACCATGCCGGACCTTCGCACCAGCGTCCGCCGCTCCATAGCCGCTCAACTTGCTCGTGGGGAAAGAAACATGCATTGAATTCAGGTTCTATCGCCTCGAATCCCAACTTTTCCTGTTTATCGGTATTCATGATTTTCTCCGGAAAAATAGCCAAGCTGTTTATCTGCCCTACTCCACTGAGCCGTTAGTTTCAATGGTCTCCAGGCCGTGTACTGCTTAACGCAATGACGGTAATAATGATCAAGCCTGTCAGTACTAGACGTACTCCCGAGCCGGCACCGGCGGCATTAAGCATTGCCACTACCAGAAACATGAATAGCGCGGCCCCCCAAATACCAGGAACACAGGGGCGTCCGCCAATGACAGAGGTGCCACCGATGACAACAACCGCAATCGTACCCATCAAATACTCTTCGCCCTGGTTGAGGGAGTTTCCGCCGGCAAAACCGGCGATCAGCGCGCCGGTCAGCCCCGCCATCGCTGCACATAAAACATATGTCAATAAATGCGTACGTTTGACGTGGATTCCCGCCAGTTCGGCGGCGCGCGGATTTTGGCCGATGGCGCAGAGTGCCCGTCCATAGGCCGTTCGTTCAACGGCAAACCATACGGCAATGCTGACTGACACCGCCAAAATGGCCAATAAAGGAATACCCGAAATACGCATCGTAGTCATTTCGGCAAATAGCGGCGGCGGTTTGATCTTGAGGCCACGCCCGATGCTGATGGCGCAGGACATGACAATGAGTGAAGCCGCCAGCGTAGCGATAATCGGTGGAATGCGTAGAATATGAATCAGGCAGGCATTCGCCAATCCAACAGCTGCTCCGGCTAGACAGGCAGCAAGCAATCCCGGAAAAATCAGGGAATTTTGCCCGTCCATCACCAGCATTGCAACGGCGCTGGACAATGCAATCGATGAAGGAATGGATAAATCCGCATTGCCTGGACCCGCTGAAATTACTAGCATCTGGCCCAGCGCCGCCAGTACGGTCAAGGCCGAAAAACTCAGTGCGGCGCCAAGCAACCCGCTGCCTGACGTGGCCTGCCCGCCGATCAGCGTCAATGCGAAAGCCGCCACCGCGGCAACCCAAGCGCCCAACCAGGGATAACGCGACATCATCGCTTGTCCTCCAGGCGATCAATGGCGGCACGCAGCGCCAGCACGGCAATCAGAATTGCGCCCTGCATGCCTACCTGCCAGTCCGGTGAGACATTGACGAACGTCAGGAATGAGGCAGCCAATGTCATCGTCAATGCACCGATGACAGCGCCTGCGGGCGCAACGCGCCCGCCAATGAATTCACAACCGCCGAGAATTGCCGCCGCGATGGAAACCAGCGTATAGCGAGAAGCAATATTCGCGTCAGCCGAGGTGGTTTGCCCGACCAGCATCAAACCGGCGATGACGCCAAACAACCCCGCACAGGCATAGACCTGCGCGCGCAATCTGACCAGCGATTCGCCGGCACGCGCCAGAGCCGCCGGCTGACCGCCGAGGCCGCGCATGCGCGTGCCGAAAGCACTACGTGAAATCAGTAGATGGCCGAATACAGAAGCCGCTAATGCAACCCAGATTGGCAAAGGCACAAACGGCGGTTGCAGACGTAAAGCACTGCCCAACCAGCCAGGCGCTGTGCCGCCGGGCGTTGGTAGTAATAGTATGGCGCATCCAAGCCAGACAAACGACATGCCCAGGGTGACAACGATGGCTGGCAAACCGCGCCACTCGACCAATGCTCCAACCGCAGCGTAGGCGGCAATACACAGTACATAGGCCGTGACAGCGATGCCCGGGCTGTTCGGCAACAATGTTGCGCCTATGGTTGCTGTCAAGGAAACAAAGGCGCCGATTGAAAGATCAATGTCACTGACCGCCAAAATCACGACTTGTGCCAGGGTAGCAAAAATGATCGGGATGGCCAGATTGAGCAGCAAATTAAGACCAAAATAGCTGGCTGCCCGCGGTTGCTGTGAGATGACGGCAATCAGCAATCCGGCCAGTGCAACTGCCGGCAGCAATGTGCGCAAGCGCGCAGCGATGCGGGCGGAAATCATCCCCTCGCCTCACCCAAGGATTCATTGAAAGACATGGCAATGACCTTGGCTTCGCTCAGTTCATGTTGGGCAAGCTCGCCGACGATACGGCCGCTATTAAACACGAGCACCCGGTCACACTGAAAAAGCTCGCTAAATTCCGTTGTGTACCACAGGAAACTGCGCCCGGCTGCGGCTTCGGAAGCGATGAAACGATAGACATCGTGCTTGGTGCCGATATCGACGCCGCGCATAGGATCGTCCATGAGGACGATCTGCGCTTTCGAGCCAAAGGCACGGGCAAAGAGTACTTTTTGCTGATTGCCGCCGGAAAGGGAAAGAATATCCATCTCCACACGCGGCGTTTTGAGTTCGAGTATTTCCCGCCAGCGTTCGGCATGCTGATGTTCCGCGTCGGGGTTGATAAAGCCGATACGCCCCAAAAGCTTGAGCCAGGAAATACTCATATTGCGCTTGATTGACCAACGCGGAAAAATTCCGTCAGCCTGGCGATCGCCGGCAACCAGTGCGGCGTTGCCATCGATCCGGATCGTGCCGCGAGCGCTTTGTGGTTTATCGGCCGCGCGCTTTAGGGCGACCAGCAGTTCAGTCTGCCCATGCCCGGCCAGTCCGGCTAATCCGAGCACTTCGCCACGGTGTACGACCAGGCCTGCCCCACCGTGCCAGGAAGACACTTCAACGACGGCAGGCGGCGTTATCGTGTCGCCATGAATTTCGGCGGCCGATTTATTTTCACGGCGTACGTTGTCATGACTCGAATCCCCCTCAACCGGGTGCGCTTCCTCCTGCCCCATCGCCGCTACCAATGCGGCACGGCTGCTTGTGCTGGCGGCGCGGTCGTCGACAATCGCCCCATCACGCATGACCACCACGCGGTTGGCAACGGCAAAAATTTCATTGAGCTTGTGGGTGATGAATATGCACGCGCCGCCCGAAGCGACAAAGCGGCGAACGTACTCCAGAAGTTGTTCTGCTGCCCGCTGATCAAGCGATGAAGTGGGTTCGTCCAGAATCATTAAAGTTACCGGAGAATCACCTTCTGCTTCGGACGGAGTAAATGCCCGGGCAATTTCGATAGCCTGCCGCTGACCAATCGGCAATTCGCCAACTACCCGGCCTGGATGGAATGTATGTCCAGGAAATATTTCATCGAGCTTCAGCAAAATCGCTTCCCCCGCGCGCCTGCGCCAGTTTCGCCCGCGCCGTGGCAGTGCAATCTGCAAATTTTCCGCCAGAGTCAGGTTGTCACACAGCGAAAGTTCCTGGAAAACACGACGCACGCCATGCCGCCGAGCTTCAATCACGCTCCAATCATGTGGATTGATTTTTTGCGTGCCGAAGCTCAGCTCGCCGCTATCTGGCGTAAGCGTGCCACAAAGAACGTTCATCAGCGTCGACTTGCCGGCGCCATTGTGTCCGGCAAGCCCCAGGCACTCACCCGCGCGTACCGTCAGACTGACGTCGCGCAAGGCCTGAACCGCACCAAAAGACTTGCTGGCCTGGCGGATCGAAAGCAACGGCGCTGAATTCGGGACTTCCAGCAGCCCTGTCATCGCCTGGACTCGCGTCGTTTAGGCCGCTTATTTACCGGCTTTTCCGATGAGATCGATAACTTCCTGCTGTGTATATTCGACATTCACGACGCCGCCCGGCTCGGTTGCCTTAAGCGAGGCTTCGAGCGTTTCCTGCGTTACGATGGTTCTCGGCAGCTCGATTTCTTTCGGCACCTTGGCACCCGCAAGCACCTGCTGCGCAACCCAGAAGGCAAAGGTCGAAGCCCCAGGAGAAATGGCTACCGACATGGTCTGATAACCGTTGGCCTTGTGCTGCTCTGCCCACCACGTCAGTTCATCATGGCGGTTGCCGAGGAAAATGACCGGCATGGGTCGCCCTGCCGCCTTAAATGCCTGGGCGACGCCAAAGCCGTCACCGCCCTGCGTTGCTACAACATCAATCTTTGGCAGTGTCGATAAAATGCCAGCGACTTCTTTCTGGGCAACGGTCTGCGTCCAGTTGCCGTGCACGCTACCGACCAGCTTGAATTCCGGATGCTGCTTGAGCGCGCTGACAACGCCCTGATGGATGGCATCGTCGACAAAAACGCCCGCTAGTCCGCGTACTTCCAGCAGATTTCCTTTCAGGCCACGGCTGGCAAAGTAGTCGATCTGCATGGATCCCATTTTCTTGAAATCGACCGCAATCCGATAAGCACATGGCTCGGTCACAATGCCATCGAAGGAAACGACGACGATACCCGCATCACACGCCTGCTTGACAGCGCCATTCAACGCGGTCGGCGATGCCGAATTAATCACGATGGCGTCGTATCCCTGAAGGATCAAATTCTGCACCTGTGCGGCCTGTTCAGTAGCCTGGTTTTCGGCGGTAGTAAAGCTTGGTGCGGCGGCGACGATACCTTTGGCTACGGCATCCTTGGCATTCTTTTCCCAGCTTTTGAGCATTGCCTGACGCCAGGAATTCCCTGCGTAATTATTCGAGAGTGCAATTTTTTTCTTGGCCGTATCTGCGGCATAAACAGGCGTGCCGACAGACAGGGTGGTCATCAGGCCCAAAACGACGGCAGTCATCAATGTGCGCTTTGTCATCTGGTTGCTTGGCATTCTCATCCTCCTTTTAGGTTATACGTCGTACCAAATGGCACCGTCGCCACACGGAGTGTTTTACCTATTGCCTCATGATGGGCGACAGAGCCGAAGGCTCAGGCATACGCCACAACTACAAAAGCAGCCGCCTTGAAAGCTTGTCGGCACTCTAACAACATTGCTTCATGGCTGCAAGATGCTCATGGCAATACCCATGGCAACGGGCTGCCGGCAATATTTTTGCCTGTTTTCCAGGAATGTCCGGGCATATAAAAATACGGGAGCTGTCGGCTCCCGTATTTTTTAATTGCGTAATCTGCTACGGCCGCTTGATCGCTGTAGATACAGCTTGCCGCCTGGAGGGTTACGCCGCGATTCCAGCCAGTTTTTGTACCTCGGCCCAAACGCCTTCGTCGACGAGAATGCCCTTCTCCCGTTGTTCGAGACGTTTCTGCAGCGTCGATTCGCCGGGATAGCGTACTGATCCGACGTCTTCCGCAGGAATCGAACCGTTGACGTATTCTGCAACGCCATTGGCGACCCGGTTGGAAAACTCGGCGCCGCCAAGCTGGCGCGGATCGATGATGATGAATACCTGAGAACAGCCGGTGCAACTGCCGCGCTGGATCTTGTCGATCTCGTTCGTCGCCAGCCCTTCTGAGAGCACAGCCGCCAGCGTATCGAGCACAATGGCGAACGCCGAACCTTTCCAGTAACCAGTCGGTAGAATGCGCATGGTTTGCTCGATGGCGCCCGGTTCAGAAGTTAGCCGACCATCAGCATCGAAGCCGCCGGGGTACGGCAATTGTTCGCCTTTGAGACGTGTCACCTGTAACTTGCCATAAGAGTACTGCGACATGGCCATATCGAGAACGATATGGCCTTTCTGCCGCGGCACGGCCATCACGAAGGGATTGTTGCCGAGCCGTGTATTTTTACCGCCCCAGGCCGGCATGCAGGATTCCGTATTCGTCCAGCAGATAGCGACATACCCCTCATCCGCAGCTTTCCAGCCATAGGACCCACCGCGCATCCAGTGCGTGGTATTGCGCAATGTGACGACTCCGATACCGTGCCCAGCGGCAATTGTCATCGCGCGGTCGGTCGCAAAAAGCGCGTTGAGGATACCCGGACCGCGCTGCCCGTCGTAGATCTCGATGACGCCGAGTTTTTTAACTTCAATGGGCTTGGCTGCAGCGTCGACCCAGCCCCGTTGCAGGTAATCGACAAAGCGGGCAACACGATTAAGGCCATGCGAATACACACCGTCGCAGCTTGACTCGGTATGAACCCGGGCACACACGCTTGCATCTTCAGAACACATGCCCGCTCTGATAAAAGCCTGCGTGACGGTTTCGCACATCGTTTCAAAAGGGATTCGCATGGGAATGCTCCGGTGTTGAGAGTGCCGATGGATGCCGGGTAACGCCTACCAGTTCCATAGGGTGCCATCTTCCAGCCGTGCAACCGGAAGATAGGCTGGCTCATAGGGGTATTTGGCAGCCAGTTTTTCATCGATCTCAACACCCAGACCCGGCGTGTCGCTTGGGTGCATGAAGCCATCATTGAATGACCAGGCGCATTTAAAGACTTCCATCGTCTGTTCGTGATAGCCCATGTATTCCTGCATGCCGAAATTTGGCGCCCAAAGGTCGAAATGCAATGCCGCCCCCATGCAGACCGGCGACAGATCGGATGGCCCGTGGCAGCCGGTACGCACCTGGTACATCGCAGCAAAATCGGCCACGCGGCGCATATGCGTCAGCCCGCCGCCGTGCGTGATGGTCATGCGGATATAGTCAATTAACTGCTCTTCAATCAATTGCTTGCAATCCCAGATGGTATTGAGCACTTCACCGACGGCGATCGGCGTCGTCGTATGCTGGCGGATCAGGCGGAAGCCCTCCTGATTTTCTGCCGGCGTCGGGTCTTCCATCCAGAACAGATGGTAATCCTCGATTTCCTTACCCAGACGCGCCGCCTCGATCGGCGTCAGACGGTGATGTACGTCATGCAGCAGATGAATATCGAAGCCGAATTTTTCACGCACGGCAGCAAAAAGCTGGGGAACGTAATTCAGATATTTTTCCGAAGACCAGGACTGTTCTTCCGGCCAGCCCTTGGTCGCCGGCTCATACGCGCCGCCCTTGGAAACGCCATAGACTGACTTCATGCCCGGAATACCACATTGGACGCGGATCGCCTTGAAGCCCTTTTCTTTATATTTTGCAAAAGCATCCAGCGTTTCCGGAATATCCCGTCCAGTGGCATGGCTGTAGGCAATCACATGCTCGCGCGAAGCGCCGCCCAGCAGTTGATAAACAGGAAGATTGGCAACCTTGCCCTTGATATCCCACAGCGCCATGTCGACCGCGCCGATTGCCGACATCGTCACTGGCCCGCGCCGCCAGTAAGCCCCCCGATAGAGATACTGCCAGGTATCCTCGATCTGATGCGCATCACGGCCGACCAGCAGTGGGCAGATATGATCCTTGAGGTAGGAAGCAACGGAAAGCTCACGTCCGTTGAGCGTCGCATCGCCCAATCCGGTCACGCCATCATCGGTTGTCAATTTCAGCGTAACGAAGTTGCGCCCCGGGCAACAAACGATGACTTCAGCTTTGGCAATTTTCACTGGATTTCCTTTCGCGCGTGTCAATGAAAAAAATGAACCGGCTAAAAAACGAAATGGTCTCGTCAATGACCAATATCGATACACCGAATAAGCCGGGTCAAACCGGATAACAACTCACTGGAACCACATCCGCTTAACGTCTGCCAGCCTACCACGGCTATTCAAAATATCCAGCCTTTTTGATGGGCTTTAACATTATCCGTGATATTGACGCACCGTTCCCAGCCATGGCACTCACGCTCTCTCCCACCGGCGCATGGAAAAATCTACAAAGCACACAAAATGGTCCGTTCTCGATCCGTGTCCGGCGTTATCGTCGTCTGCGCAATGCCGTGATCGGCAGCGAGCTCCTGCCTGACCATACCTTGTCCACAGCGAAGGTCGCACGATAATTGTCAATGAGCCGACAACCGTGCGCGAGGCCATCATTCAACTGGCAGAAGAACGCTTAGTGGTCATTTAACCGCAGCGCGGCATCTTCGTTGTCAAGATTTCCGTCGAGGACGTGCTTGACGCCGGCTTTGTTCGGGAAGCCATTAAGTTCGGGAAGCCATTAAAGTAGCCATCGTTGCCGATCTGGCGGCATCGGCCGCTCCCGCAGCGATACGCATGTTGCGAAAAATCCTACGACAGCAGCGCCAGTTCCAGCGTGGCCATAATGCCGAATTTCTGGCGTTCGACGAACAGTTCCACCGTGCGCTGGCCCTGTCCGCGGGGCGTGCCTACGCCTGGCGGACTATCGAAAACATCAAGGCGCAGAGGGATCGCACCCGCTACCTGAACCTCGATGATCGACACCGATTCCCCTGCTGATTGAACGCACGAGCGAATTGTCGATGCGATCGAATCGGGCGATCCGGACGCGGCATCCGCCACCGTCCGCACGCACATCCAGAAAATTGGAAATTCCCGGATATGTTTGCATCGCGCAGAACAGCTTGACGGCCTGGATAGCGCATCGCCGGAGAGGCGCCCGGAGCCCCTTATAGACAGGGCTTCTCCAAGGAGGTGCTCGGAAACCCTTGTAAATAGGGCATTTGGTGGGCACCTGCCCGGAGATCCTTTATCCACGCGGGTTTCCGGGAGGGTGGGCTGGAAATGCCCTATTCGCGCGGGCTTCCGAGCACCCGCCCTACCTGCCCTTTTCGTTGGCGGCGCCTGCGATCAGGTTGGCGAAGCGGCGGGTTGAGGTTGCGGCTGCGGCTGCGCCTCGGGCTCGTTATCCTTGCCCGCGTCCTTGTCCTTGTCCTTGCCCGAGCGGGCGCCCGCTGCCCGGAGAAGCTCAATGGTTGCCCCGTTATTTTCGGCCTTTTGCGCCGCATCGATTGCCGTTTCCTGGCGCTGATCGGCAATCGATGGGTCAGCGTGATGCTTCAGCAACAGCTTGACAATATCCGTGTGCCCATAACGCGCAGCGAGGAAAAGCGGCGTTGCGCCCGTTTCCGTTCTGGCATTAACGTTTGCACCCTTTTCTATTAGATATTCAACAACTTGCGGGTGATTGTTAAATGCCGCGTAAGCAAGCGGCGGCCACCCCGGAAAGTCAATTCTTGCGCCTGCCTCGGCGAGCTGCCGTACATATTCCAGCTTGCCGAGATAGGCCGCGATACTGATCGCTGTCTCGCCGCTACGATTGCGGAAATCCAGGCGCGGGCGCCGTTTCAGTAACGCATCGAATAATTCGGGCATATCTTCGCGCACGGCCTGAATAAGCAGCGTATCGCCCTGGCGATCGACCGTATTGACATCCATGCCGCGTTTAAGCAGGTCGATGACATCGGACGTATTACGGCGAATCATCGCCGTTTCCATGTCTTCGTAAGCGCCTGCCTGCGCCGATAGCGGCAGCGCAGTCAGGCACGATAGAAACAAGAAGCGCGCTAGACAGGATCGCGCGAGGGATGATGCGGCGGCGTAGCGGAATTGTTTCATAGCGTGATTTTCTTTCTGGCCGCAGGAAACAGCCGGAAGCAATTATGGGTCGTGGTGCGTGCTACTTCGTCAAAAGCGATGTCGCGCAAACGGGCGATTTCCTCGGCCACGTATCTGACGTAACCGGGCTGGTTGATCTTTCCACGATAAGGTACGGGAGCCAGATACGGCGAATCCGTTTCCACCAGCAGGCGATCGAGCGGCGCTTTGCGGGCGACTTCTTTGACCTGCGCCGCATTCTTGAAGGTGACGATTCCAGAGAGGGAAAGGTAGAAGCCCAGATCGAGAAATTTTTGCGCCATTTCCCAGCTCTCGGTAAAACAGTGCATGACGCCCCCCGCTTCATCTGCCCGCTCCTCAACCAGCAGATGCAGAATATCTTCCGTCGCTTCGCGGTTATGGATCACCAGCGGTTTACCCAGCTCACGCGCGGCGCGGATATGCGTCCGGAAACGTTCGCGCTGCCATTCCGGGCGATCCTTGTGCCAGTAATAATCCAGGCCGGTTTCGCCGATGGCGACGACATCCGGATGTTGCGCCAGTTCGCACAGCGCGGGCAAGGACGCTTCCTGAACGTCCGTATTTTCAGGATGTACGCCCACCGTCGCCAGCAGGTTCGGGTGGCGTTCGATCAACGCCAGGATGCTGGGGAAATCTTCGATCGTCACGCCAACGCAAATGGCTCCGCCAACCCCATTTTTCGCCATTTCTGCAAAAATTTCTGCGTGTTTGCCAGCCAGATCGGGCAAATGGAGGTGGCAGTGCGAGTCGATCAGCATGCGGTCGCAGACGATACGTGTATAGAATTCAAATCTGTCGGGGGCTATACGCGACGACGCTACAGGGTATGCGTCGGGCGCGTCGATTGCATCACGCCGCCCAGCAGTCCTTCAATTTTTCGCTTGGCCTCCAAGCCGCTTTCGTCGTTCCTGAAATGCACGCCAATCCCCTGCGTCTTGCTGTTTTGCGCATCAGGCGGCGTGACCCAGACAACGGTGCCTGCAATTGGCAGGCGATCCGGGGAGTGCATCAGCGTGAGGAACATATTGATCTCGTCGCCAATATTGTATTGGCGCGTCGTCGGAATGAAAATTCCCCCGTTCTTCAGAATCGGCATATACGCCGCATACAGCGCGGACTTTGAATTGATGTTCAGCGAAAGAACCTTGGAACGCGGACTCGAAAGATTTGCAGAACTGGTCGCCATGAATAATCTCGGATGTTTTCAGGAAGGGGTGAACGTCGCCGCGTAATTTAGGAAAAACGCCTCAAGAAACAGGCGACTATTCACGGGTTGCTCACATTGCATGCGGTATTGTAGCGCTTTCCGCTGGAATGCCAACAGCCGGAAGGCATCCGTTGTCCGCGCCAGGCGTTCGAGCATTGCCGCTTGCGCGACGAAATAGCGCGGTGTCTGCGCAAGGCCGACCAGCGCGAGATCAAGCAGCCATTTCTGCATCCAGTCGATCAAACGCTTCAGCGGCAAGGGGCGTTTATCCGCCTTAACAACCTTGTCGAGCGTTGCTGCTGCCGCAAGCGGGTCAAACGCCGATGCGTGCGTGATTTCGGCTAGCAGCGCGTCGAGCAGCACCCGTTCTTCACGGGATTCCAGACGCGCTGCCAACAAGGGAGAGCCGCCGGCCAGCGCCAGCCAGCGCTCGCCATCCTGTACGCCCGACTGCCGCAGCCAGGCAAGCGCCCGATCGGTAGCGGGCAGCGGCACCGACAACACCTGGCAGCGGCTGCGAATCGTCGGCAGCAGCCGTTCGGATTCGTCGCTCACCAGAATGAACAGCGTGCCCGATGCGGGTTCTTCCAGCGATTTGAGCAAGGCATTGGCTGTCGCCCGGTTCATGGCCTCAGCAGGGTGAATGAGTACAATGCGGCGACCGTGGCGATGCGTACCGATATGCAGAAAATCATCAAGTGCGCGTACCTGATCGATTGTGATCTGCTGTCCGGGCGACTTTTTTCTAACACCGTTTGAAGTGTTGGACGCAGTGTCGGCCGCCACGCTGGAGATATTGTCGGCATCCGCTGCTTCGCTGGCAAAGATTTCCGGTTGCAGCAAGCGAAAATCGGGATGATTGCCCTGCGCCAGCCAGCCACAAGCCGGGCATTGACCACAGGCATCATGCGTCGGCGTTGGCTGTTCACATAACAGCGATTCGGCAAAACGACGCGCCAGCTCAAACTTGCCGATACCGCGCTGACCGGCCAACAATAAGGCATGCGGCAGACGCTCTCGCCAGGCATCGAGTGTGCCCCACACTTCAGCATGCAGGTCGGTTATATCCATAATAATTATCAATCAATAGCTTAAAAACTATTTTTAATTAAATACTTTAAGTTAAAAGAAAATGGATCAGAAATTATTGGAAGATTGAGAATTGAAAAATCACGATAATAATCAGCAATCAAAAATTTATAAAAACTATTTATAAACATAATGATAAAAGCTTTTCATCAAGTATTTTCTCAGATTCTTCCCTAGCACGGCCACTGTCAATGACAAAAATGCGCCCTGCCTGGGCGGCAGCACGTTCAAGGTACGCTGCACGCACGCGCGCATGGAAATCACGTTTTTCCTGCTCGAAACGGTCAAGCGCCCTGCCTTGCGCTGCAATCCGCTGCCCGGCAACGTCGGGAGACACATCAAACAAAAAGGTCAGATCGGGTTGTCGATGCGGATGCGTCCATCGCTCCAGTTCAAAGAGCTTTGCCGCATCGAGACCACGGCCGCCCCCCTGGTAGGCATAGCTGGCATCGCTAAAACGGTCGCAAACGACCCAATCACCGCGTGCCAGCGCCGGTTCGATAACCTGCGCCAGATGCTCCCGGCGCGCGGCAAACATCAGCAATGCCTCGGTTTCTGGGTGCATCGTCTCATGCAGCAACAGTTCACGCAGTTTTTCACCCAACGATGTGCCGCCCGGTTCGCGGCTGATGACAACGCGCTTGCCGCACTGCCGCAGCAGTTCTGCGGCATGCGCGATGCAGGTGCTCTTGCCGGCGCCATCGATTCCTTCAAAGGTAATGAATTTGCCTTGCGGTTCTCCGTGTTTTTGCTGCATCTGGCTCATGGCTTCCCTTCGTCACTCCCCTGCTGCGCCGGTGCCGACGGCACTTCACGCCGTCCACGCTGATAGCGGTTGACAGCTTGACTGTGCTCTTCGAGCGTCTGCGAAAAATGGCTGGAACCATCGCCGCGTGCGACGAAGTACAGCGCCGGATCGTCCTCCGGATGCAGCGCTGCGCGCAGGGATGCCAGCCCCGGCATGGCGATCGGCGTCGGCGGCAGACCGGGACGGGTATAGGTGTTATATGGCGTATCGGCGGTCAGGTCGCGCTTGCGCAGGTTGCCGTCAAACGCTTCGCCCAGGCCATAAATGACGCTGGGGTCGGTTTGCAGCAGCATGTTCCGGCGCAGACGGTTGACGAAAACGGCCGCGATCATTGGTCGATCCGCATCGCGCCCGGTTTCTTTTTCGATGATCGAGGCCATCACGAGCGCCTGTGCCGCATTGGTATAAGGTAATCCCGCATCGCGTTCAGCCCATTCGCGCGCCAAATGACGCTGCATGGCATGGTAGGCACGCGTCAGGATATCGATATCACGGCTCTGCTTTGAGAATCGGTAGGTATCCGGAAAAAAGCCGCCCTCTGCCGATGTTTCCGGGGCGCCGACACGGCGCATGATTTCGGCCTCCGGCAAACCTTGTGTTTCGTGACGAATATCCGGGTGCGCGTTCAGCTTCTCGCGCAACTGACGGAAGGTGATGCCTTCGACGAATGTAATTTCAGCCATCAACACATCGCCGCGCGTCAGTTTGTCCAGCAGATCCAGGGCATTGATTCCACGGGCGATTTCATAATTCCCCGCCTTGATGGCTGCTTCGGCGCCTCTAAATTTGCCCAGTGCGGCAAACACACGCGGCTCGATGCCGACGCCGGCGGCACGGATGTCCTGCGCCGCGCGCCAAAGGCTGCTGCCGGGCGATACCTGGAATTCGACCCGCTCACTCGGCAGCGACAAGGGTGAAGTCACGTACCAATAGAGCGCGCTGCCTGCAAGCACGCCGATCATGACGCCCGACAGGCACAGCTTCAACAGGAATTTGAGAAATTTCAGCATGTAATCAAAACCGGTATCGATAGGCCAGATAAAGTAGCAGTAGCGAAAAAGTGGCAAACACAAATGGCAAAGCGAATCGCTTTTGCTGCGTTAGAAACATTGACAGCGGCGCTATGATAGCCGAAAGGTTCTCCGCGAGACACGCCGCACCGGACGAAGCCGCATGGAACCGACGGCGGGCGCTCCAGTCGAAATTGAAAAAATGGAGGATTCTTTCCGCCTCACTACTCCATACCGAAGGAAAACCGATGAACACCGAAAGCCTTACGAAAATTCCCATGAACATGACGGATAACGCCCCAACCGATACACAGCCCAATTCCGAATGGCTCGCCTTTCTGCGGACACGCGGCGCGCGCGAAAATGGAGCGCAGATTGCGGATTTTGGCCAACCAGAACTGGCAGATCTGACGGCCGCACGCCATGGCACACTGCTGGTTCCACTCAACCACCTTGCCCTGCTCGACTGCACGGGCGAGGACGTGCAAAGTTTTCTGCAAAACCTGACGACGAACGATGTGGCGCACCTGCCTACTGACGGCGCACAGCATTCGGCCTGGTGTTCGCCGCAAGGACGCATGCTGGCCAGCTTCATTCTTTACCGTCAGGGCGCCGGTTTCCGCGCCCTGCTCGCTGCCGACCTGTGCACGGCCACACTGACCGGGTTGCGAAAATACATCCTGCGCGCGAAAGTCCGGCTTAATGCACTATCCGGCAGCCACGTCCTGTTAGGGCTGGCCGGCATGCAGGCAGAAGCCGCGCTGCACGCCGCCGGCCTCGCCCTGCCCGACCGGCCCATGACGACAATTGCCGGCACAACGGCCACGGTTATCCGCCTCGGTGACATCGACGGCACGAACAGCGCTCATGGCAGCCATGACGCCGCTGATGCGAAATGGCCACGCTGCATCATTGCTGCCGAAACCACCGCCGCACCCGCGCTGTTTGATGCGTTGGCCGGAAGCGCCCGTCCTGCGGGCATTTCCGCCTGGCAGCGTCTCGACGTGCAAACAGGCGTGGCCTGGATTACCGCCGCGACGCGGGATGCCTTTGTGCCGCAGATGCTCGCCTTCGACAAAATCGGCGGCGTCAGCTTCAACAAAGGCTGCTACCCGGGGCAGGAAATCATTGCCCGCGCGCACTATCTCGGCAAGGTCAAGCGCAGCCTTTATCGTCTGCACAGCGAAACACCGCTTTCGGCCGGCGAAGCCATTTACCCGACCGATAGCCTGGAAGCCTGCGGCACCGTCGTGCAGGCCGCGCCAGACGGCCAGGGGCTTTCCGGTTACATTGCGCTCGCCGTAATCAAAGACAGCGTTGCGCAGGCTGCGCAGTCCGCTGCGGCGTCACTGACCACCGCGGCAGGTAAGCTGATTGATGTGGTCGAAACCGTCGTGGATGAATCGGCATCCGCATAAAACTGCTGCATACTTCTATTCAGGCATGTTGCTATTGCCTGCCTATCTCTAGTGAAGTTTGTATTTATTTTGGCTTTATCGGTTTCGGATTGTCTTGTCGGTAAGTGCGCTTTGGATGAATGACTACGCGCTTAACCAACATGTCTAATTCTTTGCTGTGATACATATCCAGACATTTAAGAAAGTCGAATCGAACCCCCTTGATTTCCGATTCAACCAATGGATTGTGGTAGTCACGCGCCAAATATTTTTCTACTAAATGATTAACTATGGCATATGGATTTTTATCCCAATCATAGTATGTCCAATCTTGAAGAGCACTTGCACTGCTTCCTGCATCCATAGCTACCTTGGGTTCACTCTTGTAGGCTGTAGCAATACACTCAGCCAGTACCATATCCTTGTAATTCTGTGCATATGTACGAGAACCTGCCTGCGGCGAAGTAACCACTTCATTTTTTGCATAACTGTTTGATGTGATCAACGCTGCAATCGATAGCAAAACACGAACAGTTTTTTTCATTATGACAGACTCCAGAAATTCGCCTGATCAGTATAATAATTTGCCCCAGGTTCATTAAAGTAGCAATGGTCATAACAGGTACTACCATTGAATAACGTTGCATGGCCTTCAGCTTCCTGCCAACCGGCCACTTCAAAAATAATTATTCCTTTTTTTCCAGCAAGAGTACCACCACCAGATGGCGGGTACTTGACAATCTCAGCATCCCCCCATCGTTGCTTAAGAAAAGTGATCAGGTTTATGACACGATAAAAGTACCAGCGCTTATCTGCGCCAGATACAGTTTGTCCTGATATATAGGGAATGTGCATGCCTGCCTGATTTAGGATATAACTTAGGCGTACTGCACATGTATTTTTTCAACGTCGTGTGGGATCCGGACTATTAATATTTAACGCGACCTTGCCTCCGATCACCTCTACTACTTTATTAGTTGGATTTACAGGGTCATAAATTTGCTTAGAAGCCGCCCAAGCGGCAATAAATAACGGCCGACTCATTGCTATCCTTACTTTTAAGAGTTAGAAAAAATCGGGATAACGCAGCTCCCGATGATTATCCTGCATTATATGCACCATCTCACATGAGTATCTTTTCCTGTCACAACTTATTTAGATAATAGGTAATCAAGAGTTTGGTTTCAATATCTGTTTTCGAGAATCGCACGGAGTTCGGCATACCGCTGTCCCAGGTCAGCTTACTGCAATCCCTGGTGAGCGTAGTAATGAAACACACATCATCAAACGCAGCTTCAGAGGCTACGCAAAAATGACGAATAAAGTCGAAAAATCAATTGTACCGTTGCAACTGTTGGTACTGCAGCAGGAAGGAGTGTAAGCGCATGACACGTCAGCAACAGTGGGAACGACTTCAGGAAGAAGCTGATTTCGATGTCGCCATTCTTGGCGGCGGTGTCAATGGCGCTTGCCTGTATGACACGCTTTGCCGCCATCGTTATAAGGTTCTGCTGATTGAACGCGGCGATTTTGCTTCCGGATCGAGCCAGTCCTCGGGGATGATGGTCTGGGGCGGTCTGCTTTACCTGAAAAATTTTGATTTCTCCACGGTTTTGCAGCTCTCCCACGACCGCGACCGGATGATTGCCCAGAAAGCAAGCTGGATGAAGCCGACCATGATGCGTCTCATTTCCTCGGCCAAAGATCGGCGTGCTGCGTGGTGGCTGTATTCCGGGCTATGGTTTTACTGGCTGATGGGTGTAGGCTGTCGACACAAGCCGTACATTGAGGCAGCTTTTCCCGAAATGGCGATGCTTCGTCCTGGTGTGGCGCAAAAATCGCTGTGTTATGAGGAGGCTTTCCTCAATGAATCGGATGCACGCTTCGTTTTTCGCTGGATTGCCGCGCAACGTACCCCCGGCCAGATTGCCCTCAATTATTGCTACGCTCATGGAAGCTATGCGACCAAAGAAAAACGGTGGCACCTGGAACTGACCGATGCTTTGTCGGGCAGCACACATAAAATCCGGGCGGCAATGGTCGTCAACTGCGCCGGGGTCTGGACAGATCGGGTTAACGCCGAGTTCGGCATCGACTCCCCTTTCCGTCACGTTTTGAGTAAAGGCGTGTATCTGGGGCTTCCCCGCTCCGGAGAACATCATTCTTCCCTGTTTTTCGAGCTTAACGATCAGGATGATGTCATTACGCATGTGCCGTGGGGGCCAATTGCCCTGTGGGGGCCGACCGAAACGCCCGTACAGGGCATTGAGGAAGGCTTTTCCACAACCCGCGAAGACATCGACTTTCTCTTGGAACAATACGCCTTGCGTTACCGTGAACCGATCGGCGCCGACGATGTTGTCTCGGTGCGCTGCGGCATACGGCCTTTAGTGGTGGATAAATCGTACACGCTGGATTGCTATCCGCTGGATTTATCGCGTCGGCAAGAAATCGTCCAGCATCATGACAAGCCTTGGATTTCCTGTTATGGCGGAAAACTCACCGGTTGCATGCATATGGCAGAAATGGCGCTGCAGCGCATCAAACGCTCGGTTGCGCCGACGGGGGAAGCCGGCAACGGTGTTCCGGACGGAGAGATGCATGTCCGGAAAACCCGCTTCCCGTGCATTGATCAGCCGGTTGTTTCACCAGCCTGGAGTGTTGAACATGAACAATGTTGCACCTTGGAGGACTACTTGCGGCGCAGAACCAATATCGCGCAGTGGACGGCGTGCGGCGGTCTGGGCAAAAATGATGCGTATGCCAGGACACTCAGAGACATCGCGCTCGAAATTGCCGGCGGCGAGGCTCAACGCGCTGCACGGCTATTTGACGATTACCGCAAAAAGATGATGAATAGTCTGTCCCCCTTGTTCACCGAATCAAAACTCCCTGAGACTGTATCGAGGCACATCCCATGAACCATCTAACCAACGCCCCGACTGCCGAGCGACCGGCCATTCTTGGCGGCAATCCGGCCGTCACACTGGATCAGGAGGCCGCCAACCGCTGGCCCGTCCTGACGACGGACGATGAGCGGGCGGTCATCCAAATCCTGCGTGATGGCGACATTTCAACTCATTCCGTGATTCGTCAACTGGAACAGGATTACCGAGAATTTTCGGGTCTGCCCTATGCGCTTGCACACTGTAACGGCACGTCGGCGCTGATGGCCGCCTTCTGGGCGATCGGCCTTCAGCCAGGAGATGAAGTGTTGGTGCCTTCGGCCACTTTTTGGGCATCCGTTCTCCCGCTGGTCTGGCTAGGCGCCGTGCCGGTTTTTTGCGAAAGCGAACCCGAGCGGCTCGGTCTCGATCCGGTCGATATGGAAAAAAGGATCACCGCGTGCACCAAGGCCATCGTTGTCGTGCATTTGTGGGGTATGCCGTCAAAAATGACAGAAATCAAAGCCCTGGCGCAGAAATATCGCCTCAAAATCATCGAAGACGCATCGCACGCACAAGGCGCCTCATGGCGGGGCCAGGCGTGCGGCACCCTGGGCGATATTGCCGTGTTTAGCCTGCAAGGCGGCAAACTGGCGCCCGCTGGCGAAGGCGGCATGCTGTTGTGCAAGGATGGGGATTATTGGGAGCGTGCGGTCTGCTTTGGCGATATTACCCGCATCATCGAACTGGAAACGCCCGCGCGCCGCTTTGCCGCCACCAGCTTCGGCATCAAGACGCGAATTGCGCCTGTCTCCGCCGCCATCGCCCGCACCCAACTGGCCAGGCTTGCCGAAAACAATCAACTTCGCAACAGCAATCTGCAATACCTCTCAGCCGGGCTGGAAGCCTTGGGCATTCATACCTTTCTCCCCCCGCCCCATGTCGAACGGGTCTATTTTGAATATTTGGTCAGGCCCGATTTCGCTTCGATTGGCTTGTCGAAACAATCTTTCATCAAAGCGCTACAGGCGGAAGGCTGCCTGGCTGCCCTACCCCGCTACCCGCTGCTGCATCAGCAGCCCTTCTTCACTGAAGGGGCATTCATGGCAGTCATGCGTCCCCAGGGCGGACAAACACCGGATTATTCGTCGGTGTCACTTCCCGTCACCGAGGCCGCCAACGATAGCATGATGAAACTCCCTTCTTTTCCCTGGGCTTCACGTGAATTGCTGGATCAGTATCTAACGGCATTCGAGAAAGTGATTCGGCACGCTGACAAAATCGCCCGGCACTTCGACGAAAAAAGATGATCCGGCCAAAAGGGCGTGCGCTGTACCCCTTTCTGAATGTCGTCTTTCATGGGGTGCACATTTCGATCATCCTTTTCGCCCTGCTTGGCTGGGCGCTGCCCTCGCTGCGACAACTGCATCTTGCCCTGCTCGGACTGACCCTGGGTTCATGGTTTATTCTTGGGCAATGGCTGGGAATCGGTTATTGCCCCATTTCGGATATGCACTGGAAGCTTAAGGAATCCTTCGGTGAAGGACGCCCCGAAGGAACGTACATCCACTACGTACTGCAGAAACTAACCGGCAAAACACTGAGTTCTCCGCGCGTAGACAAAATGACTACGCGGGTAACGCTGTCGCTTGCGGCCTTATCGCTCACACTGTGGCTGCTGGGGTAACGGATAAATAGCTTGTGGACACCGCCTCTGAAACCCGCGTGGATAAAGGGTTTCCGGACAGGTGCCTGGAGATGCCCGATTGACGCGGACTTCAGGGCACCCTCCCCGGAGATGCCCTAAATACGCGGGCTGGCGAGGTGCGGTGACATTGGCAAAGTGTCAGGCTTGGCGCTGGCGGTCAATCATCTGGTTGGCAAGACTCAGATAAAGCGGCGGTGAAATGAAGCGGGAAACAGTCGAAGCGATCAGGGCGGCGGCCATCAGTTCGAACACGATGGGGTAACCCTCGACCATTTCCATGACGATGATGAAGGCGGTGATCGGCGCCCGCGTGGCGGCGGAAAGAAAGCCGACCATGCAGAGAACGATGAGGGCGCTGGGCAGCACGGCGCCGATTAGCGTGCCAGAAAACAGCGCGCTGATGTTCTGCCCCAGTCCCGCGCCGATAGCCAGCGACGGAGCGAAAATGCCGCCGGGCAGGCCGGAAAGATAGGCGGAAACGGTAGCAACGAACTTGGCCAGACCAAAGAACCATGGGATATCGCTGTGGCCGCCAAGGATCGCACGGGTTTCGGTATAGCCGCTGCCCCAGGTCAGCCCGCCGCAGACCCAGCCGAGCGTAGCGATGAACAGGCCGATCAGCGCGGCAAAAACGTAGGGATGTTCGGCACGCAGCCGGGCGAACGGCCCGCGCCAGCCGGCGCCCCCGAGCACCAGCATACGGGCGAACAGACCGCCGGCCACGCCGCTGACGACGGCACAGACCAGCACGGCGAGCAGCAGTCCGCCATCCGCCAGATAAACGTGTCCGTAATAGGCGTGATCGCCGAGCAAACTTTTGGCGAGCATTCCGGCAAGCGCAATGGCGGCAATCAGAACGCCGGACATGCGCGATTCGACATTGCGGAATAATTCTTCCAGCGCAAAAGCAATGCCGGCCAACGGCGTATTGAAGGCCGCAGCAATGCCCGCCGCGCCGCCCGCCACGAGCAGATGGTGGCGCTGGATGCGCAGCGTCGCCGGCAAAAAGCGTTCGGCGGCCGCCATCAGGCAGGCGCCCACCTGCACGGTCGGCCCTTCGCGCCCAAAGGAAAAGCCCGCGCCTACCGCAGCAACACCAATGAGCACCTTGCCGAAAGCGATGCGCAGCGAGACCAGTGGCCTCCAGACATTAACGACAGCGTACGGCCGACGCAGTTCGGCGATGACTTGTGGAATCCCCGAACCTTCCGCCCCCTGAAACCAGCGCCGCGTCACCCAGAGCAGCCCCGCGCCGGCCAGCGGCGAGATCAGGAATGGGGCCCACGGATAGCGGCGGGTTAATTCGATGAAAAGATGGGCGGCTTTATCGGTCAGCAGGGCAAAGCCAACGGCCGCCAGACCGACGGCCAGCGAAGCCAGCCAGAATGCGCTGCGCCCCAGCCAGACACGCGACTGCGCCAGCAGATACGGCCAGCGCCGGCGCAGATCAGCCTGAATCAGCGCCACGTACCGCGCCAAAGGCGTCGCCCGCATCACTTGGGCATCCGGGTCGAACGAGGCGGTATTTTCTGCATCGGAATTGCCCGTCTCGGCAGTTTCCGCCTCGGCGCGCATGGCGTCCGCACGATCCGCGCCCCTGTCCGGATCTTGGCTTTTACGCCCGTCGGCATTCATAAAGCGCTTTCATTTCCGGCCAACGCCTCCCTATTTTTCCGCACCAGGAAAAATTTCACCTTCGATGATGTCGACCGGCGTATATATCGGCGTCAGTGCAAAAAGTTCGAGCAGATCGGCATTATGCATGCGGATGCAGCCGTGCGAACCGGGCGTTCCCATTCGGGCTTGTGGCGGGGCGCCGTGAATGTAGATGTAACGGCGCATGGTATCGACCTCGCCAAGCCGGTTAAATCCGGGTTCGCAGCCGGATAGCCAGAGGATGCGCGTCAGAATCCAGTCACGCCCCGGATGGGCGGCGCCCAGTTCGGGCGTATAAATTTCCCCGGTCGGGCGACGACCGACGAAGACCGCATTCTCCGGCTGCCCGCTGCCAATCTTGGCGCGGATGATATGCCGGCCGCGCGGCGTGCAATAACTGCCCTGCCGCTCACCCGCACCGCGCAGGGCGGTCGATACCGGCCATTTTCGGATTGCTCTTCCAGCCTCGTCGAACAGCGTGAGATGTTGCTCCGCCAGAGAGACGAGGATTCTCATAGCTCGATTTCCTCGATTCCATCGGCATCCTCGATTTCTTCAATGCCCTGAAGCATGGCGTTGAGTGCGCTGGCAAGCGTTTCACCCTGATGGTCGGTATGACGGCGCATGGCGAAAAAATCGGAAAGCAGGCGGCCACATTCCTCTGCCAGCACGCCCCCCGTGATTTCGGTATGGTGATTGAGCCGATCGACGGCAAACAGGTCAATCGCACTGCCGTGTACGCCGCCCTTGGGATCGCGTGCGCCATAAACGACGCGGGCAAGGCGGGCATGGAAGATCGCGCCCGCACACATGGCGCAGGGTTCGAGCGTGACGAAAAGCTGGCAACCGGGCAAACGGTAATTGCCCAGATGGCGTGCGGCATCGCGCAAGGCAATGATTTCGGCATGGGCAGTCGGATCATTCTCGCCGATGGGCATGTTAAAACCGCGCCCGACGATCTGACCGTCGCACACGACCACGGCGCCCACCGGCACTTCACCCAGGCACTCGGCGGCACGCGCCTGGGAAATGGCTTCGCGCATAAAGAAATCGTCGTGCATCATCGAATTTTGTCTTGATGTTTTGGCAATACCGTGGAATTGAATCACCTCAGAAAGAATACTGTGCGGATATTCAGTTTCAATACGGTGTATCCGGTTTATCGTCGATCAATCGCAACTTTTCCTATGGCGGTCGTTAAGGCGGTTGCTATCGTTCTGCACTAGCATTGGCTCGCCCTATCGCCATTCGTCATCGCATCTGCCGTCTGTTAAAGCACGCCCCGCTTTCGACCCACCGCTTCGGGTGGGCCATTGATTTCACCGGCGCTATTTTAACAGCGGGGATGTGCCATACAGCCCCCGCCTGTCCTTCGTTTCACGCCGCGCGCACCTTTTACGGCGCTTACGGACGTGATCCTTACGGCGCAGATGCGGTCAGTCAGAAGAGATGCAGCATCTTGTCAATAAACTTAATGTCCGCATGCTCAGTGTCCGCTGAATGCTTGCCCAGCTAAACACCAATGACTTGCTGTTGACAGGTATGGCATGATGTTGATGAGTCGCACTGCCATCTTTCAGACTCATCTCGGCCAAGATCTGGAAATTCGTTGCGCCGAAAAATGTGCGGGGCGCGCCAAAAGAGCAATGAGAAACAAATAAACACAAACGAAACCTACTGATCGAATGAACCCCAAGCGAATGGATGCAGACCCTCCCGCTCGCCCGTCCGCGCTGTCGCCTGACAGGCGCCTGCCTTATTCGGCGATCCGTACCAGCGCGGCAATGCGCCTGGTCTGGTGCGCCGGCGCACTGCTGATGCTCTGGTTATGTGTTTTCTGGGCACTGGATTGAGGAGCGGCGATGAGACCTGACTCAACGATTGCCCCGGCCGCGCCGCCTATTGTGCGTTTCGATAACCTGACGCTGGGCTATCAGCGGCATCCGGCGGTGCACCATCTGCACGGCGACATCGCCGCCGGCAGCCTGCTTGCTGTCATCGGCCCAAATGGCGCCGGCAAGTCGACGCTGCTCAAAGGCATCGTCGGCGATATTGCGCCGATGGAAGGGCGGGTAAGGTTACACGGCGTCGAACGCCGGAATATTGCTTATCTCACCCAGCAATCCGGCGTCGATACGGCTTTCCCCATCGTCGTCCATGATTTCGTCGCCTTGGGGCTATGGCACGAATTCGGCGCTTTCCGCGGCCTTAACCGAGCGGCGCAACGACGCATTGAAGCGGCCATTGCCGCCGTTGGGCTGGAGGGGCTGGAAAACCGGCCGATCGGACATCTTTCCGGCGGACAACTGCAACGCGCGCGTTTTGCCCGACTGACACTGCAAGATTCCCCGTTGGTGCTGCTCGACGAACCCTATAGCGGCATCGACGCCAGTTCCGCGCGCGATCTGGCGGCGTTGATTCAACGCTGGAACGCCGAGGGGCGCACCATCGTCAGCGTCCTGCACGATCTTGAACACGTGCGCCGCGATTATCCGCAAACCTTGCTGCTGGCGCGCGAGGCGGTCGCCTGGAGCGCGACAGCCGAGGTTCTCAGCGAAGCCCATCTGGCGCGGGCACGCCGTTTGGCCGAAACGGCGAGTGAAACAGCCAGCCGCAGTGAAGCGGAAATTTGCCGTGCCAATGTTGTCGGCAGCGAACATTCGCCCCTGGAAAACCGGAGAAATGCGCATGAGCCTCGCTGATGTTCCTCTAATTTCGCCGTTTATCGAATTTAGCTTCATGCGCCGCGCATTGGCGGGCTGTCTGGCGCTTTCGCTGGGGGCGACGCCGATCGGTGTGTTTTTGATGTTGCGCCGCATGAGCCTGGCGGGCGATGCGATTTCCCACGCTATTTTGCCCGGCGCGGCGGCAGGCTATCTGCTGGCGGGACTGTCGCTGCCCGCCATGACGCTTGGCGGGCTACTGGCCGGCGTTGCCATTGCCCTGCTGGCCGGCGGCGTCGCACGGCATTCGGTGATCCGTGAAGATGCCAGTCTCGCCACGTTTTACCTGATTTCGCTTTCGGCCGGCGTACTGATGATTTCTGCGCGCGGCAACAATGTCGATTTACTGCATGTGCTGTTCGGCAGCGTACTGGCGCTCGACGATGCCACCTTGCTGCTACTGGCCGTCGTGGCTTCGGTGTCGCTCGTTGGCGTCGCGGCCGGACTGCGGCTGATTGTGTTTGACTGCTGCGACCCTGCGCATCTGGCACGCATCAGCCGGCTGGCGCCGCTGGCGTATTACGGCTTTATGCTGCTGCTGGTGCTTAATTTAATCGGCGGTTTCCACGCGCTCGGCACGCTGATGGCTGTCGGCATCATGATTCTCCCCGCCGCCGCCGCGCGCTTCTGGGCGGCCAGCATCATGCCGCTGCTGCTGGCGGCCAGCGGCATCGCCTTGACCGGCTCGCTGGCCGGCCTGCTGACTTCCTATTATGCCGACCTGCCCGCCGGCCCAACGATTGTGCTGGCACTCGGCGGCGTGTATTTACTGTCGCTGCTTGCCGGGCCGTACGGGCCTGTTGCCGACCGGTTGCGGCCGCGCTGGCATTTTGAACGTTAGCCTCAATGTTCCGCAAATTTTCAGCCTGTCGTACCCATGCGTAGCGATGCGCAGATTTATAGATTTCATCACCCAGAAAGAAAGGTTCAGTTGCCATGAAAATATTCCGTCAACATGCCACGATCCGGCGCCTGCGCGCGGGCGCATTCGCCGCGTTGAGCCTCCTCGGCGCATCCACCCTGTTCGCCGCCAGCGCCCGCGCCGAACCGATGCCCGTCGTCACCAGTTTCACCATCCTGGCCGATATGACGCGCCAGATCGGCGGCGAGCGCGTGCAGGTGCACAGCTTGGTCGGCGAAAACGGCAATGCGCATGCCTTCCAGCCCTCGCCTTCCGACGCCCGACGTCTTGGCAGCGCCAAGCTGGTCATCATCAACGGGCTGGGGTTTGAAGGCTGGATCGAACGGCTCGTGCGCGCTTCCGGCTATCCGGGCAAAGTGGCCGTTGCCAGCGCCGGCATCAAGGCGCTGGACATGCCGGAAGGATGCCATCACCACCACCATCACGGGGAACATGGCCACGACCATGCGCACCATCATGACCACGATCACGGCCACAACCACGCGCATGGCGGTTCCGACCCGCACGCCTGGCAGGACGCCGGTAATGCCTTGCAGTACGTAGATAACATCACCGCCGCGCTCAGTGAGGCCGATCCGGACGGTAAGGCGTTCTACGCAAGCAACGCCGAGCGTTACAAAGGCGAAATCAAGGCGCTCGATGCCGCCATCCGCCAGGCATTCGCCGCGCTGCCCGAAGCACGCCGCCGCGTGGTGACCTCGCACGACGCCTTTGCCTACTTTGGCCGCGCCTACGGCATGAAATTTATCGCCCCGCTCGGCATCAATAGCGAAGTCGAGCCTTCCGCCCGTGAAGTCGGCTGGCTGATCCGCCAGATTCGCCAAGAGCAGATTCCCGCCGTGTTTATGGAAAACATCACCGATCCGCGCCTGATCGAACGCATCAGCAAGGAATCCGGCGCGCGGCTCGGCGGCACCTTGTATTCCGACTCGCTCTCCGACAAAAACGGCCCGGCGCCGACTTACCTGAAGATGATGCGCTACAACGCCGACACGCTCAGCGCCGCGTTAAAACCCTGAAAACAATCAAGCGCAACGGGGTGCCCTGAAGCCCGTGTATTTAGGGACTCTCCAGAGGGATGCTCTGTAGCCCGTGTAAACAGGGCATCTCCGAGCCCCCTACCCGCCAGCCCTTTATTTATAAGGGGTTTAGAGGCGCCTGCCCGCAAACGCACTATCCACGCGGGGTTCCGAGGGGGTACTCCAAAAGCTTAATAGCGGCTCGACTTTGCCAAAAGACAAGGCGGCGAGCCGCAGGCAGTACACACCAGTACGGCAAGGCCAGGCCAGCACAGCAACGCCGTTTTTTGGTAAGGAAGACGTTATTTCGGAGTGGCCCCCTGCTTCGCTACAGGCACTGAAACGCCAGAATCGCGACGCCAGTCGGCAAGCTCGCCGCCAGAAACAGCGGCAAGGGACGGACGGTCTGGTTAGGAAAAAAGCGTTTGAGAATCGAGAATCCCGCCGGGTTCGGGGCGTTGGCGATAACGGTCAAGCCGCCGCCCGTCACCGCACCGGCAACGAGCGCATACTTGAATTGCTCGCTGACGCCGGGTACCAGCGAGCCAAGGTATGTCAGTGCCGCATTGTCGGTGATGGCCGTCAGTGCCGTGGCAATGTAGTACAGCAAGGTTGGGTTGAGGTCGCTCAGAACGAGTTCCAGCCACCATTGCTGAAAACCACCCAAGGTAATCAGCCCGGCAAGGAAAAAAGCGACAAGCAGCCCTTCCCGGATGTAAAGACGCCCCTGATAGGCTCGGTAAGCCTCGGCAAAGCCGAGAAAGAAAAGGAACAAGCCGAGGAAAATGACCGGATGGTGGGCAAAGATCACGACACCCGCGAGAAACGCCAGGTGCACAATAATGATGGGGAGGGGAATATTGGGTTTCTGGGCATCATCCGCTTTCATGCTTTTGGCTTTTTCCATCAGTTCGTGGCGGAAAATCCAGGTCACGATCGATGCGTTAATTATGACGGCAATGGCGGCTTTCCAGCCAAAATGGGTCAGCATGAACGGCGTATTCCAGCCCCAGGGCGCAGCAACCATCAGTACGGGAGGTGCGGCAAAGTGTGTCAGCGTGCCGCCGATCGAGACATTGACGAAGAGGACGCCAATCGTTGCATAGCGCAGGCGTAGGCTCAACTTTTCGGAAAAACAGGTATCGCTGAGCATCAGCGCCGCCAATGTCATGGCGCCCGGCTCGGTGATAAACGAGCCTGTCATCGGCAGGAAGGAGAGGCAGAGAAAATAGACCGCCAGATTGCTCGGCAGGGGCAATATCTTGGCAATGCCGTTCAGCCAAGACATTACCGCGTGCAAAATCGGCCGACTGGCAGCAACGACCATGATGGCAAGCACAAATAACGGCTCGGTGAAGCTGCGGCTTTCCATATACTTGATGGCGGATTCTGTTCCGCTATATACGGCCATCGAGGAGATCAGAACAAACGCCCAGAAGCCGAAAACCACTTCCACTTCTCCGAGCAGATGAAATAGGCCGGAATGTGTGTGATATCGGTGGGCCAGACGGGTAAAAAAGCTGGCGGAAAACGTATGCAACAGCGCAATGCAAAAAATTACCGCGGCAAAAATGTCGAACAGTGATGGAGCAGTAACCATAATTTCTCCAGATTATATTCATCCATAAAAATCATCCGGCCATATCGGTTCGTCCTGCCGCATTCGTCGCGGCATGCCGCTTGGCTTGTTGTACGCGGGCATCCGTAGATATCGCGCCGCTTTGCCAACCTGATTTCATGGATTGGAATGACTGCCCCGATCAGCAAAAATGATCGGGATCCCACTTTGATTCTGACGATATTTCTACATCAGTTCAATGTGGGAAATACGTAAGGAGAAGTCTTTTCGTGCAACAGCGCCCAGTCACCGCCACACATTCTGTTTGAGCGTTACGCTACTTCTACAAGGCCGAGCAGCAATTTACGCCGTTTTATTTTTTGTACTGCCGGGCTTGCGGCCGCGCGCAGGCGCGGGCAGATCGCAGGATAAACGGTAACTTGTACCTTCTATTTTTTTGCCGTTGATAAAGCGCGTCACTTTGCAGCAGATCAGTTCGCCCGATTCGGCAAGCTGCGCAAACGCCGGTTGCAGGCGCGCTATCGGCACATTCAGCGCCTTGGAAATATCGGCATCGAGTTGCTCACCGTTACTTCTCAAGTACTTCAGAATGTTCGCATCCATACGCGCTCCCTGTTCGCAATCGAATTGAATTGGTTTATACATCGTTCGTTGACATCATTATGCATATAGGTACGACGTACAACGTTTCTGCACGATACGTACCGCTTTCATGCCTGATGCAACGATATGAAATAAAAAACCCGGCCAAGTTACCGGGCTTGTAATAATGGCGCATTATACAATAATGACGCGGTTTACGCCGGCTATCTGTCCATTATCAGTGTGCCTGCCGCATTTTCTTTATTCCCACTGCGCTATCTGGCACTCAGTCACATTGCCCTCCGTGCTCATGGACGTGACCATGAGAAATTTCCTCATCACTGGCCGGACGCACCGCCCTGACTGTACAGGTAAAAATCAGTGCCGTGCCCGCCAACGGGTGGTTGCCGTCGAGAACGACCCTGTCATCGGCAATTTCGGTTACGCGGTAAATCAGCATATCGTCTTCACTCCCGCGTTCGGGAATACCTTCAAACTGCATGCCGACCTGCAATTCCTTGGGAAAACTGCTACGCGGCTCAATCTCGATCAGATCGGCGTCGTATTCACCGAATGCATCATTCGGCTGCATTTTGACAGTCACCGACTCGCCAATTTTTTTGCCTTGCAACGCTTCTTCGATCATGGGAAAAATATCGTCATAGCCGCCATGCAGATAAACGATAGGATCTTTTCCGGCATCGACCAGCGTGCCTTCGGGATCGGTAACGCTGTAATTGAGCGTCACTACGGTATTTTTGATGACTTCTTCATTCATAGTTTCAGCTCCTTGAGGCGATGCAGAATATCCGCAACATGCCCTTTCGGATTAACGCCATATAAAGCGTCAAGCAATGTGCCACGCTTATCGATGATGAATGTCGAGCGGACAATCCCAAAACGCTTGGGGCCACCCGCTGCCTTCTCTGTTTCATTTGCTTCTTTTTCCTGCCAGACACCGTATTGCCGGCACACGCTGCCATCAGCGTCAGAAAGCAATGGGACTGATATGCCGTGCTGGTCGCGGAATTCAGCATGCTTCAGGCAATCGTCGCGGCTGATGCCCAGCGCGATACAGTCATGTTTCTGGAAAGCCTCCTCATGATCTGAAAAATCCGTGGCTTCCAGAATACAGCTCGGCGTGCCATCCTTAGAATAGAAAAAAAGTACGACATTATGTTTGCCGCGAAAATCAGCAAGCCTGACCGGCGCCATGTCCGCATCCGGCAGTGTGAATAACGGTGCGGTGTTTCCGGGTTTCAGCATGCGCTTTCCTTCAGTAAAAGTTGATCGCCGACGGACATTTTATTTCCTGTGTGCTGTTTATTTTATGCGCCACTTTACGCCGCATGCATCAAAGGCTCCGACGTTTGCTGGCGCGGGCAGGCGCACATTACCAGAAAAAGATATGCGCGAAGCTACGTGCTACAGAAAAATCCGTTGAAATAAGGCTTTCCGGATAGACGGCATAAACAACCAAAGCCGGCATACGCGCAATGCTAGGGCTTTACCTCAGTTACCTCAGCAGGCGGCTGACTTGTGCTGCGTTTGACTTGATCTTCTTTTTGACGCGCTTTCGATACGGCGGATGCTGCCGGCCGCTTGTCTGGAATCTGCACGAAAACCTCGTCATCCTTGACCATCCCAAGTTCAAAGCGGGCGCGCTCTTCAATGGCATCGTAACCTTGCTTGAGGTCGCGTACTTCCGCATCAAGGCCCGCATTGCGCAGTTGCAGCTTACGATTAATCTCCTGCTGCGCCCGCAATTGCTGATCGACATCCCAGACGCGCAACCAACTCCCCTTGCCGAACCATAAGGGATATTGCAAAAGCGCAACCAGTACCATCAATGCCAGAGAAAGCCAGCGCACGATACCCCCGGATCAGCCGCGCGCCCGGCTATCGGTTTGAGTGATGAAAAATTGCCGCATGTTATCTGAGGCTATAGAACGCATCACTCCCCGGATAGGTTGCCGTATCGCCAAGATCCTCCTCGATGCGCAACAACTGATTATATTTGGCGATACGATCAGAACGCGACAGCGAACCCGTTTTGATTTGCAGCGCATTCATGCCGACTGCGATATCAGCGATTGTCGTATCCTCGGTCTCGCCCGAACGGTGCGAAACAACGGCTGTGTATCCTGCGCGTTTAGCCATCTCGATGGCGGCAAAGGTCTCCGAAAGCGTACCGATCTGGTTGATCTTGACGAGAATCGAATTGGCAATGCCCTGCTGGATACCATCCTTGAAAATCCGGGTATTGGTAACGAACACATCGTCGCCGACCAGCTGGATGCGTTTGCCCAGGCGCTCGGTCAGCAGCTTCCAGCCGCTCCAGTCATCCTCGGCCATGCCATCCTCGATGCTAATGATGGGAAAAGTGTCGGCCAGATTGGCAAGGTAATCGGCAAGCTGCGCAGAAGTTAGCTGCAACCCTTCGCCGGTTAGATAATATTTACCTTCCTTGAAAAATTCCGAGGCCGCACAGTCAAGCCCAAGCAGCACGTCTTCTCCCGGGAAATAGCCGGCCGCTTCGATCGCCTCGACAATTAGCTTCAGGGCTTCGGCATGGCTGGACAGATTGGGCGCAAAACCACCCTCATCGCCGACGGCCGTCGACATCCCCCGCTTATCGATCAGTTTTTTCAGCGTGTGAAATACCTCGGCGCCGCAACGCAGTGCTTCACGGAAGGAGTTCTGACCAATGGGCAGAATCATGAACTCCTGGAAATCAAGATTGTTATTGGCATGCTCGCCGCCGTTGACGATGTTCATCATCGGCACCGGCATCTGCATCGGCCCGGAACCGCCGAAATAGCGGTATAGCGGCAGGCCCGACTCTTCTGCAGCAGCTTTGGCGACAGCGATCGAAACGGCCAGAATGGCATTGGCGCCCAGGCGCGATTTATTTTCCGTGCCATCGAGCTGAACCAGCGTCTGGTCAATGAAAGCCTGTTCCTGCGCATCCAGGCCGATAACCGCCTCAACGATCTCGGTATTGACGTTTTCGACAGCCTGCGTCACGCCTTTGCCGGTATAACGCGCCGCGTCGCCATCACGCAGTTCGACGGCCTCGCGCGTGCCTGTCGAAGCGCCCGAAGGCACTGCCGCGCGGCCCAGAACGCCCGATTCGAGCAGGACATCGCATTCGACGGTAGGATTGCCGCGTGAATCAAGAACTTCACGGGCGACGATATCAACGACTGAACTCATGGCTTTCCTTCATTGGTCAGAATTTTCATTTTCTCTGCCGGAGTTTTTACCAGAACTGCACACTCCCGATCTGCCCGGAACGGGCAAAAATTCCAGTCTTTATCAATGCTCAGTGCATTTCCTCAAAACCATGCGCCTTGACGAGGCCATCAAGCACCGTCACTACGCGCAACAGCGAGGCCATGCGATCAAGCGGCCAGCTGTTGGGTCCGTCAGAAAAGGCTTTTTCCGGACACGGATGCGTTTCCATGAACAGGCCGGCAATGCCCGTGGCAACAGCGGCACGCGCCAGCACCGGCACAAACTCGCGCTGCCCGCCGGAAGAGCTTCCTTGCCCGCCGGGCAACTGCACCGAGTGCGTAGCGTCAAATACAACCGGACAGCCGGTTTCACGCATAATCGCCAGCGAACGCATGTCAGAAACAAGATTGTTGTAACCGAACGAGGCGCCACGTTCGCAGACCATCAGAGTCTCTGCGCTGCCGTTGGCCTCCCTGGCCTTGGCGACAACGTGCTTCATGTCACCCGGTGCCAGGAACTGCCCTTTCTTGATATTGACCGGCTTACCCGTCGCTGCGACGGCGTGGATGAAATCCGTCTGACGGCACAGAAAGGCCGGTGTCTGCAGCACATCGACCACGGAAGCAACTGCCGTAATATCGGCGATTTCATGGACATCGGTCAGAACGGGAACGCCTGTCTGGCGACGAACCTCCTCGAGAATGCGTAGCCCTACCTCAAGTCCGGGGCCACGCGGCGACTGTCCAGAACTGCGATTTGCCTTGTCGTAAGAGGCTTTAAAAATATAAGGCAAGGCAAGCTCGGCACAGATTTCCTTCAGGGTTCCGGCAACGTCGACACAAAGTTCGAGCGATTCAGCCGTGCATGGACCCGCGATAAGGAACAGCGGCCTGTCAAGGCCAACGTCAAAACCACAGAGTTTCATGCGCGCCCTCCACGATTCTGGTAGTCGATGGCCGCACGGACGAATGCTGTAAACAGCGGATGTCCGAGACGCGGTGACGATGTAAATTCCGGGTGGAACTGGCAACCGACAAACCAGGGATGTTGGTCACGCGGCAATTCGATCATTTCGCACAGCTCGGTGCCCGGTGCGCGGCCGGAGACGACCAGTCCCTTGGCCTCGAGTTCGCCAAGCAAGGCATTATTGACTTCATAGCGATGCCGATGGCGTTCAACAATCGTCGGCTGCCCGTAAATTTCGCGCGCCAGCGTCCCTTCGCGCAACTGACAGATTTGGCCGCCCAGACGCATCGTCCCGCCCAGGTCAGAGCGCTCGTCACGCTTTTCAACTTTGCCGGAAGCATCCTGCCATTCGGTAATCAGACCGATCACCGGGTAAGGTGTCGCCTGGGAAAATTCGGTGCTGTGCGCCCCCTCCATGTCGGCAACATGGCGAGCGTACTCAACGACGGCCAGTTGCATGCCCAGACAGATGCCCAGATACGGAATCTTGTTTTCGCGCGCATGGCGGATCGCAAGAATCTTCCCTTCCGTGCCGCGCCGGCCGAATCCGCCGGGAACGAGGATAGCGTCCATACCATCTAGCAGACGACATCCCGCGCGTTCGATTTCTTCAGAATCAATGTAGTGAATCTTAACCTTGCTGCGCGTATTCATCCCGGCATGCGACAAGGCTTCGATCAACGATTTATAGGATTCGGTCAGATCGATGTACTTGCCGACAAAGGCGATATTGAGCGTACGCTCCGGATTTTCTAGAGCCTCAACTAGCCGCTTCCATACCGAGAGATCGGCGGCTTTGGCGAGAATATGCAGCTTGTGGCAGACGATTTCATCAAGCATCTGATTGTGCAGCATCGCCGGAATTTTGTAGATTGAATCGGCGTCCAGACACTCGATCACCGCCTCAGGCTGCACGTTACAGAACAGCGCAATTTTTTCTTTCTCGCTTGCGGGTACCGGACGCTCGGTACGGCACAGCAACACATCCGGCTGTATGCCGATCTCGCGCAGTTCCTTGACCGAGTGCTGTGTTGGCTTGGTCTTGAGCTCCCCGGCCGTCGGAATATACGGCAGCAGGGTCAAATGGATATAACAGGCGTTGTCGCGCCCTTCTTCCAGCCCCATCTGGCGAATCGCTTCCAGGAAAGGCAGGGATTCGATATCACCGACTGTGCCACCCACCTCAATGATCGCCACCTCAGCGCCTTCTGCACCCAAGCGGATATGCGCCTTGATTTCGTCGGTGACGTGCGGAATCACCTGCACTGTCTTGCCAAGATATTCGCCGCGCCGCTCCTTTTTGATGACTGATTCGTAAATCTGACCAGTCGTGAAGTTGTTGCGCTTACTCATTTTGACGCTGGTAAAGCGCTCATAGTGCCCGAGATCCAGATCGGTTTCGGCGCCATCCTCCGTCACGAACACTTCCCCGTGCTGGAAGGGACTCATGGTGCCGGGATCGACGTTGATATAAGGATCGAGCTTGAGATGCGTGATTTTGATGCCGCGTGATTCGAGAATCGCACCCAGGGACGCCGCGGCGATGCCCTTGCCCAGCGAGGACACGACGCCACCGGTCACAAAAACGTATTTAGTCATGGAAATGCTCAGCAGCGGGAAAGCCCGATTGTAGCCGAAACGCCTGCTACCCAGAAATCAATCAGAAAAATTAATCCTACGGGATATGCGACTACGGATGATACGCATTCTGCGTAGACTGGTTATCCGAGATACCCATCGATGCCAAAACAGCGGCTGTCAACGAAACCGGCCTTGCCAAAGCAAGGCCGGAAAAAACAACACGCCGCGTAAGCGGTCTGCCAGACTACAGGCGATTGGCGTAATACTCGACCACCTGCTTGAGGTCAATCGGAAACGGCGCTTCGTCAGCGGATGGCGTCCGGGCAATGGTTGCCGTATGCGCCTGTTCGTCGAAGCTGATCCACTCGGGACGGCGCAGCGCCGGCTCGGCCAGTGTTTCCGTCACCATGGAAATGCGCTGACCGCGTTCGCTCAGTGAAATAATATCACCCGGTTTGACACGCGCAGAGGGAATATCGACCCGGCGGCCATTGAGCCGAATATGTCCATGACGAACGAGTTGACGCGCCGCAATACCGGTCGGTGCAAAACCAGCGCGGAATACGACATTGTCGAGACGACGTTCGGCCAGCTCAATCAATTTTTCGCCGGTCGGATCTTTCGAGCGTTCTGCTTCTACAATCAGACGGCGCAGCTGTTTTTCACCCAGGCCATAGTTATAGCGAATCTTCTGCTTTTCCTGGAGTTGCGCGCCGAATTCTGATTTTTTGCGCATCTTGCCACCATGCTGACCAGGCGGATGCGGACGTTTTTCAATCGATTTGCGCGATAGGCCAGGCAATTCGACGCCCAGGGCGCGCATAACTTTAAGGCGTGGTCCGGTGTAACGGGACATAGTCTGAATTTCCTTGTCAAATTAAAAAGGTAAATACAAAACAGTACAGGCAAATTCTCCTGCAGCCGCCAGCGGCACCGGGGAGGATTCCGGTACAGCCGAGGTGCCGCCACGACCACGAAGCCCGGCAACACAAGGGAGAAAGCGTGATTGTAACGTCAACCTAAGCACAATGAAAAATGCAAAAGCGCTTCAGCGTCTGATCAGTGGCGACAAAGCGCAACATCATTGCGGGAAAATCAACGCGAATCAACACGACCGGCGCCTTGCACTCGCCCAAACCACTGGCAATGAGATAGCCCAGGCACAGCGCTTTTTCGGCGGTTTCACTGTATGATTGATATCAATCTTCACGCAGATACGCCAATCCCCCATGAAAACCGACCGTCCCGCTTTCGCCTTTGGCCGCCGCTTTGCCGTCGTGCTGCTGATCGCCGTATTGATCGCCGGTCTCGGTTTTTGCAGAAAAACGGAGGATATCGACGCAACGGAAATGGTGCTAGCAGGCGAGACACCGCTTGCCAAAGCGGCTGCCCACGGAGATATTAAGGCAATCGGCAAGCTGATTGACGATGGCGCTGAAGTCGACGCCAAGGATACGCTCGGCAGAACCCCACTGCATATCGCCGCCTTTTACGGTAACAGCCGCACCAGCGCTTTCCTGATTTCCAAGGGCGCCGACGTTAACGCCCAGGATCGAATTGGCATGACACCGCTGCACGTTGCCGTCATTTCTGGTGGAATACGTGAAGTAGAAGCGCTGCTCGAAGAAAAAGCCGACATCAACCTCAGGACAGCGGCAAATCAAACTGTCCTGCATTTATCCGCCGCGACAGGACAGCCCAAGCTTACCCGGCTTTTACTCGATAGGGGCGCTGACCCCAACAGCGAAGATGGCAAGGGCAAAAACCCGCTCTTTTACGCTGTCCAGAATAGTCATCCCCAGACGGCTGCCGTCATTCGTCAGGCGATTTCCGGAGACACAAAAAAGGCCGTAAAAAGAAAGACCGAAAAAGAGAGGGCCGAAAAAACCGACATGCAGCAAAGCGATACAGCCTCCATGCCGCCCACTACCACTGTTTTGCCGGAATCCTCCGCTGCATCTCCTGAAAATCCCGTAGATTCCGAGATTCCCGAACCGTCAATTGTTCTGCCTCAACTCCCCGCCCCACCGGCGTCAGCCCCCGACACTTCGGAATAAATTGGGCGCGCGATACATTGACCCCCATTGGCATCCGTCTCGACCTACGAAGCCAGTGCCTGTCTGCACTATATGATGATTAAGCCCTGATGTCTGACGTCGTCGAGATCGGGAACCCTTTTGCCCCCTCTTTTTCATCTTTCCCACCGGCCTCATTCCCGGCCATGGGTAACCCTGGTAACACGCGGTAATCATTATCGCCAAGCAACGGATAAATATGCCCGCGTGCCTTGTCAGGCTGATCTTTATTGCACGCTGGCTGGCACGTCCTGCGCTTTAGGAAATGCCCCTCGGCATCTTGTCAGTGTGCTGCCCATTGCTGCCCGGCCGTGTTTCATCACCTGGTTCTGCGCCTATCCGGCTTTGGTGCTCGGCTCATCTTCCGTGGACCATGTTCGGCAACATAAATCCACAGCGGCCGATATTCGCCTTTGAAGATGCCATGATTGAACCGATGGCGGTCATTCCCGCCATCGTCACACCCATACGACTTGTACTTTTGCCGTGGTCGTGGTCACGTCCGGCAATGACGCTGCCTTCACGCCGCCTTCATTCTCCTTCCACTGACGCTGGCTCTGCATCCGCAATGAAACCGGCGCAAGACGACATGGCCTAGCTTGATGCCCAACCCGCCCAACAAAATTCAGAAAAAACCCACCCCGCCGTTAATCTGCACAATTTCGCCGGTGACGAAAGCCGAGCGCGCCGAGCTGAGGAACAGCACGCTTTGCGCCACATCGTCAGGCGCGCCTTCACAGCCCAACGGCGTAGCCTCAACAACTGCCCGACGCCCTTGCGGGGTATTGAAGCGCTCGTGAAAACGCGTGGCAATCAGCCCGGGGGCGACGCCGTTAACGCGGATACCGAGCGGCCCACCTTCTTTCGCCAGTGCGCGGGTATAAGCCACGATGGCGCCTTTTACCGCCGCATAGGCGGCCGCACCCGGCCCCGCACCGTTGAAAGCGGCCAGTGACGCCATCGTCACAATGGCGCCTCGGCGACGCGGCGCCATACGCTGAAACGCCGCTCGCGCCGTCAGAAAAGTACTCGTCAGATTGACATCGATGACTTCGCGCCAGAAATCAAGCGTCATCTCTGTCGTCGGGCGACGTCCGATGATGCCGCCCGCGTTGGCAAATACCGCTTCGAGCGCACCCAGTTCGCCTTCAGTCTGCTCGAATACTTTTTCCACCTCATTTTCTCGTGTCAGATCGGCCCGAATAGCCAGCGCCCTGCCGCCTGCTGCCTGAATGTCGTGCACCACGCCGGCAGCCCCCTCCGCGCTGGTAATGTACGTCAGCGCCACCGCCGCCCCTTCTTTTGCATAGGCTAGCGCCGCCGCCTTGCCAATACCAGATCCGCCACCCGTAACAAGAACCGTTTTCGATGCAAATTCCATAGTTGCCTCCTGTGTTTTCATGTTTTCACATGCTCACGCTTGGTCAGAAAGCGCTTTACTTTCCAGCGTAGTGTCAAACCATCGATAGGCGGCCACGGATTGGTGTCCGCTAACGGCTGCCGGAAAATAGCCCCAGTTCCCGCAAGCGATCGGTCATTTCTGCCGCCATACGCGCGTAACCCTGGGCATTGGGGTGAATCGGGTCGGCGCGCAACTCCGCCCGGCCGAGCACACCGGAAAAAACATCGGCAATGACGGGGATTTTTTCCTCTTTGCCCAATGCCTGATAAATCGGCGAATCCGCCGGTTTTCCTACGGCGCTCATCAGGGAAAATGCCGGTACGGCAACCAGAACAGCCGCAGCACCCTGCTGGCGAATTTCGCGCAGCATCTGCCGAATGTCTTCCTTGACCAATTCATCTGGTCGGCGGCGCAAAAAGTCATTACCGCCGATTTCCACGATCACCAGATCGGGGCGATGTTCGGCCAGCAACGCCGGCAGGCGGTTTTTACCGGCTTCTGCCGTATCGCCCGGAACGCCGGCGTTGATCACGCGCCAGCCGGTTCGTGCGGCGATCAGCGATGGCCAGTCTTCACCGGGCGCGGCGCCGGTGCCGAACGTGACGCTATCGCCAAAGGCGAGTACCGTTTTGCCGGGGGCGATCGCGGCCAGTTTGACGGATTTTCCGCACGCGGCCAGTAATGTGGAAGCGGCAATGAGGCCGAATGCACGTCGTCGGGTCATATTCATCGGATTTCCTCCTCTCCCGTTCTTCAGCGAGGCATGCCTTCAGAATGCAAATACATGCTTGATGCGCAGCGTTTTTTTATCTTTGATCAGGGTAAGCAGCCGGTCGATGTTGGGATGCTTGCCGGGATGCGCGCGGGCGTCCACAGCATGTTCTGCAAACAAATCCAGCCCTTTGCGCGCGGCTTCCGGCGTAATCGCGCCATATGTCTGCGCCAGGTGGTTGTAGATTGCCAGCGCCCCTTGGCTGCCGGGTTTATTTTCGACACGCGCCACAGCATCACCTTCGGCGTCGAACAGATCAATGGCTGCCAAATGCGAAATACCGGGCAGTTTTTTGAGATTGGCTGCGAAACTGGCAGCAGATGCAGCCGCCGCTTCGTCGTCCATCTTTTCGCCGGCCGCCGACGCAGGTAAATCGGGCGATTCCGGCGATGTTGGCGTTTCTGACGGTTTTGGTATTTCAGACATGCGCGCTTCCTCCATCAAATACGCTGCGCCAGTTCGACCGCCTTGCCAAGATAGGTCTGCGGCGTCAGCGCCAGGAGTTCCGCCTTGGCCGCATCGGGAATCTCCAGCGTGCGGACGAATGCCTGCATATCTTCGCGCGAAACACGTTGGCCGCGCGTCAGCGCCTTGAGTTTTTCGTAGGGGTTGGCCACGCCGTAACGCCGCATCACCGTCTGGATGGGTTCGGCCAGCAGTTCCCAGTTGGCGTCGAGATCAGCATTCAGGCGCTCGGCATCCGCCTCCAGCTTGCCCAGGCCGCGCAGCAGCGAATCGTAGGCCAATAGCGCGTAGCCAAACGCCACGCCCATGTTGCGCAGTACCGTCGAGTCGGTCAGATCGCGCTGCCAGCGGGAGATCGGCAGTTTTTCGGATAAATGCCGCAACAGTGCGTTGGACAGGCCAAGATTGCCTTCCGAATTTTCAAAATCAATCGGATTGACTTTGTGCGGCATCGTAGAGGAACCGATCTCGCCGGCTTTCAGCTTCTGCCGGAACAGACCCAGCGAGATATAGCCCCAGACGTCGCGGTCAAAGTCGATCAGAATCGTATTGACACGGACGAAGGCGTCGAACAGCTCGGCCAGAGCATCGTGCGGTTCGATCTGGATAGTGTAAGGATTGAATTCCAGGCCCAGCCCCTCGACGAAACGGCGCGCAAAGCTTTCCCAGTCGAAGTCCGGATACGCCGCCAGATGCGCATTGTAGTTGCCGACGGCGCCGTTGATTTTTCCCAGCAGGCTGACGCCCGCAATACGCCTGCGCGCGCGATCGAGCCGGGCGACGACGTTGGCGATTTCCTTGCCGAGCGTCGTCGGCGTGGCCGGTTGCCCATGGGTACGCGACATCATCGGCAGGGTGGCATGCATATGCGCCAGGTCGCGCATGCGTTCAATAACGCGGTCGAGCGCCGGTAACAACACTTCGTCGCGCGCCGACTTGAGCATCAGCGCGTGCGAGAGATTGTTGATGTCTTCCGAAGTACAGGCGAAGTGAATAAATTCGCCAACGCGCATCACTTCAGGAGTGCCGGCCAAGGCTTTTTTGACCCAGTATTCCAGCGCTTTGACGTCGTGATTGGTCTCTGCCTCGATCGCCTTGACCTCGACGGCCTGGGCAGGAGAAAACCCGGAAACCAGGGCATCAAGCGCTGCGCTGGTTTGTGCCGAAAACGGCGGAATCTCAGCGAAATGCGGCTCGGCCGCCAACACCTTGAGCCAGCCGATTTCAACTTCCAGCCGACGGCGAATCAGGCCATATTCGGAAAACTGCGCACGCAGCGCGTCAACCCGGCCAGCATAACGGCCATCCAGCGGCGACAGCGCAACAATAGGTTCAAAAGACATTTCGGACATCTTGTATTCCTGTATTCCTGTCATTTTTGTCAAAACGCAAGGCAGCGGCCCGGTGCGAAGCGCATCTGCCACCGATCGAACGGTGCGGTTCCGACGCCATTCTACCTGAGTACCTGAGCGGAAACGGTGGCGGCCGCGCACGTGCGTCCAGAAAAATTGTGTAGCATCAGCGACCTGTATTGGCGTGAAATTTGTGCACTATTTCACACTATTGAGCAGCATCCTTGCGGCCGATGCTATAATCGACCGCGTCATTTTTGCCCCTCACGCTAAAAGATGAAGCTTGTTGGCACGCTTACCAGCCCCTTTGTTCGCAAGGTACGAGTCGTTCTCGCCGAGAAGAAGATCGATTACGAATTTGTCATCGATTCGCCGTGGGACGCAACGTCCGGCGTTCCGGACATCAATCCGCTCGGCAAGGTTCCTGTCCTGATTCTCGACGATTCGACCGTGCTGTTCGATTCAGGCGTGATCGTCGAATACATTGACAGCGTTGCCCCGAACAACAAGCTGATGCCCGAATCCAATCGCGAGCGCGCCGAAGTCAAGCGCTGGGCCGCTCTGGCTGACGGCATCTGCGATGCGGCGGCGCAGATTTTCCTTGAACGCAAGCGCCCGTCTCTCCAGCGCAGCCAGGAATGGATCGACCGCCAGTACGGCAAGATCGCCCGCGGCTGCGAATACATGTCGAACGACCTGGGTAACGGCGCCTATTGCATCGGCAAGCAGTACACGCTGGGGGATGTCAGCATCGGCTGTGCGCTGGGCTATCTCGAATTTCGCCTGCCCGAAGTCAACTGGCGTGAACGGTACGCCAACCTTGCCCGGCTTTACGACAAGCTGATGCAGCGCCCGGCCTTCATCGACACCGTGCCGCAAGCCTGATCGGCGCCGGCCGGCGGCCACACGCAGCACATTCACCGACAGGCGCCTCTGGAGCCCGCGTAAACAGGGCATCTCAGAGCACATACTCCGAAACCCGCGTGGATAGGGCGTTTCCGGGCGCCTACCCGGAGATGCGCTGTTTATAAGGGTTGCAGAGGGTTGGTCGGGCACGGTGTTCCAGTTTATGTTTTTTTGATGCCCTGAGCCCCTTTTATTTAAAGGGCCTCAGAGCAATTTATGTTTTCTGCCCTGTTTTTTGGATTTTGGGGGCGCTCCAAAAGCGCCAATAGCGGCTCGACTTTGCTCAAAGACAAGGCGGCGCATAATCCGCCGCCCAACCGCTCCCGGGTAGATACTTCCGCTACAGCCAGCCCGCGCGTTTGAAGCGGATATAGAGAATGACGCTGGCGGAAACGATGACGCCCAACGCCATCGGATAACCGTATGCCCAGCCCAGTTCGGGCATTTTCTTGAAATTCATTCCCCAAATACCAGCAAAAGCAGTTGCCATGGCAAAGATCCCGGCCCAGGCGGCAAGGCGCTTGGTGACTTCATTGTCTTCGATGGTCACCATCGAAAGATTCACCTGAATGGCCGTGCCGATCGTTTCACGGATGGCGTCAATGGAAGCGTTGATGCGCGTCAGATGGTCGTAAACATCGCGGTAATATTCGCGGGAATTGGCGCATAACTCAGGCACCAGCTCACCGGAGAGTTTTCCGACAGCCTCCCGCAGCGGGGCAACGGCGTGCCGCAATTGCATGGCTTGATGCTTGAGGTCATACAGCCGCCTGACATTGGCATTGGCTGCGCCCTTTTCGAAAATCCGCTCTTCGATTTCCTCCAGCGTCATTTCCAGCGCGTCGATGATCGGAAAATAGCGATCAACAACCGCGTCCATGAGGGCATAAAGCACAAATCCGGCGCCCTGCCTGAGCAATCCCGCCTGGCGTTCACAACGCTCGCGCACGGCCTGGAAATCCCGCGCGCTGTTATTCCGGATCGAGAGAACATAATTGTGCCCGGCAAACACGTCCAGTTCGCCGACACTGAACTCGCCTTCCTTAAAATCCAGCAGCCGCATGACGGAAAACAGCGAATCGCCGTATTCCTCGATTTTTGGCCGTTGTTCGCCGTGCCTGGCATCTTCCACCGCCAGTTCATGCAGTCCGAACGCTTTGCGCATGAACTCCAGTTCTTCCGGCGTCGCATCGCACAAGGCCACCCAGACAAAGCATCCCGGCTGCCCGAGGTAACGGCCAATATCCTCAACGGCAATGTCCGCCAGACGCGCCCCATTCAGATAGGCAACACAATTAACGAGCACGGCATCCTCCGCATTTTTCTCCGATTATGCAGTCACCTGCCACAGGCTTTTTCGTTTCGACTGTTGCAGTACCAGACGGGCTTCCCTGCCTGCCATCACCGCTCAGACGCGCGCCAACGGATTGGGCGTCGCCTCAGCGATCCGGGTCAGCACATTATGGTCGGTATGGTGAAACAATTCCGCCTGTCCCTGAATCTTCATGACCGTATCTTCATCGTAGAACCAGGTGCCATCGTCGTTAAACCGGACCCGGATGCGAAACTCAACGGTCTTAAATGCATGGTCGAGAAAGGGATTCGAGCAAATGCCATAAACCGGATCGCCCAGGCGAGCAGTGAGTTCAAACTCATTGGCATCCGGCGCAACCGTGCCGCCGGCCATCACCACCTGCCCGCGCGGGATGGTCAAGGTGTGGATGACCGTGCCGTTCGCCGGTTCCCACAACCAGTAACCGACTTGGTCATGGTAAGTCTTGACCTGATCCGGTTTGGTGATGTGCGTGTGATAGCGCAGGCCATAGAACAGCTGCGGGCCATTGGTCTGCGGATCGATCGGCTGTAGTTCGATGCGTTCTACATAAGTCTGCTGCTTTGGCCCCTCGGCCTTGGGCTTAACGTCCATGCCGCGCTCGCCTTGCCAAAGTCCAGCCATGCGTGTCAGCGGCCCCAGGCATTTCAGCGTATGCACATCGGCCTGCGGTTCCGTGTAAATATCCTTGGGAAAAGTGCCTGCATTGCTCATGAGATCGCGCTCCTTCGTAAATCTGGCATTGGATGGGCGTCCATTATCCCACGCCTTCGCCTGCCCTTTCGCCATCAGGCAAACGCATCAATTATGCCGGCGCGCCGCAGGCCACAGCGCCGCGACAAACATGCCCGCAGCCACAGCCGCCGCCAGTGTCAGATACCCCGGCGCAGACTGCGCCGTAAATCCGATCACCAGCGCCAGCGCGGTCAAAGGCGCACGCATCGATACCGCCAGAAAAGCCGCCGACCCCGCCAGGGATGCCGTCAGCAGATCGACGGACGGCCAGAACGGCTGCACCAGCAAGCCTGCCAGCAGCCCCGCGACTGCGCCGAGCGCCAGCGCCGGCGTCAGCGTACCGCCAAACACTCCGCTGCGCAGTGTCAGCAAAACCACGGCCGCCTTGGCGATGAGCAACGCCGCGCATAGCCCGAGCGATGCCCCCCAGTACGCAGTCTGCGCCACCGAGCGACCATTACCCAGTACTTGCGGCAACCAGATCGCCACGATGCCGCTCAATAAAAACGCCAAAGGCATTGCCCAGAGCACCTGAAGTTTCCGGCAGCGGCGCCTTTCAACTTCTTTAACCGCACGGCCAAAGCCTTCAGCCGGCAGCCCCACCAGCGCCCCCACGACAGCCGCCCACAGCACGGAAGGAATCGAAACGCTGACCTGGCCGACGGCATAAAACGCTTCGGGCGAAACCTCGATCCGCGCCACCACGGTGGCAATAACCGAAACGGCCAAAGCGATACTCGCATTGCGCACGGTAAACGCGCCGAGCAATATTTCCAGGGCAAAGATCGCACCGGCAAACGGCACATGATACACACCGGCCAGCCCGGCGGCCGCGCCGCAGGCGACCAGCACGCGCCGCATTTCATCATCGATTTTCAGCGCATCGGCGATGCGGCCGGCGAACAGCGCGCCTAGTTCGCGCGGCGCCACCTCCCGCCCGACGGGCGCTCCTACACCGACGGCCACAATCTGGAGTAATGCATGGATGACGCCTTCGGGGAACGGCGGCCGCGCCGTCGCCGATGTCTCCGCCACCACGGCGGCTTCGACGCTCACCACAGGCCGGCCGCACGTTTGCAGCCACCACCAGCCGAGCGTGACCAGCGCCCCGCCGCCCATCAGCGCCAGCAAACGCCGCAAAGGCGTCGTGCCGTCGGTCACGATGCGCAGCGCCGCCGATTCTCCCTGTCCGAAGGTAAGAATTTCAACGCCGTGAATTAACGCCGACAGCGCCGCTGCGCCCAAGCCGGCGGCAACGCCGACCAGCACCACGGCAACGATCAGCGCGATTTTCCGCCGCATCAGACCAACGCGCTCACAACGATACGGCACGCGCGCAGCCTCACGGCAAAGCGCATTTCCAGCCGCTCACCAGACGGCCGCTGCTGCCGCGCCGGCCATATTGGCGCCGATGTCTGCGCGTTACCCCTGCAGCTCACAATGACAGCTTCTTGAAAATACATTCGGGAATATGGCGAATGGCAAACATGATCAGGCGCCAGAATCCCGGCAAATAAACGACATCGCGCCGGCGTTCAACGGCCTCGACGATATCGCCGGCAATCGCTTGCGGCGTGCGCCACAGCGCTCCCTTGGCAAAGGCCGCCGTCATCGGCGTATCGATGAAACCGGGTTTGATCGTCAAGATCTGAACGCCGCTTCTTGCCAACCGGTTGCGCAGGCCTTGCAGAAAAATATCGACCATGCCCTTGGCCGCGCCATAGACGTAGTTGCTCTGTCGGCCGCGATCACCGGTGACCGAGCCGATGACGGCGAGGCAGCCGTGCCCTTGCCCGGCCAGATGCTGTGCCAGTCGCGTCGACAGCGCAACGACCGAAACGCCGTTGTTGTCGATCTCGTGCAGCGTCTGCTCAACGGAAGCCTCGCAGGCTTTCTGGTCGGGCAAGGAACCATGCGCGATCAAAACAGTATCCAGCCCGCCGAGCGAGGCCAGCGCCGCGTCGAGCATGGCGGCGTGGCGTTCCCTATCGCACGCATCCATCGTAAAGCACTCAACCGAAGCCGCGCCGCGGACGCACAGATCGGCGGCAATCGCTTCCAGGCGTTCCTCCCGGCGGCCGACAAGAAATAATGCGCAACGGCGCGCCGCCCAGAGGCGCGCAACGGCCTCGGCAATCGCCGATGTTGCGCCGATGATCAGGATTTTTTCTTGCATGCTTACCTTCCCACCGTCCTTGTAACCATCATGACAGCACGCGCCGCGCGAAATCCGACAAAAAGGCCGGATCGACATGGTGCATGAATTCCTCAAAGCGCGGATAGCTGCGGCGATAGAAAACGCCGCTCATGCGCGCATCCTTGGCTGCGTACAGGCGCCCGCCGGCTGCCTCGACGATCGCATCGAGCCGCCGGAACAACGCCAGCGTCAGGGCGCCATTATTGGGAAAATCGAGCGCCAGCGTCAGGCCGTGCATGGGGAACGACATCAGGCCGGGGCTGGTTCGCTCGCCAAAAGTCTTGAGTACGGCCAGAAAAGAACCGCGGCCGTCGGCGGCAATCGCGTTGAATACCTCGCCGACCGCTTCGCGCGCCGCCATCGGGAGAACAAACTGATACTGAAAAAAGCCATGCGGCCCGTAAATGCGGTTCCAGTTTTGAACAGCGTCAAGCGGGTAGAAATACGGCGCGTAGTGAACGATCTGATGCAAGGCCAGCGGCCGGTTGTAATACGCAGCATTGAAAGCGCGCAACGAGAGGCGGTTAACCAGCGAGAACGGCGGCGTAAACGGTATGCCCAACCGCGTTTGGCCCCGCATCACAAAACCGCCCTCCGGCGCATGATCACCCGCCATGAAAATACCGCGTAGCGAAGGCGCCAGGCAATCGACCCAGGCGACAACGTATTCGTGTTTGGCCTCGACCTCGGCATTGAGGGCAAAAAATTCGTCCAGGCCGGAAAAACGTGTGTTTTCAACCTCGATATACGCACTCGGGATGGGCCTAAGCACCAGCTCGACCCAAGTAATCAGCCCCGTCAGCCCCATGCCGCCGATCGTCGCAGAAAAGAGTTCCGCATTTTCCTGCGGTGAGCAAATGTGGCGCGAACCGTCCGAGCGCAGCAACTCGAAGCGGCGGACATGGCAGCCGAACGTCCCCGCGCCGTGATGATTCCTGCCGTGCACATCGTTGGCGATCGCCCCGCCGACGGTGACGAAACGGGTGCTCGGCGTCACCGGCAGAAACCAGCCGCGTGGAACGAAGACATCAAGGATTTCGGAAAGCAGCACCCCCGCCTCGCAGGTCATCACGCCGGTAACTGCGTCGAACGCCATCAGCCGGTCAAGACCACGCGTATGCAGCAGCGCCCCGCCGCTGTTCAGGCAAACATCGCCATAACTGCGGCCATTGCCATACGCCAGCATCCCGCCAGAAGCGGAAATCAGGGAAGATAACGGCGGCAGCGCCGCAGTGCGGTCATTCCACCAGATTTCTTCCGCCGCCGGCATAACCGGCAAACGTCCCCATGCACGCAAACTCATGATTCCGTTCCCATCGTTTTTTGTCTCGCCAGAAAAACAGCCCCTAGTACAACGACAATAGCCCGATCATCGTCGCTTCACGGCTCCCCAGGCCGCTCGGCAGAAACAACAGTCCGCCGACCAGCAGGGCAAACGCGTAGACGAACAGCGCAGTCGCCACAAGCAGCAAATGCCCCACCAGTGCGGCAAGCAGCCACCAGACGCCGATGCCTTCAGCCAGGTAGCAATGCCGTAAAAACGAGGAGCAATACTCGCAACACTCCGCCGACAACCGGCTCCGCGCCGGTGCATACTCTCACAGACCGATGCCGGCCAGCAACAACACCGCCAACCCATCGCTGACACGCTCGGCGAGAAAGGCCGGGGGGCTGGCTGGCACCGGCACGCCTCGCGGCTTGAGCAGCACCGAACGCAGGCTTTCGCCCAGCTTCCCAGGGCTGGTCGTCAGCGCAAAACTGGAAAAACAGGCGGCAAGATTAATGCGTCACGGCAGGCACGCATCGGCCAGATGCAGATAGCGCGCCCAGCGCAGAAATCGAAACAGATAATTGACCAGCGACAGTGCAAGCACACCGAGAATCACGAAAAAACCGGCGCCAGCTACCGCCACTGCAGTCTCACGCCATCCTGCCCAGAGCGACAGGCCAGAATAACCGACTTCTACCAGCGCAATGCTGATGAACACAAGGCGCAACGGCGGCAACGCCAATCTACCGGGAACCTGGCTGTGGCACTGGTCGGATCGGATCCTCTCAGGTAATGATGCCCCCGCCCAGACAGATACGGTCTTCGTAAATCACGACGGACTGCCCCGGTGTCACAGCCCATTGCGGCTCGGCAAAACTGAGGCGGCAGCCCGCTGCGTCGATCTGCTCGATGACGCACGGGGCATCGGCCTGCCGATAGCGCGTTTTGGCCGTATAGGGATGCGCCGTCTGCGGCCGGTCCGCCGGGCGATCGCCGGCGATCCAGGAAAGCTGACCGGCATGCAGCGCTGTTGCCCGCAGCGCGGGATGATCGTGCCCCTGAACGACATACAGGATATTGCGCGCCATCTCCTTTTTGGCCACGAACCAGGCGGCATGATCGCCAGTGTCGCTGCCCTTGCCTCCTTTGACGCCACCGACGTGCAATCCTTTGCGCTGGCCGAGCGTGTAAAAGGTCAGCCCGTCGTGTTCGCCCAGCAATCGGCCGTCGTCAAGGCTGCGAATCTCACCCTTGCACGGCGGCAGGTAACGCATCAGAAATTCCTTGAAAGGACGTTCGCCGATGAAACAGATGCCGGTCGAATCCTTCTTGAGTGCGACGTGCAGCGTTGCCGCCGAAGCCAGGGCGCGCACATCCCGTTTGAGCATCCCGGCCAGCGGAAACAGGGTGCGCGCGAGCTGCGCCTGATTGAGGCGATGCAGAAAATAGCTTTGATCCTTCGTCGCATCCGCCGCCTTGAGCAGCTGGAATTTACTGTCCGCGCCATGCACGGCATCCACCTGACGGACGCCCGCGTAATGGCCGGTAGCGATCTTTTCGGCGCCCAGCCCCATCGCATGATCGAGAAAGGCCTTGAACTTGATTTCTGAATTGCACAGCACGTCGGGATTGGGCGTGCGCCCGGCCTGATATTCATCGAGAAAAATCGAGAATACGCGCTCGCGGTATTCACTGGCGAAATTGACGACTTCAACATCGATGCCGATCGTATCGGCCACGCTCATGACGTCGATCAAATCCTGGCGCGACGAGCAGTATTCATCGTCGTCATCGTCTTCCCAGTTTTTCATGAACAGCCCGATAACGTGCCAGCCCCACTGTTTGAGTAAAAGTGCGGCGACCGAGGAGTCGACACCGCCGGACAGACCAACGACGACCGTGCGCCCATCGCCTTCCCGCAGTTCTGCCGGCGCGCATTGACGAGCCTCTGCCAGCAATTGCGTATACGTTTTCTCACCCATGACGTTTTTCACCCATCATCATCTTATCTGCCGCCTTGTTCGCCACCATTCTTTGCTATTCGTTGCAATTCGTTGCTATGCGTCGCCATCTCCGTTGCGCCCGCCACCGGTACTGCGCGCGGCATTGGCTCCGATAAGATGATCCGCTGATCCGTCGCTTCATCCGTAAAATTTCACTGCTGCCAGTGGGTAGCGTCGGCCTGCACACCAGTCGTCCAGAGCGCCCATAACCAGCGGGCTGCGCAGGCGTCCATCCCGCTCGAGTGCGCGGATTTCCTGAAAATCCAGCCAGTGCGCGGCAATAATGCCTTGGTCGAGCGGTCGCGCCGCATCGTGCCCGTTTACCACGCCGGCAAAGACGAAGCGTACATACGTCATTTCACTGTCTGGTTTATGCCAGTGGTGAACACCGACCAATGCGTCCGGAACAAAGGTGTAGCCGGTTTCTTCCAGCGTCTCGCGAACGACGGCGTCCGTGAGCGATTCGCCATGTTCCAGATGTCCGGCGGGCTGGTTGTAGCGGATTCCAGCGTCGGTTTCTTCCTCGACAAGCAAAAAGCGGCCATCGCGTTCGGCGATGGCGGCAATGGTTACATGCAGATTCCGGGTCATGGGTCAGAGATCGGTCTGAAAGCGCCATTTTACCGCCAAGCCACCATGAAATCGGCTAAAATGGCCGCTTTCTGGCATTGACAGAAGTTTGCAGTATCTGAGCATACGCAAGGCTTTTGCATTCATAGCCAGACATTCCAGCCATATCTGTAGTAGCAAAGGGAGAAAACATCATGTCAATGGCCGACCGCGACGGTTTTATCTGGAAAGACGGAAAACTCATCCCCTGGCGCGAAGCGAATACGCACGTTCTCACGCATTCCCTGCATTACGGCCTGTCTGTCTTCGAAGGGCTGCGTGCTTACAAAACCGAATCCGGTACCGCCATTTTCCGGCTCAAGGAGCACACCGAACGCCTGTTCAATTCGGCGCATATTTACATGATGAAAATCCCCTTCGATAGATCTGCACTGATCGAAGCACAAAAGGAAGTCGTGCGTGCCAATCAGCTCGAATCCGGCTACATCCGCCCTATCGCTTTCTATGGTTCGGAAAAAATGGGCGTTTCCCCCAAGGGAGTCACGGTACACGTCGCTATCGCCGCCTGGCCGTGGGGCGCTTACCTGGGCGCCGATGGCATGGAAAAAGGCATCCGCGTCAAAACGGCTTCCTTTGCCCGCCACCACATCAACGTGACGATGGCGCGCGCCAAGTTCGCCGCAACTTACGCCAATTCCATCCTGGCCAATATGGAAGCCACCGACGATGGTTATGACGAAGCGCTGCTGCTCGACGTTGACGGCTTCGTTGCCGAAGGCTCGGGCGAGAACCTGTTTATCGTTAAGGGGGGCGTGCTCTACGAACCGGAGCTCAGCTCCGCGCTGGTCGGTATTACGCGCGACACCATCATTACGCTGGCCAAGGATCTCGGCCTGGAAGTCCGCACCCGTCGCCTAACGCGCGACGATATTTACATCGCCGATGAAGCCTTTTTCTCCGGAACGGCCGCCGAGGTTACGCCGATTCGCGAACTTGATAACCGCCAGATCGGCGAAGGGGTGCGCGGGCCGATCACGGCACAGCTGCAACAACGGTATTTCGACTGCGTCAACGGCCGTCTGCCGCAGTATGTTGACTGGCTTAGCTACGTCTAGCCACAAGATTCCCGGACGCCAATTCGCTTCCCGCCCGCTTCCTTACATGGCTTATGGCGGGCGCCTTTATGAGCGCCCGGCAAGTGCAGGCATGAAGTGCCCATCAATCAGGGGAAAAAACGCCCGGTATTCCTAAGCCATGTGAGAAGCACGCCTGAGCGCAAGATAACGCCATCACGCCAGGCGTTCGCCTCATGGCACAGAGCGGAGAATGTTCCTGGTCAATCCGTTTTCTTGGCCACTTTCCGGATTCATTCTGATTAATTTTTCCTAGCGGACGCTTTATTCCCTTCGCCTTTACGCCATGCCGACGCCGATTCATGAACGCGCGCTGATCGTTGCTCCCGCCTGGATTGGTGATGCGGTCATGGCGCAGCCGCTGTTCATGCGCCTGAAAGAGCGATCCCCGGGTCTCACGCTTGATGCGCTTGCCCCTGCCTGGGTCGCGCCTGTTCTGCGCCGCATGCCGGAAATCAGCGAAATCATCGACAACCCGTTCGCCCACGGCGAACTCGCCCTCTCCGCCCGCTACCGGCTGGCGCGCCAACTATCGGCACGCGGCTACCAACGCGCCTATGTGCTGCCCAACTCCCTCAAGTCGGCGCTGATCCCCTGGCTGGCTGACATTCCGCAACGTGTCGGCTTTACCGGCGAATCACGCTATGGCCTCATCAACCAACGCCACACGCTCGACCCGGCAGCGCTCCCCAAAATGGTCGAGCGCTTTGCGCAGCTTGCCGAAGCACCGGGCGCGCCCCTGCACCGTCCCTTGCCGAATCCGCGCCTCGTTTCGGAACATGCGCAGCAAAAAACGACGTTGGCGGCGCTGAATCTCTCATGCCATCCAAAAAAAATCGCTGTCTTCTGCCCCGGCGCCGAATATGGCCCGGCCAAACGCTGGCCGGCGCGCCATTTTGCGGCGCTGGCGGATGAACTGATGGTGCGCGGCTACCAGGTCTGGCTGCTCGGTTCGGCCAAAGATCGCGCAATTGGCGACGAAATCCTTGCCCGCAGCGCATTGGCTGGCCCAGATACCGCGAATGCTATCGCTGCCGATAGTCACGAAAATACTGCGCTGCGCAATCTCTGCGGGCAGACTTCGCTGACCGAGGCCATCGATCTGATTGCCTGCGCCGATTTCGTCGTCTGCAACGACTCTGGACTGATGCACGTCGCGGCCGCCCTGGATCGGCCGCTGATTGCGCTATACGGATCGTCATCTCCCGCTTTCACGCCGCCGCTCTCGCCGCATGCGCGGGTGCTCAGCCTCAATCTCGCATGCAGCCCCTGTTTTCAGCGCGAATGCCCGCTGGGACATCTGGACTGCCTGAACCAGCTTGATCCGCAGCGCGTCTTCGCCGCCACACCGGCTGCATCTTCTGCCCCACTATCCCCAAACCAGCAGGTAAATCGCCCGCTTTTTTGTAAAGGAAATGACCGTGAACCATAAGACAGACGCCCAAATCGCCCAGGAATCCATCATGCAGCCGATTGCCAACATTGCCGGCAAGCTGGGACTGAAACACGAGCAGCTTGAGCCATACGGCCATTACAAAGCCAAAATCAATCCCGCCGATGCCTTCAGGCTGCCCCAAAAGGCAGGACATCTGATTCTGGTCACCGCCATCAACCCGACGCCGGCAGGCGAAGGCAAGACCACCGTAACCATCGGTCTGGCCGACGCGCTGAACCACATCGGCAAACAGGCGGTTGTCGCCCTGCGCGAGCCTTCGCTTGGCCCTGTGTTCGGCATCAAAGGCGGTGCGGCAGGCGGCGGCTATGCGCAGGTTTTGCCGATGGAAGACATCAATCTGCACTTCACCGGCGACTTCCACGCCATCGGCGCGGCCAACAATCTCCTGGCAGCGATGCTCGACAACCACATCTATCAAGGCAATGCGCTGGGCATCGACCCCAAGCGCATCTTGTGGCGGCGCGCAATAGACATGAACGACCGCCAGCTGCGCAATATCGTCAGCGGCATGGGCAAGCCGACCGACGGTGTACTGCGCCCCGACGGTTTCGATATCACCGTAGCTTCCGAAGTCATGGCGGTGTTCTGTCTGGCGAATGACCTGACCGACCTGAAAACCCGCCTGGGCAATATTCTGATCGCTTACACCAAAGACGGCCGCCCGATTTACGCCAGGGATCTGAACGCCCACGGGGCGATGGCGGCTTTGCTGAAAGACGCGATCAAACCCAATCTGGTGCAGACCATTGCCGGCACACCCGCATTCGTGCACGGCGGCCCGTTCGCCAATATTGCGCATGGTTGCAATTCCGTCCTGGCAACCCGCGTAGCGCGGCATTTGGCGGATTACACCGTGACCGAGGCCGGTTTCGGAGCCGATCTTGGGGCGGAAAAATTTTGCGATATCAAATGCCGTTTGAGCGGAATCAGACCGGATGCCGCCGTGCTCGTCGCCACCGTGCGCGCCCTGAAATACAACGGCGGCGTCGCGCGGGAAGACCTGGGGCAGGAAAATCTCGACGCACTGCAACGCGGCTTACCCAATCTGCTGCGTCATATCAGCAACCTGAAAAATGTGTTCGGCTTGCCGGTCGTCGTCGCACTTAACCGTTTTGTGTCCGACACCGAGGCCGAACTTGCCCTGATTCAGGCGGCCTGCGCTGAGCACGGCGTAGATGTCTCACTGACCGAGGTATGGGGCAAAGGCGGCGCAGGCGGCGCCGATCTGGCACATAAGGTGCTGGCGGCAATAGACAAGCAACCGAACAATTTTGCCTATGCCTACGAGGTCAGCAACAGCATCAAAGACAAAATCCGCACCATCGCCCAACGCATCTATGGCGCCGCCGATGTGGATTTCAGCCGCGAGGCGCTTGCCGAGATTGCCGCGCTGGAAAAATCCGGCCAGGACAAACTGCCGATCTGCATGGCGAAGACCCAATACTCATTCAGCGACGACGCCAAGCTATTGGGCTGCCCAAGCGGTTTCAACATCACGGTGCGCAACCTGACCCTCTCGGCCGGCGCAGGCTTTATCGTCGCCATCTGCGGCGCAATCATGAAAATGCCTAGCCTGCCAAAAGTGCCTTCCGCCGAAAAAATCGACGTGGACGAAAACGGCAACATCGTCGGGCTATTCTGACGTTTCGGTTTGCTTGTTAATAATCAGGCGGGCTGTCTGGACATCCCCAAACGATGTGGGGAGCGACGACCCGCCGATGTGTATCAATATAAATGCTCAACCGACTTGATAACTGGCTCACCCATCATTCCGATCATCCCGATCTGCGCGGCGGCAGGCGTTTTCTCACCGAATTCTGGTTTTTCGGCCTGAAAGAGGCTCGCGCCTGCCTGTTTGCAGGGCTGTTTTTTATCGCCATGTTCGTCGTACCGCGCGAAGGCTGGGCAGGCATGGCGCGCTATGATTTGTTATTAATATTTGCGCTGGTTGTGCAGGCCGCGATGCTGGCGTATGGATTTGAAACATGGGACGAAGTGAAATCGATCACGCTATTTCATGTGATCGGCTTCGCGCTTGAGGTATTCAAAACTTCCGGCAGCATCCAGTCGTGGGCGTACCCGGGCGCAGGCTATACCAAACTCTTCGGCGTGCCGCTCTTTACCGGCTTCATGTACGCCGCCGTCGGCAGCTACATCATCCAGGCCTGGCGGCTGTTCAACATCAAAATCCAGAGCCATCCGCCTTACTGGCTCGCCACCCTTGCCGCGCTTTTGGTATATGCTAACTTCTTTACCCACCACTATATCGGCGACTACCGTGGGTATATCGGCGCCTTCATCCTCGGTCTCTATGCCCGTACCACCGTGTACTTCACCCCTTACGACCGTGTCCGCAAAATGCCGTTGCTGCTGGCTTTCGTGCTCATCGGTTTTTTCATTTGGCTGGCTGAAAACATCGGCACCTTCGCGGGTGTGTGGCAATACCCCAACCAGCTCGGCGCCTGGTCAGCGGTTCACATCAGCAAATGGAGCGCATGGTCGCTGCTGGTCATTATGACTTTTGTCATCGTCGCCAACTTGAAACATATCAAGCACACCATCGCCATATCACGCGATTAGGGCGGACAGACAGATTCGCCCATCGTTCCCGATCGACGCCATGCCCACGCCATGCCTTTTACCCTCGCCCATCCCGCATTCATTCTGCCGCTGGCACGCTGCCGCTTTCTGCATTTTCCCGCACTGGTTTTGGGCGCAATGTCGCCCGATTTCGCCTATTTCCTTTACGGCAAACCAGTGAACTGCGGGCACGGCTGGGAAGATATTTTTTGGCTCGACGTTCCGCTGACAGCGCTGTTTTGGCTGTTTTATCGCCGCCTGCTGGCGGAAGTTCTGCACGAAAACCTGCCTGACTGCCTGAATGCCGCCTATCCCCCAACGCCGCGTTTCAAACGGTCTTGGCAGCATGTGCTTTGCTTTACCCTGTCTGCCGCGCTCGGGGCGTTTTCGCATATCGTGCTGGATGCATTTACGCATGGGAACGGCGGCTTCGTACTGCATTTCGAGGTGCTACGCCAGCCTGTCGGCGGATTGGCGCTGTTCAAATGGCTGCAATACGGCGGCGGTATCGGCGGGCTGGCGGTGCTGCTTTGGTATCAGCGCCGGATGGCGCGACGCTTCCCCGCTGTTTCCCACAAAAACGGACAGCAGAAATGGCAATTCTGGCTACGGATCGGCGCCAGTGTCTGCGCATTATTACTGGCGTGGCAGCTGATCGTGCCGATCGCCGCGAAGGCGGCGGCAATATGGGTCATCCGCCTGGTCGATGCATGCATTCTGGCGCTGGCGTTTGCCGGCTTATGGAAAAACTCGCTGAAAATCTTGTGCAAGCCCGACCGACAGACTGATTAATCATGCTCAGAACCTTGTTGCTTTTTATCCTGACCGCGCTGGCCGAAATCACCGGCTGCTGGCTCCCCTATCTTTGGCTGCGCCAGGCCGGATCGGCCTGGCTGCTTGTTCCGGCCGCGTTTTCGCTGGCACTGTTTGCCTGGCTGCTGACGCTGCATCCCGCCGCCAGCGGCCGTATTTATGCGGCTTACGGCGGCGTGTATATCAGCGTCGCACTGCTCTGGCTCTGGTTGGCGGATGGCGTTCGACCGCAATGGACGGACTGGATCGGCATTGCCCTGTGCCTGAGCGGGATGACGATCATTATGTGGGGCGCAAGATCATAGCTTTTTAAGCATTTTTCAGGGAATTACCCTGCAAACGATTGCGGAGTACAATGTCTGCCCGCATTTTTCGTTGTTACACCCAGGAAGATCATGACCCGTACTGTCATACCGCCAGGCAATGTTGCGCCGCCCGTTTCTCGCACCCGGCTGCTCGCACTTTCGGGAGTGGGCTGGATGTTCGATGCGATGGACGTGGGCTTGCTCTCGTTCATTCTGGCCGCACTCAAAGCCGACTGGGGATTGTCGCCCGCGCAGATGGGCTGGCTGGGCGCTGTCAATTCAGTCGGCATGGCGGCAGGCGCCCTCCTGTTCGGAATGATGGCCGACCGCATTGGACGCAAACAGGTTTTTATCATCACCCTGCTGTTATTCGCTACGGCCAGCGGACTATCGGCGCTGGCCGGGACGCTGGCGATCCTGCTGGCACTCCGCTTTTTTATCGGAATGGGGCTCGGCGGTGAACTGCCGGTAGCCGCCACTTATGTTTCCGAGCGCGTGCCGGCGCATGAACGCGGGCGGATCGTCGTGCTTCTGGAGAGTTTCTGGGCCGTTGGCTGGCTGCTGGCAGCACTGATCGCTTATTTCGTCATGCCGCGCTTTGCGCCCGATATGGGTTGGCGCATCGCCCTGCTACTGGGCGCGCTGCCGGCGATCTACGCGCTTTATCTGCGCTGCGGGCTACCCGACGACACGCCCGCTGCGGCAAGACAAGATGCGGACGCCGCTGCCCCCGCGACGTTGTCGTGGACAGCGCGGCTGGCACGCCTGTGGTCCGCGCCATACCGCCGCCCCACGCTGATGCTGTGGGTCTTGTGGTTCACCGTGGTGTTTTCCTATTACGGCATGTTTCTATGGCTGCCCAGCGTGATGATCGCCAAAGGGTTTGCCCTGATCCGAAGCTTCGAATACGTGCTTTTGATGACGCTGGCGCAATTGCCGGGTTATTTCACCGCCGCCTGGCTAATCGAGCGCATCGGGCGCAAGGCCGTACTGATCCTGTACCTGCTGGGAACGGCCGCCAGTGCCTGGGCCTTCGGCAATGCCAGCAACGAGACGGCATTGTTGCTGTCGGGCGCGCTGTTATCGTTTTTCAACCTGGGAGCATGGGGCGCGTTATACGCTTATTCGCCCGAAAACTACCCGGCTCCCATCCGCGCCAGCGGTGTCGGCACAGCTGCCGCCATAGGTCGTGTGGGTGGTATTTTGGGGCCGTTGGCTATCCCGTTTCTTGGCGCGCATGGCTGGGGCACAGGCGGTATCTTTGCGCTGTTTGCCGCCGCCATTGCCCTGGGGGCGCTGGCTGTGGCACTGCTGGGGCGCGAAACGCGCGGGCTGGCCGCATAAAAGAAAAAGCAGGCGCCGCTGAAACCCGCGTGGATAAAGGACTTCCAGACAGGTGCCCGGAGATGCCCTAAAGACAAGGGTTTCAGAGCACCCACCTCGGAGAAGCCCTAAATACGCCGGCTTCAGGGCAGTGGGTTTGGAAGGCCGGCCATCCACCAAACCGAAAGTCGAAAGCCAAAAGCGGCAATCCCCCAGCGCACCCACATCTCCACATTCATGCCGCCGTGCCAACCAGACCGCCGCCGGAGTCCGCGTCAACAGGGCATTTCCAAAGGGATGCCTGGGAACGCCCTATCCACGCGGGGTTCGGAGCACCCCAAAAGCCTTTTGCCCTTTGGGAAAGGGTAAAAAAGACAAAAAGAGCGCAGGCGCATTTCCAAAAAGAGGTGGCCTGAAGCCCGCGTATTTAGGGCATCTCCGGGCACCCTGCCCGCAAACACCCTATTTATAAGGGCTTCAGAGGTACCTATCCTAAAACCCTTTATTTATACGGGGTTGCGGGCATATCCCCTTGCGCATTCAATCACTACGAAGCACCCAGAAACCCCTTAGGCGCAGCCGCAGGCGCGGGGCAGCTTGGCGGGAACAAGGGCTTGATTGTCTGAGCGCAGCGAGTTAATCAAGCCCGCCGACAAGCAACCCGCGGCAAGGGGTTTTCTGCGCCTCGGGGTCGCGTTTCTTTGCTGACTTTCTTTGGCGAGGCAAAGAAAGTCAGCGGGGCGCGCTGCCGCTCAGCGCAACGGCATCAAGAGGAGTTCCGTGGGTGGAAGGTCAGCGCACAGGCCTTGGCAATTCCTATAGTTAAAGTGTCTCAGGGTACCTGCCCGCTAGTCCGCGTATTTAGGGCGTTTCAGAATGGATGCCTGGGAATGCCCTATCCACGCGGGGTTCGGAGCCCTCGAAAATCCCCCCGCCCTTTGGAAAAGGGTAAAAAAGACAAAAAGAGCGCAGGCGCATCTCCAAAAAGAGGTGGCCTGAAGCCCGCGTATTTAGGGCATCTCTGGGCACCCTACCCTGAAACCCTTTATTTATAAGGGTTCCAGAGGTGCCTGCCCGCAAACGCCCTATCTACGCGGGGTTCAGGGCACCCATATTTGAGACGCCCCAAATATAGCGGCTCGACTTTGCCAAAAGACAAGGCGGCGAGCCGCAGACAGTACGAGTAGTACGGCAAGGCGAGCCAACGCGGTATTTTGGTAAAGGAAGCCGCTATGGCTTGACTTTGCCAAAGACAAGTCGGTAAGCCGCTGACAGACCATTCAATACGGCAAGGCCAGGTCAACACAGCAACGCCGTATTTTGGCGAAGGAAGCCGCTATTTCAGAGGAGGTCTGGAAGCGCCCTATCCAATAAGGGCTTCGGCGGCGCTTTGTTCGGGGCGCGGTGTTAAAACGCGTCACCGGTGCGGATGAGGCCAACGGCAATGCCCTCGATCGCCAGCGCCTGTACGCGCGTATCGACGATGATGGGCGAAAAGTCCGGATTTTCGGCAATCAGTTCGACGGTTTCGCCCTTGCGGCGGTAGCGCTTGACCGTCACGTCATCATCCAGGCGCGCGATGACAATTTGGCCGTTATGCGCCTCGGCACAGCGGTGTACCGCCAGCAGGTCGCCATCAAGGATGCCAGCATTGAGCATCGACAGGCCGCGTACGCGCAGCAGAAAATCCGCGCGCGGACTAAACAGCGAAGCATCGAGCGGATAGCGCGCCTGGACATTTTCCACGGCCAGAATCGGGCTGCCGGCGGCAACACTGCCGATCAGCGGCAAGCCAAGCTGTTCAACCAGACGGATGCCGCGCGCCGATCCCGGTTCGAGCACAATCAGCCCTTTTTTAGCCAGCGCGCGCAAGTGGTCTTCCGCAGCATTGGGCGAAGCAAAGCCAAAAGCGCGGGCGATTTCGGCGCGCGTCGGCGGCGCCCCCAACACTTCCCGTGAGTTCCGGATGAAGTCGAGGATTTCCTGCTGGCGCGGTGTGAGTTTGGCTGTCATGATACTTCCGACGCATTAAATATCTGTATTTATATACAGTTATTATTTAGAAAGCAAGCCGATACGGAAAATTTGCGCCAATGACGCCGCTTTTCCAGATAGCCCCGCCGGAACCCGCGTAAATAAAGGGCTGGCGGGCGCCCTCCCCGGAGAGGCCCTGTTTACAAGGGCTTCAGAGTGCCCTCGCTGGAGAAAGCTTGTTTATAAGGGTTTCCGGGCAGCCACCCCGAATACGCTGACCGGAGGATAGCCTTGATAAAAGCGCAGGTCGTTCAGCGCCCCGGCAATGCGGCGACGATATCGCGCGTATCGCGTGCGATTTCCAATTCTTCATTCGTCGGTACGACCATGACCTTGATCGCAGAATCGGCCGTCGAAATGATCGCTTCCTTGCCGCGGACATTGTTGGCATCGGCGTCAAGTTTGATGCCGAGCAGGGCGAGCCGGTTAACGACCGTCGCGCGGAAATCGGCGCCGTTCTCGCCAATACCGCCGGTAAAAATGATGGCATCGACACGCCCCAGCTCGATGGCGTAAGCGCCAATGTATTTCAGGCTGCGATGGCACAGAACGTCGAGCGCCAGTTGGGCGCGAACATTGCCTTGCGCGGCCGCTATTTCGACGTCGCGCATATCGGAGCTGACGCCGGAAATGCCGAGTAGCCCGGATTGTTTGTTGAGCACGACGTCGATATCGTCAATCGACAAACTGCTGGTGTCGGCCAGAAAGCGGAGCACGCCGGGGTCGATGTCGCCGCTGCGTGTGCCCATGACCATGCCTTCGAGCGGCGTCATGCCCATGCTGGTATCGTAGGACTTGCCGTTTTTGATCGCGGTAAACGACGAGCCGTTGCCCATGTGGCAGGTAATGCAGTTGAAGCGATCCAGGGCGATGCCGAGAATCTGCGCGGCGCGCTCGGAAACGAAGCGGTGCGAGGTGCCGTGAAAGCCGTAGCGGCGGACGTGGAGCTTTTCATACCATTCGTAAGGCACGGCATACAGGTAGGATTCGGGCGGCATTGTGGTATGGAAGGCGGTATCGAAGACGGCAACGTTCGGCACGCCCGGCAGGTCCTGCATCATGGCCTTGATGCCGGTGATGTTCGGCGGATTGTGCAATGGCGCCAGCGGGATGTTTTCCTGGAGCACGGCGATCACCTTCTCATCGACGAGCACAGATTTGGAGAACTTTTCCGCGCCATGCACGACCCGGTGCCCCACGGCGGTGATGTCCTTGAGCGACCCGATGACGCCGGTTTTGGCATCGACCAGCAGCTCGAGAATGTGCGCAATGGCCGCGGCATGGTCGGCCACGTGCAGCACCTCGCGTATTTTTTCGCCGCCGACCGGCTCGTAGGTGAGCGCCGCGTCCTGCATGCCGATGCGCTCAACCAGGCCGCTCGCGACCCGCCGCTCGTTGCTCATGTCCAGCAACTGGTACTTAAAGGAAGAACTGCCGCAATTCAATACAAAAACGAACATGATGTTTACCCTGCCTTTCCGTACCTTTGCGCGTTTTTCTGAATTTTCCGCCTTTTACTGTTTTGTCCTGCTTCACCTTTGTGACACTTTCAACGCCAGGCACGCCATTTTCAAGCGCATAATTCGCGCGTAATTCCACCTGTCCGTCAGCAATTAAGCCCATTCGATTGCATTCTACCCAAGCCAGGCAGGCAGGCAACAAAAAACTGAATCCAGAATGGATGCGTCCGCCGAAAGGTTTTTATAACCCCATGATTCAAGCCGGCTTTTAAGACAAATAGCCGCTTGCTGAAAACTAAATATAGTCGATTTTTTGCATTCACATACTAGATGTAGTAATTTACAGGGCATCGCCACATCGCCTGTGCGATGTTTTTAGGTCATGGCGAACGCTACCGGCCGCCGCGATCCGGACCCGGTGCATAATTTTCCTGCCTGGCCACCTAGTTGGTCAGCTATCGACGACATTTCATCCAAATTTGTCTGAATCTACCCAGAATTCAAGGAAACCCCCATGAGCCAGAGTGAACAGCAACTGTCTTTCTCCGAAGTCGCCCAAGCACCAGAAATCCCGCCCTTAACCGAGCAGGAAATTTCCAGCGAAGTGCTCGCTGAAAAATACGCCAAGGGCACCGAAATCAACGTTCATGACGTACGTCGCCGCGTTGCCCGGGCGCTCGCCGCCCAGGAAGAAGAAAAGATGCGCGCCAAATGGGAAGAACGATTCCTGTGGGCGCAGGAAAACGGCTTTATCCCGGCCGGACGCATCAATTCAGCCGCCGGCACGCCGCTGGCGGCAACGCTCATCAACTGTTTTGTGCAGCCGGTGGGGGATTCGATCGTCGAATTCGTCGATGGCCGCCCCGGCATTTATAGCGCGCTGGCCGAAGCAGCCGAAACCATGCGGCGCGGCGGCGGCGTCGGCTATGATTTTTCTTCAATCCGCCCGCAAGGCGCGCAGGTCAAAGGCACGCAATCGCGCGCATCCGGGCCGGTGTCCTACATGCGCGTGTTCGATCGTTCCTGCGAAACCGTCGAATCCGCCGGCGCGCGGCGCGGCGCACAGATGGGCGTCCTGCGCTGCGATCATCCGGATATTGAGGTTTTCATCCACGCCAAGGATAAAGGCGATCTGACGAACTTCAATATTTCGATCGGCGTGACCGATAGTTTTATGCAGGCTGTCGAGGAAGATGGCGAGGTCGAACTCGTACACCGCGCCGAACCGAACGCCGATATGAAAGCGGGCGGCGCCTACCAGCGCGACGACGGAATGTGGGTCTATCACAAGGTCCGCGCCCGCGATCTCTGGGATCAGGTCATGAAATCCACCTATGACCACGCCGAACCAGGCATCCTTTTCCTGGACCGTATGAACAGGGATAACAACCTTTATTACTGCGAGCAGATCGAGGCGACCAACCCCTGCGCAGAGCAGCCCCTGCCTCCGTATGGTTGCTGCTGCCTTGGTTCGGTCAACCTGACCTTGTTCGTCAGGCACCCGTTCTCCGACCGTGCCGAATTCGACTTTGAGTCCTTCGGCGAAGTCATCAAAGTATCAACGCGCATGCTCGACAATGTGCTGGATGTCACTGCCTGGCCGCTGGAACGCCAGCGCCAGGAAGCGGCCAGCAAGCGCCGCATCGGCCTGGGGTTCACCGGCCTGGGCGACGCTCTGTGCATGCTGGGGCTGCGTTACGACACCACGGCGGCAACCGCGATGGGGGCGCGTATTTCCGAATTCATGCGCGATACAGCTTATCTTTCGTCGGTTGAGCTGGCCAAGGAGCGCGGCGCCTTTCCGTTGTTCAACGCCGAGCTGTACCTTTCCGGCGGCAATTTCGCCTCGCGCCTGCCCGCTGCGATCAAGGCCGAAATCCGCAAGCATGGCCTGCGCAATTCACACCTTCTTTCGATCGCGCCCACCGGCACCATCTCGCTGGCCTTTGCCGATAACGCCTCAAACGGCATCGAGCCGCCCTTCTCCTGGACTTACAACCGCAAAAAACGCATGCCGGACGGCACGCTCAAGGAATACGCGGTGGAAGATTATGCCTGGCGTCTGTTCCGCCATCTTGGTGGCGATGTCGAGCACCTACCGGATTACTTCATCACTGCGCTGGAAATTTCGGCCAAAGCGCACAAAGACATGGTTGCCGCCGTTGCCCCCTACATCGACACGTCGATTTCGAAAACAGTCAACGTGCCGGCCGAATATCCCTACGAAGATTTTCAGGATCTGTATATGTCGGCCTGGAAGTCCGGACTGAAAGGGCTGGCGACCTATCGCCCCAACAGCGTGCTCGGCTCAGTCCTCTCGGTCGAGCCGAAAAAGGCCGACGAGAAGAAGCAGCCACAAGATTTCGTCAATGGCGATGCCAACCGACGCCTGTCGATCAAAACGTTGCCCGCGCCCGTACTTGCCAGCCTGCGCTGGCCGGGGCGCCCCGAATTGCCGGAAGGCAACCTGGCCTGGACGTATATGATTGAGCACGAACTCGGTAAATTTGCGCTGTTCGTCGGTCATGTCGAACAAGAAGGACGCGTCTGGCCGTTCGAGGCCTGGGTTAATGGCCCCGCACAGCCCCGCGGCCTGGGCGCCGTCGCGAAAACGCTGTCAATGGACATGCGTGCCGACGACCACGGCTGGCTCAAACTCAAGCTCGAATCGCTTGCGCGCACGCCCGATGGCGAAGGCTTCGACATGCCCTTCCCGCCGTATGGCGAACGCAAACGCATGCCTTCTGTCGTTTCGGCCATGGCCAGATTGATTGAATACCGCGTCAAGCAGCTCGACGCTTTCAACAAGTCCGGACCAACCCCCGTGCTCGACGCACTGTTCAGCCTCAAAGAGCCGAAGACCGGAACCGACGGCACCTTGTCCTGGACAGTCGACATCTATAATCCGGCGACCGAGGAAGACTTTGTTCTGGGCCTCAAGGAAATCACCTTGCCTGATGGCGTCACACGTCCTTACTCGGTCTGGCTATCCGGCAATTACCCGCGCGCGCTTGACGGTCTGACCAAACTGCTTTCGCTCGATATGCGCGTGCTCGATCCGGCCTGGATTGGCATGAAGCTGCGCAAGCTGCTTGATTACCCGGAACCGCTCGGCGACTTTATGGCTTTCGTTCCAGGTACGCGCAAACAGCAGACCTATCCGTCAACCGTTGCCTACATCGCACGGCTCATCATCCACCGCTACGCGATGCTTGGCATCCTCGACGAAAACGGACTGCCTTTGCAGCAGATGGGAATTCTGGAGGCGCCAGCCAGCCGTACCTCGCCCAAACCTACTGCGGGCAAATTATGTGCCGAATGCGGCAACTACACGATGATCCGCAAGGATGGCTGTGACTTCTGCACGGCCTGCGGCGCTGTTGGCACCTGCGGTTAAGGGTATCGAAGCCAAGCGATTGCAGCGCCGCGTCATCCGCGCGGCGCTGCATGAATAGCGCAATGTAAATATCTCTTACAGGCAAAACTCCTCAGTTTTATCCGCGAACGTAGATCATCCGCCATACCACCCGTCTTTGGCAGATCGTGTCAAACATCTACGAGTCATCTGAAAGCATTTTCAGGTACAGTACGCCGGGTTTGGCAGCGCGCATCACAATTATCGGCACGCCGTACAGCCGTCCGACCCATCACAATGGCTTTTATTGGCAAAGGATTTCGTAAATAATTGGATTTCCTGACTGTACGCTACCATTACGAATCACTTTGTCTTTGTACATCCCATGCTGCCGATTATTCCTGCCATTCCTCTTGATAGCATCGAGCGGACGCTTTATGCCTCAGCCGACATTACGGCGGCCTTCGTCGCATCGATCAGCGGCGCCCAGGCCGCGCGGCAACGCCGGCTTGACCTGTTTGGCCTCATCATCATCGCTTATCTCACGGCCATGGCGGGCGGAATCTTTCGTGACCTCTGCATCGGCGCCCTGCCGCCCATCGGACTGGCCGATTGGCGCTACCTCTGCGCGACACTGGCCGGCGGCGCAATCGTGCTCTATGCGCCGCAATGGTTTGACCGCTTCAAACATCCTGTGGCTTTTTTTGATGCGCTGGCACTCGGTTTTTACGCCGTCGTCGGAGCGCAAAAAGCGCTTTTTTACGGCCATAACGCCCAAGTCGCCATCCTGCTGGGCACAGCAACGGCAGTCGGTGGCGGTGTAGTCCGTGACATCCTGCTTGCCCGCATTCCCAATATTCTCCGTAAGGAAATCTATGCCGTCGCGGCACTGACCGGCGCAGGCATTCAGGTGCTTGGCAACACGCTCGGCTGGTCGGCGACTTTTACCCCCTGGCTCGGCGCTTCGGCCTGTATTCTCATTCGCCTGCTGTCATTGAAATATGGCTGGCATCTGCCGCTTTCCCGTACCGAAGATGAGGAGCCAACACGGTAAAAGCGCATCAAAGGCGCCTGCCCTGTAGCCCTTGTAAACAGGGCATCTCAGAGGTGGCGCCCGGAGATCCTTTATCCACGCGGGTTTCAGAGGAGCTGGAATCGCCCTGTTGTTGCGGGCTCCGGCGGTATCTGGCCGGCTGGCGATAGCGGACTGGCTACAACTGTCTGGCCTGAAGCCCGCGTATTTCGGGCATCTCCGGGCACCCCATCGGAAACCCTTTATCCACATAGGCTTCCTGGCGCCTCCCCGGAAACGCCTTACCCAGCCGACGATTTACGGCCGCGTCCGGTAAACCTCGCGCCCGGCATTGCGGATGTCATGGCGCAATTGTCGCCGCTCTTCTGGCGACAGGCGACGAAAATGCTGCACTTCGAAAGGCGGCTCCCCGGCATGTTCATACCCATGCGCTTGTGAAGGCGCGCGCTCGCCAAAATCTTCTCCTTGTGGCGATACCCAGGCGGCCGGGCGCTGACCGCGCGGTGAGTCGCCCTCCTCCCCGCGCCTTGCGTGAGCGCATGGCGCAGACAGCCCCACTAACACCGCCAATACTGCGATGAAACGAAAGCGCTGTTTCATGGTGTTATCCATCAAATGATTTTACCGGGCATAAAAAACACGGGGTATCGGATGCGGAAATTGTACTCGGAAACTCCGTGGGCGCATTGTAAAGATAAAGATTGTGAATTCACTAGGCAGGGTATGCTTTTCTGTGAGTTCCGAGATTACGAGAAAGCGAACACAATGATACAGATCATCTGATTTTTAGGCTCACACAAAGATGTAATGATTTGTTTCCTCTATTCTTCGTGAATCCATGCTCTCCATTTCTCTTCATTTTTCCACTCTCCCTAAGCCGGCTCTCCAATAATCTCGAGCAGAAAATAAACAATATAAGAACCGACCCGGCCATAAAATGTACTGCTTAAGTACGATGGCTTTTTTTGGGGTCGTCAGAAAGCGGACTTGCCGATCGCGATAATGAAAGCGGCAGATCAAGGCGGGCCAGCAGGCCGCCGCCCGCACGTGGACACAGGTGCAGAGAGCCGCCGTGCAAGCGTGCGATGCGCTCGACGATCGCCAATCCCAGACCCGTGCCATCGTCGACATTGCTACGGGCAGTGTTATGGCGGGTAAAGGGGCGTTTGAGCCGCTCCAGCTCTTCAGGCGGAATTCCCGGCCCGCGATCCATGACATCAACCCAAAGATGACCATTTGTCTGGCAAGCGGTAATCGTAATCTCGCCGCCGCCATATTTCCGGGCATTGTCGATCAGATTGGTCAAGGCGCGGGTCAGCGCTTTGCGCCGAACGGTCAGCGGCGGCAAAGCGTCGAGATGCACCGTCAGATGGCAATCCGCCATGCGACGAACAGATTCGGCGACCTGCCGGATCAGGGCACCGATATCGCACGGCTCGGCCAGCTCATCGTTACCGCGTGCATAATCGAGAAACTGGCCGATGATGGCATCCATCTGCTCGATATCGCTAGCAACCGCCTGGCGCGTCGCCTCATCGGCAATCGACATTTCCGATTCCAGCCGCAAACGTGCCAGCGGGGTGCGCAGGTCGTGCGAAATACCTGCCAGGACTTCGGTACGTTCGGCATCTATGCGTTTGAGATCTTCCGACATACGGTTGAATGAAGCGGCCAATCGCGCCAATTCGCAGGCGCCATTTTCGGGAATCGGTTCAGGATGCAGGCCAAGCCCCACCGCTTGCGCCGCTTCCATCAACTTCCGCAATGGCCGTGTAATGCGGGAAACGATCAGCCAAGCCACCAACATCGCCAGCAACAGGGCGAGACATCCCCAGCCCAGCCAATACAACGGAAACTCGCTCTCGGCGCGTTTTCCCGGCAACATGAGCCAGTATTCGGCCTCCTCAGAGGCATAGAGCGGAAAGCTGACCCAGATGCCGGGCTGATCGTTGACTGCGCCCGCAAACCGTGTTTCAGTCCCCAGTTCGGCGCGCGTTGCCGCAATAAAATCGCGGAAAAATGGCGTATCGGGCAAATCCTTAACGACATCACCCGGTTCAATCGGATAAATCTGCACGCCTTCATTTTCAGCAAGATCACGCAGCAAAGCCATGCGCCACTCCGGGTTGGCGGCAACCAAGGCTGCCCGAGTCAGATTGACGACACTGACCGTGAGCTGGCCGAGTTGCCGGGCGCGCGGTGCGTGTTCAGTGAGGGTGATCAGTGTCGCCCAGATGGAAATGCAGACAGCCAGCAGAATGCTGATCAGCAGAAAAGTACGGACGAGCAGCGTGCGTGGATAAAAACGGCTGAGCATTCCCGCACCATTGGGTTTCAGCGGTTTTGGCCGTCGGGTACGAATACGTAACCAAATCCCCAAACGGTTTGCAAATAGCGCGGATTGGCCGGGTCTGGTTCAACCAGCTTGCGCAGGCGTGACACCTGAACGTCAATGGTACGGTCAAAAGGCCCTTGTTCCCGCCCGCGCGCGAGCGACATCAGGCGGTCGCGCGAGAGTGGCTGCCGCGGATGTTCAAGCAACGCTTTCAGGACAGCAAACTCACCGGTCGTCAGCGATAGGGTTTCACCGTTCTTTTTGAGTTCCCGCGTCGCCAGATCGACTTCCACCTCGCCAAAAACAATACGTTTATCCTCTACGGTCGGCGCTCCCGGCACCACGTCGATTCGGCGGCGCAATACCGCCTGAATACGGGCAACGAGTTCCCTGGGGTTGAACGGTTTGGGCAGATAGTCGTCCGCCCCCATTTCCAGTCCGACGATACGGTCGATTTCATCGCCCTTGGCCGTCAGCATGATAATCGCCAGCTGCGGATCATCGGCACGCAGACGGCGGCAGATCGACAGCCCGTCTTCACCAGGCAGCATCAGGTCGAGCACAATCAAATCAAAGCGATAACGTGAGACGGCTTTATCCATGGCAACAGCGTTCTCTGCCGTACGCACAAAAAAACCCTGTTCGCCGAGATAGCGTTGCAGAAGATCCCTTAAACGTTTGTCGTCATCTACGACGAGAATTTTACGATCGGCCATGCACAACTCCTGATGAAAGCGCCTGCTTCCAAGAATGAAAGCCGGCAGAATCATACCGCAAGCCGGCGCTATTCGCCGGATAACGGCGCAAACTCAAGGGCAAGTTTGGGTAATAAAAATCGCTGCAAACCTGATGCCGTAAAGCATTAATCGGCGTCAAATTCCTTGCAATAGACCCAAGAGGGTTGTCGACAGGCGCCCCGGAACCCCGCGTAAACAGGGCGTTTCCCCGGCACCTCCCCGGAAACCCGCGTGGATAAAGGGACTCCGGGCGCCTGCCTGGAGGCGCCCTGTTTATAAGGGTTTCAGGACCCCCCTTCGGAGATGCCCTGTTTACGCGGGGTTCCGGGGCGCCCAAAAGCAAAAGCCCGGCGGGCTTGCGGCTTCACCGGGCTTGGCGCCCGCCATAAATATCACGGGCGTTGAAAGAGCGTAGCTCAGTCGATCAAGGTATGCATCAGGTCGATCATGAACTCGACGTCTTCTTGCGGTGTCACTTCCCAATGATCCAGTCCCAAATCCTTGAGGATTGCGGCCTCTTTCGGATCATTGGCCATTCCGGCAAGTGCCGCTTGCAGTTGCGCGGCATGGTCTGCGAATTTTGGGCCAGCCAGCAACATGTGTTTAACGACGCTGATCTGGCTGCGGACCAAGGGATGAAGCGAACCGCGCACAATGGCAGACAGTCCATCATAACCATGCGCCGGGAAAATACCGACATCCGCCGTACCGCTCATCAAGGCCTTGGCAATCAGCACATACGTCGGGCAAGTCGTTTGCTTCACGTCGGCAGGCGCAATGTCAGCCGGCTCGAGCATAATCATGCCCATCATCAGCACATCAGGGTCCCCGCTTGACGCTATGGTAATTCCGGGCTTGAGGTCTTCGATGCGTTTGACCGGCGAACTGGCGGATACGGCCACGACTGCTTCATCTGCCAAATCACTGGGATGTGCGATGGCAATGAACTGCTTTTCTCGAACAAGCATGGCAGCGTCGGCCGGATTGGCGTAAATCAGGTCGATTTGATCGGCAGCGATGGCTTCGCGCTGCTTTTCAAAGCTGTCGTAGAGCGCCAAATGACAGGCAATATCCAGCTTCTTTTGCAGCCAGGTGTTGAAGATATGCCAGGAAGCGAGTTTGTCGGGACTAAAATCCGGACTGACGGACAGGTTGAATGTCATGACGCCTCCTTCGCCTTGAGATCTGCATATACCGGGATGAGCGATTCAATCTTGGTGCGCGAGGGCTTGCGGCGCACCGAAGTGTAGCCGACGATCTTGCCGCCGCGAATATTGGGAACAACGACGGCATATACCCAGTAATATCCACCGTCCTTGCGCAGATTCTTGACGTATCCGTGCCATTTTTTTCCCGACTGAACTGTCGTCCACAAATCGGCAAAAGCCGCCTTGGGCAGATCCGGATGACGCAGAATGCTGTGCGGCTGACCAATCAGATCTTCGCGCGTATAGCCGGACATATCGACGAACGCTTGATTACATTGCGTGATAATGCCCGCCGGGTCGGTACAGGAAACGATCAGTTTGCCTTCCGGAAAATCCGTTTCGATATCAGTGACGAAAATTTTGCGCTGACTTCCATCGTAATACGCCAGCGTATATTCCTTGCCAGAGCCAACGACCTGGCTAGGCTCCATGTCTTTCATGATAGTCCTCGTAAAATCATTTATTCAGAGTGCATGCGTCAGACCTACCAATAAACGGCAGACTCGCCGCATATCCGAACCGGAGATCGGTCATCAATAAGGCGGGTCTTTAGATCATCTTGGCAATACTTTCAGAAGCACGCCTGACATCGAGGAAAATCAGGCCAAGCTTGGCGTTCGGTTTGGCGAGAACGGTAACCACGGCTTCCTTGCCTGCGCCAGTCAAAATGACGAAACCTTGGCTGCCTTTGATCAGCACCTGTTCAAGGGTCCCCCGCGCCAGTTCCTGCGCGGTGCGATCGCCCAATGACAACATGGCGGCACTCATCGCGCCCATGCGATCCTCGTCGAACCCTTGTGGCATCAGCGAAGCCATCATCAGACCATCAATGGAAATGATAGCCGAAGCCTCAATATCGGTAGAGCTGCCATTGAGGTCATTCAATACGGATTTAAGCATGTCTGCAAGCATGGATATGCCTCCTTAGGTAAAAATTGAAAAATGCCGATTAACGGCCGAAACGTTGATGCAAAACAAAAGCAAGTTCAACGAGCTGTGGTTGATTGAATGCCGGTGCACCAGCAATGACGAGGACGAAACGTTCCGGGCCGACAAAAACGGGCCAGAAGCCGAGCTGGGCATGGCCGGCGGCATTGGTCAGCGCCCAGGCGCTGCCGGGCAGACCCAGGTTACGGTTAAGCGCCCCAGCACGCCGGGCGTGCATGTTCGCCAAGTCGGCAGAAAGCGCCGAGAGTTCTTCAGCAGTTTCATGCGGGAATCCGCTGCTATACAGGTAAAAGCCTTGCGTATCGGCGAGCAGAATTTTCCCTTCCCGACTCAGCGGCGGTAGAAGTGTCGGTAAAGTTTCCTGAAAAGGTTCGGAGGGAAATTGATAAGGCTCGTGCATTGCCTGAATCCAGCCAAGCGATTGCAGACGCCAGACGAATTCGCGTGCCTCTTCGATGGAAGGCAAACCACTCCATTGGCAGAGATTGCTGTCATTGGCCTGCGCCTTACCCTGCTGGTCAAGCAAAGCCAGCAAAAAATTACGTAAGCGATTGCTCTCCGGCTCAGAAATAACTTTGAAGGCACCGGCGGGCGAAGGCAAAAGGTACATGCCTGGAATAAGCCTATGTGATGTATCGTTCATGATCTGGCCGCCTTACGCCTTTCAACCATCGGATCGATGGAACATAACAGGGATTCGATAAGGAGAACGATATCCCGCCGTTCACGGGCATCAACCTCAAATACGGGCACGCCCCGCAGGCCCAGCGATGCCAGCTCTTGCTGATAATCTTCGGTCGAAGGACGTGGCCGCAAGTCGCTATGCGTCACGCCAATTACAAGCGCGGTACGCTGGATGAAGTCTTTGAAGGCCGAAATGAAAAAACGCAGATCCCGAACAGGATTCGGACGGTCGTTATTGACCAGAAGAACCAGGCCAATCCCCCCTTCGATCAGAATATCCCACATAAAATCGAAGCGTTCCTGCCCCGGTGTGCCATATAGGTGGATCGCTGCATTATTAGGCAGGTTGATCCGGCCGTAGTCCATGGCTACCGTAGTTTCCGCCTTCATCGTACGCGTCATGTCGGTAGCCATGCTTTCAGTGCGCACGGTCGGGATGTCGCTAATCACGTTGATTGCTGTAGTTTTCCCGGAACCCACCGGCCCGGTAAAAATAATTTTATGTACCATGTTCATGATGAAGGTCTCGCCAAATCCGTATACCCGGCCAATTTTCTGAGCAGCATACGGAACAGGCCTTGTTTTTGATGTGTTTCTACAGGGGGCTCAACCGTTGCTACCGATGGGGTATGTTTTTCCTGAACATTCACCAGCCCAATTGAATTGCACGCGCTGTAGAGTGCAAAAACATAGCGTTGCGGCACCTCCAGAGATTCAACCGTCTGTTCAAGCGAAGTACGGTAACGCGCCCACAGGCCGAGAATCCGCGCCGCATGCGGCGGTGTTTGCAAACGGGTCAGGTTAGGCCAGTGCACCAGAGAAATAGAAGCATCCAGCGACGTACCTTCTGGCAGACGTCCACGCGAGGCGCACAGGGCAAAACGCCAGATCAGGCTATTCATGCCGTGCTGCTCGGCTGTCGACGGTAGTGAAGCAATTTCCCTGTCTGAAACCTGATCGATACGCAAATCTTTATAAGCCAAGGGAATACGCCCGGCGGAAAGCAGCTTGGATAGCGGCACGACAGCAAAAATGCGCTGTTTTGCCGGATCGACGATAAGTGCCTGGAATCCAAGCCCCGACATGCGCAAAGAAACGGAGCGTTCCTTTGCCATCGCCAGGACGCGCTGAACGTGTCCTTGAAGGAAATTGTCGGGACGGTAAAAAACTCCCTCGCGTGCGCTCTTGTTTCTCAGATCGACATCGGGCGAGGAGCCGATATAGAAATCAAATTCCCCGGCACTCAGACTGGGCGGTGCGGCAATACCCTTAGGCGGTATCGCGTTTTCTGCGTCATTTGAGTTTTTATCCGTTTTTTTGGACGCCATTGATACAGGTACCAATGCATTGGCACTGGAAGCGCTGGCGCCAGAAAGGCGTGTCAGTTTCTCCTTCAACACACTTTCACTGGCGACGGAAAACCTGGCAGGCGCCGTTTTATCTACAGAAGCAGAGGTAGGTGGGGACACGGCTACAGGCTGTGTCAGGCAGCGATCCGCCAACTTACGTAAAGCTCCGGCAAATGCAGTTACATCAATTGGTTTACGGATGGCGATTCCATTCTCCGGCGCGTGCTTTTCCGGCGTCATCGTCAGCATGATAACTTGATGCTTGGGGAATTCAGCCAAGTGTTTCTTCAGCAGATCGTCCGCATGATAGCCGTCAATGTCGATGATGACGGCGTGCGCTTCAGCTGCATCCTGCGCAATCTGGCATAGATTGGCCAGATGGCGGTCAAAAAATATCCGCATGGTCTGCCGGCCGCGTTCACTCATACCCAGCGTATAGACCTTAAATGCGCCTTGGGGGATTGAGATATCCATTATGAAGGACTCCTCCCGGAGAGTGCCGACTGTTTGACAACAACGGCTCCTGTGCCGATAAACCCGGCCGTCAGTCGGCTGCGCGGCGCGGGCGCGGGCGTCTGCGTGAACAGCCCCTTCTCCAATCGCCTTGACAGAAACACCTGTTGAGCGGGCGACAGGAAGATCAACGACTGGCGTAACAAATTGGTGCGTAAATCAAGGGCCTCGTTCCCCGTGGCAATGAACAGATCAACCAGCGCACCAAACAACTCTTCCGGATCATCCAGTGCCATTGCAATAAATATCCGCCGTGTATGGCACAGCAAATCTTTGGGAGCCAATTCGATACGCGCCGCCAGAAAGTCGGCCATCGCCCGACCAGAACGCCCAAGGCGTAGATCATAACCGGCAAACGGATAAAAAGCAGGCTCAGGACTACCGATACGGGCAACAGTAGCTTCGTCAGCAAAAGACGAATCAGTCATAAGAAAACAGCCAATGCATTGATCGAAGGGATAAGCATAGTTTTCTGCAGAACTTTTTGGATAATAACCTTGAAATAAATCAGAATACTACCGCCGATATCTTACAAAATTGTTGATGATATGAGGGAGACAATATCATTTCTTTTTAGCAAGAACCATGAATTTTTTCACAATGGCTTCTCAATTCTCCACAAAATGCCAAAATACCTATCTTGGAAAGCCTTCAAGGCAAAGGTGTACGCATAATCAGCATCCCAAACAAAGCGGCAAATTAAAGCCCTGTACGAAAGAAACAAACGAGAAAATTAAGATCGATACAGAAAAACGGCACCGGAATAAAACGGAAAGCACTCCGTAATGAAATCGGAGCCGATATTCCGGTCAGGTTCTAGACACAGTCCGGCAGTTTTTAAAAAATCCGCCAAACAAAGTGAGTGGCGCAGTATTTAAGCTATTGCAAAGCGGGTTTGAGTTTACCACCGACAAACGGAAGATACGGCCGCTCTGGGATGTTGATCGTGTAGGTGCGGGCGTTAAGCTGCTCAAAATTTGATTTTTCGCGCGCGACAAAGCGCTTGCTCACCGCCTCGGTGGAGCTTAAAAAACATCGAGCGGCTACGCACGGCGATGCTGATTTGGCCGCCGAACGGGTGAGTCGGACCATACTCCACGTTCGTGCCGATGCGGGCAAAGTCGGCACCGAGCCGCATTGTGATGCTGTCTTTAAGGTGGCTTTAATCGACCAGGATGTGCGGGTTGCTGCCGCGCTTTTTGCCCGGGCGCTTTAAGGGTTTCCACTTGCCCGTCGGGCCGCGCTGCTCGACAAAGTTGCTGACCGTCCAGTGTTTTAGCACGCCGGCAATCGCATTCATCGCTGGTGTCATGTCGCGCGAGACAGCCTGTAGGCGATTAAAAGCATCGATAATGCTTCTATCTTCCAATGTAACGACAATGGTTGCCATAATTTGGATTATGTCCTATGCCGTGATCAGGCTGATTGCGGCCGTACAAGCGCTTCCGAACCTGACGCGTCCAAAAGAGCTGCACAATAAAACCCGGTGAGTCGGCGCCGGGGGTTTTTTATTGCTCTGGCGGTTTTGGCATGCGGCGGTAGAACAAAAAACCATCGCGCTGCTTCTCGATGTATTCGCGCTGCACTGCATAGTAGGCCGGGTGTACGGCAAGTTAAGGCAATGGCAGATGGAAAACTCAATCTGCATCAATCCGTCAATGGCAGTAACTTGACGAACCGGAATGGCTTCCGTGTCAGGCGTATCGGGTTCATTTATTACTCTGCCAACAAGGCCGCAATCAGCCTGGCCTCGGGTAAATGCTTCCAGTAATCTACGGGCATACAACGCCGCAAAGCAGCGGGATTACGACGTGCAGCATTAAAATGATTGGCGTAATAAGTCAGCCAAAGAACTTCGCCCGCATCGGGCGGCGGCGCATTTACAGCAACCGCTCCGTCATGAAATTCGAGATGCGCCATATCCCATATTGCACAGGCATCGGGCGTCACAATTGCCCAGCAATGCCCGGGGAAACGTTGTACGAAATGGGGCGCCACCAGGTGTAGCACCCGGTGACGTGGTTCATACCAGGCGACGTGCCACGCCTCCTGACGACTTTGGTGCCGCCATCGTTCTGACTCGCTCTCCAGACATCCGGCCATCGTACGGCGCTGTGCCATCCACGGACGAAAACGGACAAAACCAAGCATACGGCAAGCATCATGGCGGACATCGCGGTAATAGTCGTTGATTGCTTTCATGTCCGGATCGAGCGGGTCACAGCGCAATGCCGGTTCTCTCTGCCAGCGCCAGAGAAAACGATACAGACAATGTAACCGCTCAGGCGCACGATGCAATATGACCAAAGACAACGCCTCCAGCAAGGTACGTGGTAAACGTAAGCCCGTGGAATTACCGGCCTTATGCGGGGCGTTCCGCATGACTACGCTGTCACCCGCTTCGCTCGTTACTCCGTTGTTTATTCTGTTTTTCGCCTTATTTTCTGTCCTAGCCCTACTCTCTCTCCCTGCCCCACTTTCCGCTTGATCCCCCAACTCCGCCAAATAATGGGCATCTCCGGTATCTCCCGCAGTTCCGAATAAATCGAGATGGCCCTGCGCATCGTCGGCAATCCGCCAATGGACAGATTCTGGGGGTACATCGGCGCGCAGTAGATTACGGGCAGCGCTTCTGAACCCCTCCCAATCATCGGCATGGGCAAGTATGACCGTCCTCAATGCCCTCTTCTTTTGCCCAGAACTCATGGTGGCAGATCGAAAAGTACGAGCTGCTCAGGCACCCGCCCGGCATACGCCGTGCGATACGCACGGTAAGGATTGAGGCAATCAAGCGATTTACCGGGATGGTGGTCGCTCACGCAAATAAAGGGCAGCATTTTTGTGACACTGGTCTTCTGCCGCATCAAATCGGCAAGCCTCAAGGTACGTACACGGCGCGCAGCCAGCAAGCGACCGACAATGCGCGTTCCCAGCCCGGGTACGCGCAACAATGCTTCGCGTGGTGCACTTTGCAGGTCAACGGGAAAAAACTCTCGATGGCGCAACGCCCAGGCCAGCTTGGGGTCGCATTCGGTAGCGAGCATGCCATCCGGCGCGGCGTCAAGAATTTCATCAGCAGAAAAACCGTAAAACCGCATCAGCCAGTCGGCCTGATATAAACGATGTTCACGGCGTAGCGGCGGCGGTGAATGCGGCAGACAAGACGCCGCACCCGGTACGGGAGAAAACGCTGAGTAATACACGCGCCGCAGACCGTAGCGCTGATACAGCCGCTGACTGAACGAAAGGATTATGGCATCGTTGCTTGCGTCCGCGCCAACGATCATCTGCGTGCTTTGCCCGCCAGGCGCAAATCTGGGGACTAGCGCCGGACGTGCGGCTGTATTGGGCAGAGCGCGAATACGCCCTTCGGCCAAACGACGCTCGGTGCGTGCTTCGGTAATTCCTGCATGCGCCAGATGCAAGGCAGCGTGAATCGCTCGCGCATTCTTATCCGGTGCAAGTTGTGAAAGGCTTGCCCGGTCTGGTAATTCGACATTGGCGCTGATCCGGTCAGCATAACGTCCGGCCATATCGATCAGCAGCGCGCTGGCACCGGGAATGGTTTTCAGATGAATATACCCCATGAAACCGTGACGCTCGCGCAAGCTGCGCGCCACGGCAACCAACTGTTCCATCGTATGATCCGGGCTACGCATCACGCCCGAACTTAGAAACAACCCCTCGATACAGTTGCGTTGATAAAGATCAAGCGTCAGCCAGACGATCTCTTCGGGCGAAAAACGGGCGCGCGGCACATTGCCGCTTGTCCGGTTAATGCAGTACAGACAGTCGTAACGGCATTGATTGGTCAGCAGGATTTTCAGCAGCGAGATGCATCGCCCATCGGGTGTAAAGCTGTGGCAGATACCGCGCCGGAAAGTACTGCCAATTTTCGCCTTATGACCAAGCACACCCGTACGTACTACACCGCTAGATGCACAAGACACGTCATACTTGGCTGCATCAGCCAATATCATGATTTTCTTAAGAATCCGCTCAACGTTGACCGCTGCCATGATGAACTGCCCAAATCAGTAAAACAAACTATAGAAATATTTTACTGTATATTTGTACAGTTTATCAGTAATAAAACGTATGGTCTACACGGATCAATACAGCAGCAAGGCGCAAAAAAATCCGCCGACCCATCGCTGAGCCGGCGGATATATAGATCAATGTGATGAAACCGCGTTACACGCGCTACGAATCCTACAAATCAGACGCGATTTAGTTGCTGATCGCCGCCTGTGCCGCAGCCAGACGTGCGATGGGCACACGGAACGGCGAGCAACTCACATAGGTGAAACCAACCTTGTGGAAGAAAGCGATAGATGCCGGATCACCGCCATGTTCGCCGCACACGCCAATCTTCATGTCTGGCCGCACGGAACGTCCCCTTTCAACGCCGATCCGCACCAGAAGGCCAACCCCTTTTTGGTCAATCGACTGGAATGGGTCGTGCTCATACATACCATCCGCGATGTAGCTTGGCAGGAATTTACCGATATCGTCACGCGAAAAGCCCAGCGTCATCTGAGTCAGATCATTCGTGCCAAAAGAGAAGAACTCAGCCTGCTTGCCGATGCTGTCAGCCACCAGCGCACCGCGCGGCGTTTCAACCATCGTGCCCAACATGAAATCGATCTTCTCCTTGCGTTCGGCGAAGACGGCCTCGGCGGTATCGCGAATTACTTTGGCCTGCGCATTGAATTCGCGCACGGTGCCGACCAGCGGAATCATGATCTCAACCTTCGGCGTCGCGCCCTGCGCCCTAGCATTGAGCGCCGCCTCGATAATGGCGCGCGTCTGCGTTTCGGTAATCTCCGGATAGGTGATCCCCAGGCGGCAGCCGCGATGCCCCATCATTGGGTTGGCTTCGTGCAGCTCGTCGACACGATGCTTGATTTCCTCGAAAGACAATCCCAATTCCTTGGCCATATCACGCTGGTTTGCCTCATCGTGCGGCAGAAACTCGTGCAGCGGCGGATCGAGCAAGCGAACGGTTACGGGCAGCCCATCCATGGCCTTGTAAATGCCTTCAAAGTCACCGCGCTGCATCGGCAGCAGTTTGGCCAACGCCTTGCGGCGGCCCGCTTCGTCATGCGCCAGAATCATCTCGCGCACAGCCTTGATACGATCGCCTTCAAAGAACATGTGCTCAGTGCGGCACAACCCGATACCGACGGCACCAAAATTACGCGCCACCTTGGCATCTTCCGGATTATCGGCATTGGCGCGGATTTCAAGTTTCTTGTACTTGTCGGCCAATTCCATCAATTTGCCAAAGTCACCAGATAGATCGGCATCCTGGGTCGGAATCTGGCCGGCATAGACCTGGCCTTTCGAGCCATCAAGCGAAATCCAGTCGCCTTCCTTATATACGATGCCGTCGACGCTCATCGTGCGTGCTTTCGGATCGACACGCACGGCGCCCGCACCAGAAACGCAGCATTTGCCCATACCGCGCGCCACAACAGCCGCATGCGAGGTCATGCCACCACGCGCGGTCAGAATACCTTCGGCAACGGCCATGCCGCGCAGGTCTTCCGGCGAGGTTTCTTGACGCACCAGAATGACTTGCTTGCCTTTGGCACCCCATTCTTCCGCCTCATCAGCAAAGAAAACAATCTGGCCCGTGGCAGCGCCCGGCGAGGCCGGCAGACCGCTGGCGATCGGCTTCGCCTTGCTGATGGCGGCACCATCGAACACCGGGTGCAACAATTCATTAAGACGATCGGGATTAACACGCAGCAGTGCGGTTTTTTCATCGATAAAGCCTTGCTCCATCATCTCGATCGCCGTGCGCACGAGTGCGGCGCCAGTGCGCTTAGCGGAACGGGTCTGCAGCATCCAGAGTTTGCCTTCCTGGATGGTGAATTCAATATCCTGCATATCCTTATAGTGGTTTTCCAGTGCCGTCTCGGTCTTAACGAGATGTTGGTAAACCTCAGGCATCAGTTCCTCGAGCGAAGGATATTTAGCACGGCGCTCTTCTTCACTGATCTGCGCCAGTTGCGCCCAGCGGCGCGAACCTTCCAGGGTGATCTGTTGCGGCGTGCGGATGCCGGCCACGACGTCTTCGCCCTGCGCATTGATTAGGAATTCGCCGTTGAACACGTCTTCGCCCGTCGCCGCGTCGCGCGTAAAGGCGACCCCCGTACCACTTGTCTCGCCCAGGTTGCCGAACACCATCGACTGTACGTTGACGGCGGTGCCCCAGGCATCGGGGATTTCGTTCATCCTACGGTAGAAAATGGCACGGTCGTTGTTCCAGCTCTGGAAGACGGCCATGATGGCGCCCCACAACTGCTCCCAAGGATCGTTCGGGAAGTCACGGCCGAGGCGATTGCGCACCAGCGCTTTGAATTCATCGACCATATGTTTTAGATCATCAACACCCAGCTGGGTATCGAGTTCGACGCCCTTCTTTTCCTTAATCTTGTCGATGATGACTTCAAACGGGTCGTGATCTTCCTTTTTCTCGGGCTTGAGTCCCATAACGACGTCGCCGTACATCTGAATGAAACGGCGATAGGAATCCCAAGCAAAACGCTCGTTGCCCGATTTTTTTGCCAGACCGTTGACGGCTTCATCGTTGAGCCCAAGGTTGAGGATAGTGTCCATCATGCCGGGCATTGAAGCACGTGCGCCGGAACGCACGGAAACCAGCAGCGGATCATTGGCGTCGCCAAATTTTTTGCCCATTTCTTTTTCGATGAAGGCAATACCTTGTCTGACTTCAGCCTCAATCATCTGGCGAACAGTATCACCGCCTTTTTCGGTATAGACGTTACAAGCCTCTGTACAGATCGTAAATCCCGGCGGAACCGAAATGCCCAGACGGCACATTTCCGCCAAGTTGGCGCCCTTACCGCCCAGCGTATTTTTCATGTCGGCGGCGCCATCTGTCTGCGATGCGCCAAATAAGTAAACCAGTTTATTTGCCATATATCAATCCACGCGTAAAAGAATGAAATTAAAACAAACCAAAATAAATTCCAAAAGCAAAAAAGCAATAAATTTTGCCGATCAAATCGGCCGATAAAACGAAAGCCGCGATTTTATCTTAATTCTTTCTTCAGGAAGCGTTTTTTCAATAAAAACATCCGCATGCAAGGAGGTATATCGAAGCATCATGCGCAAACAGCGTAAAGCACGTTTTGAATCACAGGCGAGTAGCTAGCGCCATTACGCTAGCAAGCCATGCTCAGGCAGCCGAAGTCAGTATGCGAATTTCACGCTGCGGAAGAGAGATCGCGATACCGTGCTCACGAAAAGATTCAAGAATCGCCCGATTTACTTCGGCGATCGACGGTACATAGTCCGGTACATTTACCCAAGGATTAACATTAATAGCTACGCCTGAATCAAAGAACTGGCTGACGCCCAGCACCGGCTTGGGTTCTGCCAGAACGCGCGGATTGGCTTGCAAGACGCTCTCGATCAGACTGAACGCCAGTGCCAGATCCGTACCATAGGCCACACGCACTAGGAGGTTGAGCTGGCGGATCTTGCCGTAGTTATGCAGGATTTCTCCTACGATCTTACGATTCGGAATGATGACGCGAGAACGGTCGGGATGGCCCAGCGTCGTATTGAACAGCGTAATATCGAGAACCTCGCCTTCCTCATTGTTGATAGAAAGATAATCACCGACATGGAACGGCTGGGTAAAGATAATAATCAAGCCAGCCGCCACATTGCTGAGCACGCCTTGCATGGCCAGAGCAATGCCTGCCCCTGCCACGCCAAGCCCGGCAACGAGAGGCAAAAGCTCGACACCGAGATTCTGTAAAGCAATGATGACGAACAGCGACAACACGCATAATTGTGCGATACGCACTAATAACAAGCGCACGGGCGGTTCAAGATGAAAGCGCTGCAAAACCCGATCGCACAGGCGCATCACCCAGCCACTGACCATGTAACCCAGCACAAGGATGACAAGCGCGACAAACAGTTTTGGCCCGAACCCGATTGCCTTGTCCAGCATATTTTCTTTGAGGTGGTCGATCATTCGTAACTGTTCATTCATCGCTGTCTCCTTGGCCAGGACGCCTGTATGTAATACGGCACTCACAAGCAAACCATTATGACACGCAGCGTCAGTGGCCTGCTCGCCGTTCCGGCACGCCCGTTATTTGGTGCCGATCGGCGTGCGCGGCAGGGATTTTTTCGGCAAGCGCAACAACCGGGTCAGCTGCGGCGCAAGCATCAAGGCAATCCGGTTATCCCTGGCAAACTGCCGGGCCTTATCGCTCAGGTCAATCACGGAAACGTAAAGGGCTTCGCGTGCCTCCTGCGCCTCTTGCGCTGCCACTAAGGCACGCAGCGGCTCTATGCCCTGGCTGGCAGCCTTCCAGCGCTTGCAGCACACCAGCGAGTCACGCCCTTCCTTGGTCAGGAGAAAATCCGCCGCGCCATTTATACGCCTAACTTCAAACCCGTCGCGCCGGAATGCCTGCTCCATGAGAGCTGAAAATTCGCGCCAAGACATCGCTATCACCGCCTCAACCGTATCGTTTACGCGTGACTGGCTGGGCACGTCTTTTTGCCGCCACGCGACAATCATGGCAATCACGACAAAAGGCAAGGTCAATGTTAAGGCATAGGAAAAATAGTCCCCATGAAACATAATCTTGCCCAGTAGCCCGATACCGCACGCAGCAAGAATACTGACCCACCACGGCGAGCGGAGCAGATAAGCAAACAGGGATTTTTCCGCCATTTTCAGTTTCATAAAATTACTCGATCAAGCCCAAATTGCTATTGCTTTCAGAAAAAATCGCGCAGATACACAACCATCAAAAGAATAAAAAGTATAGCGGATACGAGAACCGGCAAAAAACAAAGGGGAAAGCGCTTTGGCGCTTTCCCCCAATAACCTGGAGCGGGAAACGAGTCTCGAACTCGCGACCTCAACCTTGGCAAGGTTGCGCTCTACCAACTGAGCTATTCCCGCAAGCTGGAGGCGCGAGCCGGAGTCGAACCGACCTACACGGATTTGCAATCCGGTGCATAACCGCTTTGCTATCGCGCCCGGAGCCCCCATCCTTTGACAGGCGCTAGAAACCAAAAATTTGAAACTGGAGCGGGAAACGAGTCTCGAACTCGCGACCTCAACCTTGGCAAGGTTGCGCTCTACCAACTGAGCTATTCCCGCCCCGAGCGGAGAGCGAATTATATAGTCTGAAATTCCGGTGTCAAGCGCATTTCCGCGTATTCTCCGCTATTTTTCAAGGGATGCATGATCGCCGGTCAGATGCGGCCATGCCATGCGCATGTAATAACCCATCGACCACAACGTCAGCGCAGCAGCGACATACATCAGCCATGTACCACAGACATGTGCGTCGAAGGTACCGATCGGCATATGGTATAGCAGGAGAGGAATCGAGAGCATTTGTGCAAAGGTTTTGATTTTGCCGATCATCGACACGGCAACGCTCTTGTGTGCGCCAATCTGCGCCATCCATTCGCGCAATGCGGAAATCGTGATCTCGCGTCCGATGATAATGATGGCAAAAATAGCATCGACGCGGTCGAGCCAAACTAAAATAATCAGGGCAGCCGTTACCATCAGTTTGTCGGCGACAGGATCTAGGAAAGCGCCAAAGGCGGAGGTTTCATTCCATCGACGCGCAAGATAACCATCAAGCCAGTCAGTCGCGGCAGCAACGATAAAAATAACCGTCGCTGCCAGGTCGTGGCCAATGGGTTGAAGCCAAGTGCTGGGAAGATAAAAAATGGCGACCAGCAGCGGAATCAGAATGATTCGGAGCCAGGTCAAAAACATCGGCAAATTCGATAGCATCAATGCAGCGCCTTGAAAATTGTTTCGGCCAATTCTCGGCGAATGCCAGGCACCGATGCGAGCTGATCGATTCCTGCATTCCGAACGCCTTGCAGGCTGCCGAAATGCACCAGCAGGGCTTTTCGCCGTTTTGGGCCGATGCCTTCGATCGTATCAAGCTGCGACCCCTGGCGAGATTTACTGCGTCGTGCGCGGTGCCCAAAAATAGCGAAACGGTGCGCTTCATCACGGATTTCCTGGATCAAATGAAGCGCCGGATGCTCGGGTGACAATTGTACAGGTTCCCGTCCATCCGGAAAAATCAGGGACTCCAGCCCCGGTTTGCGCGCCTCGCCCTTAGCAACGCCGACGATCGGGAGCATCCCCAGCCCCAGATCGTTCAATGCTTCAACGGCCACAGCTAACTGCCCTTTTCCGCCATCAATCAGAACCAGCGTGGGTGCAATGCCCTCGCCGCTCGCAACTTTCTCGTAACGGCGCCGCACGGCCTGACGGATCGCCGCATAATCATCGCCTGGCTGAATATCCGTAATATTGAAACGCCGGTAATCCTGGCGACTCATGCCTTTGCCCCGATAAACAACGCAAGAAGCCACGGCCGACTCGCCCTGCGTATGGCTAATGTCGAAACATTCGATACGCGCTTCTTCCATCCCCTGCCCCACCGGGTCGATCTCAATGGACAGAAAGTCCAGCAACGCGGCCAGCCGCGCACTTTGCCGTGAATGGACATCAAGACGGCTGGCAATTGACAAACGAGCGCTTTGCTCGGCCATTGCCATCCAGGTCTTATGCATCGTCGTTCTTGGCTTGGCCAGCACAACGGGCTGACCGGCAAGCTGGGTCAGATTTTCTGCGATATCGGCATCTCCTGGCAGTCGATTGAGAAAAATCCGCCCCGGTACGGGATGGCTTGCATAGTGATGGGCCAAGAAGGCCGACAAAACAGCCTCCGGCGAATGGTCACCCGTATGCTCAGGAAACTGCGGACGATCACCAAGATGCCGCCCGCCGCGCACCATCGCCAGATTGATGCAGAGCATGCCATTTTCGACAACAACGGCGACAATATCGGCATCTTCGCCACGCGTGCTCTCGATAAACTGCTTATCTCGCACCCGCCGTAATGACTGGATTTGATCGCGATAACGCGCCGCCTGTTCAAAATCGAGCGCCGCCGCCGCCGCATCCATCATCTGCTCAAGATGACCCAGTACTTCCTGATTCCGCCCTTGCAGAAACAGGGCGGCGAGCTGGACGTCCCGCGCATAGTCCTTCGCTTCGATTAAGCCAACGCAGGGCGCCGAACATCGCTTGATCTGGTACAGCAGACATGGTCGGGAACGGTTGTTGAACACCGAATTCTCGCAGGTGCGCAGGCAAAACATTTTTTGCAAAAGCGCGATGCTCTCCCGCACCGCACCGGCAGAAGGAAACGGCCCGAAAAAATCGGCCCGGCGATCAGTGCTGCCACGATAGAAGGCAAGCCGGGGAAAGGCATCGCGCGTTACGACGATATAAGGATAAGATTTATCGTCACGAAAAAGGATGTTGTAACGCGGAGAAAGACGCTTGATCAGATTGTTTTCAAGCAGTAGCGCTTCCGCCTCCGAGCGCGTCGTCATCGTCTCGATACGGGCAATCTGGGCCACCATCAGGGCTGTGCGCGGGCTCGGCAGGTTTTCCCGGAAGTAGGAGGCAACGCGCTTCTTGAGATTTTTTGCCTTGCCGACGTACAGCACCTCGCCTTTGGCGTCGAGCATACGATAGACGCCGGGCAAATCGGTCAGCCTCGCCAGGAACGACTTGACGTCGAACGCCTCGGCTTCGGTTGCAGCTGGCGTATGCGGCTCCTCATCCATGGAATACTGGCCTTATCATCTTCTTGACGCTGTTACGATATGGCTTTCGATAGTATCACGCCTCTCCCATGCCTTCCCCATGCCTCCTTTTTCACACCGCCCGTTCTCTTCGATGACAACAACTGCCCCCGTATACGTACAACGGTGCGACATGTTCTGCCGCGTCATCGATAATTACGGTGATATTGGTGTTTGCTGGCGGCTGGCGCAGCAGCTAGCTGGCGAACATGGTCTGGCTGTTCGCCTATGGGTCGATGACCTAGCGGCTTTTGCCGGTATTTGCCATGACATCGACCCACGGCGGCATACGCAAATATTTGCCGGAATCGAAATTTTCCGCTGGCAGGATCCATTCGATACCGCTGGCGAAACGATCGAACCGGGTGATCTTGTTATCGAGACCTTTGCCTGCCATTTACCGGAAAGTTTTGTCGAAGCCATGGCAAAAAAGCCCGTACCGCCGGTCTGGATCAATCTCGATTACCTAAGCGCCGAAGCCTGGGTCAGCGGCTACCACACACTGCCTTCACCCCATCCACGCCTGCCGCTCACCAAATTCTTCTTTTTTCCCGGTTTCGATGAAACCACGGGCGGACTACTGCGCGAACATCATCTGGATGTACATCGCCAACAATTCCTTGATTCAACGGCCCAACGCACATCATTCTGGCGCAGGCTCGGCTTTTCGATGCCCGAAAATGCGCGGAATACACCGCTTCTGATTTCTCTCTTTGCCTATGAGAATCCGGCGCTACCGATGCTGCTGAAGCGCCTAGAGCAGCGAGCGAACAGCCATGCCCCCATCTACTGTCTGGCACCGATGACACGCACGCAGACGGACATCGAGGCATTTCTCGGGGAGCCGATACAGGCGGGCGCATGCTACCGGCGCGGCGCGCTAGAAATCTACACATTTTCCTGGATTGATCAGCCGGATTACGACCGTCTGCTTTGGCTGTGCGACATCAATTTTGTACGCGGCGAGGATTCCTTTGTCCGTGCGCAATGGGCCGCCCGCCCGCTGGTCTGGCAAATTTATCTGCAAAGCGATCACGCGCATCGCACCAAACTCGACGCCTTCCTTGACCGCTACACAGCCTTATTGGATACCAAAACCGGTGCCCGCCTGCGTCGCTTCCATCTGGCATGGAACGGATTTGAAACGCTCACCGCGCATTGCATCGACGACTGGCTGGGAAGCCTGTCGGAATTGCGCCAATACGCACAAGAATGGCAGAAAAATCTGTCAAAACAGCAGGATTTATGCAGCGCCCTCGTGTATTTCTACCAATCCAAGGCTATAATGCGCGGCTAAAATTTTTCTTCGTAATTTTTATAATTCTCTGAATACAGGTTAATTTTATGAAAACCGCTCAAGAACTCCGCGTTGGCAACGTCTTCATGGTCGGCAACGACGCCATGGTCGTCCTCAAGGCCGAATACAGCAAATCCGGCCGCAACGCCTCGGTCGTCAAGATGAAGATGAAAAACCTGCTCACAGGCACCCCTTCCGAAACCGTTTATCGCGCCGATGACAAGTTCGACACCGTTCAGCTCGACCGCAAGGAAGTGACCTACTCTTACTTCGCCGACCCGATGTACGTCTTCATGGACGCCGAATACAACCAGTACGAAATTGAAGCCGAATACATGGAAGATGCGCTCAAGTACCTTGAAGACGGCATGACCTGCGAAGCCGTCTTCTACAATGGCAGAGCCATTTCCGTCGAATTGCCGACGATCCTCGTGCGCGAAGTCGTCTATACCGAACCGGCTGTCAAGGGCGACACATCAGGCAAAGTCATGAAGCCGGCACGCCTTGCCACTGGTCATGAGCTTCCCGTACCGGCCTTCGTCGAAATCGGCGATAAAATCGAAATTGATACTCGTACGGATGAATACCGCGCTCGCGTCAAGTAATCCTTTGGCTCGTACATCAAAAACAAAGGCGGCTTCGGCCGCCTTTGTTTTTACCGCCAGCCAAAGTGCATCCCAGAAACGGCATCCCGCACCCCCTTGTGGATAGGGCATTTCCGGCCACCCCTTCGCAAACCCGCATGGATAAAGGCGCTTCGGGCAGGCGCCCGGAGATGCCCGTGGATAAAGGACTTCCGGGCGCCCTTTCCAGGATGCCCTATCCACAAGGGGTTGCGGGCGTATAGAATGCTTCGCTCCGAAAAGTGTGCGGCAGGTAATCCATCCGTTAAATTCCCATTCCCAATCCCAATCAATTAACGCCTCACCTATCGGCCCAACCCCATCGACAAAGGAACCCCTATGAAAAAAGTCATCACCCTGATGCTTGCCGCAAGCGGCTTGATGAGTTTTGCTGGCAGCGCATTGTCCAATTCCGCCTGCGACAAACCGCGCAACAATTTCGACGATATGTATTGCCTCAGCAAGGTGTACCAAGAGGCCGATGTAGAACTGAACAAGAATTACAAAAAGCTGATGGACAAGCTGGACGCCAATGGCAAGACCGCGCTAAAAGCCGGGCAGATCGACTGGATCAAAACGCGCAACAACAACTGCAGCCGGCATGAAGGCGATAATTTTCTTGTCGATCTCAACTGCGCCACGCAAACAACCATCCAACGCGCGCAGTTCCTGCAAGATCGTTATCGGGAATGCATCAGCGCCGGCTGCCAGAACAGCAAACTGGCGCAATAAGCCCTACTCACTAAAGCAAACGGCCGGGATCGGTTCGCCACCCGGCCGGCCGCTTGCCGGTTTCCCGGCCGATGCTTGTCGCCTCAAATATAATCGACGACCACCGTCTTTTCGGCGGGCGCCGTTGGCGGCGTGTGTGTTTCCGGCGGTTGCGAGAGTGTTTTTGAAACCTCCGGCAACAGGTCAAAGCGACGATGCAGCGCGGCAAATTCATCCTTCAGTTCCGCGCGCATGGTATCGACCATGGACAGCTGCGATTGATCGACCAGTGCCTGGAGACGATTGATCTCCTTATTCAAACGGTTTGTCTCACGCAATGCGCCAATCTGGTTATGCAATGTCGCCAGAAAAAATAAAACTGTCAGGATCCCCAGCGCCCCAACCAGAACCAGGCCGAGTGGCGCATCAATGCTGAACAGCAGAAGATCGAGCCGCGCAGGAATCGCCAGGGTTTCCCAATTGATTATCGACAACGCCACGAGCGCGGCCACAATCAACCATACGAACCAGTTTACGAGTCTTTGCATGAAAATCTCCAAACAAATGAATCGGAAAGTCCGATAGTACCAAGCAACGGTGCAATTTCCGGTATGCCAAGTTACTCTATTTTGTAATCAAGTCTGAACCCAGGTTCAGGGAATTCCGGCCATTGATTGATACTTTGCCGGACAGCCGCGCCTGGTATCACCTTGAAAATCCAAAAATATGCGAAGCCTACCCGCCGTATAGAAACAATTTTCTATTGACTTTTATTTTTGGAAAAATTATTGTCTTCCTGAGCGGATGCGGGCGATATTTTGCGTAAAATGCCGGCAAAACGCCAGAAAAGGGGACGGAACGCCGATTTTTCCCGTACCCGAAAGCAGCACTCACCCTTCCATTTATGAAAAGGAGGCCCACAACAACGTCAGGCAGCATAGATCACCACACGCTTTGGCAAACAGCCAATGTCAGAGCAGCATTCACGAAAGCATGAAGAGGAAAAACAGTATGAAAACGATTCTGTCATCCAGCATTACGGTATCTGCCGCATCAACAGTTCCCGCTAATCGGTGGGGGAAGTTTTTACGCAAGGGAAGCGCCATTGGAACACTTGGGTTTTCATTTCTGTTCGCCGCCGTCACTATCGCCAGTGCCACACTGATGCCGACAACGGCATTTGCCGCGAAATATAAGAAGCAGACCATCATGACGGCCTCCGCCAACAGCCTGACCAGCGCACATGCGGTCACGCTGAACAAATTCAAGGAAATCGTAGAAAAGGAATCGGAAGGCGCCATTCAGGTGAAACTCTTCCTGGGCGGCTCCATGGGCGATGAAACCGCCAACGTCAAGCAACTGCGCAATGGCGAGCTGCATATCGCCACCCTCTTCAACGGCAACCTGACGCCGTTTGCCCCCTCGGTCAATGCGCTTGTTCTGCCCTACCTTTTTTCCAACCTGAACGAAGCCTATGCCGTGCTGAGTGATGAATCGTTTACCAACATGCTCGCCGATCAGGTCGCCAAGGAATCCAAAACGCGCCCGCTGGGCTGGATGATCGGCGGTTACCGGAGCATTACCAATAACAAGAAACCGATTATGAAAATGGAAGATCTGCAAGGGCTGAAACTGCGCGTTTCTCCCTCGGCCATTCAGCTTGCCGCCTTCCGTGCTTTTGGCATCGAGCCGCATCCTATGGCCTGGTCAGAAACATACAATGCGCTCCAGCAGGGCGTCATCGACGGTCAGGAAAACATGTACGCCACCAACCGTGACCACAAGTTCTGGGAAATCCAGAAATACATGACCGAAATCCACTACATGCTCTGGACCGGCGCCATTCTCGCGAGCGACCGCTGGTTCAGCAAGCTCGATGCCGACACCAAGGCGCTGGTACTTCGCGCCGCCAAGGAAGCGCAGAAGGCAGACTGGCAGTTTGCCGCCGCCTATGAAGAAGAATGCAAAAAAGAAAGCATCGCCAACGGCATGAAGGTTGATTACCTGACGGACGAAGACAAGTGGAAGGAAAAAGCCCGCGCCATCTGGCCGGAGTTCATCAAAACGCCGGAAATGAAAGCGCTCACGGACAAAGCGCTTGCCATCATCGGCTCACTGCCCAAGAAATAAGCGCCTGAACCCCCTTCTCCCCGGCCCATGCCGGCCGGGGAGCCATGGAACCATTGACCGGAAATTCTGCCGCGAACCGGAGATCTGCCATGCGCTTCATGCGGAAACTGTACGACAATTTCGAGGCCTATATTTGCGTCATCCTGCTGGCCGTCATGATTCTTTGCCTGACCTTGCAAGTGGTCATCCGCATCGTTTCCGGCGGTTCCCTGGCCTGGGCCGAAGAAATGAGCCGTTTCTGCTTCATTGGCACGGTGTATCTGGGCACGGCGGTGGCGGCGCAACGGCTGGCGCATGTGCGTGTCACCGCACAGTTCATGCTGATGCCGGTCAAAGCACGGCTGGCTTTCCGCATCTTTGCAGACCTCATCCTGATCGGATTTAACCTCTCGCTCGCCTACCTGTCCGCGGGCTTCGTCGCCGAAGCCGTGGAGTTCGGCGAAATTTCGGCAACACTGGGCATCAACATCGCTTATGTGGAAGCGGTCATCCCCATTGGTGCCTTGCTCATGTCGTGGCGCATCGTGGAAAGCTACCTCATCCGTATGAAAAACGGGCGGCTCTATGAACTGGTGGCGCTGGAAACGGAAATGGGCATTCCCGCCGAGGAGAACGCATCATGAGTATCCTCTCCATTGCCCTCATTGCCATGTTTGTCCTCTTCCTGCTCGGACTGCCCATCTACGCAGCGCTGACTATTGCGGCATCCATCGCATTGCTGACGAGCGACATATTGCCTCTCTCGGTCATCCACTCCTCGCTGTTCGACGGCCTGAATATCTTTCCGCTCCTGGCGATTCCCTGTTTCATCGTTGCCGGCGGCCTGATGGAACGCGGCAACATCACCAACCAGATCATCAATGTCGTGCGCGCCCTGGTCGGGCGTCTGTACGGCGGGATCGGCATCACCACCATCCTGGCGTGCGCCGTATTTGCCTCGATTACCGGCTCGGCGACCAGTACGGTAGCCGCCGTGGGCGCCATCATGGTCCCCGCCATGATGCGCAACAATTACAGCCCGCGTTACGCCGGCGCCGCCGCGGCGACGGGCGGCACCATCGGCATCCTGATTCCGCCGAGCAACCCGATGATTCTGTACGCGATCATCGCCAACGTCTCCATCACCGGCATGTTCTCCGCCGGCTTCCTGCCGGGCGCCATCATGGCGGCCGCGCTTTCGTTCACGGCCTGGCTGCTGGCCAAACGCAACGGTTTCAAGGCGGACGAATCGGTAGAGAGTTTTTCCCTGAAGGCGTTTCTCGGCATCTGCCGCCAGTCCTTTTTCTCGCTCGCCACCGTGGTCATTGTGCTCGGCTCCATCTATTCCGGCCTGGCCACGCCTGTCGAAGCCTCCATCGTCGCCGTGCTCTGGGCGCTATTCGTCGGCTTTGTGGTCAACCGCAGCCTGACCTTGCGGGATATTTACGATTCATTGATGGAAGGCGTCATGCTCTGCGGCGCCATTACCATCATCGTCGGCGCTTCCACATTGTTCGGCAAAATCCTGACCTACGAAGAAGCGCCCACGCGGCTCGCCGCCTTCATGGTCTCAATCACCGACAACAAGCACTTCATCATGCTGCTCATCGTCGCCCTGCTGTACGTACTCGGCATGTTCATGGAAACGTTGGCGACGGTCATCCTGGTCACGCCCGTACTGGTGCCCGTACTGGCGCAGCTCGACATCAACCCGATCCACTTCGGCGTCGTCATGGTCATGGCAAACGAGGTCGGCCTGCTGACGCCGCCTATGGGCGTCAACCTGTTTGTTGCCTCGCGGCTCAGCGGCGTGTCGGTCGAACGGCTCTCCATCTCCGTGCTGCCGTACATCCTCGCCATGACGCTGGTCATTCTGTTGACCGTATTCTGCGAGCCGATTTCGACGATTATCCCAACCTGGCTCGGTTTCAACTGACCGGCTGATGCGGGCAAGCCTGCGCGCCCCTAAATACGCGGGCTTGCGCGGCCCTCTAGCCCAATAAACACGGGGCATTGCGGGCAGCGCGCTCAAAACCACATCAAAGCCCATTCAGCCGATTTCGCTCATTCCAAAACCACTCCCCAATAGACCAAAGGCGCACCACCGGATTACCGGCAGTGCGCCTTTCATTTTTCTACATTCCTGCACGGCCCATACGCCGTGCATCGGTGGTGCGTTCAGGCAGGCGGCTGCAACCTCTGGCCTGACCTGCCCGCCGCATGCCAGAACGTTTAGCTGCGCGTCAGCGTGCCGTCCCAGGTGGACACCGCCTTTTGGGCGTCTTCTTCAGTGAACCAGACGGAAGTGACCGTTTTCGTTTCGGTATAAAAGGCCACGCCGTCCTTGCCCATCGCGTGCAGGTCGCCAAAAAACGATTTTTTATGGCCGGCAAACGGGAAAATCGAATACGGCACCGGAATCCCGACGTTGACGCCGACCATGCCGCCATGCGTGCGTCTGGCAAATTCCCGCGCATAACGCCCGGAACGGGTATAGATGCAGGAACCGTTGGCAAAAGGATTGGCGTTCATGATCGCCAGTCCTTCCTCGAAGTCCCGGATACGCTTGACGCAAGTCACAGGGCCGAAGATTTCCTCGTTGCCAACGGCGTGCTCCGGCTTGACATGGTCGAAGATGGTGGGACCGACGAAATAGCCGTTCTCGCAGCCCGGCACCTTGACGCCGCGGCCGTCGAGTACCAGCTTCGCGCCTTCCTCGACGCCACGGGCAATCCAGTTTTCTACTGACTGCTTCTGCGCCGCCGAAACCAAAGGCCCCAGCTGCGAATCCGGCAGGTAGGCCGCACCCAGTTTGAGTTCCAGGGCTTTCTTTTTGAGCAGCGCCACAAAATCATCGGCAATCGATTCCTGCACGCAGACGACGGGCAACGCCATGCAACGCTGGCCGGCGCAGCCGTAGGTCGAATTGATCACGCCGGCGACCGTACGTTCCAGCACGCAGTCTTCAAGCACCAGCGCATGATTCTTGGCTTCGCACAAAGCCTGTACGCGCTTGCCAGCGGCGGCGGCCGTCCCGTAGATATGCTGGCCGACCGACGTCGAGCCGACGAAGGAGATGCCTTTGACCAGCGGGTTGGCGAGCAGCGAATCGGCCTCGACGCGCGAACAGGTCACGAGATTGACAACGCCCTTGGGCAAACCGGCCTCGATCAGCAATTCCAGCATGCGCATCGAGGTTTGCGGCACCATGGACGCCGCCTTGAGCACGAATGTGTTGCCGGTCGTGATGCAGAAAGGCAGCATCCAGCCCATCGGAATCATGGCCGGGAAATTGTACGGCGCGATGCCGACGAAAACGCCCAGCGGCTCACGGTAGGAGACGGTGTCGTAACCGCTGGCGACGTTCATGCAGGTATCGCCCTGCATCAGGTAGTGCGTCGCGCAGGCACATTCGACGACTTCGATCGCCTTGAGCACGTCGCCGCGCGCTTCGCTGACAACCTTGCCCATTTCTGTAGCCAGCAGCTCTGTCAGTTCATCGAGATGCCTGTCAAGCAGGGATTTGAAGCGGAACATCAACTGAATCCGCTGCGGAATCGGTGTCTCCGCCCAGGCCGGGAAAGCGTCGGCGGCGGCGCTGACCGCCGCATCGACCTCGGCTTGCGTGCAGCAGGGCGCTTCGGCAATCTGCACGCCGGTACTCGGATTCATCACGGGCATGTATTTTCCCGTTGCGGACGCCAGCCATTCGTTATTGATGCAATATTTGAGTCGCTTGATTTCGGCCATGTTGATATTCCTCGCTTGAAAAAATCACGGTGGGATAAGTCTCGAAAGAGAGGCGGTTTTTTCAAACATAGCGCCCTTCACGTTGGATTGCAACTTTTTTTCTTTCTATACACACAAAATAAAATATTTTTTCTATTTCGCTGCTGTTCCGATGCATCGACAATGCCTGAGCCGCATCTCAGCGCCCTTCTCTTCCGCTTTTTCTCGCTTTTTCTGTTTGACAGACGCGCCCGGCTTCCTTAGATTGACCGCATGAGCAGCCGGCATTTCATCGCCCCATTACCGCATTGCTCTGCCGTTCCATCCTTGGCATGAGACGCGCACACGCGCATAAATACGCTTATGGCACAACAAGAAAACAGCATCGAAGACCTGATCCAGCACATTGCGCAGGCCTACGATGGCCTTCCCAAGCAATTGAAATCGATTGCGCAATATGTCACGCAGCATCGCCAGAATATGGTCATCGCCCGCATTCTCGACGTCGCCCATGCCTGCGACGTACAACCGTCGGCCGTCGTGCGCTTCGCCCAGCGCTTTGGATTTTCCGGATTCTCCGAATTGCAGGCGGTATTCCGCGACGCCTACGCCAGCGGCGCTGCGGAAGCGGGATACCGGCAGCGCATTCAGGCCGTCATCAGCGAACATACGGCGCAGATGCGCAGCGCCGAACTGGCGCGCGGTTTCATGCAAAGCTGCCAGAATGGCATCGCCGCGCTCAGCCAGGAACTTGACGAAGCCGCCTTTGAACGCGCGGTCAGCATTCTTCAGGAAGCGCATCACATTTACATCATAGGGGTGCGCCGGATGTACCCCGTCGCCGCCTATCTGAGCTATACGCTGTCGCATACAAACAAGCGCGTCGCCCTGATCGACGGCATGGGCGGCATGTTTCGGGAACAGGTAGGCGCATTGGCCGCGGGAGATGCGTTGATTGCCATCAGCGTCGCGCCCTATGGCGCAGAAACCCGCCATTGCACCGAACTGGCCGCAGAACGCGGCGCCGACATTATCGCCATTACCGACAGCTCGCTCTCGCCGATTGCTCGGCTCGCCACCGCGACGCTCAGGGTGGAAGAACCAGAAACCTACTTCTTCCGGGCACTGTCCAGCATGATGTGCCTGGCGCAATCATTGTTCATCGCCCTCGCCTACCGGCTCGAACTCGACCTGGACGCACCGCCCGCCATGCCGGCAAAAACCGGCGCCTAGTCCGTTGCATCCCAAAGCAGGAGGGCTGCGATGAAAAACAAAACACAATTTGCCGCGGGACGCCGCTTTGAGATTGCCTCGATCGGCCGTCTTGCGGTCGATCTGTACGCCAACCAGTACGGCTGCGACCTTGAAAACGTCTCCACCTTCGCCAAATACCTGGGCGGCTCATCAGGCAATGTCGCTTTCGGCTGCGCGCGCTTTGGTTTACGTAGCGCGATGATTACCCGCGTCGGCAACGAGCAGATGGGGCGCTTCCTCATCAAAACGCTGGCTGATGAAGGCTGTGACGTTTCGCAGATCAAGGTCGATCCGGAACGGATGACGGCGCTCGCCATCCTCGGCATCAAGGATCGGCAGACCTTCCCCCTGCTCTTTTACCGCGATAACTGCGCCGACATGGCTTTTGGTCCGGAAGATGTCAACGAAGCCTTCATCGCCGACTGCATGGCGCTGCATATCACCGGCACACATTTTTCGACGCCGCGCGTGCGCTCCGGCAGCCTGCTGGCGCTGGAATACGCCCGCCGGCACAATGTCCGCACCTTGCTCGACATTGACTTCCGCCCCGTTTTATGGGGGCTGACAACACCGGGCGACGGCGAAACGCGCTATATCCCAAGCCTGGCGGTCACGCGCCATTTTCAGGAAATTCTGCCGCATTTCGACCTCATCGTCGGCACGGAAGAAGAATTCAACATTGCCGGCGGCGCCCAGGATCTGCGCGTATCCCTGCAAGCCGTGCGCAAGCTGACGCCGGCCACCCTCGTCATCAAACTGGGGGCGCGGGGCTGTGCGGTTATCGAAGGCGAGATCCCGGCATGTCTCGACCAGGTTTTCTCCGTCCCCAGCCCGCGCGTCGAAGTGCTCAACCTGCTCGGCGCTGGCGACGCCTTTCTCGCCGGCTTCCTCTCCGGCTGGCTGCGCGGGGCGGACTACGGCGTCTGCTGCCGGCGCGGCAACGCCAGCGGCGCGTTGGTCGTCGCGCGTCATGCCTGCGCGCCCGCCATGCCGACCGAAGCCGAATTGGACTATTTTCTCGCGCATGCCGATTGCCTGACCGAACCGGCGCACGACCTCACTCTGAACTGGCTGCACCATGTCACGCCCAAACGGCGCATCTGGAACGAGGTTTTCATCTTCGCTTTTGACCATCGCAGCCAGCTTTATGAACTGGCGCGCCAGGCGGGCGTTTCAGAAAAGCGGCTGCCGCATCTGAAAAAACTGCTGGTCGATACCGTCGCGCTGACGGAAGAACGGCTTGGCCTGGCAGGCCGCATCGGCGCGCTGATCGACGACCTGTACGGCGAAGACGCACTGCATGCCGCCACGGGCCGTGGCTGGTGGATCGGCCGGCCGGTCGAACGGCCGGAATCGAACCCGGTCGTTTTCGAGGCCGTCGGCCCCATCGCCGCCGTACTCGAACACTGGCCCAAAGAACAGATCGTCAAATGCCTGGTGTTTTACCATCCTGACGACCCCGCCCCGCGCCGGCAGGCGCAGGAAAATCAAATGCGCACCTTGAGCGAGGCCGCCACCAGCAGCGGTCATGAACTCCTGCTCGAACTGATCCCGGCCATCCCCGGCGATCCCAGCCACGAGGCGCCCGGCAACGACGACAGCGTCATCCGCGCCATGACCCGTTTTTACGATCTCGGCATCCGCCCCGACTGGTGGAAGCTGCCGCCGCAAAGCGCCGAGAACTGGCAACGCATCGACACGCTGATTGCGCAGCGCGACCCCTACAGCCGGGGCGTCGTCATGCTCGGCCTCAACGCACCGATCGAACGGCTGATCACGGCCTTCGCCGAAGCGCGCCACAGCCGCAGTTGCCGCGGTTTCGCCGTCGGCCGCAGCATCTTCCACGCGCCCGCGCAGGACTGGTTGCACGGCCGCATCGATGATGCCGAACTCATCCGGCGCTGCTGTACGAGTTTTGAACGCTTAATCCGCGCCTGGCAGGCCATTCACGCCGATCACTGAACCGGTTTGGCACATGCCAATCATGCCGGGCGCGATGACGGTCAACGCCAAAAATAGAATTTAATTTCTATTGACATTTAGTTTTAGAATATCTATTGTCTAATCGACATCTCGGTGCGCACCCGGCGCATCGGCCGCCATCGATCATGGAAGCGCATGCCGGATGCCTGTTATCCAGCCCTCAACTCCTCCTGAAAGGCAAGACGATGAACGCTACCGCAAAACCGCAGGAATACGACACCTCTAGCCCGCTGTACCGCACCGTCAGCACCACGCCGACCGATTACTGGAACGACTCCTGCTCGCGTGAAGAACTGGTGTACGCCATTCGCAACGGCGCAGTCGGCGCAACGACCAACCCCAGCATCGTACTCAACGTACTCAAAAAAGAATTTGCCAACTGGAAAAAGACGCTGCTTGACATCATCGCCGCCCACCCGAGCGAAGCGGAAGACAAAATCGCCTGGCATTTGATCGAAGCGATCGGGCTGGAAGGCGCGGCCATGCTCCTGCCGATCTTCGAGCGCGAAAAAGGCCGCAAAGGGCGGCTCTCGATGCAGACCAGCCCGACCTTCTACCGCGACACGCAGGCGCTCGTCGAACAGGCTGTCCATTTTGACGGACTGGCGCCGAACATCCAGGTCAAAATACCGGTGACGGCGGCGGGGGTCAAAGCGTTCGAGGAAGCGACCTACCGCGGCGTCACCATCAACGCCACCGTCTCTTTCACCGTACCGCAGGCAATCGCCGTCGCCGAAGCCGTCGAGCGCGGCCTGCGCCGCCGCGAACAAGAAGGCAAACCCGTCGATCATCTCTTCCCGGCCTGCACGATCATGGTCGGCCGCCTTGATGACTGGATCAAGATCGCCGCCAGCCACGACGGCGTTCTGCTGACGCCCGGCGTGGCCGATTGGGCCGGCGTCGCCGCATTCAAAAAAGCCTACGGCATCTACCAGGCGCGCGGCTACCGCACCCGCCTGCTTTCCGCTGCTTACCGCAACCACCTGCACTGGTCGCAATTCATCGGCGGCGATGTCATCCTGACGATTCCCTACGAATGGCAAAAACTCTTCAACACCTCATCGGTGGAAGTCAAGCCGCGCATGCAGGATCCCGTCGCCCCGCACATTATCGACGAGCTATACACCATGGTTCCGGATTTCCGCCGCGCTTACGACGAGGACGGCATGCGCATCGAAGAATTCGACACCTTCGGCGCCACCGCCCGCACGCTGCGCGTTTTCTGCGAGCACTACCACGAACTGCAAGGCATCGTGCGCGATGTCATGATTCCGAATCCGGACAAAAAACACTGAAGCATCGCCCCGGCACCCGCCGGGGCCGACGCACAGCTTTTCATCACCCGTTACAGGCCGTCATGTAGACCGCCCGGAAAAAGCGGCGGCCAGCATTCTCAGCATTTATGCGCCCTGCCCGGAAAGCCCCGTTTTTCCTGGGCTAGCGCGCCGCTGAAGCCCACTGTTTACGGGGCTTTCAGCGATGTGCCCAGTACACCGGCTTTTCAGGCGTTTCCGGCCGGCTTCGGCAGTCAGGCTGCCCAGCGCAGATCGTGCGCCAATTTATTGTCCGACGCACCAACCTCGATCGACGCATCAATCCCGATCCGACCCATTCAAGCCTTCAATCCGGCGCCTAAATCCTTCGGTTCGACGCATGCAAGCGTAAGCCGGTGGTCAGCAGCTTCAGCATTTATGCGCCCTGCCCGGAAAGCCCCGTTTTACCTGGGCTAGCGCGCCGCTGAAGCCCACTGTTTACGGGGCTTTCAGCGATGTGCCCAGCACACCGGCTTTTCAGGCGTTTCCGGCCGGCTTCGGCAGTCAGGCTACCCGGCGCAGACCACGCGCCAATTTATTGTCCGACGCACCAATCCCTGGCCCGATGCGCTCAATACACGTCACGCTGGTAGCGGCCGGCTTCGCGCAGCGTCTCCAGCCAGGCCTCGGCCGCTTCTTCATCCATGCCGCCTTCCAGATGGGCGATCTCGCGCAGCGCGGCTTCGACGCCTTTGGCCATGCGCGAGGCGTCCCCGCACACATAGACGTGCGCGCCGCGCTGGAGATAGGCCCAGACATCAGCGGCCGCTTCCAGCAATTTATGCTGCACGTAAACTTTTTCGGCGCGGTCGCGCGACCAGGCCAGATCGGCGCGCGTAATCAGCCCGTCGCCGCGCCATTTGAGCCAGTCGGCGTGGTAGAGGAAGTCCTGGGTAAATCGGGTATTGCCGAAGACGAGCCAGTTCTCGCCGCGCGCCTTGTCGGCCTCGCGCTGCTGCATGAAGGCGCGGAAAGGCGCTACGCCGACGCCAGCGCCAATCATCAGGATCGGCGTGTTGCCGTCCGCCGGCAGACGGAAGTGCGGATTGTCCTGAATGAAGATGCGCACTGCCTCGCCTTCCGCCAGGCGTTCGCCGAGAAAGCCGGAAGCGCCGCCGACATAAGCCGCCTGACCGTGGCGGTGGCGCACGACGCCGACGCACAGATGCGCCGCTTCGCCGACCTTGGCCTGCGCTGAGGCGATCGAGTACAGGCGCGGGGTCAGCGGGCGAAACAGGCGGGCCAGCGTCGGTGCGTCGAGTGGGTGCGGATAATCGCGGAACAGGGTCATCGGCGGGTTGGCGCGCAAGAATGCCGTTTGGGCAGCCTCATCCGCCGAGGCTGCCGCCAGGGCGGCCTGTAAGTCGCTGTTCTGGCTGAGCTGGGCGTAATACTGGGCTAGCACGGGCGTCGATGTCGTGATGTCAAGCTGGCGGATCAGCGCTTCGGCAATGGGGATTTCCTGCCCGTCGATCTGCACGCGTTCTTCACCGCGCAATTGGTGGCAGACAAGCATGTCGGCGACCAGTTGCGGCGCATTTTCGTACCAGACGCCGAGCGTATCGCCCGGTTGATAGCGCAGTCCAGAATCCCCCAGGTCGATTTCGAGGTGTTCGACATCTTTTTCGGCCGTACGCGCGGTCAGCCGCCGCCGCGTCAGGAGGCGGGCGGCGTAAGGATTGAATTTATCGTAGGCAGCCGGCGTGGCGGCGGCCGCGTTGACCGCATCGGAAGCCGCCGGCCGCCTTTCTCCGCTGTTCTCCCCGCTTTTATCTCCGCTCCGCGCCGGCATCGTTTGCAGGCGTTCGGCAATGTCTTTCGACCAGCTTTCCGCCGCCGCGCGGTAATCCTGATCGCAATATCCGCAATCGCGCAGCCGCCGGGCGCCGAGCAAGGCCAGGCTTTCATCAAAGTCCTTGCCGGCCTGGCAGAATTTGGGGAAGAGGCTATCGCCCAGCGCCAGTACGGCAAAATCCACGCCATCCAAGCGCGGCGGATTTTTTCCGCGCAGCAGCTTGTACAACGGCAAAGCCTCTTCCGGCGGTTCGCCATCGCCATAGGTCGAGGTGATCAGCAGCACGATGTCTTCGTCGCTGATCTGCTGGGCGTTGTAATCGCCCATCGGGCTGTGATGTGTCTCCAGGCCGGAGGCCGTCAGGCGCTCGTGCAGGGCTTTTGCCACGCGCCGTGCATTGCCGGTTTGCGAGGCGGAAAGAATCTGCACGCGGCGCGGCGCAGAAATTGTTAAGGCGGCTGCCGGATCTTTTTCCGCTGCGGCCGATGCGGCAGCAGGAACCGCCGTTGCGCCAGCGGCCTGGCTTTTCGCCCAGGCATAACCGGCGACGAGCGCCAATTCGGCGGATGAAAGCACATCCAGACGTGCCTTCAGATCAGGCGGTATAGGTAAATCGCTCATCTTCTTTTTCCTCGTAGACCATGCATATCGTACATATTACATACCGTGCATATCCATAGACTCATCACGCTCGCCGGCCTACTTTGCCGCGCTATTCAAAATCTCCGCGGTACGAATCGCTGATGCCGCGCCATACCATACCGCACGGCCGATTATCGAGCCTGCGCCGCCGCCCATTCAGGGTCGATACGCTGCCTCTCTCCGCATCCGGCGCCGGCCATTCCGAAAACATAGCGCCTAGCCGCCCAATCGGATCACAACCCGAAAATTACCGTCGCTCAACCCACCAGATCATTGCCGTCGCGGCCAGGAGGAATAACGCCGAGGGGGCCACAGCGCTCAGCGAAGGCGACCAGCTATTGATCGCGCCGAGATTGGAGAATAGTCCGTTGAGCAGGTGGAAAAAGACACCGATCATCACCCCGGCAAAGATTTTCAGGCTGACGTTGCTCAAGCGGTTGTGCGTATAACCAAAAGGCAGGGCCAGCGCCACCATGACCAGCGCCGCCAGGGGATAAATCAGCTTCTTCCAGAGGGCGATCTCGTAGCGCTGCGTTTGCTGGCCATTTTCGGACAGATGGCGAACATAGGTTATTAGATGCATGACCGACATGCGATCCGGGGCGATCATCAGCACCGACAGCAGATCGGGATTGAGCGCCGACTTCCAGGTCATTTCCGGCTGTTTAACCGTTTCCGAGCGGTCTTCGTACAGAGTCGTCTGCGCCACGTCGGTCAACATCCAGCCATCGGGCATGCGAAATTGCCCTTCCTTGGCCTCGGTAATCGACTGCAGATGCAATTTTTGGTCGAAAGTGTAGATGCGGATGCCCTGCAGCCGGTTGTCCGGCAAGACAGTACGCACGTTGATGAAGCTGCCTTCATCCTTAACCCACAGTCCGCTGCGCAGATCCTGGCCGACGGTGCGCCCGCGCTCACGCAGCCGGAGCGACTGCGCCGCTCGCTCGCTCGGCGGCACCACGGCCTCGCCGATGACAAAAGTCAGCAGTCCAAAGAGCAGCGCCACCTGAAAAAGTACGGCCAGCAGCCGCGCGGTGGACATTCCCGAAGCACGGAATACGGTGATTTCCGAATGGCGCGCCAGTGCGGAAAGTGAATACAGCGTGCCGATCAGTACGGCAACCGGCATCAGCTCATAAATACGCCCCGGCAGACGCAGGATGACGAACATCAGTGCATGGCGAAACTGGTAGCCCCCCTCGCCGACATTCCTGATTTCACCCAGCATGTCGAAAAAACCAAACAGCGCCAGAAAACCAGCAAACACCAGCAAGATCGCCGCAGCCACCTCGCGCATCAGATAGCGACGATAGACGCTCATTGGAAAAATCGGGAAAAAGAAAATACGGCAATGCGCCGGAAAAAGAGCAGCGGCAACAATGCCAGCATCGTTAAATGCACGCCGAACAGCCCTGTCAGAAAAGAAATCTTGCCGCCCGCAATCCAGGACTGGCCGATCGTGATCAGATTGTTGTAGAGCAGACAGACGCACAGCGCAAAGAGCAGATTCGCCGAACGGCCGGCGCGCGGATTGACAAAGGACAGCGGAATCGCCAGCAGCGCCAGGATGATGGCCGACACTGGCATGCTGATGCGCCACAGTAACTCGGCCTTCAAAGAACGATGCTCGCCTTTAATCAGATCCTGCAACAGCATCTGGTTAGGTTTGATCTCTTCCATCCGGCGCGCTTCCTTGGTTTCGAGCCGGATGGCGTAGCGCCCGTACTCCAGCACACGGAATTCCGGCGAATCGGCCATGAGTTCATAACGGCTGCCGTTTTCCAGAACGACGAAGCGATCGCCATTTTCGGCGAACTCCTGGTAGCCAGTCGCCGCCATGGTCACATCAACGCGCCCGTTCTTTGACGCGCTGACAAAGACGTTTTTGACCCGCATATCGTCCTCCGAAATCGCCTCGACGAACACGACACGGTCGCCGGATGAGGACTCCTGGAACGTGCCCGGCCGTACCTGCCCGGTATCCTTACGCGTTTCCAGCAGGCCGCGGTACTCGGCGCTTTTCGACAAAGCCCACGGCGAAACGAACAGGGACAGGGCACCAATGACGATGATCAATGGCGCTATAAATACCAGCACGGGTCTCACCCAGGCGCCCAAAGAAATACCGGAGGCAAACCAGACAACCATCTCCGAATCCCGGTAGCTGCGAGAGAGCGAGAGCAGGATGGCGATAAAGGTGGAAACCGAGAGCAGTGGCGGGATGTAATTGAGCGCCGAAAAACCGAGCAGTGCCGCCACGGCCTCAGGCAGAATCGATCCGCGCGCCGCGTCGCCGAGCAGGCGGATCATCAGCGTGGAAACGAGGATAGCGAACAGGGCCACAAAGATGCCTGCCGTCGCCTGCGTGAATTCACGCCGTGTTGCGCGTTGAAAGATCATTTTTTGACGATACGAAAAACGGCGCGGATAATCGGGACCGGGCGGAAATGCCGGAAAAATACTGCAAACCGCCCCAAAACCCGCCGGAGATTCATGCCAGCTTCGCTCCGGAAACTTCAACCGGCATCAAAGCATGGAAACAACCCCGAAAACCCGTCAGCCAAAGGAGTCAAGCGGTGGAATTTAGCATAAAAGGCAATAGTCCGGACAAAGCGCAGCACGCATGCATCATCGTCGGTATTTTTGAAGCCGGCCAACTCACACCGCCCGCAGCCGCTGTCGACCGGAAAATCGGCAAACTGATTGAGCGCATCGTCGCGCAAGGCGACTTTACCGGAAAATCCGGCACCAGCCTGTTGCTGCACGCGCCTGCCGGCGCCGGCAGCCAGCGCGTCCTTCTGGTTGGTCTGGGCAAGGAAAAGGAATTTTGCGAACACGCCTATTACGCGGCAATCCGGCACGCATTCAAAGCCGTGCGTGATACCGGTGCGGAAGCCGCCCACCTGACTTTAAGCGCGTTGCCCGTGCGCCGGCGCGGCACGGCCTGGAAAATCCGGCAGGCAGCTATCGCGGCACTGGAGACGGCCTATCGCTTTGACAGCTTCAAGAGCCAGCCGGCTGCGCCGCAGGTCGCTTTACAGCACATTTCCCTTGCCATCGACGCAGCGAAAAACGCCGCACAAAGCGAGAAAAACCGGAAAGCGGCGCAGGCCGCGCTGGCCGAAGGTCTGGCCATCGCCGAAGGAATGGCTCTCGCCAAAAATCTGGCGAACACGCCCGGCAACGTCTGCACGCCCGCCTATCTGGCCGATACCGCCTTGCAACTGGCCGATGAGTACGATATCGACTGCCAGATCCTGGAACGCGCCGATATGGAGCAGCTCGGCATGAACGCCCTGCTCTCGGTCACACGCGGCTCGCGGCAACCGCCTAAATTCATCGTACTGCATTACCGTGGACAGGCCACAAACAACGGCAGCGGACACCCGGCAAGCAAGCGCAGCAAGAACGGCGCCCCCGCTAGGCCGCTGGTGCTGATCGGCAAAGGCATCACCTTTGACTCCGGCGGCATTTCGCTTAAACCCGGCGAAGGCATGGATGAAATGAAGTTCGATATGTGCGGTGCCGCCAGCGTACTTGGTGCGCTGAAGGTCGCTATCCTGCTGCGCCTGCCGATCGAACTGGTCGTCCTCGTGCCGACCTGCGAGAACATGCCTGGCGGCAATGCCAGCAAGCCGGGAGACATCGTCACCTCAATGTCCGGGCAGACTATCGAAATTCTCAACACCGATGCCGAAGGCCGCCTGATCCTGTGCGATGCGCTCACCTATGCCAAGCGCTTCAAACCGGATGCGGTCATCGATGTCGCCACGCTGACTGGCGCCTGCATCATCGCCCTCGGCCATGTCGCCAGCGGTTTGTTCGCCAACGATGAGGCGCTGGCCGGCGAGCTGCTTGAAGCCGGCGAAACCGCGCTCGATCGCGCCTGGCAATTGCCGCTCTGGGCGGATTACCGCGAGCAGCTCAAGAGCAACTTCGCCGACATGGCCAATATCGGCGGCCGTCCGGCGGGCAGCATCACCGCCGCCTGCTTCCTCTCGCGCTTTGCCGAAAAATTCGACTGGGCACACCTCGATGTCGCCGGCACGGCCTGGAAATCCGGCGCAGACAAAGGCGCCACCGGCCGGCCGGTTCCCCTGCTCGCGCACTATCTCCTCCAGCGCGCCGGGAGAAGGGATTGACGCAAATTTTCTTCTACTACAACGCCGACAATCGACTGAGCGCCGCAACCGCACTGATCGGCAAGGTTGCTCGGCAAAAAAAGGCGATGCTCGTCTATGCGCCCGACCGCGAAATCGCCGACACCCTCGATCGTCAGTTATGGACGCAAATGCCAACCGGCTTTGTGCCGCATGTGCGGAGCGACTCGCCGCTGGCTGCGGAAACGCCGATCATCATCACCCATGATGCGGAAACGGCCACACAGCACGAGCGCCTGCTCAACCTCTCGGCCGAGGTTCCGCCCGGTTTTTCGCGCTTCACCAGCCTGGTCGAAATTGTCGGGCAGGATGCGCAAGAGCGCAGCGACGGTCGCGAGCGCGTCAGGTTCTATAAGGATCGCGGCTACGAGATCCGGCTGATCAATCTCGCGGAGAAGCGCTGATGCCAGAAACGTCCCCACATACCGATGCGTCCGACGCCCCGGAAAAACGGGACATCTACGGTCTGTACGACATGTCGGACACAGCGGATGCAGCGGATATGTACGAAGCGCCGGAAGCGTTCGATGTCTTCGATACGTTTGACCCCGGCATCTTGCCGGATGCCGCAGAGGCCGTCTCAACAGATTTCACGGATGCGTCAGATGCTGATGAAACGCCCGAAATTCTCAGCCGCGTCGATTCGCTGATGATGCGCCGGCGTGGTGCCGTCTCACCGCTATCGCCTGCCGAGCCATCGCTGATATCCGAGCCGGACCCGACACCGGAAACCGTACAGGCCATAGAGGAAATCACGCCGGAAACCGCACCGGAGGACGACCCTGCAGCATGGGCAACCCCGCCAGATGCCGAGCTACTTGAACAGTCCTTCCTGCCAGCGCTGACAGAAGACGCTTCGCCCATCTCCGCTCCACCGGAACAATCACCGACGGAAGACGACGACCTGCCCATTTTGACCGATGTGATTTTGATCGACGCCGCGCCGGCGGGCACCACGCAGCCGCCATCGCCCGACCATCAACAAGAAGAAGTCTTTGGCGAAGCGGCTGAAGAAGTCCCCACTGTCCGCACGATCGATATCGCCGCGGATAGCCCCGGGGACATTGAAGAGGCGTATCCGGCATCGCCTACCGGCGAAATGCCGGCGGATGAAGCGGCTGCTGACCTGGCCGCCGACATCACCCGCCTATGCCGCGAACGGCTTGCCAGCGAGCTTCCCGCCCTGCTTGAAAACCTGCTCAATGCGGCAGAAAAAGAACTGCGTGCCGGCATCGCCGCCATCGTCGATGATGCCCTGCGAGAAGCGATGACCCGGCATCAATACCCGACCCTGACGCCTCACGCTCCGGAAGATAACGACGAGGCGGCGTAATCAAACCTGTTTGCCGGCCTGCCGGCGGAGGAAGCGCCGTTCATCGGGCGATCGCAGCCAAGCGGTTGAAGTTTGCCGCTTTCGCCCATAAAATCAGCGCCAGTTTCATTGTCTCCGAAGGAATGCACAATGCGTACTCCATTGAAATTACCTACCCTGCTGACCACATTTGTACTGGGCATGACGAGCGCAACATTTGCATGGGGCGCGGAAACCGAGGATCAGGAAATGCCGATCGGCTATGTCAAAAATACCGAAGGCGAAGCCTTTGTCACCCACCTCGGACACGCGCAAAAGGCGGAAACCGGCCTGCCCGTACATATCGGCAGCGTGCTGCGCACCGGCCGCCAAGGCAGCATGGGCGTCACCTTCAAGGACAGCACCGTGATGTCCTTCGGACCTGACACCGAACTGACGGTCGACGAATACCTCTACGCGCCGGCGCAAGGCAAGCTGAAGCTGGATAGCCGACTCAGCCGGGGCACTATGAACTACGTTTCCGGCGTCATTTCGCGTCTGCGTCCCGAAGCCGTCACTATCAAGACACCGGCCGGGACGATCGGCACGCGCGGTACGCAGTTCGTCGTCAAAGTCGAGGAGTAAGCCATGAAAATCAGGGGAGTTCTGGCCGGTCTGACCGCAGTCTGCGCCGTCTGTCTTGCCGGCTGCACCGGAAAATCCTACGTCGTCCTGCTCGATAACCCGGACGGCACGGCCGGCAAAGTCGTCGTCCAGGGCAACCAGGGCGAACAGATCATCGACAAAGCAGGGGAAGGCGCGCCGCTCGATGGTTCCGCGCCGCCGGCGCCTGTTACACCACAGCAAATCGCCCATGACTTCGGCGCCGCCATGAAGGCACGGCCGGCGCTGCCGCAGCAGTTTTTGCTTTATTTCGAAACCGGCGGATCGGAACCCACGCCGGAGTCAGCCATTGAACTGGACAAGATCATCGCCGTCGTCAACCAGCGTCCGGCAGCCGATGTTTCCGTGATCGGGCACACCGATACGCTCGGCAATGCCGCGGTGAATGAAAAACTGGCGCGCGCGCGCGCCAGCATCGTCGCCGACCTGCTCAAACAAAAAGGGATGAAGGCGCACGCACTGACCGTCGAATCGCACGGCGAAAGCAATCTGTTGATCCAAACGCCCGACGAAACAGCCGAACCGCGCAACCGCAGGGTTGAAGTTTCGGTACGTTGAACGCCGGCCGCCCCCGAATAACGGTCTTAGCGCCGCCGCGCATCCTATCCCACTATCCCACGCATTTCAGGCCGCACACGGTAATCACCTGCCGGCAGGCGGATGCGCGTATCGGTTTCCCTGTCTGGTAAAACGCTTCACCCCACCGGATTTGCCCGGATTTACGCGGATTTGCTATATTTTTCGACCATGCCCGATGAGCCATGAACGATAAGGCGCTGAAACTCCTCCACGTCATTCTGCCCGTACTCGTCGGTCTCATCGGCCTGTTTTTGCTGCTGACCGAGCCGAGCAGCCTGTACAGGCTGCGCAATAACCTGTTCGACCAGTACCAGCGCAGTTCGCCGCGCGTTTACGAGGCGGCGCCGGTACGTATCATCGACATTGACGAAGCCAGCCTGGAACGCTTTGGGCAATGGCCGTGGCCACGCTCCCGCCTGGCGCAGATTGTCGATGCGCTCCAGGCCGCAGGCGCCGCGGCGATCGGTTTCGACGTCGTGTTTGCCGAAAGCGACCGGACTTCGCCCCTACCGATGGCCGACCTCTGGCAAGTCGACGCCTTGATGCGCGAGCGCCTACGCGCGCTGCCTGACCACGATCAGACCTTTGCGCAAAGCCTGGCGCGCGCGCCGACGGTGCTCGGCTTTGCCCTCGAACGCACGCACCGGAGCGGGCAACTAGCGCTGGAAACGCCGGAAAACCAGCTCATACGCCCATACCGCTACATCAACTCCGGCGCATCCCCCGCGCCCTGGCTGTCCCGTTTTGAATTCGCCGTCGCCGCCTTGCCTCTCCTGCAACGCGCTGCGCACGGCAATGGGGCGCTGAGTTTTTTGCCGGATAACGATGGGATCGTCCGGCGCGTTCCCCTAGCGCTCAACCTGTCGGGCGAACCGGTATCGACACTCGCCGCCGAACTGCTGCGCGTCGGGCAAAACACCAGGAACATCTATTTCAGAACCGATGAACATGCCGGCATTAGCGAGATCCGCATCGGCGATTTGACGATTCCCACCGACGCGCATGGCGAATTCTGGGTGCATTACACACAGCCCGTTCCGGCACGCTATATCCCGGCCTGGAAAGTGTTGACGGGGGACGCGCCAGCCGAAGAACTCTCCGGCGCGCTGACGCTGATCGGCACTTCGGCGCAAGGCCTGCTCGACCTGCGCTTCAGCGCCCTGGGCCGCATTATTCCCGGCGTCGAGATCCACGCCCAGGCGCTGGAACAGATCCTCACAGGGCATTTCCTCGTTCGCCCCTCATGGGCGCTCGGGCTGGAAGCCGTCATACTGCTAGCAGCCGTCGCGCTCGTCAGCCTCCTCGCCCTGCGCTGCCGCGCCTTGCTGGCTGCCAGCGCCAGCGCGCTGATTCTGGCCGGCATCCTCGGCGGCGGCTGGCTGGCTTTTCGCACATACGGGCTGCTGTTCAACACCGTCACGCCGGCGCTGTCCGTCGTTCTGGCCTTCATCGCCGGCAGCTTGATTCACGCTTTTGTCAGCGAACGCGAACAGCGCTGGCTGAAAACCGCCTTTGCGCGCTACGTCTCACCGAACCGCGTCACTTACCTCATCAATCACCGTGAATCAATGGCGCTGGGCGGCAGCAAGCGCGAATGCAGCTTCGTATTCACCGACCTCGAAGGTTTTACCGGCCTGATGGAAAACACCGAGCCGACCGTCGCCGTCCAGTTTCTCAACGGCTACCTGGACGAGATGATCGCCATCGCCTTCCGTTACGAAGGCACGCTCGACCGCATTGTCGGCGATGCCGTGGCAATCATGTTTTCCGCGCCGCTGCCGCAGGCCGACCATCGCCATCGTGCACTGGCCTGCGCGATGGAAATGGACGATTTTGCCTGCCGCTACGAAAAGCACCTGCGCGCAAAAGGAATCGCCTGGGGCAAAACGCGCATCGGCATCCACACCGGCGACGTCGTCGTCGGCAACTTCGGCGGCAAAACCATGTTCGACTACCGGGCGCTCGGCGACCCGGTATCAACGGCATCGCGCCTGGAGGGCGCCAATAAATACCTCGGCACCAACCTCTGCCTCTCAGCCGCCGCGCTGCCCAATAGCGGCAAGGACTCCAGCCATGCAGCGCCGATCTGCGACATCCGCCCCATCGGCAGGCTGCTACTGAAGGGCAAAACGCAGTCCCTACAGGTTTACGAACCCATCGCCGCCTTCCGCGCCACCGGTTATGCACCGCTGGCCGACTACTGCGCCGCCTACGCCCTGATGGTCGATTCCGCAACGGATGAGGCCACCGATAGCGATCGCGGAACAGCGGACAATATGACGCCTTACCCCGCAAGCACAACGGCGCTCGCCCATGAACCGCAGGAAACGCACGCATCGCATGAGGCGTCACATGACTCGCCGGCCTTGCAGGCTTTCCGGCAGCTGGCCGAACGCTTTCCGGACGACCCGCTGGTGGCGCTACACTTCAACCGCCTGCAACATGGCGCATGCGGCGCGCTGATCGTCCTGGACGCAAAGTAACCCGGCATTCATCACTACCAATAGAAGGCGCCCTGAAGCCCGCGTATTTAGGGCATCTCCGGACGCCCTGCCCGCCAGCCCTTTATTTATAAGGGTTTCAGAGGTGCCCGCCCGAAAACGCCCTATCCATAAGGGGTTACGGCATATCTCTTTGCGTATTCGATCACTACGAAGCACTTAAAACCCCCCTTAGGCTCAGCGCAACGGCATCAAAAGAAGCCTTGCGGGCGGAGTCAGCGCCTACAGTCAAACAATTCTTTCAATCCTTGTTTTCAGGTTCTGCCGAGAGACTGCCCGCTAGCCCGCGTATTTAGGGCTTCTCCGAGGGGTATGCTCTGGACCCCGCGTAAACAGGGCGTCTCCAGACACCCTGCCCTGAAACGCTTTATTCATGCGGGTTTCAGGGGTGGCTGCCGGAAATCTCTATCCACGCGGAATTCCGGGCGCCTGCCCGGAATTCTTTTATCCACGCGGTTTACTGCACCAGTGTGCGCATCTTGCGCCGCCATTCGCGCTGCTGACGCTGCTCGTCCTTCCAGTCGCGCCGGACGGCGCGCAGCAATGCCAGCGCCATGAGCGAGAGCACCAAGGCAAAGGGCAGCGCAAAAACGATCACCGCCGTCTGCACCGCTTTCAACCCCCCCGCCATCATCAGCGCCAGAGCAATCCCGGAAACCAGAATCCCCCAAAGAATCTTGCTGCGGTTGGGCGGAGCGGGATTCCCGTTCTGGCTCATGGTCGCCAGCACCAAGGTCGCCGAATCGCCAGAGGTCACGAAAAAAATCACGACCAGCAACGTGGCAACCACCGAAGTCACGGCGCTCAGCGGCAGCCGGTTAAGCACCTCGAACAAAGCCAGCGAGGAATCTTTGGTCGCCACATAGGTCAGCTGCGCGCCCTGGAAAATCTGCATATTCAGCGCCGTGCCGCCGAATACCGAAAACCAGATGAACCCTACCAGCGTCGGCACAATCACGACGCCAAATAGAAATTCGCGGATGGTGCGCCCTTTAGAAATGCGCGCGATAAACAGGCCGACAAACGGCGACCATGAAATCCACCACGCCCAGTAAAAAATCGTCCAGCCGCCGATCCAGTCCGAGTCGCGAAAAGGCGTCAGGCGCAAACTCATGCGCACGACTTCCGAAAGATAGCTACCCAGCGTGTTGGAGAACGTATCGAGAATCGCCACTGTCGGCCCCAGAAAAAATACCGCCATCGCCAATAATATGGCGGCCAGCAGATTGGCCTGCGACAGCCATTTGATGCCGCGCTCCACGCCGCTGACGGCCGAGGTCATGAAGAGCAGCGTCACCACCAGAATGATGCCGGCCTGCCAGACATTCCCCATCGGCATACCGAAAACGCTGTGCAAACCGCTATTAATCTGCGCCGCACCGATGCCGAGCGAGGCAGCGACGCCAAAAGCCGTCGCCACGACGGCCATCACATTGAATACGGGAGAAAGCCGGCGCACCCAAGGCCACGGCAAAGTTTCAGTCGCTGAGCTAATCAGCGCGACGCTCCCGCGGCGGAAATGAAAATAGGCAATCGACAGCGCGACGATGCCGTAGATTGCCCACGGATGCAGCCCCCAATGGAAAAAGGCATAACGCATGGCCGTATTGGCGGCTTCCGGCGTATGCGGCGCGACGCCGGGCGGCGGCACGGTGAAATGGGAAAGCGGCTCGGCGACGCCCCAATAGACCAGGCCGATGCCCATGCCGGCGGCGAAAAGCATGGCAAACCAGGACGACAGCGAAAACTCCGGCTCGTCGTCATCTGTACCCAGCTTGAGATCGCCATACCGGCTCACGGCCAGCATCAAAGCCAAGACCACCAGCCCCAGCACCACCCACAGATAAAACCAGCCGAAATTGCGCGTTGCCACTGCCAGCATCGTATTGAAGCAACTCCCCAGCGTCGCGGGAGAAACCAATCCCCACAAAACGACCAAGGCAATCAGCCCGGCTGAAATCCGCGTTTGCATGGGAAAACTCCTTTCTTTATCGTTATTACGCCATTCCGGCATCTGCCGCAGCGCACGCCCAAAAGGACAAAAAACGGCGCGCGCAACACAGCCCAAAAATACTGACGGACAAGCACAGGCCTCCGCCCCGCTGTGCCCGCCGCGGTTGGCACACACGCGAACCGCCTCACCACCGCATACCTGCCGGCATGCCAAAAACACACGACACCGGCCGGACAAGCGGTGAAAAATCGGGCCGGCATAAAAACAAACCGAGCCGGCCAAAATGCGTACAAGCAACGTGCCGCGCCAGAAAGACGCACGCCGGAAAGCGCCTTAATAAGACACTAAGACACACCGGCTGCGCCTTGGGCCGGCTCCACCTTGGCACATCTGGGCAGCACATGCCTTCCGCGATTATTAAAACGCCCGAACAAAGCGCCCGAACAGCAAAATTCCGTATCGCGCTTGCCGACGGCACAAACTGATTTCGCAACATGCCTGTACGGAAAATCCGGCTTATTAGTCTAACATAATTGCAAACCATTGATTATTATAGTAATTGTTTTTAGGAATCACGCTCCGCGGTTCCTCCACGGCTTCTTGGAAAGACAGAACACCGCCGATCAGCCGCCACCCGCTTCGACCAGCTTCTTCTACTGCACCGCCTAATCCAACGCCCGGCCGACCCCCCGGCAGCGCCTGCCCCGACCGAATCCCCCCAACCCCCCGACGCCCAATAACACACCCAATTGTTTTCCGGACACGGCGGCACGGCAAAGCGCCGCGATACCGCTGGCCGTGCGGGAAGGAAACACGCCAGCTGAATCACCGCCACTGCAAACCACGGTTCAGCAATACCGCCGCAGAAAAAGCAGAGGGCGAAGCATCGTCGGCTGAATTTCCGCCGACAGCCGCAGACTCACGACAACCCCGCCACAATATCCGCCACAACGCCTGCCCTGAACCCCGCGTAAAACGGGCATTTCCGGAAGGGCTGCCCGCTAGCCCAGTGTTTACGGGCGTTTCCGGCAACCCACAGCTGAAACGCCCATTCCACGAGGGTTTCCGGCCTGCCTATCCGCCAGCCCACTGTTTACGAGGGTTTCCGGGCAACCTACCCGCAAACGCCCTATTGACGCGGGCTTGCGGGCAGCCGATTTAGATAACCAGGCGTTACATCCAGAATGCGCAGGCAGTAAATCGGCAGTGCTGCTACAAAAAATGAGTAGTGCCCTTCCCAGACAGTCGCCCGTGCATCACCGGCGCGACACTGCATCTTTCCACAATTTGCATTAAAACCCATTGACAACTGAATAAAGCAGGGCTAGCTTGCCCGCATTGTTCATTAGTTTACATGACGGCCGCTCTTCTTGGCTTCTTCTTGAATGGAGAAAACTGCATGAACAAGATTTCCCCACCCGCTTACGGCGCCTCGTTTCCGCTCGCAATGCCTGACTCTCAAGGCACTTCGCCCAAGGAGATGCTGCATGGTCCATTGCCACATCGTCGTTGATGAGCATTCCAAGCGCTCAAACGACATTCCGGGCAAAACTCAGCCCCCGTTCTCTATTTCTTCGTTGTTATATCGTGAGGCTTGGGTATTTCCTCAGCAGGAATATTACCAACCCCATTTATTACCCCCCTTTACCAAATTATTTAAAAAGTTTTATCAAATCCCTTAAGGGAATCCACCATACGTTCTCGTGTATTTATCCAAACCTGAATTATTACGAGGCAATTAAATCAATTTAAATACTATTTAAAATACCCATATAAAAGCCCACCCGCCAATAATACTAAGATACTAAGATGCCATAGATCCCATGAATATTGAAGAAGACAATATAAAAGCGACTATTGATGCATCCAATAAGTGTACCGAGCGTTACATAATAATTACATCAATAGTGATGTTCATTTATGGTCTTCTGCTCCCCCAGGGCTGGGAAACCAAATTTGGTTATTTGGCAGAGCCGATTATCTTGATGCGAAAATACATTGTAGTAATTGAAAACTTGGCTCAAGCATCAACTATTCCGGAGCTTGTTCGCGGGTTTCTCGGCATGAGTGTTATTGTCTCAATAATACTTAGCATATTCATGATTATATATGGCGCTCCTGCGGAGAGAATTAAAAATGCTTTTTATAAAAAGAATTGGAGGGAAAGAATAGAAAATTTTTTTATGGGATACCTGGCATTTCCTTTTGTTTTTTTATGATGTCATGGCTTATTTATAAATTTTCATTTGATTGGGAGCTCAATGAGTCGCCATGCAACTGGGGCTGTCATGTTATGAATGCGATGCTTACAAGTCGCTATTGGCTGGCTTTTTGTGGCGCTATTTTAACTAGCGGAATAGGAATTTATATATTTTTTCTATTTGCACTTTGTTTTGGCCCGTTAATTCTCTTTATTAAGTGGGCTTTGAAATGGAAAAAATAGCTGCGCATGATTTTATAAATACTATTTATAAGCACTTCAGCATGTTGGTAGGTATATAAGAAAAGACTGGTTTGCTATTGTTAGATTGCTTCTTGTTTTTATACTTATTTAAATAGTTAAATAAATCCAATGAATTTTATTTTGCTAAAAATTGGAAATGGGTTGTTAATTTTAGGTATATGTATCTTTATAGGTGGCGGCGGCCTCCCTCCAAAAGGAATAAATTCATATTTAAAACTACTGAAAGAATACCATATTTTAAAAAAAGAAAATGGCAATCTAACATTAGAACATAAGAGTGCTTACCATACATATTGTTGTTATAAAGCTGGAATTTATATCGCATTGATTGGGGTATTTATTTGTATTGCTTCTTTAGTCTTTGGCGAATAGCGATGCCTGTAACGGATAAAAGGGAAGCCGTAGCAGAAGCCGCATCGCAGAAGACCAACCTGCCCGCTAGCCCAGTGTTTACGGGCATTTCCAGCCAGCCTACCCGCAAACGCCCTATTGACGCGGGATTGCGGCCGACTACCGGCACAGAGCTACGACAACCCACACACAGTACCCGCCACACGCCTGCCCTGAACCCCGCGTAAAACGGGCATCTCCGGAGCGCCTGCCCGCTAGCCCACTGTTTACGGGCGTTTCCGGCCACCCCTGGCTGAAACGCCCATTCCACGCGGGATTGCGGCCAACGTTCATTCCACGGCTTTGCCCGTTTTAGTGCGTGCTGCGCCCATTTTTTCGCACTGGCGCGGCGGCTGGAGCAACGCACAGCGTTGCAAGCCACCAGGAAAAGCGCCGCTCACGAGATAGCACGAGGAGAATAAGGAAAGGAAAACATCAGCCGGCTGACTCACCACCGGTAACGTCCAGAAACCGCCGCAGACCCGCCACAACACCACCACAGACCTACGACACCCCGCCACACACCTGCCCTGAACCCCGCGTAAAACGGGCTTCTCCGGAGCACCTGCCCGCTAGCCCACTGTTTACGGGCATTTCCGGCCACGCCTGGCTGAAACGCCCATTCCACGCGGGATTGCGGCCAACGTTCATTCCACGGTTTGCGCCCGTTTCAGCGCGTGCTGTGCCCATTTTTTATCGCACCGGCGCGGCGGCTGGAGCAACACACAGCGTTGCAAGCCCCCAGTCAAAGCGCCGCTCACGAGATAGCACGAGGAGAATAAGGAGGGTGAAGTATCGCCGGCTGAATCCCGCCGCCGGCAGCCGCAGACTGACGGCAACACCTGCCACAACACCGCCACAGTATCCGCCCCGAACCCCGCGTAAAATGGGCTTCTCCGGAGCGCCTTCCCGCCAGCCCACTGTTTACGCGGGTTTCCGGACGCCCTTGGCTGAAACGCCCATTCCACGCGGGTTTCCGGGCAGCCTATCCGCAAACGCCCTATTGACGCGGGCTTGCGGCCGGTTGATTTAGATAACCGAGCGTCACATCCAGAACACGCAGACAGCAACTCAGCGACGCGACCGCAGGAAACGCGCAGTGCCTTTTGTGGCCGGTGGCTGGTGGCTGGTGGCTGGTGGCTGGCGGCTGGCGGCCAATGCACCACCGGCTCGCTGCAACCTTTTTCAACATTATCTATTTTAGATCTCTTGACAACTGTGTAGCACGAGACTAGGGTGTGGTTATTGTTTATTGGCTCGTTTAATTTATTTTGGATGTTAGATTTTCTAATCGACTTATTTATTGATATTATCCTATTCAAGATAGGTTCTGTTTTTTTATTTATTATTACATTTGGTCGTTATCGGGTTTCAATGAATAATTGCTCTTACCCTGATGCTGTTTCTTTTCTGGGTTTAATCGTATTAATCATATTGATAATTCTTGGATACTTTTTATTTAATCAAGGATCATGAAAATAAATTAGACCTTATCGCTGAACTTATTCGGATTTGTTCCGTTAGTATTTTTATTGCAGCACACACCAACCAACCGTTTTGATAAGGAGGCATCATGGCAAATACAGTGACGCTGGGCGGCAACGCCGTTCAGGTTCATGGCACGTTCCCGAAAACTGGCAGCAAAGCGCCGGCTTTTTCGCTGGTCGACGGCGATCTGGCCGATGTCGGACTGGACAAATTTGCCGGCAAGCGCAAGGTTTTGAATATTTTCCCAAGCATCGATACGCCGACCTGCGCGACTTCCGTACGCAAGTTCAACCAGGCGGCCAACAGTATTAAGAATGCCGTCATCCTGTGCATTTCCGCCGATCTGCCGTTTGCGCAAAAGCGTTTCTGCGGCGCGGAAGGGCTGGAAAATGTGATCACGCTTTCGCTCATGCGCGGCCGGGAGTTTCTGGAAAACTACGGCGTCGCTATCGCCAGCGGCCCACTCGCGGGCATTGCGGCGCGCGCCCTCATCGTACTTGACGAGAACAATACTGTCCTGCACAGCGAACTGGTCAGCGAAATCGCGGACGAGCCGAACTACGATGCGGCGCTGGCCGCGTTGAAGTAAAACTGCCAGGCGATCTGCGTGTTGTTCCACCCTCCGCCGACTGGTGTTTCTCATTGAGTCGTTTATTCCCATCGAACGATTGATCCGGCTGGTCGCCGGTTAGCAAAACAACCCGCTTCAGCGGGTTGTTTTTTTCTATTGGCAATTGGTAGACGCGCAGTTGGGGTAAGCGCTCAGTTGGCAGGCGCTTTCGGCAATATCCGGCGCGAAGCTATCTGGAAGCATTGCCAAACAGGTATCGGAAAGGCAGCAAAAACGACGGCCAGGATACGTTCAAGCAAGCCGACGGATTAGGCAGTACTTTTTCCGCGCCATTTCAGCGATTTCAGCAATGTCACTTTCCTGAACGGATTTTTCAATTCCTAATTTGGCAAACAGCGCTTTTGCCAGCGCTCCGTCGAACGTGGTCGCGGCAAATCTTTGTCGCATCCTGCGCCAATTTTCGCCAATTCGCACTGATAGACCTCGCAGGCCGCACACCGTACGGTTTTTCGTTAGCTGACGGTTTTAACCCATATTCCATCGCCGGCGAAAAAGGACTACGACACCATTCCTGGTATTCCACTGCATTCCAAGGCACAATTCGCCCCCGCGCCTTGCCGGTCATCCTGTACGCGGACAACGTGGCCTCATCTCATCGAACTGCCGGATTGCCACATCGCCCGCAGCACTTTTTACTCAGGAAACATTACTTGAACGCCTCGCCACCTGGTTCCCGATTTTTCTCCAACCGTAAGGTCGTCTTTTTATCCGCATCTTTCTGCTGCCTGCTCTGGGGCAGCGCCTACCCGGCAATCAAGAACGGCTACCTGCTCTTTGGCATTGCACCGGCGGATATTCCGGCGAAACTGCTTTTTGCTGGCTACCGTTTCCTGTTTGCCGGATTGCTGTTGCTGGCCATGGCGCTCGTCACCAGACGCAAGGTTCTGGCGCCGCTCCGCCAGAAACCCGGGTCGCTAGCGCTGCTTGGTCTGACCCAGACCTGTCTGCAATACATCTTCTTTTACATCGGGCTGGCCAATACCACCGGCGTCAAAGGCTCCATCATGAACGCCAGCGGCGTTTTCTTCAGCGTTCTGCTCGCTCATTTCATTTATCGGAACGACCGTCTGAGTCCGCGCAAGCTCCTCGGCTGCCTGATCGGCTTCACCGGCGTGCTGGCCGTCAACTTCGGCCAGGGGCTGTTCGATTTCAGTTTTTCCCTGCTGGGGGACGGTTTCGTTGTCATCTCGGCGTTCGTGCTTTCTGCTTCTTCGATCTACGGCAAGAAACTCTCGCAACGGATGGACGCTGTCGTTCTCACCGGCCACCAGCTTGCCATTGGCGGCTTCATGCTCATTGCCTTGGGATTCTTTTTTGGCGGCTCGCTGTCAGGCTTCACGCTCAAATCATCGGCATTACTGATCTACATGATCCTGCTTTCCTCGATGGCGTTCAGCCTGTGGACGACGCTGCTTAAACATAACCGTGTCGGACTTGTTGCCGTTTTCACCTTTTTGATTCCGGTCTTCGGGGCATTGCTGTCCGCCGCCTTTCTCGGCGAAACCATCCTGGAGTGGAAAAATCTTGCAGCGCTGACGCTCGTCTGCCTTGGCATCTGGCTGGTGACACGTGAAACCCGGCCTGCTTGAGCCAGCAGAGCGCCAGGCAATGGGGCTCACTAGGGATTAACAATGCGGCAGCGGGAAGCGAAAACCCACAGCGCATCGCAGCGCCTCTGGTCATAAGGCAAGGCCCGCTCGTTGGCGGCGACGGCGCATTGCACCTCGTCTTTGCGCACCAGCACCCGGCCGTCCTTGGCAACCAGATCCTCGGAAAAAGATACCGCCTCGATCACGCCGACCTTGATCGAGAAATCGCCGAGAGACACCGTATCGCCGACCTTGACCTGCTTCAGCCCGGCGACTTCACCCACGGGCGCCGTGCGGCAGGTCACGCCAAGAAACCTCGGCGTTTTGCTGTACATCGTCGCTTTGTCCAGCATTTCCACCGCCTGGACATGCTGCCGTTTCATTTCCGGTGCGGCATGGAGCGCGGCCGGCGCGGTGAGGATGGCCGCCGACGCAACCCATACAAGCCCTTGTTTTTTCATCTCTGAAATCATCGAAATATTCCCCATAAAACCGATCGGCGATGTATTTACCGGCCGATGATCCTGGCCGCCCGCCGCATCAATCGCCCCGGCACGCCTTCGCCTGCGGGAATAGGGCTGCATCGCCGACGCTCGCCAACCGCCCCGAGCTATTGTCTCTATCGTCTCTCTTGCCCTATTGCTCTCTGCCCGCCGCCAGGCTGCCGAACAACCATGCGTCCCTTGTCGGCGGCAACTTTACACTGAACGTATCAGGCACATGGTGCAGCGCCCCATCCAGCGCACGGCTGAGCAAAAAGCCGCACGAATCGCTTCACCACTGCCACAGTATTTTTTGCCAGATTGCTTGCCAAAAAACAGGCCGGCCGGCCAGTTTCGATCATCGCTCACGCCATCTCACCGGCATCCGGCAATGGATGAATCATGCCGTAAAGGGCAAAGCCGCCGCAAGCTTTGCGCAAACCATCCCGCCCCCAGAAGCATGGCGGCAGAGATTGCCGATCCCATCGAAAAATACGGCCGCCCTTTCCGTGCCAGGAGCGAGGTGTTACGATTCACACCTGATTTGTAACCACGCTGCGACGTTGCCGGACAGATAAGGATGCACGGTTTCGCTCTGCTCGTTCCGCTCATTCCGCCCTTCCGGACGCGCCCGCTTCCTTTCCTGGAGATCATAGAAAAATGAACCAAACCAAGGACGCCCCGTCCCGGCAAACGCTATCGGCGGACAAGGACAAAGTCAGCAGCTATGGCTGGAAGGCGCTGATCGGCTCGGCAGTCGGCTATGCGATGGATGGTTTCGACCTGCTGATTCTCGGTTTCATGCTCTCGGCGATTTCCGCCGACCTGCAACTGTCAGCGACGCAGGCCGGTTCGCTGGTGACCTGGACGCTGGTCGGCGCCGTTGCCGGCGGCCTGATTTTCGGCGCACTGAGCGACATTTACGGCCGCATCCGCGTGCTGACCTGGACCATCGTTCTCTTCGCCGTATTTACCGGCCTGTGCGCCGTCGCTCAGGGTTACTGGGATCTGCTTATCTACCGCACCATTGCCGGCATCGGCCTGGGCGGCGAATTTGGCATCGGCATGGCGCTGGCAGCCGAAGCCTGGCCGGCCAACCTGCGCGCCCGCGCCACCTCGTATGTCGCGCTCGGCTGGCAGCTTGGCGTCCTCGGTGCGGCGCTGGTCACGCCGGCATTGCTGCCGCACATCGGCTGGCGCGGCATGTTCATGGTCGGCGTCGTGCCGGCGCTCGTCGCCTGGGCCATCCGCAGCCATCTGCACGAGCCGGAGGTTTTCGTCAAAAGCACCGCCAAACGCAAGACGATGGGCGAGTCCTTCCGCCTGCTGTTCAAAGATACGGCAACCACCAAGGTCAGCCTTGGCATCATCGTGCTCTGCTCGGTGCAGAACTTCGGCTACTACGGCCTGATGATCTGGATGCCGAACTTCCTTGCCAAGCAACTCGGCTTCAACCTAACCAAATCCTCGATGTGGACGGCCGTCACCATTCTCGGCATGATGATCGGCATCTGGGCTTTCGGCCAGCTTGCCGACCGCATTGGCCGCAAGCCGAGTTTCCTGCTCTTCCAGGCCGGCGCGGTGATCATGGTGCTGTTCTACTCCAACCTGACCGATCCGACGGCCATGCTCTGGGCCGGCGCCCTGCTCGGCATGTTCGTCAACGGCATGATGGGCGGCTACGGCGCCATCATGGCCGAAGCCTATCCGACGGAGGCGCGCGCCACGGCGCAAAACACGCTGTTCAACATCGGCCGCGGCGTCGGCGGTTTTGGCCCGATCGTCGTCGGCGCGCTCGCCCAGTCGTACTCCTTCCCGGTCGCCATCGGCATGTTGGCCGCCATCTACGTCCTCGACATGCTGGCGACGATGTTCCTGATTCCGGAACTGAAGGGCACGGAGCTGAAATAGGCTATTCCTCCATGAAAATCGACGAATTTCGCCCAATCGCGGAAAAACTGTTTGCCGAAATCCGCGCGCTGTCTTTCGACGGCGTCGGCATCTCGCGCGACAGTTACGGCGATAAAGAATCGGCAACGGCCGATTACCTGAGCGCCTTTGCCGAGGAAAACGGTCTGCAAACCTGGCGCGACCGCGCCGCCAATCTGAGAATCGGCTTTCCCGACACCCCTGCCGACAGTCCGGTCATCTGGTGCGGTTCGCACATCGATTCGGTGCCGCAAGGCGGCAATTTCGATGGATTGGCGGGTGTCACCGCCGGGCTGCTCTGCCTGCTTGCGCAACAGCGCAGCGGCCGCCGCTCGCCGCTGCCGCTCCAGGTCATCGGTTTGCGCGGCGAGGAAAGCGCCTGGTTCGGCAAAGCGTACATGGGTTCTTCCGCCCTGCTCGGCAAACTCGATGCGGAGGATCTCGCCCTGCGCCGGCGCGGCAACGGCGAAACGCTGGGCGAAGCGATGCAGCGCGTCGGTGCGGACATCGACGCCATCCGCGAACAACAGCGCTTGTTCGACCCGAAAAAAGTGCGCGCCTTCCTCGAACTGCACATTGAACAGGGGCCGGTCATGGAAGCGCGCAAACTGCCGGTGGCCGTGGTCTCCGGCATTCGCGGCAACATCCGGCATGGCCGCATGCAATGCCTCGGCGAAGCCGGGCATTCGGGGACAATTCCACGCTGGTTGCGGCGTGATGCCGTCTTTGCCGTCTCCGACCTGATCATGCGACTGGACGGGCACTGGAGCGACCTGCTCGAACGCGGCACCGATCTCGTTGTCACCGTTGGTATGTTGTCGACCGACGCGGCCGAACACGCCGCCTCGCGCATTCCCGGCCAGGTGACGTTCAGCTTTGAGGCGCGCAGCAAGAGCCTCGACACGCTGGAAGCCTTTTATCAGCTGATGCGCGCGCCGAATGCGCCGCCATCACACGCGAACGGCAGGTGCGTTTCGAGTTTGGTCGCCGCATCCTTTCCAGCCCGGCGACGATGGATACGGCGCTGAGCGATCTGCTGCTCAAGGTCTGCGCCAGCCAGAATATTCCTTGCGAACTGATTCCCAGCGGCGCCGGACACGATTCGGCCATGTTCGCCAATGCCGGCATTCCCAGCGCCATGCTGTTCGTACGCAACCAGCACGGCTCTCACAACCCGGAGGAAGCCATGGATCTCGACGACTTCATGCTGGGCGCAGCAGCGCTCGATCAGGCCATCCATGAAATCCGCTGACATGCAGCGGAAAGAAAAATCTCCGCTTTCCACCCACTTCGCACTGACCGGAGTTTGCCCGTGACCACCGCCATTTCACAACGCGACGCCGACGACGCGCGTATCGCCCGCGAGGTTTCGCTCGCCCTGCTCTCCTGCGGCTGCATCGAGTTTCAGGCCGACGAGCCGTTCCGCCTGCCTTCCGGCTGGGCCAGCCCGGTTTATATCGAATGCCGCCGCCTGATCTCCTTCCCCGACATCCGGCGCATGCTGATGCGGCATGCGCTCGACCTCTTGCGCAAGCGCCACTGCCTCGACAATCTGGCCGCCATTGCCGGCGCGGAAGCCAGCGGCATCGCGCTGGCCGCTTGGATTGCCGAGGCGCTCGACCTGCCCATGCAGTACGTGCGCAAGCAGCGCAAAGGGCTGGGCCCGGGGCGGCAGGTTGTCGGCGTCGTTCACCCCGGCGATAGCGTACTTCTGGTCGATGATCTGATGTCGGGCGGTCACTCGATTTTCAACTGCTGCCTGGCGATCGCCGAAGCCGGCCTGAAAGCGAAGAACGCCTTCGTCATCTTCGATTACGCGACCTTCCCCACACAAAACGCCCTCGAAATGCTCGGCGTCAGCGTACATTCGCTGGCCACCTGGCAGGACATCCTGGCCGCCGCACGCGAGCAATCCACCCTGCCAACGCCGGCGCTCGCCGAGCTGGAAACCTTCCTCGCCGACCCGGCACGCTGGTCGCATCTCCACGGCGGCAAATCCGCCGTCCACGCCGAAACGAAAGGATTGACATGACCTTTTCCGCCACAGCCGCACAGTTTGAACAATCCGCCGGCGGCACGGACGATTTCAAGCGCCTTTACCGGGACGCCTTTGCGCTGATGAAAAGCGACGCGGAAAACGCGGCCATCTACTTCGTCATCGGCGTCGCCGCGCATGGCTACGTTCTCCAGTATGAAGACCAGGCAGTGACGGCCGAACGCGCCGAGTCCGCCAAGAACGCGCTCGTCCGCTTCTGCCGCAAGGCCGCCCAGGCGCTGGCTGCGCCGCCCGCCGAACGCCTGGCGCTGCTCGGTGAGATCGCTGCCGAATACCAGTTCGACATCACCGATTTTTAGGCTCTGGGACGAGCGCCATGCTATTTACTGCGACAATTTTCTCCAACGCCGAAATCTCGCCCGGCTACCGGCGGATTCGCCTGAGCGCGCCGCCCGCCTTCACCGCCGCCCAGCCCGGCCAGTTCGTCATGGCGCGTGTCGGCAGCGACCCGCTGCTGCGCCGCCCATTTGCCGTCTTTGACATGGGCGTCTCCGACACGCCGGATGAGGCGGCGGGAGGATCGCGCGCCTGGTTCGAAATGCTCTACAAAGTCGTCGGCAAGGGCACGGCGCTGCTGGCAAAACAACGCGAAGGCGCCGAAATCGGTATTCTCGGCCCGCTTGGCACGGGATTCCAGTGCCGCGGCGATGAAAAAGAGGAACACCTGCTTGTCGGCGGCGGCATCGGTCTGGCGCCGCTCTACCTGCTTGCCGCCGATCTGGTCAAAAAACAGCGGGCGCCGGTCCGGCTGTTCGCCGGCGGGCGCACGCACGCCGATTTGCTTTGTCTAGAAGACTTTCAGCGCCTCGGCGTCGATTGCCACACCGCCACCGAGGACGGCTCACACGGTGAACGCGGTTTTGTCACGCTTGCCCTGACCCGCTATCTCGATGCCCTACCGGGCAAGGCCGCACTCTACGCCTGCGGCCCGGAAGGCATGTTAGGCGCCGTCGCCCGGATCGCCGCCGAACGCGAACTGCCCTGTCAGGTTTCACTGGAGGCGCATATGGCCTGCGGCGTTGGCGCATGTCTGGCCTGCGTCGTGCCGGGACGGCGCCACTCGCCGCAAACGCCGGACTATCGCTGCGTCTGCGCCGAAGGCCCGGTTTTTCCGGCCGGTGAACTGCAATGGCCGTCATAGAGAGATGAATGTATGAACGCGCAAACCCTCAACATGGCCGTCGATCTCGCCGGCATCCGCCTGCGCAATCCGGTGATGACCGCTTCTGGCACCTTCGGCTACGGCGAGGAATTCGCCGACTACGTCGACTTGCATAAAATCGGCGCCTACATCACCAAGGGATTGTCGCCGCGCCCGCGTCCCGGCAATCCGACGCCGCGCACGGCCGAAACGCCCGCCGGCATGCTCAACGCCATCGGCCTGCAAAACGTCGGCATTGATGCCTTTATCGAAAAAAAGCTGCCGTTCATCCGCAGCATTGATACGCCCTGCATCGCCAACTTTTTCGGAAACGATATTGGCGAATACGCGGAAATGGCGGCGCGCCTCGACGCATTGCCTGAAATCGCCGGCCTGGAAGTCAATATCTCGTGCCCGAACGTCAAGCACGGCGGCATCGCCTTCGGCTCTGACCCGGCCAGCGCCGCCAGCGTCGTTTCCGCCTGCCGTCAAGCCACGAAAAAGCCCTTGATCGTCAAGCTCTCGCCCAACGTCACCGACATCGTCGTCATGGCTAAAGCCTGCGCTGACGCGGGCGCAGATGCGCTGTCGCTGATCAACACCCTGGTCGGCATGGCCGTCGATCTGGAGCGCCGCCGCCCGGTGCTCGCCAACATCACCGGCGGCCTTTCCGGCCCGGCGGTCAAGCCGGTCGCTCTGCGCATGGTCTGGCAGGTAGCCCGCGCCGTCAGCCTGCCGGTCATCGGCATCGGCGGCATCATGAGCGCGACGGACGCCCTTGAATTCATGCTTTGCGGCGCCAGCGCCGTCCAGATCGGCACCGCCAGCTTCATCGCGCCGGACAGCGCGCAACGCATCGCCGAAGAGATGGAAGCCTGGCTGCGCGCGCACGGCGAGAACGACGTGCGCAACCTGATCGGCGCGCTCAAAACCTGAATGGATGAGGTCGCGCCGCGGCGGCCTACCCGTGGGTTTTGAACTGTGCCTGTCGTCTTTCCGCAGCGCTTTTTGTAGTTCTCCGGCAAAAGCCGCGCCGAGCAGAAACACCAGACTCAACCAGAAAACCCAGACCAGCAGCGCCGCTGAAGTCCGCGTAAACAGGGCGTTTGCGGGTAGGCCCCTCCGAAACCCGCGTGGATAGGGCATTTGCGGGTAGTCGCCTCTGGAACCCTTATAAATAAAGGGCTTCAGGGCGCCTCCTCTGAAGATAGCGCCTTCTTTTGTCAGAATACGGCGTTGCTGTGTTGACCTGGCCTTGCCGTACTGAGTGGTCTGTCTGCGGCTTACCGCCTTGTCTTTTGGCAAAGTCGAACCGCTCTTTAAGCTTGCGAAGTCCCCTCTGAAATCTATAAAAATAGTGCAGAAAACATAAAATGCCCTGAAGCCCTCTAAATACGCGGGGCTCAGGGCATCAAAAAACATAAACCGGAATATTGTGCCCGACGGTCGTTTACGTTTGTCGGGCATTCATTCATGCCCACCCGCTGAAACTCCGATAAATACAGGCGCTCCGGGCAGGTGTTTGGGAATCCTGATAAATAAAGGGCTGGCCGGGCATTGGCGCTTACCGCCGGGCGTTGGCGCTTTTCGTCAGTTCTCCGGCAAAAGCCGCGCCGAGCAGAAACACCAGACTTGACCAGAAAATCCAGACCAGCAGCGCCGCGAAAGAACTCGCCGCGCCCAATGAAGAGCGCGTCACCGTCGTGGCGATGTAATAACTGATGGCGATACGCCCCGCCATGAACAACACGCCGCCGAGCGCCGCCCCCGCCAGCGTCGCCCGGAAAGGGAAGCGCCGGTCGGGCAGCCAGTGCATGACGATGTAGAACAAGCCAACGATCACCGTCCACGACCAGAATAATTCAAGGCTTCTGACAATGCCGGCCAGCGCCGGCCACATGAACGTCACCCACTTGACGAAACCGAGCGCCAGCGTCTGGAGCAGCATGACCGCCGCCACCAGACAGGCGCAGCCGAGCACTACGCCGATAACGACGATGCGCATACGCACAAAGCGCGTCCAGTTAAAGCGGCGCGGCGCCGCCTGCTCGGCCATGGCCTGCAAGGCGGTGCGCAGTTCGATGAACATGCCACTGGCGCCAATCAGCGTCGTCGCCACGGCAAACAGCGTGCTGGAAATCGCCCTGCCGGCAGTGATGCTGGCCAGACCACGATTGAGCATGCCGGCCAGCGTTTCCGCCTCGCGCTCGCCGAGCAGGCTGCGCAAGGTATCGAGGATCATCGCCCGGGCCGCCTGATCGCCGGCAACCTCGCCGCTCATGTTTGCCATATCGCCCCAAATCCAGGCGGCGATGCTGGTCAGGATGACAAGCAGCGGCGCGACCGAAAAAGCGCCGTAAAACGCTGTCGCCGCGCCGGCGCGGATACCGTCCGCGTCCAGAAAAATCCGCAGCGTTCCCGCAGCCCTCGCCCAGACGCGGCGAAAAAAACCAACCGGCACAGGCAATGTTTTCGTTTTCTGCACCGTATGCGCTGCTGAAGCGGCATCCTGGTCATGGGAAAAATCAGGTTCGATCGGGGACATCTTGTTCAACCATCATTCGTCATTTCTCGATTTCATCCAATCCGGCAGGCTGCTCCTGCGGGTTGAAAGCGCATTCTTCCGGGCGGTAGAATCCATCCGGGTAAGCGATCGCCCGGTTTTGTGCGCTTCCATGCAGATCCGCCGGATTTCTCGGATTTTTCAGATTTCCCGGATTTTCCCAAATTTCTCGATTCATACAAGACTCATACAAGGTTCGCGCAAGAAACGCACACATCATCTTACGAGACGATTCTTTCATCCAAACCCTGTCCGTGCGCTGAAATACGCCCCGGCATCCATCATTCATTCACACACGCCACCATCATGACCCAAACCACCCACACACTGTTCGACCTGCGCCAACGGCGCGCCCTGATCACCGGTTCGACACAGGGCATCGGCCTGTCGCTCGCCTACGCACTGGCTGGCGCCGGCGCCTCCATCGTCCTCAACGGCCGCGACGAAACCCGCGTGCGCAACGCTGCCGAAAAAATGATCGCCGACGGCTTTACCGCCGACGGCGTTGCTTTCGATGTGACCGATCCAGCCGCCGTCGCCGCTGGCATCGCGCGCATTGAACAGGATATCGGCCCCATCGATATCCTCGTCAACAACGCCGGCATTCAGCGCCGCGCGCCGCTGGAAGACTTCCCTGCTGGTGACTGGCAGGCCATTCTCGACACGAACCTTTCCAGCATTTTTTATGTTTCGCAGGCTGTCGCCCGGCATATGATCGCACGCGGCAGCGGCAAGATCATCAATATCTGCTCGGTGCAAAGCCAGCTCGGCCGTCCGACCATCGCCCCCTACACAGCCGCCAAGGGCGGCGTCGCCAATCTGACCAAAGGCATGTGCGCCGACTGGGCAAAATACGGCATCCAGGCCAACGGGCTGGCGCCTGGTTACTTCGTGACGGAAATGAACAAGGCGCTGGTCGAAAACGAAGAATTCTCCGCCTGGCTGTGCAAACGCACGCCCGCCAACCGCTGGGGCCAGCTTGAGGAACTGCATGGCGCCGCCATCTTCCTGGCCTCTGATGCTTCCAACTTCGTCAATGGGCAGATCATCTACGTCGACGGCGGCATCACCGCCTGCGTCTGACGCGTGATCGGTACGCGCCGCCCAGCCATCGACTCAGCCATCGAAAAAGGCGGCGCGCCTTCCCGTGAAAATCTACGCACACCGTTTTGATTTATGCGGGATCTAGCTCCGATATGCCGCCCCAGTATGCCGTTGCTTGCGCATGATGCTTCTTAGCAAAGTCTTTGGCTGGCTCAGGCGCCGCGCCCCCGCGCCGTTGCCGGATGCGCTATGGCAGGAAACCATCGCCGCACTCCCTTTCCTGATACGGCTTGACCACGAGGAAAGACAGCGCCTGCGCATGTTGACCGAAGCGTTTCTTGCTGAAAAAACGTTCTCCGGTGCGGGCGGACTGGCGCTGACTGACGCCATGTGCGTTTCAATCGCCGCGCAGGGGTGTCTGCCGATCCTCAACCTGGGGCTTGACTATTACCGCGGCTGGGTCGGCATCATCGTTTACCCTGACGAATTCGTCATTCCGCGCATCGTTGAGGATGAATCCGGCGTCGTCCATGAATACGATGAAGTCGCGTCGGGCGAAGCGTGGACAGACGGGCCGCTGCTGGTTTCATGGCGCGACGTGCAGATGGCCGGCGACGGCTACAACGTCATCATCCATGAGTTTGTACACAAGCTGGATATGCTCGACGGCGTCATCGACGGGATTCCGCCATTGCCATCCAGGGCTTCGAAGCCTCCCGACCCATCGAACAAACCGGCCGCACCGAATATCGTGCGCCGAGAATGGCGTCAAATCCTGACCGCCGCTTACGAGGATTTTTGTGCCTTGGCCGACGAAGCCGAGGCACGCGGCGAAGAAACGCTGTTCGACCCATACGCCGCAGAACATCCGGGGGAATTTTTCGCCGTCATGAGCGAAACCTTCTTTGAAACGCCGGAAATTCTGTACGCAGAATATCCGGCGCTATACGGCGCTTTTGCCACCTTTTACCGGCAAAACCCGCGCGCCCACCAACTTGCGGCGCTCACAGAACCTTGCCCGGATTCATCAAGCCGAGCGGATCGAACGTCCGCTTGATCGCCCGCATCATCTCCATTTCCACCGCGCTCTTGTAATGCGCCAGCTCGCCGCGTTTAAGCTGGCCGATGCCATGTTCGGCGCTGATACTGCCACCCAGCGCATCGACGATGTCGTGCACGATGCGGTTGACGTCCGGCTGGGCGGCCATAAATTCGGCGTTCTCAGCCGCTTCCGGCTTGGACTGGTTGTAATGCAGGTTGCCGTCGCCGACATGGCCGAAAGCAACGATGCGGATGCCGGGATACGCGGCTTGCAGGGCGGCGCCGGCACGCTCGACGAATTCGCCGATCCGCGATACGGGCACGGATACATCGTGCTTGATGCTAAATCCTTCGATCTTCTGCGCCTCGCTGAGCCGTTCGCGCAAATCCCACAGCCGCGCCGCCTGTTCGCCGCTCTGCGCCAGTACGGCATCGTCGATCCAGCCCTTTTCCAGCGCTGCGCCCAGAAACTCCTCGCATGCCGCGCGCAGATCGGCCTCTTCGCCCGTACCCGACAGTTCAATGAGCAGGTGCCAGGGCGTACGCAAAGCGTGCGGATCATCCGGACTGGCCGCCAGGGGCGGCTGCGCGCCCGGAATATGCTTGAGCACCAAGCCGAGCGAAATGTCAGAAATCAGCTCGCACGCGGTTAGCGCCGCGCCAAAACGCGCCTGCAATTCGCCGAGCAGACGCACGGCAGCAGCCGGCGAGTCGATGGACAGCCAGGCGGTTGCCACGGTGCCCGGCAGCGGGAACAGTTTAATGACGGCGGCGGTAATGATGCCCAGCGTGCCTTCCGCGCCGATGAACAACTGCTTGAGGTCGTAACCCGTATTGTCCTTGCGCAGGCCGCGCAGACCATGCCAGATTTCGCCGGAAGGCAGCACGACTTCCAGCCCGAGCGCCAGTTCGCGCGCATTGCCGTAACGCAGCACCTGCACGCCGCCGGCATTGGTCGACAGATTGCCGCCAATCTGGCAACTGCCTTCGGCAGCGAGCGACAGCGGAAACAGGCGTCCAGCCGCCCGCGCCGCCGCCTGAATCGTTTGCAGCACGCAACCCGCTTCGACCGTCATCGTGTTGTTTGCGGCATCAACCTCTCGAATCCGGTTCATGCGCGAGAGGCTGACGATCACCGCCGTGCCGCTCGTATCCGGCACGCTGGCGCCGCAATGGCTGGTATTGCCGCCCTGCGGCGCGATGGGGACGCCCGCCGCCAGGCACACACGCACGATAGCGGCGACCTCCTCAGCATTGTCCGGACGCACGATGCAGCGCGCCGCACCATGATAGCGTCCGCGCCAGTCGACAAGATAGGGCGCCATCGCCACCGCGTCGGTCAGGACGTTTTCCGCCCCAACGATGGCGCTCAGTCGTTCAATCAATGTTGCGGTCATAGGCGCTGCATCCTCATTTTCTTTCCATGTTTACCGTGCTGTCCGTATCTCGGCGTACAGATCGTGCTCGCTGGCATCGACCACCTGCACGTCGAGGAAATCGCCCGGCGCAGCATCATAAAAGCCATTGACAAACACCTGCCCGTCAATTTCCGGCGCATCTGCCGCAGAACGTGCGACGAGGCCATCTTCATCAACCTCGTCGACGATGACCCGGATGTGCTGCCCGATCTTGGCCGCCAAACGCTCGGCCGAAATATCCGCCTGCACGTCCATCAGACGGCGGCGACGTTCCTCACGAACGGCATCCGGCAGCGCGCCCGGCAACGCGTTGGCCGCCGCCCCGGCAACCGGCGAATAGGCGAAACAGCCGACACGGTCAAGCCGGGCTTCCTCCAGAAAGGCCAAAAGTTCCTCAAATTCCGCATCCGTCTCGCTGGGGAATCCCGTAATGAAAGTGCTGCGGATCGTCAGCTCCGGACAGACGGCGCGCCAGGCACGGATACGCGCCAGCGTGTTTTCGCTGCTTGCCGGACGCTTCATTGCCTTGAGGATACGCGGGCTGGCGTGCTGAAACGGCACATCGAGATACGGCAGGATTTTGCCCTCCGCCATCAGCGGGATCAGCTCATCGATCGCCGGATACGGATAGACGTAATGCAGGCGCACCCAGACGCCGAATTCGGCCAGCGCCATACATAACTCTTTCAGGCGCGTCTTGAGCGGCCGCCCGCCAAAAAAACCAGTGCGATATTTCAGATCGACGCCATATGCGCCCGTATCCTGTGAAATGACCAGCAGCTCACGCACACCCGCAGCAGCCAGGCGTTCGGCCTCGCGCAGCACGTCGCCGATCGGGCGGCTGACCAGCGGCCCGCGCAGCGAAGGAATAATGCAAAAGGTGCACTGATGGTTGCAGCCTTCGGAAATCTTCAGATAGGCATAGTGCTGCGGCGTCAGCCGGATGCCCTGCGGCGGTACCAGACTGGCAAACGGGTCGTGCGGCTGCGGCAGATGCGTGCGGATATGCCGCATGACCTCCTCGGCCGCATGCGGCCCGGTAATCGCCAGTACGCTGGGGTGCAAGTCACGGATCAGTTCTTCGCGCGCCCCCAAGCAGCCAGTCACGATCACCTTGCCATTTTCGGACAGCGCTTCGCCGATCGCATCCAGCGATTCTTCGACGGCCGCATCGATGAAACCGCAGGTATTCACCACCACCAGATCCGCGCCTTCGTAGGATCCGGAGATATCGTATCCTTCAGCGCGCAGGCGGGTCAGAATCTGCTCCGAATCGACCAGCGCCTTGGGACAACCAAGACTGATGAAGCCGACATTCGGGACTTTTCTTCCCTCATTGACAGTGTTGAGCATCGTTCTACCCATTTTTACCCGCATGCATCCGGACGCATTCCGGTGCACGGCAAGCGACCATAGCGAACAATCAGGAATGTCACGGGATATAACCGGCAACCGCCGGAATGCCTAAAAACACGACAAAAGCGCCGGAGACAACCCGGAAGCGGTTCCCGGAAAAGAAAGTGGCGAGCCTGACCCCGGCACTCGTAGTCAATGGCTGTGGCTGCTTCCTTCCGGACCTGACCAGGTTCACCACTCTGCGATGCGGGGGGACCCGCCGAGGCGAATACTATCACAGCCCACCCCCCATCAGCGGGCATCGGCGCATTTTCCGCCGTATTCATGAAAGGCGTCAGATCACCCCACCGACAAAGCCAGCCACACGGCACACACAACCAAGATAAGCAAAAAAGCCGAACCGGCCGGTTCGGCTTTCATTCATGCCACAGTACCTGGATTGTTGGATAGCGCAACAGACCGCTGCCCGAAAACACGGTTTATACGAATCGCATGCGGCTCCTGGGGCTATGCGGGGTGTATGGGATGTAGGGCTTCTCCCCTGCCCGCTTACCGTTTTTTATCGCGCGCTTTTTTACCGCCGTCATCATCACTCTCCGCCTGGGCAGTATGCGCTTCGGCATCCTTCATGCCCTGGAGGGATGATTTGCAAAATTCTGCCTGCCGTCCGGCCGGCACGCCAGCCACCTGTTCCCTGACGATTTTCATCGCCGCCGCCGTATCGTTGCCATCCCTCTTCAGCGCGGCCTGCATTTCCTTGTAATACTGGGCACAAATAGCAGGCTCGGCAAACGCAGGGAGCGCAGAAAAAGTGCAACAAACTCCGACAATCAGGCTGACGTACAAGGTTTTCTTCATAGAGACATTCCTTTGTTGAATCGTCCCATCAGGAACGAGCGCAGGGATACTAGCATAATCCCTTCTATGCCCTATTTTTCTTCAGACTATGACGCCTGTCGTATGCATACATTCCACGATCCCTACGTACGGCATCGCCCTTTTTTCTAGCGTAATTAAACCGTCTCACGTCTCCCGGTAGAGCGCGCCAACACACAGGAACAGGTATACGTTCAGCAACCTGCCGGAATACTGAGGCAAACCGCTCCCACCTTCTTGAATAAAGGGCGATTTCAGCCTATGATTCGGCCTGCATTCAGGTGCCTCGCTCCCGAGAGAGGGAGAAGGTGAAACGGGAAACCGGTGCCCATATCACGATTCAACATGCAAAGGGATTAAATGATATGGGCAGACAAGCCGGTGCAGCCCCCCGCTGCTGTGAGCCAGACGAAACCGACAAGAAGCCACTGTACGAAGAAAAGCGCATGGGAAGGCGTCGGTAGAGGAAGAAGGCGAGCCAGAAGACCGGCCTGAAGCAGGCGCAGTGCCAATCCTCGGGGTGAGGGGAAAGGTTCTGACGGAAAGCGCTAAAAGCTTTTGAATTGCCATCTGTTCCGGCGTAGCGTCGGGGCAGATTGAACTGACAAGCACGTGCATGAAGCCTCTGTTAGGGACACATCGGCTTTTCAGTACCGCCTTATCGATTGCCCTTAACGCGTTTATCGATCCTCCTGATCGATAAAACCTCGAAGAAACCAGGGCATCGACGAGTACAAAGCACCGGCAAGTGCACGGGCGCCTTTCCGAATCTGATTCCCACCGCCACATCCCGAAAAAAACGCTGCCCGCACCTCTTGCGATCAATACGCAGGCAGTGCGGCAAGCGATTTGGCAGAGAGCGTGCCGATGCCGGGAATGCTGAAACGCGCGGAAAGCAAAAAATATAACCATATCCGCAGCAGCATAATGGCAAAGCCTTTGTTTTCGATAAAACAACATATCGATAAACGCTTTGTCTTGCTGAGGTGCCTATCTCCCATCGACGGGAAGCCTTTTTCCGATATGCAGATAGACGCTGGTTTCGAACGCATTCTCTGCTCAGAGTCACTATCTGCCGAATCACCTTCTGGTTGGCATTGCTCGTTCATTACGGACGAGCAGCCTCTTTGATCAATGTCGCCAAGGCCTGTCGCGCTTTCACTGGACATGACCGCCAGGCAGGCCACGGCGGCGCCTTTTGTGTCGGGAAAACAGCCTTGACTGGCAATTCACGACATATTTTTACTCAGTGGAGAAGTCAATAAATGAAAAACAGCAAGCCGCTATTGGTTTTATGTACGTTAGCCGTTCCAGTGACTGTCATGGCAGAAGACGTTGCGCTGGGCACAATGGTCGTCACCGCCCGCCGCGCCGAGGCGAAAATCGAGGAGACGCCACAACGCATCGAAATCATCGGTACGGAGCAGATTGAGAGCACGCCGAGCCTTGATCTGACCGATACGCTCAAGAAAAACAGCAGCGTCGATGTCATCCAGTATCCCGGCAACCTCTCGGGCATCGGCATCCGCGGTTTTCGCCCCGAGTTTTCCGGCATCAACAAACATTCGCTATTGCTGATCGACGGGCGGCCGGCGATGGGCACCAACCTGTCGCTGATCAACATGGACCGGGTCGAGCGCATCGAAGTACTCAAGGGGCCGGCTTCCGCACTCTACGGCTCGCAGGCGATGGGCGGCGTCGTCAACGTGATTACGCGCGAAAGCAAAGGCCCGCTGAACGGTTTTGGCCAGATCGCCTACGGCAGCTATGACACCAAGCAACTCAAGGGCGCCATTGGTGGCGCGCTCAACGAATTCTTTGATTTCGACTATTCCGGGTCTTATCTCGACCGTGGCGACGATTTCAAAGCCGGTGGCGGCGTGCTGCGCCCAAGCACCAGTTACGGGCAACAATATCACGCGCTGCGACTTGGCCTGAATCTCAATAAAGACTGGCGCGCCAATCTGAAAACCGACATTTACATTGGCCGCGACATCGCTACGCCCGGTGACATCGCTTACGGAACCAACAGTCAGAGCAACAAGGACATGGACCGCAACGGCACCGACCTGTCCGTGACCGGCAAGATGGGCAATCACCGCCTGCTGGCGCGCGCTTTCATGGGGCAGGAAGCGTACACGCTTTACAACAAGACTTCGCGTTCGGCGGCTGACCGCCCTTACCTGCCATTCCGCAGTTTCGAATCCGACATTCAATGGACGGGCGCGCAGTTACAGGACACCTGGAACTGGAGCGAATCGGCGAGCCTGGTTTTCGGCGTCGATCATGAAAAGGCCAAGGTCGAATCGCGTAGCTGGGCCGCCAACGGCAAACGCAAGGGGCCGTATTCCGCCGACCATGAGCAGCGCACAATTGGTATCTATGCCGAGAACACCTGGTACCTAAATGACAACAACAGCACCGTCTATGTCGGCGTGCGGCACGACAAGATTCGCACCAAATCGCTCGACACGCCGTTCAAGACCGGCTTTACGCCATCGACGGCAGAGTTCGGCAACACCAGTCCCAGCGCCGGCTTCAAGCATCTGATCGGCCATGGCTTTCGCGTGCACGGAACAGTCGGCAAAGGCTTCGTCGCGCCGAGCGCATCCAATGTCAGCGGTTATACCGTCTCGACGCAGGGAAGAAGCATTCAAATCACGCGCGGCAACCCGGACCTCAAGCCGGAAAGCAGCCTGACCTATGATATCGGTCTCGAATGGAGCAACCCAACGTTCTACGCCGACCTGACGATGTTCCACACCAAAGTGACCGACAAGATCAGTAATCGGATCACGACGATCAATAGATCGCCGCTCACCAACCTCTCGACCTATTACAACGCCAACGAAGCGCGCATGCACGGGCTGGAATGGACAGGGCGTTGGGATGTTAACAAAATCATCCGTCTCTCTCTTTCCGGTACGCACTATTTCTCGCGCCAGGAGGAAAACAACGGCAAGTGGACCGACATCCACAATGTCCCGCGCACGACGTTGCGCGCCGCCGTCGAAGCCAACTACGGCGCGTGGGACGGCCGCCTCGGTCTGCGCCGCGTTGGCCAATGGTACGACAACAACTGGGTTGGCAACACCGCCGAAGTCGTCCGCTTCCCCGGCTTCACAACCATGGACCTGTTCGTGCGTTACCGTTTCGACAAACATCATTCGCTCTCGCTTAGCATTGAAAACCTGGCCGATAAATACTATGAAGAAAAAGGCGGTTATCCCCTGCCCGGCCGCAACGGCAGGCTTGCCTATCGTTATGATTTCTGATGCGCAAGCGTTAATGGTCTGAAGTAAAGGAAAACGATGTTCGATAGATATTTCGGCCTATGTCCATGGCGCACCCATCGTGCAACCGGCACTTCTGCCCGTCGCGGACAACCATGATGCGAAAAGTCATTTTTCTGTTCACCCATACCGTACTTGGCCGGATATGGGCGCGTGCAGCGGCGGTGCTTGCCGGTGAAGGCATAGAGCTGAAGGTGCTCAACCAGATGCAGTCCATCGACTGGGAATCGTTCCTAGAAAAGGAAATGCCCGCTGCCGATGCCATCTATTTCGACATCACCCGCCATTTCAGCACCTTCCCTCAGTTGCTGGAAACGGCGCGAGGCGTACGCTACGCCCTGCCGGCAGGGCTTGAAACGGAAGCCGACTGGGCGGGCGAAATCGACCGCGACGCACAACAGCGCATCACCGCCTATTGCAAGGCGGGAACGGTGAATGACCTCGCCAACGCTGCACGTTATCTGCTGCACCGCGCCGGCGTACTGGCCGAAGCGCCGGCAGCAGCCGGACAACCGATACTATCGGGCATCTACCATGCCGAATCGCCGCAGCTGTGGCACGAGGTGGCAAGCTACCTGGCCTGGATGAAGGGACGCATCACTGCGCCAGACAATCGGGAACCGCCTATCGTAGCGATACTTTTTGACCGCAACGCCTGGCTTGGCGGAGAGACGGAGATTGTCGATGCCTGCATTCAACATCTCGAATCGGCCGGGTTTGCGCCAATGCCGATGTTTTGTGACTGGGAAGGCGTCGCACCGCTCGGTGCGCCGGATAATCCCCTGCGGCGCTTTCTCGATGGCTGCGGTGAACGACTGGCTGCGATCTGGAATCTCGCCGTAGTTTTCCGGCGCGAGGCACAAACCCCCGGCGGTCCTTTCGCAGGACACGACGTGCCGGTTTTCCAGCTGGTGCGCCACTGGTCCGGCTCGGCGGCGGAATGGCGCAACGATGCGCAGGGACTGAGTCCCATGATGCTTTCCTTCAGCCTGTCGCGGCCGGAAATGCTCGGCTGCATCGACCCAACGGTCATTGCCTGTTCGCCACGCGTTGACGAAGGTACAGAAGACGAACGGCGTATCGTCCAGCTGCTCGACGATCAGTTGACCAGACTTACCAGCCGCACCCGCGCCTGGGTCGAACTGCGGCATAAAGCCAATGCCGACAAGCGTATAGCGATCATGCTGCACAACCCGCCGTGCAAGAGCATTGAAGCGACGATCGGCAACGCCGCAGCGCTCGATGCCCTGCAAAGCGTCGTCGACCTCCTGAATCGCCTGCATACGGCGGGATACCAGGTCCAGAATATTCCGGCCGATGGCCGCGCCCTTCTCGACCTGATTCTGAGGCACAAGGCGATCTCCGAATTCCGCTGGACTTCAGTTGAGGAAATCGTCGCCAAGGGCGGCGTTCTTGCTGAAATCGACGAAGCCACCTTCCGCGCCGACTTTGATCGCCAACCGGAGACAATACGCCGCGCCGTTGATGAAGCCTGGGGCGTCTTCCCGGGAAAATCGATGGTGCATCACCCGGACGGCCCAGAACCAACACTGATCGTCACCGGCCTTTCATTCGGCAACGTTTTCGTCATGACCGATCCAAAGCGCGGCTGCTGGGGACCGCGCTGTGACGGCGAAGTCTGCCGTATCCTGCACGACCCGGCCATTGCGCCTTCGCACCAATGGCTGGCGACATTCTGGTGGCTGCAACGGCATGTCGATGCGCTCATCATGATGGGCACCGAAGGACCGCTGGAATTTCTGCCGGGCAAGCGCACTGGACTCTCGGAAACCTGTTTTCCAAACATTTCGCTCGGTAATCTGCCGGTCATCTATCCCTACCTGATGTCGGTCACCGGCGAAGGAATGATGGCCAAGCGTCGCGGCCGCGCCGTCATCGTCGACCACCTGAGCGCACCCGTTGCGCGCGCCGATACGCTCGGCAACCACTGGGATACGCTGGAGGAGCTGCTGCGCCAGTATCGTTCGGCAACAGCGGGCGCCCGACGTGACGCTTTACGCGAAACACTGCGCAGCGAACTGACCGGCATGGGTCAAGCCGTCGAGGACGATGAAGCCCTGGGGCTGGCCATCGAACTTTTACCGCGCCGTCTCGACGCCTTGCGGCGACGCATGCTCAGCACCGGATTACACGTACTCGGTCGCGCACCCGGCGAAGAAGACACACTGCGCTATATCGATGAAGCACGCCGCGGCGGCCTGGACGAAACGGGCGAAGCCGGGTTACGCAAAGATCTGGCGGGTTGCAGCGACGAACTTGATGCCGTGCTGAGGGCACTGGATGGTCGTTTCATTGCACCCGGGCCAAGCGGGCACTTGTCGCGCGGCAAAACCGACGTACTGCCGACCGGACGCAATTTCTACGGCACCGACACGGCCTGCGTACCAACGCCGGCGGCGCAGACGGTCGGCGCGCGCATGGGCGAAAAACTGCTCAATGCCTACCTCGCCGATGAAGGGCGATTTCCCGAAACGATTGCGATCACGCTCTGGTCGACCGATGTTTTTCAGGCTGACGGCGAACTCACCGCGCAGATTCTCTGGCTGCTCGGCTGTGCGCCAGAGCGGCAAGCCAACGGCAAAGTGACGGGCGTAACGGTACTACCGCTCGACGAATTAACGATGATTGCATCTGACGGACGAACCTTGCTCCGCCCACGCATTGATGTCGTTGTCCAGATGAGCAGCGTCGTCCGCGACCTGTTGCCGGAAATCTATGCGCTCTTCGACCGCGCCGTTTTGGCAGTCACCGAACGCGACGAGCCGCCTGACCGCAACTTCGTCCGTGCCCATGTCGACGCGCGCCTGGCAGAATTGCGCACGCAGATGCAGGACAGCGATGAGGCGGCATTACGTCGCCTGGCAACCTACCGCTGTTTCGCCAACGCCGATGGTGGCTACGGCGGCGGCATCGGTGTCGCGCTCGACGCCTCGGCCTGGGAGGATGATGGCGATCTGGCCGAAGTGCTGATCAACACATCGGGCACCGCTTTCGGTGCGGATGGACGGCCAGCCGCATTACCCGCTGCGCAGCAGATGGCGCAATACGCGCACCTGCTGCGTAAAACCGACCTGTCCTATCAACGCGCCTCATGGCCGGAAGCAGACCTTCTGTCGAGCAGTTGCTATCTTGCCGTACAGGGTGGCAATGCCGCTGCGCGCCGCGGTCTCGGTGGTGGCTCAATGCGCCTTTACTGGGGCGATACGCAAACCACGCGCGCGGGCGAGGTACGCACACTCGCCGAGGAACTCTCCCAGAGCCTTGCTACAACGGTGCTCAACCCGGAGTGGCTGGCGACGGTCCAGGCACAGGGCTATACCGGCGCCAGCGGTATTTCCAACCGTGTCAATGTGCTGTTCGGCTGGTCGGCGACAACGCATGCGATTACCGACTCGCAGTTCAACGCCGTACATGACCGTCTTGTTTCTGACCCGGCAATGCGCAACTGGCTACGCGAAACCAGCCCGCATGCTTTCGAGGAAATCGTCCGCCGCCTGCTGGAAGCCCAGGCACGTGGCCTTTGGGCAGCCGATGAAAATCGCCTTCAGGAACTGCGCGACGCAGTACTCGATGTCGAGGGCGATCTTGAAGAGGCGATGGGCGATACACACGTCGGTGAACATCAGGGCACGGCTGTCGACGTCATCACCCGAAGCGCCGTCAAGGAATGGACTTATACCTTCACCGTCAAGCCATCATAACGGCGAACGATCAGGTGCACAGACAATCGTCTGAACGAAGTTTCAACATAGCGGATGCGATGCCGAAGCATTCTTGAAAAGGAAGCGAAGATGAACCCAGCACAACATACGGTCGTCGTTATTGATGCTACTGCGACGCACCTGCCCCTCCTTGGCCGAGCCGTCGCGGCATTCTCGCCGGAGGAAACGGCCTGTCTGCGCGTCGCCGCTGCAGGCAAAGACGATCTCTTTGATTCAAAGCGCATCGCGGCAATGGCCGAAACGATTCGTTCGTCGTCGGCATTGGTTCTCTTGCCGCACGGCGGTGCGCGTTCAATTCCAGGCATCGACGCCCTGGCGGAAGCGGCGGCCGGCAAACTCATACACGTTCAGGCCGGCGGTATGTCATCGGAGGATGTCGAACTGGCGCGGGAAATCGGATCCGATTTTGGATCGGAGGCCTACAAGCGTCGCCACGCCTACCTCCGCGAAGGCGGACTTAACAATCTGCGCGGCATGCTGCTGACGCTGGCGCGCGAACTGGGCTGCGATCTGCCGGAGCCACCCGCGCCGGAAAAGCTGCCGCGCGAGGGCCTCTACCACCCCGACTGGCGCGGCGGCCTGCTCGACCGCGACGCTTACCTCGACTGGGCGCGTGCGCGCGTTGGTGAGGATGCGCCGGTGATCGGCATGTGGTTCGGCAATTACGCCTGGCAGAACGGTGACCTGGCGACTTACGACGCACTGATTGCGGAAATCGAGGCGCAGGGCGGCATACCGCTGGCCGTCTTCCACAGCCGCTTCCGCGATGCCGAGGTCGGCAATATGAGCGTCGCAGAAGTGACGGAGCATTTTTTCAAGCGTGAAGGCAAGACCTTGATCGAAGCCCTGTTCTCGCCGATGAGTTTTTCGCTAACGCAGGCCACCCCCGGCTCGGATCAGGTGCTGCCGGAACTCGACGTGCCGACCTTGCAACTGATCCTGACCTACAACCCGCGCGCGCAATGGGAAGAAACCACGCAGGCCGTATCGCCGATGGATGTCTCGGTCAACATCGCACAACCTGAATTCGACGGCGCGATCATCGGCACTGTCGTGGCAACGCGCGACGATATTGGTGTCGATCCGGCAACTGGCGCCCGCCTGCTGGTTCGGAAACCAGTGCCCGACCGCTGCCGCCATGTCGTGCGCTGGGCGATGAACTGGGCGAAGCTGCGCCGTACACCGCCATACGAACGCAAGGTAGCGATCATTTTCCACCAATACCCGCCGCGCAATGACCGCCTGGGCTGCGCGTCCGGGCTGGATTCGTTCGAGAGCGTGAACGTCCTTCTGGAAAGCATGGCGGCGCAGGGATATCGTATCGACCGCCGCTTCGAGAACGGCGAGGCGATCGCTTTCGAGATGATCGATCGTTTGACCAGTGACCGGCGCTACCTGCAGCCGGCGCAGATGGCCGAACGTGCGGTTGGCACAATCGATACGCCGACCGCACTGCGCTGGCATGCCGAGCGCAGCGAGAAAATGCAGCGGGAAATGGATGAGAAATGGGGACCAGCGCCCGGTGTCACCTTCTATCACGACGGCAAGCTGCTCGTTGGCGGCATGGTTGTCGGCAATGTCTTCCTCGGTGTGCAGCCGCCACGCGCACGCATGGAAGAAGCGGATCAACCGGTTCTGCAACCTGACGGACAAACCATTCACGACCCCTATCTGCCCGCGACACACCATTACCTGGGCTATTACCGCTGGCTACGCGAAGAATTCGGCGCGCATGCCGTTATCCACGTCGGCACGCACGGGACGCTGGAATGGATGCCGGGCAAGAGCACGGGGCTTTCGCGCGACTGCTACCCGGATGCGGCGATCAGCGACATTCCCCACCTCTACCCCTACATCATCAATAACCCCGGCGAAGGCACGCAGGCCAAGCGCCGTTCATACTGCGTGATTCTCGACCACATGATTCCACCGCAGACGAATGCCGGAAAAACCGAGGAGTTCGAGAAGATTGAGGATCTGCTGGAGGCGGCTTATTACGCCAAGCATGAGGATCCGGCTAAAATCACGCTGATTCTTGAGAAAGTCTGGGCGCTGGCAGCCGAGGCGCATCTGGACGCCGATATCGGCATGACGCGTGAGGCCGCGGAAGAAAGCCCTTTCGATTTCTTCGGCAAACTGCACGGCTATCTAGAAACCGTTGACGTCACCTCAATCAACGACGGCCTGCATACCTTCGGGCAGGTGCCGCCGCCGGAACGCTTCAACGAGACGATGGTTCATCTGACGCGCCTGCCTAACGGCGAAGTCGCCTCGCTCTGGGATGCGGTTGCCGCCGCGCGCGGTTTCGACGGCGAGGATCTACGCGACCATCCCGGCGAGCTGGTGCCGGCGCTCGGCAAAACCAAGGGCCAGGTGCTCAGCCAGATTCTCATCGATGTGCGCGCCGCCTACGATGCGCTCGACGAGGCAGGATGGTCGGACGAAGCCATCCGTCATGAAACGCAGGCGCGTTTCAACGGCTCGCAGCGGGTCGCCGATGTGCTGCATTTCGTGCACGATGGCATCCGCCCGAAGTTGCAGCAGATCACCGATGAAATCAAATACGCGCTGCACGGCTTGGATGGCGGTTTTGTGCCGCCGGGCGGTTCCGGCAGCCCGACGCGCGGGCGCATCGACATTCTGCCGACCGGGCGCAACTTCTTTTCCGTCGATCCGTTCAAGATTCCCACCCCAGAGGCTTGGGAAGTGGGCGTGCGCCAGGCCGATGCGCTCGTCGAGCGCTACACGCAGGATGAGGGCAAAGTGCCGCGCCAAGTCGGCATGGTGCTCTGGGGTGTGCCGACAATGAGCACGCGCGGCGACGACATGGCGCAGATTTTCTACATGATGGGCGTGCGCCCGGTCTGGAACCGGCATAGCGGCCGCGTCGACGGCGTTGAAGTCATCCCGCTGGAAGAGCGCAAATACCCGCGTATCGACGTGACCGTGCGCACCTCGGGTTTTTTCCGCGACGCCTTCCCCAATCTGATGGAGACTATCGACAGCGCGGCGCGCATGATCGCTGCGCTCAAGGAGCCGCCGGAAGTCAATCCGCTGGCGCACAACGTCACCGTCGAACGCGAGGAGCTGATCAAGGCCGGCCTCTCCCCGGAAGAAGCCGAGAAGCGCGCCGCCTTCCGCGTCTATTCCGACAAGCCGGGCACATATGGCGCCGGCGTGGCCGATCTCCTCTTCAGCGGGCAGTGGGAGAAGACGGCTGACCTGGGCGAGATTTACATCGCCTGGGGCGGCTATGCCTATGGCGAAGGCGTCTATGGCGAAGCGCGACAGGACGATTTCCGCAAGCGTATGGGCAAGCTTGATCTGACGGTGAAAAACGAGTCGACGCGCGAGTACGATATTTTCAGTTGTGTCGATTTCAACAACTACCACGGTGGTATGAACGCGGCGGTCAAGGCCGCGAGCGGGAAATACGTCCCCAGCTATTCGGGCGATTCATCCGACCCGCGCAAACCGCGCATCCGCTCTACGGATGAGGAAGGGCGTTTTATTTTCCGCACACGCGTGCTCAATCCAAAATGGATCGAAGGCATGAAACGCCACGGTTACAAGGGTGCCGGCGATATGTCGTTCCTGATCGATATCTGCTATCACTGGGATGCTTCGTCCGGCATTCTGGAAGACTGGCAGTACAAAGAGATGGCGAAAACCTACGCCTTCGATCCGGAAATGCAACGCTTCTTCAAGGAACACAACCCTTACGCTTTGCAGAATATTGCCGAGCGCCTGCTGGAAGCGATCTCGCGCGGTCTTTGGGAAAACCCCGGCGAGGATAAGGAAAAACTGGAAGCACTGCTGCTTGATGCGGAAGGCGACATTGAGGATTCGCTGGCAACCGGCATGCGCGAAGCCATAAAGGCAAGCGCATAAAAAATCTTTACGGCATTGAAAGTGCTTAAATCAGGTTAAGCATCTATGAATACCAGCCGGCCGGCCTGTGTCAGCGTATAACGGGCATTTGATACTTACGTTCAATACGGCAGAAATACTACGTGTTAGAAAATAGTATCTATTACTGACTCTTCACTATCGATACAGATTTACAGAAGCCGGGCTTATTGGCTTTATGTTTCATGAAATCAGGCCTGCCCTGACTTGCACATTACACATTAATGATTAATGCGATGTGCGTATCTTCGCCCGGGCGAGGATTTCCTGAGCCTGGCTGGCATATGTAGGATATTCGGCAAGCAGAATCTCGATGGCGTTGTGCATCGCCGCTTCGTGTTTTGCGCGGAATGGTTCCAGGAAGATATCCCAGGCGTCGTAGCGCGCGTAGTCGAGCGCACGGTAGGCGTATCTGAGCTCCTCAAAAACATTGCTTTTTACGTGGGCGTTCATGTTTGATTTCCTTTGAAAAAACGATGGTTTCGACATGTCGTATGCGCAAACGTAGTGTACGTTTCTGATGAATATAAATAAAATATTACTTTTTGATGTTTTGATAATTTATTAATATCCAAATCTTGGCGATGGAACTCAGGCAACTTAGGTATTTCCTGGCGGTCAGCCGGCTGGGTAGTGTGACGCGAGCGGCGGAACAGTGCCATATTGCGCAGCCGGCGATTTCCGTTGCTATCCGCAATCTGGAAGAAGAATTGGGCGTCCAGTTGTTCGAGCGCTATCACAAGCGAATTTCACTGACGCCTGCCGGCGCAGTGCTCCTGCGCCGGGGGGAGGATATTCTCAATCGCGTTGACAGCGCCATCAAGGAAATGGAGGATTTTGCCGATCTGCGACGCGGTGTCATCCGGGTTGGCATTACGCCGATGTTGGGCGCGGTTATTTTTCCTTATGTGCTCAGCAAGTTTCGTGCAGATCATCCAGCGCTGGAGCTTATCGTCGTCGAAGAAGGCGCTTTGACGATCGAATCGCTGCTCGAACAGGGCGAGCTGGATGTCGCGCTGATGTTTGTCCCGGAAACGCCGCCCGAACTGGCGGTATCACCGATCCTGCGTAGCGAGATCCATGTCTGCATGTCGCCGGACAATCCCTTGAGCGAGCGCGAACGCATTGCTTTCCCGAAGCTGAAAGACGAGCCATTCATTCTGTTCAAGGAAAATTTTCTGTCGCGGCGGCTGGTGCTCCAGGAATGCGCCCGGCATCAGATGACGCCAAATATCGTGTTTTCGTCGAACCAGATTGCGACGATCATTAGCTTGATCGAGCGTGGTGTCGGTATCGGCTTTTTACTCGAACACCTGGCGCAGGGCAAACCGAGAATCAAGGCATTGCGTCTGGCCAGACCGTTGTACCTCGAAGCGGGCTTAGTCTGGAATAAAAGCCGTTATCTTTCACAGTCGGCGCAAGCTTTTATCGATGCCATCCGGAGCTATCCGCTCAAGGGCGACATGGCATGAATTGCGCTTGCCGCGGGCGTTATTCGGCGTAGTCGGCTACTGCGCGGACGGCGAGGAAAAGCACGACGCCGGTGATCAACGCCAGCGCGCCCAGCGCCAGGCAGGCTTCAGCGGTAAAGCCGGGCGAACGCAGCGCGATCGTCGCCTGCGTCAGTGGCAACGCACGCAAAGGGTAAGCCAGCCAGATCGGCAGGTTATCGAGCGGAAAAAACGTGCCACAGAAAAATCCCATCGGCGTGATCAGGAAGTTGGCGTAAGCCATGTGCTCCTCGGAGGTCTTTGTCTTAACGCCAACCAGGACGCCCAATGCAGCAAAACACACCATTTCGACGAGTAGCGCCAGCGGAAAAACCGGCGTCAGCATGGGGCGCCAGCCGGCCGCCAGCCCGGTGAGGGCGATCAGCGACGTCGCAATGAGCGCGCGGGCGAGGCCGGCGGCGATGTTGCCGGCGCAGATGGCGAACGGGCTGACCGGCGCCAGAATCACCAGCGCCCAGGTCCGATAATAGAAGCGGGAGAAATTAATGGCGCCGGCGACCCAGGAAAAGGCGTTGCTCATCGCCGTCATGCCGATGAGTCCGGGAATGAGGAACGACAGATAGTCGCTCCCGTCGATGCGTACCTGCCGGCCCAGCCCGAGGCCGAACACAAGCAGATACATCAAGGGAGTGATCAGTGAGGAGAGCGCATAGGTCGGGCGCACAATCCGCAACCGGAAGATCTGCATCTCGCGCAGAAAAATCGCCATTGCGCCGCTCAGGAATGAACGCGATGACATCGTTAACCTCCTGCGTTCAGCGCCAGTACGACATCCTCAAGCTTGTGCTTGGCATGACGCTCGCACAGCGCGGCGGGTGCGCCGCAATCGACGATGCGACCACGCTGCATGAGGGCGACACGGTCGCACAGCGTTTCCGCCTCTTCGACATAATGCGTGGTCAGAATAATCGTGCATCCGCCTTCGCTCGCTTCATGGATGAGTGACCACAGCGCGTGGCGGATGGCGGGGTCAAGGCCGGTCGTTGGCTCGTCGAGCAGCAGAACACGTGGGGCAGAAAGCAGAGCGCGGCCGATAATCAGGCGTCGCCGCATGCCGCCGGAAAACTCTTCCGCCGGCCGGTCGGCGTGCGCTTCCAGCTCCAGACGCCGGAGCATGGCGGCAACGGCCGCGGACGGATTATCCAGACGGTGCAGGCGCGCCTGAAAATCGAGGTTCTGCCGTGCGGTCAATTCCCGGTCGAGATTGTTTTCCTGGAAGACCAGACCGATCTGCTGGCGGACGCGATCGCGATCGCGCAGAACATCGTGGCCACCGATGGAAATGCGCCCGGAATCGGGGCGCTTGAGCGTCGCCAGCAACCCGATCAGCGTGCTTTTCCCGGCGCCGTTCGGGCCGAGCAGGCCGAATGTTTCGCCAGCGCCAATGGTCAGGTCGACGTTGTCGAGCGCTAATTGTGTGCCGTAGCGTTTGCAGATCCGCTCGATCCGGATCATCGTCTCGCGGGTATGTGGGTCGATGGTGCTCATGAGGCGGCGCGATCTGTCGACAAGGCACTGATCTGCGCATCGACTTCCGCCAGCATGGTTTGCTGACGATCCCATTTCTCCGCATAACCGAGGCCCAGCGCCAAGGGCGCGACAAATGCCGGGTCGTCGCGTCCGGAAGCATCGCAACGCTCGGCCAGTGCGTCGTGGAAATGATGCCAGCGATCCGGCCGACCCGAGGCGGCAACGGCGATCTGCGCGCCCTGGCCGATCACCGCCTCGCGCTGGCAGGGCGCGGGCGCTATGCCCCAACCGATCTGGTCGTAGATATGCACCAGCGCAGCCACTGCGAGCACCACCGGCGGATCGCGGTCGAGCAGTTGCGGCGCCAGGCGCAGGCTGGCACGGGCGTCCTCGGAAAGCAGCGGCAACGTCGCCTCGATCAGCGCCTCGCCGGAGAAGCCGAAACGCTCCATCAGCCGCGCGCAGGAACAGCGCTCGGCTGGATGCATTCCGTTCTGGAAGATCAGCGTTTCCTTGATCGCTTGGCGGACGGCCTTGCCGATCAGCTCGCCGGCACTCGTGTGGTGTCCGGCGCCGCGCAGCGGGCAGGCACGTCCGTTGCGCGGGACGCAGACGGCAATTTGGTCGGTGCCGGTGCCGGTCGCCAGGCTGGGCGAATAGCGTGAAGGCACCGACAGCTCTTGCAAAGCCGCCGTCTTGGCTTCCGTCGCCGTCATCACGGCGCGCACCAGGGCGCCGTCGAGCATTGGCTGGTTGAGCGCAATCATGACATTGATGGTTCCGTGTGCAGGCGGCTGCTCGCGCGTAATCGGCTCGTAACGTCCGTCAAACTCGTAGCCGGACGCCGGATCACCAGCGCGTGCAGCGTTACCCTCGACGCCGCCGGTCGCCACCGCTAGCACGGCGATGTCGCGATACGTTTCCAACATAACGGCAAGGTTGCTCATGTTGGCGGCGGTGCCCAGTTGTGCGGCGCGCAGGCCGCCCAGGCCATTGCGTTCGAGCAGTGCGGCGGCATACAGATCGGGCCGGTCGAGCACGGCGCGCGAGGGATGGCGGGACAACGGCCCGGCCGGCTCGCAGGATTGGTGGTTATAGACGAGATCGAGATCGTCCATGATGCCGCCATTGTCCAGGCCTGTCGAAATCACGCGGTGCGGCGTGCGGAAGCGCAGCGCGACAAACTTGTCATTGCGGTGCAGTTCGATGGCATCGAAATAGGTATTTAACAGCATGCTCCGTTTTCCTTTGTGTTCGGGTGACATTGTTCCCGTGCGTCGCCATTCAGGACGTGTGGGCGGGCCGGTTCTCGATGGGGATGACGCGCCGACCCGTCGTGCCAATCGTGCTTGTCGTTGACGCGGTAAATTTCGATTGACGGCTGACGGCTAGGCGCATCAGGCAGTCGAGCTTGCCGGCGCGTGGCGAGAGTAGCGCGAGTGAGGGGCAACGGCCGCGACAGCCGGTGGCCGCGCAACTGCCGCAGGCCGAGGTATCGGCGGGCAAACCGAGACGCAGGCGGGCGTAATCCGGCGCCGCCGCTGTGCCGCAATCATACTCCGGACGACCGACCAGCGATGCGCATGGGTATAGCGCGCCGTCGGCGGTCAGTGCGGCGCCCAGGCCGAATTCGCTTGGGCAGTAGCCAGCGCCACCCCCACAGTCGGCAGCCGCCAGTTCGCGCAGCCGAATCGGCGTGCGACGATGGCGATTGACCCAGGCCAGCCGCTCGGAGAGTGCGAGAAACGCGTTCCGCAGCGCCGCCGGCGCGGCGAGGTCTTCTTCGCGGGCGCGCCCGGCCAGCCGCAGAATATCCAGACCCAATGAACGCGCCTGGCTAAATCCGGCAAGCAGCAGGCCAAGATCGGGCAAAGCGTCGACATTGTCGCGGCTGACCACCGCCGTCACGCCAAAGGGAATGCCGGCGGCTTCCAGGCGCGCCAGCCCGCGCAGCACATCGGCGCTGCGCCCGCGCACACGCTCATTGATGGCCGGTGGCCCATCAAGGCTGACGCCAACCCCCAGCCGGTAGCGCTTGACGAGGGCGATAAAGCGTTCGTCGATGGCAAGGCCGTTAGTCTGTACGCTGATGCGGGCGCTGCCCAGACGATGCGCCTGTTCGACGATCGCTTCGACGATATCGGGGACGAGTAACGGCTCGCCACCGGCAATCTGGATTTCGGTACCGGCATTCATACCAAGATTGCTTGCGGCCGTGGCAAAAACTTCCGGATCGAGATCGATTTCATGCACATCGCCGGCGCTCATGTAGCAGTAACGGCAACGCAACTGGCAACGCGTCGTCGCCCAGACGACGAGGAGCTTCAGCCCCCTTACGTTTTGGAGTACGTCAGCGGCGGATGTTTTTGCAAGGTGCGCGGACATGGCGTTTGCGGGCCTCACTGCCGCCTCAGTCGCGTGCCTGGCCGACCGAGCGCAAGGCCAGAAAAAAGAGCAGCGCACCGGCGCTGGCAAGAATCATGAAATCCATCGGTTCGGGCGGCAGGCCAAGCGCATCGGCATGAATCGCATGTGATGCGTGCGTCAGCGGCAGCAGGGAAAGCAGGGTTTGCGCCCACTCGGGCAGGCGGTCGAGCGGAAACAGGGTACCGCCGAGAAAAGACATCGGCGTAATGATGAAAGACGACACCATCGACTGATCCGCGTGTGACCTGACGAGCATCGCCAGCAGGACACCGAGCGAGGCAAAAACCCAGGCATTGAGCGCCGCCGCAAGCAGGAAATACGGACCGATATGTAGCCGAACGGAAAAGGCCAGTCCCATCAGCAAAATGACCGCAACGCCCAGCGCGGCGCGCGTCATGCCGGAGAGCGCCTCGCCCAGCACGTGCGCCGCGTTGGAAATCGGCGCCGCCTGGAATTCCTCGAAGACGTGCAGATAAAAACGGGCGATGTTGATTTCGGTGGCGATGCCGTAACTCTGCGTCATGCAGGTCATGGCGATGAGGCCGGGCAGGAGGAATTCGAGGTAAGAATGGCCGGCGAGCGGCGCGCTCCCACCCATCGCCGTTCCAAAGGCGACGAGGTACAGGAAAGGGAGCACCATCATTGACGCCAGATGGTGGAAAAAACGATGCTTCAGGATCAGCATCTCGCGCAGATAGACTGCGCCAGTTCCCCGCAGCCCGGTCTTCATGGCGTTACGCCCTTGCCTGTCATGCGCAGGAACGCATCTTCCAGATTGACGCGGCGCAGGTTGACAGAACCGGTCTGTCGGGCGACCGCCTGCCGGGCACTGTCATGGTCGGGAAAGTATTCAGTCTCGATTCCCCCCTCGACGATACGGTCGAGCGCCCATTCGCCGATCCGTGCCATCAGGGCGTGCGGCGTATCGAGTGCACGCAGCCTGCCTGCGTCAAGGAAAGCGACGCGGTTGGCAAGAAATTCGGCTTCCTCGATATAGTGCGTGGTCAGGAAGATCGTCGTTCCCTCGGCCTGGATCGTTTTGATCAGCCCCCACAGTCGCCGCCGCACTTCGGCGTCGAGTCCCGCCGTCGGCTCATCAAGAAAGAGGATGCGCGGTCGGTGCATCAGCGCCCGGGCAATCATCAGCCGGCGCTTCATCCCTCCCGACAGCGTACCGACGCGCTGATCGCGGCGATCGGCCAGATCGACGGTCGCCAGCAGCGTTTCGGCGCGCTGTCGGCGGTCGGCAGCCCCCATGCCAAACAGCCGGCCATGGATATCCAGGTTTTCGGCCAGGCTGAGGTCGTTGTCAACATTGACGTGCTGGACGACCAGTCCGCATTGCCGTTTGGCCGCCAGCGGCTCGCTTTCGATATCGAAACCGCTGAGCCTCGCCTTACCGCCTGAAGCGCGCGCCAAACCGCTGAGAATGCGGATGGTGGTCGATTTCCCGGCGCCATTCGGTCCAAGATAGGCGAACAGTTCGCCGGGGCGAACGTGCAGGCTGACGCCGGCCAGCGCCTCGCGCGTGCCGTAGCGTTTCTGCAGATTCTCCAGGATGATCACACGCAGGCCCTTGCTTAAGCTGGGTAGCAACAAGCACCGTAGCACGATGAATACGATAACGGATTATGGAAGGCGCGCGGATTGTGTCCGGCGCTGTGTCGCCGTGTTGCCCTTCCGCATTTGCGTTGCTTCATGCCTGCCCCTATCTTGCACGCGGCTACTCAGGAGAACGAGCTGCCGCTGATGTCCTCGAACGGCTTGCGACGAATGCGATGCGCCAAAGCCAGCGCAGCAGCGCCGTCGACGTCCTGCTCCGTCACCTGCTCTCGCCCTTCCCAGGCGGCAAGCGCCTTGGCCGCCTTGAGCATGATGATATCGCTGCGATGGCCATCGACGCCGAGTTTCAGCGAGCGCTCGGCAATGGCGTAAAGAATGGCGTCGTCGGCCTGCACGCGCGGATAACGCGCAATCGCCGCGGCGATCGCCGTGCGCATCTTTTCAGTTTCATCTGCCCAGCGTGCGGCAAAGGCTTCCGGATCGTCCTCAAAAGCCGCGCGGCGCTTGACGACTTCGACGCGCTGCGCCGGATCATTCAGCCCTTCGACGTGCACGCACAGGCCAAAGCGGTCGAGTAATTGCGGGCGCAACTCGCCCTCCTCCGGATTCATCGTGCCAATCAGCGTAAACCGCGCCGGATGCGAAAGGCTCACGCCTTCGCGCTCTATGGTATTGACGCCCATCGCCGCCGAGTCGAGCAGTACGTCGACGACATGATCGTCGAGTAAATTGACTTCGTCCATGTAGAGGATGCCGCGGTGTGCGGCGGCCAGCAGTCCCGGTTCGATTGTCCGCCGCCCTTCCTTGAGCGCCGTTTCCAGATTGATCGTGCCGATGACGCGATCCTCGGTGGCCGAAACCGGCAGTTCGACGACGCGTACTTTGCGCCGCCGTACCGGCAGCGTCTCGCCGGCCTGGTAACGGGCATAGACCTCCGGCGCCATAGCGCGCGGATCGTGCGGATCGCTCTGAAAAGGATCACCGTCGACCACGTCGATTTCCGGCAGCAGTTCGGCAAGTGCGCGCACGGCCGTGGATTTGGCCGTGCCCTTCTCACCACGGATGAGCACCCCGGAAAGCCCGGGATTGATGACGTTGAGGATCAGGCTCTTCTTGAGGGCTTCCTGGCCGACAATGGCGACGAAGGGATACAAGGTTTTATGGACAGGTTCCGTGTTACTCACGCGCGATGCTCCTTTGCAATGGAAACAAGATCTTCGGCGCGAAGATCCTCGACTTTGAAATACGAGGCGCCCAGCACGCCGGCCAGTTGCCGGGCAAGTTCCAGGCGCACGACGCCTGGCGCTTCGGTGTCAACGACGACGAATTGTGTGGTCTCAAACCGTTCATGCAGCGCCAGCGCAATGCGTAGCGCCTCGTCACGCGGCACCCCCTCGCCCAGCGCGGCATTGGCGCGACCGTCGGTCATCACGATGACGAGCGGCATGATGTTCGGTTCCTTGCGCAATACCCGACGCAGGACACCGGCAGCCTCGGCCAATCCGGCGGCAAGCGGCGTGCGGCCGCCGATTGGCAGATCGGCCAGCAGGCGCGCGGCGCGTTCGACCGAATTGGTCGGTGGCAGCACAACCTCGGCAGTACGGCCGCGAAAGATGACCATGGCCACCTTGTCGCGCTTCTGATAGGCGTCGAGCAGCAGGCTCATGATCGCCGCCTTGGTTTCGACCATGCGGCGCTGCGCGCCCATCGAGCCGGAACCGTCGACGACGAAAAGCAAGAAGTTGCCGATCCGCCGCTCGCGGATTTTTTCGCGGATATCATCCATTTCGACCAGCACAGCCATGCCCTGTCCTTGGCCATCGGCGCTTGCCCGACGTGCTTTCTGGTACGGCGCGGCGGCGCGCAGAGTGGCGTCGAGCGCCAGGTCGTTGCGCCCCTGGCGGCGCGCGGTGCTCTTGATGTAACGCCCCTGCTTGCTGGCCGAACGTGTCCGCGAACGGCGCCCCGAGCCGGTGCGCAGGATCTGATCCTTCACGGCCCGGCGAATCTGGCGCACGGAAAAGGTTTGGCCGACTTCCTGCACCTCGTCAGACGAATCGTCAGCGCCAGCATCCTGCGCCGCTTTACCGTCATCCGGGGCATCGGGTGGCGCATCAGACGGCGGAGAGGTTTCCGCCGACGTATCCCCGTCCGGCGGCGGCGAGGCTTCCTCAGGCGGCGCTTCTTCCGGGCTTTGCTCGCCCTGTGTATCTGCGTTCTGTTCTTCCTGGTTTTCCTCTTCCGGCTGCGCCTCTGTTTCCGGAGGCGGCGGGGGTGGCGGAGGCGGCATGTCCGGTGCGCCGGCGCGCATGCGATGCAGCAGCGCCATCGGCGCCACTTTCAGAATATCGTCGGCATTGACGTCGCTGCGCCCTTCCCAGGCAGCAAAGGCACAGGCGGCACGGGCAATCACGATGTCGGCGCGGTGACCGGCCACATGGTTGCGCGTGCAGATTTCAGCGATAAAGCCCATGAGATGCCGGGCAATGGCGACTTCGGCCAAACGCTCGCGCGCATCGGCAATACGCTGCCCAAGCCTACTTTCCGCTTCTTTGTAGGCAGCGCGGAAAGCCTCCGAATCGGCGTCAAAGGCCTCGCGCCTTTTCAACAGCTCGACACGCAAGGCCGCATCGTGCTCACCGACAATGGACACGGCCAGGCCGAAACGATCGAGCAATTGCGGCCGCAGTTCGCCTTCCTCGGGATTCATGGTGCCCACCAGAATGAAACGTGCAGGATGGCGCAGGCTTTGCCCTTCACGCTCCACAATGTTTTCACCACTTTCGGCAGCGTCGAGGATGCTGTCGACGAGGTGATCGTCGAGCAGATTGACTTCGTCAATGTAAAGAACGCCTTCGTGCGCGCGCGCCAGGATGCCGGGCTGGAAACGCACCGCACCGTCGCGGATCGCTCCCTCGAAATCGATCGAACCGATCACCATGTCCTCGGTTGCACCCAGCGGAAAATCAACGAAGGCGGGTAAATTGCCGTCGGCACGCGCCGGCAGAAGTTCACGCAGCCCACGCGCCGCCGTTGATTTGGCTGTGCCCTTTTCTCCGCGCACGACGACACCGCCGATCGCCGGATTGACGGCATTGAGCAGCAATGCGAGTTTCATCTCCTCCTGCGCAAGAATGGCCGAGAAGGGGTAGCCACACCGCGCAGGCGCAGAAAAGGCCGCCGTTTTGCTCAAGGCGTTGTTCCAGGAATCGTCCTTTTCCGACTTAATCAACAAGGCAGTCATTGACTGGCCTGCCGCGGAAAGGGGGGTAAGCGGTCAATCGCGGCCAACAGCTCGGACAACGTGATGCCGCCTTTCTCTGCGCCGCCGGCGACCCGGAAGACGGGCAAGCCACTGGCGGCAGCTCGCTGACGCAGTGCCTCGGCCCCCGCATCGCGCACACCGCTGTCGACGATGAAATCGCATGCAGTTAGCGCCTGCGCCGCTTCCTCCAGCGACGAACCGTTGCCATTGGCCGGCAGTTCGTCCGACTCGGCGCGAACATAGGTCTTTGCGCCAAGCGCGGCGGCAACAAACGCATCCAGATCGCCGTCACGCAGCAAGCCGGTTTCGATCGCCAGCCCTTTCTTGCTCAGCAGGCGAAATACGGGTGCGGCGCGGCCACGGCCGGCGATCACGAAAACCCGGCCAGCCTTGCCATCGCCCCGGAATTCGATGCTACCGAGATGGCGGTTGAAGTCGGCATCGCCAAAACCGTAAAGTTCGGCGACTGTTTCGCCGGTCAGCACCGTCTCGGGCAGGCCGTAATCGCGGATGCCACCATTCTGGACGAGCAACACACGGTCGGAAACCTTGGCGGCGACATCGATGTCGTGCAGCGAAGCGAGCACGGTCAGGCCGTGCGAACGGCACAGCGAACGCAGGATGCCCATGACTTCGATGCGATGCTTGAGATCCAGATGGGCGGTCGGCTCATCGAGCAGCATCAGCTTCGGTTCCTGCGCCAGCGCGCGGGCAAGCACGACTTTTTGCCGTTCGCCGTCGCTTAACTGTTCTACCAGACGACCAGACAGTCCGCTGGCGGTCACCGCAGCCAGCGAACGCTCGACGATTTCGGCGTCGTGCACCGATAGACGGCCCATCATGCCAGTATGTGGATAACGACCCAGAGCGACGAATTCATCGACCGAGAGCAGCGGCGGTTTGGCGTTGTCGGTCAGGCAGACGGCGACCAGCCGGGCAAGCTCCAAAGCGGATAGCGTGTTGAGGTCGCGTCCGAGCACTTCGACCCGCCCGGCCAGCGGCTTCAGATGACGGGACAAGGTACGCAGCAGCGTTGTCTTGCCGGCGCCGTTAGGGCCGAGCAAGGCGATGAACTGCCCGCTCCCAAAATCGAGATTGACTTCACGCAGCACCGGCGCGCGGTAGCCGACAGACAGTCCCTCGCTATGCAAGATACTTTCGCCGCTCACGATTTCATCCCCCTTTTCAGCAGCAGATAGATGACGATCGGCGCGCCAAAGAAAGCGGTGATCGCGGACAGCGGCAATTCGACCGGCGAGAGCCACATGCGCGCGATCAGGTCGCACAGGCTGGTGACGAGCGCGCCGAGCAGACAGGCGCCGGGCACCAGCAGGCGATTGTCGGACGTACCCAGACTCAGCCGCGCCATGTGCGGCACGGCCAGGCCAATGAAGGCAACCGGGCCGGCCATCGCCGTCACCAGGGCAGCCAACGAGGAGGAGAGGAAAAGCAGCAGCAGGCGGCAGCGGCGGATATTGACGCCCATCGACGCGGCGTAGTCCTCACCGAGCAGCAGCGCGTTGAGCGGCTTGCTCATCAAATAGGCGCCGACCAGCATGGCGCCGCCGAAGATGAACATGACCCAGACTTCAACCCATTTCATGCCCGAAAAGCTGCCCATCTGCCAGAGCACGAACCCTTTGATGCTTTCCTTCTCGGCGAGTGCCGTAAGAATCGAAGTAAAGGCACCGCACAGATAACCCATCATCAGGCCGGCGATCAGAAGCGTCACACCACTGCGCACACGCACGGCAATGGCAACGATGATCGCTGTGACGGCATAGGCGCCAATGCACGCAGCAAGCGTATTGAGATAAGGCGCGAAACCGGAAAAACCCAGCCCGATGCTGGTCAGCATGACAATCGAAACCATCACCGTCGAGCCGGAGGAAATGCCGAGAATAAAAGGCCCGACGATCGGATTGCGGAAATAAACCTGGAGCAGCAGGCCGGACACCGCCAGAAAAGCGCCGCCCAGCGCTGCCGAAAGCGTACGCGGCAGGCGAATGTTCCAGACGATGTAGTGGATATCGCCGCTTGCGCCCGGGTGCAGCAAGGCATTCAGCAGCTCACTCGTCGGGTAGGAAATCGAGCCGATACGCAGATTAAGGATCATGAACACGACAAGCAGAACCGCGAGGACGGCAAATACGCCGGTACGGCGGCTGGAGGAGGCAAGCAGTGGCGAATGCGCAGCCGAAAGGGGCGCACTCATGATTCGGCTCCCCTAACCTGGCGGGCTTTTTCGGATGTACGCTGCGTTTCCCCCGGGCTGGCATCATTTTTCGGATCCGTATCCGGCAGTTCGACGAAAAATTGCATCTTGTGCTGCGGGAAGGCCTGAGGATGCAGGATCGCCGAAATATCGACAAGAATCTGGTCGAGCCGGTCGGAGGATTGTATGTACAGCGGCAACGGTGCATAAACATGCCCTTCCGGTCCCAGCGGGCGAATCTGCGCAATCAGCGGGTTATAGCGCGCCAGCGCCGCCTTCGAGGTCGCGCCGCGGTCGGGCGTGCGGTAGGTGAAGTAAAGATCGGCGTCCTTGCCGCTGTGGATGAAGCGCTCGGTGGAAATTTCGATGCATGAAGTGCCGTAGATGTCGTTGAACAGATAATCGCTCTGCGCCAGGCCGATCAGTTCGGCAACCCAGGCGTTGCCCGGCTCGACCAGGACACGTTTCTCATAAATGTCGCCCCACATCACCTTGGGCTGAGGCATCCCCTTGGTACGCTCGCGGATATCCTGCAAAGCGGCTGCAACCTTGGCGTAATAGGCCTGCCCTTCCGCTTCGCGCCCAAAAAACGGTGCGATGAATTCGACGAAACGCATATGCGTGTTGAGGCAGCTGGCGACCGGCGTCGTCGTCACCACGGCGGGGATGCCCAGGCTGTCGAGCATCGGGATGATCGACGGATCCCAGGTCATCACCAGATCAGGGCGCTGCGCCTTGATACGCTCGAAATCGACGTTTGTGCTTTGCCCCACATAGGCGATGCGACCGGCCTTGAATCCCTGCCGGACGTCGTCGCGCTGCCATTTTTCCAGCGGATCGGTGACGCCGACGAGCGTATCGGCAACGCCGAGCGCTGCCAGGATGCCGACTTCAAACGCCCGATAGGCGACGACACGTTGTACCGGCACCTCGACAACGCTGCTTGGAGAAAAACCCTCCGGCGCCTTACCGCCGCGCGGAATCAGCGCCAATTTGCGGCCGGCGCCATCAAGCACCTCGGTATAGCCCTCCTTTTTCGTCACCGAAAATTGGCCGACGTTCATAAACGACTGCTTTGGCGCCGCATCGCCAGCTTCGTCCTGGCAGCCGCCAAGCCCTACCAGCACAGCGGCAATGACCAGGCCGGTAAACCATTTATAAAATCCAAATCTTTCCATCATGTATTTTCTGCTCCTATTTACTAAATTTACGGCCGAATACATACAGTCCGAGGCCAAGCACAAAGACCGCCATGCCAAAACGGTAGATAACGGCCGAAGGATCGCGCCGCACTGTCAGATTGATATACGAACGTCCCATACCGCCGCCCGGCCGTCGTGGCTGAAACTCGCTCAGGTAAATACCGTATCCCGCGACCCGCAGCGGCGCGTTGAAATTAAGCACAGCCAGATATTCATGACCGCCGTCGTTGACCGTCAGCTGGGCGTTCGGCCGAATGACATAACCATCAAAGGAGTCGACCCGTTTGCTGCGCAGGATTTCCGGCTTGAAATCAATAAAACGCAGCGTAACGCGACCGTTTTCCAGGCGAAGCATCTGGCCCGGACGCAGCGCATGCCCGGTATCGCTGGTAGCGAACAGATAACTGCACAAATAGCCGCCAAGAATGATCAGCACGGCGTAATGCATCAAGTGCGGCGCAAAATGGAAAGGCAGCTCGCGCACTGGATAGCGGCGCGCCAAAATCTGGAACACGCGTTCGGTCGTACAGACAAAGGTATTGATCGACAATGTGCCCAGCAGAATGATCATGGCGAAAAACCAGGCGGCATGCCTGGGGTTGGCAACGCCATAGGTGTTAATCCAGCGGGACAGGCCCAGATTGCTCATCGGCACAAACAGTTCCAGGTTATTGCGCAGAGAAAAATACCCCAGTCCCAGATTCGCGGTCAGCAGAAAACAGACGATCACGGTAATGCGGATATTGCCCAGTGCGCGCCAACAGCGAAGAAGCAGCGCGCTCATGCCCACCCCACGATCAGCAGCGGGTTACGGAAAGGTCCCATATCCGGTCCGCCATTCAGCACGATGACCAGCAAGGTACCGAACACGCATGCTGCGGCGCGTGCACGACGGTTCCAAACACCGCCGAGATGCATATGCATAACGCCGACGTAGAACAGCCACGTGGCGATGGCGGTCAGTGTCGAGGCATCTTCCCAGACCATTGGCACTCCCCAGCCAGAATACGACCAGACCTCGCCCGAAAACAGCGAAAGCGTCCAACAACCGAAACCCCAGATCATCCAGTAGAACATGCGCCGCATGATGCCCTCGTAGCCAAGCAGCACCGCACATCCCCAGCCTGCGGCAACGAACAGGCAGGCGCGGCCGAGCGAACCAAAGATGAGCACGCCATGCGCGTAAAGCGAAGTCGTTTTGATGATCGGCAGATAGAAATCTTTGGGGAAACACAGGCCGATCAAAACGATGAGACAAGCGCACGCGATCAGCCAGCGACGTACAACGGCCGCAACCTCTGGACGGCTGCCGCGCAGCGACAGCGCACCGAAGACGACGAGCAGCGGCGGATAAAGAATGCTGCCGGAAAACATCGGCGTCATCGGCCAGGTCATCCAGTAACGCATACCGGCATAGACGAAGCCGGCAATCGCCGCACTCCACCATAACGGCGCGGTCAATCGCCTTGCCTGACTAGGCAGGCATGAAGCAAGCAGTGCCAGTATCAGCAAAATCGCTTCGGCGGCCAGTATTTGCCGGCTCAATATCATCAGAAGCTTGCCTCCATTTCCACGTAAGCATTACGTCCCGGCATCCGGTAAAACTCGTAATATTCTTTGTCGAACAGGTTGTTGATGCCGGCGGAGAGCTTCAGATACTTGTCGAAGGCATAGCTGACGCGCAGGTTGGTCAGCCAGTATTTACTGGTACCGCCATAGACGTTCTTGACGACATCGCTGTTATCTTCATTGGAGAACTGCAGGCCGGTATACGTCGTACTCAGGTTGGCGCGCCAGTTTTGCCACTTGGCGTCGAGCGCGAAACTGGCCAGATCGCGCGGCACGTAACGCAGTTTCTTGCCTTCCAGACCGGAACCGCTTTCGTCCTTGGTGATTCGCGTATCGGTTCGACTATAGCTGGCCGAGGCACGCAGCCATTTCGTCAGCGGGATTTCGCCGCTCAGCTCCAGACCGCGCACATAGGCTTCTCCTGTATTGGTTGGTGTGACGAGTGTCGTGATGGTCGGGTGCGTCCCGGTATAAGGGCTGATCTTGTTGTAGATCATGTCCTTCATTCGTTGCTCATAATAAGCGGCTTTCAGGAACCCCTCATTGGGCAAAGCCTTCTCGATGCCGAGATCCCAGGAGAGCGAGCGCTCCGGCTTGACGTTGGGGTTGGCGACGATCAAACGGAACTGGCCGCTCTGGTTCGGCGTTGCGTATAGATTGTAGTTGCTTGGCGCGTTGAAGCCGCTGCCCACCGAGCCGCGCACGGTCAAGGTATCCGTCCAGCGATAAACAGCAGCGAATTTTGGCGAGAAGGCCGAGTGCGTGCGCGCTGGTGAATCGAAGACACCGGTGGGCGAGCCGACGTATTTTTTCGCCACGCCGTGTGTCGTCCAGCGGTCGTAACGCCCGCCGAGGTAGAGCGTCAGCGCATCGTTGAGGAAGAACTGGTCTTGCAGGAAAAGCGCGTGGTTCGTGCTCGTACCCGAGGATTCTTCATTGACCCGCGTGCGCGAACCTTCCGGGTCGCGCCAGCGGGAGAGCTGGTAGACCTTGCGGTCGAGCGTGCCGCGCGTGAGCGCGTAGCCGCCGATCAGATAGTGTTTTTCGCTGATCGCCGTGCCCAGCTGCACCGAACCGTCGAGCGTGGTGTTTGGCGTCGTGGTGACGCGCCCTGGCCCATGGCGGAAGCTTGCGCCCGTGTCTGAAGCGACGTAATAGTTGTCACGGTCGAAATAACCGAGATTGACCTTGAGGTCGTATTTTTCTCCCAGTTTGCCGTCGTAGCCGACGATATAGCGGCTTTCCTTGCGCAGGTTCGGGTTGCTCGTATCCCAGAAGCTGGTTGGCCGCACCGTACCGAGCCGATCGCCGTTGATCGAGACATTGTTGGCCGGCAGATTGAGCGGTTGGCCGTTACGCGTCAGGTAATTGTGGAAATCGTTGAAGCCAACATACGACTTCCGGTGCGCAAAGCTGGCAAAGAAACGGGACTTTGCGTCCAGCGCATAGTACAGCTTGGCGTTGACATAGGCGGCGTGCGAAGGCGTTGCGCCGCGATCGCCGACTTCATAGGCGGGCCGGCCCGTCGTTGTCGTCGTGCGCTTGCCACCCTGTACGGCGTTGCGGCCGTTGCCCGCGCCGGTGACTTGCAGAATGACCGGATTGTTCGCGGCAAAGCCGGCCATGTCCTCGTAGCCGGCAGCCAGGATGACAGCCAGGCCATTCTCCCAGCGGTTGCGGTAACTCGCCTCGGCGATGTTTCGCTCGGCATCGTTGAAGCCGCGCAGATATCTCAGGCGATATTCTTCCTTGGTCGGCATCTTGGTCAGGACATTGATCACGCCGCCAACCGCTTCACTGCCGTAGAGCGCCGATGAGGCGCCGGGCACGACCTCGATCCGGTCGATCTCGCTGACGTTGATATTCATCAGGCTGCTCAATGATCCGGCGTTACCGTCGCTCAGGCTGATGCCGTCGAGCATGACACGCACGCCGCCCGGCCCGCGCAGGCTGAGAATCGGCCCGCCGTTGATGCGCGTCGAGGTGCCCAGGCTGCCGCGCATGTACAGGCTCGGCACCTTGGCCGTCAGCGCGTCGCCGACGCGCACGGCGCCAGTGGCTTCGATGGTGTCGCGGTTGACGACGGATACGTTGGCCGGCGCCTCCAGCGTGTTTTGCTCAATTCTCGACGCCGATACGACGACCGTCCCCAATGAGCTTTCCTTTTCTTCAGCGTGTACGCCTGTACCGATCAATGCCAACGCAACGGCAATGGCGTTCGGAAACAACAGGCGCCAAGGACGTTGTCGATCGTTTTTTCGATGCGGCTCTTCGAGCAAAATATTGAAAACTTTGGATAAATAATATGCGGTCATGTTCTGCCTCCCTATCATTTCTCTGTCAATATGTCTGCTTGTTTCATCCTGATGTAAATCGTGTCCAAAATTTATTGGCGCAATCTCGCCGACGGTTGCTTGCGATACGGGTGAGTTCTCCTTGCGCTGCGCTTGTTTCGGCAGCGGCAAGGTTTTACAGCACCGTAGGGCTTCACCGTATCGCTAATGACCAGGCAATCAGGCTTTCCTTGCCGGCCTGGCTGCGTTTGGACGTACGTTTTTGTACGTGCGCCTGGGCGCGTTCCTGGATGGGGGAAACTGATCTGCGCGAACTACAAGTGCAAGCGTCCGGCTGACGCGATCACAAGAGGTGCGGGCAGCGTTTTTTCGGGATGTGGCGTTGGGAATCGGATTCGGAAAGGCTCGTGCGCTCGCCGGTGCTTTCTGTCCGTCGATGCCCTGGTTTCTTCGAGGCTTCTTCGAGATTTTATCGATCAGGAGGATCGATAAGCGTGTTAAGGGCAATCGACAAGGCGGTACTGAAAAACCCATGCGTCCCTGAGCAGAGGCTTCATGCATGTGCTTGTCAGTTCAATCTGCCCCGACGCTACGCCGGAACAGATGGCAATTTAAAAGCTTTCAGCGCTTTCCGTCAGAACCTTTCCCCTCACCCCGAGGATTGGCACTGCGCCTGCTTCAGGCCGGTCTTCTGGCTCGCCTTCTTCCTCCACCAACGCCTTCCCATGCGCCTTTCCGCGCACAGTGGCTTCTTGTCGGTTTCGTCTGGCTTACAGCAGCGGGGGGCTGCACCGGCTTGTCTGTCCATATCATTCAATCCTTTCGGATGTTGAATCGTGATATGGGCACCGGTTTCCCGTTTCACCTTCTCCCTCTCATGGGAGCGAGGCACCTGAATGCAGCCCGAATCATAAGCTGAAATCACCCTTCATTCAAGAAGGTTGGAGGCTTTCTGGCAGCAATGCGGCGCACTGAAGGCAAGCCTCATTTGCGCTCATTGGTCGAATGCCATCAGATTGATTTTGTCTGATCAATGCGTTATCGGATTTCTTCACCATAGTGCGGTTCATAGCGCACAGTGACCCGATTTTATTACTCCAAATTCTGCACTTGTTCCCGCATCTGCTCGATCAGCAGCTTCAGTTCCATCGCTGTCTGCGATACGACGCTGGTCACGGACTTGGAACCAAGCGTGTTGGCTTCGCGGTTGAGTTCCTGCATCAGGAAATCAAGGCGCTTTCCGCAGGCACCGCCGGTTTGCAGCACGCGCTCCACCTCGTCGAGATGGGTGCTCAGGCGCGCCAGTTCCTCGGCCACGTCGATACGCACGGCAAAAACAGCGACTTCCTGACGAATCCGCTCATCATCGACGCTGCCGAGCGCCTCAAGCAGCCGTTGTTTCAGTTTTTCCTGAAAAGCGGCCTGGGCTGCCGGAATTGACGGCGTCACTTCCTCGATCAAAGCACGCATACGGGTTACGCGCTCAAGAATCACGGCGGCGAGCTTTTCGCCCTCGCGCGCACGGCTGGCGATAAAATCCTCCAGCGCCGCGCCCGCCAGCTCCAGGCAACGTGCTGACAGGACTTCGGCGTCAGGCGTTTGCTCGTCCAGCATCCCCGGCCACTGCAACAGATCGTTGACGGAAAAAGCGTGTGCCCATGGCATTCTGCGGCGAACCTGTGCCTCCAGATCCCGCAGGCGGCACAGCAGTTCCAGGTTCAAGGCCGGCGCCGAACCGGCCGCGCCAGCTGCCGACAGGCTGATGCGGCATTCCACCTTGCCGCGCGAAAGCCGCGCGCTGAACAGTTCGCGCAATACCAGTTCGCTGGCGCGCAGTTCGTCGCAGACGCGAAACTGAAAGTCCAGATAGCGCGAATTGACACTTTTGAGTTCCAGATGCAGGACGCCTTGCCCGACATCGAGCGTTCTGGCGGCATAGCCGGTCATGCTGAAGATCATATTTCCCCTGAAGCGAAGAAAATTCCGAAAATCCCTGCGCAAACTTTACAGCTATCACGCAAAGCCTGAAAATGCCAAACGTTTTGAATGATAGCTGCGATTTCGATGGCTCAACAAGCAAATCACCCGCTTCCTGCCGGATTTCAGCTCGATGAATACCGCATCGAGCGTCAGTTGTCGCTGGGCGGATTTTCCATCGTTTATCTGGCTACCGGCGCTAATGGCGAATCCGTCGCCATCAAGGAATATCTGCCGAACAGCCTGGCGCTCCGCCCGCCGGGAGAAATCAAGCCGATCATCGACGAAACGAACATGCCGGCGTTCCGTTACGGCATGAAATGTTTTTTTGAGGAAGGGCGGACATTGGCGCGGCTTTCCCACCCCAATATCATTCGCGTCCTGAATTTTTTCCGCGCCAACGATACCGTCTACATGGTCATGGAATATGAGCACGGCAGTACCTTGCAGGAATTCATCCAGAAAAACCCCGCGCTCATCACCGAGAACTTCATCCGCAACGTGTTCACCAAGCTGCTCAACGGTCTGCGCGAGGTGCATTCAAACAAGCTGCTGCATCTGGACATCAAACCGTCGAACATTTACATGCGCAACGACTATGCGCCGGTACTCATCGATTTTGGCGCGGCACGGCAGACGCTGATTGGCGAGGCGCACATGCTCAAGCCGATGTATACGCCGGGTTTCGCCTCGCCGGAACTTTACGGCCAACGGGATACGCTCGGCCCCTGGAGCGATCTTTACAGCATCGGCGCATGCATGTATGCCTGCCTGACCAAAAAAGCCCCGCAGGCCGCTGACAGCCGGATCAAGGCAGATCAGTTAATCCCGGCGGTTTCGCTGCGCGTGGGTCATTTTTCACGGCACTTGCTGGAAACCATCGACTGGTGCCTGCATCTGGACCCTCTGGGCCGCCCGCAGAGCGCTTTTACATTGCAAAAATCGCTGACGAGCGGTGTGGCGCAGCCGCGAACTGCGGGAAAATCATGGCTTGCCCACATGGCGCAGCGCATCAAAAGAACAGTACAAAGGTAAAAGCCCGTGAAGTTCACCATTTATCAGGACAGTCGTCTGGGAAAACGGCGCAATAATGAAGACCGGCTGGCGCATTGCTATTCACGCGATGCCCTGCTGATGGTCATCGCCGACGGTATGGGCGGCCACTACTACGGTGAGGTTGCCGCGCAGATCGCCGTACAGACGCTGATCGAGAGCTTCCAGCGCCAGGCCGGCCCGATGCTCGACAACCCGTTCCTGTTTCTGCAACAGTCGATTCTCAACGGACATTACGCCATCAGCGATTTTTCCGAACAGCATCGTCTTGAGGATTCGCCGCGCACGACCTGCGTTGCCTGCATCGTTCAGAACAACGTTGCTTACTGGGCGCACGCTGGCGACTCACGCCTTTACCTGATACGCGACGGCCGTGTACTGACCCATACCCGCGATCATTCCCGCGTACAGCTTTTGCTCGACCAGGGCGTCATCAATGAGGCGCAGGCCGCCGTTCATCCCGAACGCAACCGCGTCTATAGCTGCCTGGGCGGTCCCAGACTGCCGGAAATTGAGTTTTCGCACAAAACGCCGCTGGAGGAAGGCGACGTGCTGGTACTTTGTACCGACGGCATCTGGAACGCCGTTTCCGACGAGGCGCTGGCCAAGGCGCTTTATTCGGACAATCTGATCCACACCGCATCCGCCTTGCTCGACGATATAGATGAACACAGCGGCAGCAACGCCGACAATTTTTCGATCATTGCCGTGCGCTGGGAAGATGCTTACATCGAAGCGCCCGACAGTCTGTTTTCCATCTCCACGCAGAGTATGCCTATCGACAGTATCACCACCGCACTCGACGCTTTTGGGCACAGCACCAGCTACAAAAGCGAACTGAGCGAAGAGGAAATTGAACAGGCAATTGAAGAAATCCGCCACGCCATCCAGAAATACGCCAAATAACCTCACCGATTACCCACGCCAAGGAACTGCCATGCGCCCCAGCCAACGACAGCCCAATGAACTGCGCCCGATCCGCATTACCCGCCACTACACCCGCCACGCCGAAGGCGCCGTTCTCATTGAAATGGGTGACACGCGCGTGCTCTGCACCGCCAGCGTCGAAGCTAGCGTCCCCACCTTTTTGCGCGGGAAAGAACAAGGCTGGGTCACGGCGGAATACGGCATGCTGCCCCGTTCGACGCATACGCGCACGGCACGCGAGGCGGCCAAAGGGAAGCAGAGCGGGCGCACGCAGGAAATCCAGCGGTTGATCGGCCGCTCCCTGCGCGCCGTTACCGACCTCAAAGCATTGGGCGAACGGCAGATCACGCTCGATTGCGATGTCCTGCAAGCCGACGGCGGCACGCGCTGCGCCGCGATCACGGGCGCCTGGATTGCCCTGCACGATGCGTGCACCGGGCTCGTCGCCCGCGGCGAACTAGCCGCCAGCCCGCTGCTCGATCACGTTGCCGCGGTATCCGTCGGCATTTATCGGGGAACGCCCGTACTCGACCTCGATTACCCGGAAGACTCGGCCTGCGACACCGACATGAACGTTGTCATGACCGGCCGCTGCGGCCTTGTCGAAATCCAGGGAACGGCCGAAGGCGAACCGTTCACCCGCGCGCAAATGCTGCAACTGCTCGACCTGGCCGAAACTGGCATCAAGACGCTGATCACCCATCAGAAAACGGCGGTGGCCGCATGAAGCTCGTCGTCGCTTCCAGCAATCCCGGCAAGCTGCGCGAATTTGGCCAACTCCTCTCGCCACTCGGCTGGGAAATCGTCCCGCAAAAGGAACTGGGCGTTCCCGAATGTCCCGAACCGCACTGCACCTTCGTCGAAAATGCGCTGGCCAAGGCGCGCCACGCCGCCCGCCATACCGGCCTGCCCGCGCTGGCTGACGATTCCGGCCTCTGCGTCGAAGCGCTCGGCGGTGCACCGGGCGTACACTCGGCCCGCTACGCGGGAGAACCCAAATCCGACGCCCGCAACAACGAAAAACTCATCGCCGACCTGGCCGCACATGCCGACAAACGCGGTCATTACGTCTGCGCTCTTGTCTTCCTCCGGCAGGCCGACGACCCGCAGCCGATCATTGCCGAAGGCGAATGGCACGGGGAAATCATCGACACGCCGCGCGGCGCTGGCGGCTTTGGTTACGACCCCTACTTCCTGCTACCGGATCTTGGCCAAACGGCGGCCGAGCTGGACGCCGCAGAAAAGAACCGCCGTTCGCACCGCGGCCTGGCGCTGCAGCAACTGATCGAACGCCTGCGCGCCCGTCAGGCATGAGCGCGCCGAACGGCGCGGCATCGCACCCCCAGGCGCCAACACAGGTTCCCTTGCCGGCCTCTCTCCCCGCGCCTTTGCGGCCGCTTCTTCCGCCCCCCCAGCCCCACCAACCCCTCCACTCTCTCCCGCCGCTTTCCCTTTATGTGCACATTCCCTGGTGCGTACGCAAATGCCCGTACTGCGACTTCAACTCGCACGGCCAGCGCCAACCGCTGCCGGAAGCGGATTACGTTGCAGCGCTGACGGCCGATCTTGATGCCGCCTTGCCGGACATTGCGGGACGGGAGATCGTCAGCATCTTCTTCGGCGGCGGCACCCCCAGCCTCTTTTCCGGGCACGCCATCGACGCCATACTCACCGCCATCCGTGCCCGCTTGCCGCTGGGGCGGGATGCCGAAATCACCCTGGAAGCCAACCCCGGCACCGCAGAAGCGGAGAAATTCGCCGCTTTCCGCGCCGCCGGCATCAACCGGCTTTCACTCGGCATCCAGAGCTTCAATCCGGCGCATCTGCAAGCGCTGGGTCGCATTCACGACGACGGCGAAGCCCGCCGCGCCATCGAGATCGCTTTGCGCCATTTCGACGCCATCAACCTCGACCTGATGTACGGCCTGCCGCAGCAGACGCTCGACCAGGCGCTTGCCGATCTCGGGCAGGCAATGCGCTACGCGCCCGCGCACCTTTCCTGCTACCAGCTTGCCATCGAACCGAACACCGCGTTTGCTGCCCGGCCGCCCGCGCTCGACGCTGATCTGGCCGCCGATATGCAGGAAGCCATCGAAAAGCGGCTCGCCGCAGCCGGCTACCTGCATTATGAAACGTCGGCTTTTGCCCTGCCCGGCCGGTCATGCCGGCACAACCTCAACTACTGGACGTTCGGCGACTATCTCGGCATTGGCGCAGGAGCGCACAGCAAGCTGACGCAGTTGCCCAATACCTGCACCGATACGACTTCCAGCCAGTCTTCGCCATTCGATGCGCCTGCCGGCGCCTCTTTATCCGCAGGTGTGCAGCAAAACCCGTTCAGAATCTTCCGCCAGGTGCGCTGGGCACAACCCGGACGCTACATAGTACAAGCCGCCGCGGGTCATGCCTGCCAGGAAATATGGGGCGTCGACGATAGCGAGTTGCCCGGCGAATTCATGATGAACGCGCTGCGCCTCAACCAGGGGTTCGATGCGGCGCTGTTTAGCCAGCGCACCGGACTGCCGCTCACCTGCATCGAAACACCGCTGCAACAGGCCGTGGCCGAAGGCCTGATTGAATGGCGCGCCGCCCCGACGCTTTCAGATGTAAACGCCCCGGCCACACAAACTCGACCCGACAGTCCGCCTGCCCCGGCAGCCCAGGCCAAACCAGACCAGGCGGGCATTTCCAGCCTCATTGTGCCCACCACGCTCGGCCAGCGCTTCCTCAATCGTCTTCTGGCGCTGTTTTTGCCCTGAATGGGACTTTTGCCATCGGCGCTACTCAGCGAGTGCCAGTCAGCCTGAGGCTTTACGGCATTGCTTTGCCCTGCCGCATCCGGCATGGACGCACGCATCCAGCCTGTATACCTGCTCGTTTTGGACAGGCCATCCGTTTTGCCGACGCTATTTTTTCCGTTTTGTCCGTTCGATCAGTTGATCCAGGCGCCGACGCAAATCATCCGCCGGTTTGCCTTGCGCCTCGGCCAGATTAATCTGGCGCATCAGGTCAGCCATCTGATCGAAAGTCGATTGCGCACGCTGCGTTTGTGACACGGCAGCGGACTGCGACGGGCGTGTCGCCGCCTTGTTCGTGGCGCCCTTACTTGCGCCTCCTTTATTCGCGGCTCCTTTATCTGCAGCTCCTTTATCCGCCGCACCCGGTTTTTTCGGCGTCGCAGACGCCGGAGCGGGTTCCTCCGCGTCGCCCGCCCGGAAAAAGACGAACCGCGCCTGTTCTTCCCCCGGTTGATTGCGTTTGGCGGTGATGACCACCGAATCCATTTCCTCCTGCTGCTGTGGCGGCGTATCACGGTTGCTGACGATCGTCGTCCCTGGGCGCAAGGCCATCACTTTTTGAATCAATTCGACGCGCATTGCATCTACCGGCTGGCCTTTGGCTTGCGCTTCCCGGATATTGCGCAGCAGCGTCTGGATTTCATTGGGCAGCGCCGCCGAACGCGGCGCATCGCCGAAGCTTTCTTTAGGCGCTTTGATGGCGGCGGCAAACTCTTCCGGCGAAGAAACCATCTTGCCGATCTTGTAATGCTCGTTGCGCATGGCGAAGGCAAGTGCGTTATCCCCCCAGTCATTCCGCGCCCGCGTATCCGCGCCGGCGTCGATCAGCATTTTCGCCAGATCGTCATGCCCTTCGCGCGCAGCCATCATCAGCGGCGTCGAATAGTTGGGCGAACGGGCATTGATATTCGCCCCCTGGGAAATCAGGTATTTGCTCAGTTCGCTGTGTCCGTTAAAAACCGAGTAATGCAGGGCACTCCAATAGTTACCGTCGCGATTGATCGTTGCGCCGTGTGCAAGCAGCCACTTGACGGCCTCAAGATGATTGTTCCACGCGGCCAGTTGCAGCGGCTGCTCGCCGTGACGGTTGGAACGCCGCGGATTGGCGCCGCGTTCAACGAACAGTGCCATCATCGGGACATGCCCATACCAGGCGGCGATCATCAACCCCGTGCCGATTTCCTTGCCCTGAAATTCCGGGTTCAACCCTTCGTCGAGCCAGGCACGCACCTGCTTGATATCATTGCGCTCAACTGCCCAGGCGAATTCGGCCGCATCGGGCAAGGCGGCATATGCCGTGCGGCATATCAACAACACAAAAAACAACACGCAGCGCGTCAGCCGCCCCCATACAACCGTCCCGCACATTTTTTGTCCTTCCACCCGTCCCGCTTCTGCTCAATTACGATACCGTTTTCTGACAGATTGGCGCGCCAGACGGCGCCTTTTCTTCAAATCCGTCAATTAATGGGGGAAATTATAGGAAAATATCACCTCAATGCCTGCTTATTTTTCACCTTATCCGCCTTTTCGTCTGATTATCGCCTTCGCGCTGTCGCTCATTCTCCACGGCAGCCTGCTGATTTCGGACGCTTTCCGGCGCCTGCCCCCCCGGCCGTCACCGCCCCCGTTGCAGGTGATGTTGCGCACACCGGAACCCGTACCTCTCCCAACGCCGGAACCCGCCCCGGAAATGTTGCTGAAAAACACGCTGACAGCAGCGAAGGAAGAAACACCGGAAATCAAGCCGGCGCCGGACCTTACGCCCCCGGAGCCGACGCCGATACCAAAGCCAACGCCAACGCCGAAAGTCACCCCGCCCGCACCGCGCCCCGACCTTCACAAGCCTTCCCCAGAAAAAAGGCCGCCTGCACGCACTGTCCGCCAACCCGACAAACCGCATCCGCGCCCCGGCAGCTGGCAGATTACCGGCACCCCGCCACTCGCCGCCGTACAGCGCAAACTTTCCGAGTTTGTCTTCTATCCTGAAGAAGCGCGCATCCAGGGCATCGAAGGCACGGTCTACCTGTTCATCCAGCTCGGCCCCGACTGTACGGTCGAGGATGTCCGCATCGACGGCAGTAGCGGCTCGCGGCTGCTCGACAAGGCTGCCGAAAAAGGCGCATGGGCAATACACCAACTACCGGGCTGCCGCTCCGGCGTCTATCCCTACATATTCCGGCTTGTCGACTAACAGAAAGCAATAAAAAGGGAATCAGATGATTTTTATAAAAAGCTTATTAACAACCTACAAATAACCATAAAAGCGCCTATTCCATTTATTTAAAGCAAGCGCAATTTTTATATCAATCCACCTGGATTTTATTTTAGCTTGCCAAATACCCTAATCAAATAGGGAATAAAGAGAAAATTAATTACTGATAGTTTTATAACGCCCAACAATTAAAAAAACAGCATTAACCTTATCTACCTAACCAAATAAAGATTGCCTAAAAATTGCTATATAGACAGCACATATCGAATACAAAATTCAGGCGATAAAAATTTTTGGGATTTACGGAAATACTTATTTTTTGGTGCAGCGGGTGCAACAGGCATCACAAGAGTGCGGGCATGACTATCGACCGGGCGGGAAGGAAGCATCACTGGCTGAATCACCCCACTGCCGGCGGCAGAGACCTGCCACAACACCGCCACAGACCTACGACAACCCCGCCACAATGCCTGCCCTGAACCCCGCGTAAAACGGGCATCTCCGGAGCCCCTGCCCGCCAGCCCACTGTTTACGGGCGTTTCCAGCCTGCCTATTCGCTAGCCCACTGTTTACGCTGGTTTCCGGGCAGCCTACCCGCAAACGCCCTATTGACACGGGCTTACGGCCAGCCGATTTAGATAACCGAGCACATCTGAAAGACACAGACAGCAAATCTGCAAGCCAAAGTAGCAAATGAGTATCGCGCCTCATCGCCATCACCGCGAGCTACAAGCCGGCAATGCCGCTACGGAAAATAAGTAGCGCCCCGTCGCCGCAAACCCAACTCAGCACCACAGCAGCGGAAAAAACGAAAAACGAAGTTTCCCCAAAGCACAGATAAATCTTGGTTTTCCGTTTTGAACGCCCCGCAGCCAGCCGCGCACCGCCGGCACGCCACTGCATCTTTCCACAATCCATATCTAAGCCCATTGACAGCCGCATGGCAGAGGACTAGCCTGCCCGCATTCTCTGTGGCTTAGCGATTTCCTTTATTCATCTAATCCTCCCGGACAGAAAAGGAAACAGGCGATGAAAACGGACAGAATGTTTTGGGGAAAACGGGCAGTTTTCCTCCTTTCGGGAATCATCGGCTTAGGGCTGCTTCTGCCGACGCACAGTGAGGCCAAAAAGCCCCGCGACTTAGGTCAGGCCTGCTACGAAAAAGCCGCCAGACTCCAGGCCAAAGCGGATAAAGGCAACAGAAATGCCGGCAGGCAGTACAACCAAGCGCTCGATGCCTACCTGTGCGCGGCAAAAAACGGGCATGCCCGCTCTGCCTATCTGGCGGTAATTCTCTCCGAATCCGGCCAATCCAAGGGCTTGCCTGAAGAAACCAAAAAAGCGTTGATGGCGCAGGCGGTCGATGCAGGTGTTCCGGAGGCGCGTTGCATCACAGTAGGAGATGATTGCAACGAAAGAAGCAAGTGTCTCCACCCGGAAAAATCGGAAGCCACCCTGGTGAAACTGATTCAGGAAGGCTATGCGAAAGATTACGCCTACTATCTTGCCACCTTGCTTGAAAAGGGAAAGCTGGGCGAGAAGAATATTGCCCGGGCGTACAAGTGCTATGAACTGGGCAGCCGCTCTGGCGACAATTTTGCTGAAAGTGCTAAACGGCGGCTGGAAAGGCAGTACGAAGCCGCAGAACTTGAAACGGACGAAATATGTGTTGAAGGAGTGAAAAAATGAGCTCGATTCTGAATCAAACGCAAGCGTACAGGAATGCCGGATACACCTATGGCTGGGGCGGCACCGCCGTCTACAAAACCTCCGTTCAGGCCGCCGAAGAAAAACACTTCAAACTCGTCTATCTCGTCCCCGGCATGGGCGCATCAAAAGCGTGTAATGAAGAGCAATGGAGGATGGCAGGATGAAAAATCATGTAATACACAATACGGCACGCGCAGCTTTTATTATATGTTCGACCCTGATTTCATTAAATATAAATGCAGGTGAAAATACAGAGCATAATAGTAGCCGGTTAAAACTGGTAGATGAAATCGATTCAATACTGGTAGATGCAGGGCTGTGCGAGACAAAGAACTTATGTTCTAACAAACAGTTATTTTTTGTCAGCCCTGCAAGAAACGGGCTTGGAGTCATAACATATTCAATTAAAAACCCGGATATTCTTTCAAAAATTACCCAAAAGTGCATGGAAGTATTTTATTCAAAAAATATAGGAATAATAATAGAAAATTATGAAATTTCAAAACAGGAAGAATTGAAAAAATGGATCAGCACAGAAGTACCTTTTAATGAAATCGAGTTTAAAAGGAGGGATAAATAACTAGCGTTGAAGTTCGTGTAGATGTTGGTGGTAAGGACGGGATACCTCATACATTTTTAGTAGTAACTGATGAAAATGGGAAAGAATCAGGATATGGGCTTGCGGCCAGCCAATTTAGATAACCACGCATCACCTCCAGAATACGCAAACAGCAACGCCGCCGCCTCGCAGCCAGCTGCCTGCGAACCATCGGCCGCGCTGTAAGGAAGCATCACCGGCTGAATTACCGCCGGCAACCGCAGACCCACTACAACACCTGCCCCCGTCACCACGCCTGCCCCGAACCCCGCGTAAAACGGGCATCTCCGGAGGGGCTGCCCGCCAGCCCAGTGTTTACACGGGTTTCCGGGCGGCCTATTCGCTAGCCCACTATTTACGCGGGTTTCCGGGCAGCCTACCCGCAAACGCCCTATTGACGCGGGCTGGCGGCCAGCCGATTTAGATAGCCGAGCACATCTGAAAGACGCAGACAACAACTCAGAAAGCCACAGTAGAAAACAAATCGCGCTCTTTGCGGCTAGCCGGCCGCGCACCACCAGCGCATCGCTGCCTCTTTCCATATAGTTAAGAAGCACTGCATCTTTCCGCACATTCATCTAAACCACCTATTGACAGCCGCATAGCAAAAGACTAGCCTGCAGACGTTGATCTTCATTGTTGATGGAGAAATCTTCATGAACAAGACGCGAACCACTGCATTCATGCAATTGATCGCATATATCGGCGCTTATCTCCTCCCCACACGCCGCGCTTGTTTAAGCCATGCCGACGGGAACATGCAGGGCATCTGGCAATAACAATAATATTCCGCCATTGAGACTCCCGACTCAATGCCTGTGTAACCTGACGCCATCGTCTCATAGAAAAATAGCGGAAGAAATGATGCCCAATTGGGCGCAATCTAAATATTCAGAAATCTGAAATATAAGGAAAGTCAAAATGGGAAAAAGAAGCTTCCTGTTCAAGCTAGTCCTTGGGATATTTCTGGGATTGTTTGTCTTGATGCAAGTTCAGGCTGAAACAATTTACCCAACAGGCTTGAAAGCAAACAAAGGATACCTTGCCGTTTCTCCCGATGGAGAAAAAGTTGTCTTTGAAACCAACTATTTTTCGCATGGATTACGTTTGCTCGATACCAAAACAAAAACAATCAGCGTCATTCCGCAAAATACGGAAAGAACGTTAGGACATCCTAGATGGTCGCCCGATGGCAGCCGTATTGTACTTGTTTCTGCTGCCATAGAAAATAATTACTTCAATCTGGACGATATGAAAATTGTTTTACTTGATACAAAAAACTGGAATGAAAAAATAATTAGCGCGAGCCAGGGAGTAAATATCTTTCCATTTTTCTCGCAAGATGGCAAGCAGGTTTATTATTTTAAAGGCAAGAAGCGTGAAGAAGGAAAAACGCCTGCCACAGATTATGACCTTTACAGTATTGATTTAGACAGCTATCAAGAAACACGGCTTACTTATAAAGAGTTTCATCAAGTAAACCGTGGCGATGACAATGGCCATAATATCGTTATCACAGGCGAAAGAATGGAATTGGAAAAGCAAAAACGAAAACGTTCTCCAATAGTAAGTTTATTAGAAATGCCTTTTCAATATTTCATTAAAGAGATCATTACGATAATGAATATATTTATAGAACACAAGAAGTCTGACGGGCACAAGAATTCTTACAACAAACTCTTAGAGAGCCTTAGCTGGGAAAAGTTGTATCGGATAGATAAAAAGACAAAGGCCATATCAATGATTGATGTTCATGACCCGGAGAATTTCTTTGAATTTCGCTCTCCCAGATACCACCGATCAAAAGAAATTTATTTTATTTCTAAAAGAAAATCGCTTCAATCGGAGTGGTTTTTATCAAAGGCTGACCAGGATGGGAGCAATCCCAAGGTTTTGCAAGAAGTATCTATTGTAGGTGGATTTGATATTGCCCAAGAAACAGGCGATATCTTTATCATAGATAAAATTGGAGAGGAAATAGTAATAAAGAAATTATAGTAAAACAATTGGGGCTGTACTAGATTAGCAATTATGCCAATCTATAGAGATAAAGCCAACTTATTATAAATTAAATAAGAAACCCAAATTAAATCTTATTGATTTTTTCGTCACTGAGACCACCGCCAGAATAGCAGTTGATTTACTCGAAATACAGCCTAATACTGCGGCGTTGTTTTACCATAAAATCATGGTAGTTATTGAGCGCCATCTTGCCAATGATGGCTTTTGAAGCTTATTGCTTTTAGACAGGCCAGAAACTCTCGCAAGTGCAGCGGAAAATGGGAACGCCTGATCCCTGGCGCGGGTTACGTTTGCGTATCGATGACCTTGCGCCGGAAGATCACATCCCACACCCCATGCCCAAGCCGTAAGCCACGTTGTTCAAACTTGGTCAGCGGCCGATAATCGGGGCGCGGCGCATAGCCGTCCGCCGTATTCTCCAACAGCGGTTCGGCGGAAAGTACGGCGAGCATCTGCATGGCGTAATCCTCCCAATCGGTGGCGCAGTGCAAATAGCCCCCTGTTTGCAGCCGGCCAGCGAGCAGCGCGACAAGCGGCGGCTGGATGAGGCGGCGTTTGTGATGACGCACCTTTGGCCAGGGATCGGGAAAGAAAATGTGCACGCCCGCCAGTGACGCCGGCGCAATCATCGTGCGCAAGATTTCGACTGCGTCGTGTCGAATGATGCGTAGGTTAGTCAGCCCTTTTTCTGCAATCAGCTTGCACAGGCTGCCGACACCCGGGGCATGTACTTCGATGCCGAGGTAGTCGTTTTCCGGATGTGCGGCCGCAATGGCGGCGCTCGTTTCGCCCATGCCAAAGCCAATTTCGAGAATCTTGGGCGCGGTGCGCCCGAAGACGGCGTCAAGATCGAGCGGCGCATCGGCATAGGGAATGCCGACTTTCGGCATCATCTCGTCGTAATAGCGCTGCTGGGCGTTGGAGACGCGCCCCTGGCGCAGTACGAAGCTGCGGATGGGGCGGTGGCGGGCGGTATCCCGCTCTCCCCGATCATCCTGCGCTTGTGGCGCCCTTGCCTCCTGCGGTTCGCCCGCCCGCACGCCGCCAGCCGCGCCATCGGGCGCGCCGCGATCATTGCGTGCGCCGCCCATTCAGGAACCGATCAGGCCGCTGGTCGGCGAGGATGGATCGGCCGAATAGTATTTGCGCGGCATGCGTCCGGCGAAGAAAGCCTCACGCCCCGCTTCGACCGCCTTTCTCATGGCGCTCGCCATCAATACGGGATTTTTGGCGTGAGCAATGGCGGTATTCATCAGTACGCCGTCGCAGCCCAGTTCCATCGCCACCGCTGCATCCGAGGCCGTGCCAACACCGGCATCAACGAGTACGGGCACTTTGGCGTTGTCGATGATCAGGCGCAGGTTCCAGGGGTTGACAATGCCCATGCCCGAGCCGATCAGCGAAGCCAGCGGCATGACTGCGACGCAGCCGATTTCTTCGAGCATCTTTGTCTGGATCGGGTCGTCGGCGCAATACACCATCACCTGAAAACCTTCTTTGACGAGCGTTTGCGCCGCCTTCAGCGTTTCCGGCATATTCGGGAACAGGGTCTGCGGGTCGCCCAGCACTTCCAGTTTGCACAGCGGGTGCCCTTCGAGCAGTTCGCGCGCCAGACGCAGCGTGCGCACCGCCTCTTCGGCCGTGTAACAGCCTGCGGTATTGGGCAAAATGGTAAATTGCGCAGGCGGAAGCGCATCGAGCAGATTGGGTTCATCCGGATTTTGGCCGATATTCATGCGCCGGATGGCAACAGTCACGATCTGCGCACCGGAGGCATCGATCGCTGCGCGCGTTTCGGCAAAATCCTTGTATTTTCCGGTACCGACCAGCAAGCGCGAACGGTAAGTTTTACCGGCAATCGTCAGGGTATGAGGGTTCGTGTCCATGGTATGAATGAAAGGCTAGGTGGCGGCCAATCGCTTGCCGGCCATCAACCGCCGCCAACGGCAACGACGATTTCCAGCCTGTCGCCATTATCGAGCAGCGTTTCTGCATGACGGCTGCGCGGCACGATTTCGCCATTGCGCTCGACAGCGATGCGTTTGCCGGCATAACCCAGCTGGTCAACCAGCACGGCAATGCTTATGGGAGAAGCAAACCGGCGAGATTCGCCATTAAGTGAAATTTCCATGCCGGGCATTCTAACATGCTGAAATATCCGGCAAACAGGCCGATCCGGAAAGCCCGCCCGCATCCGCAAGCGCGCTCAGAGGGCAATGCCCAGGCGATGTAGGAGCGGCAACATGAGCAAATACGTTCCGGAAGTCAGCGCGCACGAGGCCAGCAAGGACGGCCAGAAGCCCCAGCCGCGGGACAGAAAAACAGGCAGGCTCAGAAAAAGCGCCAGGGAAGGAATGACCAGCCAGAAAACCTGGCCAGACAAGGCGGCGATCGGCTCGGTTTTTCCTGTTTCGAGATACATCCAGATGAACGCCAGCAGGGTTGTCACAGGCAAAGCGGCCAGTAACGCGGCGAGCGCGCTGTGCCGCTTGGCAATCTCCGAGATGGCTACGATCAGCAGCGCGGAAATGAAGATTTTGACGATGTAATACCCCATGGCGCGCCCTCACCCCTCACCGGCCGCGGGCAAGTCTGCACATGCAGCGCCGCACGCCCGATGCCGCGGCCGCAGCGCAGGGGGCTTTATTCCTGCGTTCCGGCCGCTTGCTTTGCTTCCGGCGCCTGAGCATTTGTCGCACGCCCTGCTGCCTCCGCTGCCTGTGTATCCGCTTGCGCATCCGCTTTCGTCTCCTCCTCCGCCGTCTGGCGCTTAAGGCCGCCGCCCAGCGCCTTGTACAGATCGGCCAGATTTTCCAGACGGGTCAGCTGGTTGGCGAGCAGTGCCGTATCGGCGCTGTAGCTGCTGCGCTCGGCATCGAGCAAATCCAGCGCACTGGATACGCCGTGCCGGTAACGCAGGCGTACCAGACGCAGGGTTTCGGCGTAGGCGCGGCTTTGCTTGAGCGTCGCGTCGTAGCGTTTATCCAGCTGCTCGCGTGCGACAAGCGCATTGGAAACATCGCGGAAAGCCGCCTGCACCGCGGCTTCATAATTGACGATCTGAATTTGCTGGCGAAGCCAGGCCGCGTCGAGATTGGCGACCTGGCTGCCCCAACTGAAAATCGGCAGGTTGATGCTGGGCGCGAACGACCAGGTACGGTTGCCGCCCGTGAACAGCCGGTTTAGCTCCGTCGATCCCGTGCCGATCGTTCCGGTCAGGCTGATGCTCGGGAAGAACGCGGCGCGCGCCGCCCCGATATTGGCGTTGGCCTGCTTCAAGGCATGTTCGGTAGCCCGGATGTCGGGGCGCTGGAGCATGACCTCGGAACTCAGCCCGGCGGGCAGGTGATCGAGCTTGTACTGCTTATCCAGCGGCAGCCCCTCGGGTAAATCGTCGGGCAGCGGCTGGTTGATCAATACCGCCAGCGCATTGACCGCCTGCTCCCGAGCCTGCACAGCCGCCGCATAGTCGGCCTTGGCCGACTCGATCAAGGCTTCCTGCTGGTGCAGATCGACGGCAGAAGCCACGCCCGCCTGGTGTTTCAGGCGCGAGAGTTCGTAGGTCTGTTCGCGCGTTTTGAGTACGTTCTGCGCCAGATTCATCTTTTCTTCGGCATAGCGCACATTGAAATAGGCTTTTGCCACACTGCCCACCAAGGACAGATGAGTGGCGTCGCGGGTTGCCGCGCTATTGAAATAGCTCTGCAATGCGGCCTCCGCCATGCTGCGAACACGGCCGAACAGATCCAGCTCGTAGCCGGTAATGCCCAGCCCGACGGTGTAGGACTGGGCAACATACGATTTGCCGGTCGCGCTCAGGTCGCGCGCTACCCGCGCCCGCGTGCCGCTGCCGGAGGCATTGACGGCGGGGAGCAGATCGGCACGGGCAATCATGTACTGCTTGCGCACGGCCTCTGCATTCAGGGCGGCGCTACGCAAATCGGTATTGCGTTCTAAAGCCAGTTCGATCAGGCGATGCAGGCGCGGGTCAGCAAAGTAATCCTGCCAGCCCAGAGAAGCCGCCTGAATGCCCTTGCCCGGATACGTGTCGTACTTGAAGGTTTCCGGCACGTTCACTTTCGGCTGCTCGTAACCCGGGATCATCGCGCAGGCCGACAGAAATACAGGCAGCATCAGCGGCAATGCCAGGCCGGCCAGCCGTGTTGCGACAGGCCTGGCCGTAGGTTTGAATTTAACGGTTTTCATTGTTCGTATCCTCTGGCTGCGCTGAGCGTCAAGATTCCTGGTTTTTAGAATACTTCAGCCTGTTTCTCAGGCGTTTCACCGCCACCCGCACCTGCCGCGTCATCGGCGAAGGCTTCGTGTTATGGACGCGCGATCCGTGTTCGGCGGCAAATTCCAGCTCGTGCTGGCTGGGTTTGAAGAATTTGCGCACGACCACGTAGAAAAGCGGCACCAGGAAGATCGACAGCAATGTGCCGACCAACATGCCCCAAAACACGGCCGTACCGATGGCACGCTGGCTGGCGGAACTGGCGCCTGTCGCGATATATAGCGGCACTACGCCGAGAATGAAGGCGAACGAAGTCATCAGGATCGGGCGGAAGCGCAGGTGCGCGGCCTCCAGCGCCGCTTCAATGGCGCTCTTGCCTTCGGTCTGCAAATCCTTGGCGAACTCGATGATCAGAATGGCATTCTTTGCACTCAGTCCCATCACCGTCACCATCCCGATGGTGAAGTAGATGTCATTGCTGTAACCGCGCATCAACGCGCCCAGCCCGACGCCGAGAATGCCCAGCGGCACGACCAAAATCACGGCGAACGGAATCGACCAGCTTTCATACAGTGCCGCCAACACAAGAAATACGGCCACGGCGGCAAAAGCGTAGAGCATCACCGTCTGCGAAGAGCCTTTCGCCTCTTCACGCGACTGGCCGCCCCATTCCAGGCTGTAGCCCTTCATTTCATCGACCAGACGTTTTACTTCGGCCATCGCTTCCCCTGTCGATTTGCCAGCCGCCGGCGCGCCGGTGATCTTCATGGCCGGGTAGCCGTTGAAGCGCTCGCTTTGCTCGACTCCGAGCGACCAGGAGACGCTAGCGATGGTAGACAGCGGCACGGCAACGCCCTGGCTGTTCGGCACGGTCAAGGCCAGCACATCCTCAGGCTGCATACGCGCCCCGGCTTCGGCCTGTACGATCACGCGCTGCAAGCGGCCTTTGTTCGGGAAGTCATTGATATACGAGGACCCCAGCGCCGTCGCCAGTACGGAACGGATACTGGCAAAACTGATGCCCTGCGCAGCGGCGGCTGGGCGATCAATCTCGATCTTCAGCTGCGGCGCATCTTCCAGCCCGCTGGCGCGCGTGTTCTGCGGATCAAACATGGCGGAATTGGCGCGCATCTTGCCCAGCAGTTCGTTGCGTTTGGCAAGCAAGGCTTCATGCCCCTGGCTGTTGCGGTCCTGCAGATAAAAACTAAACCCTGAATCGTTCCCCAGTTCCATGATTGGCGGGGGATTGATGGCAAATGCAAAACCATCGCGCACCGTCCCCATCAGCGCACCGGTCAGTTTGCCGGCCACCGACTGCGCATCGCTGCCCGGCGCCATGCGTTCATCCCAGTTCTTGAGTATGGCAAATCCCATCGCCATGTTCTGGCCATTCCCCGAGAAGCTAAATCCCGACACGGTGATGATGTCCTTGACTTCCGGCATGGAGAGCGCGACCTTGGTCAGGCCATCCAGCGTGGCATCGGTACGCTCTTTCGTCGCGCCGGCCGGCAACTGCACGCTGACCATGATGAATCCCTGATCTTCTCCCGGCAGAAAGGCGGTCGGCAAACGCATGACGAGGAGCACCGCGCCCGCTGTCAGAGCGATATATATCAGACTCATCGAAAACGCTTTGCGCACCACCTTGCCGACCGTCGATGAGTAGCCATGCGTGCTTTTTCCGAAAACGCGATTGAACCAGCCGAAAAAACCCTTCTTTTCTTCATGATGGCCTTTTGCGACCGGCTTGAGCAGGGTCGCGCACAAGGCCGGCGTCAGCGACAGCGCCAGAAAAGCGGAAAATCCGATGGCAAACGCCATCGTCAGCGAAAACTGGCGATAAATATTGCCGGTCGCACCGCTGAACATCGCCATCGGCACGAAGACGGAAATCAGCACCGCCGTGATGCCAACCACCGCACCGGAAATCTGCCCCATCGCCTTCTTGGTTGCTTCTTTCGGCGGCAGTCCTTCCTCAGACATGATCCGCTCGACGTTTTCCACGACCACGATGGCGTCATCCACGACGATGCCGATGACCAGCACCATGGCGAACATGGTCATCACGTTGATCGACATACCCAGGGAAGAGATGGCGGCGAATGCGCCAAGCAGCGAGATCGGCACCACGATGGTCGGGATGATGGTGTAGCGGAAATTCTGCAAGAAGACGAACATCACGATGAACACCAGTCCGACAGCCTCAAACAGCGTACTGACCACCTTCTTGATGGAGAGCGCCACGAACTGCGAGGTGTTGTAGGGCGATGTCCATTCCACCCCTTCCGGAAAGAAGGGCTTCAGTTCATTCATTCTGGTTTCCACCGCTTTTGCCGTCGCCAGCGCATTGCCGCTGTTGGATAGCAAAATAGCCATCCCCGCATTCGGCTTGCCGTTCAGGCGCGAAGAGGTTCCGTAAGCCTGACTGCCCAGCTCGATACGGGCCACGTCTTTCAGATAGACGTTGGCGCCTCCCGCCGTCGAACGCAGCATGATCTCGCCGAATTCCTCAGGCGTTTTCAACTGCCCTTCCGCCGTGATGGTCGCGGCGATCTGCTGCCCGGCATGGGCGGGCTGTGCGCCTAGCGAACCGGCCGAGATCTGCGCGTTTTGTGCGGAAATCGCCGAGGAAACATCGGCAAATGACAGGTTGTAATTTTTCAGCTTCTGCGGATCTACCCACACGCGCATGGCGCGCTGCGCACCGAACAGGTTGACGTCGCCCACACCGTCAATGCGCTGCATCTCGGGAACGACGTTACGCTGGGCGTAATCCAGCATGTCCGCCACGCTCTGCGTATCGGAAGAGAGCATGACGATCATCAGGAAGTTGGAGCGCGCCTTGGCGACGGTCACGCCGTATTGCTGCACGATGGACGGCAAAAGCGGCGTGACTTCCGACAGCTTGTTCTGCACATTCACCTGCGCCAGATCTTCGTTGGTTTCCGGCGTAAAGGTCAGCGTCACCGTGCCGCGCCCACTTGAATCGGCGGACGTCGACATGTAATCAAGTCCATCCACGCCGAACATATTGCGTTCAATGACCGCCAGCACGCTGTCTTCCATCACCTGTGCGGAAGCCCCGGGGTACGTCGCAGTCAGCGTAATGGTCGGCGCAGACACCTTGGGATACTGGGCGATCGGCAGTTTGGCGATGCCCAGCCCGCCGGCAATCATAATAAAGATGGCAACCACCCAGGCAAAAATCGGGCGGTCAATAAAAAATCTGGCCATTTAGCGCATCCTTCCTTATCTTATGTTTCTTATTGTTTTTTAGAAGAGGCCTCGGTAGATCCGGCCGCCCCGCCAGACGAACCGGCGTGAGCCGAGTCAGCCGCACCCGCCGGCGCGGCGGCCGGTGTTCCCGTCGGCGTCCATTCCTTCGGCGTCACCTTTTTCGCGCCCATCATGCCGGCAATCATGGTGCCATCGACAATCACCTTGTCGCCATCCTTGAGGCCGTCGGAAATGATCCAGTTGTTCCCCTGCTGCTGCGAGATTTTAACCACGCGCGGCTCCATGCCGCCTTCGGCATTGACGATCAGCACGGTATCTTTCTGGCCGCGCGTAACCGCCTTTTGCGGCACCGAGAAGGCGTTGGCAATGCTCGCCTGCGGCAGGCTGACGCGCACGTAGAGTCCCGGCAGCAGCACGTTATCAGGATTAGGCACTTCGGCACGCAGCGTTACCTGTCCGGTCGACTCATCCACCGTCGGATCGGCAAACAGCAAGCGCCCTTTATGGGCGTATTCCTTGCCGTTTTCCAGCTTGATGCTGACTTCCACGCCGCCATCGACCGCTTTCATTTTTCCGTCCGCCACATCCTGGCGCAGTTGCATCACGTCGTTGGCCGACTGCGTCAGGTTAACGTACATCGGACTCGTTTGCTGGATGTTGGCCAGCACCGTCGCGCTGTTCGCGCTGACCAGCGCCCCTTCGGAAACCTTGGACTGACCGATGTAACCGGAAATCGGCGCGGAAATGCGCGAGTAATTCACATTGATCTGCGCCGATTTGACGGCCGCATTGGCCGATTTGACGGCCGCTTCAGCAGAACGCTTGGTCGCAACCGCCGCATCGTATTCCTGCTTGCTGATGGCATCCGCCTCGACCAGCGGTTTGTAACGGGATATGTCGGCACCGGCCTTGGCCAGTGATGCCTGCGCGCTGGCTAACTGTGCGCGGGCGCTTTCCAGGCTGGCGAGGTAGGTGGCATCTTCCAGCTGGTACAGCGCCTGCCCCGCCTGAACGTAGCTGCCTTCCTTGAACAAGCGTTTTTTGAGGATGCCGCCAACCTGCGCGCGCACATCGGCAGAACGGAAGGATTCCAGACGCCCCGGCAGATCGGCGCTGACAAGAATGTCCTGTGGGTGCACCGTCACCACCCCCACCACAGGCGCGGGCGCCTGACCGCCGCCACCGTGGCCGCCTCCGCCGCCCGCTTTCTGCGCGGAACCTCCGTCCTTACCGCAGGCCGACAAAGCCAGTGCCGCCGCAACAGCCAGCACCGCTGCACAGAGCGTCCGGGAAGCATGCAAATTCATTTTTCTTGTCTCCAATCCATCAATCCATATTTCGTAATCAGCTGTCCGCCGGACAAGCATCCCGCAGAACCGATACGGCCAATGCGCGCCGTCCATCACGCTTTGCAGACCCGAATTCCCAGACAGAATTCACTGAAAAATACAGGCATATCGGAACTCCGCAAACAACATACGACGAGGCGATCATTTTTTCAAACGGTCGCAATTATACATTCATGCTTGTATGTTGCGTACATTCTTTTCTATAATCACGGCGTTTTTTACAGGAAAAAGCCACACACGAGACGCTATGAAACGAACCAAAGCCCAGGCCTTGCAGACCCGAGAGCATCTGATGTTGGCCGCCCTTGACGTCTTCCATCGCCACGGCGTCTCACGCGCATCGCTGAACGAAATTGCGCAGGCGGCCGGTATGACGCGCGGCGCGCTGTACTGGCATTTCAAGAACAAGGAAGCGTTGTTCGAAGCGCTTTTTCAGCATCTTTTTGACGACTTGGGGCAAAAACTCGATGCCGATATTCGCCACAGCACACCCAATATGCTGGAAAATGTGCGCCTGGCGCTGATCAATCACTTCGAGCGCATTCTGCACAATGAAAACCACCGCAAGTTTTGCCATATTCTGCACCTGATGTGCGAGCACACCGTACAGAACGAGAGCATCATTACGCTGATGCGCCGTTACCAGCAGATGTGGCGGCAACTCATCCACGACGCCCTGAAGCTTTGCGTCGCACAGGGTTCGTTGCCCAAAAATCTTGATGTCGATCTGGCGACCGTGTATTTCAAATCCACCGTCTTCGGACTGACGCACCAATGGCTGCTGGCGCCCGAGCGATTCAGCCTCGACATTACCGCCGCCCGCATCACCGACGCCACCATCGACACCTTGCAAAACAGCCTCGCCTTACGCCGGCCCGAATGAACCCGAATGGAGCAAGCCCTCCCGCCCCATGCGCCGGAGGGCCAGACGAAGCCGGTTTTTCCAGCAATCCACCGGCTGCAAGATGCCTGCAACGGTTGTCAAAATGCCCCTTACAAGGCAAAGATCAAGGCATAGATCACCCCGCCAACCCCTATGAGTTTCTGCCCATGAACACCATTACCCTTTACCACAACCCCAAATGCAGCACCTCGTGCAAGGCACTGGCGCTACTGCGCGAACGCGGCATCGAGCCGGTCATCGTCGAATACCTGAAAACGCCGCCCAGCCGCGCAGAATTGGCAGCCATAGCCGCCGCAATGGACGGCCCGCCGGAAATGCGCGTGCGCGCCCTGCTACGGACCAAGCAGCCTGAATATCTGGCGCAGGGACTAGATAACCCGGCGCTGAGCGAAGCGCAATTACTGGATGCCATGCTGGCTACGCCGGTGCTCATCAACCGCCCCATCCTCGTCACGCCCAAGGGAGCGCGTCTCGGCCGCCCGCTGGAGCGCATTCTCGAAGTGCTGCCCTGAAGCCCTTGTAAACAGGGCATTTCCGAAGGGGTGCCCGGAAACGCCCTATCCACGCGGGTTTCAGCGGGGCGCTGCAAAAGCTTAGTAGCAGCTCAACTTTGCCAAAAGACAAGGCGGCAAGCGGCAAGCAATGCTCCCTAGTACGGCAAGGCCAGGCCAACACAGCAACGCCGTGTTTTGGCAAAGGAAGGCGCTATCTTCAGAGGGGTGCCCTGAAACCCTTATAAACAGGGCGTCTCCGAAGGGAGTGCCCGGAAATGCCCTATCCACGCGGGTTTCAGCGGCATGCCCCGACGGCATGCCGTACCCGCTGCCACCCGGTTCAGGCGCTTCAGGCGCGCCGTGCTGCGCTCACGCCTTTCACGTCCCGCAAAGCCGCCAGCAGGCGGGGAAACTGGCCGGCATGACTGATTTCGACGGTGAATTTCATACGTGCCACACCGCGTCTGGACTGGGTATTTACGGCGATGACGTTGATTTTCTCGCGCATAAAGGTTTCCGAAACATCGCGCAAAAGCCCCTGCCGATCGCCGGCTTCGACGATGAGATCGGCGGCAAACAGATGGCCGGTCTCGCCGCCCCATTCCGTTTCAATCACACGCTCCGGATGCATCGCCTCCATATGCGCAAAATTGGGGCAATCGGCACGGTGGATCGATACGCCCTTGCCGCGCGTCACAAAGCCCACGATCGGGTCCGGCGGTGTTGGCTTGCAGCAGCCCGCTATTTGCGTCATCAGCCGGTCAATGCCGACAATCAGGATGCCTTTATCAGCAATCCCCTTGGCTTTGGCCTTCTTGACGGCAACTTCATCCGGCGCCTCATCGCCCGCCAAGGCTTCGCCGCGCACGGCCGTCTGGAGCTGGCGCAGGCCAAGATCGCCGCGCGCCAGGCCGGCAAGCAGATCGTCCGTTTTGGCAAACCCGAGCTTCTGCGCCAGTTCATCAAGCTTGACGTTCGTGCTGCCCATGCGCTGCAACTCGCGCGTCAGAATAGCGCGTCCCTCAGTCAGCGTCTCTTCGTATTCGCGCGCGGAAAACCATTGACGCACCTTGACGCGCGCCCGATGCGTCAGCAGGTAACCGAGCGCCGGGTTGAGCCAGTCACGCGAAGGCCCGCCCTGTTTGGTAGCAATAACTTCGACCCGCTGGCCGGTTTCCAGCGGCGTATTGAGCGTCACCAGGGCGCCGTTGATTTTGGCGCCGCGGCAACGATGTCCCAGGTCGGTATGAACACGGTAGGCAAAATCGACAGGCGTTGCGCCGCGCGGCAAATCGACGACACGGCCTTGCGGCGTCATCACATAAATCGTCTCGTCGAGCGCCGCCTCCTTGTAATGGCGCACCCAATCGGAAGCGTCGGCAACTTCGTCCTTCCAGGTCAGCAGTTGCCGCAGCCAGGCAATCTTCTCGTCGTAACTGCCCTGCCCGCCCGACTTGCTGCCTTCCTTGTAACGCCAGTGCGCCGCCACACCCAGCTCGGCGTGTTTATGCATCTCCTGCGTACGGATCTGCACTTCCAGCGCCCGCCCGTCCGGGCAATGCACGGCGGTGTGCAACGAACGATAGTTGTTCGCCTTGGGGTTGGAAATGTAATCGTCAAACTCTTTGGGAATCGGCGACCACAGGTTATGCACCAGGCCGAGCACCGTATAACAGTCTTTGACGCTCTGAACGATCACACGCAGCGCGCGCACGTCGTACACCTCGGAAAAATCGAGGCTCTTTTTCCGCATTTTGTTCCAGATGCTGTAAATATGCTTCGGGCGGCCGTATACCTCGACATCCTCGACGCCCATCGCCGCCAGCTCATGCCGCAGGCGCGCAATGGCATCGACAATGAACTGCTCACGCTCGGCACGCTTCTCATCGAGCTGCTTGGCAATTTTTTTATAGATATCGGGATGCAGGAAGCGGAAGGACAAATCCTCCAGTTCCCATTTCAGCTCCCAGACCCCGAGACGATTGGCCAGCGGCGAATAGAGCGCCAACGTCTCGCGCGCTACCTGCACGCGCAAAGGATCCGCCGCGGCCGCATAGTACCGCAGCGTCTGCGTGCGAGAAGCCAGCCGCAGCAGAACAACGCGGATATCCTCGACCATCGCCAGCAGCATCTTGCGCAATACCTCGACCTGCGCCTTCAGTTCAGCCGTATTCTGCGCGCCGTCTTCCTGCGAATGCGCAACGAATCCATGGGTAATCGGCCGCAAGCGATGTAGCTGGGAAATGCCGCCGACGAGCTGGGCGACGGCTGCGCCGAAACGCTCACCGACCTCCTCCAACCCCTGCGCCTGGTACGCCGGCACGGCAAACAGCAACGCGGCGATGCGCGTATCGGCATCGAGCCGCAGGCCGACCAGAATCAACGCCATCCCCAGCGCATGGCGCCAGGCGCCTTCGCCGCTGCCGAGCGTCTGTTCCTGGTAAATCGAGCGGGCAAACTCGGCTGCCGCACGCACTCTCGCGGCATCCTCATCCGGCAAACCATCGCTCAGGGTTTGCAACGAATGCTCAAAATCGCTCTGCGCGGCAACGGAATGGGTGACGGAAACCATGCAACGATTATATCGTTGCCGCTTACTATAATGCTATGCAACACGGGCAAACCCAACACCATCAATGCTGGACTTCATTTCTGTCCGGCAGAAATCCGGCAGAATTTTCCGAATCCGCTTTATCCACCCGATCCGCCATCAAGGAGACACCATGAAAGCGCATTCTTTCGCTCCGCAACGTAAAACACTGCTCACCGCCCTGCTTGGCGGTCTTTGCCTGTTTGCACCGTGGTCGGTTTTTGCCGCCGAAGCACGCCTCGGGCACGGCTTCACCGAACAGCATCCGCGCGGACTGGCAATGGCACGCTTTGCCGCCGACGTCGCAAAAGCGACGAACGGCCAGGTCAAAATCAAAGTTTTCGCCAACTCCTCGCTCGGCTCCGAAGAAAAGATGCTGCAATCCGTGCAAAGCGGCGTACAGGAGTTCTACCTCGGTTCGCTCGCACCCTTCTCCGTGCGCAAAAAGGAACTGCAAATTTTTGATTTCCCTTTCCTCTTCTCGACTGACGCCGAAGTCGCCAAAGTGCTCGACGGCCCCGTCGGCCAAAAACTGCTTGACAGCCTGGCCGATACCGGGCTGATCGGTCTGAGCTGGGCAGGCGGCGCCTTTCGCAATATCGCCAACAGCAAACGCCCGATCACAAAATTTGAAGATCTCAAAGGGCTAAAAATCCGCGTCATGCAAAGCCCCGTTGCGATCGAAAGCTTTAAAGCCATGGGGGTTAACGCCACGCCGATGGCTTATGCCGAAGTATTCACTGCGTTGGAAATCCATGCCATCGACGGACTGGAGCATCCGCCTGTCGATATGCTCCAGAACCGCATCTTTGAAGTGCAGAAATACCTCGCCATTTCGCACCACGTCTACACACCTGTCTCGCTCGTCGTCTCCAAGAAATGGTTTTCCACCTTGACCGCCGATCAGCAGGCCGCCATCCGCAAAGCCGCGATCAGCGCACGCGACTTTCAGCGCGCCGAAGAAATCCGGCAAACCAAAGATGCCGTCAGCCAGTTGCAGGCCAAGGGGATGACCGTTACCGAACTGGGGCCGCAGGAACTGGAAAAAATGCGGCAGGCGGTCAAGCCGGTCATCGAAAAATTCTCATCGAGTATCGGCAGCGACTATGTCAAGCGCTTCTACAAGGAAGTCGAAAAAGCCCGGCAGGCCCAATAACCCAGCCCCACCAGCCCGCGTATTTAGGGCATCTCCGATGAGTATGCCCTGAAGCCCTTGTAAACAGGGCATTTCCGGGCAGGCGCTCTGAGATGCCCTATCCACACGGACTCCGCCAGTAGCCTGATCAGCGGCGCAAAGAAACCCCGCAACGAAAACCGGCGGCCACGCGGTGGCCCGGAGCAGAACTTACGCCGATTCGGCCACGCCCGCCTGATGCGCCTGTTTGTCCGCCCAGTAGCTGGAGCGCACGAGCGGTGCGCAGGCGGCGCCGGAAAAGCCCATTTTCATAGCCTCCGCTTCGTACATGGCAAAGGTTTCCGGCCTCACATAACGCAGCACTGGCAAATGGTGCGGCGAAGGCGCCAGGTATTGGCCGATCGTCAGCATCTCAACATCATGCGCCCGCAAATCGCGCATCACTTCGAGGATTTCTTCGTCGGTCTCGCCCAACCCGACCATCAGCCCAGACTTGGTAGTGACCTGTGGGTAGCGCGCCTTGAATGCCTGAAGCAGCCGCAGCGAATGCGCATAGTCGGCGCCGGGGCGCGCCTGGCGGTACAAGCGCGGCACGGTTTCGAGATTGTGGTTGAGGACATCGGGCAGACTGCGGCTTAACGCCTCAAGTGCCGTATCCAGCCGCCCACGAAAATCGGGCACCAGCGTTTCGACCAGCGTCTCCGGCGATGCGCCGCGCACGGCAGCGACCACATCGGCAAAATGGCCGGCGCCGCCGTCGCGCAGATCGTCGCGGTCAACGCTGGTGATGACGACGTAACGCAGTCGCAGATGCGCCACGCTGCGCGCCAGGCTGGCCGGTTCCTGCGGATCGGGCGGCAGCGGCCGACCGTGGCCGACATCGCAGAACGGGCAGCGACGCGTGCAGATGTCGCCGAGAATCATGAAGGACGCCGTGCCACGCCCAAAACATTCTCCGATATTCGGACAGGCGGCTTCTTCACAGACGGTATGCAGGTTCTGCTCACGCAGCATCCGCTTGATTTCGCCGAAGCGGCCGGCATCGTTGCCGGCCTTGGTGCGAATCCAGGCCGGTTTGCGTAGCGGCTCGCCGGTGCGCACCACTTTGACCGGAATGCGCGCCAGCTTTTGCTCACGCCGCTCTTTGACGGGCGCAGGGAGAATGTTTTCGTTCATGCCGCTTCCTGGGGGTTTTGCCGCTTTTGCCATGTTCGCGGTTCGTACAATACGACTTGAACTAAAGCCGGCGTAATGTGGGGCGCCGCGCCCTTATTTCGTGCACTTTCTCGTGCGCTTGCCCATGCACTTTCTCGTGCATTTCGGCGGTCTCGTTCGGTTGCGGTTTGCGCAATCATCGTGATGTAGATCTGTTGTGGTTTCTGTCTGTGTGGCGAAGATGTATCCGTCGACATTGGCAGTGTGCTACAGCGCTGGAGATATTTGACGGTACGGATTTTCGGACATTTCACATTTCGTTTTTGGCGGAGTTCGATCGTGAAGCCTGACCTTCAGACAGTCTGTTCAGCCATCAGTTCGCACTGCAAGTGCGCGGCGAGCCGCTCGGCGGCTTCGCTCCATGTAGGACAAGGATCGGCATGATCCGCAATTCGGGTCACTTTCAGCCCTTCATAACCACAGGGATTAATGGCCGTAAAGGGCGTCAGATCCATATCCACATTGAGGCTCAGACCATGATAGCTGCAACCGTGCCGGATGCGCAGGCCGAGCGAAGCGATCTTCTCCGGCCCGTTTTCCGTATTGAGATAAACGCCGGGCGCACCCTGCCGCCGTCCGGCATGGATACCGTATTCACCCAGCAGGTCGATCATCGCCTGCTCGATACGACTGACGAAATCGCGGACGCCCAGACCGCGCCGGTTCAGGTCGATGAGCAGATAAATAACGGCCTGACCGGGACCGTGATAGGTAATCTGGCCGCCGCGATCGGCACGAATCATTTCGATGCCGTTATCAAACAGCCGGTGTTCGGGTTTGCCCGCACGCCCCAGGGTATAGACCGGCGGATGCTCGCAGAGCCAGAGTTCATCGGGGGTTTGCGGCACACGGGCGGCGGTGAAGTCGATCATCGACTGCCAGGCGTCCCGGTATTCGACGCGCCCCAGCCTGCGCACCCTGATGGGCAGGCAGGTCAGCGGAGCGGCAGACATGGCGGGAGTGGTAGGAGTGGCAGAAGTGGCGGACATGGCGAACATAGTGGATCGCCGGCGGAAACGACGTTCGCCTACAGAACGACCTTGATCAGCGGGTGGCCGGACAGCTCGCGGTACAGCGCGTCGAGCTGCGCCTTTGACGTGGCGTTGATCGTACAGGTCAGGCTGAGATAGTTCCCTGCGGAAGAGGCGCGCGTCACCATCGTTTTCCCGTCGAAATCCGGCGCATGGCGCCGCACGATCTCCAGCACGGCGGGCGCCAGTGCGTCGTCGGCACGTCCCATGATCTTGAGCGGAAAAGCGCAAGGAAATTCGAGCAGGGTATCTGCCGGCGCCTGGTCGGGCTTCGCAGGATTCGCAGGGTTCGCAGGGGTCGTCGTATCGGTCGTCATGGTCATGAGGGGACGGAAACACTATTCAGGGCAATGGATTCCGACGAATCTCGTCGTTCAGAAAATCATCGTACCAAGCGTGCATCCGGCGCATCAGCGGCCCTGGCTTGCCGGCATTCTCGCCCCGACCGACCGGATGCCCGTCGAGCGTCGTAATGGCCAGCACGCCTTTGCTGGACGAAGTGCGCCAGAGTTCATCGGCCGTGCGCATTTCGGCTTCGCTGATGGCGCGGATTTGGTGGGGCACGCCATGCTGTGCGGCAAGTTCGAGCACGACATCGTAGGTGGTGCCGGGCAGCATGTGGTGATCCTTGGGCGGCGCCAGAATGATGCCATTCTGGACGATAAAAATATTTGAAGAAGCCCCTTCGCTCAGATAACCGTCGCGAAGCAGGATGGCCTCGTCGCACCCGGCCTCGGTGGCGGCCTGGCGTGCCAGCACATTGGGCAACAGGGCAAGCGTTTTCAGGTCGCAGCGTCCCCAGCGAATATCGGCAACGGTCATCGCCTTGAGGCCGGCTTCGCGCTGCCGCGCACTCGGCTCGGCCAGCGGCGCGGCAAAGAGAAACACCGTAGGCGATGATGCTTCCGGAAACGGCATGTCGCGGCATGTGCCCGCGCCGCGCGTAATCTGGAGATAAAGCGACTGGTTGTCCCAGGGGGCGGTATCGACTAGAGAGCGGATGATTTCCACCCATGCCGCGCGGGGATGCGGGTTGGGCAGGCGGATGCCGTCGAGCGAACGCTGCAGGCGATCAAGGTGCGCGTCGAGCCGGAATGGGCGGCGCGCAAAAACCGGAATGAGTTCATACACGCCATCGGCGTAAAGAAACCCGCGATCCAGCGGCGAGATACGTGCCTGTGAAAGCGGCAGGTACTCACCGTTCAGATAGCACGGCGCTTCCGGCGCCGCCCGTCCGAGTGGCGGCATTTCACTGGAACCAGAGCAGAATGGCATCGATCAGGCGGCCGAAGAAACCGGCCGGCTCGACGGATTCCTGCGCGGCGACCGCATATTCACCGTAAGGTTTGCCATCGAGGCTGACTTTGAGCACGCCGACGGTTTGTCCTTGCGTGACGGGAGCGACCAGCGGTTTTTGCGGCACAAACTCGGAGGTCAGCTTCTGCGCCAGCCCGCGCGGAACGGCGACGACGAATTCATCGGCAAAGCCGGCCTTGACGCTGTTCTGCGCGCCTTTCCAGAGGCGCGGCGTCGCCAGCGGCTCGCCCTTGGCCTGCAACTTCACCACTTCGTAAGCCTGGAAGCCGAAATTGAGCAGCTTGAGCGATTCGCGCTCGCGCACTTTTTCCGATGCCGTGCCGAGCACGATGGCGATCAGACGGCGGGAATCGCGCTTGGCCGAGGAAATCAGACAATAACCGGCAGCGTCGGTATGGCCGGTCTTGACGCCGTCGACGCTGGGGTCAAGCCAGAGCAGGCGGTTGCGGTTGGGTTGGGTGATCTTGTTGTAGTGGAATTCCTTGAGCGAGTAATACTTGGCGTATTCTTCGGGGAAGTCGCGCAGCAGCGCCATCGTCAACCGGGCAAGATCACTGGCCGTCGTGTAATGCTGCGGATCGGGCATGCCGGCGGCGTTGCGGAAACTGCTGCCGGTCATGCCGAGGCGCTTGGCTTCCTCATTCATCTTCTGGGCAAAATTTTCCTCGCTGCCGGCCACGGCTTCGGCCAGCGCCACGGAAGCGTCATTGCCGGACTGGACGATCATGCCTTTGATCAGGTCTTCCACCGGAACCTGCGTATTGACCCGGAGGAACATGCGCGAGCCTTGTGATCGCCAGGCTTTTTCAGACACCATGATGCTTTGGTCGAGTTTGAGCGACCCTTGCCGGATCGCGGCAAAGACCAGATAGGCCGTCATCAGCTTGGTCAGCGAAGCGGGTTCCAGCCGCTCGTCCGGATTTTGCGCGGCCAGCGTTTGGCCGGAAGCATATTCGACGAGCAGCCAGGCCTTGGCATCCAGCGTCGGCGGGACGGGCGCTTGCTGGGCGGCGGCAAGAAGGGGGAAAAACAGTAGGCAGAAAAATAGGCGAAGCATGCGCATGGGAACGATTCGATCAGGTTGAAAGACAGCGCCGATTATAGCCAAGCGCCCGCTTTGTGTCTGACTGTGCGCCGCCCTTGATCGTCTTCATAACGGCCAATACGGCCTGACGCCGCTTTCGGCAAGCGAGTGAAAAGGATGCATTCCCCGCAGCGGCGCACCGGATATCCGGTTTATATCCGGCTTATATCCGGTTTCATTGGCTGGGCGGTCAAGCCGATAAATCGGGCCGGATTTTGCGCTTCGCCTGTACATCACGCCGCCCGCCCGATTCTTCCACCACGTCTGCGGGGAAAAACCGGGCGGGTCACTCAGGCGTATTCAGGAATGTTCCGGTTCGGCACAAATCAGCGCGGCGCAGGCGGCGTATTTTCGGCCGGCTTCTGCGGCGGTTGCCCGTTTTTGCCGCCCGGTTTGCCGCCGTCACGGCGGCCGGGTCGATCGCAATCCGAGCCATGTCGGTCGCTGCGTTCCTTGAGGAAGAGTCGGACTTTTTCTTTCTGACCGGGACTGAGCGCGTCATACACCGACAGCCAGCGTTCGCGCACAACCTCGTGCTGTTTCCGCCCTTCTGCACGCAGATCATCCATGCGTTTGGCAATCACGCGCAGGTCGGCATCCGGCTGATTGAGCATTGCGGCAATTTCCTCATGATGCTTGCGGAAGCGTTCGCGGCCGCCATCGAAGCTCTCTCTGGAAAATTTCAGGGCCTCCTGCCAGAGCGCCTCCTGTTTGGCGTCGAGCTTCAGTTCGTCATGCAGGCGCGGGCTGAAGCCGAAGTTCAATCCCGCTCCCATGCCATGATGGCGCGGGCCGTCGTGGCGATGGTGGAAGCCCGGACCGCCGTCACAGCGGGCTTCGCCTTGACCGCAGGGCGGGCCGGCAAAAACAGCGGTGGATAGTCCGAGAGAAAGCGCCAGGGCAGCGAGCCGCTGCGGCGTTTTGGCAGAAAAGCCAGGTTTGCGAGGTCTCGTATTCATACGTTTTCGGCTCCTTAGGTTGATTGGCCGGCATATGCAAATTCCGTTGCCGGGGACAAGGGCATTATCTGGACAATGGCATTGCAAATGATTTCATGGCCGGGCGCGAACGTTTCAAATTGTTTCGGATGCCTTTGGCAAACTCCGCCGCGTCATACAATGCCGGACACGCCCTATGGCTCATGCCGCATTCCGGGGTTTTCCATGTTTTTCTTGCTCACGTCCGCGTGCCGCGCCATCAATTCAAGGTATGAAAAAAATCCTGCTCATCGACGATGATCCCGAACTGCGCCGGCTGCTGGCAACTTTCCTCGGCCGGCATGGCTACGACACCCTGCTGTTACCGAATACGCAGCAGCTCGACGCGTTTCTGGCGCGCTACCAGCCGCACCTGATCGTTCTCGACCTGATGCTGCCTGGTGAAGACGGCCTGGCCGCTTGCCGCCGCCTGCGCCAGCAGGGGGAAGCGACCCCCATCATCATGCTGACAGCACGCGCCGAACCGGTTGACCGGGTGTTGGGGCTGGAAATCGGCGCTGACGATTACCTCGGCAAACCGTTTGACCCGCGCGAACTGGTCGCGCGCATCGAGGCCGTGCTACGGCGCGGCAGCCGGCCAGCCGCAGCGCCCGTCGAAGCAACAGGCGTTTTCCGCTTCGGCGGGTGGGAATTCGACCGCGCCGCGCGTTGCCTGTCACGCGCGGGCAAGACCGTTGCGCTGACCAGCGGCGAATTCGCCCTGCTCAACGTCCTCATCGGCCGCGCCGGTTGCCCGATGAAGCGTGAGCGCCTGCTGGAGATGACGCGCGGTGAGGAAAGCGCCTCGTTCGACCGCGCCATCGATGTGCAGATCCATCGCCTGCGCCGCCTGATCGAAACCGACCCGACACAACCGCGCTACCTGCAGACGGTATGGGGCGTCGGTTATGTCTTTATGCCCGACTGCAGCGATGGCAGCGATGCCGGCGATCGTGGTAATCGTGGCGAAGGCAAAGACGGCGTGGAAAACGGCGCTGCGCCGGAGGCCGCCACATGAACGGATTACGACAATTCTTCGATTCGCTGGCGGGACGCACGCTATTACTGGTGCTAGCGGTCGTCGCCGTCGCCGAGATTGCGACCTTCTCGCTATTTTTTCAGCAGGGGCGAAAATCGCACGGTCACCAGACGGCGCGCAATGTTGCCGGTCAGGTGCGTTTGTTGCAATCGCTGCTGCCGGGGCTGGACGTGCGCGCACGGCAGCGCCTGGAGGCAGCCGCCCCTGGTGAACAATGGCTGCAGTTGCGCCCCGATGGGACGGAAGTGCCGCCCAATAGACCGGCTTTCGGCTTTGCGCAGGGGCTGGGCGAGCGCGTCGGGCAGATTCTCGGCGAACCTATCGAACTGCGCCAGGCCGGGCAGGCGCGCGGCAACCTGTGGATCGGTTTTGCGGCCGGCGGCGAGCGCTGGTGGCTGATCCTGCCGCCGCCGCGCTTTCGGCCACGCGGCATGCCACCCGACCTGTGGCTGAAACTGGGCGTGGCGTTATCTGCCCTATCGCTCATCGCCGGACTGTTTGTGCGCGGCATTGTCGGCCCGCTGCGCCGGCTCGATGCGGCGGTCACGGCGGCAGGCGATGGCCGGGCGCATACGGTCATCCCCCAGGGGCCGCGGGAAGTGCGCCATCTGGCCGAGCATCACAACGCCATGCAGGCGCAACTGACGCAGGCCGAGGCCGAACAGCGCGAAATGCTGGCCAGCCTGACGCACGATTTGCGCGCACCGCTGGCGAGAATGCGCGTGCGCGCCGCCCTGCTTGAGGGAGACGGCGAACGTGCCGGTCTGGAGCGCGACATTGAGGACATGGACCGGATCGTCGGCCAATGCCTGTCTTTTCTACGCAGCGCCCCACCCCACAACGGAAACGGGAATACAGCGGTTTCAGCAGAAAAAAATTGTGCGCCGCTCGTTCTGGCTGACGCCGTCAGCGATGAAGTGGCGCGGCAGCGCGAACTTGGGCGTCCGGTAACGATGAAGGTGGATGCGGCCGCCGTATCCTGCGCCGTAGCGATCAACCACGGCAGTCTGCATCGTCTGCTCGACAATCTGATCGACAACGCCCTGCAATACGGAGAACCGCCGGTTGAAGTGACGCTGACGGCAGAAGCCGCAGGCATGGCGGAGCGCAGGAAAGGCAAAGCGATGCCGGCGGCGGAAACAGTTGAAGCGCCTGAAACGGTGACACTGTGCATCAGCGATCATGGCTGCGGCATTCTCCCTGAGCAGCGCTGGCGCGCCTTCGAGGCTTTCGCCCAGATTGACCCGGCGCGCGCCACGCGCGGCAGCTGCGGACTGGGGCTGGCGATTGTCCGCCGCATTGTCGAAGGCTGCGGCGGCACAGTTTCGCTTGGCGAAGCGGCCTCCGGCGGGCTGGCGGTGAGCATGCGTTTTCCGGCGCGGCCGCCAGAAGCCTGAAACGTGCAAATTAGGCGCTTCGCGCCCGACACCCGCCCGCCCCTTCTGAAACGCGCGTGGATTGGACGTTTTTGGGCATGCACCTCTGGAGCCCTTATAAATAGGGCATTTGCGGGTAGGATTCCCGGAAACGCCCTAAATACGCGGGCTTCAGGCCACCTCTTTTTGGAGATGCGCCTGCGCTTCCACTCCAGCTTTTTTCCAATTCCCCACCTGTCGGGGAGAGGCACTGAAACCGTTGTGGATAGGGCGTCTCCGGATAGACACCTTTGAAACGCCCTATTTATAAGGGCTTCAGAGCATCCTCCTTGGAGAAGCCCTAAATACGCGGGCTAGCGGGTAGGTGCCCGGAAAAACCTAAAAACAAGGATTGAAAAGGATTGTTTGACTGTAGGCGCTGGCTTCGCCCGCGAGGCTTCACCTGATGCCGTTGCGCTGAGCGGCAGCGCGCCCCGCTAACTTTCTTTGCCTCGCCAAAGAAAGTCAGCAAAGAAAGGCGACCCCGAGGCGCAGAAAACTCCTTGCCGCGGGCTGCTTGGCGGCGGGCTTGATAACTCGCTGCGCTCAAACAATCAAGCCCTTGCTTCCGCCAAGCTACCCCGCGCCTGCGGCTGCGCCTAAGGGGTTTTAGGATTCTCCATTGTTACCGTATGCGCAAAGGAACATGCCCGGAACCCCGCGTGGATAGGGCGTTTCCGGACAGGCACCTCTGGAACCCTTATAAATAGGGCGTTTGCGGGTAGGGCGTTCGGAGATACCCTATTTACAAGGGGTTTACGGGCACCCCCTCTGAAACGCCCTAAATATACGGGCTTCAGGCCACCTATTTTTGGGGATGCATCTGCGCTTCCGCACCCGCATTTTTCCAATTCTTCCCCTGTCGGGGAGATATCCGTGGATAAAATGGTTTCAGAGGGTTGGTTGGGCACAGTGTTCCGGTTTATGTTTTTTGATGCCCTGAACCCCTTTATTTACGCGGACCTCCGGGCATTTTATGTTTTCTGCCCTATTTTTACGGATTTCAGAGGGGTTTCGCACGCTTAAAGAGCGGCTCGACTTTGCCAAAAGACAAGGCGGCGAGCCGCAGACAGACCATTCAGTACGGCAAAGACAGGTCAACACAGTAACGCCGTATTTTGGCAAAGGAAGCCGCTATGACTCGACGTTGCCATGTGAAAAATAGGCTGTTAGCCCCTCAGCCCTTTGAAGCAGCTCCCCCTTTAAAAAGGCGAGCGAAACGGTCGTTATATTTTTTGATGCTCGGAAGCCCTTGTGTTTAAAGGGCTTCAGAGCGATTTATGTTTTATGATCTGTTTGCGCGGGTGTGCGGGGCGCTTCTTCCGGCGAGCGCGGCAGAAGCAGGTTGAGCAATACGGCAGGGCAAGGCCAACACCGCAACGCCGTAGTTTGGTAAAGGAAGAGGCTATAAAAGGCAAGGCGATGCCAACGCAGTTTTTTGCAAAGGAAGTTGCGATAGAAATCTGCTAGGCGCGCCGCCAGCTCGTCCCTTACGCCGTATCTTCCAGCACGATACCGCTGCGCTCAGCTCAGTTTCGCTCGGACGGCGGGGCGACGTTGAAGACTTCGGCCAGCGTCGTCACGCCGGCGGCGACTTTCATGGCGCCCGAGATACGCAGCGGCTTCATCCCTTCCCGATAAGCGAGGTCACGGATTTTGGCGACTTCGGCATTGTCGGCAATGGCCTGCTTGATGTCCGGCGAAAGCGTGAGGATTTCGTATAACCCGATGCGGCCGCGATAGCCGGTCATGCGGCAGTCGAGGCAACCGACCGGCGAATAGAACTGCGCTGGGCGATTGGCTTTCCACGGGGCGACGAGGCGATCCCAGAGGGCTTCATCCTCAGGCGTGGCGGGATGCGCCTGTTTGCAGTTCGGGCAGAGCACGCGCACCAGCCGCTGCGCCATGACGCCGATCACCGTGGTGCCGAGCAGGTAGGGCGGCACGCCCAGGTCGAGCATGCGGGTGATGGCCGCCGGCGCATCGTTGGTATGCAGCGTGGAGAGCACCAGATGCCCGGTCAGCGCGGCCTGAATGGTGACTTCAGCGGTTTCCAGGTCGCGCACCTCGCCGACCATGATGATGTCCGGGTCCTGCCGCATCAGCGCGCGCACGCCTTCGGCAAACCCCAGGTCGATCACCGGCTGCACCTGCATCTGGTTGAAGGACGCTTCGACCATTTCGATGGGGTCTTCAATGGTGCAGACATTGACGGCAGGCGTGGCAAGCTGCTTGAGCGTGGAATAGAGCGTCGTGGTTTTGCCCGAGCCGGTCGGCCCGGTGACAAAGATGATGCCGTGCGGACTTTCCGTCATCGTGCGCCATTTGGCGCGGTCGTCGTCGCTAAAGCCGAGTTCGCTGAAATTGCGCACGAGCACTTCCGGGTCGAAAATCCGCATGACCAGTTTTTCGCCGAAGGCCGTGGGCAGCGTCGAGAGACGCAGTTCGGCCTCCTGTCCGGCGGCGGTGCGCGTCTTGATGCGCCCGTCTTGCGGCCGCCGTTTTTCGACGAGATCCATGCGGCCGAGAATCTTGATACGGCTGGTCATGGCCGTCATCACACTCATCGGAATCTGATAGACCTGGTGCAGGACGCCGTCGATGCGGAAGCGGACGATGCCCAGTTCGCGTCGCGGTTCGATGTGAATATCGCTGGCGCGCTGTTCAAAAGCGTACTGCCACAGCCAGTCGACGATGTTGACGATGTGCTGGTCGTTGGCGTCGAATTGCCGGTTGGCCTGGCCAAGTTGCACCAGCTGCTCGAAAGAGGAAAGCGCGGTATTCGGCCCGCCCGCCTGCGCTTTAAGCTGGGCCGCCTTTTTGACCGAGCGCGCGAGATTGTAAAACTCGACGAGGTAGCGCGCTACGTCCGGCGGACTGGAAAAAACGCGGCGAATGCTTTTTTTACTGATCGACTCGATTTCCTTTTCCCACTCGCGCAGGAAGGGTTCGATGGTTGCCACAACGATCTCGCTCGTCGTCACCTTCACCGGCAGAATGCCAAAGCGCGTCGCGTAAGCGCTGGACATCACGTCGGTCACGGCGGTGAAATCGATCTTCAGCGGATCGATGTGGAAATATTCCATACCGAGACGTCCGGCAAACCATTCGCCAAGCGCCTCGAGCGTCAGCGGTACATGCGGCGCGCGCAGCGACTTCCATTTCTGATCGGCGATGATGACCAGCGGGTGTTCCGTTAAGCGTTTCAGGCGGCTTTCGGCCAGCAGGGCGTTGGCTTCTTCCGGGTCGACCAAGCCGTCGCTGACCAGGAAGCCGAGAATTTCAGCCACTGTCAGGCGATGATCCGGCCCGGTGTGATCGGTCTTTTTATGGCTTGTATGGCGTTGTGCATTCATCATGGTTTTCCGGCTTGCAACCTGCGGCACTATACCCGACAAGACGCGGATGGCTCAATGCCAACGGCACATTGCAAGGCATCGTATGAGGGCCGCGCGCCTTGCGAAAACCGGCGCAACACGGGCGCAGAAAACTGTTTCATTTGGTTAAATTGCGTGGAACATCGAAAATGAAGGTATTAAAATTTACCCATGTATTGATGGGCATTCGCGCGTACCCTTCATACGCTCTTGCATGCTTTTTCCACCTTCTGAAACCTTCTGAAAGGAAAATCCGATGAAACCCAGGCGGTTATCCCTTCTTGCCCTGAGTTCGGCGCTATTCCTGGCGTTGCCGGCCATAGCGCAGCAAGGCCCAGCGGGCGTGCCGGGCGCACCGCTGCTGGGCGCGGAAATCGCCCCCCCACCGCCGCCGCACACAGCGCAGCCTACGTTGCTGCCCAGCGCCGAAAAAACACACGCTGTTCCTCAATGCCGCAAAGCCAAGAACATCAAGCAATGCGAGGAGCGCCATTTCCGCCGCGTAGCGCGTCGCGAAGCACGCGCCGCCTGCAAGGCGCAGCCACAGCACAAGCGCAAAAGTTGCGTCAATCGCTATTTGAAGAAAAAGGCGAAGAAGTAACCAGAGAGAACCAGAGCGCTGTTAAAAGCAGCCGCTTAAACGCGCATAAAAAGTGCACAAAAAAACGCCTCTCCTGCTGACGGAGAGGCATTTTTATTTTGCCCGTTTCGTATCAGAGGGCGTCTGCCGGCGACGCGTCTTTTTGATCCCCGATTTAGTTCGATTTCCCCGATAGCGCCAGCATCAGTTCATTGATGCGCTTGACGAAACCGGCCGGATCATCGAGCGTGCCGCCTTCAGCCAGCGTCGCCTGTTCAAGCAGCAGATTGGCCCAGTCATCGAAATGGGAATCCGCGCCCTCGCCTTCGTACTTCAGCCGCAGCACCGCCGGATGTTTTGGGTTAATTTCAAGAATCGGCTTCATCTCCGGTGCTTTTTGACCAGCAGCCTTAAGGATGCGCGCCAGATTGCCGCCCATATCGTGCTCGTCGGCAACAATACAGGCAGGCGAATCGGTCAGGCGATGGGTCACGCGCACATCTTTAACCTTTTCGCCCAACACCGCCTTGATTTTTTCAGTCAGCGCCTTGTATTCGCCGGCAGCTTGCTCGGCCTCCTGTTTTTCCGCCGCATCTTCCAGTCCGCCCAGATCAAGGCCGCCTTTGGCGACCGATTGCAAGGTCTTGCCGTCAAATTCGGTCAGATAGCCGACAACCCATTCATCGACGCGGTCGGAGAGCAGCAACACCTCGATGCCCTTCTTGCGGAAAATTTCCAGATGCGGGCTGTTTCTGGCCGCGGTAAACGTCTCGGCGGTCACGTAATAAATCTTCTCCTGCCCATCTTTCATGCGGCCAACGTAGTCGGCAAGCGAGACGTTTTCTTCCGGCGTATCGGTATGCGTCGAAGCAAAGCGCAACAGTTTGGCGATGCGTTCCTTGTTAGCAAAATCCTCGCCGACGCCTTCTTTGAAGACACGGCCGAACTCCTGCCAGAAGCGGGCATATTTTTCCTTTTCGGCCGCCTCTTCACTGTTGGCCAATCCTTCAAGCAGGCCCAGCACTTTCTTGACGCAGCCGCCGCGAATCGCTTCGATGTCCTTCGATTCCTGCAAAATTTCGCGCGAGACGTTGAGCGGCAAATCGTTCGTATCGACGACGCCGCGCACGAAGCGCAGATACAGCGGCATCAGTTTTTCGGCATCATCCATGATGAACACGCGGCGCACGTACAGCTGGATGCCGTGGCGCGCGTTGCGGTCCCACAGGTCAAAGGGCGCGTGTTGCGGAATATAAAGCAGCTGCGTGTATTCCTGCCGCCCCTCAACCCTGGCGTGTACGTAGGCCAAGGGATCTTCAAAATCATGTGCGATGTGCTTGTAAAACGCCTGGTACTGCTCATCGCTGATTTCCGAGCGGGGCCGCGCCCAGAGCGCAGAAGCCTGATTGACCGTCTCTTCTTCGCCGGTCTCGACTTGTTCCTTTTTCTCCTCATCCCACTTTTCCTGCTTCATCAGGATCGGCAGCGTGATGTGATCGGAATACTTGCGAATGATCTGGCGCAGTTTCCAGCTGGAGAGCAGTTCATCCTCACCCTCGCGCAGGTGCAGCGTCACGTCGGTGCCGCGCCCAGTCTTTTTGACCGTCTCGACCGAAAATTCACCCTCCCCCGACGACTCCCATTTGACTGCCTGATCAGCCGGCAGCCCGGCACGGAGAGAAACGACCGTTACTTTGTCGGCAACGATGTAGGAGGAATAAAAGCCGACGCCGAACTGGCCAATCAGGTGCGCATCTTTGGTCTGATCGCCCGTCAGCGCTGCGAAAAATTCGCGCGTGCCGGATTTGGCGATGGTGCCCAGATGTTCGACGGCTTCCTCGCGCGAGAGTCCGATCCCGTTATCCGAGACAGTAATCGTACGCGCCGCCTTGTCGAAGGATACGTGGATTTTCAGATCGGGATCATCGCCCAGCAGCGCCGGTTCGTTCAACGCCGCAAAACGCAGTTTGTCGCAGGCGTCGGAAGCGTTGGAAATCAGTTCGCGCAGGAAAATTTCCTTGTTGCTGTACAGCGAATGGATCATCAGGTTGAGCAGTTGCTTGACCTCAGCCTGGAAGCCAAGCGTTTGCTTATTCTCGCTCATGCAGTCACTCCATTAATTAGGATTTATTTAAATGTAGTTCGGATCTCGCCGCGATGAGGCGCTATCGCACAAGCACATCAAACGGGCGCGCCGCCAAAAATGGCGATCGGTTTGCAAATGGGGGCAAATCCGGCGCTTTCAAGCAGAGTCGCGGATGCACCCAGTTTTCCGGCAAAGCGCGCTTTGCCTTGTAAAGAAAGAGCATTCCCCGACTCGATTATTCTTCCGCCGCGCCCGGCTGCCGCGGACTGCGTGCGCAATACAGGCTGCTGCCGATAAGCAGAGCAATGCCAGCCAGCGACCAGGCATCCGGAAAATCGTCGAAAAACAGATAACCGGCCAGCAATACCCAAACCAGCTGCGTATAGCCGAATGGCGCCAGATAGGACGCCGTTGCCAGCTTGAGTGCGCGAATCATGACCAAATGGCTGGCACCGCTGATCAGCCCGATGAGCACCAGCATGCAGAAATGCAGCAGGCCCGGTGTTACCCATTCCGGTAGAACGAGCAAGGTGTAGATGACGCTGCCGACCAGGCCGGGATAGAAAATCAGGCAATACTGGTTTTCGATGTTTGCCAAACGCCGGGTCATCACCTGATAGCAGGCAAAAAGAACCGCATTCACGAATGGCAGCAGCACCGCCCAGGTAAACAGGCTGCTGCCGGGACGAACGACGATCAGCACGCCGGCAAAAGCAATAAAGCTCGCCACCCAACTGCCAAACGGCATTTCCTCACCTAGAAAAAGCACCGCAAGCAATGCAATGAAAATCGGATTGAGGTATGCGATCGAGGTCGCCTCAGCCAGTGGCAGATATTTGAGTCCCGCCGTAAAGCAATAGGACGCGCCCGCCAGGGTAAAACCGCGCAGCAGCTGCCAGCGCAGCCGCCGGGTGCGGATCAGCGAGAAGCCGATGCGCGGGCCGAGAAAAACGATGAACAGGAGAGAGTGAAAGAAAAACCGTGCCCAGAGAATCAGATTGATGGGATAAAAACGCGACAGATATTTTGAGAGAACATCCATCAGCGTAAACAGCACGACCATGCCGAGCACCATGCACATACCGCGCTGCGCCGGCAACAGCCGGGAGAAAAAAGTGTTCATCGGCAAGGTTCAGGATTCGATGGCGCGGTAGGCAATTTCGACAACTTCAACCTCACGCCAGCCAAGCGGACTCTGGAAGCGCACCGTATCGCCCTCGCGCGCCTTGAGCAGCGCGCGCGCCAGCGGTGAAATCCAGCTGATCCGGTGGCGCGAAAAATCTGTTTCATCGACGCCGACAATCTGGTAGGTCTGCGTCTCGCCCGCCTCATCGTCTACTTCACGTATCGTCACCGTCGCGCCAAAAAATACCTGGTCGGTCCCTTCCTTGCGCGCCGCCGGATCGACAACTTCCGCCAGATCCAGCCGCTTGGTCAAAAAACGAACGCGGCGATCGATTTCGCGCAGACGTTTCTTGCCGTACAGATAATCGCCGTTTTCCGACCGATCGCCGTTGGAAGCCGCCCATTGCACGGTTTCGACAACGGTCGGGCGCTCCGTATGCAGCAAATGATCAAGTTCATCCCTGATCCGCGCATAACCGCCGGGTGTTATGTAGTTGCGTGTGCCCGGCGGCAAGCCGGGAGCGGGGTCGAGGCCGGTTTCGTCCTCACTTTCGTCTTCGCTTTCCCGGACAAACGCTTTATTCATGCCTCTTATACCCTATCGACCCTTGCTGTGATGCGCAGCACTCCACCACCTCGCCCCCGATTCATCGGCGCAAAGTATGGCTCAAAATTGGAAATATCTACCAATCAAACCCAGACATGCCAACGACCGGCAAATCTGCGGACACGATTCTATCCTGATCTGGCCACCGTTTCACTGGCATTTTGCCCGTATCGGGTCTCTTGATCCTCCTGATTTCACATGAACGCAGGCAAAACCCCGGGCAAGGGTCAGGAAGAGAATGAAACCAGATCAGAGACGATTTCTATTTACATTGCCGCAACAATCGACGAGAATTCCGGCCAATTTTCTGGCGTATAAAAAGCAAACCACCGCGCTAGATAAACCTGGGAATCGCGCGAACTCGCCGTCGTCCAGTGCGGCAGAGCGATGCGATGTTTGTTTATTGGCTTGCGGGGAGGCAAGCCAACGAGGAAAAATATCGATGCGCTCGACGCCACTGGACTCATTTCGCTGGATACCCCTGCTGTATTTCATCCACCGCTGGTGTGGTGCGCTGTTTGGCTGGTTGCTGTTCATCATTTGCCTGACCGGCACGTTGGCCGTATTCAAACATCCGCTCAAAGTCTGGGCCAATCCCACGCTGATTTCGACGCCGGCTGCCGATCATTACGGCCCGGACAAAGCGCTCTCTATCTTCCGCACTACCTACCCAGAAACGCAACCAACACTGCTCGCGTTTCCTGTCGACGCCTATTCGGTACATCTATATTCCTATGCGTTTCGTCGCCCCTCCGGCGAAGCAACGCGCGCCTGGCTCAATCCTGCCACCGGCCGCCTGATCGAGCCATTGCCTTCCGATCTTTCCGATTTCATCCAGCGCCTGCATGCCGGGCTATGGATGGGTCGTACCGGACGCTGGATCGTCGGCGCATTGGGTCTGCTGATGGCACTGGGTCTGCTGAGCGGTCTGGCGCTGCATTGGCGACGGCTCAGGCGTGACTTGTTTCTTCAACCATTGCTGCATGCAGGACGCCGCCGATGGTCGGACATCCATAAGCTGACCGGCACATGGCTGTTATTCATGCACCTCTTGTTGGCATTGACTGGCGCCTGGTTGGGATTGGAAAGTCTGCTGCGCGCACCGGGGCCGCATCCTTTAGCCATGACAGGCGAAAAATCCAAGCCCACTGCCGAAATGGCATCGATCGCGCGCCTGCTCACGGCAGCGCAAGAGGCGCAACGGGAAACACAACCCGAATTCACGCCAACGCACATTCGTTTCGATGGATTTGGCGCTGCCGGCTCGACAGTGCGCGTACAAGGAGATTTGCCCGGATCTTCTTTGGTACAACGCGGGCAGACAATGGTCGTACTCGATGCTGAATCTGCGGTTCCACGACAAACGATCGACCGTACGCGCGAAGGCTGGGTACGACGTATTCTGGCGGCAATGCGCCCGTTGCATTACGGCTATTTCGGCGGGATCTGGAGCAAACTGTTTTATTTTTTCGTCGGCATCGGCTCCTGCCTTCTCCTCTTCTCCGGCCTGTCCATCTGGGCCGCGCGTACCAAAGCGCAAAGCGGAGCCCGGCATCGGCCTGTTCCCGCAACAGATCGCGGCAATGCCATCGAACGCGGCAACGTCGCCATCATGGGCGGCTTGATGCTCACACTCGCGTTGTTTGCGCTGCTCAACGCACTCGCGCAAATTACGCTACCGGAGAACTGGCTGGCCTTTTTGCAGGATTTTCCGCTTTCGCCTCTCCGCCTGCGCTCTTTAGACCATCCTGTCACCCACTCACACAGTCTGCCGGACGAAACATGGTTCAGCCGGCAACTTTCCGCATTTATCTTCACCTGGCTGATGATTGGCGGGCTACTTGCCGCCTGCCCCATACGGACGGCTTGGCCGGCCATGCTACTGGGCTTGTCTCTCTCGCTTGCTGCGCTGCCGTTCGCTTCGGCGCAAGCTGCAGGCGGCTTCTTGTCCGACTGGCAACGCGGCAACGGTGAGGCCGCGGGCATCGCGGCGGGTTCCTGGTTTCTGGCCCTGCTGAGTGCACTGGCCTTGCGCCGGTACCAGCTTGAAAAGGTAGTTACCAGTCGAAGGCAATGAGTTTTCACCATCAATAAAGAAAGGAAAGGAAGGGCATCATGTTCAACAAGAAAATTCTCTGTATTACCCTGGCGATGTGCGGCACAAGCGCCGCACTCGGCAACGAAACGACGCGTGTATCCGCACTCCCGGCCGAAGAAGACGCACCGCGCACGCTTGGAACGGTCACGGTCATCGAACGCGCCAACACGGTGTCGTCGAATGTCGCAACTCGTCTGCCGGCCGAAGCGATGGAAACCCCATTCACCGTGCTTTCCGTGTCCGGCGATATTATCGAGGAAACGGGTGCAACCCGCCTGTCCGATGCCATGCGCTACGCAGCCACAGTTGGCGGCACCGACAATTTCGGCAATGCCGGAGAATTCTTCAGCTCGCGCGGTTTCCAGCTCAGCGCCGGCAAAAACTACTTCCGCGATGGCCTACGTTACCGCAAATACGGGCAAGTGCCGCTCTACGATATCGAGCGCATCGAAATCCTGCGCGGGCCGGCCTCCGTCCTCTATGGCGCGCTGGAGCCGGGTGGCGTCGTTAATATCGTTACCAAAAAGCCGGAAGCCATCGCCAGCCAGAAACTCAACATGCGCGTCGGAGAACAGGGTTATCGGCAAATCATCGGCGACATTACGGGTCCGCTCACGGAGCGCATTCGTTATCGCCTGCAGGCGATGCATGAGAATGGCACGAAATTCCGTGATCAGACGAAGAGCACATCTACCGGTTTTTCTGGGCAGATCGACATTGACCTTACGCCGAAAACTTTGTTGACTGCCCGCGCGAGCATCTTCCGCGACCACCGTACAGGCGACCGGGGCACGGTGTTGGCGCGTGATGCGCAAGGCAACATCAATTTCGCCGAAGTGCCGCGCTCGCGTTTTCTTGGCGAACCGTTTGCCTACAATGATTTTGATGACATCAATGCTTCAGTGTCACTGCGCCACGAAGTCAACGACAACTGGCAAGTGCGCGCCGATCTTGTGCATTCACACCAGGATGAAGACCGGACGTATATCTGGGCCATGCCGAGCGATCAGATCGTCGGCACCAACGGCCTACTCCGCCGTCAGATCGGTGACTGGCAAGCCCGTCTGCGCGGCAAACTGGGACGGCTCGAAACTACCGGGAAATTCACACTCGGACCGACTCGGCATCGTCTGCTCATCGGCGCGGAATTCGAAGATTTCGACAATCATCGCGAGAACCGCCGCTACGCTTTCCCATCGATCAACATCTACCATCCGCACTATTTGACCTCACGGCCGCGAAACGGGCGTCAAACGCTCAATTCGCCCTATGCCAGCCATTTCAACAGCCGCAGTTTCTATGTGCAGGACATCGTCAACCTGGGCGAACACTTCACGCTGCTCGCCGGCCTGCGCCACGATCACGTGCGTGAAAAAGACCCTCGCGCCAACGACAAGATTCGCCAGACCTCGGACGGACTGACGCCGCAGATCGGCCTCGTCTGGCGGCCTGTGCACTGGATTTCACCCTACGCCAGCTTTACGCGCGGCTTTGTCCCGCAAGACGGCGTCGACCGCTCCGGAAAAGCTTTTGATCCGCAGAAATCCAAGCAATACGAAGCCGGCGTCAAACTCGACCTCTCGCCTGGACGCGCGTTCTTCTCTCTCGCGGCATTCCGCCTGGAACGCTTCAACCTCAAGATGACCGACCCGGATGATCCGGCTTTTTCGCGCCTGTCAGGCCTTCAGCGCAGCAGTGGCGTCGAAATGACGCTCGACGCCAAACCCATACGCAATCTCAACATCATGATCAATTATGCTTATATGCATAAGGCGCAGATCGTCAAAGATAACCGCTATGCCGGACGCACCATCGCCAACGTGCCCAAGCACGCGCTGGGTTTATTTGCTGATTACGCCTTCTCCGGCACGCTGCGCGGCCTGTCGGCCAATCTGGGCGTCACCTACGTCGATCGCCGTTTCATCACGCCGGAAAACAATTTCTCGCTGCCGTCTTACACGCTGGTCGATCTGGGCCTTCGTTACGCCGTTACGCCCAACATCGACGCCACACTCAACGTGCGCAATCTGTTCGACGAAACCTACTACACCGGCGCGATCAATTCGACGACGATTGGCGTTGGCGCACCACGCACGGCGTACGCCGGATTCAACATGCACTTCTGATGCAGGCGTGATCACGTACACCAACAAGGAATGGGATAAGGAGCGGCATCACACCTGCCCATCCAGGAAATGCGCCTGAAACCAGGTGGCTGATACTCCCCAGCCACCCGGAACAGCGTGAATCACGCAAAGCGATGACGACAAAATCGCCGCTGCGGTCCAAAGGGCTTTGCAGGCACTGAACGACGCGCAGCGCCGAAACCCGGCGCGGATAAAGGATTTCCGAGCGGCAGGCATTCACGCCAACAAAGAATCAGATAGACGACTGCCGGGCGCAATATTCCGGTTTATGTTTTTTGATGCCAGGAGATCCTTATAAACAGGGCGCCTCAGGGCATTTTATGTTTTCTTCCCTGTTTGCAAGAGTTTCAGGGCACCCCTCGGAGATGCCCTGTTTACGCGGGCTTCAGAGCATCCCTTCTGAAATGCTCTCTGCCCGCATTGCGTTCACGGGTAAAAGCCATTCGCTATTCATCTTCGATCTCCACGCCAGAATCTTCCAGCACCTTTCTGGCTTTTCTGGAAATTATCATTTCCGCAGTAATTTTTTTGAGGTTTTTAAATTGCGCCAGCTCGGTGGCATCGAGATTTTTAATATCGAACAGGCTGTCTTCGCCGTCCCAATTAGGTGCGATATTCAGGTAAATATCATTGCCGCCATCCAGATAGAGTTCGCTGACTTTATCGGCTAAAGCTGCGGGGATTTCATAGTTCTTAAACCATTTTTTTACTTGCGGCACAGCGCCGATTCTTTTGTAAGGGTCAATTTTGCGTTCTTCGCAGAATTCAAAAACGTCAAATTTTGGTTCCAGCAATTCCTGGTCGTACATCAAATCATTGAGAATAGCGAGTTTGAAATTAAAGTTAGTAAATTTAAGCGTTTCACCTTCGGGTTTAACAAGCGCATACTTGGCGCTTATTTCTTTTTCAATCTTTTTCTTTTTAGGCGTGATGCTTACCCAGTCAACAGGCGTTTTTGCCGCGCGCACTATATTGGCAATTTCATCTGTTTTGCTTTTTTCATAGCGTTCGTTAAAGCTCATTTTTGCAATTGGCGCCTGCACGGCTTCGCTCAGCCTCAGACTCACCTCATAGCCGCCAACAGTTACGTCAAGAAAAATATAGGCACTGCGTAAATCTTTTTCTTTCACCGCTTTGAGCGGCGCATCGCCATTGAGCATAAACCGGCTGGTAAATGTGTTTTCAGGTATTTCAAAGCGAATATCCGGGGGAATTTCGATAAACAAATCAATCTGGGTGAGTTTTTCATTTTTGACAAAGGCGGCGACTCCCGCTGCATCCCATAAATAGCGGCTGTTCTCCGCATCATTAACAATAATGCGCGGCTCGCCCAGGATTTCGCACAGTTTTTCTATATCGAACTTACACTTGACATCGTTGATGTAAATCCCGTTTTTGCGGATATCGAAGTCAAAAATGGTTTTTTGGCTGCGCTTTTGGGTGCTGAATAGGTTCTTGAAAAAAAGCATGCGGTTTCCTTTTTTAGCTATTTCGTCAATGGCGCCGGGTCCGATTTGGCTCCCAAGCCCGCATTCTAAATCTGAATTCTGGCGGGGCATTTGGGCAGTGCACGGTTTTTTCTCCAGCGCTTCTTTGCGACAATACGCGCAACACGTCAACGCCACCACTCCGCCGATGCCAGCAACGCCGCCCTTACCCACTCCGCCGATTTGCCCCGCCGACGCCACGCCCGCTTCGGGCTTTACCCTCCTTTACGCCGACCGTTCGTTGCTCGCAGTCAGCAAACCGCCGCGCCTGCTGTCGGTACCCGGGCGCGGCGAAGACAAGCAGGACTGCCTCATCCGCCGCGTGCAGCAGGAATTTTCCGACGCCCTGATCGTCCACCGCCTCGATTACGACACTTCCGGCGTCCTTGTTCTGGCGCGCGGCGCCGATATGCATCGCCGGCTCAGCCGGCTGTTCCAGGATCGCAAGGTCGAAAAGCGTTACATCGCCCTCGTCAAGGGCCGTCCCACCCCGGCAAATGGCCGCATCGATTTGCCGCTTTGCGTTGACTGGCCCAACCGCCCACGACACATCGTCGATCCGGTCAATGGCAAGGCCGCGCTGACGTACTACCAGACGCTTGCCTACGATGCGCAAGGCAACGCTACACGCCTTGTGCTGACGCCGGAAACTGGCCGCACGCACCAGCTGCGCGTGCATATGCAGGCGATCGGCCATCCGATTCTCGGCGACCCGCTCTATGCCGGCCCAGCCGCGCTAGCCAAGGCGAGCCGCCTGTTGCTGCACGCCGAGTTTCTGGCTTTTACGCATCCGGTTACGCATAAACCGATGCGCTTTCATTGTCCGGCAGGATTCTGACGCCCTAAACGTCAGGGCCGGTAGAGGCAGGGGCACATCCGTCCAATCTAACCCAGTCCAGGCGATGCCCCCGGCGCCATCAACAAACGCCGGCTAATCCAACGCGGCAAGCGCTGCCGGCAATCTGGCCAGCGGCGGATTTTGGGCGAAATATTTGCGGATACCGTTGAAAATCGACTGCGCCATTTTTTCCTGATAAGCGCTGTCGTTCAGTCGCTTTTCTTCTTCCGGATTGGAAATAAAGGCCGTTTCGACGAGGATCGACGGAATATCAGGCGCCTTGAGCACGGCAAAACCGGCCTGCTCGACGTGATTTTTGTGCAGCCGGTTAATCTGACCAATTTCCTTGAGGACAACACCGCCGAATTTGAGACTGTCACTGATCGTTGCCGTCTGCGAAAGATCCAGCAGCGTGCGCGCCAGCATTGGATCCCTGTTGGCAGCAATGTTGACGCCACCGATCAAATCGGCCTCATTTTCCTTTTGCGCCAGCCAGCGCGCAGCCGAACTCGATGCCCCATGCTCAGACAAGGCGAAAACCGACGAGCCGTTGGCGTCGGGACGGATAAAAGCATCGGCATGAATGGAAAGAAACAAATCGGCACGAATACGCCGCGCCTTCTGCACACGCACATTCAGCGGTACAAAGTAATCGGTATCGCGCGTGAGCATGGCGCGCATATTCGGCTCATCGTCGATTTTCGACTTAAGCCGCTTGGCGATGGCCAGCGTCACATGCTTTTCATAGCTGCCCCGACTGCCTACGGCGCCGGGGTCTTCGCCACCATGACCGGGATCGATCATTATCGTCAACATCCGCCCGCCGCCTTTCTTGCGGCGTACGGTTTTTGGCGCATCACCCGATGCGCCGGCCTTATCGGTCGGAACGCCCGGTTTTCTCTCCCCTGTCGCGGAATCGCCCGCAGTTCCGGCGCTGGCGAGCGTTTCGTCTCCTGCCGTGTTCTCCGCCGGCGCCAGATCATCCGGCGTGTCATGCTTCTTGATCAGTTGCGACAGGAGATCGGGCGGTTCCAGGGGATACACGTCGAGCACCAGCCGGTAGCCGTACTGACCCACCGGCGGCAGCACGAACACCTGCGGCTTGACCTCATTCTTCAGTTCCATGACCAGACGCACGACGCCCGGTTTAAAACGGCCGGCACGCAGCAGTTTGATATTGGGGTCATCCGGTGAAATCTTGCCCGCCATGCTTTCCAGCACACTGTTGAACTCGACATTCTCCAGATCGACAACCAGACGGTGCGGGTCTTTGATCGTGAAATGCGTGAATTTAAGCGGTGCACGATGTTCGATCGTCACCCGCGTATAGTCGGCCGCCGGCCACACGCGCACAGCCACGACGCCGAAACCGCGCGAAACCGCCGCACGGCCGAATGGCGTCACGGAAAAAAGGAGCGCCGCGCCGCCGACATGCAGCAGTTCACTGATCAGCTCGCGGCGCTTGAGTAACCGGCACGGAGGCTGCTCAGACATTGCCGCCCCGCTGTACTATAGGCATGCAGCACAAGCCGGCGCCCATCCGCCGGGCGGCTTTCCGGCACGGTTTCTCCGGCAAAATGGAAAGCAATGCGCAGATCAGCCGCAGGCACGTAAGCAGCCGCCTTGTCCGGCCATTCGACCAGACAGACGGTATCGTCGCGGAAATATTCACCCAAGCCGGCATCTTCAAACTCACTTGGATCATTGAATCTATAAAAATCAAAGTGGTACAAGTATAATCTCGAAACAACATAAAATTCAACCAATGTGTAAGTGGGGCTTTTGACCGGTCCTTCGTATCCCAGGCTACGTAACACGGCGCGTGCCAGCGTCGTTTTGCCAGCGCCGAGATCGCCGTCGAACCAGACCACCATGCCCGGCGTCAATAACGGCCCCAATGCCCATCCGAACGCCTGCGTCGCCGCTTCATCCGGCAGAGGCAGCGTTAATGCTGCTGCCGGCGTCTGTCCATTTTCCACACTCTTGGTTTCTGCGTTCATTTGTTTTTACCGTTTCGCCTGCCTTCTGGTTTTATCCATTCTCACGGGTATTACATGATCGGCTTTTTAGCCCATTGTTACCATTCTCACCATTGTCACACGAAGCCGCACGAGTTTTTTCGGAGTTTCGGCAGTAAAGGGACGATTCATTGAGATCGACGATGCCATCAAAGCAAACAGACGCTTCCCCCTTCAGCAACCGCGTATTTTAAGCAGATCCAAGCAGAACCATTTTGCCAGCCATGCCGACCATTGGGTGATAAGTTATTTTTGAGCCGCGCGCGCCATTAATCACCTAACGATCATCTCGTTCAACAGATGAATCGGCACGCCATATGCCCAAGCATTTTGCACGCAAGTTTGTACCGCCTGGAACGAAGTCCCTTCACGCAAATGACCGGATTGCTGCCTCATCGTCTTTCTCAGAAATTGCCCTCTATTTTTTCAGCATTTCCGGGCTATGATGCCGCCTATGCATGAAAACGACGCCTCACCCGCAGATGTTCCGCACGCCGCACGCCGCGCAAACCCAGCGGCCACAGCACCGGCCAAAATCCGCACGGCATTTTGTTGGGATGCTCTGGCGCAGGCCATCAAAAAACAGGCGCAAGTACTGGGTTTTAGCGGCGTCGGCATCGCCCCCGCTTCCCTTCCGGAACAGGCGCGGGAACAACTGGCGCACTGGCTGGCGCGCGGTCACCACGGCGGCATGGATTATATGGCCAGACACACCGGGCTACGTGGCGATCCAAATGCACTGCTACCCGGCACGCTGACCGTTATTTCCCTACGCCTGCCTTACTGGCCGCAATCCGGCGCACTCACGGAAAACGACCCAGGCGCAGCCACCGGGCGCGGTAATGCCGGCGAGCCCGAGGGTACAAGCGAAAGCATGGATGGCGATGCAAATGGCAGCCTAAGAAACGCCCTATGCCTCCCCCCGCAAGGCGAACGGAAGAACCTGTCGGGAAACGCGCCAGTGAACTTCCCGGAAGACGCTCCGAACGACCCGGTTGCCCGAACAGCCTGGATTTCCCGCTACGCCCGCGGCCGCGACTACCACAAGATCGTGCGCGCGCGTCTGCAAAAACTGGCCAACTTCATTGCCACCGCGCTGCACACCGAGATGCCGGAATTCCCATTCATCTACCGCGTTTTTTCCGATTCCGCACCGGTCATGGAAACCGAATTTGCCCAACGCGCCGGCATTGGCTGGCGCGGCAAACATACGCTGACTTTAACGCGCACCGGCTCCTGGCATTTTCTCGGCGAACTCTATACTAACCTGCCGCTACCGGCCGACCCGCCTGCGGCCGACCACTGCGGCGACTGCCGGCGCTGTCTCGACGCCTGTCCGACGGGTGCCATTACCGCACCGTATGAACTCGACGCGCGCCGCTGCATCTCTTACCTGACCATTGAGCTTTCCGGCGCTATTCCGCCCGAGCTGCGGCCGCTGATCGGCAACCGCATCTATGGTTGCGACGACTGCCAAACCGTTTGCCCCTGGAACCGCTTTGCCCGCCAGGGCGACCCGGCCTTTGCCGCGCGCACAGGCCTGACGGACGCGCCGCTTGAGGCATTATTTGCCTGGACCCGGGAAATCTTTGAAGCCCGGCTGGCCGGCAGCCCGATCCGCCGTATAGGCCACGAGCGCTGGCTGCGCAACCTCGCCGTCGCGATGGGCAACGCGCCGCCCAATCCGAACCTGCAAGCCGCCCTGCGCAGCCGGCAGAACGACCCTTCGCCGTTGGTCCGCGAACACGTCGCTTGGGCGCTGGCGCGACAGCAGTGCACAAAAAATTCAGGATAGGGAATGACGCCCTGACCCGCGTGCCTAGCTGATGCCCGTAGAAGCCACGGGCAGACGCCCCGACTACCCTCGGAGCAAAGAACTTCAAGCGCTGATCGAAACAGAATCTGTCGCAATCGTGGCGACAGGCCGCGCCGGATCGCTGCACCATTCGCTCCACGAGCCGGGATACAGGCGGGCGCCATGCAAACCGGCAATTTCAAGCGCCAGCAGATTGTGGCAGGCAGAAACGCCCGAACCACATTGCATGACGACCTGTTCGGGCGGCATACTGGCAAACAGGGCAAGAAATTCACAGCGTAATTCGGCGGCCGGGCGAAAGCGCCCGGAAGCATTGAGGTTCTCCTTGAAGCAGCGATTGCGTGCGCCAGGGATATGGCCACCGACGGGATCCATCGTTTCATTCTCACCACGAAAGCGGTCAGCGCTGCGTGCATCGACCACCAGAAAATCCCGCCGCTTGATATTGCTCAGCACCTCATCGGCACTCACCGTCCACCGGCTAGGTTCAGGCTGCACATACTCGAACCGCACAGACTCAGCCTCGGGAAGCGTGCGTGTCAGCGGCAGCCCCTCGCCCATCCAGGCCTTGAACCCGCCGTCGAGCAGCGCGACCTTCTCGTGCCCAAGCCAGCGCAGCATCCACCACAAGCGGCCGGCGACCATGCCTTCCGCATCGTCATAAACAACAACCTGCGTCTGCCGCGTAATCCCAATAGCACCGAGCTTCGCCGCCAGTGTTTGCGGTTCCGGCAGAGGATGGCGGCCATTGTGGCCATTTTTCGCGCCGGACAGATCACGGTCAAGATGCATGAAAAATGCACCCGGCAGATGCCCCTCGGCATACGCCCGCTCACCATAGTCGGGATCGGAAAGCTGATGGCGGCAGTCAATGATGCGCCAGCCGGTATCGTTCAGATGCGCGGCCAGCGTGGCGCAGTCGACCAGCGGCGAGTCCGGCGCCGGCCGGCATTGTCCATGTGCACCGGAGACCTCGCGGAAACCATTCTTGAAATCGGTCATCTCAGAGCCCCTGCAACCAGGCCGAAGCCTCTGCATCATCGTTGCAAACGCGCATTTCGGCACCTACAAAAACATCTATCAGCCAGGCGCTCCAGGCAACCCACTGGCTGTCCGTCACGACAGCAATCCGCCGAAAATCACCAGAGTGGGCGCGCGCAAAAACGATGTCTTCCCACGCCACATCGAGCGTCACGCTGGTCATTTCACGCAGATCGAAAAGCAGATCGGGCGGCCCCTCAGCATGAACGGCCGCCAGTGCCGCCGCCTCGAACTCCTGATAGTCAGCCAGCGTGAATTCTCCGTAAATGTTGACTTGCACCAACCTTGGCGAATGCTGAACCACAATCATGGCGATCTCCTTCATCGCATATTTTCTTGCGTATCCAGAATCAAGTTTAGCACCCTCCCGATTGCTCACTTTGCGCCATATTGCATCGCCGTACAGTACGCAAACGGTGCGCTTGGGGGATAGCGCGCGGAATCATGAGACATGCGTGAGGAAAAAGCGCGCAAAGCGTGTAAACTTCACCCGTTTTCCGTTGGTTTTACCGGCATATCCATACAATTTTACAAAGGGACGGCAGCGCCAATAAACACTGCTTTTCTACGACCTTGTGTTGATTCATTCGAGTGTGCTTATGGCAAAAAATACTTCGGCATCCGCCAGAGAACCCCAGGATACGCACGATGCCAACGATTTACCGGACATCACCGGGCTGAAATTCGAGGCAGCGCTTGCCGAACTGGAACAACTGGTGCGCAGTATGGAAGACGGCCGCCTGCCACTCGAAGAATCCATCGCCGCTTACCGGCGCGGCAGCACACTGCTCAATCACTGCCAGCATCTTCTGCAGGATGCCGAACACAAAATCCAGGTGCTTGAAAACGGAGCGCTGCGCGACTTCGATGCGCGCGGAGAGGCATAATGAATACGTCCGTGAACACGTCCGGCCATCTTTCTTTCTCCGACCTTTCTTTTCCTGACTGGATGCGGTATGTGCAGGCGCAGACGGAGGTCGCGCTCGACCGCCTGCTGCCCACGGCCGATACAACGCCCGCACATCTTCATCAGGCCATGCGCTACGCCTGCCTGGGCGGCGGCAAACGGATTCGCCCGTTGCTCGCCTTTGCCGCCGGCGAATTGTCCGCCGCGCCGGTAACGCGGCTGGAAACCGTTGCCTGCGCTGTCGAATGCATTCACGCTTACTCGCTCGTACACGACGACCTGCCCTGCATGGACGATGACGTACTGCGCCGCGGTCAGCCGACCTGCCATGTCAAATTCGGTGAGGCAACGGCACTGCTTGTCGGCGACAGCCTGCAATCATTGGCTTTTGAACTGCTGGCACACCCCCTGTCCGACGATCCGCAAATCCAGCTTCGTCAGACGTTTCTTCTGGCGCAGGCCAGCGGTTCGCGCGGCATGGCCGGCGGACAGGCCATCGATCTGGACGCAGTAGGCAAGGCGTTGAACCCGCAGGAACTGGAACAGATGCATACGCTCAAAACGGGCGCTTTGATACGCGCCGCCGTCCTGCTGGGGGCACTGTGCGGTGATCCGCCCGATGAAACGGCGCTGGCGAGGCTCGATCGTTTTGCCGCCTCGGCCGGCCTGCTGTTCCAGGTGATTGATGACATGCTCGACTGTACGGCCAATACGACGACTCTGGGCAAAACCGCCGGCAAGGATGCCGCCGCCGACAAACCGACCTACGTCAGCCTACTCGGTCTGGCAGGCGCGCGCGATCTGGCGGAACAACTCCAAACGCAAGCGGTGTCGGCGCTGAAGCCCTTTGGCGAAAAGGCACGCCGGCTGACCGAACTGACCGATTTTTTCGTCCGCCGGGAATTCTAGAATTCTAAATTTCTGGCAGACCAACATCTTTCCTACGTCAAAACCGAGTCGTCATTGCCCTATCACCCGATTGACTAACGACCTACCTTCAGCCCGATATCGATTCCATGACCGCCTATCCATTGCTCGACACCATCCGGCACCCCGCGCAACTGCGTGCGCTGGATCGCAAGCAGCTACCGCAGCTAGCTGAAGAGCTGCGTAATTTTCTCGTCGACTCGGTCTCGCGCACCGGCGGGCATCTGTCGTCGAATCTCGGCACTGTCGAGCTGACGATCGCGCTGCATTACGTCTTCAACACGCCGGAAGATCGCTTAGTCTGGGATGTCGGCCACCAGACTTACGCGCACAAAGTGCTGACCGGCCGCCGCGAAGGCATGGCCAGGCTGCGCATGTACGGCGGCGTATCGGGATTTCCCAAGCGCAGCGAAAGCGAGTTCGATGCCTTTGGTGTCGGCCATTCCTCTACGTCGATTTCAGCGGCGCTCGGCATGGCGATCGCCGCCAGGCTCAAAGGTGAGGAACGGCACACCATCGCCGTTATCGGCGACGGCGCCATGTCCGCCGGACAAGCTTTCGAGGCGCTCAATAACGCTGGCATTGCCAACGTGGACATGCTCGTCGTCCTCAACGACAACGATATGTCGATCTCCCGCCCGGTCGGTGCGCTCAACAAGTATCTGGCACGCATCCTGTCGGGCAACGCCTTCAACGCCGCCCGCCGCGCCGGCGAAAAGGTCTTGTCAGTTTCACCCTCGCTGCTCGAATTTGCCAATCGCGTCGAAGGCCACGTCAAAGGCCTGCTGACGCCGGGCACGCTATTTGAGGAACTCGGATTCAACTATATCGGCCCGATTGACGGGCATGATCTCGACTCCCTCATTCCCACGCTGCAAAACCTGCAAAAGCTCAAGGGACGGCAGTTTCTGCATGTGCTTACGCGCAAGGGACAAGGCTACAAGCTGGCCGAATCCGACCCAATTCTGTATCACGGCGTTTCCCGCTTCCAGCCCGAGGTCGGCATCGTCGATAACGCCGCAGAGGCTAAACCGAGTTTCGCCCGGATTTTTGGCGACTGGTTATGCGACATGGCTGCAGCCGATTCGAGACTCGTCGCCATCACGCCGGCTATGTGCGAAGGTTCGGGCATGACGGCTTTTGCAGACCGTTATCCAGAACGCTTCTACGATGTCGGCATTGCTGAGCAGCATGCCGTGACTTTTGCCGCCGGCCTGGCCTGTGAAGGACTAAAACCGGTCGTCGCTATTTATTCGACTTTTCTCCAGCGCGGCTACGACCAACTGCTGCACGATGTGGCCCTGCAAAACCTGCCGGTCGTCTTTGCCATCGATCGCGGCGGTCTCGTCGGCGCCGACGGACCAACGCATCATGGCGCATTCGACCTCTCCTATCTGACCTGCATCCCAAATATGGTCATCATGACGCCGTCCGATGAAAATGAATGCCGCCGCATGCTGACCACCGCCTATCGGCAGGATGCGCCCTGCGCTGTGCGCTATCCGCGCGGTGCCGGCACCGGCGCGCCGATTGACCAATCGCTCGGAGAACTGCCGCTCGGCAAGGGACTCATCCGCCGTAAGGGGCACAAGTTCGCCCTGCTGGCTTTCGGCAGCGTACTGGCATCGGCGCTCACGGCCGCAGAAACGCTCGATGCCACCGTTGCCGACATGCGTTTCGTCAAACCCATCGATCAGGCGCTGATTATCGAACTGGCGCGGGAACATTCTCTGCTTGTCAGCATCGAAGAGAACGCGCTGATCGGCGGCGCCGGCGCCGAAGTTGCACGCACGCTTGAAAATGCGGAATGTGCAGTCCGCTTCTTCCGTCTCGGCCTGCCCGACCGCTTCATTGAACACGGCGACCAGGCGCAGCTACTAGCCGACGCCGGTCTCGACGCAGACGGCATCATCCGCACGGTTAATGCGCATTTCCAACCTTCCCAATAATAGGACACGCAATGAACGCAGCACAAAATAAAGACAAGATCGCCGATGTACAGAATCTCGCCGATACACGGCATATCGCCATCAACCGCGTCGGCATCAAATCCATCCGCCATCCCGTGCGCGTACGCGACCGCTCGGGCGGCGTGCAGCACACGGTAGCCGTCTTCAACATGTACGTCAATCTGCCGCACAATTTCAAGGGCACGCACATGTCGCGCTTCGTCGAGATTCTCAACACCAACGAACGCGAAATTTCCATTGAGAATTTCCCGGCAATGCTGCATCAAATGGCGGAAAAGCTCGAAGCCGAAACTGGCCACATCGAAATGAATTTTCCGTATTTCATCCGCAAAGCGGCGCCGGTTTCCGGCGTTCAGAGCCTGATGGATTACGATGTCACGCTGATCGGCGAGATCAGTCAGGGCAAGATCGTCTCACAGGTCAAGGTCGTTGTTCCCGTCACCAGCTTGTGCCCCTGCTCCAAAAAAATCTCGGAGCGCGGTGCGCACAACCAGCGATCGCACGTCACCGTCACCGCCAGCATCGACCAGCTTGTCTGGATCGAGGAAATCGTCCGCCTCGTCGAGGAAGTCGCTTCCTGCGAACTGTACAGCCTGCTCAAGCGGCCGGATGAAAAATATGTGACTGAACATGCCTACGACAACCCGAAATTCGTCGAGGACATGGTGCGCGACGTTGCCGCCCGCCTCAACGCCGAGCCGCGCATCTACGCCTACACCGTCGAATCGGAAAATTTCGAATCGATCCACAACCACTCGGCCTACGCCATGATCGAGAACGATAAAAACCAGACTGCATAAATCATAAATGAAACCGCTCGACGATCCGCCTGCATCCACGTCCATCGGAATACTGAACGCTGCACGGACCGAACGATTGTCGCGCGCTACACAAACTACGCGCAGTACGTGCAATCACGCTAGAATAGCGCCCGCAGTACGGCGTCTTCTGGCCAGCCTGACATCTCCTCGTAGCATAACGGATAGTGCACACGCCTCCTAAGCGTGCGATACAGGTTCGATTCCTGTCGAGGAGGCCAACGCCTTTTTCTTTTTGATTTCAGCTTTCCGCCGCTCGAACGCGCCGCCCTCGCCCTGGCAGTAAGGCGGCAATGAGAATGCATTGCCGATGTCGCGCATTCTGTCTTTTTCAGGAGCCAGTGAGCATCTCTCTGGCGTGCCGGCGGGTGATATCGGTAATCTCCACACCACCAAGCATACGGGCAATTTCCTCGATACGCGCGTTTTCATCAAGCGCATCAACACTGCTGCGGACGCTATCGCCCTCAAGATGCTTGGTCACCTGCCATTGCCATTCGGCGCAGGCCGCTACCTGCGGCAAATGGGTCACACACAATACCTGTCGCTCACGCCCGAGTTCGTGCAGTAGGCGTCCGACGACTTCGGCAACACCGCCGCCGATGCCAACATCCACCTCATCGAAAATCAGCGTCGGCACGCTTGCCGCCTGGCTGGTTACGACCTGGATGGCCAGACTGATACGCGAAAGCTCACCGCCGGAAACGACCTTGGCAAGCGGGCGCGTTTCGTTGCCTGCCAAGCCGGAAACGCGAAATTCGACCTGCTCAAGGCCGTGCAGACCATGCGTCGTATCGACGTCAAGCGGTATCAGGCCGATCTCAAAACGCCCACTGCCAAGCGCCAACTGCCCCATAAGCCGGCTCACTTCACCGGCCAGTGTCTTGGCTGCCTTGGCGCGCTCCGCTGACAGGCGTTTGGCCGTTTTCAGATAGGCCGCCCTGGCAGCCTCGGTTTGTATGCGTAGCGCGTCGATATCGGCGTCGGCGGCAATTTCATCGAAGCGTCGCCGCCAATCAGCAAGCAGTCCGGGCAATGCTTCCGGCGAAACCCGGAACTTGCGGGCGCAACTGAAAATAGCCTCGAGCCGCTTTTCCGCTTCGGATAAACGCTGTGGATCAAGGTCGATCCGCTCGGCATAGCGGCGCAGCGCGGATGCCGCTTCGTCCAGATCGGCTTGTGCCGAGGTAACGAGCGCTGCCGTTTCGGTCAGCGCAGGGTCATAACCAGTCAGTTCATCAAGCGTATGCGCCGCCGCGCCGAGCTGCGCCGAACAGGCCGAATCACCCTCGGCCAACAGGTCAACAATCTGGCGCGCACCTTCGATCAGGCGGGCTGCGTGCATCAGGCGTTGATGTTCGTGATTAAGCGCCTCCCATTCACCCGCGGAAAAACCCAGCATATCGAGTTCGCGGATTTGCAGGGCGAGCAGATCGCGCTCCTGCGCCGCCGTTTCCGCGCCATGCTGTACAGCTTCCAGCCGCTCCTGCGCTTTACGCCAGGCTCGCCAGCTGGTGGCCACTTCATCAGCCAATGGACGCAGGCGCGCATGCGTATCGAGCAGATCGCGCTGTGCATCGCCGCGCAGCAACGACTGGTGGGCATGCTGACCATGAATATCAACAAGAAATTCCGCCGCTCGACGCAATTGCTGGAGCGTTACCGGCGAACCGTTGAGGTAGGCGCGTGAACGGCCGCCAGCTTCGACGACGCGCCGCAGCAACAGTCCCTCCTCTGCCTCAACGGCAATATCATTTTCGCGCAACCAGTCGAGAAGTCCGGCTTGCGGCATGGAAAATTCAGCGCTGACTTCGGCGCGATCGCAGCCAACACGCACCAGTCCGCTGTCCGCACGTTCACCCAGCACGCAGGCCAGCGCATCAACGAGAATCGATTTACCGGCACCCGTTTCCCCCGTCAGCACGCTGAAACCAGGCTGAAAATCCAGTTCGAGGCGATCGACCAGGACGAAATTCCGGATACTCAAACGATTCAGCATGATCAGCCGGAACAGTCCGCCCCGCCCATCAGATCATCCTGATCCTCAACCGACATCAGCGGCAGCACGTCGGGCTGCGCGCTCCAGTGCAGTTTTTCGCGCAACATGGTGAAATAGCTATAGCCGGGCGGATGCAGTAGACAGGCGGAAAATTCCGCCCGGCGGATACATATGATGTCGCCAACGCGTAGATCAACGGCCATCTGTCCATCGCAATGCACCCGTGAGTCAATGGCGCGCAGGATGCGAACTTCGATCTGGCAGGCATCGCTCACCACGATGGGGCGGTTAGACAGTGCATGCGGGCACAGCGGTACCAACGCAATGCTGGAAACCTGCGGATGTTGAATCGGCCCGTTGGCCGAGAGTGAATAGGCGGTCGAGCCGGTCGGCGTGGAGACGATCAATCCGTCTGCACGCAGGTTAAAGACAAATTCACCGTCGATGAAAAGCTGCAGTTCGATCAGCCGGCCAAATGCGCCTTTATCAATGACGACTTCGTTGAGCGCTAGATGCTCGCTGAGTTTCTGCCCATTCCGGAAAATGCTGGCGACGAGCAGCTGGCGGCTTTCCGGGATGAAATGACCCGCCAGAAGATCATCCAGCACTGCCAGCATATCGCTGCGCGCAATATCGGTCATGAAACCGAGCCGTCCCTGGTTGACACCGACCAGCGGCACGCCGAAGCGCGCCAACTGGCGGGCCGCATTGAGCATCGTACCATCGCCACCCAGTACGATGGCCAGATCGGCACGCTCGCCAATGGCGATGAAATCGCCACAGGCCCAGGCCAAAATCTGTGGGCTGCCGGAATTTTCCGCGGTCGCTTTTTCAATCAGCACGGTCATGCCTCGCCGTTGCAGATCGTTGGCGAGTAAACACAGGGAATCGCTGATATCCCGGCTGTTGTATTTGCCGATCAGGGCGATCGTCCGCACACCGTTTGGAGGAAAAATAGCGCTGGCATTCATGAGATCAATTAAACCACAAATCCGCCGGCAATAAGGCCCTCCCAAGCGACGCGGTAGATTTACAGCAGGCGTTCTGCGCCTGAAAAATTAATTCTCGTTGTGGGCAGTTCTGAACGTGCGACGCGGCCGATGAAAAAAGCGCGCGAAGTATTGGGCACGCCGTTAAAAGTCACCTGTGTAAAGGCGACTTTGTGACCGACCGTTAAGCTGTCTTCGGCCAGAATTTCATTGAGATGACTCAAGCGCAGGCGTTTGTGCTCAAAATCCAGGTAGCTTTGTACCGAAGAAAATGCCTCACACAAACAGGTCAGCTCCGCTTCCAGCTGTGCTTGCACATCACCCAAACCTGCAAGCTGCTGCTCGCTCTCCTGAAATTGCGCCGTCAGCGCAGTATCCGACACGTTCTCCGCCGCAGAATCGGTATCGTCTGTCTGCTGGCTGTGCTGGCGCTTCAAATGCTCGCGCAGCAAGGCGTGCTGATCTTCCAGTATCTGCCGCGTTTTTCGCAGTTCGCCAATTCCCGTCATCGACTGTGCAATCAGATAATTCAGCCACTCGTCGTACACCTGCTGCCGCACCTCATGTTCTCCGGCTCCGCAAGACATCACCCAGGGTGAATCGAAACAGGCAATCCGGCGGGAAAGATCGGTCTGCGTTTCTATACCATGCGGCGACATGCCCTCAGCACTGCGCTCCCGATAGGTCACGCCGAGCGCGAAATAGGCCGTATCCAGATCCGGGTGTTTGTCGAACAGGGTGCGCAGGCTGCCGGAAGCACCCAGCGTACGCGGCATATCCTCGGCCGTCGCAAAAAATGCACGCAATAGCGGCGTTTCCGCCCAATCGGCTGCGACCACGTCAATGCAGGCGGGGAGAAAACGCATCTGCGCATCCAGATAATCGACGGCCTGCCGCACTGGTGCATCCAGTCGGTCACGACAGGCTTCCACTGATTTCAGGCGGGGATTGGTCTGCGCAATAGCAAAATCTACTGTTTTTGCGACATTGCGCGCCAGGCGCTCATCGAATGAGGCGCCAGTACGGGAATCTGTCGGATGTCCCAAAAGCCCCTTGAGCCAGCTAAAAGTACCCATCACAACTCACCAATACGGATGCCGGTAATAAAAACAGATTTTTGTCACGCTGCCCACACGATGCGCAGAAAAAAGCGAGGCTGGTTCAGACACCCCCCTTATATACGGAGTATCACCCTATTCAGCGCCGGTCGATCAGCGGCGGGTCTTCGGCTTTTTCACACCGCTTACCGCCAAGCACATGAATCAGCAACAGCCAGGCTTGAAAAAATATACCGGCAACCATTCCAGGCAGAAAGGCTTTGGATGTCGCCAATAATTGTGCAAAAAGGCCGCCAATCACATAGCCGACAGGTATAAATGGAAACGTAACAAAAAGGCCAATATCGGCGAAACGTCCGCCAAGTTTCTGCGAAAGAGGGAAAAGCAGGGCATATACGACAAGCCCGAGCATCTGCCAGCAGTTTAAAGTGAAAAAACGTCCACTCCACCCACGCTCCCGCGCCATTTGAACGCCCCTGCTTCTCCACGAGATCTTGTTGTCGTTCGCCAAAATCTGGCCGGCTCTGCGCCATACAATCGCCTGCGCTATGCCGCCTATTCTATTGCTCAGTCGAATGGGTGGCGACGCAGAATGGTTTCGCTGCGCTCCGGCCCCGTCGAGATGATATCGATCGGAATGTCGCATAGAGTTTCAATACGCGCCAGATACGCCTGAGCAGCTTTCGGCAGCGCCGCGTAAGAGGTGGCGCCGAAGGTCGATTCGCTCCAACCGGGCAGGGTTTCGAATATCGGCTCACACCCTGCCACTTCATCAGAACCTATCGGCAGCATAGCAAGCATCTTGCCATCCTTCCGGTAGCCGGTGCAGATCTTCAGTTCCGTCAGGCCATCGAGCACATCGAGTTTGGTGATGCACAGCCCCGTCACACCGTTGATCTGGGCCGAACGCCGCAGAGCCGGCACGTCAAACCAGCCGCAGCGGCGCTTGCGCCCGGTCACGGTACCGAATTCCATTCCTTTGGTCGACATCTGCCAGCCCGGCGTACCTTCCGTGTCAATATCAAGCTCGCTTGGAAAAGGACCGCCGCCAACCCGCGTACAGTAGGCTTTGGTGATGCCGAGAATGTAGTTGAGCATGCCCGGTCCAATGCCTGCGCCCGCCGCTGCCTGGCCGGCAACACAGTTGGACGAGGTGACGAAAGGATAGGTGCCATGGTCGATATCGAGCAGTGAACCCTGCGCTCCTTCAAACAGCATGTTGTGACCCGCCTTGTAAGCGGCATTTAGTGCAGCCGATACGTCAGTCACCATGGGGCGAATCTGCTCGGCATCGAGCAAAGTCTGTTTAAGAACGGCTTCGCCATCAACGGCTTCTGCATGCAGATAGTGTGTCAGAACGAAGTTGTAATACTCGAGATTTTCTTTGAGTTTTTCGGCAAAGCGTTCAGGATGGAAAAGGTCGTATACGCGCAATGCACGCCGCGCAACCTTGTCCTCAAACGTGGGGCCAATACCTTTGCCGGTCGTGCCGATTTTTTTGTCGGCACTTTTGGCGGCTTCGCGCGCCCGGTCAAGTGCGATGTGATATGGCAACACCAGCGGGCATCCGGGGCTGATTTTCAGGCGCGAGCGCACTTCGATGCCGCCCGCCTCCAACTGGGCAATTTCACTCAGCAGATGATGGATATCGAGAACGACGCCATTGCCGATATAACAGGTGATGCCTGCGCGGGCAATGCCGGAAGGTACGAGATTGAGCTTATATACCTTGTCGCCGACGACCAGGGTATGACCCGCGTTATGTCCGCCTTGGAAGCGTACGACGCCACTGGCACGATCAGTCAACCAGTCGACAATTTTCCCCTTGCCTTCATCGCCCCACTGAGTACCGACGACCACTACATTTTTTGCCATGTCATTCCTCGCCATTCGTAAGCCTTAAGTTGTGCCTGGTGAGTCATTTGCCCTGTGTAGCCACCCACCGTCCGAACCATACAGTCCAACGACTTTTCCACTAACACTTTACTACAGCCCTACTACCCTCCACTCGTCGGCATCTTCGACTAGCCGGCGATCGCACGAGCGGCTCTCATCAGCACGCTCCCCCGGCAATAATTCGATGACGATTTCGCCCTGCGCCCGCAAGGCAGCAATGCTGGCCGCCAGCGCCGCATCCGTCGGCCTCCGGGGGGCGAGGATCGCCGGCTCGGCCTGCCGCGGCAAATCGGAAAGCTGGGCGATCCGGCGCAGATCGAGCGAAAACCCGGTCGCCGGTCGGGCGCGCCCGAAACTCGCACCGACACCGTCATACCGGCCGCCACGCGCGATGACTTCGGCGTGTGCAGGGGCATACACGGTAAACACAGTTCCGTTGTGATAATAGTAGCCGTGCAGCTCAGCGAGATCGAACGAAAACGCCAACGACGGCAATGCGGTGCGAAGCCGCTTTAATGTTGCCAGCGCTTCGCCGATCGCAGGTAGTGGCGGCAGCTGCCCGGCTGCCTGGTCGAGTAATTCGTCGCCACCGTAAAGCTCGGGCAGACGAATCAATGCCGACCGCCAGGGTTCAGCAAACTGTGCGCAATAATCGTGCAGACCGGGGACATCCTTGGCTTGCAGCAGGTGCAGCAATGTATGTTCGGCAACATGGTCAAGGCGGGCTGCCTCCGCCAGTGCCTGAAAAACACCGACGTGGCCAATGTCAATATGCGACCCGGCAATGCCGGCAGTGGCCAGCGCCGCGTCAAGCAGACGAATGATTTCCAGATCAGCCTCAATGCCGGCATAACCGAACAACTCGGCGCCAAGCTGGATAACCTCACGACTGGCTGCCTGCGATGCCGGCAAGGTATGCAAGACACTGCCGCAATAACACAGCCGGGTCACGCCCTGCCGGTTAAGCAAATGCGCATCGATACGCGCCATTTGCGGTGTCATATCGGCGCGCAGTCCCAGTGTACGCCCGGAAAGCTGATCGACGAGCTTGAAAGTGCGCAGACGGAGATCGGACCCCGTGCCGGTCAGCAGTGAATCAAGGTATTCGAGCAAAGGGGGTTGCACCAGCTCATAACCGTGCCCGCGAAATAGATCAAAAAGCGCTCGGCGCAACCGTTCAATCGCGGCTGCTTCATTGGGCAGCACATCGGCAATGTAATCAGGAAGCAGCCAGTTCATTGCAACACCATCAGCAAAACAATGCCAACCAGCATTGAGGTCAGTCCAATAAAACGAATCTGTCCGTCGCGCATCTGAGTCAGCTGGCGAAACATCTCGCGCCAGGTTGTCGGTGCAAGAAACGGCAGGATGCCTTCGAGCACCAACATTAGGGCGCAGGCAGTAAGCAGACTATCGGTCATTGGCAGGGTTTTTCACCGCACCTCCGGCATTCTTCATGTATTTGAAAAACTCGGAATTCGGCTCGACGACGATCACGTCACTCTTGTTTCCAAAGCTACCGCGGTACGCCTCCATGCTCCGGTAAAAGGCATAAAACTCCGGCGACTGGCTGAATGCCTGCGCATAAATCGCCGCCGCCTTGGCATCGCCTTCACCCTTGACCTTCTGAGCGTCGCGATAAGCTTCGGCAACAATCACCTCGCGTTGCCTGTCAGCATCCGCACGAATCTTTTCGGCCTCGGCCGCACCTTCCGAACGCAATTCATTGGCAACACGCTTGCGTTCCGCTTCCATACGGCTATAAACGGACTCGCTGACTTCGGTTGGCAAATCGACGCGCTTGAGGCGGACATCAATAATTTGAACGCCGATCTTGCGGGCATCGAGATCCGCCTTGTCGCGCATTTCTTCCATGATCTTGTCGCGCTCGCCGGAAACGACCTCATGCACCGTGCGTTTGCCGAATTCTTCGCGCAGACCGGCGTTGACCGTCTGCGACAACCGCGTCCTGGCACCCGCTTCATCGCCCACAGACACGTAGTACAGCTTGGGATCGACAATTTTCCATTTGACGAAGGAGTCGACGAGAACGTTCTTTTTCTCCGACGTAATAAAACGCTCGGGCTCGGGTGAATCGAGCGTCAGAATGCGTTTGTCGAAAAAGCGTACATTCTGGATCAGCGGCCACTTGAAATACAGCCCCGGATCGGCGATTACTTTCTTGACTTCACCAAGCTGGAAAACGATAGCGTATTGGCGCTGATCGACCGTAAAAATCATCGACGCGGCAACCACCAGCACAACAACCAGAATACTGGCAACGGCATTGATTCCCTGGCGCATTATCTGCCCTCCCGATCGCGCAGGCGCAAGGCGTCGCGGTCACGCGACGCAGAATAATTTCCAGCACTATTCCCGCTATTGGTGCTACGCGTAAGGCGTGGTAACGGTGCAGGCTGGGAAGCGTGTTCAACCGGCGATGCGGCGGTACTCGTCGTTTCATCCGTCTGCCCGCCGGGTACTGCACCCGCGGCCTGCATCAGCTTGTCGAGCGGCAGATAGAGCAAATTGCCCTGCCCCTTGGCGTCCAGCAGCACTTTCCCGGTATTGGCATAAACCTGCTGCATGGTTTCCAGATAAATACGCTGGCGCGTCACTGCCGGCGCCTTGGCATATTCGCTGAGGATCTGCTGGAAACGGCTGGCGTCGCCTTCTGCCGTGGCAATCAGGCGCTGCCGGTAACCTTCCGCCTCCTGCGCCAGCCGCGCCGCCGTGCCACGTGCCCGTGGAATGACATCGTTGGCGTAGGCCTGGCCTTCATTTTTCTGGCGTTCCCGATCCTGGCTGGCCTTCACGGCATCGTCAAACGCCGCTTGTACCTGCTCCGGGGGCTGCGCATTCTGCATCGTCACCTTGGAAATCAAGATGCCGGTTTTATAACGATCGAGAATACTCTGCATCAGATTCGACGCGTTGACGGCAATCTGCTCACGCCCTTCATATAGGACGAAATCCATGCGACTCTTGCCGACAATCTCACGAATCGCCGTTTCCGCCGCCTGCTTCACCGTTTCGTCGGGATTACGGTTGTTAAATATATAATCGGCCGGATTTTTAAGAATATATTGCACGGCAAACTGGATGTTGATGATGTTCTCATCGTCGGTCAGCATCAGTGCCTCGCGCAATTCCTTGTTGCGTTCGCTGCCGCGATAGCCAACTTCTACTGTGCGCACGCCCGAGACGTTGACCAGTTCGTGCGACTGGATCGGATAGGGTAAACGCCAGCGCAACCCTGGTTCTGTACTTTCCTTGTAACGACCGAACTGGAGCAGGATGCCGCGCTGCGAAGCATCGACGATATAAAACCCGCTGGCCAGCCAGACTAGTACGCCAAGCGCCAGCAACAGCGTAATACCACCGCCGAGAAAGCGTGGACTGATTTCAACAGGAGGACGGCCGCCACCATTGCCACCGCCCTGATCGTTATTACTGCGCGAATTTCGTTTACCCAGCGCATTGTTCAGGCGGCGATTGAAATCGCGCCATAGGTCTTCGAGATCGGGGGGGCCTGAGTTCTGGTGCGGGTTCTGGCGCCCTTCGTCGCCCTGATTATTATTACCGCGCTTACCCCATTGCGGGTCATTCAGCGACATGAGAAGTCCGATTGTGGATGAAATCATGCGGAAGCATCCGTGTTGGTATCATTTATATCCGTTGTCATCGGAGCATGGACCGCAGGAATGGCACCGCAGTCATTTTTATGATCGCTCCGTATGCAAACCCGTAGCGAGCCCCCCTCTGCCTGCGCTCCGATCCGCATCGGCGTTCGGGGTTTCTCAAGCGCAATTTCAGCCAGTGCGCAGCGCAATAAATCCAAGCCAGCGCCACATTTTGCGCTGACCCGAACGCGGTCGATTCTATCATACTCATCCCGCTCAACAGACGGCGGCAACCCCGTCAGATCCAGCTTGTTCAGGATAACCAGCCGACGGACCTGACCGGCACCGATTTCATCCAGCACCTTGTCGACTTCGGCGATTTGCCGGTCACGCGCCGGGCTGGCGGAATCGACGACATGCAGCAGCAGGTCGGCCTGCGCCGTCGCTTCTAGCGTCGCATGAAAAGCAGCAACCAGCGCATGCGGCAGGTCGCTGATGAAGCCAACCGTATCCGACAAAACGATGTTACCGGCCTCTGGCAGCCAAAGTTTGCGCGAAGTGGTGTCGAGCGTTGCGAAAAGCTGGTCGGCAGCATACGAACTGGCATGCGTCAGCGCATTGAACAGCGTCGATTTTCCAGCATTCGTATAACCGACGAGTGAAATATTGAATACGTCGCCGCGCATCCGCGCCCGCCGCTGGACACCCCGCTGCCGCTCCAGGCGTCCGAGCCGCTCGCGCAACAGTCGCACTCGCTTGCCCAGCAGACGTCGGTCGGTTTCCAGCTGAGTTTCCCCCGGGCCACGCAGGCCGATCCCACCTTTTTGCCGCTCAAGGTGTGTCCAGCCGCGCACCAGCCGCGTCGCCAGATGGTCGAGCTGTGCCAATTCGACCTGTAACTTGCCTTCTGAACTTTGTGCGCGCAGGGCAAAAATATCAAGAATCAGGCTGGTGCGATCAATGACGCGGCATTGCAACAGGCGTTCGAGGTTACGCTCCTGCGCCGGCGAAAGGTCGTGGTTGAAAATGACCAGATCGGCCTGATGCGCGGCCACTTCCGCAGCAATCTCCTGTACCTTACCCTTACCCGCAAAGGTGGCGGCATCCGGACTATGGCGTTTACCCTGTACTTCGGCGCATAGACGCGCACCCGCCGACTCGGCCAGCAGACGGATCTCTTCCAGCCTATCGGCAAAATCACCGGAACCGAAATCGAGTTGGACGATGACAGTGCGCTCACCCCCGGCCGCAGGACGCTCAAACATCGGTATGCCGCAGGTAGAAGCAGATAGAAAGCATGGGCAGAAAGAACACTGCGGTCAAAAGATAGGCCGCGACTAGGAACGGGTTTTGTACGAACGGATATGCAATGGATCAGAAACCGTTGTCGCCTTCCGAATGAAAATGGAAATTGACCGGACGCGATGGTACGACTGTCGAAATTGCATGTTTATAGACCATCTGAGTCACGGTATTGCGCAACAGAACAACGTACTGATCAAATGATTCAATCTGGCCTTGCAACTTGATGCCATTGACCAGATAGATCGACACGGGTACGTGTTCTCGGCGCAGAACGTTGAGGAACGGGTCTTGTAACTGTTGCCCTTTATTAGTGCTCATGGTCTAACTCCACATCTCGTTGTTGGTTTTGGGATGCCTTAGCTTAATGGATTTCTCAGTGATTTGCCAGAAAACGAAAAATTATTCCGAACAACTCTCTCTGGCAAACTGCCTGCAAGCCTTCTAAATACAGCCTTGTATTCTGGCCATCACAGACACGCTATCTATGCGCCCGCCGCGGCTTGCCGATACCGGACTCCGGGGATTTTGCAAATTTTCCGGATTCGCCACTGACCGCTTTTGCCGCCACTTTTACCACTTTTCCTGCCTTCGCGCTGTCCGTCTTTGGCGCTCCCTGCCGCCCGACCGCTCCACGCGCCGCTTCGCCCCGTGGGCGGCGGCGCGAGCGCTCCGCCGGTTTGCGCTCGGCAAACGGGTTATCGGACGTGTTGTACTGGATGCGCAAAGGTGTTCCCTTAAGCCGGAATGCATCACGGAAAGCGCGCTCCAGATAGCGCGAATACGCATCAGAGAGCTTATCGAGCGCATTGCCGTGAATGACGATCACCGGCGGATTGCGTCCGCCCTGATGGGCATAGCGCAGTTTAGGGCGGAAGATGCCGTTGCGCGGCGGTGTTTGGCGCGCTGCCGCATCAATCAGCACCCGTGTCAGACGCGGTGTCGACAGATCGGCCGTTGCTGCCCGATAGGCGGCATCGACCGAGCGGAAGACGAGGTTCAGTCCCAGCCCTTTGAGCGCTGAAACATAGTGGAAATCAGCAAAGTCCAGAAAACGCAGACGGGCTTCGAGCGCCGATTTGATCTGGCTGCGCCGGTAGGCATCCAGCCCATCCCATTTATTCACGGCGATGACGAGCGCACGTCCCGATTCAATGACGAAACCGGCAATATGCGCATCCTGATCGGAAATATCCTGACGGGCATCCAGTACGAGCACGACGACATTGGCGCCTTCGATCGACTGTAGCGTCTTGATGACGGAAAATTTTTCGATGGCTTCGAACACACGCCCCTTGCGCCGCAAGCCGGCGGTATCGATCAGCATATAACGCCGGCCGCCGCGTTCAAAATCGACGCCGATAGCATCGCGCGTCGTCCCAGGCTGATCGAAGGCAATCATGCGCTCTTCGCCCAGCAAGGCATTGATCATCGTGCTTTTACCAACATTCGGTCGGCCGACGATCGCTACTTTGAGTGAAGCCGCCCGTTCATCTTCCGCCTCTGCGGCCTCCTCTTCAGGGAAATGCGCCAGTGCCTGCTCAAGCAGCGCACGCACGCCGTCGCCATGCGCAGCGGAAATCGCCAGCGGTTCCCCCAGCCCCAGCGTATGGAATTCAGCGGCAGCCACACCACGCTCCATGCCTTCGGCCTTGTTGACAGCAACGACGACCGGGCGCGGGTTTCTGCGTAGTTTTTTGGCGATTTCCTTATCCTGCGGCGTAATGCCAGCACGTCCGTCGACCATGAAAACGATGGCATCCGCTTCGGCGACAGCCTGCTCGGTCTGGCGCGCCATTTCATGCAGGATGCCGTCCTTGGCGAGCGGTTCGAAGCCGCCGGTATCGACGACGAGATACGGGCGATCGCCAAGCTTGCCGTGACCATAGTGGCGATCCCGCGTCAGCCCCGGCATATCGGCGACGAGGGCATCGCGCGTTCGCGTCAGACGGTTGAACAGCGTCGACTTGCCAACATTGGGACGGCCGACGAGTACGAGCGTCGGCTTCATTCGACCTCAACGGCAAACACACCGCCGCCACGGGTTTGCACCACCATATTCGCACCCAGCGCCTGCGGCGCGGCGATGACCGCACTGCCGTCCGTCGCCAGGCGCGCCGAAAACGCGCCATCCGCCCGCGAGAGGAAATGCACAACGCCTTCCGCATCGGCCACGGCCACCTTGTCGCCGCGCGCAATAGGCGCCGACAGGCGACGCTTGGCCAGCCGACTCTGTTTCCAGAGGCTGCTGCCGCTGCTTAAGTCGAAGGCATGCACGGTATCTTTATCGTCGGTAACGTAAAGCTGCCGGTCATTGATCGTCAGTCCTACCGCACTGGAGACATCGCGCGTCCACATCTGCGAGCCATTACCGAGCTCAAAACAGGCAACACGTCCCTGGAAAGCAACGGCGCACACCGTACCGTTGGAGATCACAGGCAGGCTGGTGATATCGGCGATACGATCCAGCTCGGTCACGCCCTTGGGCACCGCCACCGTACCTTCCCAGACGGCAGCGCCATTACTGGTGCTGACGGCTACCAGTTTGCCACCGGGAAAGCCGGCAAATACATACGGCCCGTCAATCAACACCCCAGCCGTCGAACGCAGCGCCAGAGCGGGCATCGGGCGCTGATAAATCCATTTGCGCTTGCCGTCGGCGGCATCGTAAGCTGTCAGGCGATTGTCGGCACTGCGCACGACCACGAGACCATCGCCCAAAGCCGGCGGCGCCAGAACCGCGCTCGTGGCGTGCGCCTTCCAGCGCAATGCCCCATCGGCGGCGGCAAAAGCCAAAATCTCGCCCTTGGGCGTACCGACGACAACCAGATTGTCATCGGCGCCAACGCCGCCGGACAAGGGCTGGTCGGCATTGATTTTCCATGCCACTTTGCCAGCGTCGATACGCAGAATGCTGCCGTTGCCAGCGGCGGCATAAACCGTCGAGCCTACGACTGCCGGAGTAAAGACATACAGCCCAGCTTTACCAACACTTCCCTGCCAGAGAACACGGACAGTGGCCGATGCCGTAATCGGCTGCAGTTTGGGCGGTTTGTCGTCCGACGAGAACGGATTGAGCGCACTCAGTGACGAACACCCTGACAATACGGTAAGCGCAATAGCCAGTACACGCATCTTCATGTTTATCCCTTTGTGCCCAGTGCATCAAGTTTCTGCTGGATGATTTCACGATATACGGCGCTGGACTGTAGCTGCCAGTTTTGCGAGTTGGCACCACCATTTTGCGCCCCCGACAGCGTATCCAGCGCCAACTGATAGGCTTTGCGCGCTTCATCCTTCTTGCCCTGTGCGCTAAGAACATCGCCACGGCTATCGATAAAACGTGCCGAGAACGCCGGCGTCACGCTGCCCTCAAGCAGCTTGAGCGCTTCGTCGTAAGCCTTCTCGTCGATCAACAGCGTCACCAAATGCAAACGCGCCAGATCGCGGATTTCGTCCTCGCCGTTATCGACGGCCCATTGCAATTGAGCCTTGGCTGTTTTGGTATCTCCCGCATCCTTCGTGGCTTTGGCCGCTACCAGCGCGCCAAGCGTTGCGTAGCGAGTACCGCTGAATTTCTCGGTCAGCTCGCCGCTGGCTGCCTTGACGCGCTGCGTATCTCCAATCTGCACCGCCTGCTGGAGCGCCTGATAGATATCCGAGGCCTGCTCGGCTTGGCTACGCTGGTACCAGTTCCAGCCGCGCCAGGCGAGCACGACAACCGCCGCAGCCATGACCACAAAAGTCAGCAGCGAGCCGTACTGTTTCCACCAGGCTTTAAATTCGGCAATCTGTTCCTGTTCTTCAAGATCATAAGCTGCCATCCGTTTCCTCTCCTTCAAAAAGTGCATTCATGATTTCTTCACCCAAACGGTCGACAGCAACGCGCTGTTGCCGCCCTGTTTCACCGTCTGCCGAGGTTTCGCGCAAGTATTTCAATGTCACTTCACCAGCTGCGGCTTCGTCGTCACCGATGATGACCGCAAAATGCGCGCCGGACGCATCGGCCTTTTTCATCTGCGCCTTGAAACTGCCGCCGCCGCAGTGAAAAAGTACGTCGATGCTTTGGTCACGCAGACGCTCGGCCACGCGCGGCGCCAACCGCGAAGCAGCTTCACCCTGGTGAACAAAATAGACGTCGACGCCCGCCGGTGCGGGATTGCCGCCCATATCGCGAATCAGCGCAATCAGCCGCTCGACGCCCATGGCATAGCCACAGCCTGGCGTCGGTTTACCGCCGAGTTGTTCGACTAAACCATCGTAACGTCCGCCGGCACAGACGGTGCCTTGCGCACCCAACCTGTCAGTCACCCACTCGAATACGGTCAGATTGTAGTAATCCAGGCCGCGCACCAGCCTGGGATTGATCGTATAAGGCACGCCGACGTCGCGTAGCGTCTGCTGCACGCCTTCAAAATGCGCCATGGATTCTGCTCCCAAATGCGCCATGAGTTTCGGCGCTTCGGCGATCAGCGCTTGCATGTCTGGATTTTTGCTATCGAGTATGCGTAAAGGGTTGGTGTAGAGTCTGCGCCTCGCATCCTCATCCAGCGCATCGCGGTATTTCTCGAAATAAGCAATCAGGTTGGCGCGATACTGTGCACGCTCTTCGCTTTGGCCGAGCGAATTGATTTCGAGGCGGATGCCGTCCAGCCCAAGGTCGTCCCACAGGCGCGCGCCCATGAGGATGAGTTCGGCATCGATATCCGGCCCAGGGAAACCAAAGGCTTCGACGCCGACCTGGTTGAACTGGCGGTAACGCCCTTTTTGCGGGCGTTCATGGCGAAACATCGGCCCCATGTAGTACAGGCGCTGGGGACGTTGTGCCGCAAGGTTGTGCTGAATCAAGGCACGCACGCAACCAGCCGTACCTTCCGGACGCAGTGTCAGGTTCTCACCGTTAAGAGTGTCTTCAAAGGAATACATTTCCTTTTCGACGATGTCAGTCACTTCACCGATGGCGCGCCGAAACAAAGAAGTCGGCTCGACGATGGGCATACGAATCGGCCGGTAGCCGTAGCTTTTCAGCCAGCAACGGATCGTTTCCTCGAACAGTTCCCACAATTCAGATTCGCCGGGCAGGATGTCGTTCATCCCGCGAACGGACTGGATAGTTTTGCTCATGAGCTTGCCTATGAAGTTGCCTGGTGCTTTTTGGGATAAGTGCGCGCTACGTAACGATCGACGATAGCGACGAATTCTGCGGCAATGTTTTCGCCGCGCAGGGTGACAGTCTTCACACCGTCCTCGAATACAGGAGCGGCAGGCGCCTCACCGTTGCCCGGCAGGCTGATGCCGATGTTGGCATGCTTGCTTTCGCCAGGGCCATTGACGACACAGCCCATGACCGCCAGCGTCATGTTTTCGACCCCTTCAAACATCTCACGCCAGCGCGGCATGCACTCGCGCACATGGTTCTGGACGGTGAGCGCCAGATCCTGGAAGAAAGTACTGGTTGTGCGTCCGCAGCCCGGACATGCTGTTACCATGGGGGTAAAAGCGCGCAGCCCCATGGTTTGCAGCATTTCCTGAGCAACGACGACTTCCTGCGTACGCGCGCCACCAGGCTCCGGCGTCAGCGATACACGAATGGTGTCGCCGATACCTTCCTGAAGCAGGACAGCCATCGCGGCCGTTGAAGCGACGATGCCTTTTGAACCGATACCTGCCTCAGTCAGCCCGAGATGCAGTGGATAGTTGGCGCGGCGCGACAATTCACGATAGACGGCAATCAGGTCCTGTACGCCAGAAACCTTGCAGGAAAGGATGATGCGATCGCCCGGCAGGCCGTACGCTTCGGCCTTGGCGGCCGATTCAAGCGCCGAGGCAACCATCGCCTCGCGCATGATGATCGCCGTATCGCGCGGCTGCGGGCGACGGGCGTTCTCATCCATCAGGCGCGTCATGATGTCTGGATCGAGACTACCCCAATTGACGCCGATACGAATCGGTTTTTCATATTTGCAGGCAACCTCGATCATCTGTGCAAACTGCTCGTCGTGCTTTTTGCCGCGGCCGACATTGCCCGGATTGATACGGTACTTGGCCAGAGTGGCCGCGCAGTCGGGAAATTCGGACAACAGGCGGTGACCGTTAAAATGAAAATCGCCAATCAAGGGGACGCTGACGCCTAGTTCATCGAGCCGCGCGCGAATTGCCGGCACAGCAGCCGCAGCTTCCGGCGTATTGACGGTAATACGGACAAGCTCCGACCCAGCGCGCGCCAATTCGGCGCACTGCGCCGCAGTGCGCGACACGTCAGCCGTATCGGTGTTGGTCATTGACTGTACGACAATGGGCGCATCGCCGCCGACGACAATACCGCCGACGTCGACCGCTCGTGTCAACCGGCGGCGGATGAGGCGAATTACGCGCGCTGAACTCATTCCAGCGTTATCCTGGCCACATCATCCTTGCTGCGTTTGGAAAGATCGACTGGCTTGCCCCGGTAACTCAGGCTGACACTGCCGGCGTTACCGATCAATAATGAAAACGGCGGTTGACCGCTGACTTCGCGCTGGCTGTTCGGGGGATTGAGCTGAGAAAAAATGACTTTTCCGCTACGATCCTTGACCTCCACCCAAGATGATTGGGAAAACGAAAACCTGAGCACATTGTCTTCCACATTGGCGGCAACACTGGCAGCCGGGGCAGCCGGCGTTGCTTCACCGCCATCCACAGGTGCAGCGGGAGCAGACGGCGCGATGCCGGGCGCAATGATCACGGGCGGGCTGATAACCGCCCCATTCGCCGCAACGGCGGACGTTGCCGGTGTAGGTGAAGACGAGGACGACGACTCTGGTATGGTAAGCGTCTGTGCGGTTTCCGTCTGAACAGCCGTAGCGCCAAAAACGCCTTTGAGCGATGAGGTCATCGTCTGAACAAAATCCGCAGGTAAAAACAGATAGATGAGCAACATCGCAAAGAGCAAGCCGAAGCCGGCGGCAATCCATATGTGATTGCGGTGACTGACGAGCTGGTCACCTACGAGAATCGGAATATTGGTACTGCCAGGTACGGTAAGAACGTTTTGCCGCAAAGTCACATTTTGACCAAGCGCACCCATCAGTTCTGCTGCATCCAGCCCAAGCAGGCGTGCATAGTTGCGAATGAAACCGCGGGCAATGGTATTGCAGTGCATGCGGGAAAGCTCATCATTCTCCAGAGCGGCAACCTGACCCGGACTCAGCTTGAGCCGGCTGGCAACATCACCAATCGTCAGCCCTCTGGCCTCGCGCGCTTCCCGCAAACGCTGACCGGCACTGGGCCCGGTGTCCTGCATTCCATCTGATTCCTCCATGGCCTGGTCGGAGTCATTCGCCCGATCCGAAGCGACTGATTGAATCTCTGAGGATGGGCTCATTCGTAGTTTCCTTTCCGCAAAGCCTGATATTCCGGAGAGTCTGGATATTGGCGGCGCAGCTGCGCAGTCAGGCTTTCTTCCTCTGAACGATTACCCAGGCGTCGCTCGGTACGCAACAGTAACCATAGCATTTCAGCAGTTGGTTCCGTCTGACGTATCAGATTGCTCATTTGTGTACGCACGGCATCGTAGTTCCCACGCCGATAATTAATTTCAGCCATCTGAAATTTGGCCTGGAGATTGTCTGGGTCAAATCGCAACACACGCTGGATATATTCCTGGGCCTGATCAAGTTCGCCAAGTTTTGCATAACATGCGCCCGCATTGAGGTGAGCGACTTCAGGCGTCTGATACAGAGGATTGTTGATCGCTTTCTGGAAATAGGCGATTGATTCGCTCACTTTTCCCGTCTGGCACAAATACCAGCCATAGTTGTTGTTCAGTTCCGGATCCCGGTCATTTAGGCTCAGGGCGCGGTTAAAGTCTTTTTCCGCAGAATCGTATTCTTTGATGTAAAACAGCACCAAGCCGCGCATGCCAAAAGCGGGCGCATATTCGGGGTCGATCGAGGTCGCCAGCGTCAGCTCTTCAAGCGCAACAATCAGGTTTCCGCTCTGGAAATAAAGTGAGGCCAGTTCAGTATGCGCCTTGGCCCGCGTCAAGGCATCTTTGGGCCTGGCCGGCGTACCAAATCCGCCAGACGACTGAGAAGAGTCATTCTCCTGCGCTATCGCCGGGGAAACCGTACCCAGCAACGCCAGGCAAAGCGCTGTCAGCAAGCGAGCTACGATACGCCGACTCATGGAAATCATCATAATCTGGCCTCACGAAATTGAATGATACGGCGCTGACTACGCCGTGTTTTATCTCTGACCTTCCCGGCAAGCTGACCGCAGGCGGCATCAATGTCGTCACCGCGTGTCTTGCGTGTTGTCGTGACCACACCAGCACGCATCAGAATATCGGAAAAACGCCGGATACGATGTGTCGGAGAGCAATGATAAGGGGATCCGGGAAAATAGTTGAATGGAATCAAGTTGAATTTACACGGAACATCACGCACCAATGCAAGCAGACGGTACGCATCCGCCTCGCTATCGTTAACGCCATCAAGCATCACGTATTCAAAAGTAATAAAGTCACGCGGCGCCTTATTCAGATAACGGCGGCAAGCCGTCATCAGCGCCCGTAGCGGATACTTTTGGTTAATCGGCACCAGTTTATCGCGCAGGGCGTCATCAGCAGCATGTAGCGAAACGGCCAAGGCAACGGCACATTCGTCTGCCAGGCGGTCCATCATCGGCGTCAGCCCGGAGGTCGATACGGTTACGCGCCGCCGTGATAGCCCATAGGCATGATCATCCAACATCAGTCGCAGCGCTATCACCGTATTGTCGAAGTTGGCCAATGGTTCGCCCATGCCCATCAGCACCACATTACTGATGATGCGCTCGCCCCTGGGGTCGGCGCCAAGTAAACAATTGGCTTGCCAGAGCTGGCCAATGATTTCTCCCGCCGTCAAATTACGGTTGAACCCTTGTTTTCCCGTCGAACAAAATGCGCAATCCAGCGCACACCCAGCCTGGGTCGACACGCAGAGTGTGCCGCGATCGTCTTCAGGAATAAATACCGTCTCGATAGCATTACCACCGCCGACGTCAAAGAGAAATTTGCGTGTACCATCATCCGAAAGTTTGTCGGAAATAATCTCCGGCGGTACAACTTTGGCAATGCTGACCAGTTGTTCACGCAAACTCCTGGCGATATCCGTCATGGCAGCAAAATCGTTCTGCCCGAAACGATGTATCCAACGCAATAATTGCCTGGCGCGAAACGGTTTTTCACCAAGATCGGCAAAAAACGCCGTCAGTGCGGCCGCGTCGTAATCAAGCAGATTGACCTGAGCAGTCATCATCTGATGTGTAGGAGACGTATGATGCCTATCAACGCCCCGCGTAAACAGCCATTGCCGGAAAGAAAAAAGCCACTTCGGCTTTAGCGGTGTCTTGGCCATCCGAGCCATGTACAGCGTTAGCATCGATCGATTCGGCAAAGTCAGCGCGAATCGTCCCCGGCGCTGCTTTCTTAGGATCCGTCGCGCCCATCAGGTCGCGGTTTTTGGCGATTGCGTTTTCGCCTTCCAACACCTGGATCATTACCGGGCCAGATGTCATAAATTTGACAAGCTCGGCATAGAAAGGACGTTCTTTGTGCACCGCATAGAACTCTCCGGCTTCCTGCGCCGACAGCCAGGCCATTTTGGCAGCAACGATTTTGAGGCCGGCATTTTCAAAGCGGGCATAAATCTGACCAATCACATTTTTAGCGACAGCGTCCGGTTTGATAATGGATAAGGTACGCTCAACAGCCATGTCATAATCTCCTTATAGAACCATTCGGTTTTGAATCGTAATCCGGATAAAATGTCCGGGCAAAATTCACCCGCCAACAGGCTTGCGGATAATTTTTTATTGTATCAAACCCTTAACCAAGGCTCCATGCCTAACTCTCCTAAAGCCGCATTTGAAGATAAGCGGCAATTAACTTGGAAACACCCAACAGTAATGAGCAATGATTCTTTGAACGATGCGGAAGATATAGATCGTTCACGCCGTTTTGGCGGCATTCGGCGGCTTTATGGCGACACGGCGTTCAAGCACCTGGAAAATGCGCATGTTTGCATCATCGGCATCGGCGGCGTCGGCTCTTGGGCAGCCGAAGCCTTGGCGCGTTCGGCAGTTGGGAGAATCACCTTAATCGATCTCGACATGGTGGCCGAATCAAACGTTAACCGGCAAATCCACGCACTCACCGGCATATTTGGTCAGGCAAAAACCTCGGCCATGGCCAAGCGCATTCGCGCCATCAATCCCGCGTGCCAGATCCATGAAATTGAGGATTTCATTACTCAGGACAACTTCAACACTGTTCTAGACAAAGGTTTCAATTGTGTTATCGATGCCATTGACCAAGTACGCATGAAAGCCGCGATGATCGCCTGGTGCCTGAATCGGGGGATATCCATCATAACGGCAGGCGGTGCAGGCGGACAAACAGACCCGACACGCATCCAGATCGCCGATCTGTCACGCACGATTCAGGATCCGCTGCTATCAAAAGTACGTGCAAGATTGCGCAAAGAATACGGTTTCCCACGCGAAGTCAAGAAAAAATTTGGCGTACGAGCCATTTTTTCAACAGAACCAGTAAGACATCCAGAAAATAGTATGGCGTGTGAAAATACGCCGACGCTGAGCGGCCTGCATTGCGCAGGATATGGTTCATCTGTTTGCGTTACAGCATCTTTTGGTTTTTTTGCTGCAGCAGAAGCCTTGCGTCAGCTCGCCACCACATCCCGAGTATCAAGCCATACACCCAGTCCTTGAGTATTGAGCTCAAGATCGTGCGCCAAGATCTCGAGAATTTTCTCTTCGGCCAATGTACATCCCAGAGCGCGTGCTTGCGCAACAGCAAATTGACCTAGGGCATTACGAATCGCGCGGTGCCGCTCAGTGCGGCTTTGCTGGCCACGATGTTGACGCGCAATATCTACAAAGACGTCAATCTGATGATGTAGAACATCTCCGTATCGTTCAACGTCACGCAATTCACCAAAGTGGGTCACAAACATCCCTGAGGGTTGGTAACTGAGTAGCCGATCTATTGATGTGTGCATGGCATCAGGTTCAAACTGAACCGGCGTCGTTGTCAGATAAACAAAACGCCCTCGTTCTCCATCCAATTCAGAAAATGTCAAACCAAAAGAGTCGCCCGTAAAAATATGATCAGACTTTTCATCTACAATCGCCACATGATGCCTAGCATGACCAGGCACGTCCAGAAAAAGCAATGGCCTGTCAGACAAATGCAATACCAAATTATCCGTCGCCTCGATGACGCGATTTACATCGACAGGTAGTATTTCACCATACAACAGCCCCATTTGCTCTTCCCCATAAACGGCAGTTGCCCCTTCGACCAGTTTTGAGGGGTCGATCATATGGCGCGCCCCGCGCGGATGGACGACGAGCCTGGCATTAGGAAATGCACGCATCATGCTTCCTACACCACCAGCATGGTCAAGATGTACGTGTGTTGGAATTACATAATCGATGCACTCAGGTGAAATATTTTGTTGCGCAAGTACATTCAATACGAATGGCAAGGAAGCATTACATCCCGTCTCAATCAAAGCGGCCCGACCGTTTTCGACAAGCAAAAAAATGGCCGCAAGTCCGGGACGGATATAGCGTGCATCAATCTGTGTTATACCTGACTCATACTGAAGATATGCGCTCATAACTGTCTATTCAACTTATTTTAGGTGTTACGAAGATACCAAGTGAGGTTAAATATAAATAGAGGAGGGGTTGAAGTTGAGTGTGTAGTGTATTTTAAACTTCCCTTTAATGATTAAGTTTATTTTTTAATTTTACAAAGGGAAACGCCCCTTCCACGGAGATCATGTAGAAGGGGCGTAAATAAGGGGCCTGGCGGTGACCTACTTTCGCACACGCGGGGTGCACTATCATTGGCGCAACTTCGTTTCACGGTCCTGTTCGGGATGGGAAGGGGTGGGTCCAAAGCGCTATGGCCGCCAAGCATAACTTGTCTGTTACAGCCAAATGAGATTTACGCTGCAACATAAAATGAGAAGAAGGTTGAGGTTGTGACACACACATAGATGACTCAAGGTTATAGGATCAAGCCGCACGGGCAATTAGTATCGGTTAGCTTAACGCATTGCTGCGCTTCCACACCCGACCTATCAACGTCGTAGTCTTCGACGACCCTTTAGGGGGATCGAGTCCCCGGGAAATCTTATCTTGAGGCGAGTTTCGCGCTTAGATGCTTTCAGCGCTTATCTCTTCCATTCTTAGCTACCCGGCGATACGACTGGCGTCATAACCGGTACACCAGAGGAATGTCCACTCCGGTCCTCTCGTACTAGGAGCAGCCCCCCTCAAATTTCCAACGCCCACGGCAGATAGGGACCAAACTGTCTCACGACGTTTTGAACCCAGCTCGCGTACCACTTTAAATGGCGAACAGCCATACCCTTGGGACCGACTACAGCCCCAGGATGTGATGAGCCGACATCGAGGTGCCAAACACCGCCGTCGATATGAACTCTTGGGCGGTATCAGCCTGTTATCCCCAGAGTACCTTTTATCCGTTGAGCGATGGCCCTTCCATACAGAACCACCGGATCACTATGACCTACTTTCGTATCTGCTCGACTTGTGGGTCTCGCAGTTAAGCACGCTTTTGCCATTGCACTATTAGCACGATGTCCGACCGTACCTAGCGTACCTTCGTACTCCTCCGTTACACTTTGGGAGGAGACCGCCCCAGTCAAACTGCCTACCATGCACGGTCCCAGACCCGGATTCACGGGTCATGGTTAGAACCTCAAACAAACCAGGGTGGTATTTCAAGGATGGCTCCACGAGAACTAGCGTCCTCGCTTCAAAGCCTCCCACCTATCCTACACAGATCGGTTCAAAGTCCAATGCAAAGCTACAGTAAAGGTTCATGGGGTCTTTCCGTCTAGCCGCGGGGAGATTGCATCTTCACAAACATTTCAACTTCGCTGAGTCTCGGGAGGAGACAGTGTGGCCATCGTTACGCCATTCGTGCAGGTCGGAACTTACCCGACAAGGAATTTCGCTACCTTAGGACCGTTATAGTTACGGCCGCCGTTTACCGGGGCTTCGATCAAGAGCTTGCACCCCATCACTTAACCTTCCGGCACCGGGCAGGCGTCACACCCTATACGTCCACTTTCGTGTTGGCAGAGTGCTGTGTTTTTGTTAAACAGTCGCAGCCACCTTTTCACTGCAACCCCATCGGCCTTCGCAAGCAAGTTGCTACAACCTACCGGGGCGCACCTTTTCCCGAAGTTACGGTGCTAATTTGCCGAGTTCCTTCTCCCGAGTTCTCTCAAGCGCCTGAGAATTCTCATCCTGCCCACCTGTGTCGGTTTGCGGTACGGTCTCTATGTAACTGAAGCTTAGAGGCTTTTCTTGGAAGCAGGGTATCAATCACTTCGCGGTACAAGACCACTCGTTATCACGCCTCATCTTAGCCTAGCGGATTTGCCTACCAGGCACGACTACACGCTTGAACCGGGACGTCCAACACCCGGCTGACCTAACCTTCTCCGTCCCCCCATCGCATTACATAGAGGTACTGGAATATTAACCAGTTTCCCATCGACTACGCTTTTCAGCCTCGCCTTAGGGGCCGACTCACCCTGCGCCGATGAACGTTGCGCAGGAAACCTTGGGCTTTCGGCGAGCGGGCCTTTCACCCGCTTTATCGCTACTCATGTCAGCATTCGCACTTCCGATACCTCCAGCAGCCTTTACAAGCCACCTTCAACGGCCTACGGAACGCTCTCCTACCATATGTACAAGTACATATCCGCGATTTCGGTGCATAGTTTAAGCCCCGTTACATCTTCCGCGCAGGACGACTCGACCAGTGAGCTGTTACGCTTTCTTTAAAGGATGGCTGCTTCTAAGCCAACCTCCTGGCTGTCTGAGCCTTCCCACCTCGTTTCCCACTTAACTATGGCTTGGGGACCTTAATCGGCGGTCTGGGTTGTTTCCCTCTCGACACCGAACGTTAGCACCCGATGTCTGTCTCCCACGCTCGCACTCTTCGGTATTCGGAGTTTGCATAGGTTTGGTAAGTCGCGATGACCCCCTAGCCTAAACAGTGCTCTACCCCCGAAGGTGATACGTGAGGCACTACCTAAATAGCTTTCGGAGAGAACCAGCTATCTCCGGATTTGTTTAGCCTTTCACCCCTATCCACAGCTCATCCCCTAGTTTTTCAACACTAGTGGGTTCGGACCTCCAGTGCGTGTTACCGCACCTTCATCCTGGCCATGGATAGATCATCCGGTTTCGGGTCTACGCCCAGCAACTAATCGCCCTATTAAGACTCGGTTTCCCTACGCCTCCCCTATTCGGTTAAGCTCGCTACTGAACGTAAGTCGCTGACCCATTATACAAAAGGTACGCAGTCACCCCATTAAGAGGCTCCCACTGTTTGTATGCATGCGGTTTCAGGATCTATTTCACTCCCCTCCCGGGGTTCTTTTCGCCTTTCCCTCACGGTACTGGTTCACTATCGGTCGATGTCGAGTATTTAGCCTTGGAGGATGGTCCCCCCATGTTCAGACAGGGTTTCACGTGCCCCGCCCTACTTGTCGCAAGCTTAGTACCATGACCAGGTTTTCGTGTACGGGGCTTTCACCCTCTACGGCACGACTTTCCAGACGCTTCCACTAACGTAGTCATTATCACTTGCAGGCTCTTCCCATTTCGCTCGCCACTACTTTGGGAATCTCGGTTGATTTCTTTTCCTCGGGCTACTTAGATGTTTCAGTTCACCCGGTTCGCTTCGTTACCCTATGGATTCAGATAACGATACTCCTTACGGAGTGGGTTTCCCCATTCGGAAACCTCCGGATCAAAGCTTCATTGCCAGCTCCCCGGAGCTTATCGCAGGCTTGCACGTCCTTCTTCGCCTGACATCGCCAAGGCATCCACCACATGCACTTAGTCGCTTGATCCTATAACCTTGAGCTCTTGATCAAGAACCCAGTAATTACAGGCAACTCATGTGTTTGAATTCTTGCTAGCTGTAACAAGAATTCGATGCAATCACAACCGTATCGCTGGCTTTGGTTTCTCGGCAACCAGCGATACAACCTTCTTCCATTTTGTTAAAGAGCTAACAGACTTTTTCTGAACAAAAAATCAGAAGAAAGCGCCAGAACAGGCGTTTTCTTCTAAAACCTGATCAGAAATAAAATTATTTGGTGGAGGATGACGGGATCGAACCGACGACCCCCTGCTTGCAAAGCAGGTGCTCTCCCAGCTGAGCTAATCCCCCTTGAAATAATATGAGACTGGTGGGTCTGGTTGGAATCGAACCAACGACCCCCGCCTTATCAAGACGATGCTCTAACCGACTGAGCTACAGACCCTTGTCTGTTATGGCTTCGGACAACTGATAGGTTGTGGGTTCTAGGCTTTGTTTCTCTAGAAAGGAGGTGATCCAGCCGCAGGTTCCCCTACGGCTACCTTGTTACGACTTCACCCCAGTCACGAACCCCGCCGTGGTAAGCGCTCTCCTTTCGGTTAAGCTACCCACTTCTGGCAGAACCCGCTCCCATGGTGTGACGGGCGGTGTGTACAAGACCCGGGAACGTATTCACCGCGACATGCTGATCCGCGATTACTAGCGATTCCGACTTCATGCAGTCGAGTTGCAGACTGCAATCCGGACTACGATCGGCTTTCTGGGATTGGCTCCGCCTCGCGACTTGGCTACCCTCTGAACCGACCATTGTATGACGTGTGAAGCCCTGGTCATAAGGGCCATGAGGACTTGACGTCATCCCCACCTTCCTCCGGTTTGTCACCGGCAGTCCCACTAAAGTGCCCAACTAAATGATGGCAATTAGTGGCAAGGGTTGCGCTCGTTGCGGGACTTAACCCAACATCTCACGACACGAGCTGACGACAGCCATGCAGCACCTGTGTTACGGTTCCCGAAGGCACCCTTCCGTCTCTGGAAGGTTCCGTACATGTCAAGACCAGGTAAGGTTTTTCGCGTTGCATCGAATTAATCCACATCATCCACCGCTTGTGCGGGTCCCCGTCAATTCCTTTGAGTTTTAGCCTTGCGGCCGTACTCCCCAGGCGGTCAACTTCACGCGTTAGCTACGACACTAAGCGGTTTAACCCGCCCAACATCTAGTTGACATCGTTTAGGGCGTGGACTACCAGGGTATCTAATCCTGTTTGCTCCCCACGCTTTCGTGCATGAGCGTCAGTTATAGCCCAGGGGGCTGCCTTCGCCATCGGTATTCCTCCACATCTCTACGCATTTCACTGCTACACGTGGAATTCTACCCCCCTCTGCCATCCTCTAGTTGCACAGTCTCAAAGGCAGTTCCCAGGTTGAGCCCGGGGATTTCACCTCTGACTTACACAACCGCCTGCGCACGCTTTACGCCCAGTAATTCCGATTAACGCTTGCACCCTACGTATTACCGCGGCTGCTGGCACGTAGTTAGCCGGTGCTTATTCTTTGGGTACCGTCATTAATCCAGGGTATTAGCCCGAATCTTTTCTTTCCCAACAAAAGAGCTTTACAACCCGAAGGCCTTCTTCACTCACGCGGCATGGCTGGATCAGGCTTGCGCCCATTGTCCAAAATTCCCCACTGCTGCCTCCCGTAGGAGTCTGGGCCGTGTCTCAGTCCCAGTGTGGCGGATCATCCTCTCAGACCCGCTACGGATCGTTGCCTTGGTAGGCCTTTACCCCACCAACTAGCTAATCCGACATCGGCCGCTCCGAAAGCGCGAGGTCTTGCGAGCCCCCGCTTTCCTGCTCACAGGGTATGCGGTATTAGCGTAACTTTCGCTACGTTATCCCCCACTCCCGGGTACGTTCCGATGCTTTACTCACCCGTTCGCCACTCGCCACCAGGTGCAAGCACCCGTGCTGCCGTCCGACTTGCATGTGTAAGGCATGCCGCCAGCGTTCAATCTGAGCCAGGATCAAACTCTTCAGTTTAACTCCTGCTTAAACTCTCGCTTGACGTGACATAAAGTTAAAAACTTTATGTTTTTATACATCGTGCGAGTTGCTTCATCTTTTTTAGCCAGCACTGCAAACCGCGCAGCAACCAGCCCAAAGACCAAGAACCCACACCTATCAATCGTCCTGTTTTTAAAGAGCTTCGCCAGAAAAACTACCGCCTGACTACCTGCTTATCCCACCAAAAAGTGAGAAAGCGAATTCTACATCAAGAAAAAAATGTGTCAACTAGTGAAGAACATTTTTTCACGCCGCCTTCAACTTGGAAGGAAGCTCGCTACCCTTGAGTAACGAGGGCGCGAATTATATAGCTTTATATCTTCAAGTCAACCATTCAAGCCAACCATTTTTGTTTTTATAGTAAAAATTTTCCGCACAAAGCTTGCCGTTTGACCGATACGCTTCTTTCTTTGCCAATAGCATTCTCCTATAATGCATGAAAAATATTTTAACGCGCATCCGGACGGATGTTAGGTACGTATCTAGGCCTATCGACACCCATTCTTTATCGGCTTCAGCCGCGTTCAACCAAAATCCAATCTGATTCGCAATAAAGGGGCGTACTTATGATTCTTGACAATCTTTTCCATCTTATGGCGGAAAAACAGGCTTCCGATCTCTACATTTCTGCTGGCACACCCATTCATATTAAGATTCAAGGTACTGTGATGCCGGTCAACCAGCAGATCATGACTCCGGAGATCACGGAAAAAATTGCTTATGAACTGATGACGCCTGCGCAGGCCAAGGTGTTCGAGGATACGATGGAGATGAATATATCCTTCAGCATCCCTGGGACGGGCAACTACCGAATTAATTTTTTCCGGCAGCGATCTTCGATCGGGATCGTCGTACGCTACATCCAAAGCATCATTCCGGCGCTCGATACGCTTTTGTTGCCACCGGTTCTCACCGAACTCATCATGGAGAAGCGCGGACTGATCCTCATTGTAGGGGCAACGGGTTCAGGCAAATCAACGACAATTGCCTCAATGCTGGATTACCGCAACATCAATCGCAGCGGACACATTCTGACGATCGAGGATCCGATCGAATTTCTTTTCAAGCACAAAAAATCCATCGTCAACCAACGGGAACTTGGCATGGATACGCACGGATGGGGACAAGCACTCAGCAACGCTATGCGTCAAGCGCCAGACTGTATTCTGATCGGCGAAATCCGCGACAAGGAAACCATGCAAGCGGCCATCGCCTACGCACAAACCGGCCATTTGTGTTTGGCGACCATGCACGCCAACAACAGTTACCATGCGCTCAACCGGATCGTCAATTTCTTCCCGCTGGAAAATCGTACGGCACTTTATCTGGATCTTTCCGCCAGCTTGAAAGCTATCATTTCGCAACGTCTGGTCAAACGCCCTGATGGTCAGCGGATCCCGGCGGCAGAAGTTCTGCTCAACACGCGTCACATACAGGAATTGGTCGAACGGGGCGAAATTCAAGGCGTCAAGGAAGCGATGGAACAAAGCTTGGCGCCAGGATCACAAACTTTCGAACAGGATCTTTTCCGCCTTTACCGTGAAGGCACAATCACGCTGGATGAAGCCTTGGCCAATGCAGATTCGCCCACCAATCTGTCGTGGATCATCAACAACTCGGAAGTAACGAACAGCAAGCGCAAGACAAGCACCGAAACAGATCCGATGACCAACACTAATGAAGGTGGAGCATTGTTCAAGGAATTCACGCTCAAACTGAACGATACCGACGAAGCGGCATAAGCCAGCGCAGCGAAGGGAATTTCTTGGAACCGAACATATCTTCGATTTTTGAACAGGCTCAGGATAGCCTCATCACCCTGCGCGATCTGATGCGATTTGCCGTCAGCCGGTTTAGGCAGGCCGACGTCTTTTTCGGCCACGGAACCAACAATGCCTGGGATGAGGCCGCCTACCTGCTGTTACATACGCTGCACTTGCCGATTGATCAGCTTGAGCCATTCATAGACGCGCGCCTGACCGGCCATGAGCTGGCCGAATGCCTGAATATCATCCGTCGGCGCATTGAAGAACGCATCCCCGCTGCCTACCTCACGCACGAAGCCTGGCTCGGGGAATACCGTTTTTACGTCGACCAGCGCGCCATCATCCCGCGCTCGCACATTGCCGAGCTACTGGAAGAACAATTAAGTCCCTGGGTTGAAGATCCATGGGCCATCAATCGTGTACTCGACCTATGTACCGGATCCGGCTGCCTGGCCATTCTGGCGGCATTGGCATTTCCTGAAGCACGCGTCGACGCCATCGATGTTTCTGAAGATGCGCTATCCATCGCGCAACGCAATATTTCAGACTACGCACTCGAAACGCGCATTCACACACTCAAATCCAATGCCTTCGCAGCCATCCCCAACGAACGCTACGACCTCATCATCAGCAACCCACCTTACGTCAATACCGAGTCGATGGCCGCACTGCCTCCGGAATACCGTCAGGAGCCAGAAATCGCCCTGGCTAGCGGTGAAGACGGCCTGGATTTCACGCGCATCATCTTGCACGAAGCGGCCAATCACCTGAACCCCGGCGGCCTGCTGATCGTCGAGATCGGCCATAACCGGGAAGCGCTCGAAGCCGCCTATCCGGATACGCCATTCACCTGGCTCGAAACGGCGGCGGGTGGAAATTTTGTTTTCCTGCTGCGTCAAAAAGATTTACCCGGCGGCCGCTAAAAAGGCACCCCGGAAGCCCTTGTAAACAGGGCATCTCCGGGCACCTCCTCTGAAACCCGCGTGGATAAAGGACTTCCGGGCACCCTCTCTGAGATGCCCTGTTTACAAGGGCCTCAGAGCCCCCCCATCGGAAATGCCCGCAAACAAAGGGGCTCCGGGCAGGCGTTCTGAGATGCCCTGCCCCATTTAGCTGTTACGCTTAATTTTCCAGCTCGCGTAGACGCGCGACGGCCTCCTCCACACGCCGGATAGCAATAACCTGTATGCCGGAAACCGCCTGTTTGGGCCGATTGGCCTCAGGAATCAGCGCATACAAAAAGCCGAGTTTGGCCGCTTCCTTAAGGCGCTCTTGCCCACGCGGCGCGGGACGGATTTCTCCCGCCAGACCCACTTCACCGAAAACGACCAGCTTGTCCGGCAGCCGCCGGTTTTTCAGCGACGAAACAATTGCCAGCAATACGGCCAGATCGGCTGCCGGTTCGACAATTTTTACGCCGCCAACGGCATTGATAAAAACATCCTGGTCAAAGCAAACGATGCCAGCATGACGATGCAGCACGGCCAGCAGCATCGCCAGCCGCTGCGCATCCAGACCGACGGTCAGGCGGCGTGGATTACCGTGCGCCTGATCGACAAGCGCCTGGATTTCGACAAGCAAGGGCCGCGTTCCTTCCTGCGCAACGAGCACGCAGGAGCCGGGGACATTCTGCCCATGCGGCGACAGAAACATTGCCGAGGGATTGTTGACGCCTTTCAGCCCTCTGTCAGTCATGGCGAAAACACCGATTTCATTGACCGCGCCATAGCGGTTTTTGACCGCACGAATTAGGCGAAATCTCGAATGCGCGTCCCCTTCAAAATACAGCACGGTATCGACGATATGCTCAAGTACGCGCGGACCGGCCAACGCCCCCTCCTTGGTCACATGGCCGACGAGGATGATCGTCATCCCGGTCTGTTTGGCTAGCCGCGTCAGCTGCGCCGCACACTCACGCACCTGGGCAACCGAACCGGGCGCAGAGCTAAGCTGCTCGGACCACAAGGTCTGAATCGAATCAATGACCGCCACACACGGCCGTTCCGCCTGTAATACGGCAAGAATCTTTTCCAGATTGATCTCCGCCAGCAACTTGAGGCCACCGGTATTGAGCGCCAGGCGGCGTGCGCGCAATGCAACCTGCTGGCCGGACTCCTCACCACTGACATAAAGTACCGGTTGTCGCACGGCAAGCGCCGTCAATGCCTGCAACAGCAGCGTGCTCTTGCCGATCCCCGGATCACCGCCGATCAGCACGACGCCGCCAGCCACCAGACCACCGCCAAGTACCCGGTCGAATTCCCCCATCCCCGTCGGCAAACGGTCTTCCTCTCGCGCCTCGATGTCGGCCAGCGCCTGTAGATGCGCCACACCACCCAGCGCGGCAAAGCGCTTGCCGTTCGCGGGCACGGTCTCAACAAGCGTTTCAACCAGCGTATTCCAGCCGCCGCAGCCCGGACATTGCCCCTGCCATTTGGAGGCACTGGCGCCGCATTCGGTACAGGCGTACATCGTTTTTGTTTTGGCCATTGATTGCCTGCTTTCAAACTTCGGCGACCGGCACGCGCGGCGCCAGAGCACACAGCAACTCGTAACTGATCGTCCCTGCCGCCGCAGCCACTTCCTCAACCGGCAGCTTTTCACCCCATAGAACGGCCTCGCTACCCACACCCGCCGCAGGCAAATCACTCAGGTCGCAGGCCAGCATATCCATGGATACCCGGCCAATCGCCCGCGTTCTCTGGCCGTCGACCAGAATCGGCGTCCCCGTCGGCGCATGGCGCGGATAACCGTCGGCATAACCACAGGCAACGATGCCCAAACGCATTTCGCGCTCGGCAACGAACGTGCCGCCGTAGCCAACCCGTTCGCCGGCGCCTACCGTTTCAACGGCAATGATGCGGCTGCCCAGCGTCATGACAGGCTGCAAATCCAGACGGGCCGCAGGGGTCTCGGTAAAAGGTGAGCTTCCGTAAATCATGATACCGGGGCGCGCCCAGCCGCGTACCGTCGCCGGATGGCGCATCAGTGCGGCTGAATTCGCCATTGATACGGGAAACGTCGCGGCTTCCGGCCAGGCATTGCGGATCGCATCAAGGCGCGCCAATTGCCAGGCAACTCCACGCTCGCCATCGGCATCGGAAAAATGCGTCATCAACGTCTTTTCGCCCAATACAGAAATGCGCTCCAGTGCCGCCCGCAGTAAGGGGATCTGGTCAAATGTAAAACCAAGCCGGTTCATCCCCGTATTCAGCTTGAGATAAATCGGCAAAGGTCCAGGCAAACCCGCTGTTTGCAGCAATTTAAGCTGTTCCAGGCAGTGAATTGCCGGCGTTAGCCGGTATTCGGCGCATGTATGCACGTCGCGCGCCTCGAAAATGCCTTCGAGCAACAGGATGGGTTGCCTAAAACCGGCATCGCGCAAAGTGACCGCATCGGACAGATCGAGCAACGCAAAACCGTCTGCTACGTCGCCAAGCGCCCGTGCCGTACGCAACAGGCCGTGACCATACGCATTAGCCTTAACGACTGCCCAGGCTTTGACAGACTCCCCGCCACGGGCGGCATATTTTTTGGCAAGAAGATAATTGTGACGAATTGCGGCCGTAGCAATGCGGGCTTGAATTGGACGAGGCATGGATAAAAAACCTGAGGCCTGAAAACTGGAAGTTGAAACGAAAAAAATTTATCCGGAAATTTCCCGGGCGAATCAAAACAGCGGCATTGTGCCTCAACCATCACGCATCCATCAAAAATCCATCAAAAAATTCCCCAGCCCATTCCGCAGCCGCGGCGAAAACCCTACCGCCATAACCTCAACCCATCCCTAGACTGACAAACGTTTCAGAGAAAGTAGAGAGCTGCCGCAGCCCTTATATAACCGCGATTCCTCAACGCTCTGCTCGTCGCCCCCCGGCGACAAATCGGGATATCAATCTGGTTTTCGTGGTATAAAACTGCCCATCTTGTTAGAAACTGTCCAGTGTTAATGCCTTTCGGCTTTTACATTATTATGGCGGCGCAATTTTTTTCCGCGCTTGCCGACAACGCGTTGCTCATCGTTGCGATCGCCGTCCTGCGAGAAATGCAGGCGCCACCAGCTTATGAGCCGTTGTTAAAAACATTCTTCACCGTTTCCTACGTCGCCCTCGCCGCGTTTGTCGGCGCATTCGCCGATTCGATGCCCAAATGGCGCGTCATGTTCATCAGCAACGCCATCAAAATTGTCGGTTGCGGCATGATGTTTTTCCACGTACATCCACTCTTTGCCTATGCGATCGTCGGCCTGGGCGCCGCCGCCTATTCGCCCGCCAAGTACGGCATTCTGACCGAATATTTGCCGCACCGACTGCTGGTCATCGCCAACGGCTGGATCGAAGGGCTGACCGTTGGCGCCATTATTCTCGGCGTCGTCGTCGGCGGCACGCTGATTCAGCCGGGGCTGGCCGCCCGCCTGCTCAGCCCTGACCTGCCGTTCATTAAACTGGGCATCGACTCGATGAGTGAAATAGCGATTGCCATCACCTGTTTTTTCTATCTCCTCGCCACCCTTTTTAATCTGTACATTCCCGACACCGGCGTCGAGCACAAAAAATTGCACAAGAACCCGCTTTATTTGTTCCAGGAATTCAACCGCTGCATGATATTGCTCTGGCGCGACCGTCTCGGTCAGGTTTCGCTGGCCGTCACCACGCTGTTCTGGGGCGCTGGCGCAACCTTACAGTTCATCGTCATCAAATGGGCGGAAGCCGCGCTGCATCTCAACCTCTCCAAATCGAGCATGTTGCAGGGCGTCGTCGCCATCGGTGTGGCACTCGGTGCAGCCGCCGCTGCCAAAATGGTGACGCTGCGTCAGTCCGTGCGCGTCATTCCGCTTGGAATTGCCATGGGCCTTATCGTCCTCTCCATGGTTTTCGTCAGCAATCTCTGGGTTGCCATTGCTCTGCTCATCATTATCGGCACACTTTCAGGCTTCTTCGTCGTGCCGATGAATGCTCTGCTACAACACCGCGGTCATCAGTTGATGGGCGCGGGCCACTCGATTGCCGTACAGAATTTCAACGAGAATCTCTCGATTCTGGTTATGACCTGTCTGTACTATCTAATGATGCAGATCAACCTCTCGATCTATTGGGTCATCACCCTGTTCGGGCTATTCGTCAGCAGCAGCATGCTGCTCGTCAAACGCCGCCACGAGCATAATCAGCGCATCCAAGACGATGTGATCCATCTCGACGATTCGACGCACTGATTTAATTAATTCAATATCATCGAAAGGAAATATTTTGAGTGGGCGTGTCTATCACTATAAATTACAGTCAAATTTAACCAGTACTGAACTATTTTTCTGGATTACTGTAGATAAAACTCTTGAGCAACTAGCCCGCATTTCTCACAGATAGAAGGTGCATCGCGGCCGGAGATATAAGAAAGTTTTTTTGCGAGAACGACTTAACCATATCTCTGAGGAAGCCGCGATGCCGACACAGTGTACCGTAGTCAGCCCATGCGCGAAGCGTATTGATGGCCGCCAGGTGGCGGTGGATTTCGACGGAGGGCAGATCAGTTCGGATGCGGGCGCGCTGTTGCTGCGCGAGGTCGATCGCACCTTGCGGCTGACCGAACGGGTGGCGGCCTGCTTCGAGGATGGGCGCGATCCGGAGCTGATCGAACACACGGTGCACACGTTGGTGATGCAACGGATCGTGGGGATCGCGCTGGGCTACGAGGACCTGAACGATCACGATCAATTGCGCCGTGACCCGGTACTGGCCACGCTGGCCGGTAAGCTCAGCGCTCGGCGCAAGGGCTGCGAGCCGCTGGCGGGCAAGTCGACCTTGAACCGGCTCGAACATGCCCCCGACACCAAGGACGGTTCGCGCTATCACAAGATCGCTCACGATCCGGCGGCCTTCGAGTCGCTGTTCGTCGCGTGCTTCATTGAGGCGCACGAGCAGGCACCTGACGAGATCATCCTCGATCTGGACGCCACCGACGACCCGCTGCACGGCCAGCAGGAAGGGCGTTTCTTCCATGGTTACTACGGCGGCTACTGCTACCTGCCGCTGTACATCTTCTGCGGCCGACATCTGCTCGCCGCCAAGCTGCGCCGGGCCAACACGGATGCCTCGGCGGGCAGCATCGATGAACTCGAACGCATCGTCACCCAGATCCGCCGCCACTGGCCGGAGGTGCGCATCGTGCTGCGTGCCGACTCGGGCTTTGCGCGCGATGCCTTGATGAGTTGGTGCGAGCAGACGCACATCGACTTCGTCTTCGGGCTGGCCAAGAACGACCGGCTCAAGGCCCAGATCGAAACCGAGATGAGCCAGGCGCAGGCCGAATGCACCCAGACCGGCAAGCCCGCACGGCGGTTTCGCGACTTCACCTACCGCACCCTTGACAGCTGGTCGTGCGCCCGGCGGGTCGTCGGCAAGGCCGAGCAGCTGCCGGGCAAGGCCAATCCGCGCTTCATCGTCACCAGCCTGGACGCTCAGCGCTGGCCGGCACGCGAACTGTACGAGGCGCTGTACTGCGCCCGAGGCGAAATGGAGAACCGCATCAAGGAGTGCCAGCTACACCTGTTCGCCGATCGCACCTCAACGGCGACGATGCGGGCCAATCAGCTGCGGCTGTGGTTCGCCTCCTTCGCCTACGTCATGCTCGAAGCGCTGCGCCGCATCGGGCTGGCTGGCACCGAACTGGCCGAGGCCACCTGCGAGAGCCTGCGCCTGAAACTGCTCAAGATCGGCGCACGGGTCAAGATCAGCGTGCGCCGCATCCATGTCAGCATGGCCAGCAGTCATCCGTTCCAGACCACCTGGCGCCTGGCCCAGGCCAGACTCGCCCCCGGCTGATCCGCCACGCCACCGTGGCCCTGCTGATCCGATCGCGCTCCCGTTCGCGCGAGGCGGTCTCATGCCCAAACAGCGCCGCTTGCCCCCTCAACGCACCTGACCGCTCGCAGAACCTCACCCGCCTGCACTCCATTGGCCGCTCGCGGGCCTGAATCCTCGCGGTCACGGCGACGCGTGAAGGAAAAAACCGCGCCAACGGGGGCCGAACCGTGAGAGTGTGAGAAATGCGGGCTAGGAGTAGAAGATATTGGGGCTGTTACTGCCATATTACTTGGACAACCAATTGTTGGTACACGAGTAAAACCAATAGGTGCAACAAAAGGAACTTCAATTGCTTCTCTAGCGTGCCGAAGAGTCTCCAATTATAATTTGAAAATTCAACTACCAATGATTACAGGCTCATCAATTACGGGATTACGAATAGCATTAACTAAGAACCTTGGTGCATTTATTGGAAGGTCAGTTCCTGTAGTTGGTTGGATTATTCTTACTTATGATATTACACAAATAATGTGGAAAACAATATCCACCTATAATAACTATGTATCTCAAAATGATAGGATCCGCGCATGATGGAAGATACAGTTACTAACCAGGTTTTTACATTCATCCATAAAGAGGTTCCACCACCTATTTTTTCTGGCCTTGCTCCAAAAAAAATTAGCCTTACAACAGACCTGAGAACTGATTTACGTATGCTTGGAGAAGATGCGGAGCCTATGATCGAGAAATTTTTTCAGGAGTTCTCAATTAAAAATCTTGATTTTGATTTACTACGTTATTTTCCTCCAGAAGGGTTATGGTTATTTCCATCTTTCAAGAAAAGACAAATACCAATACGACTAACAATAGGAATGTTGGTAAAGGCAGCAAAGAATAATGAATGGAATACATCAGAAATAGAAAAAATTTAACTGTAATAGTATTATTTATATTGTATCAACTCTACAAATCCGGAATAAGTTTGTATTTATCCAAATAATTTTGCCAAAAGAAACTTAAGGCATATTCACGATGCACTGCATCAGTGCGCGCGCGCGGCACAAGTCTTCCCAGGCTTTGGCCTTGTCCGGCAGGTTGCGCAGCAGATAGGCTGGGTGATAGGTGACAAGCGTGGGAATTTCCAGTTCGCCCTGCCGGTATATCAAAGACCTGCCGCGCATACTGGCCAAAGAGCCCTCTTCGCCCAGCACGGCAGCAACTGCTGCCTTACCGAGCAACACGATCAACTTGGGTTGCAGCAGTTCAATCTGGCGTTGCAGGTAAGGTCGGCAAGCGGCCATTTCTGATAGCTCGGGTGTGCGGTTGCCCGGTGGGCGACATTTGACGGCGTTGGCGATATAGACGTTTTTCCCACGTGCCAGATCGATCGCCGCCAGCATGGCATCGAGTAGCCGACCGGCCTGGCCGACAAACGGCTCGCCGCGCGCATCTTCCTCCGCCCCCGGCCCTTCGCCAATGAAAAGCCAGTCGGCCTGTTCGTCGCCGACGCCGGGCACCGCCTGCTTTCGCTTGGCACATAAGCCGCACAGATGACAAGCCATGATGGTCTGCCGTAATTGCGGCCAATCCATATCCATAACCTTTGCAAGCACATTATGCTTATTGTCCGCCCGTGCCATTTCTTCAGCAGATGCGGCAGCCGGCGCAGGCCCTGGCAATACGGGGGATTGACTGGCTTCGGTCTGAACATCATGCATTGCCAGGGTCTGGCCAGTTTCGGCGCACTGCGAATCGCCCATCGGTTTTGGGCGGACACGCAATATCCACTGCGGCGAGAGTCCCATTTCATCGAGTATTCGTTTGCGCGTCAGGCTCATGCCAGCACCTCATGCCGCTTTGCCAAGGCTTTCGATGGATTCGGTAAATTTACCCACATTGCTCGCTCAACCGCATTTCTTCCAACGCCCGCGACATTACGACCGCGTCTTCGCTTCCCTCAGTATCGCGGTAATAATTCCGGCGCACACCGATTTGTCGAAAACCAACACGGCGATACAGCGCCAGTGCTGCGGCATTGGACGGACGAACTTCCAGCAGCAGGATGCGGCCACCGGCATCTTGCGCCATCATCATGGCCTGGTGCAGCAGGTATGCCCCCAGTTTTTTTCCCTGATGGGTCGGTGCAACAACAATATTCAGCAGATGGGCTTCGTCAGCCGCCATCATTAGGATGAAATAGCCAAGAATCTCCTCATCACTGCGACATACCTGACATAAGTAGCCGCTTGTCATCGAATCGACAAAATTACCGCGGCTCCAGGGAAAACGGCAAGCCTGCCGCTCAATACACAGCACCGCATCAAGATCCGATAACACCATCGGTACCAAACTGGCCTGGGGTGTTTGCATCATGGCGCTCATCAGGCATGCCCGCCTTCAGCCAGACGCTCGGCAATCGTTTTGGCCACCTTGTCACGCACGTACAGCGGCACGGCATCCGCCGGATCGAGCCGCTCACCACGCATCAGACGCGGCGCAGCAAGCCGCACCACCGCGCTCGCGCAGGGCATAATTTCCGGCCTCCACTCCACCACGCAGCCAGCCAGACGTTCACGGATCTGGGGATAGACCGCCAATGCATTACCGCAGGCCAGCCAACCCGTTGAATCAGGCAGCGGCAAAGCCTCCGGCGCATAGACACCTTCTGCAAATACTCGGCAGCCGCGGTCGAATGCCGCGCAATACACCTCCCCCATCCGCGCATCAAGCATCGTCATTACACGCTCGCCTCCGGTCGATGCAGCCACGGCCTCCAGCGTACCCACGCCCAGCAAAGGCAGGTCGTGTGCGATTGCCAACCCCTGCGCCAGGCCACAAGACACGCGCAGCCCAGTGAATGCGCCGGGCCCTTGACCAAAGGCTAATCCATCAAGGCAGGCAAAACTCAACCCGGCATCGGCCAATATCTGTGCCGCCAAAGGCAGAAGCGTCGCAGAATTCGACAAGCCTTCCGGACAAAAGCGTTCGACGATTTCTCCTTCCAGCCAGAGTGCAACCGAACCAGGATCAACCGCCGTTTCAAGGGCAAGAATCTTCATCCGTCTATTTTACTGGAAGCCAATTTCACATGCGAAAACACGTGCCAACATTAGAAAACGCTTGAACAAACAATGATTGATCTGTACAATCCACCGGATTCGAGAAATGCGTTGCGCCCGTAGCTCAGTTGGATAGAGTACTTGGCTACGAACCAAGGGGTCGGGCGTTCGAATCGCTCCGGGCGCGCCACGCAAATCCGAAAACAGAACAGGGATTGAGTCAGCAATGATTCAATCCTTTTTCTTTTTGAGTGCCGCCCATAGCAATGGGGGTTGTGCGTGCGGAGCGCTGGCAAGTCATGGGAACGGTCAGTTTTTGCTGACCTTTTAGGCCAAACTTTCCTCTAGCCCCTCAGTAGGCGATTCCGCCTTTTCATTCTTTATGATTTTCGCCAGTCTTACCGATGGCATAGGAAGCGCAACCACAGCCCCAATATGCAGACTCATCATTGTTTTATTCATCTTGAACACATAAACCGAAAAGGAGCGCCACATGACTGATGGTACTGACTTGGTTCCCGGGCCCAGCGAATCACTGGTTAACACCACGCACCTGATTTACGCGCTGCATGCAGTCAGCCTAATCATCGGAACATTTGGAGCACCGACGATTATCGGCCAGTTCTTGTTCGCCTGGCCGTCGCTCATTGCGGTAATCATCAATTACATAAAACGCGATGAAGTGCGCAACACCTGGCTGGAGTCGCATTTCCGCTGGCAAATCCGCACTTTCTGGTACGCGCTGCTCTGGTCGATCATCATCGCCATCCCATCATTCATATTGATGCTCGTGCTTGTCGGCTTTGCGCTGTGGTATATCGGCATGTTGGTGCTTGGCATCTGGGCAATTTACCGCATTGCCCGCGGCTGGCTGGCGCTGAATGATAGAAAAGCGCTCCCAATCTGATTCAGCGCCCCCGGAAACCCGCGTGGATAGGGCATTTCCAGGCAGGCACCCCTGAAACCCGCATGAATAGGTGTAATGGACAAAATAGGTGTTAAAAATCGCTGTATTCCTTACGCTGCAAGGCTTTATAAGAGTTCAAAACCTTTGAACACAAAAAATGCTTTTTTTTGCGGCTCCAAACAGGTCAGGAAAGATGGCGCCCAAAGTGGCAAACAACGCTACAGATGCGTGTCCTGTCACAAGCGTTTCAGCGGCGGGAAAAAGCTAAACCTCAACACCTTTTGGCAGCGCTACAGCGAAGGCAAGCAAAGCGCCGCACAGCTTGCTGGGCATTACGGATGCAGCCTCAAAACCATCCGTCGTCACCTTGCCAAAGCCGCTACACAGGCCGATTGCGTGCTGCCACAGGCACCTGTGAACCTCATCATGGACACCACCTATTTCGGCCGAAAATGGGGCGTCATGGTTCTCTACGACGCTCGCAGCAAGCGCGCCTTGACGGTCGTGGCAGTCGAGCGGGAAACCAACGCGCTCTACACACAGGAAGTCGCTGCGTTACAAGAAAAAAGGGGGGGTGATACAAAGCATTATCTGCGATGGCAAAAGCGGCTTGCTGGGCTCCTTCCCGGATATACCCGTGCAAATGTGAAAGTTTCACCAAATCAAAATCGTCGTGCGCCACCTGACCAGAAAGCCTAAAAGCCCGGCAGCACAGGCGCTGCGTGCCCTGTCACTGACCCTGACGGAGAACACTCAGGCGGCGTTCGAGGAGGCCCTCAAGGGCTGGTACGAGCAGTACGCCACCTTCCTGAACGAACGCAGCGTGAACGAGAAAACAGGCCGCTCTCACTACACGCATAAGCGTCTGCGCGCCGCGTACAACAGCCTGAAACGGCATCTGCCATGGTTGTTTACCTATGAGCGTTTTCCCAGGCTAGGCATCCCGAATACGACCAATTTGCTGGAAGGGAAATTCAGCGATATGAAGCGGCTTTTGCGGTGTCATCGGGGTTTGAAAAAGGAGAATAAGTTGCGCTTTATAAAACATTATTTCGCAAAGGATCCGTCCTAAAAACACCTATTTTGTCTATTAGAGCGTTATGTCTCGAAAAAAACACCTATTTTGTCCATTACGCCCATGAATAAAGGATCTCCGGACAGGCGCCCGGAGATGCCCTGTTTACAAGGGTTTCCGGGCTCCCCTTCAGGAGAAGCGCCAAGAAGCGCCTTTTTCTACGACGCCCGACTCCGGGACCTCGGGCGCCAAGAAACTTCGTCGATCCAGGCCTGCTGAAGCGCTTCCAGAATCTTCTCGCCGCAACGATTAGGGTCGTCGTCGAAACCGGGTAATGCCTTGACCCAATTCATCAGATCGACAAAATTGACCTTGCGCGGGTCAACATCCGGGTAGGCATCCGCCAATTCGGCGACCAGTTCATGAATATCCGTCCATTTCATGGCTAGTGCTGCCCTTCCTTTGCCATATTGATCGAATAACGCGGAATTTCAACGACGAGCGGCGTATCGTTTACGACCGCCTGGCAGGATAAGCGCGAATTGGGTTCCAGCCCCCAGGCCTGATCCAGGCGATCTTCTTCCAGCTCATCCGGCGGTTCCAATCCATCGTAACCTTCGCGGATGATGACGTGGCAGGTCGTGCAAGCACAGGACATTTCGCAGGCATGCTCAATGGCAATGCCGTGATTGAGCAGCGCTTCGCAGACTGATTCGCCCGGTTGTGCATCAATAACCACCCCTTCCGGACAAAGTTCGGCATGGGGCAATACGATAATCTGCGTCATAACGTATTTCCTTTAGGCGCTTGCGCATTTTGCATAAGGCCAACCTCAGCCTCCAAGGCATCGACTCGCTGTCCGGCAAAAGCACGGCGAATCGATTCATTCATGCGGTGTGCCGCGAAATCACGGGTCCCGACATCCAGCGCATTGATGGCGGCATTGATTGCAGAACGATCTTCGCCCAGTGCTGCAGCCTGCAACTGTGTAATCAGCGATTCGATATTCGTTCGCTGCGCTTCATCCAGCAGACCGGCATCACTTTTCAAGGCGGATTGCACGGCTTCGATCATGCGCTGCGCCTCCACCTGAGCCTCCTTGACGGCACGGCGCAAGGCATCGTCCTGACTATGTGCCAGCGAGTCTTTGAGCATGGCGGTAATTTCGTCATCGGACAATCCGTAAGACGGCTTGACAGCAATGCTCGCTTCGACGCCGGCGGTCGTTTCGCGCGCCGACACCGACAGCAGGCCGTCGGCATCGACCTGAAACGTGACCCGAATACGTGCCGCACCGGCAACCATCGGCGGAATCCCGCGCAAATCAAAGCGTGCCAGTGAGCGGCAGTCGCTGACCAGTTCGCGTTCGCCCTGGACGACATGGATGGCCAAAGCAGTCTGCCCATCGCGGAAGGTTGTGAATTCCTGCGCACGCGCGACGGGAATCGTCGAATTGCGCGGGATAATCTTTTCTGCCAGGCCACCCATCGTCTCCAACCCGAGCGACAACGGAATCACATCGAGCAGCAGCCAATCGTCACCCGGCGCACGATTACCCGCTAGCAGATTGGCCTGCATCGCGGCGCCCAAGGCAACCACCTTGTCAGGATCGAGATTGTTCAGCGGCTCCCGCCCAAAGAAATTGCCAACAGCGCGCTGAATTTGCGGCATGCGCGTCGCACCACCAACCATCACGACGCCCTTAATCTCATCCGCCGCCAGGCCAGCATCACGCAGGCATTTTCTGACGGCCTGTAGCGTCCGGGCAACCAGTGTCTGCGTAATTTCAGAAAAAATTTCCGTCGTCAATTTCAGATCGACGATTTCACCACTGCCCAGATTGGCGACGATCGGCGCAGCATCGTGTCGCGTCAAATGCTCCTTGGCCTCGCGTGCACGGCTCAGCAGCAGACGCGCATCTTCCGCCGAAAGCGGCCGCAGCCCGGCCGTTTCGATAACCCAGCAGAAAATGCGCTGGTCGAAATCATCGCCGCCGAGCGCAGAATCCCCGCCCGTCGCCAGTACCTCAAAGACCCCGCGCGAGAGCCTGAGGATTGAAATATCAAATGTTCCTCCACCCAGATCGTAGACGGCGTAAGTGCCCTCCGCACCATTGTCGAGGCCATAGGCAATGGCTGCGGCAGTCGGTTCATTGAGTAGGCGCAATACGGACAGTCCGGCAAGTTTGGCGGCATCCTTGGTCGCCTGACGCTGCGCATCGTCAAAATAGGCCGGCACGGTAATCACGGCACCCACCAGCGACCCGCCCAGCACCGCCTCGGCACGTTCGCGTAAAGCTTTGAGGATATCGGCAGAAACTTCGACGGGCGATTTGATCCCTGCGGCCGTGCGCACACGAACCATACCGGGCGCATCGTCAAAATAGTAAGGCATCGACTCCCGATGCACGACGTCCGAGATACCCCGCCCCATGAGGCGTTTCACGGAGACGATGACATTGCGCGGGTCATCCGCTTGCCGTAAGCGCGCTTCGTAGCCGACAATCGGCTCACTTCCCGCACGATAACGCACCACCGAAGGAAGTAACGGCCGCCCTTGCTCATCACTGATCACACAGGCTTGGCCGCTGCGCACCGTCGCCACCAGCGAGTTGGTCGTACCGAGATCGATTCCTACGGCGAGTTTATGCTGGTGCGGCGCGGGCGACTCGCCCGGCTCAGAAATTTGCAGTAAAGCCATGGAAAACAGTCTGTCGTCAGTCGTTCAGCACATACTGAATCGTTTTATTGTTCAAGCGCAGCAAGCGCTTCGTCAATTTCCGCCAACAATTTTTCGAGATACATCAGGCGCAATACCCCATCTTCTGCCGCCTGACAGTCACGCCGCTCATCAAGATCAAGCGCCAGCGTCTCGTAAGCTTGCCGAATCTGCCCACGAACACGCACTTCTTGGTCCGCCAGATCGGTCACATTGCCAGCTGCGCGCGCCTCTGCAACGGCCTCCCGCCATTCCATCTGCTCCATGAGAAAAGCGGTCGACATCGTCGTATTATTTTCTGCCTTCACCTTATGGCCAAGCAGCTCCAGCAGGTAACGCGCGCGCGGTAAGGGTTTACGCAAGGTCTGGTACGCCTCGTTAGCTTTCGTTGCCCATTGGAGCGAACGCCGCTGAGCTGCTTCGTCGGCATCGGCAAAGCGGTCGGGATGAATCTGTGCTTGAATTTCCCGATAGCTGCGGTCAAGCGCATCGCTGTCGATACGAAACGCTCTCGGCAAACCGAAAAGTGCGAAATGATCTACGTTAAAGTCCATAATCGTCATCTAATCAAACACTGAAGCTTTCGCCACAGCCGCACGCTCCCTTGACATTCGGATTGTCGAACTTGAAGCCTTCGTTCAAGCCTTCGCGCACATAATCAAGCCGTGTGCCGTCAAGATACGGCAGGCTCTTGGCATCGACCAGCACCCGCACGCCGTGCGATTCAAATTCGACATCGCCTTCTTCGACCATATCGGCAAATTCCAGTTTGTAGGCCACGCCAGAACAGCCGCTGGTACGCACGCCCAAACGCAATCCGATCCCTTTGCCGCGTTTAGTAATGTAGTGGGCGACGTGTTGTGCCGCCCTTTCTGAAAGGCTAACCGCCATCATTGCCTCCTTGCCGAAACAGAACAGTTCATTCGCCCTGTTTTTTCCGGTAATCCGCAACCGCCGCCTTGATCGCATCTTCGGCCAGAATCGAACAATGGATTTTCACTGGCGGCAGCGCCAGTTCCTCGGCAATTTGCGTATTCTTGATTTCGAGCGCCTGTTCGAGCGTTTTGCCTTTGACCCATTCGGTAATCAGCGACGATGAGGCAATCGCCGAGCCGCAGCCATAGGTCTTGAATTTTGCGTCCTTGATGACGCCATCCTTGCCTACCTTGATTTGCAGCTTCATCACGTCACCGCAGGCCGGCGCGCCGACCATGCCGGTCGCTACGCCTTCCTCGTCCTTGTCGAAAGAACCGACATTACGCGGGTGTTCGTAGTGATCCAAAAGTTTTTCGCTATACGCCATACCAATTCCTCCAGTATTTCAATCAGTGAGCCGCCCATTGCACGGAACTTAGGTCGACTCCATCCCGGACCATTTCCCACAACGGCGACAGATCGCGTAGTTTGCCAATCTTGCTGTGCAACAGTTCAATGGCATAGTCGATCTCTTCTTCAGTATTGAAGCGCCCGAGAGTAAAGCGGATCGAGCTGTGCGCCAATTCATCGTTGCGCCCCAATGCACGCAACACATAGGATGGCTCCAGCGAAGCGGAAGTACACGCCGAGCCAGAAGAAACGGCCAGATCCTTCAAAGCCATCATCAACGATTCGCCTTCAACATAGGCAAAGCTGATATTCAGGTTATGCGGCACGCGCTGTTCCATATCGCCATTGACATAAACCTGCGGAATACTGGACAGCCCCACCAGCAAGCGATCACGCAGAATGCGAATGTGCGCACTTTCCTCTGCCATTTCCAGACGCGCCAGACGGAAAGCCTCACCCATGCCGACAATCTGGTGCACAGGCAAAGTCCCCGAGCGGAAGCCGCGTTCATGCCCCCCGCCGTGCATCTGCGCTTCCAGGCGGACACGCGGTTTACGGCGCACGTAAAGCGCGCCAATCCCTTTCGGACCATAAACCTTATGCGCTGAAAGGCTCATCAGATCAACTTTCAGACGTCCGACGTCAATTTCAATCTTGCCCGTCGCCTGTGTCGCGTCGACATGGAAAATGATGCCTTTTTCACGACAGATTTCACCAATTTCAGCAATTGGCTGAATGACGCCGATCTCGTTATTGACGAACATCACCGAGACAAGAATCGTATCGGGCTGCAGCGCGGCCTTAAATACATCCAGATCAATCAGACCGTTTTCCATCACATCGAGATAGGTCACTGAAAAACCTTGCCGTTCCAATTCGCGGCAGGTATCGAGAACGGCCTTATGCTCGGTCTTGACGGTAATGATGTGTTTACCCTTGCCTGAGTAAAAATGCGCAGCCCCCTTAATGGCCAGATTGTCCGACTCAGTCGCGCCAGAAGTCCAGACGATTTCCTTGGGATCAGCATTCAACAGTGCGGCAACCTCAGCACGCGCCGCCTCGACCGCCGCCTCGGCCTGCCAACCGAAAGCGTGTGAACGTGAAGCTGGGTTCCCGAACTGCTCGCATAGATATGGAATCATTTTTTCTGCAACGCGAGGATCAACCGGCGTTGTCGCTGAATTATCAAGGTAAATCGGCAGTTTCAGCATTTCATTGAACTCCTTGTGATTGCACGGTCTGCATACTATTTATTCAGGCAAACTCAGGCAGAAATGGAAAGTGGCTGCCGCTGTGCGGCAAAATCTGTTGTTTTACGCAAGGTTTTGATGACAGTCGCACTTTCCTGACGCCTCTGGCTGTCTACCAGATGACTCAGCGTCACCGAGGATAAATACTCGTACATCTTCAGGTTCAGCGTTGTCCATAAATCATGGGTCATGCAACGGGAATCATCCCTGCAATTTTCGCCTCCGCCGCATTGCGTGGCATCCAGCGGTTCATCAACCGCGCGGATGATGTCAGTCACGGTAATCTGACTCCCCTGCCGTGCCAGGCAATATCCGCCGCCTGGACCGCGCACGCTGTTGACTAGCCCGGAACGGCGCAGTTTCCCGAAAAGCTGCTCAAGATAAGACAGCGAAATCTTCTGGCGTCCGCTGATTCCCGCCAGAGTCACCGGCCCCTGCCCTGAATTTAGCGCCAGATCGATCATTGCCGTCACGGCAAAACGTCCTTTGGTAGTCAGTCGCATTAAGCTCTCCTTATCCCGTCAATACCAGACTTTATTTGTCGACTATATAAAACCCGCACAATATTAGTCAACTATTTTATTCAAGTATTGCGGGTCGAATTTGTCTGCCGTTGCCAGTTCATCTTCTAAAGGCACGCCCATGACTTCCAGTTTTTGTAACAAACATGCAATGCGCCGGTCTGTTTCAACCGCATGATCAAGCAAGCCATGAATAGCCTTGGCCAGTGGGTCGTCCTGCTTGTCGCCCAGTGCATAGGCGGAAAACCCCATTTGACCCGCTTTCTCCTCGCGTTTTTGCGCTTGTGCCGAATCGATGATTCGCGCCGGATTGCCCACCGCCGTCGCCCCCTCTGGCACGTCTTTGACGACAACGGCGTTGGAGCCGACTTTGGCACCTTCGCCAATCGTAATCGGACCCAGAATCTGCGCACCCGCGCCGACAACGACGCCATCGGCAAGCGTCGGGTGCCGTTTGCCCTTGTTCCAAGAAGTACCGCCCAGCGTCACGCCATGATAAAGCGTCACATCGTCTCCGATGATCGCCGTCTCGCCGATGACGACGCCCATACCGTGGTCGATGAAAAAGCGGCGGCCAATGGTTGCGCCGGGATGTATTTCGATGCCGGTCAGAAAACGTGCACAATGTGAAATAAATCGGCCAAACCAGTAAAAACCGCGCATCCACAGCCCGTGCGCCAGGCGATGCAAAATGATCGCGTGCAGCCCCGGATAACAGGTCAAAACCTCCCAGCTCGTACGCGCCGCAGGATCGCGGTCGAATATCGAACGGATGTCTTCACGCAAGGCGTTGAACATGGGTAGGTTTCTCCGGAAAAAAACTGGGAGAGTTTACAATACCCGACTTGCACCATCAAGAATTAAGCACGCCAAGAGGACATACTCTGGCGGCGCGTTGAGTATTCTGTTTTCTGCCCATTTAACGCCCAATCAGTATCCAGGCCGAATATCCAGGCTGCATACTAGACAAACGGATGCCCGGGCTTCCCTCGGTCATCTCAGTGATTACTTCTGTCTAGCCCCGGGTTCTTATCCACGGCATCGAGAATACCGCGCAAAATATTGACCTCATCCCGCTCCAAGGCCACACGCCCAAACAAACGGCGTAATTTTGGCATCAGACGTTTCGGATGCAGCGGGTCATGGAATCCGGCGCGAATCATCACATCGCGCAAGTGCGCATAAAAGCGCTCCACTTCCTCATGCGTCGCGGGCGGCGAAGAAAACGGCGTTACCCGCCCTGCTGTACATTCCTGACCCAGCGGCGCGCCGGATAGCGCATTTTGGCGCAGCTCATAGCACAACACCTGAACGGCTGCGCCCAAATTGAGCGAGCTATACGCAGGGTCAGTCGGAATATGCACAATATACCGGCAACGCTGAACATCCTCGTTCGATAGCCCCCGGGTCTCGTTACCGAACACCAGCGCCACATCGCCACACTCTGCCTGTTCCAGAACCAGGGAAGCCGCATCGCGCACGGACAACGGCGCAGGCCCCAGGTCACGTTGTCGCGCTGACAAGGCAATCGCCAGAATCGTTCCGTGCAGCGCTTCATCAAGCGACTGACAGATAGGGGCCGCCTGCAAAACATCATCGGCGCCCGCCGCGCGCGCAGTAGCTACGGGGTCGGGAAAGCGCTCCGGATTCACCAACATCAACCGCGCCACCCCCATCGTCTTCATCGCCCGCGCCGCTGCACCGATATTGCCTGGATGACTGGGATTCGAGAGAACGATGCGCACATTCGCCAAGCGCTGCATACGCCCGGAAACAGGCGAACAACCCGGCAAAGACGGGGCTGGAAAAAGTGGAGGGCGTAGATTCATATTAAAATGGCGGTCTTCGCTACGTTTACTACGATTCGATGATTTCGCTTCGGCGCCGCCTGCAAACCCAACCGGCCGCCGTCCGAAGAATTTTTAGGAATTTTCAAGAGACGCCCATGCACCCAGCGCTCAACATCATGATCAAGGCTGCGCGCCGTGCCAGCCAGATTATCAACCGCGCCTCGCTCGACCTTGAACACCTGCACATTGCAAGCAAGGCACAAAACGATTTTGTCACCGAGGTCGACAAAACTGCCGAAGCGTCCATTGTTTCGATTCTGCGCGAGGCCTATCCGGACTACGGAATTCTAGCAGAGGAAAATGGGCGCATCGCCGGCCAGGGCGCGGGCAATGACTATCAATGGATCATCGATCCGCTCGACGGAACGACCAACTTCATCCACGGCTTTCCGCAATATTCCGTATCGATTGCGCTCGCCTACAAGGGACAAGTCACGCAGGCCGTCATTTATGACACGACGCGCAATGAAATGTTTACCGCCAGCAAAGGCAACGGCGCCTTTCTCAATGAACGCCGGATTCGCGTCTCCAAATGCGCCAAACTCAGCGGCGCCCTGCTCGGCACGGGTTTCCCCTTCCGCCTGTTCGAACATATCGACACATATCTGAAGCTGTTCAAGGATTTCACGCAGCACAGCGCCGGCATCCGCCGCGCCGGTTCGGCAGCGCTCGACCTTGCCTATGTCGCCTGTGGCCGGCTTGACGGTTTTTGGGAAATCGGCCTGATGCCGTGGGATATGGCGGCCGGCACCCTACTCATCAGTGAAGCAGGTGGCCTCGTCGGCGATCTTTCCGGCGGCAGCCGCTATCTGGAAACCAACAACCTGATCGCTGGTACGCCCAAGGTGTTCGCCCAGATTCTGCAAGTCATTGACGCACACCGCACGCCTGCGCTGCCCGCGTAAAAACGCAGGCGGCAAAGTGTACAGGGATCAGACAGACCACCGCCGGAGCCCGCATGGATAGGGCGTTTCCAGGAAAGCACCTCTAAAACCCGCATGGATAAAGGCGCTCCGGGCATGCCCCTCGGAGACGCCCTATTTATAAGGGCTTCAGGGCAGGGGCATTGGAGATGCCCTAAATACGTGGGCTAGCGGGCAGTCTCTCGGCAGAACCTAAAAATAAGGATTGAAAGGATTGTTTGACTGTAGGCGCTGGCTCCGCCCGCAAGGGTTTCTTTTGATGCCGTTGCGCTGAGCGGCAGCGCGCCCCGCTGACTTTCCTACCTTCTTTCTTTATCTCGCCAAAGAAAGTCAGCAAAGAAAGGCGACCCCGAGGCGCAGATTTTCCTTGTCGCGGATTGCCTGGCGGCGGGCTTGATAACTCGCTTACGCTCAAACAATCAAGCCCTTGTTCCCGCCAAGCTGCCCCGCGCCTGCGGCTGCGCCTAAGGGGGTCTGGGTGCTTCGTCGTGATCGAATGCGCAAAGGAATATGCCCGGAACCCCGCGTGGATAGGGCATTTGCGGGCATACCTTTCTGAAACCAGCATGGATAAAGGCGATCCGGGTAGGCACATCTGAAACCCTTATAAATAAAGGGCTAGCGGGTAGGGTACCCGGAGATGCCCTAAATACAAGGGGTTTGCGGACACCTCCTCTGAAACGCCCTAAATACGCGGGGCTCAGGGCACCCATATTTGAGACGCCCAATATATAGCGGCTTAACTTTGCCAAAAGACAAGACGGCGAGCCGCTGACAGACCATTCAGTACGGCAAGGCCAGGTCAACACAGTAACGCCGTATTTTGGCAAAGGAAGACGCTAGGCGCGCCGCCAGCTCGTCCCTTGCGCCGTATCTTCCAGCACGATGCCGGCCGCGGTTAGCTCGTTGCGGATGCGATCGGCTTCGGCATAGTTCTTTGCCTTTTTGGCCGCGGCGCGTTCGGCGATCAGCGCTTCGATCTTGGCTGGCGTCAGCCCGTCATGCGCCTCATCGCCTGCCGGCGTTGCCTGTAGAAAAGCCTGCGGGTCGCGCTGGAGCAACCCGAGCAAGCCGCCCAGGGCTTTTAGCTGTGCCGCCAGCGCGGGCGATTTGCCGCGATTGACCTCGGCCGCCAGATCGAACAGTACGGCACACGCTTCCGGCGTATTGAAGTCGTCATCCATCGCCGCCTTGAAGCGCTGCGCGTGCGCCTCATCCCAATCCACCGACGCACCGGAAGCGGCGTCCGGCACAGCCCGCAGCGCCGTATACAGCCGCGCCAGCGCCTGCCGCGCATCGTCCAGATGCTTGTCGGAATAATTGAGCGGGCTACGGTAATGCGCACGCAGAATAAAAAAGCGCAGGACCTCGGCATCGTATTTTTTCAGGACCTCGCGGATGGTGAAAAAATTGCCGAGCGATTTGGACATCTTCTCGTCATCGACGCGCACAAAACCGTTGTGCATCCAGTAATTGACGAACGTACAGCGATGCGCCCCCTCCGATTGCGCGATCTCGTTCTCGTGGTGCGGAAACTGCAAATCCTGACCGCCGCCGTGAATATCAAAATGGGCGCCAAGCAGGTCGGAACTCATGGCCGAGCATTCGATATGCCAGCCCGGCCGCCCCTTGCCCCACGGGGAATTCCAGTGCGGCTCGCCTTCCTTGGCATGTTTCCAGAGCACGAAATCGAGCGGATCGTGCTTGGCCTGATCGACATCGACGCGCTCGCCCGCGCGCAGATCGTCGAGCGATTTACCCGAAAGTTTTCCGTAACCGGCGAACTGACGCACCGGAAAATTCACGTCGCCATCCGCAGCCTGATACGCCAGCCCATGCGCCTCGAGCTGACCGATCAGTTTCAGCATTTGCGGTATATAGTCGGTCGCCCGCGGCTCGTGATCGGGACGTTGAACGCCCAGCGCGTCGGAATCTTCATTCATGAAAGCAATGAAACGGTCGGTCAGCGCGCCGATCGTCTCGCCATTCTCATTCGCCCGCTTAATGATCTTGTCGTCAATGTCGGTAATATTGCGCACATAGGTCACGGCAAAGCCGCTCGCCCGCAGCCAGCGCTGCACCATATCGAAAACGACAAGCACGCGCGCATGGCCGAGGTGGCAAAAGTCATACACCGTCATGCCGCAGACGTACATGCGCACTTTGCCCGGCTCGATGGGGATGAACGCCTGTTTCTCACGGCTCAGGGAATTGAAGATTTTCAGCATTTTCTGGACTCGGTCGCTTGCCCGGCAAATACGGGCTTGGGGATTGGCGGGATTGTTGGGATTGGTGAAATTGGCAAGACTCTCAACATGTTCGGATGAAAACGACGGGAACCCGCGGGAATGGAAATAATGGGGACAATGGGAATTCCAGGCGCCGGCGGCACGATTTTTTCGATCGGCCCGGCTTCTTGATAAAATCGGCCGATCAGTTCGCAGCCCTCACTTCGTCTCCGAAAAACTCCGCGAAAGTATACCAGCGATGCCCATCTCCTCCCAAACCGGCCGGATGCATCCTCATCCTCAAAGCCCCCGCCCCGCCTTGCCTTCAGCGCTATTGGCCGTCTCCGTACCTTCCGTACCACTCGTACCATCCGTACTGATTCCCGCAACACCGCCGGCAAGCGCTTCGGAATCCTCGCGCGCCCCCTCATACTGGAACTCCTGCTGGAACGCCTACTGGATGGGCTTGATGAGCCTGTTCTGCACGCTGGCGCTCTGCTTTGTCGCACCGTCGCTCCACGCCCAGCAGATTCTTCGCGCGCCTTCGGAAAAAACGCTCGCCGTCACCGAAATTCAGCATCTGCTCAAACAGGGCCAGACCGAACAGGCGCTGGCAAAAGCCGACGCGCTCATCGCCGCCCAACCCAACGATGCACACGCCCGCTTCCTCAAAGGGCAGATTCTGGGCGACACAGGCCGGACGCAGGAAGCCATCACCTTTTTTACCCGGATGACCGAAGACTTCCCCGAACTGCCCGAACCCTACAACAACCTCGCCACACTTTACGCACAGCAAAAGCAGTATGACAAAGCACGAGCCGCGCTGGAAATGGCCGTGCGCGCCAACCCCAATTACGCCCTTGCGCACGAAAATCTGGGCGACGTTTACGCCAAACTGGCGGCGCGCGCTTACGAACAGGCCGCCCGGCTCGAAGCCGCCGATTCCGGCGCCGGTTCGCCCAACGCACGCGCTCGCGCCAAGGCGGCAGTGCTCGCACCAATTCTCAACGGATCGGTACGGTAAAATTCCGCGTTCTTTCGCGCCTTTTTGCACCCTTTCACTCTTTTCCGCACTCTTCCGCGCTCGCACAAAATATCGCCTTGTTTATTGCCTTATCCAAAAACGACGCCGCCTTCACAAGCTGTTTTTTTAATTGCCTACTTCAACCTCCAGGAGCCTCTGATGACTTCGACTTTCTCGATCCTTGACCGTTTTTTCCGCACGCTATCGTTCTCCCTTGCCGGACTGCTGCTTTCTGCCGCGGCATTCGCGGCCACCGCCGCCCCCCGTGTCGAAATGCAAACCACCCTCGGCAAAATCACACTGGAGCTGGATGCGGCCAAAGCGCCGAAGAGCGTGGAAAACTTCCTGCAATACGCACGCAGCGGACAATACGACGGCACGATTTTCCACCGCGTCATCGACGGCTTCATGATCCAGGGCGGCGGCTTCACCAAAGAGATGAACGAAAAGCCGACGAAAGCGCCGATCGCCAACGAGGCCAAAAACGGCCTCAAGAACCTGCGCGGCAGCATCGCCATGGCGCGCCGCGCCGACCCGCATTCGGCAACGGCACAATTCTTCATCAACCACCGCGACAATCCCAACCTCGACTATCCGGCCCATGACGGCTGGGGCTACGCCGTGTTCGGCAAAGTCACGGAAGGCATGGATGTCGTCGATAAAATCGCCAAGGTCAAAACAGGCAACCGCGGGATGTACCAGAATGTGCCGGTCGAACCCGTCATCATCGAATCGGTCAAGGTGCTTTCCGACAAATAGACACCCGGCGCGCAATTTCAGGCCGCAAGCGGCCCCCAAACTCCGCCTTTTCGCCTCCTCTCAAACACACTCAACCTGAGGAAAATTCCATGATCAAACTGCACACCAACTTCGGCGTCATCACCCTCGAACTGGATGCCGACAAAGCGCCGGAAACCGTCAAGAACTTCATTGATTACGTTCAGGCCGGCCATTACGACGGCACGATCTTTCACCGCGTCATCGACGGCTTCATGATCCAGGGCGGCGGCTTCGCGCCGGGCATGAAGCAGAAGCCGACCCGCGCGCCGATCAAGAATGAAGCCAACAACGGCCTGAAGAACGACTGCTACACCATCGCCATGGCGCGCACCAACGATCCGCATTCCGCCACCGCGCAGTTTTTCATCAACGTCAAGGACAACGGCTTCCTTGACCATACCGCACCAACGCCCAGCGGCTGGGGCTACTGCGTTTTCGGCAAGGTGGTCGAAGGCAGCGAAGTGGTGGATAAAATCAAGGGCGTAGCGACCGGCAGCGCCGGCTTCCACCAAGACGTGCCGAAGGAAGACGTCATCATCGAACGCGCCGAAGTCTGCTGAAAACCGCCATGCCTGCCAGCGCCATCACCGACTTTATTGCCGACCTACACCTTTCGCCGCGGACACCGGAAATCAACCAGCGCTTTCTGCACTATCTCGACGGACAGGCGCACCAGGCCGGGCAGATCTTCATCCTCGGCGATCTTTTTGAAGCCTGGCCGGGCGATGATGCCATCGACGACCCGGACGATGGCGGATTCGCCGCCGCCATCGTCGCCGCCCTGCGCCGCCTGAGCGATGCCGGCACCGCCCTCTCGCTCATGCACGGCAACCGCGACTTCCTGCTCGGCGAAACCTTCGCCGCCCGCTGCGGCGCGCGCCTGCTGCCCGATCCTTTCGCGCTGACCCTGCCCGCCGCATCCGGTTCAGGCTTGCCTGAATTCCGCTGCATCCTCTCGCATGGCGATGCGCTGTGTACGAACGACCACGAATACCAGGCCATTCGCGCCCAGGTGCGCCAACCCGCTTTTCAGGCGACCATGCTCGCCCGTCCGCTGGCCGAACGCAAGGCGATGGCCGCCGCCTTCCGCCAGCAGAGCGAACGCGCCTGGGAGGAAAAAATTCGCCAGGGCAAGCTCAGCGACGGCGACGTTGCCACGGAAACGACGGAAAACTTCCTGCGCGAACACCACTACGCCACACTCATCCACGGCCATACCCACCTACCGGCGACGCATGTTCACACCATCGACGGCAAAAACGTCGAGCGCTGGGTTCTGGCCGACTGGCGCAAGGATTCCGGCGAAATCCTCCGCTTCGACGGCCGCCAGCTTTGCCGGATTGCGGTATGAGCGCCGGCTGCGCCAGGCCCGCCATCCGCGCCATTGCGCGAAATGCGCCGGCTCGCTAACCCGCGTATTTCGGGCATCTCCGCTGCCCCTGCCCTGAAGCCCTTTATTTATAAGGGCTCCAGAGGTGCCTGCCCGCAAATGCCCTATCCATGCGGGTTTCGGGGCATCTCCCCGACAAGGGAGAATTGGAGAAACGCTGGGGCGAAAGCGCAGGCGCATCTCCAAAAAGAGGTGGCCTGCAGCCCGCGTATTTAGGGCATCTCCGAGCACCATATCCGCAAACGCTCTATTTATAAGGGCTTCAGGGGCACCTGCCTGGAGCGCCTTTATCCATGCGGGTTTTGGAAGTAACCGCCCGCAAACACCCTATCCACGCGGGGTTCAGAAGTGTGCCCCGAAAGCCTCATAGCGGCTCGACTTTGCCAAAAGACAAGGCGGCGAGCCGCAGACAGTACGAGCAGTACGGCAAGGCGAGCCAACGCAGTATTTTGGTAAAGGAAGCCGCTATTTCAGAGGGGCGCGGGGTAGCTTGGCGGAAATTAAGGGCTTGATTGTCTGAGCGCAGCGAGTTTTCAAGCCCGCCGACAAGCGGCCCGCGGCAAGGAAAGTCTGCGCCTCAGGGTCGCCTTTCTTTGCTGACTTTCTTTGGCGAGGCAAAGAAAGTCAGCGGGGCGCGCTGCCGCTCAGCGCAACGGCATCAAGAGGAGTTCCGTGGGTGAAAGTCAGCGCGCAGGTCTTGGCAATTCCTATATTTAAAGTATCTCCGGCCACCTGCCCGCTAGCCCGCATTTCTCACAGATAGAAGGTGCATCGCGGCCGGAGATATAAGAAAGTTTTTTTGCGAGAACGACTTAACCATATCTCTGAGGAAGCCGCGATGCCGACACAGTGTACCGTAGTCAGCCCATGCGCGAAGCGTATTGATGGCCGCCAGGTGGCGGTGGATTTCGACGGAGGGCAGATCAGTTCGGATGCGGGCGCGCTGTTGCTGCGCGAGGTCGATCGCACCTTGCGGCTGACCGAACGGGTGGCGGCCTGCTTCGAGGATGGGCGCGATCCGGAGCTGATCGAACACACGGTGCACACGTTGGTGATGCAACGGATCGTGGGGATCGCGCTGGGCTACGAGGACCTGAACGATCACGATCAATTGCGCCGTGACCCGGTACTGGCCACGCTGGCCGGTAAGCTCAGCGCTCGGCGCAAGGGCTGCGAGCCGCTGGCGGGCAAGTCGACCTTGAACCGGCTCGAACATGCCCCCGACACCAAGGACGGTTCGCGCTATCACAAGATCGCTCACGATCCGGCGGCCTTCGAGTCGCTGTTCGTCGCGTGCTTCATTGAGGCGCACGAGCAGGCACCTGACGAGATCATCCTCGATCTGGACGCCACCGACGACCCGCTGCACGGCCAGCAGGAAGGGCGTTTCTTCCATGGTTACTACGGCGGCTACTGCTACCTGCCGCTGTACATCTTCTGCGGCCGACATCTGCTCGCCGCCAAGCTGCGCCGGGCCAACACGGATGCCTCGGCGGGCAGCATCGATGAACTCGAACGCATCGTCACCCAGATCCGCCGCCACTGGCCGGAGGTGCGCATCGTGCTGCGTGCCGACTCGGGCTTTGCGCGCGATGCCTTGATGAGTTGGTGCGAGCAGACGCACATCGACTTCGTCTTCGGGCTGGCCAAGAACGACCGGCTCAAGGCCCAGATCGAAACCGAGATGAGCCAGGCGCAGGCCGAATGCACCCAGACCGGCAAGCCCGCACGGCGGTTTCGCGACTTCACCTACCGCACCCTTGACAGCTGGTCGTGCGCCCGGCGGGTCGTCGGCAAGGCCGAGCAGCTGCCGGGCAAGGCCAATCCGCGCTTCATCGTCACCAGCCTGGACGCTCAGCGCTGGCCGGCACGCGAACTGTACGAGGCGCTGTACTGCGCCCGAGGCGAAATGGAGAACCGCATCAAGGAGTGCCAGCTACACCTGTTCGCCGATCGCACCTCAACGGCGACGATGCGGGCCAATCAGCTGCGGCTGTGGTTCGCCTCCTTCGCCTACGTCATGCTCGAAGCGCTGCGCCGCATCGGGCTGGCTGGCACCGAACTGGCCGAGGCCACCTGCGAGAGCCTGCGCCTGAAACTGCTCAAGATCGGCGCACGGGTCAAGATCAGCGTGCGCCGCATCCATGTCAGCATGGCCAGCAGTCATCCGTTCCAGACCACCTGGCGCCTGGCCCAGGCCAGACTCGCCCCCGGCTGATCCGCCACGCCACCGTGGCCCTGCTGATCCGATCGCGCTCCCGTTCGCGCGAGGCGGTCTCATGCCCAAACAGCGCCGCTTGCCCCCTCAACGCACCTGACCGCTCGCAGAACCTCACCCGCCTGCACTCCATTGGCCGCTCGCAGGCCTGAATCCTCGCGGTCACGGCGACGCGTGAAGGAAAAAACCGCGCCAACGGGGGCCGAACCGTGAGGGTGTGAGAAATGCGGGCTAGCCCGCGTATTTAGGGCTTCTCCAAGGGGAATGCCCTGAAGCCCTTTATTTATATGGGCTTCAGAGGTGCTTGCCCGGAACGCCTTTATCCACGCGGGCTTCAGCGATACCTGCCGAAAAAAGTTTAGGATTGCCCCTATGCCCGAACTCTGCCGCGCCCTCCCTTGCCCTGCCGGCAGAGCCAAGCACCCCAGCCTACTATTCAAACAGCGCGATCGATTCGACGTGCGACGTGTTGGGAAACATATTGACGACCCCCGCGCCGCGCAGGCGATAGCCTTTTTGCGACACCAGAATCCCCGCATCGCGCGCCAGCGTCGCCGGGTTGCAGGAAACATAGACGATACGCTGCGGGCCGTTTTCGCCAGCCATCCCAAGCGATTTCACCAGTTCGACCGCGCCCTCGCGCGGCGGGTCGATGAGCATCTTGTCGCAGCGCCCCAGTTGTTCCAGCGATGCCGGCGTCGCCTCAAACAGGTTGGCCACGCCATATTCGACCTGCCCGGCCAGCCCGTTGGCGGCGGCGTTCTCGCCGGCACGGCGCACCAGTTCGCGGTTGCCTTCGATCCCGACAACGTGCGCGCCCAGGCGCGCCATGGGCAGCGAAAAGTTGCCCAGGCCGCAAAACATATCGGCAATCCGCTCGCCGGGGCGCGGCGCCAGCAGCGTCATGGCGCGGCGCACGAGCACGCGGTTAATGGCGTGATTGACCTGAGTAAATTCCGTCGGCGAAAAGCGGTGCTCGATGCCGTAATCCGGCAGCCGGTACGACAGTTCCGCCCCCGCCTGCGGGTAAAAGCGGTAGACACTGGCCGGCCCCTGCGGCTGTAGGTAGAAAACAACGCCATGCCGGTCGGCAAAGGCGCGCAGCAACGTCTCGTCAGCGCCATTGAGCGGCTCAAGAATGCGCAGCACCAGCGCCGTCATATCCTCGCCCACGGCCAGCTCGATCTGCGGCATCGCCGTACTGATCGACAGCGCGCCGATCAGTTCGCGCAGCGGCATCAGCAGCGCGGAAACATGCGGCGGCAGATTCGGGCATATCCGCATATCGGCCACATAGCTGCTTTTGCGCTCGTGAAAGCCGATCAGCATGCCGCCCTTTTTCGCCACCCACCGCGCCGACAGCCGCGCCCGCCAGCGATAGCCCCAGGACGGCCCGTGAATGGGCGCGTAGAGCTGCTCCGCCTGCACCCGTCCCAGATGCCAGAGATTGGTTTCCAGCACGCGCTGCTTGGCCGCCACCTGCGCAGGCGCGGACAGATGCTGCATGCTGCAACCGCCGCACACGCCAAAATGCGGGCAACGCGGCGTCACGCGCTCGGCGGAAGGCGTCATGATGCGCTCGACGCGGGCATTCTCATACGTCGGCTTCTTGCGATAACTGACGAACTCGACCCGTTCGCCGGGCAGCGCCCCGTCCACAAAAATAGTCTTGCCATCCAGCCGCGTCACGCCGCGCGCTTCGTGGTCTAGGGATTCGATGATTCCAGTCGGCATGCCGGGAACTTCCAGAAATTCAAAAAAGCGGCATTGTATCGTCGAACAGACCCCAAGCCGTCACGACGCACACCGCCGCGGGTAGTCGATACTTACACGGGCGCACGCTGACAATGCGCGCAATATCGCCATAACACTGCCGTAACGCAGCTACAACGCAGCCGCCGTCACGGTCGTTTCAGGTTTTGGATAGTTGACGCCCTGCCGCTACGCATTACGGAAACCGGCCGACCAGCATCTGCCGCTTGTCGGCAAAACCGGGGCGCTTCTCCACCATGAACCCGGCCTCGGACAAGGCGCGGCGGACGCTGCCTGCCACCGACCAAGTCGCCAGCGTCGCGCCCGGCTTCGCCAGCCGCGCCAGCGCGCGGCACAGCGCCGGCGACCACAGATCCGGGTTTCTGGCGGGCGAAAAGCCATCGAGAAAAAACGCATCGACCGCCTCGTCCGGCGCCAGCGTCAAGGCCGGCAGCAGCGCTGCGGCATCGCCGAACAGCAAGCGCAGCTCGACACGCCGCACGGCAGGCATGTTCTGCGCAGCCTGCACCTCCGGCGACGGCAGCATCTCCGGCACATCCGGCATCCCCCGCATTTCCGTACCTTCCCTTTTCCCGCCATCGCCTGCCGCCTCCTGCCCCTGCGCCGCAGGCACGCCTTCCAGCACCACGCGATGCTCGCCCGGCTGCAAAGGCGGCCACTGCGCCTGCAGCATTCCGGCCAACGACGCAAACTCCGGCCAGGCCGCATGCGCCGCCGCCAGATCGGCCGCGGCAAACGGATGCTTCTCCAGCGAAATGAAGCACAGCTCGCGGCAAGCCTGCGGATCGGCTCGCCAGGCCTGCCAGGTCGCCAGAAAATTCAGACCAAGGCCAAAGCCCGTTTCAAGGATGACGAAACGCCCTCGCCCCTGCCAGCGCGCCGGCAAATCATTGCCAGCAAGGAACACATGCCGCGCCTGCGCCGGCCCGCCCGCAGCCGCGTAGTAAACATCGCCGTAACGCCCGGAAAACGGCGTACCGTCGGCAAGCCGCTGCAAGGTTGGGATTTCAAGCATAAAAATTAAACATCAAAAAGTTTTTGGAAGCATCTGGAGCACAACGTTCATCCGAAAAAAATGAAACCTTTGCAAAACCCGGCAGAAACCCGTTTTAAGGAATCTGCGCATCGTATTTCTAAAAATATTAAAAATACCAAGAGAAAAACCAGAAAGCTTTGCAAAAGCCTCAATGGGTTAGTGATTGCCTATTGCCTTGAAAAGAATCTGAAAAATTAGTAAAGACTACTTTATTAAAAAATCCCATTATTATTTGGGAATAAAGCTTAATCGGCTTCCGCCAATTGGGTTTGTTCAAAGAGAGATAATGAGTTGATCATTTTTCAGCTCCTTTAAAACTTTCTTCAAAGTTAAAAAAATCTTTTCTCAGATGATGCATATTCTCACAAAATGGCTCGTCCGCCCATCGAACTACAAATATCGAAATACCATAACCAAAATCGATATATTTTGCCAGAACTTCATCATTCTTTGTATCAATAACTTCAAATATATCTTTATTTAAAGACAAGAAAGGAAAGATCGTCTCGGAAGAATAGTTTATTCTCCCATTGAGAGATTTGACATACTTACTCCCATTTTTGTCCCTATATACCCATTTAAACGGCCGATCCTTGTTATATACCAGCGTCTCATATACGCCGGGGTTTTCCGCTTTCCATTGATCCAGCGTTTTGTAAATCCATAAACCGGCTTCTTTCTTGCAGTAATAACGGTGCGCCAATTCGGTCGGTATCCAGTCCCACATAAGCGGTAAATAGACAATCAGGAAGCCGCCAAAGGCGCAGAGCGCGCGTTTGACTGTTGAATAGCCTCGCCGTTTAGCCCAGCGCCAGCCGTAAGCCGTGCCGACGATCAGCAGGATCAGGTAAATCCCCATCAGGGGCAGAATGACCGCGCCCATGTCAGGCAACCCGTTTGAATTCGGATTCGTTATACGCTAACCGCCCGCCCAGGCTGTACCCGGTGTCGTCGCTCCTCTTGAAATAGGGATCGAGTATCGTCCAGCGTCCGGTGATGTCCGCCGGCTCTTTAGGATCGAACATTTGCCGGCCAAGCGCTTCAGGAATACGGGCGGATTTGCCGGGTAAACGTTCACTTGCCCCTTCATCAATGATGATTTCAGGTGTAATTTTATCCCGACCATGTTTGCTCAAATCCACATAAGCCAGTGTCGAAAGTTTGGCGTAGTCGTATATTTCCTGAATGGTCATAGGTTTCATGGTTTCGCTCCTGAAGGAATAAGGACTCTGTGAAATTCAGTGATCAGCTTGGGTCGTCTGTAACAACCACCGGCGCCGTTATCGATCACCGATCCAATTAAGTTGTCGATCCAACCCATGCGCGCCGTAAAGTATCTATCTTTTGCAATAACTTCTCCTGTGTTTCGGTTACGGATAACCTCCCCATCTACAATGACGCCCAGGTCCTTATCATAACAATCTAAGCGATCGCGAATGATTTCCCATTCGGCCGTTGGCTCAGGGATTTTTGTAACGACAATTTCATCGCCTTTGCGCTCAAAGCGATTGATGGTTTTTTCGCCCGGGAATGGCTTATCTTCAACGAAAACGTAGGGATGCTCTTTCATTGTATCCATATCGGCATAAAGCCCTTGAAACCCATCCACCACGACAGTGCGGTAGATATGCAACCCGGCCTGGTCGCAGGCCTTGTTCATCTTCCAGCTATACCAGGTCACATCACCTAGCGGAATCAAATAGGCCAGGATCAAATAAAGCGGTATCGCCCAGTAGCGCTTTTTCCGGCGCCAGACCTTGGAGGCAAGCACCAAAAGCCCGATCAGCGCCAGCGGCAGGTAGAAAATCAGTAATGCCGGCCCGGCCAGACCAATGTAGAGTTTCATAGCGTCGGTTCCTCGATAAGATATGTGGGTGTAACGGTGCTGTGGGCAGAGGTGTTTCAGATGCCTTTCAACAAAGATTTCTGTGCCACGTGAGCCTGCGGTGGTTCAGCTCAGGAGGTTCATGTCCAAAGGCAATCCAGCCATTACGCCCAGCGCCGGAAAGAAGGCTTTGGACTGTTTTCCTTTAAGCAGCGGGTTGACGGCCGCCTCGCCCAGGGACAGGAGATAAAGGCTGAACAACAAGAAAAACAGGGCGTGAAAATAAGCGCCGGAAAGCGCCACGACAATTGTGTATCCGGCCAGCGTGGATGCTGCGGCCAATGCGAGCCCGGCCGCGCGCCGGGAAACAATTTCGATCACGTGATCGATGAACGTTATCAGGCAGGGCTTTTTGCGTCCGCAGCGTTTTTCAGACCCTTCAACCAGCAATCCCAGCAGTCTGGCGGTGAGCGTGAAAATAAACGCCCACCCGAGCGAGTCAAGTTGAAGGCGCGCGATGAGCAGGTCGCTCGCCCAGTTTGCGCTGTAATAGCGGTGGCTCACAATCTGCGCAACGCCGAGGAATATCCCCGCCAGCATGTAGCAATGGAGGGCGTTCCGACGCAGGTTTCGGTTTATAAACATCCAGGCGCTGCCGCAGGCTGGCTTCGACATAATGCCTCCTAAAAATACGCGCACTTTGTGGAGACGGGGATGCTTGTGGGATGGAGAAAACTCTAGAACTGCGCCCGGATGATGTCAACCATTTGATTTACAAGGCATTCGCCGGCGCTGCGGCAGGGAAAATGGCTGTCGGGCGCACCCGGAGCGGGCCGGCAGGCGGCCGGATGGGAGTGAATGGGGGAATGGGGGGTGTAATGCCCCAAATAGGTGTTTTTAGGACGGACTTTTGGCGAAATAATTTTTATAAGCAGAAATTTACTCTCCTGTGTAAACATGGCTGCCGATGTCGGCGTTTTAAACAAAAGAATTGAAGAAGGCGGGCCGAAGACGCCCAATCTACGCGGGTTGCCGGGCAGTACGCCGGAAATGCCCAATCCACGCGGATCAGCAGGCAGCAGTCTAGCGACCGAAGTCAGAAAAACGTTCGTAGGTCAACAAGCACGGCATGTGCCGTTTCAGGTCGGACTCCTGTACGCGGCGTGCTGAACGTCTGTGGCGTCCGAACATCCGCAGTTGCTATTCGTCCGCAATGGCTGCCCGGAAGCCCGCGTCTTTTGGGCGTTTCAGAGAGGGCATCGCTAGAACCCGCGCCAATCGGGCGTTCAGAGAGGGAATCGCTAGAACCCGCGCCAATCGGGCGTTCAGAGAGGGAATCGCTAGAACCCGCGCCAATCGGGCGTTTACGAGCAGGCAGCGCTGGAACCCACGTCAATCGGGCGTTTGCGGGCAGGCTCTCCGGAGATGCCCGTTTCACGCGGGGTTTGGGGCCTGCTCCGTCGCTGCCGGCCTCTGCCTGCATGGCGCGTTAAGTGCGGCAGCGTCTGTGTGTGGTGTTTGAACGGTAGCCACGACTATTGAAGGCCTAGAAAGCGCGGCGGGCTGAACGTCTGCGGCGTCCGAACATCCGCAGCAGTTGTTCGTCTGCGGTGGCTGCCCGGAAGCCCGCGTCTTTTGGGAGTTTCAGAGAGGGCATCGCTAGAACCCGCACCAATCGGGCGTTTACGAGCAGGCAGCGCTGGAGCCCGCGTGGATTGGGCGTTTGCGGGCAGGATCTCCGGAGATGCTCGTTTCACGCGGGGTTCAGGGCCTGCTCCGCCGCTGTCGGTCTCTGCCTGCATGGCGCGTTGAGCGCGGCAGCATCTGTGTGTGGTGTTTGAACGGTAGCCACGACTATTGAAGGGCTGGAAAAGCGCGGCGGTGGCTGCGCGCGGCGGGCTGAACGTCTGTGGCGTCCGAACGTCCGCAGTCGCTGTCCGTCCGCAACAGCTGCCCGGAAGCCCGCGTCCTTTGGGCGTTTCAGACAGGGCAGCGCTATAACCCGCGTGGATTGGGCGTTTGCGGGCAGGTAGCGCGGAAACCCTTATTCCGCGCGGGTTTCCAGCCTAAGCTTTTTTATTTATTCAACTATAGCGCTGCCAAAAGGTTTTGAACCATCGGGCGAACTGGGGTGAATTTGGGCAAATCGGGGCAAATCGGGCAGTCTGCATCGGCCGCAATCAACCGGCGAGGTGGGTCGCGCGTTAGGGGCGGGTATACTTCGGCTACGCAATATAGATAAATCAATATTGATATTTGATACGCCGGCCTTCGCGGCCGCCCACTTTTGACAATGACTGAACCGAAAACGACCGATCACCCGATTCCTTCCCCTTCCCCTTCTTCCGGCGCCGCAGCGGCGCATTTGCCGGCTGTCTGGCAAACGCAGGTCGAGGCGCAACTGGCGCCGGACGAGACGCTGCTTGCCTGCCTGGAAACCGATCTTGACGAGCGGCTACGCTTTGCCGCCGGGATGCTGGTGCTGACCGACCAGCGCCTGCTCGCAAAAACGGCAGATACGGCGAGCTGGCAAAGTTACCCATGCCGCGCCGGACTACGGCTGACGCGGCGCGACCATGCCGGCGTCGGCAGCCTGGAGTTATTCGACGAAAACGGGCGGCTGGCCATCTGGCGCTATACGCTGGGCGGCGATATTACTGCGGGCCGGCTGATCGATCAGTTTGCGCGGCAGATCGAATTCCGCACGACGGGACACGCGCCGTATAAGCCGGTGCAGGCGCTTTGCCCCAACTGCGACATGCCCCTGCCCGCCGGCCAGGACGAGTGCCCGAACTGCAACCGGGAAAACCTGACGCCGCCTTCGACCTGGACGCTGCTGCGCCTGTGGCGCTTTGCCCGCCCTTACCGCTGGCAACTGCTCGCCGGCTTCATTCTGTCGCTGGCCAGCACGGCGGCAACGCTGGTGCCGCCCTACCTGACCATGCCGCTGATGGATAAGGTGCTGATTCCTTTCCAGAATGGCCAGCCGATCGATTCGACGCAGGTTGCGCTTTACCTGTCCGGCCTGCTCGCCGCCGCACTACTCGCCTGGGGGCTGGGCTGGGCGCGCACTTACATTCTGGCGCTGGTTTCCGAACGCATCGGGCGCGACCTGCGCACGACGACCTACGAGCATCTGCTCAAGCTTTCGCAGGAATACTTCGGCGGCAAGCGCACGGGCGATCTGATGGCGCGCATCGGCTCGGAAACCGACCGCATCAACCTGTTCATTTCACTGCACTTCCTGGATTTTGCCACCGACGTGCTGATGATCACGATGACGGCCGCCATCCTCGTTTCGATCAACCCCTGGCTGGCGCTCGTCACCCTGCTGCCGTTGCCGGTCATTGCCTTCCTCATCCACATGGTGCGCGAAAAACTGCGCACCGGCTTTGAGCGCGCCGACCGCATCTGGGCGGAAGTCACCAACGTGCTGGCCGACACCATTCCCGGCATCCGCGTCGTCAAGGCGTTTGCGCAGGAACACCGGGAAGCGGCGCGCTTCCGCGCCGCCAACCAGCACAACCTCGAAATCAACGACAAGGTCAACAAGATCTGGTCGATGTTCGGCCCCACCGTGACGCTGCTGACCGAAATCGGCCTGCTGGTCATCTGGGCGTTTGGCATCTGGCAGATTTCGCAGCACGAAATTTCGGTCGGCGTGCTGACCGCTTTTCTGGCCTACATCGGCCGCTTTTATACGCGCCTGGATTCGATGAGCCGCATCGTTTCGGTGACGCAAAGGGCCGCCGCCGGCACCAAACGCATTTTCGACATTCTCGACCACGTTTCCAGCGTGCCGGAGCCGGTTAATCCCGTGCATCTGGAAAAGGTCGCAGGCTGCATCGAACTGCGCGACGTGGGCTTTCGCTACGGCACGCGCAGCGTCGCGCGCAATATCAGCCTGACCATCGAACCGGGCGAGATGGTCGGCCTCGTCGGCCATTCCGGTTCGGGCAAAAGCACGATGGTCAACCTGATCTGCCGTTTCTACGATGTGACCGAAGGCGCCATCCTGATCGACGGCGTCGATATCCGTTCGCTGCCGGTTGCCGAATATCGCCGCCATATCGGCCTCGTCCTTCAGGAGCCGTTCCTGTTCTTCGGCACCATTGCGGAAAATATCGCCTACGGCAAGCCCGAGGCCACGCGCGAAGAGATCATCGCCGCCGCCCGCGCCGCACATGCGCACGAATTCATTCTGCGCCTGCCGCAGGGCTACGATTCGCTGGTCGGCGAGCGCGGCCAGGCGCTTTCCGGCGGCGAGCGCCAGCGTATTTCGATCGCCCGCGCCCTGCTCATCGACCCGAAGATTCTGATTCTCGACGAGGCGACTTCTTCGGTCGATACGACGACCGAGAAGGAAATCCAGAAAGCGCTGGACAACCTCGTGCGCGGCCGCACCACCATCGCCATCGCCCACCGCCTGTCCACGCTGCGCAACGCCAACCGGCTGATCGTCCTCGACCGGGGCGACCTCGTCGAAGTGGGCAGCCACGATGAGCTAATGGCCAAGGAAGGCCATTACTACCAGCTTTACCAGGCGCAGGCGCGCAACGCCGAGGAAGAAAGCGAGGCCGATGCCCCCTACTCCGGCAGTTCCGGCAAGCGCGACGATGAAAACGACCAAGGAGCACACAAGGCATGAACCTGCCCACCCTATCCACCATATCGCCGGCCTACCGGCTACACCGCGACGCCTTCGGCCGCCTGATCCTGACCGATGCCGACGGCACGGCGCATGAGGACGTTACGCCCGTGCGCGCTTTTCCGATCTGCGCGCCGGATGAGGGCATCGCCCTCGTCGACGCGCATGGGCACGAACTGGCCTGGATCGATCGCCTCGACGCCCTGCCCGCCGCCCTGCGCGAGCTGGTTACCGGCGAACTGGCCGGACGCGAATTCATGCCGGTTATCGAACGCATCCTCAGCGTTTCCAGCTACGCCACCCCCAGTTTCTGGCAGGTGATCACCGACCGCGGCGAAACGGCGCTGACACTCAAGGGCGAGGAAAACATCCGCCGCCTGCCGGGCAATGCGCTGCTCATCGCCGACAGTCACGGCATCAATTACCTGATCCGCGACCGGCTGGCGCTCGATGCGCAAAGCCGAAAATTTCTCGACCGTTTTCTGTGAGATGCCGACGGTAATCCAAACATTGCACCATACGTTATTCGAACCTATCCGCTTATCGCGCGCAGTCCTTCCGAGATCATAAAAAATGGACATGACCAACAAAGACATCAAATTCCTTGAAATCCGCTATCTGAACGGCCCGAGCATCTGGACTTACCGGCCGGTTATCGAAGCGGTCGTCGATATCGGCGAGCTGGAGGATTTTCCCTCCAACAAGATTCCCGGTTTTTACGAACGGCTCAAGACGATGCTGCCCTCGCTGATCGAGCACCGTTGCAGCTATGGCGAGCGCGGCGGCTTTCTGCGCCGCCTTGAGGAAGGCACCTGGCCGGCGCATATCCTCGAACACGTCACCCTCGAACTGCAAAATCTCGCCGGCTTGCCCGGCGGCTTCGGCAAGGCGCGCGAAGCCGGCCCGCGCGGCGTCTATAAGGTTGTCGTGCGCGCCTGGCAAGAGGATGTCACCCGCGCCGCGCTGTTCGAGGCGCGTCAACTGGTGCTAGCGGCCATGGCCGATCGGCCGTTCGATGTGCACGCATCGATCGCAAAGCTTGCCGAACTGGTCGATGCGCACTACCTCGGCCCCTCGACAGCCTGCATTGTCGAGGCCGCCGATATGCGGAAAATTCCGTACATCCGCCTGCTGCGCTCCGGCAATCTCGTCCAGCTCGGCCACGGCGCTGCGCTGCGCCGCATCTGGACGGCGGAAACCGACCAGACCAGCGCCATCGCCGTGGGCATTTCGCACGACAAGGATCTCACCAAGACATTGCTGGAAAATTGCGGCGTGCCGGTGCCTGAGGGGCGCGAGGTCGACAGCCCGGAAGATGCTTGGGAGGCCGCGCAGGACATCGGCCTGCCGGTTTGCGTCAAGCCGCTCGATGCTAATCACGGGCGCGGCGTTTTCATCGACATCAAAACGCGCGAGGAAATCGAAAAGGCTTATGCCGCTGCCCTTGAGGAAGGCAACGGGGTCATCGTTGAGCGCTCGATTCCCGGTAACGAACACCGCCTGCTGGTTATCGGCGGCAAGCTCATCGCCGCCAATCGCGGCGACGCGGCGCAGATCACCGGCGACGGTAAATCGACGGTTCGCGAACTGGTTGAAACGCAGATCAACTGCGACCCGCGCCGAGGCGTGAGCGAAAACCATCCGCTTGCAAAAATCGACATGGATCCGGCGGTGCACATCAACCTTGCGCGCCAGAACCTGACGCCCGATTCCATTCCGGACGCCGGGCGCAAGGTACTCATCCAGCGCAACGCCAATCACGAATTCGACGTCACCGATGCGGTGCATCCGGAAACCGCCGAAATCGCCGCGCTCGCCACACGCATCGTCGGACTCGACATTGCCGGCATCGACCTCGTTTGCCAGGATATTTCAAAACCGCTCGCCGAACAGGGCGGCGCCATCGTCGAAGTCAATGCCGGCCCCGGCCTGCTGATGCACCTCAAGCCCGGCGTTGGCAAACCGCGCCCGGTCGGGCAGGCCATCGTCGACCACCTCTTTGCCGACGGCAACGGCCGCATTCCGGTGGTCGGCGTTACCGGCAGTTACGGCAAAACCACCGTCTGCCGGCTGGTTGCGCGCCTGCTCTCCATTTCCGGCAAACGAACCGGTCTGGCGTGCAGCGACGGCCTGTTTATCGATCGCCGCCTGCTGGAAAAAGGCGACCGTGCCAACTGGGACGCGGCGCACCGGACGCTGCTAAACCGCGCCGTCGAAGCTGCGGTTTTTGAAAACGGCAGCGATACGATTCTCGAAAGCGGTGTGGCTTACGACCGCTGTCAGGTCGGCGTGATCACCAATATCGACCCCGCCCGCCACATCGGCCGCCGTTACACCAACACGCCCGAACAGGTCTTCAACATCATGCGCACGCAGATTGACCTCGTACTCAAGGAGGGCGCGGCGGTGCTCAATGCGCGCGAACCGATGCTGATCGACATGATTCCGCTGTGCGACGGCGAAATCATCCTGTTTGCCGACGACCCGGATCTGGCCGCCATCAGCGCGCATCAGAAGCACGGCGGGCGCGCAGTGTTCGTGCGCCACGGACACATCATGCTGGCCGACCATCAAGGGGAAACCAAACTGGTGAGCCTGGAAGACGTGCCGCTTTGTCAGGAAAGCGGGGAGAACGGTCAGCCCGCGGCGCAGACCGAAAACGTGCTGGCCGCTGTGGCCGCCGCCTGGGCGCTTGGCCTCAGCCACGACGTCATGCGCATCGGCATCGAAACCTTCTTGCCCGATTAGACAGCTTCTCCGAAAGGAACGCCGGACACGCTCCACCCGACAGAAATCGCCGCCGCCCCACAGAATTCCGGCGGCGCATCAGAACTACGAGGAAAATTTATGGAAGTCTCGAGAATCCGTGCATTGCGCGGCCCCAATCTGTGGAGCCGCCATACCGCCATCGAAGCCATTGTCAGCTGTGACGAAAACGAGCGCGACATCAGCGCCATCACCGGCTTTGAAAAGCGCCTGCGTGAGCGTTTTCCGGAAATTGCTTACCTGCACCCGGCCGAAGAGGATCGCGCCGTCGCTATGGCGCATGCGCTCGAATTCGCCGCTCTCGGTTTGCAGGCGCAGGCTGGCTGCCCGGTCACGTTCAGCCGCACGACACCCGCCACGGAAACCGGCGTTTATCAGGTCGTTGTCGAATACAGCGAAGAAGAAGTCGGCCGGCTGGCGTTTGACCTCGCCATGCAGCTTTGTCGGGCGGCGGTTGACGCTGCCCCTTTTGATCTGGACGAAGCTTTGCGCCAGTTGCGCAAGCTCGACGAGCACGTGCGCCTCGGCCCGAGCACCGGCGCCATCGTGCATGCCGCCATCGCCCGTAACATCCCCTACCGCCGCCTGACCCAGGGCAGCCTCGTGCAGCTTGGCTGGGGCAGCAAACAGCGCCGCATCCAGGCGGCCGAAATGGACACCACCAGCGCTGTTGCCGAAACCATCGCGCAGGACAAGGAGCTGACCAAGCGCCTGCTGCACGCCGCCGGCGTGCCGGTGCCGATCGGCCGTCCCGTGCGCGACGCCGCCGATGCCTGGGCCGCCGCCTGTGAAATCGGCATCGAACGCGGCGTTCCCATCGTCGTCAAGCCGCAGGATGGCAACCAAGGTAAAGGGGTTGCCGTCAACCTGACGACGCGCGCGCAGGTCGAGGCGGCCTATGCCACCGCCGCACGCATCAGCAGCAACGTACTTGTCGAACGCTCCCTTGCTGGCCAGGACCACCGTATCCTGGTTGTAGGCGACCGGCTGGTTGCCGCCGCACGGCGCGAACCGCCGACCGTGATCGGCGACGGTGTGCGCACGGTGCGCGAGCTGGTCGATCTGGTCAATGCCGATCCGCGGCGCGGCGAAGGCCACGCCACTTCGCTGACCAAAATCCGCTTTGACGACATTGCCCTAGCGCGGCTGGCGCAAAACGGCCTGACTGCCGAATCGGTGCCGGCCAAGGGGCAGCGCGTCGTGCTGCGCGACAACGCCAATCTGTCAACCGGCGGCACGGCCACCGACGTCACCGATGACGTACATCCGGATTTTGCCGCGCGCGCCATCGCCGCCGCTCAGATGGTCGGCCTCGACATCGCCGGCGTCGATATCGTCTGCCAGGACGTTCTGCGCCCGCTGGAAGAACAAGGCGGCGGCATCGTGGAACTCAATGCCGCACCGGGCCTGCGCATGCACCTGAACCCCTCCTTCGGTAAAGGACGCAACGTCGGCGAGGCAGTCATCTCGTCGATGTTCGCGCCGGGCGAGGATGCGCGCATCCCGCTCGTCGCCGTCGCCGGCACCAACGGCAAGACGACGACCGTGCGCCTGATCGGCAGCATCCTCGGCAGCCGGGGCTATCGCGTCGGCATGACCAGTACCGACGGCGTATACGTTCAGGGCAAGCGCATCGATACCGGCGACTGCAGCGGCCCACGCAGCGCGCGCAACGTGCTCTTCCATCCCAACGTCGACGCGGCCGTGCTGGAAACTGCGCGCGGCGGCATCCTGCGCGAAGGGCTGGGCTTTGACCGCTGCGACATTGCCGTCATCACTAATATCGGCAGTGGCGATCACCTCGGCCTTTCTTACATCAGCACCGTAGAGGATCTGGCTGTCGTCAAGCGCGTCATCGTCCAGAACGTCAAGCCCGTGACTGGCTTTGCCGTGCTCAACGCCGCCGATCCGATGGTCGCACGCATGGCTGACGCCTGCCCCGGTCAGGTCATCTTTTTCGCCCGCGACCGCAGGCACCGGATCATGGCCATGCACCGTGCCCAGGGCAAGCGTGTCGTTTATCTCGACGGTGACGCCATCGTCACTTGGCACGGCGCCGTGCTGGAACGCTTCCCGCTCGCGGAGATTCCCATCACCGCAGGCGGCGCCATCGGCTTTCAGGTGGAAAATGCGATGGCCGCCGTCGCCGCTGCCTGGGCGCTGGGCATCGACCCGGCCACCATCCGTCAGGGGCTTGCCCGCTTCGTCAACGATGCCGATTCCGCCCCCGGACGCTTCAATCTGTTCAATTACCGCGGCGCCACGATCATTGCCGACTACGGCCATAACCCCGACGCCATTCAGGCGCTGGTCGACGCCGTCGGCAATATGCCGGCGCCGCCGGGGAGCCGCCGTACCGTCGTTATCAGCGGCGCCGGTGACCGGCGTGACGAGGATATCCGCAAGCAGACCGAAATCCTGGGAGGTGCCTTTGACCGTGTCGTCCTCTATCAGGACGCCTGCCAGCGCGGCCGCGCCGACGGTGAAGTGCTTGCCTTGCTGCGCGACGGACTCAAGGATGCGCGGCGGACGCGCGAAATCGAGGAAATCCACGGCGAATTCCTGGCCATCGATACCGCCCTCGACAAGCTCCAATCTGGCGATATCTGCCTGATCCTGATCGACCAGGTTGACGAGTCGCTCGCGCACATCGCCAAGCGCGTCGCGGAACAATAAGTCCGGTTTAACGGCGTGCGAGGTATACGAAGGGGCAAAAGGGGCGCATAGGGAAGCGGCGCGTATCGGCAGGCATTCCGGCGTAAAAGCCGGAATTAAAAATGCTCCGCATCCCCCGTATGCCGGTATTTTTCACGCCCGGATCAGCGCGCCCGGTAGAACATCTCCGCCAGGGCGGCAAGGCGCAGCGTGTCCTTTCCCCAGCGGGGGTGATGCAGGGCGCGCATCCACAGCATCGGACGGGCGGCGGTACGGATGTCGTCGGCAATGGCGGGCGGCAAGGCGGCGGCATGATCGGACCAGCGACGGACGGCGGAATCCAGGCAGCCACGCCGCTTGAGGATAAGCGCCGTGGATTGCAGGTAACAGAGGTAATCGCGGCTTTGGCAGGCGGGCAGCGGCAGATAACGGCCAGGGTCTTCCTCAAAATCGATGAAACCGATGCCACCATCGTCGCCGACGATCATATTACGTGCGAAGGATTCGCTCAGGTATTGTCCGCGCTCATGGACGCTCTTGATGGCGGCAAGCCCTTGTTGCCAGCGGGCAAGGCTATCTTCGTGCTCGATGCATTCAAGCAGGGTATGTTCGCCCAGGTGGGTAAACATAAGGCCGTCGTCATCCGAGGCGAGCAGGCGCGGCACGCGCACGCCATGTGCCGCAAGCGTTTGCAGACGCGCCGCTTCCACCGCAATGGCTGCCCGCCCACCGGTGTTGGGCACGGGTTTGAGGGCGCGCAGGCGAAGGGTAGCGGCGAGACAGCCGATGAGGGTATAACGCCAGCGCGGAATGGTTTTCCCCACTTTACGCACCCAAACGGTTTCGTTGCCAGCCAGGGTGTAGTGGGCAATATTGCTCGTCTGCCGGGGCAGGATGGCGGCAAGCGCCGCCGAATAGTTGTGGTTCATGGCGATTGACACCTGTCGGGAGCGCGTACCGTCACGGCCGCGTAGCGCACGCACGCCAGGCAAAGCAGCGTTTTTCATGCGCATAGCGATAATACGGATTTGCGTATGCCCTGAATAGGGGCAGTGCGCAGAATGGCCTGTGTGCGTATGCCCCGCACTTCGGGAAAATGGCGTGCGTCGTATCCATAGCCCAAAAATTATCCAAACTTATTGCCCACGCAGTGTCCGCACGTTTTCTCCTGCGCCGGTGGGCGCCGCGTCGATGCGGCCTGAGCCTGCCGGCACACGGCATTTTATCCGACGCCCTGCGAAGCCACTGCTAACCCGCCGCAACAATCATCGCCGACTACGGCCATAATACCGACGCACGCCATTTAGACGCTGGTCGATGCCGTCGGTAATATGCCGGCGTGACGAGGATATCCGCAAGCAGACCGAAATCCTGGGAGATGCTTTCGACCGTATCGTTCTCTATCAGGATGCCTGCCAGCGTGGCCGTGCTGATGGCGAAGTGCTTGCCTTGCTGCGCGACGGACTCAAGAATGCACGGCGGACGAGGAAAATCGAGGAAATCCACGGTGAATTCCTGGCCATCAATACGGCGCTCGACAAGCTCCAGCCCGGCGATATCTGCCTGATCCTGATCGACCCGGTTGACGAGTCGCTCGCGCACATCGCCAAGCGCGTCGCGGAACAATGAGACTGGTACGGCAAGGATGTTTCCCACGCACGGCAAGCGGCGCAGTGACGGGAACACATAACGAAAACGGAGCGAGTGAAAAGTGAAAGGCAACGCCGGAAACCGGCATCGCTAACCTCCGCACGAATAACACGCCGGCAGGTAGGCCAACCTGGCATCGGTATCAACACCGAACGGAAGGTCTGGCTGGAGCCCGCGTCAATAGGGTATATGCGGGCAGGTACTCCGGAAACGCCCATTCCACGGGGATCTCCGGGAACCACCGGTGCATTGGCTGGACATGCTGCGCGCGCCGCCCCGCTTCTTTCTCCTTGTTGCCAACCGCCCGTATCTGTCTCCCACCTTGGCGCGCAACAACCGTTCCGCCGGTAAAATATGCGCGCTCATTGATTTATATGCCCCGACGGACGGGGCCTTGAATTCCCGGAATCACCCGCACGCCATGTCGCCCCCCATGACGCCTTCTTCCGCGCCTCCCCTGCCGGCCATCCTGCTCGCCGAGGACGAGTCGGCCATTGCCGATACGCTGATCTACGCGCTCGGCAGCGAAGGCTTTTCTGTCCGCCATGTCCTGCTCGGACGCGATGCGTTGGCTGTCCTGCGCGCCGACGAGACAGAAAATTTCGTGCTTGCCATTCTCGACATCGGCCTGCCCGACACGACGGGTTTCGAGGTGTTGAAAGCCTTGCGCGCCGAGCCCCGCCACCGCGACCTGCCGGTTATCTTCCTGACCGCCCGCGCCGAGGAGATCGACCGTATCCTCGGACTCGAACTGGGCGCCGACGATTACGTGACCAAACCCTTTTCGCCGCGCGAAGTGGCCGCCCGCGTGCGCGCCATTCTGCGCCGCGAAGCGCGCCAGCGCCCGCCTGCGGCGGACATCGTGGCCCCTGACGCCATCTGGCAACACATGCCGGAAGCCCGCCGAATCCGCTACCACGGGCAGGCGCTCGACTTGACCCGCTACGAGTACGAGCTGCTCGCACTCCTGCTCTCCTCGCCGGGGCGCGTGTTTAGCCGGGCACAAATCATGGCGCGCGTCTGGGCCGACGCACCTGAGACAACCGACCGCAGCATCGACACGCACATCAAGACGCTGCGCGCCAAACTGCGCGCCATTCACGACGGTGACGAGGTCATCGCCACCCACCGCGGCATCGGCTACGCACTGGCCACATCCGTCTCATGAAACGTTCGTGCGCCCCTTGCCGACCAGGCCGACGCAGCAACCAACGCGCCCTGTGCCGCAACGCCCCGCGCAGATTGCGACAGGCCGCCCCACGATGAGACTCTGGGCGCGCGTCTTTCTCGGCTATTTCCTCATCGTCGGACTGGCCGGCTGGTTCCTGTTGCACGTTTTTGTTTCCGAAGTCAAGCCAGGCGTGCGCGACGCGGTGGAAGACGTGATGATCGATACCGCCAACCTGCTCGCCGAACTGGCCCGCGACGACCTACTCGCCCACCGCCTGCCGGATGGCCGCTTCGCCGCCAGCGTCGAAGCGTACCGCCAGCGACCGATCAAAGCCAAAATCTGGGGGCTGGAAAAACAAACGCTGGACTTCAGGATCTATGTCACCGATGCGGCCGGCATCGTCCGCTACGATTCGGAAAACCGCGCCATCGGCGAAGATTATTCCAACTGGCGCGACGTCGCCCTTACCCTGCGCGGCAAGTACGGCGCGCGTTCAACGCGCGATAACCCGGAAGATGAGGCCAGCGGCGTTATGCACGTCGCCGCCGCAATCCGTGACCGGAGCCAGGTGAATGACAGTGGTTCCCATGCCGGTGGCCGCACGGAGGCCAATGAACACCCCGGGCGCATTGTCGGCGTCGTCACCGTCGCCAAGCCCTCGCGCACACTGGCGCCGATCATCGCGCGCGGCGAACGCGCCATGCTGCGCCACGGCCTGCTTTTGCTCGGCGCGACACTGGTAATCGGCGCGCTGTTTACCGCCTGGCTGACGATATCGGTGGGTAAACTGCTGCGCTATGCCCGCGCGCTGTCCGCCGGGCAGCCCGCTACGCCGCCTTCGCGGGGGCGTGACGAAATCGGCGAACTGGCGCGCGCTCTGGCGCAACTGCGCGACGAGGTCGACGGCCGCGCCTACATCGAACGCTACGTGCAACACCTGACGCATGAGATGAAAAGCCCGCTCGCCGCCATCCACGGCGCCGCCGAGTTGCTTGCGGAAGCCAGTTTGCCGGAGGGCGAGCGCCAGCGCTTCGCCAGCAACGCACTGGCGCAGAGCGAACGCCTGCAAACCCTGATCCAGACGCTCTTGCGGCTGGCGCAGATCGAGCAGCAACGCGCGCTGGACGCGCCGACCGCCGTCGACCTCGCCAAGCTGCTCGCCGAGCAGCAGGCGCATCTGGCGACGCAGGCCGTGCGCAAGCGCGTCATCTTCACGCTCACCGCCGCTCCGGCGCTACCGGCCATCCGGGGCGACCGCTTTCTGCTCGGTCTGGCGCTGACCAACCTGTTGCAGAACGCGCTCGACTTTTCACCACCGGGGAGCGTGGTCGAATGCACGCTGGCGCACGTGGCGGGTCATGCAGCGGATCATGCGGCGGCCGATGCGGAAGGCGTTGACACGCGAGCCGAAAACTGGCTTGAAATCCGCATCCGGGATTACGGCCCCGGCATCCCTGATTACGCCCACACACGGCTGTTCGAGCGCTTCTTCTCGCTGCCCCGACCGGACGGCGCACCCAGGAGCAGCGGCCTCGGCCTCCCTCTTGTGCACGAAATCGCCGCTCTCCACGGCGGCACCGTCACACTGGAAAACGTGAATTACGCAAGCAGCGCGGATGACACCAAAGAGGACGCCGAAAACAATACCGGCGCCCTCGCCCGCCTGCGTCTGCCGCTGCACCCGGCTTCGCCGTAAACTAGGCACACCCTCCGCCTCGCCCATACGTACGTGATCGTCCAGGGCGAGACATTTTTCGATTTGCTTGCCTCGCTGGCGGCAATGCACGGCCACTAAAAATCAGAGACGGTGTTCTACTACCCCGTCAAACTAGACCAGCGCACGACTATGCGAAACCTTGCGAGCGAACGATGAAGCTCCCTTGCGATGGCAAGCGACCGAGACGGCGGATTCGGGTCATGGCGCTGCCTGAGCCGGCATGAAATCTTCTATACGGACGATCGGCCGATACCAGCGCCCGGCACGCGCCGTTTCCAGCCACTTTCTGCCAGAAGCCGCATCCCATGTGGCTTACGCGCCACACTTTTTCGCAAGCTTTGCCGGGCGCGGATTTCCGGGCAAGCTCTTGCGCAGCCCTTGTCGCATCAGTGTTTCGGGGCAGGCATCGCCACGATGCCCAATCCACGCGGGCTACAGGGCATGCTCTCCGCCAAGGGCCATCATTTGCAGAGCACCGGGGTGTGCTGCAACTTGGCGCGGCGTCCATAAATTCCCGCCGCCATGCGCCCGATATATCCCTCCCCCGCGCATCGCCTCACGCTTCACTTCACACGCCCTTCATATTCCCCTCACGCCGGGCGGGCAGACTGCGCCTGTCAATCGCCGCGGGTTTGCCATTGGGGCCTTGCCAGCGTGCCGCCCCGTCACCGGTCGCCACGGATTTGACGTCGATCCATCCATCTGTCAGGAGAATACGATGCGCCACCCGCTCTTCCAGAAATGCGCTCTGTTGCTCATCATCAGCCTGTTGCTGATGCTCCCGCTGAGCATGATCCAATCCGCCATTGATGAACGAACGGAATTCCGCAACCAGGCAACCCGCGCGATCGCCGCCGCCACCGCGGGGGAACAAACGATTACCGGGCCGATTCTGGTCTTCCCCGTCGATGAGTATTTCGACGAAGAACGCACCGAGAAACAGGGCAAGCAAATCATCAAACGCATCGAGCGCTACGTGATCCGCCACCGGATCGCCGTCAAGCCGAAGCAGCTTGACTTCAACGGCAACATGAAGGTCGAAAAACGCGCCTACGGGCTGTACGACACGAATGTGTTCTCGCTGCAAGAGCACATCAGCGGCCATTTTGAAACGCCGGACGCCAGCGCGCTAACCCTGCGCAATGCCACATCCCGCCTGGTCTGGGGCAGCCCGACGCTGATCCTGGGCATCGAAGACCCGCGCGGTATCGACGGCGAGCCAAAAGTGATGCTGGACGGTCAGGCGCTGCAACTGCGCCAGGGGGTGCGCCTGACCGACGCGGACATGAAGCTGCCGCAGCGGCAAGCCGGCGTGCGCGAGATTGCCCTGCGCAGCGCCAAGGGCGACGACGAGCGCCCGGAGGATAACGTGTTCTCTGCCGGCCACGCCGCCGCTGCGGCCTTCAACATCCGCGCCGGCTTTCGCGCGGTGGGCGCGCATGCGTACAACGGCAAGCCGGCCTCGCTGCCCTTCGACATCACACTGACGCTCTCCGGCACCTCCAGCCTGACGCGCATTCCCCTGGGCGAAACCACCACCGCCGAGCTGCGCGCCGATTGGCCGCACCCGAGCTTTGGCGGTAACTACCTGCCGCGCAGCCGCGAAGTCGGCGAGCAGGGTTTTACCGCCCGCTGGAGCGCCACGGCGCTGGCCGCCGACGGCATTGCTGACAATCATGACGGCTTTCAGGTCAGCTTGATCAATCCCGTCGATATTTACCAGCAGGCGACGCGGGCAGTGAAATACGGCATCTTGTTTATCGCGCTCGGCTTCGCCGCCTTTTTTGCTTTTGAGCATCTGCGCACGCTGCCGATCCATCCCATCCAGTATCTGCTGGTCGGGCTGGCGCAGGCTATTTTCTTCCTGCTGCTCATCAGCCTCTCCGAACACATCCGCTTCTGGCTCGCCTATCTGGTCTCTGCCACCGCCTCGATCGCGCTGATCGCCGTCTATCTGGCCGCGATCCTGAAAGGCTGGCGGCGCGCGCTCGGCTTTAGTCTGGCGCAGGCCCTGCTCTACGCCGCGCTCTTCGGCATCCTGCGCGCGGAACAGAACGCGCTGCTGCTCGGCTCGCTGCTGCTCTTCGCCGCGCTGGCTGGGTTGATGATCGGCACCCGCCGCATCGACTGGTACGGCTTGGGGCAGAACAACGCGCCGAGGAAATAAAAACCGGGCAAAGCAGATTCCCTCGGCAATAAAAAGGTGGTTGCTCTCTCCTGCCCTGAATTTGCGTACATTTCCACAGGAAGAGGGGTTCGGGGTAGTTTATGTTTTTTGATGCCCTGAACCCCACGTATTTAAAGGGCTTCCGGGCATTTTATGTTTTCTGCCCTGTTTTTACGGATTTCAGAGGGGTGCTCCAGAAGCCTAATAGCGGCTCGACTTTGCCAAAAGACAAGGCGGCGAGCCGCTGATAGTACGAGTAGTACGGCAAGGCGAGCCAACGCCGTATTTTGGCAAAGGAAGCCGCTATGCTCGACGTTGCCAAAGACAAGGCGGTAAGCCGCAGACAGTACGGGCAGTACGGCAAGGCGAGCCAACGCAGTATTTTGGCAAAGGAAGCCGCTATCGCTCGATGTTGCCAAAGACAAGACAGTAAGCCGCAGACAGACCACTCAGTACGATAAACGATAAGGCCAGGTCAACACAGCAACGCGGTAATTTGGGCAAAGGACGCTGTTATTTCTGCGATCGGGATGCGCCGCAGACGGGACAATCGGGGTCGCGGCGCAAGGCACTCCGCGCAAAGCGCATGTCCCGCGCGTCGACGGAAAGCAGCTGACCGCACAGGCCGTGCGCAACGCCTGCCAGCAGCTTCAGCGCCTCCCCGGCTTGCATGGCGCCGATCATACCAACCAGCGGAGCAAATACACCGCTCGTCGCGCAATGGAGCGTTTCCGCCTCGCTGTCTTCGGGAAAAACGCAGTGGTAACAGGGCGCATCGTCGGCACGGAAATCAAACACGGCAACCAGCCCCTGCATGCGAACGGCCGCGCCGGAAACGAGCGGCGTGCGCTGCGCGCGGCAGACGCGATTGACGGCGTAGCGCGTGGCAAAGTTGTCGCAGCAGTCGAGTACGACATCGACCTCGGCCACGAGCCTTGCCAGCCGCGCTTCGTCGGCACGCTCGGTGAGCGGGACGCATTCGACTTCCGGATTGATTTCGTGCAGCGTTGCCTGCGCCGAAGCCGTCTTGGGCTGTCCGACAGCGGCCGTGCGGTGAATGATCTGCCGTTGCAGGTTGCTGAAATCGACCGTGTCGTGATCGCATAGCATCAGCCGGCCGACGCCGCTGGCCGCCAGATACAGGGCAGCGGGCGAACCGAGGCCGCCCAGGCCAAGGATCAGCGCGCGGCTGTGCAGTAGCCTCTCCTGCCCCGCGATGCCGATTTCATCGAGCAGAATATGGCGGCTATAGCGCAAGCGTTGTTGGTCATTCATGCGCGCATCCCCGCGTTCATGCGCGCCCTTCCTCGTCATGCCCCGCCGCACCGAACAGCAGCTCTTTGACGCGAAACAGCGTATCGCGGGCGGCGGCGGCTTTTTCGAATTCGAGATTTCTGGCGTATTCGAGCATTTCCTTTTCCAGCCGTTTGCATTCGCGCGTCAGTTGTTTTTCGTTCATCGCCTCGTAGGGTTTTTGCCCCGGCTCGGCCGCCTTGAGCTGGCGCGCAGCATATTCGGCGTCATACACGCCATCGATGATGTCCTTGATCCGTTTCGAGACGCTGCGCGGCGTGATGCCGTGTTCGGCATTGAAGGCAAGCTGTTTGGCGCGCCGCCGTTCGGTTTCGTCGATGGCGCGCTGCATCGAGTCGGTCACCTGGTCGGCATAAAGAATCGCCGTACCGTTGAGGTGGCGCGCGGCGCGGCCGATGGTCTGGATCAGCGAGCGCTCGGAGCGCAGGAATCCTTCCTTGTCGGCATCGAGAATCGCCACCAGGGAAACCTCCGGAATATCCAGCCCTTCGCGCAGGAGATTGATGCCGATCAGCACATCGAACTCGCCCAGACGCAGATCGCGGATGATTTCAACGCGCTCGACGGTATCGATGTCCGAATGCAGGTAACGCACGCGCACGCCGTTCTCACCCAGATAATCGGTCAGTTCCTCGGCCATGCGCTTGGTCAGCGTCGTCACCAGAACGCGCTCCTGACACGCGGCGCGCTGGCGGATTTCGCCGAGCAGGTCGTCCACTTGTGACATCGCCGGACGCACGCAGATTTGCGGATCGACCAGGCCAGTCGGTCGCACAACCTGTTCGACGACTTGCCCTTGATGCGCGCGCTCGTACTCGGCCGGCGTCGCCGAAACAAAGATGCACTGGCGCATCAGACGTTCGAATTCTTCGAATTTCAACGGCCGGTTGTCGAGCGCCGAGGGCAGGCGAAAACCGTAATTGACAAGGTTTTCCTTGCGCGAGCGGTCGCCCTTGTACATGGCGCCCACCTGTGGAATGGCAACGTGCGATTCGTCGACGAACATCAGCGCATCGGCCGGCAAATAGTCGATCAACGTCGGCGGCGGCTGGCCGGCGCGGCGGCCGGTCAGATGGCGTGAATAGTTTTCGATGCCTTTGCAGAAGCCGATCTGGTCGAGCATTTCCAGATCGAAGCGCGTGCGCTGGTCGAGGCGCTGCGCTTCGACCAGACGGTTCTCGCGCGTGAAAAAGGCGCTACGCTCGCGCAGTTCCTCCTTGATCGCCTCCATGGCGTGCAGCACCGTCGCACGCGGGGTGACGTAGTGCGAGGAAGGGAAAACCGTAAAACGCGCCAGTTTCTGCTGCAAATGCCCGGTCAGCGGATCGAAAAATTGCAACCCGTCGATTTCATCGTCGAACAATGAGATACGCACGGCATGCTCGGCATGCTCGGCGGGGAAGACATCGATAATGTCGCCGCGCACGCGAAACGTACCGCGGTGGAAATCCATCTCGCTGCGGCTGTACTGCATTTCGGCCAGCCGCTTGACGATGTCGCGCTGCCCCATGCGGTCACCAACGCGCATGGTCAGGATCATGTTGTGATATTCGTCGCGGTCGCCGATGCCGTAGATGCAGGACACGGTAGCCACGATCACGCAATCGCGCCGCTCCAGCAGACTTTTGGTCGCCGACAGGCGCATCTGCTCGATGTGTTCATTGATGGCCGAGTCCTTTTCGATATACAGATCGCGCGCGGGTACGTAGGCTTCCGGCTGGTAGTAATCGTAGTAGGAGACGAAATACTCGACGGCATTTTCCGGGAAAAACTCGCGGAATTCGGCGTAAAGCTGCGCGGCCAATGTCTTGTTCGGCGCCAGCACCAGCGCAGGCCGCCCCGTACGGGCGATGACGTTGGCCATAGTGTAGGTTTTCCCGGAGCCGGTCACCCCCAGCAATGTCTGAAAAGACAGGCCATCTTCCAGCCCTTCGACCAGCGCGGCAATCGCCGAAGGCTGGTCCCCCGCAGGCGGAAAAGGCTGGTGGAGCCGGAACGGACTGCCCGGAAAACTGATGAACGCCGGCGCTGGCTTGACCTCAGACACCGGATCGGGCGCCGGATCGGATATCTGCACCGCCGCCGCTGAATGCGCCGACGACAGCGCCGGTTGCTTGCGCCTGGACGAGGCTTTGGAAGCCGTCTTTCTGGAAGAATTTTTATCGGAATCTGTCATGCTAGAATTCTACGGGAAAGTCGTCGGAAAGGCTGCCGGAGATGGGAAACGGCGGCCGCCACAAGCGGTCTGCCATCTTCCAGAATTTCTAGAATTTCCAGATGCAGATTCAATCCGCGGAATCCTCCAATAGATCGTTATCTCTTTAGTACTCGATACCTATCTCTATATCATTCCCGTATTGTCGTTTTTTCATCACTCTTATCACCCAACCTAGGAAAACATACCGAAATGACTGCCTCCATTTTTTCTGCGGTCGAAATGGCACCGCGCGACCCCATTCTTGGCCTCAACGAAGCTTTTGCCGCCGATGACCGCACGAACAAGGTCAATCTCGGCGTCGGCGTGTACTTTGACGAAAGCGGCAAAATTCCGCTGCTCGGCGCTGTCAAACAGGCGGAAAAAGCGCGCGTAGAAAGCTTGCCAACGCGCGGTTATCAGCCGATCGATGGCAACCCCGCTTATAACCGGGCCGTACAACACCTGCTGTTCGGCGAGGACTCACCGCTGTTGGCGGCAGGCCGCGTCATCACCGCCCAGGGGCTGGGCGGCACGGGAGCATTGAAGGTGGGCGCAGATTATCTGCGCCGTCTGTTGCCGTCGTCCAAGGTCTATATCAGCGACCCCAGCTGGGAAAATCACCGTGCCTTGTTTGAGGCCGCCGGTTTTTCCGTCGAAACCTATCCTTACTACGACGCCAAAACGCGCGGTGTGAATTTTGACGGCATGAAAGCCTGCCTGAATGCTTTGCCCGCCAACAGCATCATTATTCTGCATGCCTGCTGCCACAACCCGACCGGCGCAGACCTGATGCAATCCCAATGGCGTGAAATCATCGAAGTCATGAGGGCACGCGGTCTCGTGCCTTTCCTCGACATGGCCTATCAGGGTTTCGCCGATGGCATTGCCGAAGACGCGCTGGCGCTTAACCTGTTTGCCGCATCGGGCATGCAGTTTTTTGTTTCCAGCTCGTTTTCCAAATCATTCTCGCTGTATGGCGAGCGCGTCGGCGCGCTGTCGGTCGTCACGGCGTCGAAAGACGAGTCGGCACGCGTGCTCTCGCAGATCAAGCGCGTCATCCGCACCAACTATTCCAACCCGCCCACGCATGGCGGCAGCGTTGTTGCGGCCGTATTGTCGACGCCTGAACTGCGCGCCCAATGGGAAAGCGAGCTGACCGGCATGCGTGACCGTATCCGCGTCATGCGCCACAGTCTGGTCGAGAAGCTCAAGGCCAAAGGCGTGGCGCAGGACTTTTCCTTCATCGTCCAGCAGCGCGGCATGTTTTCCTACACCGGACTCTCGGCCGACCAGGTCGCGCGCCTGCAAAAAGAATTCGGCGTCTATGCCGTCAGCTCCGGGCGCATCTGCATCGCAGCGCTCAACACGCGTAATATCGATTACGTCGTCGATGCCGTTGCGGCAGTGCTGTAACACGCTGCCGCACTGTGGCCTTCGCGCCCGCTCGATGTTTTAGCGTTTTAGAACTGGGCGGGCCGTACTGACGGCAGCAGGATATTGTCACTGTTATCACGGGATGCCGATGAGCTGCCGGCATCCCGTGCTTTTGTCTGTGCGCCCGCCTGAGTAGCCTGGGTAGCCGAAGAGTCACTGGCGCCAGCGCCCAGAGTGGGCGGAGCAACCACGGTGGCATTCCGTTGCGGTCTGACTGCACGCGCCGTCGGAGATTGGAGCGTTCCGCCCAGAACAATGGGCACCCGCACCTGATTGACGGAGCCGTGCATCTGCAAGTCCATCCGGCCGTTGAGCGTCTGGTCGGCGGTCACTTCGGCGCTCCCCACCGAGGACATCAGCCCCGATTCCACTTTCAGATCGTAGAAGCGTAACCGGGAAGACATGAGCCGCATCTTGCCGGAAAACTGTTCAAAACTCATCATCCCGCCTTGAACGGGCATCTCGGAAATGCGGCGCGCCGCTTCGGCCAGATCGATGCCAGTCAGGCTGCCCCGCTGCATTAGAAAACTGCCCTCTACCGTCAAAGCAGGCAAAATCCCGTTCCATTCATTGGCGGTACCAGAGAAACGGGCTTTACCTTCCAGATCACCGGCAAGCAGGTTCTCCACTCCTAGGGCAGTGCTCAATTTTCCGGAATCTACATGATCGAAAGTCAAATCACCTTCAACAGCAACAGTTTCTTCCAGACGGGCTTTCGCCTGTCCTATGATGGCGCCATCAAACAGGCGGAAATCAAAGGCGGAGACGTTCATCTCGCCATTTTCCCAGACACCTTTCACGCTGATCGAGTTGAAATCCACGGGCGCCAGCGCCGGAATACGTATTGCCCTACCCTCAGCCTCAAAATTGATGCGTTGTCCGTCAGGCGTCAGCACCAGCTTGAGTTTGCGTTTATCTGTCTGCAAATTCAGTGCGCTCAAACCGGCCGTTTCGGACAATTCCGCCAATCCTTGCAAAGGGCCAATGGATAATTTAGGAATATCCAATGCAAGCTGTTCAAAATACAGGCCGGCGACACGGAATTCCGAGTGGTTTCCATTGATCTGCTGCAACATGGCCGGCAATGCGGCGAACACCTCCGGCGTAAGCACGATACCGCTTACAAAAACACGCCGCAGATCCTTGCGCGGTGCAAACAGCGTCCGGACATCCGGTTCCAGCCAGATCTTGGCTATATGAAGGGGTTGATCTATTTCACTGCCGTTTTCCTCATTGGTTTCATTCGCACCACTCACCGCCTTCTTGCTGTCCGGCGCATCAATGACGACATCTGCCAGCAAAATACCCAGGTGCGGATAAACCGATGCGCTCAGTCGGCCTATTTTGACGGGACGCCCCAGGCTATTCGACGCGGCCGCTTCGATGCTTGCCACATACATAGTTAAAGGCGGAAAAGCCACAAATACAGCCGCACCCAGGAAGATGAGCAACACCAAGGTAATCAGTGTTTTCATACCAGAGGATCTCCGCACCGGACGGATCAACCTGCCCGGCCGGCCAATCTGATAACGTGAGGGAGTCTCTCGATGATACGGCGCATACGGACGCTGCATGGTTTGCTCTTGATTCTGTGCCGCCAGACGGCGGTTGCGCCAGCCCCACCAACGCCCAGAGAGCGAAGTAAGCTTTCCGATGATCGTTTTTATGGTGGATCGCGCATTTACAGCATTCTGCGTTTTTGTATCAGCAGGCGTCACAACCAAATCCGTACGACCTTGCACAGGGCTTTCTGCATCGGTCATTGCGGCATCTGCGGTAGCCTCTGCCGCAAAATCAACCTGCTCGGAAAACTCACCGATTTCGGCCGTTTGTGAAGGATCGACGACCTCCATCAAGATCGGCAAGCCATCCACATTCCCAACATCATCATTATCGTTGACGGTTGAGGCCATTTTGCTCGGCGATGCCCGGTTTCCTCCCGCCTGGGGTTTTGCATATGCCCAATCGAAATCCGACTCAGTCGCGCCTTCCACACCAAATAACTCAATGGTTTCAACCGACATTTTTTCGGCATCATCAGCCTCGTCGGATTTGACACGCACAGCCGGGGTTCTCGTCGCACCTGCAACCGCACCTGTTGCGGCGCCAATACGCGCATTTGCCGGAACGGCAATACTATCTCCCGCCTTGGTCCTACACCGCACGATATACCCGCGATCCTCAAGGTCTGCCAACGCCATCTTGACAAAGTCAAGACTGGACATTTTTTCGCCGAGATCGGCAACGGTCAATTTCCCATCGACAAGAATGAGCACCGTCCGGAAGGCACGCGGCAATCTTCCGCCTTCCCCGCCATTTTTATCCGGCGAAGCGAGGACTTCTTCTCCTGCTGCTGTTTTAACAAAGACAAGTTCTAAATTCATCGTTAAACATGTTGACGCTAAAAAGATAAGTATCTACAATGCGCTCCTCGTTGATCCTCGATAGCTCAGTCGGTAGAGCGCCGGACTGTTAATCCGTAGGTCCCTGGTTCGAGCCCAGGTCGAGGAGCCAGAAACACTTGGGGTTGCGAAGAAATCATTTTTCGCAACCCCTTTTCATTTTTACGGAAAATCATCTAAAACCTTCCTGACATTTCTGCCCTTTTCCGGCACGATCAATCGTCATTCCGGCATCATGATAGCGGGATTTTTCCGACAAGAAAACCAATTATTACTCAGCGTACTCCTAAAATATTCAGAAAACTGCTCATTTTCATCTCTGCGAGGAAAGTTATGACACCAACGATGTTGAAAGGACTGCGACGCCTGTTTTTCTTTACCGTTCCCGAAGCAGCGCGCTTTATCACAACCAGTCATGATACGCCGCAAGGCACTTCCGAGCAGCGTTGGCGGGAATGGGAAAATGGGGAAAGTCCGATTCCAGAAAGCCTCATCGTCCGGATGAAAGAGCTCAATGAATGGCGGTCTCTGGCGCTCGATGCTACGGCTGACAATATTCGCATCCAGATGCGGGAAAAAGGCGGAGCACCGAAAGCGATTTTTGTCATCTGGTACGACACACTCGACGACTGGATGACGCTGCCCAAGCGTGACCCCGTGATGTGGCGTTTACAGCAGTCTGTTTGCGCTGCCTTGCTCGGCACGTTCGATACCGTCAAGCTGGTGCGTTTCGATATGGCCAATTACCAGAACTGGCTATCCGGCCGCGAAGATAGCGAAGCATTGCGCGCTGAGTGGGCATCCACACAGCAATAGCCGTATCCGTCCTTAAGAAGACGAAGTGTGCTCTGCGTCATGTTCATCGGCGATGCGCGTAGCCTCACCTTCAATAATATCGCCATCGTCGACTCTACTTTTTGCAGATCGCCCGGGGATGTTGGTATGTACGCCATTTCTTCCCTGCCCGTCCGGCGAGCGGCGCTGTTTGCGTTTTCTCCACCAGAAGCCAGCCCAGGCACCAAAGCCAACAACCGCCGCGACTGTCAGCAGGAATAGGGAAAAAATCACGGCGGCAACCATGGACAACACACCGGTCATGTATGTCACCAGCCGGGCAAGCGGACCTTTAAACGTTCTTTGTTCAAAGGGCATAATCGTCACCGACGCCCGTGCCGGACATTGCCATATCAATGGCCTTTCGGGTCAGGTGCCCCGCAAACAGGCTGATAAAGTCGTATTCAAAACAGCGCAAATAGGTACCGCGGCGCAAACCGATCCGCGTGATATTTGAGCCGAACAGATGCGCAGCGCCTATGGCGGACAGACCCAAATCACGCTCAGCATCGTGGGCAATATCGGCAATGATGCCAAGCCCCAGCCCTAGTTCAACATAGGTTTTGATCACATCCGTGTCGATCGCCGCCAGTACAATGTTCGGCGTAAGCTGCGCCCGTTCGAACGCCTGATCGACGCGGATGCGCGCGGAAAATACCGTATCGTAAGTAATCAACGGCCATTTGGTCAGCACGGATAGTGTCAGGTTTTTTTCCGCAAGCACCGGATGCCCATCCGGAGCGATGAGGCAAAGTCCCCATTGGTAACTGGGTAGAACGACAAGTTCAGGATACTGGTCAAGTTCGGTAGCAATCGCCAGATCCGCCTTTCCTTGTAAAGTCCATTCGGCAATCTGCGCGGGATTGCCCTGGTGCAGGGTCAATCGAACCTTCGGATAGCGCCCAACAAACTCCTTGACAATGCGCGGCAAAGCATAGCGCGCCTGGGTATGCGTTGTTGCAATCGCCAGACAGCCTGATTTACCGCTGGCGTATTCTTCACCAACACGTTTGATATTCTCCGTCTCGCGCAAAAGCCGCCGTGCAATTTCGAGCACGCGTTTTCCTGGCTCGGTAATAGCCGTCAGCCGTTTGCCGCTACGCTCAAAAATAATGATGCCCAGCTCGTCTTCCAATAATTTGATCTGCTTGGATACGCCGGGTTGGGAGGTATATAAAACTTCCGCCGCTTCTGAAATATTCAGATTAGAACGCGCAACTTCAACTAGATAGCGAAGTTGTTGCAGCTTCATAAAAAACCCTGTCCGTTAAGGGCGGCGATTGTCCACATTATTGCCAGCGCAGCATCGCGTAATTCTTTTTACCACGGCGCAGGAGAGTAAAGCGGCCAAAACGTCGGTCGGTTTCGGTAAAACAGTAATCAATGGCGTCGATTCTGACACCATTCACCTGGACACTGCCGCTTTGCAGAAAGCCGCGCGCCTCACTCTTCGATTTGGCTAAGCCCGCCGCCGCCAGTGCATCAACCAGACCATCCGCCGATTTTTCCAACGTAAGGCCCGGCACACCATCCTGCGCCAACTGTTCGAAATCCGACTCGGTCAGTGCGTCGAGATCGCCGGAAAACAGGCTCTTCGAAATACGCTGTGCCGCTTGCAGCGCCGCCTGTCCGTGCACCAGTTCGGTCACCTGCTCGGCCAAGATACGCTGCGCTTCCGGCTTCTTCCCGCCCGCATTATCCGCCGCTTCAATAGCGTCGATTTCCTCGACAGACAGAAAAGTGAAATAGCGCATGAATTTATAGACATCTGCATCGGCTGTATTGATCCAGAATTGATAAAAAGCATAGGGCGAAGTTTTTTTTGCATCCAGCCAAATGGCGCCCGATTCCGTCTTGCCGAATTTGGTCCCGTCGGATTTCGTCACTAGCGGGAGCGTCAGACCATACACCTGCTTCTGATTCAGCCGCCGTGTCAGATCGGCACCGGCGGTAATGTTGCCCCATTGATCTGAACCGCCAATCTGCAATACACAATCATAACGTCGGTTCAGCTCGACAAAATCATAGCCTTGCAACAGGCTATAGGAAAATTCCGTATAGGAAATACCCTGCTCGTCGCGATTGATGCGTTGCTGCACCGACTCTTTCTTGATCATCGCATTGACCGAGAAATGTTTACCGATATCACGCAAAAAATCGAGTGCGCTCATGCCGCCAAACCAGTCGTAGTTATTGGCCATGATTGCTGCATTGACGCCATCAAAATTCAGAAACGGTGCAACTTGGGCACGAATATTCACAACCCAGACCGCAATAATTTCGGGGGTATTAAGCTTGCGTTCAGTCGCCTTGAAGCTGGGGTCACCGATCATGCCCGTTGCGCCACCAACCAGTGCAATCGGCTTATGTCCCGCCTGCTGAAAGCGTTTGAGCACCAGTACGGGCACCAGATGCCCAAGATGCAGACTATCCGCCGTCGGATCAAAACCACAATACAGTGTCACCGATGAGCTTGCCAGTAAGGCATCAAGCCCGCGCGCATCGGTCAACTGGGCGATCAGGCCGCGATCATGTAAATCCTGGATCAGGGCGGACTGGAACATCAGACTTTCTCCACAAGATAAAAACCGGTGGATTCTAGCATGTTGCTCAGGGCAATCACCGCATTCTGAAGAACGAGATTCAGTCCAGAAATAGAGCGATATACGAAGCCTCGGGCGGTATCACAAGCAGTATCTGGCTACCAGCCCGAGCGCATAATTTTTTCTGCCCAGAAGAGCGCAGCAATCGTTTTACCGTCCGTAATCTCGCCATGACGCACTGCCTCCAGCGCCGTATCCAGGCTTAATGTCAGCAATTCGACAAACTCACCCTCATCGAGCCGCTGCCCTTCGGGGGTCCGCTGCAAACCGCGCGCAGAAAAAATCTCAATTCGCTCGTCAGAATAACCAATGCAGGGATGTAATACACCCAGATGTCGCCAGTCGCTCGCCATATAGCCCGTTTCTTCCAGAAGCTCGCGTTGGCCGGTCATCAGAACATCTTCACCCGCTTCAATTTTTCCCGCCGGAAATTCAAGAAAAACACGTCGCAGTGGATAACGGAACTGCCGTTCAAAAACCAGCTCGCCATTATCGAGAATGGGAACAACGACGACCGCTCCCTGATGCCGAATGTATTCGCGCGTCGCCTCGCGGCCATCGGGCTGGCGTACACGATCCACGCGCACATCAAGCAGGTGGCCGTGATACGCTTGGGTGCTTTCTAGTTCGACTTCTATGAGATGCTTCTCGTCAGTGCGAGATACCAGATGATTATTCATAACCCCTAAAACATCCTAATAAATAGGGAAAAACACATCGACAAAAAATAGAAATACAAGACAGTAATTAATCGCTGGACACAACAGTCCCGATACTGCTCCTTGTCGCACAATCTGTGCTGTTATTAGCCGACCGCTTTGTAAAAAAACCAATTTCACCAGCGAATATAATTAAATCTATTGCCGTGAAACGGTTTTCTTGGGCGAATTACTTTTTTGGGGCGAGCGTTTTTTTGTTTTTGTTCAAATAAGGAAATAAGCGCGCCTAACCGACCTTTTCTTTTTATTTGGTGCCGACGATGAGACTCGAACTCATACGACCGAAGTCACTACCCCCTCAAGATAGCGTGTCTACCAATTTCACCACGTCGGCACACCCAAACAACAGGCAACGGTACTGCGAGAGAGATCCGTCACCTTAAAAAATAAGCTGTTACTTTGGAATATCTTTAGCCTTTGAAGCAGAATCCGCAGGAGCCGGAACTTCTTCCCCCGCTGCGGGAGCAGTCACAGCTTCTGGGGCGGATTTTACCGCATCCTCCATCACACTACCAGTTGTCTTTGGCGTATTTGAGGCAAAATACGCCAGAGACAGACTCGTCAAGAAGAACACGACGGCAAGCACTGCCGTCGTACGGCTAAGAAAGTTGGCTGAACCGGCGGCACCGAACAGGCTACCCGAAGCGCCACTACCAAAAGTCGCGCCCATATCCGCACCTTTGCCGTGCTGTACTAGCACCAGCCCAACGATCCCGACTGCTGCCAAAACGTGCAGCGTCAGCGCTAACGAAAAAAGAAACTCCATAAATAATCCTTGCCTTATTAAGCCGGGGTCGCAGCTTGGCAAATTGCCAGAAAATCACTCGCCACCAGCGAAGCACCACCGATCAACCCACCATCGATATCGGGCATGCCGAATAGCTCTGCGGCGTTCGACGGCTTAACGCTCCCACCATAAAGAATCTGCAAACCTTCAGCAACCTTGACATCAGCGCACGCCACCTGCGCCCGAATAGCGGCATGGACTTCCTGCGCTTGCGCACTACTGGCTGTTTTACCGGTACCAATTGCCCAAACAGGCTCATACGCGACAACAGCCTTGGAAAAAGCCGCAATGCCGGCGCGATCAATCGCAGCGGCGACCTGCTTTGCGACAACCTCCCCCGTCTTTCCGGTTTCGCGTTCAGCCAGCGTTTCGCCAACGCACAATATCGGCTGTAAACCGCCCGCCAGCGCCGCGGCAAACTTCTCGGCAACCAGCGCATTATTTTCACCATACAGTGTACGCCGTTCCGAATGCCCAACCAGCACATAGCGGCAGGCAAAATCACGCAGCATTGATGCGGCAACTTCGCCAGTAAATGCACCAGAATCCTTTTCGCTCAGATTCTGTGCCCCCCACGCCAGAGACGTTTTAGCCAGCAACGCCTGCGCCTGCGCCAGGTAGGGAAACGGCACGCAGACAGCAACAGCAACGCCACACGCATCTGTAATACCTGCCGATAGTTCCTTGAGAAGCGACTGGTTGGCCTGCAAACTACCGTTCATTTTCCAGTTACCTACAACCAATTTTTGACGCATGGCACACCTGTCGAAAAAATGCGATTTTATCAATGCCCCCCAGTTCCGGTCAATGTAACACCATTGGAAATACCATTTCAGCTTGCGGACTTACGGCATCATATACGGCTCCATCGCGCATTTGCCGGCGTTCTGCTTTTTTCACACGATTCGGACACCAATCGTGCCTTGCGCTCATTTTGATGATCGCCCCCCACGCGGCGGCAAGATCCTCATTTTCAGCTTTTTGATCGGATTCCCGTACCGCTTATCTCCTGTTTCTGCTGGTTGAAAATTCGGCACCAGATGCCGCTTGCCATTGCCGATCAGGTCAGCACGCCCCATTTGTTTCAGCGTCTCGCGCAATAACGGCCAATTATCGGGATCGTGATAACGCAAGAAAGCTTTATGCAGACGGCGCTGGCGCGCACCGCGTACAGTGCTGACCCGTGGTGCATCACGCGTTACCTTTTTCAGCGGATTACGTCCGCTGCGGAACATCGTCGTCGCCAGCGCCATGGGCGTCGGCAGGAAAGTTTGCACCTGATCGAGTCGGAAACCGTTCCGTTTGAGCCAGAGGGACAGATTGAGCATATCCTCATCGCCCGTCCCCGGATGCGCCGCGATAAAGTAAGGAATCAGGTATTGTTCCTTGCCCGCGTCCCGCGATGCCTTATCGAAAAGCCGTTTGAATTGATCATATGCACCGATACCTGGCTTCATCATGTACGCAAGAGGTCCCGGCTCCGTGTGTTCCGGCGCAATTTTCAAATAACCGCCGACATGATGCGCCACCAGCTCTCTAATGTACTCCGGCGAACGCACAGCCAAATCGTAGCGCAACCCGGAACTGATCAGAATGCGCTTGACGCCTGGCACAGCGCGCGCCTTGCGATATAAATCGATCAGCGGCGCATGGTCGGTGATGAGATTGTGGCAAATATCAGGAAAAACGCACGACAGCCGTCGACAGGCCGACTCGATGTGCTTATCCCGGCAAGCCATACGGTACATGTTGGCTGTCGGCCCGCCGAGATCGGAAATAATGCCGGTAAAGCCCGGCGTTTTGTCGCGGATATCCTCGATCTCCCGTAATACAGAAGCTTCCGAGCGGCTCTGGATGATGCGCCCTTCATGCTCGGTAATCGAACAGAACGTGCAACCGCCGAAGCAGCCGCGCATGATATTGATCGAAAAACGGATCATCTCGTAGGCGGGAATTCTGGCCTGCCCGTAAGCAGGATGCGGTTTACGCTGGAAAGGCAGGTCGTAGACGCCATCCATTTCCGCCGTCGTCAGCGGTATCGGCGGCGGATTGAGCCAGACATCGCGCGCACCATGCGCCTGAACCAAAGCACGCGCGTTACCGGGATTCGATTCCAGATGCAAGGTACGCGAAGCATGTGCGTACAGCACCGGGTCATCGCGCACCTGTTCATAGGAGGGCAGACGAATCACGGTACGCGAACGTGCAGCAATATGCCCGGCATTTTCTGCCTTCCCGGACTCCACGGCGGATTTACTGCCACGATCCTGGCGGCGCGCCTGACGATCTTGCGTATAAAAAATCAGCGGTTGTGCCGCCGCTTTTTTCACAGATGCTTTTTCCGCTTTTTCATATGGCACGGAGCTTTCTGCCGTTTTGGCCATTGCCGGGCAATCCTGGCGCACCGTCTCGCCATAAGGATTGGCGGGGCGGTCAAGCCGTCCCGGCGTATCGACACGGGTTGAATCGATTTCCGTCCAATCATCTGCCGGCAACCAGCCCCGCGCCGTCATGAAAGCCGTACCGCGCAGGTCACGGATGGCAGCAATCGGCTCACCCATCGCCAGGCGATGCGCCAGCGCGACCATGGCACGCTCGGCATTGCCATAGACCAACAGATCGGCCTTTGCATCCGGCAGCACTGAACGCCGCACGGTATCCGACCAGTAATCGTAATGGGCAACGCGGCGCAAGCTGGCTTCAATCGCCCCGATCACGACATTTGCCTCCGGATACGCCTCCCGACAGCGCTGCGCATAGACGATCACAGCTCGGTCCGGGCGGCGATTCGGCGCGCCATCCGGCGTATAGGCATCATCGGAGCGAATCTTGCGATCAGCCGTATAACGGTTGACCATCGAATCCATGTTGCCGGCCGACACGCCGAAAAAGAGATTCGGCCGGCCAAGCACGCGGAAAGGCTCGGCGGAATGCCAGTCAGGCTGGGCAATAATGCCCACGCGAAAGCCCTGCGCTTCGAGCAAGCGCCCGATCAGCGCCGTACTGAAGCTCGGATGGTCAATATAGGCATCGCCGGAAACGATGATCACATCACAGGAGTCCCAACCCAGCGCCTCCATTTCTTCACGTGACATCGGCAAAAACGGCGCAATGCCAAAACGCTTCGCCCAATACGGGCGGTAAGAAAAAAGCGGCTTGGGTAACGCTCCGTTCGGCATCTTCGGCTTCATAAACTTGTATATGCCGGCCCGTCGCCGCCTTGCGGCGGCGTCCATTTAATATTTTGCAGCGGGTCCTTGATATCGCAGGTTCTGCAATGCAGGCAATTCTGCGCATCAATCTGTAAACGCGGCGTGCGCTCCGGCCCCTCGTGCAGAACCCTATACACGCCGGCCGGGCAGTAACGCTGCTCCGGGGCATCGTACTTGGCGAGATTGACGGAAACCGGCAAACGCTCATCCTTAAGATGCAAATGAACGGGCTGATCTTTTTCATAACGCAGATTTGCCAGGAACACGGACGACGGCCGGTCGAACGTCAATACGCCATCCGCCAGCGAATAGGCAATCGGCGAGAAAGCAGCCGCCGGACGCAAAGCGGCATGATCCGGCTCGTTGACACGCAACGTCCACGGCACATTGCTGGCAAACAGTTTCTGCTCGGCGGCAAATAGTGCGCTGCCGAAATACAGCCCCGCTTTCGTCAACCAGGGCTTAAAGTTGCGCGTCGCCCACAGTTCATCGTGCAGCCAGCTGCGGCAAAATGCCTGCGGATACGCGCTCAGCTCATCGCCCGCGCGGCCTGCCCTCAGCGCCGCAAAACAGGCGTCCGCCGCCAGCATGCCGGACAACATGGCGCCATGCACGCCCTTACCGCGCGCCGCATTGAGAAAACCAGCTGCATCGCCGACCAGCGCACCACCGGGGAATACCAGCCGGGGCATGGCCTGCAGCCCGCCGGATGCAACGCTGTTGGCCCCATAGGCAATGCGCCGGCCCCCGTGTAAACAGGCGCGGATACGCGGATGTGTCTTAAAGCGCTGAAATTCCTCAAAAGGGGATAGATAAGGATTGGCGTACCCCAGCCCGACGACGAACCCGACAGCAACCCGCCGATCTTGCTGGTGATACAAAAAACCGCCGCCATAGGTATCCGGCTTCAGCGGCCAACCGCAGGTATGCAGGACACGGCCCGGAGCATGGTTTTCCGGCCGCACGTCCCAGACTTCCTTGATCCCCAGTCCATATGTTTGCGGCGCGGCACCCTCATCCAGGCGATATTGCTCGATCAGTCGCTTTCCGAGATACGCGCGACACCCTTCAGCAAACAGCGTGTATTTGCCGCGCAGCGCCATTCCCGGTTGAAAGTCCGGACCCGGCGAACCGTCTCGGAGACGCCCGAAATCCCCAGTAATCACGCCATTGACGACGCGTTCGCCATCCACGGTATCTCCCAGAAGAATTTCAGTCGCCGCAAAACCGGGGAAAATCTCGACCCCCAGGGTCTCGGCCTGCTGCGCCAGCCAGCGGCACAAATCGCCAAGCGAAACAAGGTAAGTGCCGGCCTGACGGAAACAGGCAGGCAACAGTCGATGCGGGATCTGGATGCTGCCGCGCTCGGATAGCCAGAAAAACGCCTCTTCCGATACGGCGAGTTTGAGCGGCGAATCCTGTTCCCGCCAATCAGGCAGCAATTCATCCAATGCGCGCGGATCGACGATGGCGCCGGAAAGCGTGTGTCCGCCAATTTCGGCGGCTTTTTCGATCAGACAAACGCTGATTTCCCGCCCGTCCGCCTGCGCCTGTCGTTTGAGGCGAATCGCCGCCGATAATCCCGCCGGACCGCCGCCCACGATGACGACATCAAATTCGACGCTCTCACGGCCCATGGCATCACGCTTTTTTACTCATTGCAGCCAGCGCTCGCGTCAGCGCCGGCACGGCATCGAAGAGATCGGCGATCAGCCCGTAATCGGCGACTTTGAAAATCGGCGCTTCCGGATCTTTGTCGATTGCAACGATGACTCGTGCCTCCTTAACGCCGGCCAGATGCTGAATTGCGCCCGAAATTCCCACGGCAATGTAAAGCTCCGGGGCAATAATCCGCCCTGTCTGACCAATCTGTAGCGCATTGGCGGCATATCCCGCGCTGACCGCGCCATAGCTGGCGCCCAGCGCCGCCCCCAGTTGCTCAGCCAGCGGCGTCAGCAGCATCGAAAAGTTCTCGGCACTCCCCAGCCCACGGCCACCCGCGACGACGATACGCGCAGCATCCAGGGATGGCGAGTTTTTTCCGCCCTCCATGTTCGTCGCACACCGGCGTTCAAGCAGCACCGCCGCTGCGGTAACCGCCGAGAAGGTCGCGGAGGCAGGCGCAACGACTGTCATTGTGGCCTGACCGCGCTGTTCATCCCGGCTGCCATACTTGCTATCCCCATTCGCTTCCGCATCATTGTTTGCCGTTGCAAAGCTCGCCGCCCGAAGCGTCAGAATTTTCACCGGATCGCCGCTGCGCACCGTCAACAGCGCATTGCCCGCATAGACGGGCCGAACAAAGGTGTCGGGCGACGAAATACGCACCACGCCAGTGATCGGTTCGACCCCCAGCAAGGCGCCGAGGCGCGACAACACATTGCGGAAATATCCTGAATCCGCCGCCAAAATATGCGTATAACCGGCTGCATGCGCCAGAATCAACGCTGCCGTATCCTCCACTCTCGGGGCAGCCTCATTGGCAGAGACGTATGCAGTTTCGGCAATTTTCACCAGCGAAACACCCGGCAACGCCGCCGCTGCGCGGGCGGCCGAGGCCGAAGCAGCATCACTGCCATCATTGATCAGCACATGCACTTCGCCGCCCAGCTGCCGGGCGGCTGACACGATTGGAGGCACCGTTTTGCTGAGGCCGTCCCCGGTATTTTCCGCAATGACCAGTACACGAATCCCGGAAGAAATACCAGAAGCGACGGGAACAAAAGGGTTGGGAGAAATGTGAGACATATCAGAGCACTCGCGCTTCATCGCGCAGACATCTGATCAACTCGCCGACATCGGCGACGCGAACGCCCGCGCGGCGTGGCGGTGGTGCGCTTATCGATACCTGCGCCAACCGCGAGCCAACATTGATACCCAACGCCTCCAGCCTCAGCGTATCCAAAGGCTTTTTCTTCGCTTTCATCAGATTGGGCAACGTCACGTAGCGCGGCGTATTCAGCCCCAATTCAACGGTTAATAGCGCCGGGAGCCGCAGCTGCCAGACTTCGCATCCATCGTCGGTTTCGCACGTCGCCAAAACCTGCCCTTCAGAAACATTTAGATGGGAAACGCGCGTCGCCAGCGGCCAGTCAAGCAAGGCAGCAAGCATCGCACCTGTTTGACCGGCATCGCTATCGATCGCCTGTTTGCCGCAGATAACAAGATCCGGCAATTCTTTCCGGCACAGCGCTACCAGCACTCTGGCCACAGCCAGCGGCTGAAGCTCGATGCCGGTTTCAATAAGGATAGCGCGGTCAGCCCCCATCGCCAGTGCAGTGCGCAGCGTTTCTGCGCAGGCGGATACACCACAGGAGACGGCAATGATCTCATTTGCCGCCCCGCTTTCCTTGACGCGAACGGCGGCCTCAACGGCAATTTCATCAAACGGATTCATGCTCATCCTGACACCCGCCGTCTCTACGCCGGTGCCATCGCCCTTGATGCGGATCGCCACACAGGGGTCAATAACCCGTTTGACGGGCACCAAGATTTTCCCGATTTCAGGCCGCTGCATGGATTATTCTTTCATTGCCTCGGCAAATCAGGCGCTTGTCTGGCGCGATTGCACGGGACCAGCGGAAATTCGACAGGATGGATGGGAGGATTAGCAAAAACACGCGCAAAGCACACAGGGAATGCGATATAAGAAAGAAGAAAAAGAAAAAGAAAAAGCCAATCCCAAAGGATTGGCCCAAACACTTCGTTGGGGCGATGTAGCGGGATCGAACCGCTGACCCACGGAATCACAATCCGTTGCTCTACCAACTGAGCTAACATCGCCATCGTATCTATTTCTGGCGCGCCCGGCGAGACTCGAACTCACAACCCCCGGCTTAGAAGGCCGGTGCTCTATCCGGTTGAGCTACGGGCGCCAGGTGCCGATGAATACGCATCCTTCGGGACATATCACAAGCCTTCGGCGAGGACTTGCCATTCTATTCTGGTCGGGGCGGTGGGATTCGAACTCACGACCCTCTGCTCCCAAAGCAGATGCGCTACCAGGCTGCGCTACGCCCCGAAGAAGCGCGCATTTTACCGATAGCATTGATTCTGGTCAATCCTGGAGCAAAAAAGCACACGACCCAGAGAAAAAGGTAAGTCAAACCAGTGACACATTTTTTCGCTCATCAGCTGACTAGAAAAAAGTGGAGAGAGCAGTTATTGTACACTTTTGATTTGGCTGCTATCTGAATATCGCCTGCTCAGCCAGTTGCAGCACGCGCTGTTTTTTGATATGAAGCCGGTTTTCCACCACGATTGCTTGACTTTCAGATATGCCAGAACGATCGCGCTCGAAAGAGAAAAACATTCCTCCTTATGTCCCGAAAAAGGGAGAGGAATACATGAATCCACGCCAGCTCGCCCATTTCCGGAATATTCTGGAATCACTCAAGGCTGGCCTGATGAAGGATATTGAGCGAACGGTGCAAACCATGCAGGACGAAGCAACCGTTTTCGCCGATCCCAACGATCGCGCCAGCCAGGAAACTGATATCGCCATCGAGCTGCGTAACCGTGATCGCGAACGTAAGCTGATCAAGAAAATCGACGACACGATCGCCATGATCAATAGCGGTGATTATGGTTATTGCAGTGCTTGCGGTGTTGAAATCGGCATCAAGCGCCTGGAAGCACGCCCGACGGCCTCGCTGTGCATCGACTGCAAAACCCTCGAGGAAGTGCGCGAAAAGCAAGTCGCCAAGTAACACGGCCGTGGGTTGCGGGCTGTAGGCTGTATTTTTTCCTGCACCGCTCGCCGAAACTTACCAAGAAAAAGCCACCCGGAACAGGGTGGCTTTTTCGTCTTCAGGCAAAATTTAGTACTGAACTACTGGGAACCCCCTGCCGCGCCGCTATCCTCCGCGGTGATCGCTTTCATCGACAGGCGAATACGCCCTTTTTCATCCGCCTCAAGCACTTTGACGCGAACCTTCTGGCCATCCTTGAGGTAGTCTGAAACCGCATTGACGCGCTCGTTGGCAATTTGCGAGATATGCAGCAGACCGTCACGCCCTGGCAAAATGCTGACGATAGCGCCGAAATCCAGCAGCTTGAGCACGGTGCCCTCGTAGATCTTGCCCACTTCCACATCCGCCGTAATCGACTCAATGCGCGATCTGGCGGCATCTGCCGCTTCAGCATTGACCGAGGCGATCGTGATCGTACCGTCTTCCTTGATATCAATCGTCGTGCCGGTTTCTTCGGTAATCGCACGGATAACCGCACCTCCCTTGCCGATCACGTCGCGAATCTTGTCCGGATTGATCTTCATCGTATACAGGCGCGGCGCATAGTTGGAAACTTCCTGACGCGGCGCAGCAACTGCTGCCTGCATTTTTGCGAGGATATGCAGACGCGCTTCTTTTGCCTGAGCCAGCGCCACCTGCATGATTTCCTTGGTAATGCCCTGGATCTTGATGTCCATTTGCAAGGCGGTCACGCCTGTATCAGTACCGGCCACCTTAAAGTCCATATCGCCGAGATGATCTTCATCGCCCAGAATATCCGTCAGCACGGCAAAGCGGTTACCTTCCTTGATCAGCCCCATAGCAATACCGGCAACGTGCGCCTTGAGCGGCACGCCGGCATCCATCAGCGCCAGCGTCGAACCGCAGACCGAGGCCATTGAGCTGGAGCCATTTGATTCGGTGATTTCCGAAACGACACGCATGGTATAGGAAAAATTTTCGGTTTTCGGCAGTACGGCAACCATCGCTCGTTTGGCTAGACGTCCGTGACCGATCTCACGCCGCTTCGGCGACCCGACACGACCGCACTCACCCGTCGCATACGGCGGGAAATTGTAATGCAGCATAAAGCGTTCGCGCGTTTCACCGGACAGTGCGTCGATAATCTGCTCATCGCGTCCCGTTCCGAGCGTCGCGACAACTAGGGCTTGCGTTTCACCGCGCGTAAATAGCGCCGAACCATGGGTACGCGGCAAGACGCCGGAACGAATGGCAATCGGACGCACGGTGCGCGTATCGCGCCCGTCAATACGCGGCTCTCCGGCCAGAATACGGCCGCGAACGATGCGTGATTCGATATCAAACAGCAGGTTGCCGATGGTTGCCGCATCCGGCGCATTCTCACCCACTGTCAGCGTTTCGATCGCCCGGGCAGAAATTTCACTAAGTCGCTGCGTACGCTCCTGTTTACTGGTAATGCGGAAAGCTTCCTGAACATCCGCCTCAACCAGCGCATTCAATTTGGCGACAAGTTCTTCATCTTTGGGCGCGGGTGTCCAGTCCCATTCAGGCTTACCCCCTTCGTCAACGAACTCATTGATGGCATTGATGGCAGTCTGCATCTGCTCATGGCCGAAAACCACCGCACCGAGCATAACGTCTTCCGGCAGAATATCCGCTTCCGACTCGACCATCAGTACGGCCGCCTGTGTACCGGCGACAACGAGATCAAGGCGACTATCCTTGAGCTGCGTCTGGGTCGGATTAAGTATGTACTGGTCATTGATGTAACCCACGCGCGCAGCGCCAATCGGTCCATTGAAAGGAATACCGGAAACCGCCAGCGCCGCCGAAGCACCGATCATTGCCGGGATGTCCGGATCGACCTCAGGGTTGAGCGAAACGACCATCGCCACAATTTGTACTTCGTTAAAAAAACCGTCAGGGAAAAGCGGGCGCAGTGGACGGTCAATCAAACGCGAGGTCAGCGTTTCTTTTTCTGACGGACGGCCTTCACGCTTAAAGAATCCGCCTGGAATGCGCCCGGCGGCATAGGTTTTCTCAATGTAATCGACAGTCAGTGGAAAAAAATCCTGCCCGGGCTTAACCGACTTGTTACCGACCACGGTCACCAGAACGACTGTCTCATCCATCGACACCAGCACGGCAGCGCCCGACTGACGGGCGATCTCGCCCGTTTCCAACGTAACCTGGTGCGCTCCGTAGGTAAAAGTTTTTTTGACAAAATTAAACATTTCTTCCTTTCTCGACAGTTCGGCACATCGGCAAAATCCATGTGCCATCTATACACATCTATATACCCCTACTGCGTAACACAACAAACCCCAAAGCAAAACAAAAACAGCGGCACAACCCTTGCGGGTTGGCCGCTGCCAGTCAATCATCATTGTCTGCTCTCCAACCGCAGTGCGGCGTTTGCAGACAGATTATTTACGCAAACCGAGACGCTGAATCAGCGCGCGGTATGAATCGACATTCGTACGCTTCAGATAATCCAGCAACTTACGGCGACGGCTCACCATCCGCAGCAGACCGCGGCGGGAGTGGTGGTCCTTGGCATGTTCCTTGAAATGGACAGTCAAGTCATTGATACGTGCGGTTAGCAATGCCACCTGTACTTCAGCCGAACCGGTATCGCCCTTGGCGCGCTGATAATCAGCCATAATCTGCGCTTTCTGCGCCACAGTAATTGCCATGTCAAACTCTCTCTAGAAAACGACGCGCCCCAGTTTGATAGAGCTAACGTCCGATATTGATCAATAAAAGAAAATCCCGCTCCGGCTTGAGCGGGGGTTGGCATTATAGCCTAGCCGCCAAGATGCGACAACCAAGTTTGGGGACATGAATTCGCCAAGATTATCTACAAAGCTAATGATCACTTGACGCATCATGTCTGGAAAAAACTGAAAATGATCGCTTCTCGGGGAATCCGTAATCTACATGCCAAAGGGAGCAAGAACACCATTGCGTATTGTGATTCGATAGGTCTCCCAGCCCTAGTGAGCAATGGCCACGCTTGGAAAGCATACCGCCAAAAATTCAGGAAAATTTCTGTTCTGCAGCCAACAACCTGACCGGTTTCAGTTGACCATTGAAATCAAGCGCACCAATGCCTAGCAACTGAGTGTCATGATAATAAACGCGGCATTTTTCATAATGATCGTTTCCCCTCAATGCATTGCGCAGCTTGGTTTCGGACAGCGTGACCGGGTTGCCGTGTAAAAACCGCTGGGCGGTCGGCGCATCGAGACTCACCGGTATCAGGTTTTGCAACAAGGTATCCACTGGCAGCAGTGCCTGTCGGCGCACCGTTTCACCGCCGCTATCTAGCACCGATAACGGAACAGCAGCATTGAGCGTTAGATCGCCCACAGCAGTACGCCGCAAGGCCGTCAAATGGGCGCCACAGGCAAGCATTTTTCCAATGTCTTCGACCAGCACGCGAATGTAAGTCCCCTTGCTGCAAACCACACGCACCTTGCAACGTTGACCAGAAAATGCCAGCAATTCCAGCGAATGAATGGTCACGGTGCGCGCAGCGCGCTCGACCGTAACGCCTTGCCGAGCCAACTCATACAGCGGGCGACCATTGCGCTTCAATGCCGAATACATCGGCGGGATCTGGCGGATCGGGCCACGAAACGAAGCTAGCGCCCGTTCAAGCTCAGGTTGCGAGAATTCGACGCAGCGGCGCGCCAACACTTCGCCCTCGGCATCGCCAGTCGAGGTGCTGATGCCGAACAGAACATTGGCTTCGTAAGTCTTTGGCGCGTCGAGCAGATCGGCGGAAAACTTGGTCGCCTCGCCAAAACAGAGCGGCAACAGCCCCGTAGCCAACGGATCAAGCGTCCCCGTATGGCCGCCCTTGGCAGCAGCATACAGGCGGCGAACGGCCTGCAAAGCAGCGTTGGAAGTCATCCCCGCCGGTTTATCGAGCAGCACGACCCCATCGACGCGCTGCCAGCGGCGCGCTGGGCGCGTTGTAGCAGTCAAGGTTCGTCGGAAGCGTTTTCCGCCTCGGCGTCTTGCGAACTCGTCACGGCCTCTTCGATCAACTTTGTAAGTTCCGCGCCGCGTTCCAGCGACGGGTCAAAGAGAAAATGCAGTTGCGGCGTCGTATGAATGCGGATGCGCCGACCTAGCTCACGCCGCAAGAAACCCGCAGCGCTTGCCAGCCCGGACAGCACGCCATCGACATGCTCGTGGCCAGCCAGCGTACTGAAAAACACCTTAGCGTGCGCGTAATCGGGCGTCACTTCGACACCGGTGATACTGATCATGCCAATGCGCGGATCTTTCAGCTCACCATCAATCAATGCCGCTAGTTCGCGGCGAATCTGTTCGGCCACACGTTCCTGGCGTGAAAATCCATGCGAGCTGTGATGACCTTTATGACGGTTCACTTACAGCGTCCTCGCCACTTCGGTTACATCGAACACTTCAAGCTGATCGCCCGCCTCATAGTTGGTGTAATTCTTCAGCGACACTCCGCATTCAAAGCCAGCGCGGACTTCCTTGACATCGTCTTTAAAGCGTTTGAGCGACTCCAGTTCGCCTTCCCAGATCACCACATTGTCGCGCAACAAACGCGCACGCGAAGTCCGCTTGACCACGCCTTCCAGCACATAACAGCCCGCGATCGTACCGATCTTGCTGGCACGGAAGACTTGACGGATTTCGACCAGCCCGGTGACTTCTTCGCGTTTCTCTGGCGAGAGCATGCCTGAAAGCGCCGCCTTGACCTCATCGACGGCATCGTAAATGATATTGTAGTAACGGATCTGGATGCCAACGTTTTCCGCTGTCTTGCGCGCACCGGCATCGGCACGCGTGTTGAAGCCGATGATGACGGCATTGGACGCCTGCGCCAGATGCACATCGGACTCGGTGATACCGCCGACGGCCGCATGAATGACATCGACCTTGACCTCGTCGGTTGTCAATTTTTGCAGCGATTGCACGAGCGCCTCCTGTGAGCCCTGGACATCGGCCTTAATGATCAGCGCCAATGTCTTCACATCGGACTCGCCCATCTGTTCAAGCAGATTTTCCAGATTGGCCGCCTGTTTATTAGCCAGCTTCACGTCACGGAATTTACCCTGGCGGAACAGGGCAATCTCGCGTGCTTTGCGTTCATCAGCAAGCACCACGGCTTCCTGACCGGCCGCCGGCACATCGGAAAGCCCAAGCACTTCGACCGGAATCGATGGCCCCGCCTCCTTGATGTGCTTGCCATCTTCATCGATCATAGCGCGAATACGGCCAAACACCTGGCCGGCAAGCAGAATATCGCCCTGGTGCAATGTCCCGGACTGCACCAGCATCGTCGCCACTGGGCCGCGCCCGCGGTCAAGACTGGCCTCGATGATCAGCCCCTTGGCCGGCGCATCCTGCGGCGCGGTCAATTCAAGCACCTCCGCCTGCAAAAGCACGTTTTCCAGCAGATCGTCGATCCCCTGCCCGGTTTTGGCGGACACCGAAACAAAAGGCGAATCGCCGCCATATTCCTCCGGCACCACTTCCTCGGCCACCAGTTCCTGCTTGACGCGCTCCGGATTGGCTTCCGGTTTGTCGATCTTGTTCACCGCTACAACAATCGGCACCCCCGCCGCCTTGGCGTGGTGAATGGCTTCGCGCGTCTGCGGCATCACGCCATCGTCAGCAGCGACAACCAGAATAACGATGTCGGTCGCTTTGGCGCCGCGCGCGCGCATCGCCGTGAATGCCTCATGCCCCGGCGTATCGAGGAAAGTCACCATACCGCGTGTCGTATGGACATGATAGGCGCCGATATGCTGGGTAATCCCCCCCGCTTCCCCCGAAGCAATGCGCGTGCGACGGATATAGTCGAGCAGTGAGGTCTTGCCATGATCAACGTGCCCCATGACAGTCACCACCGGCGCACGCGGCAGTTGCGGCGCATCCTTGTTGGTCGCCTCATCAAGGAAAGCATCGGGATCGTCCAGTTTAGCGGCAAAGGCACGGTGCCCCATTTCCTCGACGACGATCATCGCCGTTTCCTGATCGAGCACTTGATTGATGGTCACCATCGACCCCATCTTCATCAACGTCTTGATGACTTCCGTTGCCTTGACAGCCATCTTGTGCGCCAGATCGGAGACTGAAATCGTCTCGGGCACATGCACATCATGCACGACTGCTTCGGTCGGTTGCTGGAAGCCATGCGTCGATTCCACGGCATCACGCCGTCCCGACCGTTTGCCGCCCGCTTTGCCTTCGCGCCAGCCGGAGGTACCGGTCGCACCGCCGCGCACTTTCAATCCCTGGCGCTTGCCGCTACCTTCTTCCTTCCATTGATTGTTTTTCCGATCGCCGCCTTTCCTGTCCCCCTTCTTATCCACCTTGTCGGAGGCCCCTTGTTTGCCGGCGGATTTCGTTGGTTTTTCTTCGCTTGCCGGACGTTCAGCAAGGGTCTTGGCCGCCGCCGCCGCGGCTTTTTTGGCGGTTTCCGCAGCGCGCGCCGCTTCAGCCTTTGCCTCGGCTTCCTGCTTCAGACGCGCCAGTTCGGCAGCGCGCTGCTGTTTTTCAATAAATTCGGCCTCTTGGCGCGCGCGCAATTCAGCCTTACGGCGCTCTTCCTCGGCACGCAGGCGCTGCTGTTCTTCACTAATGATCGAAGCGCGTGTGACTACCTTTTTAACTGTCGGTTTTGTATCGCCGCGCTTTGCCTCTTTCGCTTTAACCTCTCCTGCCTTATCTACTGATGCCTTATCGGCTTTGGTCGATTTGCTGGATTTAGCATCAGCTGCCGCTTTTTTCGGTACTTTAGCGGCGACAGGATGATCCTCTACAGCCGGCGCCAGCGCCTCCGGCGCAGTGACTGTCGATGGTTCTTGTTCTGCCTCAGCGGCTGGCGTCACCGGCATTGCCGCCGGCGCTGCGGATTCGGCCGCTGGGGTAGCTGCCGGCCCAGGCGAGGGCAAATCTACGGAACCGGCCTGCAACACAGGAACCTCCGATGCCGCCAGCGCAGTAGCCGGGGCTTCTGGATCTGCCGATTTAGGCATCGTGGGCGACCGCATTGCGTCCGCCACCGCCGTCTGGGCACTGGCAGGCTGTTTTGCCGCTGGTTTGAGTGAAAGAGGATCACGCTTGACCAGGATGCGCTTCTTGCGCACCTCAACCTGCACCGTGCGTGATTTTCCCTGAGCATCCTGCGACTTGATTTCCGTCGTTTCCTTACGCGTCAACGTAATCTTGGTTCTTGACTCGGCCGCACCATGTGCGCTGCGTAGAAAATCCAAAAGACGGCTTTTATCCTGTTCAGTCAGCAGTTCATCCGGGGCGCTTTTGCTAACACCTGCCTTTTTCAACTGCTCCAGCAGGGATGTCGCCGGCATCCCAAGACTGTCGGCAAATTGGGCAACGCTTATTTGCGCCATAAGAATCTTCCCCCTCCTCTTTCCTTATTCGAACCAGTGCGCGCGCGCCGTGGTAATGAGCTGCTTCGCCCGCGCCTCGTCGATACCGCTCATTTCCACCAGCTCATCCACGGAAAGATCACCCAGATCGTCAAGGGTCTTGATATCGTGGCTGGCCAGCTGACCGAGTAGCGGTTTGTCCATGCCTTCCATATTCAACAGCTGTTCATCGACGCTGCCAATACGTTCTTCGGTCACAATCGCCTCAGTTAATAATGCGTTACGGGCGCGTTCCCGCAGTTCCTGCACCATGGCTTCATCAAAGCTTTCTATTTCCAGCATTTCCTGCAGGGGGACATACGCAACTTCTTCCAGCGTCGAAAAACCTTCGTCGATCAGCACGTTCGCCACTTCTTCGTCAACATCGAGTTTTTCCATGAACAGCACGCGGATGGCTGCCGATTCGGCCTCCAGCTTGGTCCGCGACTCTTCTTCAGTCATCAGGTTAATCGCCCAGCCGGTCATTTCCGAGGCCAGACGCACATTCTGACCACCGCGGCCAATCGCCACCGCCAGATTCGCCTCATCGACCACAACATCCATGCTGTGTTTATCTTCGTCAACTACTACGGAGATGACTTCCGCCGGCGCCAGCGCGCCAATGACAAATTGCGCCGGATCCGCCGACCAGAGCACAATATCGACGCGTTCGCCCGCCAGTTCATTGGTCACCGCTGTCACGCGCATACCGCGCATACCGACACAAGTGCCGATCGGGTCGATGCGCTGATCATTCGACTTGACGGCAATCTTGGCGCGCAGTCCTGGATCACGCGCTGCCGCCTTGATTTCCAGCAAGCCATCCTCGATCTCCGGCACTTCCATCTCAAACAGTTTGACGATGAATTCCGGAACCGTGCGCGACAAAACCAACTGCGGGCTGCGCGCCTGACGGTCAACGCGCAGCAGGAACGCCTTGACGCGATCGCCAACGCGCAGGTTCTCGCGTGGAATCATCTGATCACGCGGCAAAATCGCTTCCACCTTGCCAATTTCGATGATGGCGTTGCCGCGCTCTATACGCCTAATCGTGCCATTTACCAGACTTTCCTTGCGACTCAGGAAATCGTTGAGAATCTGGTCGCGCTCAGCATCACGGATTTTCTGGAGGATGACCTGCTTGGCCGCCTGTGCGCCAATCCGGCCAAAATCGACCGGCTCGATCGTCTCTTCAAGAAAATCACCGACGGCAACATCCGGATCCTGCTTCTGTGCCTCGGAAAGCGGAATTGTCAGCGCCTCGTTCAGATAATCCTGATCAGCAACGACTTCCCAGCGGCGGAAAGTTTCAAAATCACCCGTTTCACGATTGACCGCGACGCGCAGATCGGCCTCTTCGTCGACACGTTTCTTACCCGCCGACGCAAGTGCCATTTCCAGCGCGGCGAAGACGATTTCCTTGTCGACGTTCTTTTCACGCGCCAGCACATCGACCAGCAACAAAATTTCCCGGCTCATTTTCGCAATCCTCTATTGCCCTATTTCCCGTTTCTAGCCCTGGTATCAATCAAACTTCGGCACCAGTCTGGCCTTGTCGATATTGTCGAAAGCCAGCGCAACATCCCCCGTTTCCAGCGCCAACGTCACCGTACCGTTCTGCAAACCACGCAGAACGCCATTAAAATTTTTACGTCCGGACAACGGCACACGCAAACGCAGATTGACTTCCGAACCGGAAAAACGCTCGAAATCAGACGGCTTCTTTAATACCCGGTCAAGCCCCGGCGATGAAATCTCCAACCGGTCGTAATCGATGTTTTCGACCGCCAGCACACGCGACAAATGGTCGCTGACGGCAGCACAATCCTCCACATCGACGCCACCGGTTTTCTCCGGCTTGTCAATAAATACGCGCAAGATACGTCCGCGCGGACTCTGTTCGACATCGACCAGATCGAAGCCCAGTCCATTCACTGTTTTTTCAAGAAGTTCGTGTAAGTCCATGGCTACAAATAAAAAATGGGCGAACAGCCCATCCCCGCAAACCACCCCCCCAAAGGGGTAACGAAAGTCTTTGAATTATACTCAAAAAGCCGTTATCCGTAAATGAATTACAGCAAAAATCAGGTATTTGAACCGGATAAACCTCCAGCAACTACTACGCCTCCGTATCAATACGCATAAAAACCTGTCAAGCCGTATGTGGGGAGATACAATGCACAGAAATTCACGGAAATTCCGGCAACAAAAGCAAGAATACTGATAGGGTGGCAGGAAAAACTCTGCCTCCCAAAAAAACCCAGCAATCAAACGTATGACGCACAAGGATATTGATAATCGACCAAGTTGGGCTGATGCACAACTGCAGGTAGTCATTGATGCTTGCGAAGACGGCATTCTGATGCTCGATGAGCGCGGTGAAATCATCAGGATGAACCGTCAGCTTACCTCGCTTTGGCAACTGCCCGAGTCGCTGCTGCCTACGCACGAAAACATACGCGCTACGGATATATTCGCGTACTTTTCCACGCAAATCCGCTCACCTGAAATCTGCCGGCAATGGCAGGCAAACGATTGGAGCGCCAGCAATATTTCTGGCAAAGCACATGATTTAATACGAGAACTCACGCTCAACGACGGCCGCTGCATCAAATTCCGTTCTCACCCCATTCAACAGGATGGGCGGCAAACCGGGTGCATTCTTTTTTTTACCGACATCACTCGGCACAAGACCGAAAACAGACGATTGAAGCTTATTGCCAACGCTTTTTCCCATGCCCACGAAGGAATCGTCATCACTGATTTCACAGGAAAAATTATCGACGTCAACGCCGCATTCAGCCAAATCACCGGCTATGCACGCGAGGAGGCCATCGGAAAAAATCCCCGCATTCTCAAGTCCGGGCAACATAACGATAGTTTTTACAAAACGATGTGGAAGAAGTTGATACAGACAGGATACTGGCAAGGTGAGGTCTGGAATCGCCGCAAAAATGGAAAAACTTATGCCCAGCGGCTCAGTATTACCGCAATCCAGAGCATGGAAGCTTGCGCCTCACCTTACTATATCGCCTTCACCTCGGACATTACTGAAAGTAAGCGACAACAGCAGCAGCTTGAACGCATGGCGCATTACGACGCACTCACGGACATTCCCAACCGTGTGTTGCTCGCCGATCGCCTGCATCAGGCTATTGCACACGCCCGCCGCAACCAGAATGAACTGGCACTGGTCTATCTCGACCTTGACGGCTTTAAAGAAATTAACGATACGCATGGCCATGAAACCGGCGACCAGTTACTTGTCGCCATCGCCCATCGGTTACGCACCACTTTGCGTGAAAGCGACACTTTGGCACGCCTTGGCGGCGATGAATTCATCGCGGTACTTTCCGACCTGAAAAAACCCAATGAATGCGAAGCGGCGCTTTCTCGCTTGCTTGCCGTAGCAAACACACCCTTTGAAATTGGGCAACATACGCTACAGCTTTCGATCAGCATTGGCGCTGCGCTGTTCCCGCATGACGGTGAAGATGCCGAAACCCTGACACGCCGTGCCGATCAGGCGATGTACCGAGCCAAACAGGCCGGCAAAAATCAATATCACCTGTACGACAGCGAGAAAGATGATATCCAGGTACCTGGATCTGGATCCGGGCTGACACACTGACTCCTTTGGACATCAAAATCCGCGCTTTAAGTCCCTTACCCGCAAGAGGCCCATCAGACACAGCCAGCCTTTCGTCTGCTGGCCTCCCAGCGAAGAGAGTCATTAAAAAAGAAACGTACGCTTTCCCGCCGATAATTTAAACGAAGTTTTCAACTTAATTTTTTGCAAGGAAAACATCATGAATAACCAACCCAAAATTGCACTCGGCACCTGGTCCTGGGGCGCAGGTTTCGCTGGCGGCGACCAGGTATTCGGCAACCACCTGAGTGAAGCCCAAATTCAGGAAACGTTCGACGCCGCCATGCAGCACGGTTTGAACCTGTGGGACACCGCTGCCGTTTATGGCATGGGCAGCTCTGAAACAGCACTTGGCAAAGCGATCGGTAACCGACGCAACGAAGTAATTTTATCCACTAAATTCACGCCGCAGATTGCTGATAAAACCGCAGAAAATCCAGTTGCAACAATGCTCGAAGCCAGCCTGCAACGACTACGTACCGACCATATCGACATCTACTGGATTCACAACCCGCAAAATGTAGAAAAATGGACGCCGTTGCTCATCCCGCTCCTGCAAAGCGGTAAGGTAAAACGCGTGGGCGTTTCCAACCACAACCTGGCACAAATCCAGCGTGCCCATGAACTCCTGACTGCCGCAGGTTACGCGGTCTCTGCCGTGCAAAACCATTACAGCCTGCTCTATCGCGCATCCGAACGTGCAGGCATTCTCGATTTCTGCCAGAAAAACAGCATCGACTTCTTTGCCTACATGGTATTGGAACAGGGAGCGCTGAGCGGTCACTACACGCCGGAAGCCCCGCTGCCCGCAGGCAGTCAGCGCGCCGAAACCTACAATAAAATTCTGCCGCAGCTGACAAAACTGACCTGCAAAATGGCGGAAATTGGCACCCGACACGACGGCGCAAGCGTGGCGCAGATTGCCATTGCCTGGGCAATCGCCCGAGGCACACTGCCACTCATCGGGGTAACGCAAGCGCACCACGTGAAAGAAGCCGTTCAAGCCGCAGACATCGTACTCAGTGCTACGGAAATCGCAGAGCTGGAAACATTGTCCGAAGCCGCTGGTGTAGATACACGCGGCGCATGGGAAAAGCCGATGGTATGACGATATGCGACAGGGCGTTTGAGGCGCTCCTTTTATTACTAGGAGCACAAAAAACGCCCTCAACGAATTACTTAGAAATTTTCAACCCCCAGGCACAATCCGCCCCGGCTTGCGGCCAGTTATATACATCAATACATCGCAATATCTAGAACAGATTGCCATCCGTTCGATTGCCCCGAAACTGTGGGAATACACGGGGGCTGCGGCAATGTCAGGTTAGGAAATATCTATGCCGCATTTCGTTTCATCAACCAAAAAAAGAAAAGCCGTCTGTTTTACAAAACAGACAGCTTTGAGCATTCTGGCGTCCCCACGGGGATTCGAACCCCGGTACCAACCGTGAAAGGGTTGTGTCCTAGGCCTCTAGACGATGGGGACCTGGACGAAACATTTCTTTCTGCGTTTGGTGGAGGTAAGCGGGATCGAACCGCTGACCTCTTGCATGCCATGCAAGCGCTCTCCCAGCTGAGCTATACCCCCGCCCGAAAGAAGCGCGAATTATAGAGAGGACACCGCCTCTTGTAAAGCATTTTGGAATGAGCCTTGCCAACACACCACCCGCGTCACATTCAAAATGTGCTTCTAGCAAAAACGGTATTACCGCCGGGCTTCAGTTTTTTTCTGAAATTCCGCGCACTAGGCGCTCCAATGCGATTTCGCGCGGGAAGAGCGTTATCAATGCATCAACCGAAGGTGTCTGCGCCTGCCCGGTGAGCAGGATGCGCAAAGGCATAGCCAGCTTGGGCATCTTGACACCGTGCTGACTAATACATTGTTTAATCAAGGCATTAATGGCAGGCACTTCCCAGGCAACATCGCGCAAACCGGCAATAAAATCGGCCAGCAGCGGGCGGCTTTCCGGCGTCAGATGCTGTGCGAGCAGTTCTGCGGCAGGTGCCGGTTCGGTGTAAAACGCCCGTGCAGCAGCTGCCAGGGCATTGAGGTTATCAACGCGCTCCTTATAAAGGCCAACGATAACATCCAGCGCCGGTAGCTCGCTGACGGTGATGCCTTGATCGGCCAGACGCGGCCGGATCAGCGCTGCCAGCCGTGCATTGTCAGCCTGTTTGATGTAGTGGGCATTCAGCCAGTTTAGTTTCTCGGTGTTGAACTGTGCCGCCGACGGCGTAATGTGGTCGAGGTCGAACCATTCGCAGAATTGCTGCATGGAAAAAACTTCGTCGTCTCCATGTGACCAACCGAGCCGAGCCAAATAGTTGAGCACGGCTTCTGGCAGATAGCCGTCCTCATCGTACTGCATGACACTCACCGCACCATGGCGTTTTGAAAGTTTTTGCCCATCATCGCCAAGAATCATCGACAAATGCGCAAAATGTGGAATATTGGCGCCCAGCGCCCGAAAAATATTGATCTGCCGCGGCGTGTTATTTACATGATCGTCGCCGCGAATGACATGGGTAATGCCCATATCCCAGTCGTCGATTACGACACAGAAGTTATACGTCGGCGTCAGATCGGCGCGCGCAATAACCAAATCGTCAAGCTCGGCATTGGCGATTTCGATGCGTCCTTTGACCAGATCATCCCAAACAACGCTGCCGTCGATAGGATTTTTAAAGCGGATGACAGGCTGCCTGTCCGCAGGTACCGGCGGAAGCGTCTTGCCGGGTTCGGGTCGCCAAATGCCGGAATAACGCGGCTTCAGACCCTTGGCACGCTGTTCCTCACGCATACGCTCCAGTTCCTCAGGCGTGGTGTAACAGTAATAGGCCGAACCTTCAGCAAGCATCTGACGAAGCACGTCCTTATACCTTTCCATGCGCTGCATCTGGTAGAACGGGCCTTCGTCGGGCGTTAGCCCAAGCCATTGCATACCGTCAAGAATGCCCTGCACGGCCTCTGGCGTCGAACGGGCAACATCGGTATCTTCAATACGCAGAATAAATCTGCCATTGCAGTGGCGCGCATACGCCCAGGCGTACAAGGCGGTGCGCGCGCCGCCAATATGGAGAAAGCCTGTCGGTGAAGGCGCAAAACGGGTGCGAACGGTGGTTGTTGCTGTATTCATCGTTAAAAATTATTAGCCAAATAAAAGAGAACGAACTCCGCAGAGACTACCGCGAAAAACATAAACACAAGATATGCGCGACATATCCGTGTATGTCATCACATAAATCCTGCTTCTTCTGGTATTCCGGAATCGGCAATATTGTAATAGATGTAGTAACAAGCCTCACCAAAATTGACCGTCAGTGCCGCTTATGATTAAATCGCGCCTCACGGTTGCGCGGTTAGCTCAGCGGTAGAGCACCGCCTTCACACGGCGGGGGTCACTGGTTCGAACCCAGTATCGCGCACCAAGCGGTTAGGCTTTTTAAAGAATTTTCTTTTCTCCTTTCGCACGCATTTTTGTGCGTTTTTTAGTGGCCGGACTCTTTTTGTCCGGCCTTTTTTATTCTATAGCCCGTGTAGCCTAGCCAACTGCGGATCAGAGCTTTCGAGGAAAGCGAGAGCAGCCGCGTTCATCGTTCAACATATTGAACCAATCAGCAGCCATAAAGCCGCCAACCAAATAAATAAAAGTACAGGTCCGGCTGCCGTCACAATTACAGAGACTGCTTCCCGCATCAAATAAGGCGGCAAGAAAAATGAAATATGGGGAGATCGGTACTGCAAACTTCGAATGCCTTCAACGGCTGAAAATAACGACGGGGACCGAAGTCCCCGCCGGCTTTTCTTGGGTGACAAGGCTCAAGCGGCCTCGGCATAGGCCTTAAGCGGCCAGTGCAAAACGCTCATCGTTGGCGTTTATGGATTTGCGCGGATTACGTCCGTCGCCTTTCGGGTTGCCTGCGCACCTTTGCCCGCCCTGTCGAAACCGGGACACCCCCACCCAAACACTCAACCCCTGCTGACAACGTTTTCCAGAATGCTTGGGTGGAGGTGGCGGGAATCGAACCCGCGTCCAGAACGCCTCCAGATTGCCGGAATTACAACCATGCCCTAAGTATGGCGACGAACACCGGATTTTTCAAGCCTTGAAATGCCGCGCGATCCATATCGTGCACTTCCGTGTGCAACAGCGCGCCCAAGACCATGCTGCCGCTGCAATCCGCACCGACCCTGCCATATCCGGCGGGATGCGTATTTGCTAGAATCGGCCCGTATTCGCAAATGCCACGTAAATGCCAATAACGCAGTGCAAACAGGCGGCGACAGAAGATTGTTTGCCTCACATCTTGCCAATCAGTCGGCATGGTTGAGATTCGACGCACATTCGACATCCCCTCTACAAATCCCCAATACGCGTGAATATCAACACTTCCGCGGCACAAGGTCCGACATCACCGCAACGCCCCTCTCCCCGCAAAAGCAGCACCTACCTTATCGAAGGCGTATTGCTGTTCGTCGCCATCGTCTGGGGGGTTAATCCAGTCGCCATCAAGATCGGCATGCAATACCTGCCACCAGAAACCTTCAATCTGGCGCGCATGATTATCGCCAGCCTCATTGCCCTGATTGCGCTCGCCTTGTCCGGCAGCTGGCGTCGGCCGGAACGTCGCGAATTGATCACCTTGCTACGCATCACCGCCTTCGGTTTTTGTCTTTATCAGATTCTTCTGATCGCCGGCCTGCAACGAACGACCGCCGGCAATGCCTCGTTCATCCACTGCCTGGTGCCCGCCAGCGTCGCACTGCTCAACCGGCTGTATGGCCTGGACCGCCTCTCCCGGCCGGTGATCGCCGGCATCGCCTGTTCGCTGGCCGGCGTACTTCTCATCGTCGTTGGTGCTGGCAAGGAATTCAGCCTGAGCGGCCCGCATCTGCTCGGTTCGCTGTTTATCCTCGTTGCGCAGACCTGCTACGCCTACTACATGATCGCCGCCAAGGAATTGCAGGCGAGCCATTCCATCTACCAGATTACCGCCGGCCAGATGCTGCTGACCTCTCTGCTCATGTTGCCGACGACCTTCCCTGACATTCTGACCGTGCGCTGGCTGGATATTCCGGCGGCCGCCTGGGGAAGTCTTTTATTTTCTGGCGTGCTCGGACTATGCCTCTGCAACTTTCTTTGGATCTGGGGGGCTGGCATCCTCGGCACTTCGCGCGTCGCCATTTTTAACAATATTTGCCCGGTATTCGCCGTCCTGGCCGGGCACTTTGCCCTGGACGAGCCTTTCGGCCCGCTGCAAAGTTTCGGCGCACTCTGCGTTTTTATCGGCGTCTATATCACTCGCCGCCACCGCCCGGCCGCGCCGCCCGCTTCACATCATCTCGCCAACACGCCAAGGAAATCAGCATGAATCTGTTGCGCCGCACCGTTCCTCATCGCGCCTATCTGACGCCACGCCCCGGCATCTTGCGCTGCGCCCTGCTCTGCACCCTGTTCTGCGCCGTCCCCGTTGCTGCGGAAACACTCGATTGCGTCACCACCGAATGGAAGTTGATCGGCGCCAATCACAAAGTGTGCGTGGAAGCCTTCGCCGACCCGCAGATTTCCGGCGTCACCTGCCATGTCAGCCAGGCGCGTACCGGCGGTGTCAAAGGTTCGTTCGGTGTCGCGCAAGATCCATCGCAATTTTCGCTCTCCTGCACGCAAACCGGCCCCATCGTCCTGCCTGAGAAACTGCCGAAAAAAGCCACCGTTTTCAGCAAAGACACCTCCTTGCTGTTCAAGGAAACCCAGGTTATCCGCCTGTGGGATGCCGCCCGCCAGACGCTCGTTTACCTTGCCATCAGCCGCAAGCTGATCAACGGCGCGCCGGCCAATAGCATCTCCAGCGTAGCGCTTATGCCGCAAGGCAGCCCGTCAGGCCAGGCGAACAGCCGCTAACGCCAGCCTAAACCACCGGCCGGAGCCCCTTGTATCGAGGGCATCTCCGAGGGGTTGCCTGGAAGCCCGCGTAAACAGGCTATCTCCGATGAGGCACCCGGAAGCCCGCGTAAACAGGGCATTTCGGAGAAGGTGCCGGCAAACCCTTTATCCACGCGGGTTTCAGAGGAAGCGCCGGGAAACACCCTATCCACGCAGGTTTCCAGGCCCCTGCCCGGAGCGCCTTTATTGACGCGGGCTCCAGAGGCGCTTCCGGCAAATGCTTTGGACTATTGATGCGTGCCGCCGGCGCCCGCGGCAGCACGGCAGATGCGGTCGGCGACCGCCGCCCATTCCGGGCGATCGGGGACGGCTTCGACGACGATCACGTCACATCCTCCGCGATCGGCGGTGCGCAGCGCGGCATAGAGGCCGCGCGCAAAGCCTTCCGCTTCGTCCGGAAGCAAGCACCAGGAGCGTGCCGGCAGAGAGGCGGCCGATGAGGAATGCGCGATCAATGCGGCGGACTGGCCAGTGTGGTGCAATGCGGCAAGGGTTTCCGCCAAGACCGCCGCAGCCACGACACGCACCGGCGTGCGCGGCGCATAGTGTGCGGCGAGCGCACCCGGAACGCGGGGGGATCCGGTAGGTTGCGCCTGCCCCGGCATTGCCGGCATCAGGCCGATGACCGCAGCGATCTGCCCGGGCGTAATATGCCCGGGACGCAGGATGCGCGGCGGCACGTCCAGGTTTGAAAGGTCGATGATCGTCGATTCGATGCCCACATCGCAGGCGCCGCCATCGAGCACCAGCGAGACGGCATCGCCCAATTCTTCGCGCACATGCGCGGCGTCGGTCGGGCTGATGCGGCCGAAACGATTGGCCGAGGGCGCAGCGATGCCGCACATGCCCTGCCGCCCGCCGCCCGCCTGCGCATAAGCACGCAGCAGCGCCAGCGCCAGTGGGTGAGCCGGCGCACGCAGCCCTACCGTTTCCTGACCGCCGGTGACGGCAAGCGGCGTTGCCGGTGCGCGCTTAAGAATCAGCGTCAACGGCCCCGGCCAGAAGGCTTCCGCCAGATCCCAGGCCGTTTGCGGAATATCGACCGCCCAGCGCTCGATATGTGCCGCGCCCGGGAGATGGACGATAACAGGATGGTCGGCCGGACGCCCTTTGGCGGCAAAGATTTTGGCGACGGCTTCCGGATTGGCGGCATTCGCCCCCAACCCGTAAACGGTTTCGGTCGGGAAGGCGACCAGTTCACCCGCCTGCAGCAGGCGGACGGCCGCGTCGAGGGAAGCGCGCACGGCGTCATCAAGGACTCTGGACATGGTATGACGGGTCTGGGAGTATCTGACAGGGCCTGGAACCAAAAGATGAAGAAACAGTCACGGGCAACCTCGGGTTGCGCGCAAAAGGCAAAAAGCGTTCAGGGCAAATCGGACAGGGTCTTGGCCAGCACTTTTTCCCTCTGCCGGGCGCGAAAGGCGGAGAGTTTGGCCGCCAGTTCGGCATCGTTCAACGCCAGCATGGCGACCGCGAACAGCGCGGCATTGACGGCGCCTGCTTCGCCCACAGCAAAGGTGGCGACGGGGATGCCGCCCGGCATCTGCACCATCGCCAGCAGCGAATCGATTCCTTGCAGATATTTTGAAGGCATCGGCACGGCCAGTACGGGCAACTCGGTTTTGGCGGCCAGCACGCCCGCCAGATGCGCCGCGCCGCCCGCTGCGCCGATCAGCACCTTCATGCCGCGCGCTCCGGCATGGGCGGCATAGTCGAGCGCGGCGTCCGGCGTGCGGTGCGCGGATAGCACTTTGGCCTCGTAAGGGATGCCGAACTGGGCAAGCGTTTCAGCGCAATGACGCATGATCGGCCAATCGCTGTCCGATCCCATTACGATGCCGATGAGCGCCTGTCTGGACATAAGATTCTCCTTGGGCATGGTTGTCTACGAATTTCCTGATTACGCGTTATTGCCTGCGCCATTCTGCACGCTGTTTCGCGCACTCTCCAGCGTGTTGGCGAGCAGCATGGCGATCGTCATCGGGCCGACGCCGCCCGGCACCGGCGTGATGGCGCCGGCCACGACACGGGCCGCGTCAAAATCAACATCGCCGCACAGTTTGCCATCCGGCAAGCGGTTGATGCCGACGTCGATGACCACGGCGCCCGGCTTGATCATCTCGCCCGTAATGAAGCGGGGTTTGCCGACGGCTGCCACCAGAATGTCGGCGCGGCGGCAGTGCGCCGCCAGGTCACGCGTGCGCGAATGGCAGACGGTGACGGTTGCGCCGGCGTGCATCAACAGCATCGCCATCGGTTTGCCGACGATGTTCGAGCGGCCGACAATGACGGCCTCCTTGCCGGCGACATCGACCCCCGCCTCTTCCAGCAGCCGCATCGCACCGCGCGGCGTACAGGGGACAAAGCACGGCAGGCCGAGCACCAGTGCGCCGACATTTTCGGCGCGAAAGCCATCCACATCTTTTTCCGCCACAATCGCATCGAGCACGGCTTCGGCGTCGAACTGCGCTGGCAGCGGCAATTGCACGAGAATGCCGTGAATGGCCGGATCGGCATTGAGCGCACGGATCTTTGCCAACACATCGGCCTGCGTCGCATCACCGGGGAAAACGTGCTTTTCGGAGTAAAAACCGGCATCGGCGCAGGCATTGACCTTATTACGCACATAGACCTGCGAGGCGGGGTTTTCACCGACGAGAATCACCGCCAGGCCCGGGCGCGCGCCGCGAGACGCCAGTGCTTCGGCCTCTTGCCGGAAGTTTGCGCGCAATGTTTTGGCCAGCGCATTGCCGTCGAGAATGTGTGCTGTCATGGTGTTTTATCGCGGTCATCTGAAAGCGGGCATTATACCGGCGCCCTGCGTCGCCACACAGGCTGATGCGCGCGTACCCTTGCTCGCAGAGCCTTGATCCACCGTCATCTCAGAATAGCGTCTTCCTTTACCAAACTACGGCGTTGCTGTGTTGGCCTGGCCTTGCCGTACTGCGTGGTCGCGTGGTCTGCCTGCGGCTTACCGCCTTGTCTTTTGCAACGTCGAGCCATAGCGTCTTCCTTTGCCAAAATACTGCGTTGGCTCGCCTTGCCGTACTACTCGTACTGTCAGTGGCTCGCCGCCTTGCCTTTTGGCAAAGTCGAGCCGCTATTAAGCTTCTGTAGCACCCCTCTGAAATCCATAAAAACAGGGTAGAAAACATAAAATGCCCTGAAGCCCTCTAAATACGTGGGGTTCAGGGCATCAAAAAACATAAACCGGAACACCGTACCCGACAAACCCTCTGAAACCCTTTATGCACGGACATCTCCGAGGATGCCCGGAACCCCTTATAAACAGAGCATCTCAGAGCACCCGCCCGCAAACGCCCTATTTATAAGGGCTTCAGGGGCGTCTACCCGGAGCGCCTTTATTTATAAGGGTTTCCGGGCATATCCTTTCGCGTATTCGATCACTACGAAGCACCCAAAACCCCCTTAGGCGCAGCCGCAGGCGCGGGGCAGTTTGGCGGGAACAAGGGCTTGATTGTTTGAGCGCAGCGAGTTAATCAAGCCCGCCGCCAAGCAACCCGCGGCAAGGAGTTTTCTGCGCCTCGGGGTCGCCTTTCTTTGCTGACTTTCTTTGGCGAGGCAAAGAAAGTCAGCGGGGTGCGCTGCCGCTCAGCGCAACAGCATCAAAAGAAGCCTTGCGGGCGGAGCCAGCACTTACAGTCAAACAACCCTTTCAATCCTTGTTTTTAGGTTCTTCCGGGTGCCTGCCCGCTAGCCCGCGTATTTAGGGCATCTCCGGGCAGGTCTATTTTTGAATACCCCGACGCAAAGTCATTTCGGTAATCTCGGAAGGACGCCCCAAACGCAGCGGGAACCCGGCCCAGAGCCCTGTACCGTTGCTGACGTAGAGCTGCATACTGCCCACCGTGTACAGTCCGGACACAAAGCCTTCATTGGCCAGCCGTGTCAGCAGATGGATGCCGGCAATCTGGCCGCCATGCGTATGACCGGAAAGCTGCACGTCGACGCCGGCAGCGGCGTGCGCTGCCGCATCGCCCGGGCGATGCGCCATCAACACGGTGAACGCCTTTCTATCCGCGCCCGACAGCGCCGCCGTCAGATTGGGCATGGCCGCGTCGAATCGGGCAGCGGCAGGATCGCTGACGCCGGCGATGACCAGCTGCGCGCCATCGCGCGAAATGACGGCATGCTGGTTGATCAGCAGATGCAGACCGAGATCGCCAAAAGCGCGCGCCCATTCCCCCGCGTTCGAGTAATACTCATGGTTGCCAAGAATGGCATAAACACCGTTTCTGGCGCGCAGCTTGGCAAGCGGTGCGACATCGGCCGCGCGCTTGTCTACCCGGCCATCGACAAGATCGCCGGTGATCAGGATCAGATCGGGATTCAGTGCATTCACTTGCGTGACGACAGCCTCCACCCAGGAAGCCGTCAGCAGGCGGCTGGCATGCAGGTCGCTGATCTGCACGATGCGCAGTCCGTCAAAGGCCGCCGGCAGACGGGGCGCCACGATTTCCACCGTTTTGACATCGGGGATGCGAATGGCCTGCGTCACGCCAAGCGCGCTCAAAATGACGGCCAGCGCAGCCAGGCTGTAATTCCAGCACGGGCACATCAATGAACGTCCAATGTCAAGCCCGGCATAGCGAAGCAGGGCAAACACCAGCGCCACCACATCCTTGAGCAGCAAAAAAGCTGCCAGCAGGAGAAAGGCGCCAAACAGCCAGCCTAACAGCAGATGCACGCCAAACGGCAGTTCAGGCGAGGCCAGACCGCCCGGGCGCAGACGCAGGAAAAGATAGTGCTGCGAAATCAGGAAGAGCAGCGCAGCCACCAGCCACTTGCCGGTACCGCCCCACGGCATAGGCACGATAAAGCGCCATGCAACGTAGGCGAATACCAGACCCGTCAATAAATGAACCATGAATCACGCTCCCGTGTTCAGGCGGTTCAGGCTCCGGCACTGAACCGTCACAGAATCGTCCAGAAATTGGAGAGTTCGCGGCGCGCATTGTAACAACATGGCAAACCCGCGGCATGGCGGGAGGAAGGCACATTACAGACAGGACACGAGGATCACTGATCACCCGCTTTTCGGTGCAGCGCGGAGTAGACGGAAGCTTTGTTTTGCCGTACCGGCTTTACAAAAATTCACGGAATGACGCATAAGCGGCACAGACAGCGCGCTCGGTGCGCGCTAAAGTTCATCCAACGTTTTTTGCGGGTGTTGCAGAAAACGTTTGATCCTCCCTGACTCATCACAATGATGAGATTTATCCCGCATCCTAAGCGATGCGGGATTTTTTTATCTGCGTTTTACCTACCTTTTATTTACGCAAGGCATTGCCGCAAAATTGACGGCCTGGCGGCTGTCTTCTTTACGGCCGGATCATTTCATGCAGGCTCGGACAATCGTCCATTGGCGGCGGCTGACCGGCAGTTTTTCCGGGACGCCGCGAATGAGCGCCTGCCATTGGGTTTCGCCATCATCCTTGATCGCTTTTTCAAAACCGACAATGGCCTCGCGCGCCGCCAAGGCATTGCGGTGCAGCCGGATGAAATATCCGGAAAACTCCGCTTCAAGCTGGGTCAGCGATTCATCAAGCAGATATTCGCGCTGGGCAGTGCGCGCCGTCACATATTTGAGGTCGGCGCGCAGATACAGGATGTCGGCAATCGGAATCAGCAAAAGCCGCCCGCGTTCGCGGCAGGAAAGATGCGCGCGGGCGCCCTGCTGAATGTCGGCCAGCGCTTGCGCCGGAATGCTTGCCCGACGCTGGCTGACTTTATTCAGGGCATCGACCAGACGCAACAGGCGCACCGGCTTGACCAAATAGTCGATGGCGTTCAGCTCAAATGCCTGCACCGCATAGCTGTCATAGGCCGTGATGAAAATGATGGCCGGCGGTATTTCGAGATGAACAAGGTGTCGCGCCAGTTCAATGCCATCCATCTTTGGCATGCGAATGTCGGTCAACACCAGGTCGACCGCTCGCCTGCTGCGTTCCGCCAGCGCCGTGATCGCGGCAATGGCCGCATGACCGTCCGCCGCTTCGGCGACGACTTCATTCGGCACCTGTGCGGCGGCATCGGCCAGCACATCGCGCAGGCGCCGGCGCGCCGGCGCCTCATCGTCAACCAGCACCACGGACAACGCAACCGCGGCATTCGTTGGCTCATGCATCTTCTCTTCGCTCATAGGTCTTCGCTCCGGCAAGGCAGAAGAATATGCACACGAAATTCATGCTGCCCATTGTGCAGGGGTTGCAGACGCGTTTCCAGACGCGCCTCCAGATCGTAGTACAGCGCCAACCGTTCGCGGATATTGGCCAGCGCCATCTGGTGACCGCTGCTCTTTCCTCCCTCCTTGTCGGCCGGATCGCTTGTGCAGGGGTTACTCATATCGATATGCAGTTCATTGCCGCGCCGCATCAGCCGCAGGCGTATTGTGCCGCCCTCGCTGATCGGCTCGATGCCGTGATAGACGGCGTTTTCCAGCAAGGGCTGCAGCATCAGCGGCGGCACCCGCATTGTTTGCGGCACGTCGATGAGCTTCCATTTAACATGCAGACGATCGCCCAGTCGCAGCTTTTCCAGGTCGAGATACTGCCGGCACAGGGCAATTTCATCGGCCAGCGGCAGCAGGTTGCGCGGATCGCGCATCAGAACGCGAAACAGCTCGGCCAATTCCTCCAGCGCCGTCTCCGCCCGGTGCGGGTCGGCGCGAATAAGGGAGAGGACGGCGTTCAGACTGTTGAAGAGAAAATGCGGACGGATACGCGCCGTCAGCGCCTGCAGGCGCGCTTCGGCAATCGCCGGTGAAAATGCACGCATACGCAGGTCGAAGTAGGTCAGCAAGGCAATAGCGGCACACGCCGCCAGCAAAGCGGATTTCAGCGGATCCGAAGGTGCGGCGAAATCTAGCCCGAGCAGTTGCCAAATATCGGCAAACAAGGCGGCTAAAAGCGAGGCTAAGGCAACGATGATGCCCCGGCCGGGCCATACAGGCAGGCGCGACAGCAACGGGCCGATCAGCGCCAGCAGGCAAAGGCTAAGCAGCAGCACGGGCTGAACCCAGGCGGCCAGCCCGATATACTGCTGAAGCCAGTCGGCAACGCCCGTACTCATCACCAGCGCCGCCGCCGCGGCCATCAGGTTAACGCCCAGCAGGATGCGCAGCATAACGCCCAAATTACGGAAATTCGGGAGCCGTTGCCCTTCCGGTGAATGCCTTATACTATTGACCTGCCCCATAACTTATGACTCAATCGCTGTACGCGCGCTGCATCCGCGAAACCTATCGCATATTCCAAAGCGCATATTCATTCTAGCCCAAGCAAGGCTCCCGATATGACAAAAAATACCACGTCGCCGATTTCTTCCGCACCCTCTTCCGCATTGCACGCCGCGCCGCAGACCGCCTATACCTGGGCCGGGCGCTTCTCCGAGCCGATGTCCGAACTCGTCAAACGCTACACCGCTTCGATCAACTTCGACCAACGTCTATGGCGACAGGATATTCGCGGTTCTCTCGCGCACGCCCGTATGCTGGCGCGCCAGAACATCATCTCCGCCGCCGATCTGGCTGACATCGAACGGGGCATGGCGCAGATTACGGCAGAAATCGAATCCGGCGAATTCGTCTGGTCGCTTGATCTTGAAGACGTTCATCTCAACATCGAAAAGCGCCTGACCGCGCTCGTTGGCGATGCAGGCAAACGCCTGCACACCGGGCGCTCGCGCAACGACCAGGTTGCCACCGACATTCGCTTATGGCTGCGCGATACGATCGACGCCATCCTCGACTTGCTCGGAAAATTTCAGACCCGCCTGCTCGATCTCGCCGAATGCGAAGCCGACACGCCCATGCCCGGATTCACCCACATGCAGGTTGCCCAACCCGTCACCTTCGGCCACCATCTGCTCGCCTGGTTCGAGATGACACGGCGCGATGGCGAGCGCTTTGCCGATGCGCGCCGACGCGCCAACGTGCTGCCGTTGGGCGCTGCGGCGCTGGCAGGGACGACTTACCCGATTGACCGTGAGTCTGTCGCCGCCGCGCTGGGTTTCTCCGGCGTCTGCAAAAATTCGCTCGACGCGGTTTCCGACCGCGATTTTGCCGTCGAATTCTGCGCCGCCGCCGCGCTGTTGATGATGCACTTCTCGCGTATTTCGGAAGAGCTGGTGCTCTGGATGACGCCGCGCTTCGGCTTCATTCGTATCGCCGACCGGTTCTGCACCGGCAGCTCCATCATGCCGCAGAAGAAAAATCCCGATGTACCTGAGCTGGCGCGCGGCAAAACGGGGCGCGTTTACGGTGACCTGATCACGCTGCTGACACTGATGAAAGGTCAGCCGCTCGCCTACAACAAGGACAATCAGGAAGACAAGGAACCGCTCTTCGACGCCGCAGATACCGTCACCGACACCCTGCGTATCTTCGCCGAAATAATCGGCGGCATCGAAACCCGCCCGCAAGCCATGCGCGATGCCTTGCGTCAAGGCTTTGCCACCGCCACCGATCTGGCCGACTATCTGACGCGCAAAGGACTGCCCTTCCGCGATGCGCACGAGGTTGTCGGTCTGGCCGTCAAACGCGCCGAAGCACTGGGCGTCGACCTCCCGCAACTGGCGCTCTCTGAATTACAGGCTTTTTCGCCGTTAATTGACAAAGATGTGTTCACCGCGTTAACCATCGAAGGCTCCCTGGCGGCCCGCAACCACATCGGCGGCGCCTCGCCGCAGCAGGTACGCGCCGCCATTGGCCGTGCGCGGGCGAAAATCACCTGCCCCATCGCGCACGCACAGGCATAACCGAATATCACCAACGGCCGGCACGCCATGGACAAGATCGGCAAATACGACCTGATCCGCGCACTGGGTAAAGGCGCCACATCGACGGTTTATCTGGGCGTGGACGCTTTTGCCCAGCGTCAGGTCGCCGTCAAGATCGCCTCGCCGGAAGTTCTCAAAGACCCCGCGCGCGGACGGCTGTACAAACATCTTTTCCTCAACGAAGCCTCGCTGGTCGGCAAGCTGTCGCATCCGCACATCACGCAAATTTACGATGCGGCGATTGACGATTCCTTGTGTTACATCGTCATGGAATACGTACAGGGCGGAACGCTGGAAACCTACGCCGCACCGGAAAAACTGCTGCCGGTCGAGCGCATTGTCGAAATCATTTTCAAATGTACGCGCGCCCTCGACTTTGCGTACGGCATCGGCATTACGCACCGCGACATCAAGCCGGCCAACATCTTGTTCGCCGGCGATTCGGCAGCGTCGGGAGACATCAAGATTTCCGATTTCGGCGCGGCCATCATCGATTCGCTCGACAACACCCAGGTTTCCGGCATCGGTTCGCCCGCCTACATGTCGCCCGAACAGGTGCAGGAACTGCCGCTCGACTACCGGACGGATATCTATTCGCTGGGCGTCGTGATGTATCAGCTGCTTTGCGGCCGCTTGCCTTTTCAGGCCAATAACAAATACAACATGATTTACCAGATCATCAACGCCGACCCCAAGCCGCCGTCGCACTACCGCGCCGGGATTCCGGCCGGCATCGACGAAATCACCATGCGCGCAATGGCCAGGGATGCTGACAACCGCTATCCAAGCTGGCGTGATTTCTCCAATGCCCTCGCCCAAGCCTTCCGTAACAAGATGCTGCCGCTGACCAAACGCAATCTCACCGAAACAGAGCAGTTTGAAACCATGCGTGAAATTGCTTTTTTTGCCGCATTTTCCGATGTCGAAATCTGGGAAGTCCTGCGTTTTGCCACCTGGGAAACCGTGCGCGCGGGCAAAACGATCATCCGCGACGGCGAACACGGCGATTTCTTCGGCTTCCTCATCTCAGGCGAACTTAAAATTATCAAGCACGGCCGCATTCTCAACCTGATGACAAACGGCGACTGCTTCGGCGAAATGGCTGCGATCAGCAGCGAAAAAATACGGACGGCCGATGTCGTTGCCTTGACGGAAACGCAGGTCGTCATCATCCGTGGTGAAATTCTCAGCAAAGCATCGGAAACCTGCCGCATGCATTTTTATCAGGCATTTCTCAGCGTCATGGTCACCCGCCTGGCGCTATCCAGCGCGCGTCTGGCGGCACGCTGACTCACCGCGCTACGCCAATCCTCAACCCTTCAAAGCCCTGACGCCGGCGCCATTTCGGAGACAACCGACAGGCGCCGAGGCGCCCCGGCCCGGATGTGCGTGCCATCAAACCCTGCGTGCACACCCTCCCCCATAGATCACTCCGGGACAGCCAGCCCTTCGAGCAGCTTTTGAAGTTCGCCGCTCTGGTACATCTCGCGCATGATGTCGCAGCCACCGACGAATTCACCGCGAATGTAAAGCTGCGGAATCGTCGGCCAGTCGGAAAAAATCTTGATCCCGTCGCGTATCGCCGGGTCCTCCAGCACATCGACGCTGAAAAAAAGCGGCAGGTTGCAGGCGCGCAGAATCTGCACGGCAGTCGCCGAAAAACCGCACAGCGGCATCATCGGCGACCCTTTCATATAGAGCACGACCGGGTGCTGGCTAATCTGTTCTTTGATCAAAGTCTGTACGTCGTCCATAAAAATCTCCGCGATTCGATCGGGTTAAATAATTTGAATAGTCATTGGGCCGAGTCCGTGCCGGAGCCGTCGGGCACCCTCACCTCCTCACATCCCCACCTATCCCGCCCGCTCCGTAGCGGCCAGATGCGGGATGCAGCGCAAAGGAGACGATTGTACTTGGCAATGCGCACCATGGGACACCGGCACGCAGATAATTCCAATAAGCCGGACAGCCAGACGCCTCGATAAAACCGCTGATCCGCAGAATTTCCCCAAGCGCTCAAAGCAGCCGCCTCTGTGCCTCCAGCGCCCATTTGCTTGCAAGTGGTGCGCTTGCCATTCTATGCAAGCTGCGCGCCGAAGCGGCCACCGCTGACGCGCTCAATGCCCGCACCATCCCGCCGGGAGGCGACCTGCGTAAATCCGGCCGTACGCAGCAAAGCGCGTACCTTGTCCGCCTGGTCATAACCATGTTCCAGCAGCAGCCAGCCCCCCGGTGACAGATGCGCGCCCGCCTGGGTGATGATCGCCTGCAAACACGCCGTGCCGTCGCCTCCCTCCACGCCGTCGGTCAGCGCCGAACGCGGCTCAAACGGCAAGCCGTCGCACAGCAAATGCGGGTCGCCTTCAGCAATGTACGGCGGATTGGCAACGATGAGGTCAAAGCGCTCATCCGCCAATGGTTCGCACCACGTCCCCAAACGAAAATCAATGGTCGCACCGTGACGCGCGGCATTTTCCCGCGCCACCGCCAGTGCCGCGGGGGCAATATCGCTTGCCACGATACGGGCATGCGGGCATCGCCGGGCCAGCAAAATCGCTACGATGCCCGACCCCGCACCGAGATCGGCGATGCGCGGCGCCGGCCACTCCGCGGCACAGTCAAGCGCGTAATCGACCAGGGTTTCGGTGTCCGGTCGCGGGATCAGCACATCGGGCGTCACGACAAACTCAAGGCCGCAAAACCACGCGGTACCGAGCAGATAGGCCAGCGGCTCACCCGCCGCACGACGTGCCGTCAGGTCGGCAAACTGCGCTGACTGCCCCGCGCTCAATGCGTTCTCCGGTGCAGCGATCAGATCGGCATGGGAACAGCCCGTCACGTATTCGAGTAGCTGGCGCGCCTCCTGGCGGCCGATCAGCGCGCCCGCCTGCCGCCACGCTTCACCGAGGCAAATACCAGCCGGAAACGAGAAGATGGGCGGTTGGGCAGGTGGCATCAAGGAATGTGACATACAGTACAGCGCGTGCAGTCCGGAAAAATACCAACGGATAGGGACGGTTGAAACGATTGGAGCGATTAGGACAGGCAGTTCAGGCAGGCGTTCGAGCAGAAAATTTTTCACGCACTACGGAAGACGGGAAAAGCATCACGCAGGCATCAGACATCGGCGCCGTTGCGCCGTTCATTCCGCATCGGCCAGTGCCGCCAGCTGCTCGGCCTGGTGTTCCGCCGTCAGCGCGCTGATGATTTCTTCGAGGTCGCCGTCCATGATGGCGTCGATCTTATACAAAGTCAGATTGATGCGATGATCCGTCACCCGCCCTTGCGGAAAATTGTAAGTGCGGATGCGCTCGGAACGATCGCCGCTGCCGATCAGGCTCTTGCGTGCCGAGGCAATCTGGGCGTGCCGTTCGCTTTCCTGCGCGGCACGGATGCGCGATACCAGCACCGACATGGCGCGCGCTTTATTCTGGTGCTGCGAACGGCCGTCCTGGCATTCGACGACGAGGCCGGTCGGCAGATGCGTAATGCGTACCGCCGAGTCGGTCTTCTGGATATGCTGACCGCCGGCGCCGGAGGCACGAAAGGTATCAATGCGGATTTCGTTCGGATTGATGTGCACGTCGGCCAGCTCATCGGCCTCTGGCATGATCGCCACCGTGCAGGCCGAGGTATGGATACGCCCCTGCGACTCGGTTTCCGGCACGCGCTGCACGCGGTGCCCGCCCGACTCGAACTTGAGGCTGGCATAAACGCCATTGCCTGCAACCCGGGCGATGACTTCCTTGTACCCGCCTAGCTCGGCCTCGCTGGCAGAAACAATCTCCACCTGCCAGCGCCGCCGCTCGGCATAACGCGCGTACATGCGGAACAGACTGCCGGCAAACAGCGCCGATTCGTCGCCGCCCGTCCCGGCGCGGATTTCGAGGAACACATTGCGTTCATCGTCGTCATCCTTCGGCAGCAGCAGCTTCTGCAATTCCTGCTCGATTTCCGGCAAGCGCGCCCGCGCCGCGGCAACTTCTTCCGCCGCCAGCGCCTTCATATCCGGATCGTCCGACGCCGCATCGTCCAAGATTTCCTGCGCCGCGCGCAGATCATTCTGCACCCGCCGCCAGTCCGCGTATAAGGCGACGACCGGGCCAAGTTCGGCGTGTTCGCGCGTCAGTTTGCGGTAATGATCCAGATCGCGCGTCGCCTCGCCGCTTGCCAATGTGCGGTCAAGCTCTTCAAGTCGAGCGGAAAGGCCTTCCAGCTTATCGAGAATCCCCTGTTTCATCGCAGTCTCGTGGGTTGATTCCGCTCATTCAACCGGCAGACGGTACAGCCGGGCGATCAGCGAACGCACCTCGCCGCGCTCGCCATCCGTCCGGTGCAGCGCCTGCGTCGGCTCATGCAGCAGCTTGTTGGTCAAACGCTGGGACAAGGCATCGAGCGCCGCGACCGGATCGCCGCCACGCGCCAGCGTCTTGAGCGCGCGTTCCAGCTCGCGGCGGCGCATGCGCTCGGCGTTGTCGCGCAGGGCGCGGATCGTTGGCACATTGGCGCGGACGTCCAGCCAGTTGATAAACAGCTCGGTACGCGCGCCGACAATCATCTCGGCATTGGCCACCGCCGCCTGGCGCGACTCCTTACCTTCCTCGACGATGTGCGCCAGATCGTCGACCGTGTACAAATACACCTTGTCCAGATCGACGACTTCGGCCTCGACATCGCGCGGCACGGCCAGATCGGCGATGAACATTGGCGCACGGCCGCGCAGTTTCAGCGCCCGTTCGACCATGCCCAGACCAAGGATCGGCAACTGGCTGGCCGTGCAGGTGACGATGATATCGAATTCATGCAGGCGCCCGGCAAGTTCCTCCAGACGCACCGCCGTCGCGCCAAAGCGGTCAGCCAGCGAACGGCCGCGGTCAAGCGTGCGGTTGGCAACGACGATGCGCTGTGGCTGGCGCGCGGCAAAATGCGCCGCACACAACTCAATCATCTCGCCTGCGCCGATAAACAGCACCTGCCGGTCGGCAATGCGCTCAAACACGCCCTCAGCCAGGCGCACGGTCGCCGCCGCCATCGAGACGACACTGGCGCCGATCGCCGTCGTCGAGCGCACGTCCTTGGCCACGGCAAAAGCATGCTGAAACAGCTTGTCAAGCACCACCCCCAGCGTCCGCTCCTCGCGCGCAGCGCGCACCGCCTCCTTCAGCTGGCCGAGAATCTGCGGTTCGCCGATGACCATCGAATCCAGCCCGCTCGCCACCCGGAAGGCATGACGCACCGCCTCGCTTTCCGCATGGACATAAAGATACGGCTCAATGTCGTGGTAAGGAACGCGCCGATCCGCCGCCATCCACTGGCCGATCGTCTGCGGCGCCTCCGCCTGACAATAGATTTCCGTCCGGTTGCAGGTCGACAGGATCACCGCCTCGTGCACGCCCGCATCGCCGGTCAGATCGGCCAGCACGCGACGCAGCTCTTCGGGGTGAAAGACCACCCGCTCACGCACGCGCAGCGGCGCCGTGCGGTGATTGATGCCAAGGACGAAAAAAGCCATAAAAAAGCCGGCACAGCCGGAAGCAGGAAAAAATAAGGAAAAAGAAATGGGTGAAATGAAACGGCAACCGGAACGTGAGCGGGAGCAAAAAAACGGGCGTGATTATAACACCCACCCTCCCCGTCCATCGCCCGGAAAAACAGGCGGAACGGCCGGCAATGCCCAATCACGCCTAGCCAGCGTGCAGGCTGGGAGCCGGCAAGGCGCGGCCCATGCCGCTGAGGCATGGCCCCAGAGCTTTCTGTTACTTTTCCGAAAACTGGCGCCCCGCCTCACCCGTTTCTGCCAGGGCTTGCGCAGCCCGGCCCAACCCACCCAATGCCGTGCTCAACGCCATCGCATTCCGTTTAACGCCGTCCGGCGCCGTTCGATGTCCACACATTCTGCCGACATCGCCGTACCCGACGCCAGCCCACTTCCTCAGTACAAGCCGATATAGGCACCCCTGCAGCCCGCGTGGATTGGGCGTTTGCGGGCAGGCATTTGCCATCTGCAATCCAGCCTGGACAGTAAAACAGCAATCCATAGCCCATACCGGAAATTCATACTTCCCATACACAACCGCATACAACAACACATGCGGTAAAGCAGAACAACGCCCGATAGACTCCTCGGCTTATCGACCCTACCCGGCTGCAGGGCGATCGTTTGCCAGTTCAGTAAACATCCAGTCGCCAAAGGCGCGCAGCCGCCTCGAACACCTGAACCACCTTAAAGAGAAAATCCTGCCTCGCATCACAGCCTCACATGAATTGTTTATTGACAATCACAACCTTCGACTTCCTTTCGGCAGTTGGCTATTTGCCCCCTTTTTCCGTTCCAACAGGTAAAATCGGAAGTTTTTACGGCACATCAAAGGCAAGCAGCGACTGTCCGGCAATGGCCAGCAGCAGCTTCCCGTCAGCAGAAAAGCCCAGCTCCCGGAAAATGACAGAGCTTCTGAAATCTGGATTGGGATCGTCGGTTTGCCTGACCAGATCATCCCAGTCTGACACATAGCGGGCGATCGGCCGGCGACCGGCAATGTCCCAGACTTCCAGACTGACACGCTGGGTTCCCTCATCGAACAGCGAGACCGCCAGCCGGCCGTTGGCATTCAATGCTACCGACCAGACCCGTGCCGTCATGTCCTGATCGAAGAACTGATGCGGCGCGCCGGTCGCCGGATCGATGCGATAGGCGCGCACCCGGTTCACCACCGTCGTGGCAAACTGGTACTGGTCGGGCAAGGCGGAGAAAACGTTGCCTTCCACCGCGTCCTCCTCGCCAATGCCTTCGGCACATCGTCCCGCCAGCGCCGGCTTGTCTCCGCGCCGCCAGACCGCACAGGCGCCGTCAAAATTGACCGTGACCAGATACCGGTGATCCGGCGTGCTCATGAAGTGCCTGACCCTGGATTTGCCAGTCGTTTTCCAGTCGACTTTGCGGCCCGTGGCTGGATTCTCTTCACGAACCCAGGCGTTCATGTCCTCGGTTAACACGGCGTTATCCTGCGTCACCCCCAAAAACCCCGTCGTTGGCCCCGCCCAGGGGATCGTATAGGTTTGCCCGCTCTGCCAGTACAGCAGGGTCTCCTCGTTCAGGGCAACCTGCCGGTTGGCAAAGATCGGCCGGGGATTATCCTCAAACTGGTGCTGGAAGATTTTGGTCCCGTCCGGCACGCGATAGACCTGGAACCGAGCGTTGTCCAGATTGGTATAAAACTGATCATTGGAGATGAAGTCCGTCTTGATTTCGAGTGACTGGCGACGTTCCAGATGAACGGTCGCGATGCGCTCCGTGCCCTTGGTCCGGTAGATGTCAATGACAGAAGAGTCCCTGCCTGTCGCAAGAAAACGGGATCTGTCGGGAGAAAAACGGATGCGGCTCAAAGAATTAGTCTGTGCCCAGTCGCCATAGCGTTTTACAATTCGCAGCCCTAGGGTTTTCGGCACCTGCACGGCGACCGGCGCTGCCGCCTCCGCCTGCGTATTGGCTGCCGACTGCGCCAGACGACAGCCGGAAAGCAGCATCGCACTGCCGATGATCACTCCCATCAATCCGATCGCTAGCCTACGTTTCATGAGTCGCATACATCACCTCCATCCTGCCTCGTTCATTTGCCCTACGCTCCGGATTAGCGCCTTGCGGCGCCGACAAAGCCGTAGTAATACGGCAGGAAGTTGCCGACCCGGCCGGCCGACATGGGGCGCTCTCTGCCCCAGGTGTAGATGCGTGCGCGCAGGGGTTCGTCTTCCAGACCGTCGGTGCGCGGCAGGCTGCAGCTAAAAGGAATCAGGTTCTGCTGACGGCCCAGGTGAATGTCCGAGACGAGGACGACCCAGTGGTCGGGCGCGCCCGACCAGGTTTTGGGGGTGTCTTTGCCCAGTGCAGGTCGACCTAAAACCGGGCTGCGTACATCACGGCACATCAAAGGCAAGCAGCGACTGTCCGGCAATGGCCAGCAGCAGCTTCCCGTCAGCAGAAAAGCCCAGTTCCCGGAAGATAGTCCAAAGCCCAAAATCGGGGTTCAAGCTTATTTGCCTTGCCAGTTCGTTCGACTCTGTCATATAGCGGGCGATCGGCCGGCGACCGGCAATGTCCCAGACTTCTACCCCCGTTCTTTGTGTGGCTTCATCGAACAGCGAAACCGCCAGCCGACCGTTGGCGTTCAGTGCCACACTCATGACAGGAGCGCTCATGTCCTGATCGAAGAACTGATGCGGCACGCCGGTCGCCGGGTCGATGCGATAGGCCCGCACCCGGTTCCCGGCCGTCGTGGCAAACTGGTATTGGTCGGGCAGACCGGAAAATTCACCGTACTCAATGGCTTTGTTGCCTTGGCTATCGCCACAGCGCCCTACCAATTCCGGCTTGTCTCCGCGCCGCCAAACCGCACAGGCGCCGTCAAAATTGACCGTGACCAGATACCGGTGATCCGGCGTGCTCATGAAGTATTCAACCCGCCTTTGACCGGTCGTTTCCCAGTCGACTTTGCGGCCCGTGACCGGATTCTCTTCACGAATCCAGGGATTCCCACCCTCGGTTAACACTGCGTTATCCTGGGTCACACCTAGATAGGCCACAGTCGGCCCCACCCAAGGGATGGTATAGGTTTGCCCGCTCTGCCAGTACAGCAGGCTCTCCCCACTCAGAGCAACTTCCCTATTAGCGAAGATGGGATCATTGTTACGTTCAAACTGGTATTCGAAGGTCTTTATACCGTCCGGCACCCGATAGACCTGGAATAGGGCGTACTCCAGATTGGCAAACAACTGATCGTTAGAAATGAAGTCCGTCTCCAGTTTTCCTGATTGATCGCGTTCCAGCCGAATGGTGGTGACATGTTGCGGGTCGGCCGTACGGTAGATGTCAATGAATGGGGAATAACGACCTGTAGCAAGAAAATAAGATCTGTCTGGAGAAAAACGCATGCGGGTCAAGAGGCCAGATTGTTTGTCATAGCGCTTCAATATCCGTGGCCCTAGGGTTTTCGGCACCTGCACGGCGACCGGCGCTGCCGCCTCCGCCTGCGTATTGGCTGCCGACTGCGCCAGACGACAGCCGGAAAGCAGCATCGCACTGCCGATGATCACTCCCATCAATCCGATCGCTAGCCTACGTTTCATGAGTCGCATACATCACCTCCATCCTGCCTCGTTCATTTGCCCTACGCTCCGGATTAGCGCCTTGCGGCGCCGACAAAGCCGTAGTAATACGGCAGGAAGTTGCCGACCCGGCCGGCCGACATGGGGCACTCTCTGCCCCAGGTGTAGATGCGTACGCGCAGGGGTTCGTCTTCCAGACCGTCGGTGCGCGGCAGGCTGCAGCTAAAAGGGATCAGGTTCTGCTGACGGCCCAGGTGAATGTCCGAAACGAGGACGACCCAGTGGTCGGGCGCGCCCGACCAGGTTTTGGGGGTGTCTTTGCCGCCCAGTTTGTTAATCCCGAGGCTTCCGCCGCCGCCAATGATGGCGGCGCGCAGGAACAGGCAGACGCAACTGCCGCTGCGATGGCGACAGTTCGCTTCGATCAGGGAATCGAGGCCGTGTTCGGTGGAGGAGGTGCTGGCCTGCTTGCTGACGCCGCCGGAAAAGAGTCCGGACTGGTTGAACCAGTCGGCCAGGGTCGATGGCAGGGTGATGCCGGCCAGACTGCTGCCGGCGGTAACGGACAGGAAGTCGTTGCTTGAATCGCGCAGGCTGGCCAGTGCAATCCAGTCAACCGGGTCAATGCCAATATCCCTGATATTTTTTGCCGTTTCGTTGAGGCATTCCGGGCGGGGTTTGACGTGTAGGCTGCCCAGCATGGCTTCGCCATGGTAGGCCAGGTCCTGTACGTATTTTCGGTAGGTTTCGGGGGCGGTGCGGGCGATGCAGTACATGAAGGCGGCCGGGCCGCACAGGGGGCTGCCTTGCTGGTGGATTTGGGAGGGGGCATTGATACGTTTGTTCAGTTCGCTTTGCCAGCCTATATCCCCTGGTTTCAGGCATTTGAAGGCGTATACCGGTTGTTCGGTCATGCTGTTTTCTCCTTTAAACAGTCAGGGAATTAACGTGATTTCCTATGCACAATTTGTGCGCCCCGCGTCGTTTATGCATCAATACATCGGAAAGATCAAGTCCAGCGCAAAACCGGAAAAGGCGTTGCTGTTTTTTCGGGGACATCACACATAGCCCTCGGTTGCCAGCGTATATCCTCAGTATCCGCACAACGCGGCTACAGTATCTTTGGTGACACCATTACTCGGCAGCTAAGGCAGGAGTGCCCGGTCAAACTAAGAACGTGTTCATAGAACAGATCGAGGCTGATTTGATTCGACGATTAAGTGATGTTTAATACTACAAGCCCCTTCCTCATCCGGCGAATTTTTTCGTTTCAACCAGCACCCTGCACACTTCGGGCAATCTAATCCTTGCCGCTGAAAAAACCCTACTCGCCTACAGCAGCCGTCTGCAGGCCAGCAGCAGTCTGGCGCTCGCCTCCGGTGGCGATTTGACCCTGACTGCCAGTCGTTAGAATGCCCTCGCCTTCGCAAGGTTGAAGGCGGGTTGAAGGCGGGTTGAAGGCGATCTGACGAACTGGGATAATCTGATCCTTTGAAAACGCGCGCCAGTTTTTCCCGGAATCGTACCGCGCGCGACGATTTCCCAGCCTTTCCCGCAGCAATGCAAACCATGACCCATTATGTATTCCTCGTCGTTGGCGCCGTTCTCGTCAACAACGTTGTGCTGGTGAGGATTCTCGGCTTGTGCCCGTTTATGGGCGTGTCGAAGAAACTCGAAACGGCGCTGGGCATGGGCATGGCAACCGCCTTCGTGCTGACGATGGCCTCCGGTGCAAGCTATATCATCGACCGCTGGTTTCTGACGCCCTTTGACCTGGGCTATCTGCGCACAATCTCGTTCATCGTCACCATCGCCGCGATTGTCCAGCTCACGGAAATGGTGATCCAAAAAACCAGTCCGCTGCTCTACCGCGTCCTGGGTATTTATCTGCCGCTGATTACGACCAATTGCGCGGTGCTGGGCGTGCCGCTGCTGAACGTTGCCAACCGGCACGATTTTGTCGAATCGCTGCTCTTCGGCGCCGCCAATGCCGTCGGCTTTACGCTGGTGCTGATTCTTTTCTCCACCATTCGCGAACGGGTTGATGGTGCCGACGTGCCCGCGCCTTTCCGCGGCGTTGCGATCGCCATGATAACGGCCGGACTGATGTCGCTCACTTTCATGGGCTTCGCCGGTCTGGACAAGTACCACTGATGCTAGCCGCCCTCCTCATCATGGCGCTGGGCGCCGTTCTGCTCGGTGCGGCGCTGGGTTATGCCTCGATCCGGTTTAAGGTCGAAGGCGATCCATTGGTTGAAAAGATCGACGCCATCCTGCCACAGACGCAGTGCGGCCAATGCGGCTATCCCGGCTGCCGACCGTATGCCGAGGCAATCTCACGCGGCGAAGCCGACATCAATCTGTGCCCGCCCGGCGGCGCGGAAGGCGTGCGCAGGCTGGCTGATCTGCTAGGCCGCGAGGTCAAGCCACTCTCTGCGGAAGAAAAGCCCAAACAGGTCGCTATCATCGACGAGCAGCGCTGCATTGGCTGTACGCTGTGCATCCAGGCCTGTCCGGTCGATGCCATTGTCGGCGCGCCCAAGCAGATGCACACGGTTGTCGAATCGCTATGTACGGGCTGCGAGCTGTGCGTCAAGCCCTGCCCGGTCGAATGCATCCGCATGGAAGCGGTCGGCGAAAGCATCGAAACCTGGAAACGGCGCTATCCCGTATTTGAACTCAAGGTCAAGCGAGCCGCCTGATGTTTTCCCTGTTCAAGTTCAAAGGCGGCGTCAAGCCCCAGACGCACAAAGCAGAATCGGCAGGCGCTCCGATCGGGCAGGCGCCGCTGCCGGCGCAGTTGATCGTGCCGCTGCACCAGAGTATCGGCGGCTTCGCGCGACCGCTGGTCAAGACAGGCGATCGGGTACTCAAAGGCCAGCGCATCGGCGAGGCCGACCAATGGATTTCCGCCGCCGTACACGCGCCCACTTCTGGCCGCGTGCTGGCCGTTGAGGAACGCCTGGCCGCGCATCCTTCCGGGCTGCCAACGCTTTCCGTCGTTATCGAACCGGACGGACACGAGGCATGGATCGACCGCCAACCGACCGATCATCTCGCCCTGTCGCCGGAGCGCGTGCGCGAACGGCTGCGCGACGCGGGCGTTGTCGGTCTGGGTGGGGCGGTTTTTCCCAGCCATGCGAAGCTTTCCGCTTCCCGCACGGCGGCAATGGAAGCGCTCATTATCAACGGCGCGGAGTGCGAACCGTTCATGACCTGCGACGACCGGCTGATGCGCGAACGCGCCGAAGCTATCGTGCGTGGCGTTTCGATCTTTCGTGATCTCCTCGAACCCAAGCAGGTGTTCATCGGCATCGAAGACAACAAGCCGGAAGCCCTCCAGGCGATGCGGGAAGCCGTTACCCGACTCGGCGTCGACTTCAGCGTCACTGCCGTACCGACGCTGTACCCGGCAGGCGGCGCCAAACAACTGATCCGCGTTCTCACCGGCAAGGAAGTGCCCGCCAGCCGCCGCTCGCCCGACATGGGCGTACAGTGCTTTAACGTCGGCACGGCGTATTCGGCCTGGAAGGCGCTCGCGTGCGGCGAACCCGTCATCTCGCGCATCATCACCCTGACCGGCAACCTCGATGCGCCGCGCAACTGGGAAACGCTGATCGGCACGCCCCTGCGCGATTTCGCCCTGCTCGGCCGCCCGCGGCCGGACACCACCGGCTACCTCATGGGTGGCCCGATGATGGGCTTCGAGCTGCCCGGCCTCGACGCCCCCATGATCAAGGCCAGCAACTGCATCATCGCCAGTTCGCCGACACTGTTCCCGCCGCCGCCGCCCGAAATGCCCTGTATCCGCTGCGGCGCATGCGCGCAGGCCTGCCCGCACGAATTGCAGCCGTTTGAACTCTACTGGTTCTCGCGTGCGAAGAATTTCGACAAAGCGCAGGCCTACAACCTGTTCGAATGCATCGAATGCGGCTGTTGCAGTTATGTCTGCCCGTCGCACATTCCGCTGGTCCAGTACTTTCGTTTCGCCAAAGACGAAATCCGGACGCGCGAACGCGAAAAGGCGCAGGCTGCGGCCGCCAAGGCGCGTTTTGAATTTCGTAACGAACGCAGCGAACGTGAAAAGGCCGAGAAGGCCGAACGGCTTGCCAAAGCCGCCGCGGCGCGTATGGCGGCGAAACCGGCAGATGCAGGCGCTGCATCGGCGGCCGGCGCACCGACCGATGCCGAAGCGGCCAAAAAGGCCGCCATTGCTGCCGCGATGGCGCGCGCCCGCAAACAGCGCGAAGCCGCACAAACCAAAGCTGCCTCAACGCATGAAGCGGAAACCGACACCCAGCCGCCGCCTCACCCGCCCACGCCCCCCGACATGGCGGCACCGCCACCCGTTGCAGCGGCTGGCACCCCGGCCGGCGGACAATCGGCCGGCGAACAATCCACTGATGACAAAGCGGCCGCCAAGCAGGCGCTTATCGCCGCAGCCAAGGAACGCGCGCAGCGGATGCGCGAAGCCAAAATGGCCGCAGCCAATACCCATGCCCCGGCCGAACAGGCGCTCGGCTACGATGGTGCAGGCAAGCATGTCGCAGAACAGTCCGCTCCGCCAGACACACCATCCGACGCACCGGCTGTCGGGCAATCGACCGGCGAGCAATCCGCCGATGACAAAGCAGCCGCCAAGCAGGCGCTTATCGCCGCGGCTAAGGAACGCGCACAGCGGATGCGCGAGGCGCGGCAGGCCGCCGCCCAGGCAGCCGCAGCCGGGGACAAAACTGCGGCGACCGACGCCGAAAATTCAGGACCCCAGCGATGATGGATTTTCAGACTTCACCGTATCTGCTGCAAAACGTCAGCGTCCGGCGCATCATGCTGTACGTGCTGGCCGCGCTGCTACCCGGCATCGCCGCTTACGTCTGGCAGATCGGCCCGGCCATCCTCATCCAGATAACGCTCGCCACCCTCACGGCACTGGCATCGGAAGCGCTGATGCTCAAGCTGCGCGGCAAACCGCTCGCGCTGTTCCTGGGCGACGGCAGCGCCGTTGTTACCGCCTGGTTGATCGCATTGACCTTTCCTCCGCTGGCGCCGTGGTGGCTGATCGTCGCCGGCACGGCTTTCGCCATCATCGTCGCCAAGCATCTGTACGGCGGCCTCGGGCAAAATCCGTTCAATCCGGCAATGGTCGCCTTTGCCGTTTGCATCGTCTCTTTTCCCGTACTGATGTCGCAATGGCCGCCTGCCGGTCTTTCAGCAAGCTTCAGCGAGCAGCTGGCGGTGATTTTTGGCTGGGCGCCACGCATCGACGCCTTCAGCGGCGCAACTGCGCTCAGCGAGCTGAGAAATGCGCTCAGGTACAGCAAAGTTCTACTGCCAATCGAAACCATCGTCGCGGATAAAAAAATATTTGGCAGCATCGCTGGGCGCGGCTGGGAGTGGATTTCACTCGCGTATCTGCTGGGCGGTCTGTGGCTCTGGCGCTGCAAAATCATCGACTGGCGGCAGCCATTGGGCTTCATTGCGGGTCTTACGTTGATCGCCGGCGCCTTCTGGCTTTTTGACGCTGAGGGTTTCGCCAGCCCGCTCTTCCACCTCTTTTCCGGTGGCGCGATGCTCGGCGCCTTTTTCATCATCACCGACCCGATTTCCGGCTGCACGACGCCGCGCGGCAAGTTGCTATTCGGCTTCTTCGCCGGCCTGATCGCTTATGTCATCCGTGTTTTCGGCGGCTATCCCGACGGCGTCGCTTTCGCCGTCCTCTTCCTCAACATCTGCGTACCGCTCATCGATATGCATACGCAACCGCCGGTTTTCGGCTTAAGAAAATGACTCCGACACCCCCATCCGGCGAACCCTCCAGCGCCCTGAAAACAGCGCTACATAGTTCAACCATTTTGCTGGTTTTCGTCAGCGTGTTCACCGCGTTACTGTCCGGCGTGTACACTTTGGCGCATCCCATCATCAAAGAATCGTCGGGAAGCGCAAAAATCATGCGTCTAGCTCATGAAATCCTCCCGACTTCGGCCTACGACAACACGCTGCTCAAAGATACGGTCGAAATTCCCGCCACATCGGCACTCGGGCAGAATGAAGCCAGCATCGCATACCGCGCCCGCAAAGACGGCAAGCCGGTCGCTTTGATACTCCAGGCGAGCGCACCTGATGGTTACGCCGGGAGAATCCACCTGCTTCTGGTAGTCGCCCCCGATGGCAGGCTGTTTGGGGTGCGTGTCCTACAACACCGGGAAACCCCCGGTCTGGGCGATTACATTGACCCGAAGAAGGATAAAAACAAAAAACGCCCGTGGATCGGGCAGTTTACGAACGCCAACCCGGCGGCCGAAAGTGAGCGCAATTGGCGCGTCAAGAAAGACGGGGGCCGCTTCGACGCGATGGCCGGCGCAACGGTTTCGCCGCGCGCCGTCATCAAGGCCGTGCGCAAGGCGGCGCTGTACGTCGCCGCAAACCATGAGGCACTGTTCAGACAATGAGACTGAAGCTGACATCGGCTCTTTCCGAAGCCCTTTCCGCAACCCATCCCGGCATCCTGTCCGCCGCAGCGGAACCCGCATTGCGTGTTATGCGCTTTGTACGCTTTGCACGCTTTGTACGCTGTGTTCGTTCTCTCCGATGCCGGCTGGACATCATCGATAAGGCACCAACATCATGACCACGATGACCCGTGAGGAATTCCGCCAGATTGCCGCCAACGGCATCTGGGAACAAAACACCAGCCTGGTGCAAGTCACCGGCCTGTGTCCGCTGCTTGCCGTGAGCACCAATCTCGTCAATGGCGCCATGCTTTCACTGGCGACGATTATGGCCATGGCCATGGCCGGCCTGGCCGTCGCCAGCCTGCGCCGATGGATTCCGCATGAGATCCGCATTCCCATATTCATCCTGATTCTCGCGACGCTGGTGACGATCGTCGATCTGCTTTTCAACGCCTATCTGCACGAGTTGTATCAAATACTCGGCATATTCATCCCACTGATCGTCACCAACTGCATCGCACTGTCGCGGATCGAGGCATATGCCTCCAAGCACCCGCCGCTGCAAGCATTCTTCGACGGAATTTTCATGGGGATCGGCATGTTATGGACGCTTTCCCTGCTCGGCGGATTGCGCGAGCTGATCGGCGGCGGCACGCTGTTTTCCGGCATTGACCTGATCATTCCCGGCCTGTCGCCGCTTCAAGTCTTGCCGGAAGATTATCCCGGCTTTCTGCTGACGATTCTGCCGCCCGGCGCATTTATCCTGCTTGGCTGCCTGATCGCCGCCAAGAACTGGCTGGAAGCCCGCCGCGCCGCCCACCGGCATCAACCAGCACCGGCGCCGGCCTTACCAGGCGCCTGATCCTGAACTTCGATCCAGGGTATTTGCCATGAATGCCGCCAAGCGTGCCGAAATCTTCCGTCGCCTGCGCGAGGCCAACCCGACGCCGACGACGGAGCTTGTCTATGCCACGCCGTTCCAGTTGCTGGTTGCCGTCATCCTCTCGGCGCAGGCGACTGACAAAAGCGTCAATATCGCCACGCGCAAGCTTTTTGCCGACGCCCCCACGCCCCAGGCCATGCTGGCGCTGGGCGAGGAAAAGCTGGCCGAATATATCAACCGCATCGGCCTTTTCCGCACCAAAGCAAAAAATGTCATCGCCACCTGCCGGGCATTGCTTGCGTTGCACGGCGGCGAGGTTCCGCGCCAGCGCGAGGCGCTGGAAGCGCTCCCCGGCGTCGGCCGGAAGACCGCCAACGTCGTCCTCAACACGGCCTTCGGCGAACCGACCATTGCCGTCGATACGCATATCTTCCGCGTCGCCAATCGGACGAGGCTCGCGCCCGGGAAAACGCCGCTTGCCGTCGAGCAGGGGCTGCTCAAGACGACGCCCAAAGCATTCCGGCGGGACGCCCACCATTGGTTGATTCTGCATGGCCGCTATGTCTGCAAGGCGCGCCGGCCGGAGTGCTGGCGCTGCCTCATCGCCGACCTGTGCGAATATCAGGACAAGACTTCCCCTGCATCCTACAAAATCCCTACACCATGACGCATCCCAAATCACCGGCCATCCTGCCACCTTTGGACGAACACGCTTCGGCGCTGGATCGGCAATTGTCTTTCATCGTCGAGATTGACCGCCTCAAGGGCGTTCTGCGCCAGAACTCGCTGGCCGACGGCAGCCGGCGCGAAAACAGCGCCGAGCACAGCTGGCACGTGGCGCTCCTGGCGCTGATACTGGCTGAATACGCGGCTGCGCCGATCGATGTCGGCCACGCCGTGCGCATGCTGCTCATCCACGATCTTGTCGAGATCGACGCCGGCGATACCTTTGCCTACGACGCACAGGGAATCAGCACGCAGCGGCAACGCGAACAGGCCGCCTGCGAGCGCATCTTCGGGCTGTTACCGCCGGCACAGGCGCAAGATTTCCGCACGCTCTGGGAGGAGTTTGATGCGGGAGAAACGCCGGAAGCACGCTACGCGCTCGCCGTCGACCGGCTGATGCCGATGATCCACAATGCCCTGACCGAGGGCAGCGCCTGGCGCGCCAACGGAGTCGTCGCCAGCCAGGTGCGCCATCGCGCCGAATCCATCACGCGCGGCGCGCCTGAACTCGGCGCGCTGGCCAACCGTCTGATCGCCGCCTCGGTCAAGGCAGGCATCTTGCCGGAGGCCTGAGATAACGGCTTCCTTGGCCAAAATACTGCGTTGGCTCGCCTTGCCGTATTACTCATACTGCCTGCGGCTCGCCGCCTTGTCTTTTGGCAAAGTCGAGCCGCTATATTTTGGGCGTCTCAAATATGGATGCCCTGAACCCCGCGTATTTAGGGCATCTCCGAAAGGGGTGCTCTGAAATCCTTATAAATAGGGCGTTTCAGGGGTACCTGCCCGGAAACACCCTATCCACAAGGGGTTGCGGGCATTCCCTTTCGCGTATTCAATCACTACGAAGCACCCTACACCCCCTTAGGCGCAGCCGCAGGCGCGGGGAAGCTTGGCGGGAACAAGGGCTTGATTGTTTGAGCGCAGCGAGTTAATCAAGCCCGCCGCCAAGCAACCCGCGACAAGGGGTTTTCTGCGCCTCGGGGTCGCCTTTCTTTGCTGACTTTCTTTGGCGAGGCAAAGAAAGTCAGCGGGGCGCGCTGCCGCACAGCGCAACGGCATCAAGAGGAGTTCGGTGGGTGAAAGTCAGTGCGCACGCTGTAGCAATTTTTATTTTTAGTTTTATGGCACCTGCCCGCTAGCCCGCGTATTTAGGGCGTTTCAGAAGGGATGCCTGGGAATGCCCTATCCGCGCGGGTTTCGGGATATCTCCCCGATAGGGAGAGAATTGGAAAAATGCGGTGGCGGAAATGCAGGAGTATCTCCAAAAATAGGTGGCCTGAAGCCCACGTATTTAGGGCGTTTCAGAGGAGGTGCCTGAAACCCCTTATATTTAGGCCATCTCCGGGCACCCCGCCCGCTAGCCCTTTATTTATAATGGCTTCAGAGGCCTCTGCTCGGAAACGCCCTATCCACGCGGGGTTCAGAAGTGTGCCTCAAAAGCCTCATAACGGCTCGTCTTTGCCAAAAGACAAGGCAGTAATTTTGGCAAAGGAAGCCGCCATAAACAGCGCCTACGGGGTAACGATATACAACGCAGCTTCGTCCGTTTCTCGATTGGCGGCGACGATGATGTCCCGCCCCGCTTCATTGAGCACATAGACATTGCTGGGGCCAACGCCGGCTTCGATCAGTTCCGGCTTGAGCTTCGACGGGTTCGAGGGATCGGCACGTACATAAAAAAACTCCTGCCTGCCGCGCCGGCAGCCACCGATAAAGACCGGAACGCCCGCCAGCCTTGCGCCGACGACAACGTGATAAAACTCGGTCACTTCCGGATGCTCGAAAATTTTCTGGAAGCTGCCGTTGATCCGTTTGTAGATGCGGAAGTAGGTGCCATGAAATGGTTCGATCGTGGCAAATTCGAGCTCGCCGTCACCGTCGATGTCGATCGCCGAAATATCGCTGATCGGCCAATCCATGAACTGCGTGACCGTCCATCCGCGTCCCTTGCCATCCGGCGGCGTCACCTCGAATGCGCCTTCCCGACCGGTCACCAGTCCCCGCACGCCGTCCGGCGTCACGAGACGGTAATAACCATGATTCTGGGTAATCCCTTCTTTCAGCACGGCCAGTGAAAGTTTTTCGGGACCGGTATATTCACCGACCCAGATTTTTCCGGCACTTGACCAGTCTTCGATAGACTTTTTTTGGGTTGCCAGCGTACAGGCGATGAAATAGTGGCGATCGCCCACGGTCAGGAGATCGAAACGGTGCACATAAGGCAAATGCACCAGATCGGTCACCTTGTATCCGCACGCGCCGTCAGGGCGCACGTGCACGACCTTGGCCTCTTCCCAGTCGAACATGCGATAGAACTTTTGCACGGCGAGAAATTCACCACGCGTTCCGGGAATAGGGACGATCGCCATCGTTCCGCCCGGCCCCTCCCAGACGGTGTGCGACTCAACATAGTCCGGCCCCCGCCAGGCCAGGCAGGGCGCATCGCCTTCGGAAGCCAGCAGAATACGACGTTCGCCGTCGACCACAATGCTGTTGGCAGCGTAGCATTTGGGCAGAATCGCCAGATGACGCTTTTCAATATTCATTGCTCAATCTCCAGAATCGCCGTGCCATTGACAGGCATCGCGGGCAAAAACATGAAAACCATACTGCGTGAATGATGCCTGTAATCGGCACGGCCTCAAAATCAGCAAGATCGCAAGATCCGCCGGTGCGCCATCGATACGCTGTCTCTCATCGCTGTCTCTTATGCCGTTCAATACGCGCTTCGGCACCCGCCTTCGACGCATGCAGCCGATTGCCCGCTTGCATCAAAAACGGTGGCCCATCATTGCCGAAGCTTGCGTCCGCCAGAAATCAACAAAAGATTTCATGAATGGCGCACCATGATGCCCACGGATCAATTGCCGCGAATTTTTTTGAGTTCGCCAAAAACCAGATCGGACACTTCCTTGTTATAGGTCGCCAGGTTTTTCTCGTAAACCGGCTTGACCTTTTCCATCATTTTTTCGCGTTCCTGCTTGTCCAGATCGCTCACGACCATGCCCTGCCGCTTGAGGGAAACCAGCGCCTTGTCATCAAGCGTTTTGTTGGCCTCACGCTGAACCTTGCGCGCCGCAATGGCGGCCTCGCGCAGCGCGGCCTGTTCATCCGCGCTCAGTTTGTCCCAAAGCGGCTTGCTGTACAGGATCAGCCACGGCGTATAGGCATGGCGCGAGGTTGTCAGGTATTTCTGCACCTCGAACATCTTGTTGGTTTCGATGTCGATGTAAGGATTTTCCTGCCCGTCGACCGCTCTCATTTCCAGTGCGGTATAAAGTTCCTGCTTGGGCATCGGAACGGGATTGGCCTTCCATTCACGAAATGCGTCGATAAAAATATTGTTCTGCATCACGCGGATTTTCAGCCCATCCAGGTCTTCGAGCTTGCCAACCGGGCGCTTGCTGTTCGTCAGGTTACGAAAGCCGTTTTCCCAATAGGCCAGATTGACCAGGCCAAATTCTTCCAGCCGTTTATTGAAGTAATCGCCCGCCGGGCCGTCCAGCACAGCGTAGGCCTCTTTTTCATTGGCAAACAGGAAGGGCAGATCAAAAATGCCCAATTCTTTAATCATGCCGGCCAGCGGAGAACTTGAGGTGATGACCATTTCCTGGGTGCCGCTGCGCAATGCCTGAACCGCCTGGTTGTCTCCGCCCAGGATACCGCTGTAATAACCTGTCAGTTTCATTTTGCCGCCCGATTTGGCGTTCAGCACTTCCTGCATCTTTTTAACGCCAACGGATACCGGATTTTCCTCCGGCACGCCCGCCGAAATGCGGATTTTCCGGTCAGCAAATTGCGCTAGGGAGAGCGACGAAAAAAGGGCGAAGAAAAACGCCAGCAAGGTCGACACCATACGTTTGCGAGTCATCATGAAAACCTCCTCCTATTGTTAAGCACAGGCCATACATCGGAAAGATTGCGCCATCGCCCGCCCGTCCGCGGTTGAACGTCAATGAGCACTGGGGCGAACGATGGTCGCGATTTGAATCCTAGGCCAACCAAAGGTGTATGTACAACTGTTTTTATTGATCGACCCCTGCCGGTTTGAGGATAGCCAAACGCCTACATAGCAATCATGGCCAGTATGGCTTTGCCATACGCGGGTCAGGTCTGCAAGAGCGCACTTCATCACCCTTTCCCACGCATTCAACTTTATGGCCGGCGCCGGATACCTGGCGCACTTATTGCTTCGGTTTTACGGCCTCGTTTCGTGTCAGCTTCGTTCCCGTTTTCTCCTTGATGATTGCTACGCTGCGCCGGGATATTGAAACGCGAATCCGCCTTGACTACGCCGAATTGCTCGTTCTGGTGAATGAGAGAAGAGATTCAATGCCTTGGAGCAGTTCGTACAAAAAGGACTGATCCAGCCCACAAAGCCCAGTGATGCATGCTCCATCGGGTGGTACTGGCTGGAAACGCCAATCACCTAGGATTACACCTCGATCAAGTGTTCGTAAGATCAGCTCAAACCCGGACTCAACACCTGTTAACTCCGCTCGTTGCCCTGGTTGAAGCTGTGCTTGCATGGATTGAATCTGTTGCTGAAAATTCCGCAACTCATCAGGCATGACACTCCATTGCCCTTCCGCCTGAATGCCTGGCACTGTTAGGCTGATGCGTACGTCGATCCATTCAAGATATGGCCCTCCCGGTTCCTCGCGTCGCGTAGAAACAGGCTCTATTTGAAGCCGAAAGTCATCTGTATCAATGGTTAGCATTTGTCAATAGTACATAAAATGGAGAATTGTCCAGTCGGACTCTCGCACAACAACTTCCAACGTTTTTTGCTCTCGAACAAAGGTTGCGCCCCTCTTCACAAAACGGGACATCTGGATTTCATATCGAAATATACCCGCCATCTTCTGTGGGTCGGGCATTCGCTTTCCATACTTGATCGCCAAGTGGAGGATATGGATAGGCACAAATCGTCCGGGATTCGCCATGTGCTTGGCCGTTGTCTCGGTAAACTGCAATTGCTTTACTGACAAGCCTTGCAATCTACTGCGCAGAAGCGGAAATATCCTGCTTGTAATCTCTGATGTGGTGGAGAACGCTGCGCGCCCGGTTGCGAGTCGGGCGACCGCACTGAATCCAGCGCGTATGAACTTCACTACCGCAGGACCTATCAAAATCAAGTCATATGGATCAATGAGGGGCGTTTCTAACGGAGCTTCCTTGATCCCGACGCACTGACCAGATACGTCAAAAATATGCCAGATATTTTTCGTGTTTTCATGGATGAAGCCCACGCATGTGCTAGACTGATCGTCGATAATGGGTCGTGCGCCATGTGGAAGCGATGGAACAGCTACAACAAAAGCTGTGTCGGTAATACGTAGCGGAGAGACTGAGAGAGACTTTCCTGCTTCCGTGCCAGAGTAAGTAAGAGTATTCATATGGTTGGCGAAGAAGTAGCCATCAGAAATGAAAGTGTAAGCGTTTATACGAAAAATATTCTAACGACAAAATAACTGTATGGAAGTGCACAATGCGCCATGAACGTAGTAACTCTGTGGTGACATGGCGGTCGTTATGTGGAAGCACGGTGGCATGATAGCGGTGACAAATGCGGTAACTTTCGATTCGTTGCGATATAGCTGAAAGTTCGTCCGGATGACGAAATTGGTAGACGTAGCCGGCTGAAAATCCGCAACAATATTTTTATCGACGCATTTCGTGAATGGAAGGCCACCCCCGTTCAAATCCGTCTTCTCCCGCCCCGTTATGGCGTTGCCGGATCGCCTAAAAAACGGCCAGGGCGTTAGCTCGGACAGAATCTGAAAAGGAACTCGCGCGCAAAAACCAAATTTCAGGCAGGAGACAAAAAAAGGCCGCCCGCAGGCGGCCCGTAAAATCACGCAGAGAAAACCTTTGGCTTTATACCTTGAAACGCGCCACCGCGCTCTTCAGGCCAGCAGCAAAACCGGCCAGCTGAGCAATCGCCTCGGCCGAAGAACGAGTCCCCCGCATCGTCTGCTCAGTGATTGAGAGAATATCGCGCATGGACGCATTGACACGCTCGGCCAACAGACTCTGGTCTTCCGTCTCGTGCGTAATCGACTCGATGAGGCGCGCCAGTTCGTGCGAAATCCGGCCAATTTCCGATAGCACAGAACCCGCAGCGTCGGAAAGTTTCGCGCCCTCAACCACACCCTGCGTCGAAAGTTCCATTGCAGCCACGGCGTCCTGCGTATCGGACTGAATGGTTTTGACGATGGCGGCAATCTGTTTGGTCGCCTCGCCCGAGCGCTCGGCCAGACGCTGCACTTCCTCGGCAACAACGGAGAAGCCGCGCCCGGCCTCTCCCGCCGCCGCCGCCTGAATCGCGGCGTTCAACGCCAGAACGTTGGTCTGCTCGGTAATATCCGAGATCAGCTCGACGATTTCGCCGATTTCCTGCGAAGACTCGCCCAGACGCTTGATCCGCTTCGAGGTCTCCTGGATCTGCTCCCGAATCTCGTTCATGCCCCGGATCTGGTTATTGACCGCGACCACGCCGCGCTCGGCAGCCGATAGCGAAGCCTGCGCAACCTTCGATGACCGTGTCGCTGACCCGGCCACGCCCTGTACGGACTGCACGATCATGCGCACGGCCTGGTTGGTGTTTTCAATTTCTTCGGACTGCTTTCCTGCGGCGCGCAACAGTTGATCCGAGACCTCGTGCGCTCTTCCGCTGACCAGCGTCACCTGTTCGGCAGAACGGTTGATTTCCAGAATCAGCGAGCGCAATTCATCGACCGTATAGTTGATCGAGTCGGCAATAGCCCCGGTCAGATCCTCCGTCACCATAGCACGCATGGTGAGATTACCGTCGGCAATACCCTCCATTTCCGTCAACAAACGCAAAATGGCGGCCTGGTTTTTTTGGCTTTCGGTCTCGGATTGCAGGTGTTTCTGTCGCGATTCCTGATTAAGAACACGGACAAGGCAATACAGCGTCAGCAAGCCGACGATGACCAGCGCAAACAAAAATGGGCCGAGTGTCGCCACATGCCCGCGGTTGCTATAAAAACTGGCCAGCTCGCCGATGATATCCGCTACGGAACGGGAATCCTGAACTAGCAGACGATTGGCGAGATAAGCATTATCGAGCGCCGCGCTTGAAGTACGTAACTCTGCGGTAATTTTCGACAGGGGACTCGCCACCCGGTCAAGCAAAGCAAGCGCATTCAACAGGGCGGGAGAACGAAAAGGCGGAACACCGGCGGAGGCGTCGCCTTCCCTCAGGGCTCTGACAACTTGCAGCCACTTTCTGACATCCGGTTCCAACACGGCATACTCGGCGCGCGCCGAAACATTACCGGACATCAGCATGCCAACGGCTTTCGACATACGCGAATACAGCGGCCCCAACTGCCCAAAATAGTTGACAGCACGCTTGTCTTCCTCATAAATCGACAAGTCACGATTGATGGTCGAAATGAGCTTTTCTACCTCACTATCATTTTTTACGACTTCCGAAATGCTCTGGCCAATACTGACCAGTTGTTTTCTTTGCTCCAGCACATGCTGCATATTGGCTCGATTGGCTTCACCGAAGTTATCGCGCCACAGGTTTTGCAGCCGGGAAAGAATATTGGCCTTCTCTCGCGTATTGTTCAGCCACAAGGCACTCTCGTTTTCTACGGCCAGAATATTGGACCTGAACCGCTCCATATACTCATTGACATCATCAAAGCCGCGTTCATCGCCCTTCATGCCAGCGTTGGAGGCAATAACCATGCGCTGGGACAGCATCTGCATTTCCGTAACGATCGAATGCATCCTTGCATTGTGTCCGAGAAAGAGAAATGTCACGACAAAAAATATAAAAAAGAGCGCGCCAATCACCGTGGCCGAAACAAACAATATTTTTTTCTGCTTCGGATAAGGATATTTTCCAATGATCGGTAATTGTTTTTCCTGAGCGACCTCCTCCGTCTGCCCGGCACGCCGCCCGGAGGCAAGAACCGGATCGGCGGTATTGACCCTTCTATTTTTCTTGAAATCCGCCGCCTGTATATCCTCATCTTTTTTGGCAAATAGCGCTTTCTTTATATTCAGGAAAGCCATTAATTCCTCCTTGCCGGCAAAACTATGCGGCACTGTTTTCTGCTTGAATAGTGATTCATTTAAACGATTTATGCGACCTGATGCGCTCGTCGTACTTTGGGCGGCTCCGCCGTTTTTTGCCCCGACGCCTCGGATAAGTCAAACGACTTTGACGGAATGACACCAAACTAGTTTCGCAAGTATGTTCGACCTGAACAACACTGTCAAATAGTATTGTATAAACAAACATCAATCGACTGTTTCTACAGTAATTGCTGTAATGTCAAACTGTTTTCGGCAGCAAGACAGATTAAAATCTCCGCCAGAAAAATTCGCGTCCAGACGGCATTCTCCATGCAAATCCCGCTCCACTGCCATCCTACAACGCCCGATCCGTCCGTTCAATCACTGACGGCCTCGGCAAAATATGCAGCGAATGGCGAACTGCATTTTTCATTCGACCTATTTGGCGATCTGTCAGCCATGCAAATTCCCTCCGCCGGGCCGAGCATACGCGCCGATCATCTTTGGCAACATACCTGTTTCGAGGCTTTCATTTCAGTGGTGGGTGAAACTGCCTACCATGAGTTCAATTTCTCTCCGAATGGACGCTGGGCGGTTTATGCCTTTACCGCTTACCGCCAGCCAGACAGGGTGGCGGATAAGGCGGCGGATAGTTGGGCGGACAGGGCGAACCCGCCTGCCCCGGAAATTACGCTGCGCACCTTGCCGAATTGCCTGCAACTGAGCGCCGTCCTACGACCTGGCCTGCTGCCCTCCGGGCTATGCGGCAAAACGCTGGCTATTAGCTTGAGTGCCATCGTTGAAACCCGCGCCGATAGGCGCACGCCGGGCACCCCGCCATTGAGTTACTGGGCGCTGCGCCATCCTGCCGAACGCCCTGATTTTCACGACCGCCGCGCCTGGGTTCTCAGGCTGGCGCCTTCACCCGCACGTTCTGTAAGACACGAGAATACTGCGCCATGACGACACGCTTCGGCCTTGACCGCCTCCTTTCTGAATCTGCCCTACGCCGCCGACTGGCGGGCAAGCGCCTGGGCCTGCTGGCGCACCCTGCTTCGACGGACGCCTGCCTGCAGCATGCGCTCGACGTGCTCGCCGCGCTGGGGGAGCTGCATTTTACTGCCGCTTTTGGCCCGCAACATGGGCTGCGCGGCGACAAGCAAGACAATATGGTCGAATCGGCCGATTTTATCGACCCGCGCCACGGCATCCCCGTTTTCAGCCTGTATGGCACGGTGCGCCGCCCGACGCCGGCGATGCTCGACACCTTCGATGTTCTGCTGATTGACTTGCAGGATCTTGGCTGCCGCATCTACACCTTCATTACCACGCTACGCTACCTGCTGGAAGCCGCCGCCGAACACCACAAAACCATCTGGATTCTCGACCGTCCCAATCCGGTCGGCCGCTGCGTCGAAGGCCTGAAACTGCGGCCGGGATGGGAAAGCTTTGTCGGCGCAGGTCATCTCCCGATGCGTCACGGCCTGACGCCGGGCGAACTGGCGCGCTGGTTTATCGCCGACGGCCGGCTCGATCTCGACTGTGAAATCATTACGCTGGACGGCTGGCAGCCTGGGCAAGCGCCGGGTTTTGGCTGGCCGCTTGGCGAACGCGCCTGGATCAATCCCAGCCCGAATGCGCCCAACCTATCCATGGCGCGCTGCTACGCGGGCACCGTCATGCTCGAAGGCACAACGCTTTCGGAAGGACGCGGCACAACGCGGCCACTCGAGCTTTTCGGCGCGCCGGACATTGACGCAGAGGCGCTACTTGACGAAATGCACCGTCTGGCGCCGCACTGGCTGACAGGCTGCCGTCTGCGGCCTTGCTGGTTCGAGCCGACTTTCCACAAACACGCCGGCACGCTGTGTCACGGCATCCAGATTCATGTCGATGACGGCGCTTACCAACACAGCGAGTTTCGTCCATGGCGGCTCCAGGCGCTTGCTTTCAAGGCCATTCGCCGCCGCGATCCCGACTACCCGCTCTGGCGCGACTTTCCCTACGAATACGAACACGACCGACTGGCCATCGACCTGATCAACGGCAGCCCGTTATTACGGGAATGGGTGGACGACCCGCAGACGAGACCGGAAGACCTCGACGCAATGGCACGGCACGATGAAACGGAATGGCTGGAAGAACGCGCACCCTTTTTACTCTATTGATAGTGACTTCCTTTGCCAAAAGACGGCGTTGCTGTGTTGGCCGGGCCTTGCCGTACTGAGTGGTCTGCCTACTGCCTGCTGCCTGCCGCCTTGTCTTTTGCAAAGTCAAGCCATAGCGGCTTCCTTCGCCAAAATACGGCGTTGGCTCGCCTTGCCGTACTCGTACTGCCTGCGGCTCGCCGCCTTGTCTTTTGGCAAAGTTAAGCCGCTATGTTTTGAGTGTCTCAAATATGGACGCCCTGAACCCCGTGTATTTAGGGCATTTCAGAGGAGGATGCTCGTAAACCCGCGTAAACAGGGCATCCCAAAGCACCCTACTCGAAAGCGCCCTATTTATAAGGGTTTCAGAGGCACCTGCCCGGAAACGCCCTATCTACGGGGGATTCAGACGGGGTATTGGGAAATGCTCTATCCACGCGAGCTTCCGGGTATATCCCTTCGCGCATACGGTAACAACGAAGCAGCCAGAAACCCCTTAGGCGCAGCCGCAGGCGCGGGACGGCTTGGCGGGAACACGGGCTTGATTGTCTGAGCGTGAGCGAGTTATCAAGCCCGCCGCCAAGCAAACTCGCGACAAGGAGTTTTCTGCGCCTGGGGTCGCCTTTCTTTGCTGACTTTCTTTGGCGAGATAAAGAAAGAAGGTAGGAAAGTCAGCGGGGCGCGCTGCCGCTCAGCGCAACGGCATCAAGAGGAGTTCCGTGGGTGGAAGTCAGCGCGCAGGCCTTGGCAATTCAATTCCTATATTTAAAGTGTCTCAGGGCACCTGCCCGCTAGCCCACGTATTTAGGGCGTTTCAGAGGGGGGGCTTTGAACCCCGCGTAAACAGGGCATCTCCGGGCGCCCTGCCCGCCAGCCCTTTATTTATAAGGGGTTTAGAGGCGCCTGTCCGCAAACGCCCAATCCACGCGGACTCCAGAGGACACGCAGAGAGCGGGCGCGGCGGCATAAAATTTTCCGGGAATCGGCAATTTTGCTGCAAGTGTTTGACCTGGCTGATAGCGGCAAGGATAATCACTTCTTCCCCGGCGCATCGTATTTTGTTTATTTACGGGATCCCCGGCGCCGGTTTTTCCGTGTTGTGCGCCCGAATCGCCCTGTTTTACCCGCGATTTTGCACCGCACATTTTGTATTCCGAGATTGCAATCATGACTGATAATTTGCCGTCCGCGCCCGTCGATCCGTATTACGACGGCGTTCCCGACTACATGGTCGAAGTCTATGACTGGGCGTATGTGGATCCTAAATGGGTGCGCGCGCTCGATCACAACTGGGTGGTCCGCGTCTTGTTGTTTTTCAATGACCAGCGCTTGATGCGCATGTATTTGAACGAAATCGAACCGGGTATGCGCGTCTGGCAGGTGGCGCACGTTTATGGCGACCTGGTTCGGCGAGCGGCCGAAAAGGTCGGCCCGCAGGGGCTTTTCTTCCTGACCGATGTCACGCCGGTGCAGATCGAGCATGCCAAGCAAAAACTGGCCAATGCGCCGTGGGCGAAAGTAATGCGCGCCGATGCGGCCTCGTTTGACGGTCAGGGGCAGCACTATGATCTGATTTGCAGCTTTTTCCTGCTGCACGAGGTGCCGGATGAGAAAAAACATGAGATTGTGAATAACATGCTGCGGCAAATGCCGGAGGGAGGCAAACTGGTTTTCGTCGATTACGCCAATCCGGCAAAATGGCAGCCGATTCGCTATATCCTCAAGGTCGTCAATCGCCTGTTGGAGCCGTTTGCAGAGGCGATGTGGGATCACGAAATCAGTCACTATGCCGAGCATCCTGAGCGCTATGTCTGGGAAAAGCGGAGCATTTTTGCAGGCGTTTATCAGTGTGTCGTCGTCCGGCACAAGAAATAAAAGTAAATTTCACTACTCAGGGGGAGTCATGAGTTTTCGCGGTCATATTTTCCGTGCTGTGCGCGCGTGCCTTGTATGCGGAATTGGCCTGTACGGGGGCGTTTTTGCCATGCCGTCATCGGCGGCGGATGTCGGTCTGGTCGGCATTTTCCCCGGCAAGGCGCTGCTGACCATCAATGGCGGCGCCCCGCGCACAGTGGCCGTAGGCGGTAAAACGGCCGATGGGGTCAAGGTACTGGCGGCGGGCGGCGATACGGCAACGATCGAGGTCGACGGTAAAAAGCGGGTCTTGCGTATCGGGCAGAACGTTACCGTACGCGCCACGGCGGGCGGGCGGGCGACGACCGTGCTGACCGCGGACGGGCGCGGCCATTTTCTGACGACGGGCAGTATCAACGGTGCGAGTATGCGCTTCCTGGTCGATACCGGCGCGTCGACGGTCGCCATGGGCGCATCCGATGCGCGCCGCGCGGGGGTCGATCCGACGCGGGGGGAAAAAGGGTTTGCCCAAACGGCCAACGGCGTTGCGGAAGTTTCGCGCGTGCGCCTGCATAGCGTGCGGGTCGGCGACATCGTACTCAACGATGTCGAAGCCACGGTGCATTCGCAGGATATGCCGATGGTGCTGCTCGGCATGAGTTTTCTGAACCGGATGGAAATGCAGCGCAATGGCGATACCATGACGCTCAGGAAGAATTACTAGCAATGCGCCGGTCTTCCGCACGCGCATAACGTACATAAGTACATGATGGCCAAAATGCCTGAACAAAATGCATTTGCCGCTGAGCGCCAGCGTCTGGCGCGGGCGCTCTCGCCGGCGCCGGTGGCGGCCACGGCATTTGGCGATGAAGGCCGCGCCGGAGATGGCCAAATTGCCGCTGCAGTGCTCGTTCCGCTGGTTCTGCGTGAAACGGGGCTTGCGGTTCTGTTTACGCAGCGCACCGATCATTTGCGCGATCATCCCAGTCAGATCAGCTTTCCCGGCGGGCGCGCCGAGCCGGAAGATGATTCGCCGGCAGCGACCGCATTGCGCGAAGCACGCGAGGAAATCGGCCTGCCATCGCGGCATGTCGAGGTGATCGGCTATCTTCCCGACTATCACACGATTACGGGATACCGGGTGACGCCCGTCGTCGCCTTCGTCACGCCGCCCTTTGCCCTGACACTTGATGCGTTCGAAGTTGCCGATACCTTTGAGGCGCCGCTGGCGTTTCTGATGGATGCCGCCAACCATCGTGAATTCGTCGTTCGCAACGGTGGCGCCTCGCGCCGGTTTTTCGCCATTCCCTACGGCCAGCGTTTTATCTGGGGCGCCACGGCGGGCATGTTGCTCTCGCTCCATCGCGCCTTATCAGCATAAAACACCTGCCCGGAGGTCCTTGTAAACAGGGCGTTTCAGAAGGGACGCCCGGAAACCCGCGTAAACAGGGCATGTGCGCTGAAATGCCCTAAATACACGGGCTGTCGGGCAGGTGTCCTGAAACTAAAAAACAAGAATTACTAAAGCATGCGCGCCAACTTTCACCCACGGAACTCCTCTTAATGCCGTTGCGCTGAGCGGCAGCGCGCCCCGCTGACTTTCTTTGCCTCGCCAAAGAAAGTCAGCAAAGAAACGCGACCCCGAGGCGCAGAAAACCCCTTGTCGCGGGTTTGCTTGACGGCGGGCTTGATTAACTCGCTCACGCTCAGACAATCAAGCCCTTGATTCCGCCAAGCTGCCCCGCGCCTGCGGCTGCGCCTAAGGGGGCTTTGGGTGCTTCGGAATGATCGAATGCGCGAAGGGGCATGCCCGGAAGCCCTCGTAGATTGGGCGTTTCTGGTAGGTACCTCTGAAACCCTTATCAATAAAGGGATTCAGGGCAACCCCCCGGAGATGCCCTAAATACAAGGAGTTTACGGGCAAATTCTCTGAAACGCCCTATTTACGCGGGGTTCAGCGCACCCATATTTGAGACGCTCAAAATATAGCGGCTTGGCTTTGCCAAAAGACAAGGCAAGCCAACACAGTATTTTGGTAAAGTCGAGCCGTTGTGTAAGGTGATCAGGGTGCCCCTCTGAACCCCACGTGGATAGGGCGTTTGCGGGCGGTTGCCTCTGGAACCCTTATAAATAAAGGGATTCAGCGCATCAGGACGGCAGCGGCGCGAAAAGCGCGGCGACGTCTTCCTCGCCAAATTTGAAGCGGACGGCGCGATCATCCGAGAGAATGCCGTCGGCCAGATTGGCCTTGCGTTCTTGCAGTGCCAGAATTTTTTCCTCGATACTGCCGGCAACAATCAGTTTGTAGACAAAAACCGGCTTGTCCTGGCCAATTCGGTGCGCCCGGTCGGTCGCCTGGTTTTCAGCCGCCGGGTTCCACCAGGGATCGAAATGGATGACCGTATCCGCCGCCGTCAGGTTCAGGCCAATACCACCGGCCTTGAGACTGATCAGAAATACCGGCACCTCTCCCGACTGGAAACGGCGCACCGGCGTTTCGCGGTCTTTCGTATCCCCCGTCAGCAGCGCGTAGTCGAGACTTTTCTGCCTGAGCGCAGCTTCGATCAGCGCCAGCATCTGCGTGAATTGCGAAAACACCAGAATACGCCGCCCTTCCTCGATCAGCCCGGGCAACAGGGTCATCAGCAGCTCCAGCTTGGCGCGCTCTTTGACGCGCTGCGCCAGCGGCAGCCTGACCAGGCGCGGGTCGCAGCAGACCTGGCGTAGTTTGAGCAAGGCATCAAGAATCACGATTTGACTGTGCCCGAAGCCTTTGCTGAATACTTCTTCGCGCACCGCCGCGTCCATGGCGACACGCACCGTTTCATAGAGATCGCGCTGCCCGCCGCTCAACGACACTTTGCGCACAATCTCGGTCTTCGGCGGCAGTTCTCGCGCCACGTCTTCCTTGCGGCGTCGCAGGATGAATGGCCGCACCCGGCGCGCCAGCAGGTCACGGCGCGGCCTGTTTTCCATTTTCTCGATCGGCGTCCGCCAGTAGCGCGTGAAATTGCTGCGGCTGCCAAGAAACCCCGGCAGCAAAAAATCAAACTGACTCCACAGTTCGCCAAGATGGTTTTCCAGCGGCGTTCCCGTCAGGCAAAGACGGTGCCGCGCCTCGATACGGCGGACAATCTCGGCGCTGCGGCTGCGGGCGTTCTTGACCGTCTGCGCCTCGTCGAGAATGAGCAGATGATAAGGATGGCGCGTCAGTGCATCGGCATCGCGCCAGAGCAGCGGATAGGTTGTCAAGACGACATCATGATCGGCGATTTCGGCAAACCGCGCTTTCCGCTCGGCGCCATGCAGGGAAAGTACCGACAGCCCCGGGGCAAAGCGCATCGCTTCGTTGCGCCAATTGAAAATCAACGAGGTGGGCAGTACAACCAGCGCCGGCCGATCAAGGCGGCCGGACTCTTTTTCCAGCAAGAGATGGGCGAGTGCCTGCGCCGTTTTGCCCAGCCCCATATCGTCCGCCAGAATGCCCGCCAGATTCTGCTCGCGCAGAAACTGCAGCCAGGCCAGGCCTTCCCGCTGATAGCGGCGCAGATCAAGCGCCAAGCCGCGCGGCGGCTCGATGTCACCGATGCCCTGCGCCGAACGCAGACGATCGGCCAGGGCCAGCACGTCGCGCTGTCCATTGAACTGCCAGCGCCGCGGATCACTGAATTCGCGCAAACGCGGCGCATCAAAACGTGAAATGCGCAGATGGGGGCCTTCCGGCAATCGGTCAAAAAGATCGACCAGCGCCAATGCCAGGGGCTTCAGGCGCGCCGCCGGCACGCGCACGCGGCGCAGATCGGGCATCCTCAGCTCAACGAATTCGGCATCGTCGATGCCGTTGACCTGAACGATGTCCCGCCAACGCCCATCGCGCCGGAACAAGGCCGCCAGCAGCGGCGCCAGAGGCACGCGCTCGCCTTCGACAACGATGCCCATGTCGAGATCGAACCAGTCGTTCCCCGCGTCGATCAGTGCCGCATCCCAGGCATCAACCTCAACAAAATGATGGCGAAAATCGCTGTCGAACTCGATCTGCCACCCGGCGTCCCGCAATTCCGCCAGTTTCTGTCGCATGAAGGCCGGCCAGTCTTCCTCCCGGGCCAGGCCATAGACACCGTCCGGCGGACTGCCAAAGGCACGCAGCACGCCGTCGGGCACGGCTTGCAGCCCTGCCCGGTGCAGATGCGCCAGCAGCGCGCGTTCCTGTTCGGGGCGCCTGACAACATGCACAGCCTCGCCATCCGGCAGGCAGCAAAAATCATCCACATCGCCGGGACGAACCTCGGCATCTTCGTAACGGAAAATCGGCTCGGCCAGGTCAAACAGGTCACGCCCATCCTGCACCTGGTAAGCGCGCCAGGCCGTATTGCCATGGGTCGTGATCGAGTACAGGCGCAATAAGGCCACCGGCGCGCTGCGGATCTGCCGCAATACCGCCGCATCAATGGCGGGCAAACGCAGGTTACTTCCGCTCTCGCCAAGCGCAGTGCGGATCCGAGCCGCCTCACGTTCCGATAATCCGGGGGAAGACAGCAGCAAAGTCAGGGTTTCCCGCGGCCCGGAAAGCCCGATCTCTCCAATGACGCCGGCCTCAAGGTCGATGTACCACGGCGGCGACAACGGGATGATCAGGTCAGCCGACGGCGATACCTGCAACAGGGGGTGCTGCAAGCCGTCGCGCCCACGCTGCCAGAGCAAGGCCGCCGGGCGGGCGCCGGCCAGTGTCAGCGGCGACAGATCCGACGCCGGACACAAGCGCCCGGTACGCGCCATTCGCCGCAGAATTTCCGCGCTCTGTGGCGCTTCCAGACTGAAGGCGCGCAATCCGTTGCTGCGCCCCTGCGCCGCCAGCAGCAGGGCGATGATCTGGTGATCTTCGTCGCTGACATAAGGCGGCCGTCTGCGCAGCGCCGATTCAAGATCCCACCATTCTTCGGCATTGTCCGGATCGCGTCCCTTGCGCAGCGATACACCGAATGCCTGGAGATTTTTCCGGCTGTTCGTCCGCCAATGCAACAGGTAAAAAATCCGCTGATGGCCGGGTGCAACACGCAGGTTTGTTTTGCTCACCGCGCTGGAAACCCGGCGCAATTCCTCCGCCCAGGATAGGGATAACGCACCTGGGGATAACGCACCCGGCGCCCTATTTTCCCGTTCCGCCGGTATCTGCGGATCGGCGGCGTGATCGGGGATGCGGGAAATGGCGGTCAAAGGAGACGTTACCCAGGCAGCTGCGGCGGGTACTGCACGAGAGCATCCGCCGCAGATTGTGGCACAGACTCAATCACGGAAATTGCCCGCCTTGATCGGGTAATCGGTAATGGTTTTGGTCACCAGCGCAATGCACGACTGCAAATCGTCACGCTTGGCGCCGGAAACGCGCACGGCATCGCCCTGGATCGTGGCCTGAACCTTGAGCTTGGCTTCCTTGACCATCTTGACGATTTTCTTCGCCAGCTCAGTCTCGATGCCGATTTTGACCTTCAGTTCCTGCTTGACCTTGTTGCCGGAAATTTTCTGTACGGCTTGCGGGTCAAGCCGTTTGACGCTTTCCTTTTCCTTTTTTTCCATCGCCGGAAACAGAATGTCCTTGATCTGCCCCAGCTGGAATTCGGAATCGCCAAACAAGGTAATGAGCTTATCCTTGTCGTTGAGTTCGACTTTGGCCGATGTGCCTTTGAAATCGTAACGCGCATCGATTTGGCGACTGACGACATCGAGCGCATTTTTCAGTGCAACCATATCGACTTCGGAAGAAAAATCAAAACTCGGCATTTTTACTGGCTCCTCGAATAAATCGGCATCTGGCCGCTCACATCAGCCGTTCAGCCCGTGAAATCATCGGATGAATTGCTCCAGCACGGACGGGAATACCTTGGCAGTCTACGCAAGACGCCGCCCCGGAAGGCGGCGTCGCGGGGGAAAGCAAACAACGCGGCAATCCTTCGATCAGCCCTTGCGCGCCCTGTGGTTGGCAGCGATGCGCATGCGCAATGCGTTGAGCTTGATAAAGCCACCCGCATCTTTCTGGTCGAACGCACCCGCATCATCCTCGAAGGTGGCGATGGTAGGATCGAACAGCGAGTCAGTCTTCGAATCCCGGCCGACGACGACGACGTTGCCTTTATACAGTTTGAGGCGCACCCAGCCGTTGACATTTTGCTGCGTGTGGTCGATCAGCGCCTGCAGGGCAATACGCTCCGGCGCCCACCAGTAGCCGTTGTAAATCAGGCTGGCGTAACGGGGCATCAGATCATCCTTAAGGTGTGCAACTTCTCGATCAAGCGTGATCGATTCCATAGCGCGATGCGCTTTCAACAGAATCGTGCCGCCCGGCGTTTCATAACAGCCGCGCGATTTCATGCCGACATAGCGGTTCTCAACGAGATCGAGCCGACCGATGCCGTGTTTGCCGCCAAGCTCATTGAGCTTGCGCAGCAGTTTATCGGCACTCATACGCTCACCATTGATGGCGACGAGATCGCCTTTAGCAAATTCCAGGTCAACGTATTCCGCCTTGTCGGGCGCGGCTTCCGGAGAGACCGTCCAGCGCCACATCGACGCTTCAGCCTCCGCCGACGGATCTTCGAGATGGCGGCCTTCGTAACTGATGTGCAGCATATTCGCATCCATCGAATAGGGGGAACCGCCCTGTTTATGCTTCATCTCGATCGGAATGCCATGCTTTTCCGCATAAGCCAGCAGCTTCTCACGCGAGAGCAGATCCCACTCACGCCACGGAGCGATGATCTTGATGTTCGGGTTAAGCGCATACGCACCCAGCTCGAAACGCACCTGATCGTTGCCTTTGCCCGTCGCGCCATGGCAGACCGCCTGCGCGCCGGTCTGTTTGGCGATTTCAACCATGCGTTTGGCGATCAGCGGCCGCGCAATAGACGTGCCCAGCAGGTATTCGCCTTCATAGACCGCGTTGGCGCGGAACATCGGAAAAACGTAGTCGCGCACGAATTCTTCGCAGAGATCTTCGATATGGATGTTTTCCGGCTTGATGCCCAGCTTCAATGCCTTGGCACGCGCCGGTTCCAGCTCTTCGTTCTGGCCGAGATCCGCCGTAAAGGTAACGACTTCGCACTGGTAAACATCCTGCAACCATTTGAGGATGACCGAGGTGTCAAGGCCGCCTGAATAGGCGAGAACCACTTTTTTGATATCGCTCATTTCCATTGCTCCATGCTTGCGTATTTTACAAATGCAGCTTTATCCGGCTGCGTCACGAACTCTCAATCTACCAATCCATCATGCAAATTCTGGGGCACTCAGACGCGGCCAAGCACCAGGTACTCCATCAATGCTTTTTGCACATGCAGCCGGTTTTCGGCCTCGTCCCAAACACGGCTCTGCGCGCCATCAATGACTTCCGCTGTCACCTCTTCACCACGATGTGCCGGCAAACAGTGCAGGAAGATCGCGTCCGGCCTGGCAAGACGCATCATGGCGGCATCTACCCGCCAATTGGCAAAATCGTGCAATCTGGCCTCGTTTTCTACCTCAAAGCCCATCGATGTCCATACATCCGTCGTCACGATGTCGGCGCCCCGCGCAGCCGCCAGCGGATCGGAAAAACATTCGAAATGACCGGTATTCTTTAAACCGGCCAGTTCAGGCTTGATTTCGTAACCTGGCGGGGTCGAGACATTGACCTTGAAATCCAGCGTTTCTGCCGCCTGTAGCCAGGTGTAGCACATATTGTTCGAGTCGCCGATCCAGCACACGGTTTTGCCCTGTATCGGCCCACGCTGTTCGATGTAGGTGTAAATATCGGCCATGATCTGGCACGGGTGAAATTCGTTGGTCAGTCCGTTGATAACCGGCACCCGTGACGCAGAGGCCAGACGTTCGACGATACGCTGCTCAAATGTCCGGATCATGATCAGATCGCACATTCTCGACATGACCTGGGCAGCATCTTCCACCGGCTCACCACGTCCCAGTTGCGAGTCACGGGTATTGAGGTAAATGGCATTGCCGCCAAGCTGCTGCATCCCCGCCTCGAACGACAGGCGTGTACGCGTGCTCGCTTTCTCGAAAATCATGACTAGCGTACGGTCGGCCAGCGGCCAATAGCGCTGATACCCCTTGAACTGCGCTTTGATCCAGCGCGTCCGCTCAAACAGGTAGGAAAATTCTTCGCGTGTAAAATCCTTGAATTGCAGAAAATGCTTGACGGCGGAAGTCGAATTGCCGGTTGTCATCGTCAACTCCGATTAAATCTTCAGAAAGTCGTGGATCAATTCTGCGAGACGGGCAACCAGCTCCTTCGACTCTTCTTCGGAAAACGTCAGCGGCGGCAGCAAACGAATTACCTTTTCGGCCGTTACATTGATGAGCAACCCAATCGACAGCGCACGTGTCATCAGCTCGGCGCATGGCCGATCGAGTTCGATACCAATCATCAGCCCCTGGCCGCGGATATCGACAACCCCACGGACCTCCGCCAGCGCGGCGCCCAGGCCATTGCGAATCAGCGCCCCTTGTCGGATCGCATTACCCATCAGGCCATCACGCTCGACGACGTTCAGCACCGTCAATGCCGCGGTCGTTGCCAACTGGTTGCCGCCAAAAGTCGAGCCGTGGTTACCTGGCCCGAACAACCCCACTGCCTTGCCCGCCGCCAGACAGGCGCCAATTGGTACGCCACCGGCCAAACCTTTGGCCAGCGTGGCGACATCGGGTACGATGCCAGCATGCTGAAAAGCGAACCAGGTACCGGTGCGCCCCATACCGCACTGCACTTCATCGCAAATCAGCAACCAGCCGCGTTCATCGCATAAGGTGCGCAAAGCGCGCAGATACTCGATATCCGCCATGTGCACGCCCCCCTCGCCTTGCACGACCTCGATCATGACGGCGACAATCGATGGATTCTGTTCGGCAAGCGCATGGACGGCAGCCAGATCGTTGAATGGCGCGCGGATAAAACCGGGGACGAGCGGCTCGAATCCCGCCTGCGCCTTACGGTTTCCGGTTGCCGACAAAGTCGCCAATGTACGTCCATGAAAAGCTTTTTCCATGACGATAATCTGCGGTTCATCAACGCCACGCCGGTGTCCATAAAAACGGGCCAGCTTGATTGCCGCCTCATTGGCCTCACAGCCAGAATTGCAGAAAAATACTTCCTGCATGCCTGATAGCACGGCCAACTTGTCAGCCAGCTGCTCCTGTTGCGGCATGCGGTATATATTGGAACTATGTAGTAAACGGCCAGCCTGTGCGGAAATAGCCATGATTAGGTCGGGATGGTTATGGCCGAGTGTCGACACGGCAATCCCGGCCAGTGCGTCCAGGTAGAGCTTCCCTTCAGTATCAGTGACCCAGCTCCCTTCACCGTGGCTCAATGCTACCGGCAAACGAGCGTATGTATTCATCACATGGGACATCAACGTCTCCTGATATTCCGCTCCGCTCAATAGCGGACGCTTAAAATGAAACGGCGGCTCGCGCCGCCGGAAAGATTACAAAACCAAAACCACGCAACCGCATATTCTGCTGAAATCGAAAAAATCTGCTGGAAGAATTTTCCAGCAGGAAAGGGATTCTAAGGGAAAAACTAGGGCTTGTACATCATGCCTGCGCTGCAATACGCCCAACAGCACATATTCTGATACATATATCCACTCCATTTTTCTGCCTCGTTAGACAGAAAAACAAAACGGCGTCTATAGACGCCGTTTATAACGATTCCAAATGCGCTTCAAGCGTCAAAAATCAGCCTGCAAGCGCTTTGATCTGCGCCGACAGCCGGCTCTTATGACGCGCCGCCTTATTTTTGTGAATCACATCCTTGTCGGCAATCCGATCGATCACCGAAACCGATTCTTGATAAATATTCTTTGCCGCCGCTTGATCACCAGCGAGAATCGCCTTTTGCACGCGCTTAACGGCCGTGCGCAGGGTTGAGCGCAGACTGGCGTTGTGGGCGCGATGCGTGTTGGCTTGGCGGGCGCGCTTGCGCGCTTGTGCGCTATTGGCCATGAATCTTTGTCCTAAATAGAGTAGGGGTTAATCGAAAGTGGGCGATTTTACAGTGACATGCCGCTCTGCGCAAGAATTTTGCACTCTTTAGCCCTGCCGATATTCATGCAAAATTCCCCGACAACATTCGATATCAGCACTGGACTACAGAACGCTGCCAGAATTCCTATCAAAATCGCGCCGGCGGCCGATAATATTCGAACGGCGTTAAATTGCCTGAATCCGGAAATGGAATAAGATGATGGCCTGAAAGCAAAACAACGATGAACCTGCTCAAAGCGCTCGCCACCGTCAGCGGTATGATTTTCCTTTCGCGCATTCTCGGATTCGTGCGCGACTTCGTCATCGCCCGCGTTTTTGGCGCCGGCATGATGACCGACGCTTTTTTTGTTGCTTTCAAACTGCCCAATCTGTTGCGCCGGCTTTTTGCCGAAGGCGCATTCTCACAGGCTTTTGTCCCCATTCTCGGCGAATACAAGAACAGAAGCGGTGATTCCGAGGCAAAGCACCTGATTGACCGTGTGGCGACCCTGCTGTTCCTTGTCTTACTTGGGGTCACATTGCTCGGTATGGTCGGCGCACCGTTGCTGGTATATGTTTCTGCGCCGGGTTTCACAGATGTACCGGATAAATTTGCGCTCACGGTCACGCTGACGCGCATCACCTTCCCTTATATCCTGTTCATGTCGCTGGTCGCGCTCGCCGGCGGTATTCTCAATACCTGGAGCCGCTTTGCCGTGCCGGCATTCACGCCGGTTCTGCTCAACGTCGCCATGATCGGCATGGCACTGTTTGCCGTTCCTCATTTTTCACAGCCAGTCATGGCGCTCGGCTGGGCAGTTTTCCTCGGCGGCGCATTACAGCTTGCCTTCCAGCTGCCCAGCCTCAAGCGCATCGGCATGCTGCCACGCTTCGTCCTTGACTGGCGGGATGAAGGCGTACGCCGCATTCTCAAACTGATGGCGCCAGCCGTAGTTGGCGTTTCGGTTTCGCAAATCAGTTTGCTCATCAACACCATCTTCGCTTCCTTCCTCGATACCGGCAGCGTCTCCTGGCTGTATTACGCCGACCGGTTGATGGAATTTCCCGCCGGTCTGCTGGGCGCTGCGCTGGGCACCATCCTTTTACCTTCACTTGCCAAATACCACGCCAGTGACAATACGGAGGAATACTCAAAGCTGCTCGACTGGGGCCTGCGCCTGACCTTTCTACTGGCCGCGCCCGCTGCCGTGGCACTAGCGATCATTGCCGTGCCGCTGATCGCCACGCTCTTCCATCACGGGGCCTTTACCGCCCATGATGTGCTCATGACGCGCAATGCGCTGGTCGCCTACAGCATCGGCCTGCTGGGCATGATCCTTGTCAAGGTGCTGGCACCCGGTTTTTATGCCCGCCAGAACATCCGCACGCCGGTCAAGATCGGTATTCTGACGCTCGGCATGACACAGGCGCTCAACCTGGCCTTGATCGGCTGGCTGCAACACGCCGGACTGGCGTTGGCAATCGGACTGGCGGCTTGTCTTAACGCCGCACTGCTCTACCGTGGCCTGCGTCGCCATGCCATCTATACGCCACAACCTGGCTGGCTGGCGTTTTATGGCAAACTAGCGCTGGCGCTGCTATGCATGGGCAGCGTGCTCTGGCTGGCCGGCGGTCAGGATACGGAATGGTTACGCTGGACATCTACCGAGCGCCTGCTCCGGCTGATATGGCTGGTGCCGCTCGCCGCCGCGACGTATTTCATGACACTTTTCATTATGGGCTTTCGGCTGCGGGATTTTCAACGGAAAGCCTGAACCTTTCAGCCCCCAACAAGGAGATCGCGCTATGAAACTCAGCAGCAACAGCTTCACCGAGGGTCAAAACATCCCTGGGGATTTTTCCTTTTGCCAGCCTGATCCGACGCACCATGTTTGCCTCGGCAAAAACATGAATCCGCATCTGGCATGGAGCGAAGTGCCGGAAAAAACCCAATCCTTTGCGCTGATCTGCCACGATCCGGACGTCCCGAGCCAGGGCGACGACGTCAACCAGGAAGGACGCAGCGTACCGGCCAGCCTGCCACGCATCGAATTCTTCCACTGGACGCTGATCGATCTGCCGGCAGACCTGCGCGAAATCCGTGCAGGCGAATTTTCCAAAGAAGTGACGCCGCGCGGCAAAGCCGGCCCGGCTGCGCTACACGGCGCGCGCCAGGGACTCAACGATTACACGACCTGGTTCGCGGGTGATCACGACATGCGCGGCGATTACTTTGGCTACGATGGCCCCTGCCCGCCATGGAATGACGAAATCGTCCACCACTACATCTTCACGCTCTATGCGCTGGACGTCGAGCGCCTACCGATCGAGGGCAAATTTACCGGCGCCCAAGCGCGCGCCGCCCTGCATGGACACATTCTCGCCCAGGCCAGGCTGACGGGGCTATACACGCTGAATCCACAGGTCGCCGCCTTGAATCACCCATCGGCGTGAGAGATAAAAAAGGCGCGCCCCTGAAGCCCGCGTGGAGTGGGCATCTCCGAGGGAACATACTAAAACCCTTATAAACAGGGCGCCTCCGGGTAGATGCTTTGGAGTCCTTTATCTGCTCGGGTTTCGGGGTCTTTCCCCGACATGGGAGAATTGGAAAAACGCGTGGTGCGAAAGCGCAGGCGCATCTCTAAAAAGAGGTAGCCTGAAGCCCACGTATTTAGGGCGTTTCAGAGGAGGTGCCTAAAACCCCTTTTATATTTAGGTCATCTCCAGGCACCCCGCCCGCTAGTCCTTTATTTATAAGGGTTCCAGAGGCACCTTCCCGAAAATGCCCTATCCACGCGGGGTTGCGGGCAGCCCTTTTTAAAAACCAGACAATCTATAGCGGCTCGACTTTGCCAAAAGACAAGGCGGCGAGCCGCAGACAGTACGAGTAGTACGGCAAGGCGAAGCCAACGAAGTATTTTGGCAAAGAGGGCCGCTATCGCTCGACTTTGCAAAAGACAAGGCGGTAAGCCGCAGACAGACCATTCAGTACGGCAAAGCCAGGCCAACACAGCAACGCTGTATTTTCACAAAGTAAGACGCTATTTTTTTGGTTTATGTTTTTTGATCCCCTGAACCCCGCGTATTTAGAAGGCTTTAGGGCATTTTATGTTTTCTGGTCTATTTATGCGGATTTCCAAGCATGCCCCTTTGCGTATTCGATCACTACGAAGCACCCAGAAACCCCTTTAGGCGCAGCTGCAGGCGCGGGGCGGCTTGGCGGGAACAAGGGCTTGATTGTCTGAGCGTGAGCGAGTTATCAAGCCCGCCGACAAGCGACCCGCGACAAGGAGTCTTCTGCGCCTGGGGTCGCCTTTCTTTGCTGACTTTCTTTGGCGAGATAAAGAAAGAAGGTAGGAAAGTCAGCGGGGCGCGCTGCTGCACAGCGCAACGGCATCAAGAGAAGTTTCATAGTGGGAAGGTCAGCGCGCAGGCCTTGGTAACTCCTGTACTTAAAGTATCTCAGAACACCTGTCCTGAAGTCCTTTATCCGCGCGGGTTTCGGAACATTTCCCCGACAGGGAGAGAATTGGAAAAACGGGGGGGGCGGAAGCGCAGGCGCATCGCCCAAAAAAGGTGGCCTGAAGCCCGCTTATTTAGGGCGTTTCAGAGGAGGTGCCTGAAACCCCTTATATTTAGGCCATCTCCGGGCACCCCGCCCGCTAGCCCTTTATTTATAAGGGCTTCAGAGGCCTCTGCTCGGAAACGCCCTATCTACGCGGGTTTCAGAGGAATACCCCGTAGGAATACCCAGTATCCCCCAATGACATCCCTACCGGCAGCTCAGGCATAAAAAAGGCAGCGCCCACGCGCTGCCTTTTTGCTTCTGTGAGATATGCCAGTCCGGCTGGAGTGTTTTAGCCTCCGGCAGAAGCGTTTAAGTTCAGGTCGCCAGCGGCAACATCGGCACGATCATCAGCGCCACAATGTTGATGATCTTGATCAGCGGATTGACTGCCGGACCTGCCGTATCTTTGTAAGGATCGCCAACCGTATCGCCCGTCACCGACGCTTTGTGCGCCTCCGAACCTTTGCCGCCGAAGTGGCCGTCTTCAATATATTTCTTGGCGTTATCCCAGACACCGCCGCCGGTCGTCATCGAAATGGCGACGAACAGGCCGGTAATGATCGTCCCCATCAGCAAGCCGCCCAGCGCTTTCGGCCCGAGCAACATGCCGAGCAGTACGGGAACACCAACCGGCAGCAGCGAAGGCAGGATCATTTCGCGGATGGCCGCCGATGTCAGAATACCGACCGCGCGTGAATAATCAGGCTTCGCAGTACCGTCCATAATGCCGCGGATTTCCTTGAACTGACGGCGCACTTCAAGAACGACCGCAGCGGCGGCACGACCGACCGACTCCATCGCCATGGCGCTGAAAAGATAGGGAATCAGACCGCCGATGAAAAGGCCGATGATAACCATATGATCGGAGAGATCGAAAGTCGTCACGAAATTCCGCGCTTCCAGCGCATGTGTGTAATCGGCAAACAGCACCAGCGCCGCCAGCCCGGCCGAACCGATGGCATAGCCCTTGGTGACGGCCTTGGTCGTATTACCGACGGCATCGAGCGGATCGGTCACATCACGCACTTCCTGCGGCAGCCCCGACATTTCGGCGATGCCCCCCGCGTTATCGGTAATCGGCCCATACGCATCAAGCGCCACAATGATGCCGGTCATCGACAGCATCGAGGTCGCCGCGATGGCAATACCGTATAGTCCCGCCCACTGGTGCGTCAGATAAATCGCCAGGCTGACACAGACGACGGGCATCGCCGTCGCCTTCATCGAAATCCCCAGCCCTGCGATGATATTGGTGCCATGACCGGTCGTCGAGGCTTCCGCCACATGCTTGACCGGCGAGAAATCAGTGCCGGTGTAATACTCGGTAATCCAGACCAGCAGCCCCGTCAGCACCAGTCCGACAACCGCCGAAGCAAAAATATTGAACGAGGCGAGCACGCTGCCATCGGCCAAGGTCACGCCTTCGCCGAGCAGGCTGCTCGTCACCGGATAAAAAGCCGCCAGCGCCAGACCGCCGGCCACCGCCAGCCCGCGATAGAGCGCGTTCATGATCTTTCCGCCCTCATTCGCCTTGACAAAAAAGCAGCCCGCAATTGAAGCGAGAATCGAAATGCCCCCCAGCACCAAGGGGTAGATCACCAGCCCGTCGTTCGCATTCGCTACACCCTTGAGCATCATGGCGCCAAGCACCATCGTCGCCACCACAGTCACGGCGTAGGTTTCGAACAAATCAGCGGCCATGCCAGCGCAATCGCCGACATTATCGCCCACGTTATCGGCGATCACAGCCGGATTACGCGGATCATCCTCAGGAATCCCCGCCTCGACCTTACCCACAAGGTCCGCGCCGACATCGGCCCCCTTGGTAAAAATGCCGCCGCCCAGACGGGCAAAAATCGAAATCAACGAACCGCCGAAAGCCAGCCCAACCAGCGGCTCGACGGCGCGATGAAAGTCGCCGCTGCTGTTCAGCAGGCAGGCGTAATAGCCGGCCACGCCGAGCAGGCCAAGCCCAACCACCAGCATGCCGGTAATCGCGCCACCCTTGAAAGCTACGGCCAGTGCCGGCGCAATGCCGCGCCGCGCCGCTTCGGCCGTGCGCACATTGGCGCGCACCGAAACGTTCATGCCGACATAGCCCGCCGCGCCGGACAGCAACGCACCGAGTACAAAACCAACGGCCATCAGCTTTCCGAGAAAAACACCGATCAGCACAGCCAGCACGACGCCGACAAGCGCAATCATCGAATACTGGCGATTCAGATAGGCCGACGCCCCGATCTGAATCGCATGTGCAATTTCCTGCATTTTTTCATTCCCCGGCGACAGCGAAATCACCCACCGAGTCATGAATAGTCCATAAATTACCGCAACGACTGCGCACGCCAGCGCAAATAAAAGACCTGCCGACATAGATCTCCCCAGTGAAAAGAAAGAGGCAACGCCCCAAACAAAGCAATGCCCGCATGAATTCATGCCAAGGGACAGGCCTGATTCACGCGCAGCGTCCCCGGCCGAACGCCTGGGGCGCACCACAACCGACTGTAACGCCACAGGAAGTTAACAGGAATGATTCTACGACAATCCTTCAGACCGCCGAAACGACTACAAACAAACCTACGGAAAACCACAATCCACGGCGTTTCATCCGCCACAAAAACCATACCTACGTAGAAAACCAATCCCGAAAATCGCAATGGCATGGCTACAACGCCAAGCTGCCTGGCCCGATGCCCGCGTGGATTGGGCATTTCCGCCACGATAGCTCTGGAATCCGCGTCAATACTGGGCTGGCGGGCAGGCATGCCGGAAACCCGCGTAAACAGTGGGCTAGCGGGTAGGTTGCCCGGAAACGCCCAATCTACGCCGACCTCCGGCCAGCCGTTAAAAACGCGCATCAACCAATCACTGGCTATCAGTTTATTTCGATGGGCCGGCGCCAGTCCACCGTGCTGTCTGTCTCGCGAATCCGGAAATTCGCAAACAACAGGCAGACCTCGAACAACCAATCCCTGCAGAGGGTTGTGACTTCTCCCACCATCCCCACTTGCTTAAACAATTGCGATTTAAGGTTGACTCTGGCTCAGCAAACGGCGTTGACAGCGATCCAAGACAAGCAGAACGGCAGCACACCTTGGTCTCGTTCCCTGCCTCATTCCCTTCTAATTGCCCCTCCGCATACAAGAACTATCTGGTGATCGGTAAATGCGCACGCGCATCAAATAAAATCAACAATGCCTGCCATTTCACTGTGGTTCCACCATGGCCGCCAGATCAATTTTTTTAGCCACACTGACCAGCCTGATCTCCCCACGAAAGCCACCAGTTAGTTTCTCTATCATGCCCAGAAGATCAGAAGCATGCCGCCGCTCCTCCGGCAACTTGCCGTCTTTAATCTCTTTGCACAGTTGCGTCATTCTTTTCTGACAGCGATCATGATTAGGATCGAACGCTATCAGGTAGGCGTCAATTATGATGCCAGCCCGTCCGGTTCTGAATTTTTCTCCATTGGGAAGAGAACACAGGTATTCCATCACCGTCTCTGCGGAGGCTTCTCCGGAAACCACTCTAGAAAACAGATCAGGTTTGTTGGATCGTAAAACGATCAGTAGCGCAACCAGGATCGGATCCAGATAATGATTCTCGGGTGTCTGATCCATCACGACCCGGAGTCGGGTGATGCACCTTTCACGTGCGCGGAGAGAAAGCCCAACGGCATCTGCCAGCATCGTGAAGAATTCGACGAAATTCTCCTTGTCATAAACGGTCTCTTGGTTTTTGCGTTTTGCAAAAACAGGCACCAGCCCAAAACGCTCAATCAGCGCCTCCGTATAACGCTCAGGGTGCACTGCAGGAATGCCATACTCCAGATCGATGAACCGGCGCAAGTATTCCGGAGCATTGATGCCTGAGCCATACACAGCAGCTGTGATAGCTTCGAGTTGCTGCTTGTCTATAGAAAGCACAAACACGATGTTTTGGATGTCAAAAAGATGTTTGATTCGCTCAAGCAACTTGATAGCAAAAGTCGGTCGACAGCGATCCAGCTCGTCAATAAAGAACACCAGATTTGGTTTCTTGCCAACGTTGGGAAGCTGCTTTACCGCTGCTTCAAGTTCAGCCCGGAATTTTTTGAGCAGCTCGATCTCCTGATTGAATGCATCGACAATGTCCGCCACTGTATTGGCAGTCAATTCCGAGGCGATAGCTTCGTACTCTTTCTCAAGGTCCAGTGCACCGAGGGTTGACGCCTTGATCGCGGCCATCACCCAGCGTTTAGCCAGCAGCGTGGTGACCTTCTTGACGGTTTTCAGGCGCGACCTGAAATTGTTCGCAGCTTCCTCTCCACCAAAATCAATTCTGTCAATCGACGAGACCAGCGCCACCAATGGGTCTGTGATGTAGTCCACCTTCCAGGCATTGAAATAGACGCACTGAAACTCCTTTCTTTGAAGATCTGCTATCAGCATTCGAACTAGAGTAGTTTTGCCCGATCCCCATGGAGAATCGAGCGCCATCACAAAAGGGCCGTTTAGACGCCCAATCAGTTCTGAAAGAAATTCAACAACAGGCCGTCGATCAAGTGAGTCATACTGGAATGGGTTGTCCTCTGGTACATCAAGATCGTTGATTCGATAAGTCATGCTGTTTTCCTAAAACCAATACGTCACCGACAAATTTTCGGTGCGCAGAATAAGGATGGTAAAAATTGGCATTCCACCCAGAGCTCAGGGTTTAAAGAGAGAAGAGAGTAATGAAGGCTTTTTTGCAGCAGTTAAAACCACATGGTTTTGACAACCAGAACAGGCTGCTTGCGATTACGCGTCTGCAGATAAAAATAACTGCGTCGCCCCAGCCCTCTAAGCTTCACCGCGGCCATCGGCCGCGGTAGAAAAAGCCCCCTGCATCCGTTTTGCATCTTCGGGCGTATCGACGCCGGGCAGCGGCGGATGATCGACGATCATCACACTGATGCGAAAGCCGTTGCTGAGCGCACGCAACTGTTCGAGCGCCTCGAAGCGCTCCAGCGGCGACGGCGGCAGATGCGCGAAAGCGCGCAGGAAGTGTGCCCGATAAGCATACAGCCCCACATGCCTGTAGGCGGGCAAACCTGCCGGCAGAGAAAACTTGCCGTTTTCTCCGCTAAAGTGGTCGCGCGCATAGGGAATCGGCGCACGCGAAAAATAAAGCGCATCACCATCTTCCCGGCAGGTCAGCTTGACGACATTGGGGTTGAAAAAATCGGCGGCATCGCCTAGCGGACAACCCAGCGTGGCAATATCCGCACCGCTGTCCGCCAGATGCTGCGCTGTGCGTGCAATCAACGCCGGATCGATCAGCGGTTCGTCGCCCTGCACATTGACGATGATCGTATCGTCGCTCCAGCCGCGCTGTTCGACGACTTCGGCCAGACGGTCGGTTCCCGTCGGGTGATCGGTACGCGTCATCAGCGCTGATAAACCGTGTTGTTTCACCGCTGCCAGCACCTCGGCATGGTCAGTGGCCACCCAGACTTCCTCGGCGCCCGACAATAGGCCGCGCTCGGCCACGCGAACAACCATCGGTTTACCGCCAAGATCAAGCAGCGGTTTGGCCGGCAGGCGGGTCGATGCGTAACGCGCCGGCACCACAATCTTGAACGGCATCGGTGAATCTGCCTGCGCACGCATCATTCAAGCTCGCTTTCTTCCAACGCACGCGCTTCGTCTTCCAGCATGACCGGGATATCGTCGCGAATCGGGAAAGCCAGTCGACACGGCTTGCAAACCAGTTCCGCCGCAGTTTTACGGTAAATCAGGTCGGCCTTGCAGACCGGACAAACGAGAACATCAAGCAGGCGTGCATCCATCGAGTTTCTCCACGAGCAGTCTCAGCAGCTGCGGCGCATCTTCGTCATCGAACTGCGCATCGACCGGCAATACCCAAGCCTCATCCCAAGCCTCATGCACGGGCAGCGCGGCGCATTTTACCGCATCTTTTTCAGTCATCAGCAGCACGCCATCCCGCGCAAAATCAAGGTCTGCGAGCGTATAACGGTGATGATCGGGAAATGGATGTTCGGTAAATTCCAGACCCAGCGTCGCCAGCTGTGCAAAAAAACGACATGGATCCCCAATGCCTGCCAGCGCATGCAAACGCCTGCCACGCAATGCCACCGCCGGACAATGGATATTCGGATCATGCAGCGCATAAAAATTACCTGCCGCCAAATGCATGGAAAATTGCGGCGGCAGCTCCCCGGGGAAATGGCATTCCGGCGCGCAATTCCAGACGATAGCCGTCGCTCCCCGCAGGCGCATCAGCGGCTCGCGCAACGGCCCGGCCGGCAACAGATGGCCGTTGCCAACGCCGCGCCCGTCAAACATGACGACTTCAGCACAACGACGCAGGCGGTAATGCTGCAAACCATCGTCGGCAATGATCACATTGCATTGCGGATGCGCCGCTAGCAACGCTTCCCCCGCGGCCGCCCGGTCGCGTCCAACATATACCGGCACCTGGCAACGCCGGGCGAGCAGCACGGGCTCATCGCCCGCCAGCGCAGCCGGTGTGTCGGGTACCACGGCCATAACGCCGCCCATGCCATCGGCACTCCCCGCGGCAATCTGTTGCCCGCCGTAACCACGGCTAATTACGCTCGGCCGCCAGCCGCGCGCACGCAACTGGCTGACCAGCCAGATGACGAAAGGTGTTTTGCCGCTACCGCCGACCGTCAAATTACCGACGACAATGACGGGAACGGGAAGCTGCCGGGAGCGCAGCCAACCTGACCGGAACAGCCCGCGCCGCACTGCGGAAATCCCACGAAACAGCCAGGAAAACGGCAACAGTAGCCATAACGGCCACGCAAGTCGGGCGCGATACCACAAATGGGGAAGAGAACGCGCCAGCCAGTTCATGGACGCCCACTCCAATCGGTCCGGCGGAACACCCAAGGAAGCCGGATGGCAGCCGCCAGAGGCAGGCACGAATGAAGCATCAACGCCGCACGAAATGTACGAAACGATAAAAACGGCAATCAGCGCGGCGGAGACTGGGTCGCAAAAGAGATATGCGGATACCCGGCCGCCTGTGCCGCCTGCATGACATCGATAACGCTCTGGTGCGTCGCCTTGGCGTCAGCATTGACGATGATGAGCGGCTCAGTCATGCCGCCGGCGGCACGACGCAAGGCGGCGCTGATCGAATCAACGTCGTTGGCAGACAGCGGCGACTTGTTGATCATGACCTGGCCGTTCGCCGTCACGGCGATATGGATTTCATTCGGCTGTTCGCTCTTCTTTTCGGCGTCCGCCGTCGGCAGGTTGATTTCCAGGCCGGAAAATCTGGCATACGTCGTCGTCAGCATCAGAAAAATGATGATGACCAGCAACACGTCGATCATCGGAATTAGGTTGATTTCCGGCTCATCCTGGGTATTGCCGCGTCGAAAATTCATGCCTGCCTCTCAGCCCTTGCGTTCGCCGTGAATGACTTCGACCAGGCGCAAAGCCTGCTGCTGCATTTCGACGAGGTAACCATTGACCTGCCCGCGGAAATGCCGCCAGAAAATCATACTGGGAATGGCAATCACCAGACCGAACCCGGTGTTGTACAGCGCAATCGAAATGCCATGTGCGAGCTGGGCCGGGTTACTGCCGGTCGGCGCCTGCGAGCCAAAAATCTCGATCATCCCGACGACCGTACCGAACAACCCCATCAGCGGGCTGATCGAAGCGATCGTACCCAGCGTCGTCAGGTAGCGTTCCAACTCATGCGCCACCATATTACCGGCTTCCTCGACCGACTCACGCATCACTTCGCGCGGGCTTTTAACGTTGCGCAACCCCGCCGCCAGAATCCGGCCCAGCGGCGAATCATTTTCCAGCGCGTCCAGCTTCTCTTTATTGATTTTGCCCTGACGATATTCACCGACCGCCTGCTGCAACAGCCCATCCGGCATGATTTTGGAACGCCGCAATGCAATCAGGCGTTCAATGATCAGGGCAACTGCGACGATTGAAGCAAAAAGCAAGGGCCAGATCGGCCACCCGGCAGCAAGGATGATGGAAAACACGCTTTTCTCCAGAAACTTTTTCAGGGGCGAACTTTAGCCTGTGGCGTTCTGCTCGGCAAGTCTTTTGCCGGTTTTTCATTGCTTTTGTCATTGCTGCACGCCACACCCACCCTTGGCGCACAACACATTTTGCGGAAAAGAGGCGAGCTACGACGTGTCATTATGCAATTGTGCGCAGGTCATGCGGGAAATCCGTTTATTCACAAAATCTGTGGATAACTTTGTGATTTATCGCTGAACAATCTCCTCAAACCCCGTCCAGACAAGGCTTTCGTTTACGTCGCCCTGAAAATAAGCAAAAAATAAAAATCTATTTAAATCAAATGATTAAAATTTAATACAGAAATATCAATATCTTACCTACCCTATACCTGACAATTTTCGGCACATCCGGACATCCCGCCTAAAAATGTGCATAAAACCGTTGATTTGGCAATTTAATGCCGCTATCCCGCACAGAATGCTGCATGAACATGGCTCCGGTACCGGAATAAACGCCGGGGTGGACATGAAACGCAGGCATCAAACCCATCGGTATCCCTAAATTCACACTTAGCCCATACTTTTACGGCTCGGCCGCCTCAATGACGTTCATGTGCTCTCGTCGTTCCTTTCTGGTCTCTTTCTTTTTGATCACTTTCTTTTTCCCTTCTCCCCACCTTTCCCTTTTTCTCGCAACGCTCTAAATTCCCTCTAAAATGGGCGCATGAGCCACCACCAGATACCACGCAAAACCAGATTTCGCACGCCCCCCTCGCCCTTGACGGGCGATTTGTTCGCACAACCTGCTGCTCAGGCCGCCGCATCGCCTGTTTTGTCCGCATCCGCTGCCACATCGCCGCCGCGCCCCACGCCGGCGGCGACAGCAACAGCCGCTGCATCCGCGCCCGTCATTCCGGTTTCCCGACTCAACCGTCTGGTGCGCGAACGGCTTGAGGCAGCGTTCCCGCTGTGTTGGGTTGCCGGCGAAATCTCTAATCTGAGCTACGCCGCCTCCGGCCATGTCTACTTCTCGCTCAAGGATGCCGAAGCCCAGGTTCGTTGCGCCATGTTCCGCAACCGCGCCCAGTTGCTCGGCTGGCGGCTGGCCGACGGGCAGCGCGTTGAAGCACGCGCGCTGGTCACCCTGTATGAAGCGCGCGGCGACTTTCAACTCAATGTTGAAAACCTGCGTAAAGCCGGTCTGGGCGATCTGTACGAACGCTTCCTGCAACTCAAAGACCGGTTGACGCGCGAAGGGCTGTTTGCCCTCGAACACAAGCGTCCGCTCCCCGCGTTTCCGGGCGCCATCGGCATCATTACTTCGCCGCAAGCCGCAGCGCTGCGCGACGTGCTGACCACGCTGGCTCGCCGCGCGCCGCATGTGCGCCTGATCCTCTATCCGACGCCTGTCCAGGGCGAAAGCGCCGCGGCGCAGATTATCGACGCCCTGAACCAGGCCAACCGCCGCGCCGAATGCGATGTTCTGATTCTTTGCCGAGGCGGCGGCAGTCTGGAAGATCTCTGGGCGTTCAATGATGAAGCACTGGCGCGCGCCCTCCGCAACAGCGCCTTACCGGTCATCGCCGGCATTGGCCATGAAACCGACGTCACGCTTGCCGACTTTGCCGCCGATCAGCGCGCGCCGACGCCCACCGCCGCCGCCGAACTGGCTGCGCCCGAACGCGCCGCGCTGCACCGCCGCCTTGATGCCGGTCATGCCGCCCTCTCCCGGCAAATCCGGCATATTCTGGAGCTGCGCGGCCAGCAGCTCGATCTATTGGCCGGCCGGCTCATCCACCCTGCCCGGCGGCTGGCAACGCAAAGCGAACAATTACACACGCTCCGGCAGCGCCTAAACGGCGCATTGCGCCTGCAAAGCAGCCGCCAGCAGCAGACGCTCGCCGAATTGGCGCACCGTCTGCGCCTCGGCCGGCCGCGCACTGCGGAACGCCTCCGCCAGCTCGACACACTGCGCGAATGGTTGTCGGCGCGCTGGCGCCGCCATCTGAATACGCGGCAAGAGCAGCTCTCCCGCCTATCCGACGGCCTTTCGCATCTCAATCCGCACGCCGTACTCGCCCGCGGTTACAGCATCGTCACCGACGCGCACGGCCGCATCGTCCGCGACAGCCAAACACTGGCGGAAAACGAACACATCCGCATCCGCCTGTACAAGGGCGCACTCAACGCACGTGTCGAAACAGCCGAACAGGAAAATCAAAAATAAAGGCTGGCGGCATGCCGCGACGCATTTCATCATCGTCCGGTCTGTCGTGTCCTGGCTTCCCTGCGCTTTCTACGACCTTCTCCTGCCTACCCTTCGCCCACGCTTCACGGATGTCCTCTCATTCTCCGCAACGCCGGTGCGTAAAAAGACCGCGCTCACGTGACCGCGAACGTTCCGCTATCCTCCGACACATTGCGAACAAGGATTGCGCTGATATGCGCCGAGGCCGCCTGGTGGCGCTGCCGCTGTTCGCTGATTGCAGATTGCCTGGAAGCTTGGGGCTGGACGATTTTGCACATCCCCGGCATGAGTCAAACGAAGGCGCATCCCTGCACATCGCCGGTAATCATTGTCGGCAACCAAGTCATCTATACGCAGCCGTCCGGGAAAAAGCAGGAGCCTTCAGATCCCCAGCCAATATCGACGCCGGCTTCCACTCCGCCATCCCGAAAATACGGCTAAATCATGTGCAGGCAAGTCAAGAAGTGCAAAAAATGCAAGAAATTCCGGATAACTTCTCAACCCCGGCGTCAAAACATCACGCCAACTCAATTTTTATGCGCGGCATACGGAAATCTTCAGGTGCTCTCATGCCTTCCATCGAAACGCATCCGCTCCCCCCTTTCCTGCCCGAAAACGCCAGGCTGCTGATGCTCGGCTCATTCCCGCCGCCGCAAGCACGCTGGAAGATGAATTTTTATTACCCGAACTTCCAGAACGATATGTGGCGGATTTTTGGCTGGGTGTTTTTCGGCGACAAAGCCCATTTCATCGCCGCGAACACCGCCGAAAAACGATTCAGAGAACCGCAGATTCGGGACTTTCTGAGCAAGACGGGAATCGCCTTCAGCGATGCGGCATACCGCGTGCGGCGGCTACAGGGCAATGCTTCGGACAGGTTTCTGGAAGTCGTCGAGCCGGTCGATTTGGCCAAGCTGCTCTCCCGCCTGCCCGCGTGCCGGAACATTGCCACGACAGGCGAACTGGCGACGGATACCTTGCTCTCGCTGCTGCCGCCCGCAACGGCCAAACCGGCCATTGGTCAACCGGCGGAAACAGAATTTGCCGGCCGAACGCTCAAACTCCACCGCCTGCCGTCCTCTTCGCGCGCGTACCCGCTGGCGCTGGAAAAGAAAGCGGCAGCGTATGCAGGATTTTTCCGGGAAATCGGACTGCTTGAGGACGGCATCACCTGAATGGGATACCGGCTGAACGCCGGAGCATTACCTGTTTTTGCGATGGCCTATCTTTGCGATGCGCCGTCTTTGTGCCTCGCTCCTTTGGGCATTTTCCCGTTCAATTTCCCCGTTTATATTGCGGGCGCGCGCCGTTGCCAAACCGACCGCGTTACCCGCCTGGCAAAACGCTCTTGCATGAGCAGGGGGCTCCAGGTTCATCAACGCGGCAGCACCGCACGCGCACGCCACAGCGCATGTCCGGAATCCCGGTATTTACGCTCGAACGGCGTCTGCGGGCCGCCCTGCGCCGCCAGCATCTGCGGAGTTACCCGCCTGGCAAAACGCTCTTGCATGAGCAGGGGGCTCCAGGTTCATCAACGCGGCAGCACCGCACGCGCACGCCACAGCGCATGTCCGGAATCCCGGTATTTACGCTCGAACGGCGTCTGCGGGCCGCCCTGCGCCGCCAGCATCTGCGGAGTGAGTAACTCGCAATGGATAGGCACACCGCTCAACGCACGCACCGCAAGGCAGAATTCCTCGATATAAATCCGCCAGTTGCTGCGGCATTCCAGCGTACCGCCGAGCGCCAGCAAAGCGGGAAAAACCGGGTGCCCATGCCAGCGGCGCGACAGATGGCCGATCTTCGGCCAGGGGTTCGGGTAAAGCAGATAGTGCCGGTCAAGCCGGATGCCCGCCTCGCCCAGCAGCCGCCAGTAATCGACGAGATCGGCGCGCACGAGGTCGAGGTTTTCCGGCAGTCCGCCTGTTTTACCATCGATCCGGCGGGCCAGCCGTGCAGCCGACTGATCGACGCCAATCACGTAATGATCGGGAAAAGCGCGCGCCAGCCGAATGCTGCTCTCGCCGACGCCGCAGCCGGCATCGAGAATCAGCGGCGCCTGCGGCGCATGGCGTTCGCGCCGCGCCATGCTGGCGGCAAAGGCCGCCCGGTTGTAATCGGCATAAGGTTTGCGGAACGGTGCGCCACGATGCCGCTCGAGTACGGCGAGCAAACGCTCATGAACAGCGGACTGCGCGCTCACGGGAAGGCGGGAACAGCCGGCCCCATGCCTCGCAACGCCGGCCGCAGCATCGGTAGACGCATCGAAATCAACATCAGCAAAACGCCCGGAATGGGTAACTTCCGCAGACATGACAGCCTCACCCCTCGCCAATGTGATGCCGCGCCAGCACGGCCGTCACCGAGGCGGCATCCGGCAGCGGGCGCACTGCCTGGTACAACGCCTCGGCCTCGGGAAAGCGCCGGCACAGCAGCTTGAGCCACATCTTGAGCCGTCCCGGCGCATGGCAGGGCAGCACCTTTTCCGGCAAACGCCGCCAGTATTGCGCCAGCAAGGGGGCGAGCGCCGCCCAATCTGCACAATCCGCGCAATTCGCACAACTCGTCGGATTCGTCGAATTTATTGAATCCGACTCGCACGCGCCTTCCGGCGTGCCGTCCAGAAATGCGCGGATACGCCGCGCCAGAAAAGGATCGGCCACCGCACCGCGTCCAAGCATGACCGCAGAGCACCCCGTCACGGCCCGGCAGCGCAGGTAATCGTCCAGCGTCCATACTTCGCCGTTGGCAATTACCGGAATCGCCACCGCCTCACGGATATAAGCCACCCATTCCCAATGCGCCGGCGGCCGGTAAAACGCATCGCGCGTGCGGGCATGCACAACCAGGTGCGACGCGCCGCCCGCGGCAATGGCGCGCGCGCAGTCGAGCGCCCTGGCCGTATCGCGGATACCCAGCCGCATCTTGGCCGATACCGGGATCACCGCCGGCACGGCCTGCCGCACGGCCGCCACAATACGCCCAATCCGCGCCGGATCGTCCAGCAAGGCCGCGCCCGCGCCGTGCCGGTTGACCTGCGGCACCGGACAACCGAAATTGAGGTCGATGCCCGGCGGCGACAGGCGCGCAAGCTGCGCCGCATTGTCCGCCAGATCGTCGGGATCGCTGCCGAGCAACTGCACATCGACCGGCACGCCGGAAGGCGTCCGCCCGCCGTGATCCAGTTCCGGGCTGACGCGCCGGAAACTGCGCAACGGCATCTTCGGCCCGGAAACGCGCACGAACTCGCTCACCGCCGCATCATAGCCGCCCACCTGCGTCAACACATCGCGCAACAGCCAGTCGGCCAGGCCTTCCATGGGCGCAAGAATAACGCGGGCGGTCATGGCGCACAGAAAAGGGAAAAAAATTCGGGCATTGGCACGGGACTTGACACAAGGCTTGACACGAAAAATCGACGCGGCGCGAACAAGCGCGGAAAAAACGGAAACGGATTTTACCCGCCTACGCTCGCGCCTTGCGCCTTCCCCCCGCCCCAATCCGCGCATTTCCAGAGCGGCACTCTGCGACCCTTGCAAACGGGTATCTCAGAGGGGTTGCCCGAAGTCCCTTATCCATGCGGGTTTCCGGGGAGGCGCTCTGAGATGCCCTATCCACGCGGGGTTCCGGGCAGGCGCCCTAAAATCCTTTATTCACGCAGGTTCAGAGAGTTGGTCGGGTACGGCGTTCCGGTTTATGTTTTTTGATGCCCTGAGTCCCACGTATTTAGAGGGCTTCAGGGCATTTTATGTTTTCTGCCCTGTTTTTACGGAATCTAGAGGGATGCTCTGAAGCCCTTGTAAATAGGGCATCTCAGGGTGCTTGCCCTGAAGTCATTTATCCGCGCGGGTTTCGGGGCATCTCCCCGACAGGGGGAAAATTAGAAAAACCCAGGGGTGAAAGCGCAGGCGCATCTACCAAAAGAGGTAGCCTGAAGCCCGCCTATTTAGGGCATCTTCAAGTGGGGTGCTCTGAAGTCCTTGTAAACAGGGTATCTCCGGATACCCTACCCGGAGATCCTTTATTCATAAGGGTTACAGAGGTGCCTGCCCGGAAACGCCCTATCCATACGGGGTTGCGGGCAGCCTTTTTAAAAGCCAGACAATCTATAGCGGCTCGACTTTGCCAAAAGACAAGGCGGCGAGCCGCAGGCAGTACAAGCAGTACGGCAAGGCGAGCCAACGCAGTATTTTGGCAAAGGAAGCCGCTATTTCAGAAAGGCGCGGGGGAGCTTGGCGGGAACAAGGGCTTGATTGTCTGAGCGCAGCGAGTTGTCAAGCCCGCCGCCAAGCAACCCGCGGCAAGGGGTTTTCTGCGCCTCGGGGTCGCCTTTCTTTGCTGACTTTATTTGGCGAGATAAAGAAAGAAGGTAGGAAAGTCAGCGGGGTGCGCTGCCGCACAGCGCAACGGCATCAAGAGAAGTCTTGTGGGTGGAAGTCAGCGCGCAGGCTTTAGTAATTCTTGTTGTTTAGTTTCAGGGTACCTACCCGCTAGCCCGCGTATTTAGGGCGTTTCAGAGGAGGTGCCCGTAAACCCCTTGTAAATAAGGCGTCTCCGAGGAGTATGCCCTGAAACCCTTATAAATAGGGTGTTTCAGAGGCACCTACCCGGAAGCCCTTTATTTATCAGGGCTTCAGAGGAGGCGGGAAAATATCTGGCGCGACCTGCCGGCTCCGCCGCCTGCCTTTTTCGGTACCATGTCTGCCGCCATTCTTTTTTTTCCGCCCGCCATGTCTTCAACGCTACCGCCGCCTTCCGGCAGCCCTCTCTACCAGCCTTTCCGCCTCGTTCTCGACACCAATATCGTCATGGATCTATTGCATTTTGCCGATCCGCATACGGCGGCGCTGGCGGACGGGCTGAACAGCGGGCGCCTGCAATGCTTCACCGACGCGGAATGTCTAGCGGAACTGGCGCGCGTCGCCGGATACCCGGAATTTGGATTACACCTTGCGGCGCAAAACGCCCTGCTGGCACGCTACTGCCGTCTGGCGTACCGATGTGAAGCCGGCGAAGCGGCGGACGGTGCCGGCGACGCCCCTATTCACTTGCCACTGCCACAATGCCGCGATCCCGACGACCAGAAATTCCTCATCCTCGCCGGGCGCTGCCGCGCCGACCTGCTGCTCACGCGCGACAAGGCCCTGCTGCGCCTGGATGCCTCGCCCAGCATCCGGCCGGCGCATGCGCGGCTCCCCTTCCGCATCGTCACGGCTGCGGCGGCCGGCCCGATGCTTTTAGGCGGACACGCGGCGCCGGAAGACCCAGCGTCGCGCATCTGAGGCCGCCGCGTCGAAGCAGTACCCCTGCGCAGAAAACTCCTTGAGACCTTCGGCCGAGGACAATCGCGCCGTGATGGCAAAGCGCGCCATGAGGCCGCGGGCGCGCTTGGCATGAAAGCTGATGACTTTGTAGCGGCCGCCTTTCCAGTCCTCGAACACCGGCTGGATAACGGGCGCGGACAGGCGGCGCGGATCGATCGCCCGGAAATACTCTGCCGAAGCCAGATTGACCAGCGTTGCCGCCTGGCCGGGCAGCGCCCGATTGAGCGCCTCGGTGAGGCGATCGCCCCAGAAGGCATACAGATCCTTACCGCGCGCATTCTCCAGGCGCGTGCCCATTTCCAGCCGATACGCCTGAATCAGATCCAGCGGCCGCAGTACGCCGTACAGGCCAGACAGAATGCGCACATGCCGCTGCGCAAAATCGAAATCGGCAGGCGATAGCGCGGACGCATCCAGCCCTTCATACACGTCGCCGGCAAATGCCAGCGCCGCCGGCTTGGCGTTATCCGGCGTAAATGGCGTCGACCAGGCGCTATAGCGGCCGGCGTTCAACACCGCCAGGGCGTCGCTGATGCCCATCAGCCCGGCCAGCGCGTCGGGCGAGAATTCGCGCAAACGCGCAACCAAGATGCGCGACTGATCAAGTAACTCCGGCGTTGTCGCGGCAAGCCCGGCGAGATTCGGTGGCATCGGAGCAAAATCCAGCGTCTTGGCGGGGGAAAGGATGATGAGCATGGTTTGCCTCTGAAATTTTCACTTTATGTTTTGTGATGCCCTGAAGTCCTTGTATTTAGGGGGCTTCAGGGCGATTTATGTTTTCTGCCCTATTTGCTCGGGTTTTTGGGCGGTGCGCCGAACGCGCAAATAGCGGCTTAATTTTGCCAAAAGACAAGGCGGCGAGCCGCAGGCAGTATGAGTAATACGGCAAGGCGAGCCAACGCCGTATTTTTGGCAAAGGAAGCCGCTATCGCTCGACTTTGCCCAAAGACAAGGCGACAAGCCGCAGACAATATGCGCAATACGGCAAGCCCCGGCCAACACAACAACACAGTATTTTGGCCAAGGAAGCCGCGATGCAAGAGCCGAGCGGAATTTTACGGGATAATAGCGAATCCTCCGTTACCGCTTTTTTCTCGCTATTCACTATGAAACGAACACGCATTTCTTCCCGCAAACGCATTTCCGCCAATGCCGTCGAACTGGGGCGGCTGGCCGTCTGCCTTGCCGAATCCGGCAGCCGGCTGGAAGATGCCTTTCTGGAAAAGCAACTGCGCGCGCTGATTCTGCAGCTGCTGGAAGACGGCGCGGAAGACGATCTCAACGCCGCACTCGACCGATTGTTCGACTCGCACGCCGCCGCGCATGACTGCCTGGCCGACATGATCGAGGACTGCGCCGAATCGGTCACCCTGACGCATGAAGGGAAAACCGTCGATCTCATGCTGTTCTGCGTGCCGATTCTCGCCTGGTCGCGCTTTTCGATTCCTTCCGGCGCGATCCCGCGCAGTACGCAGCAGATGCTGGAAGTCCAGCTTGGCGCACACGTTTTTTCGGCGCATACGCAGATCGCGCTGGCCGATTATCTGTTCAGCCCCGACCAGTTGCCGCATACCTTCGTCGATACCTGGCAGCTGATGCACACGCTTTCCCAGGCGGCGCTCAAGCGCCTGCCCGTGCATTTCGACGCCTCGAGCCTGCCGGAAACCAACCCGTTTTTGTCCGACACGCGCTATCTCATCGGCGCCATCGCCATAGCGCACGGCGAGCCGCTGTTTCACTGGAACGAAGACCTGCGCGCAACGCGCGAATCCGCGCTCAAGGAATGGACCCGGCAGGGCGGCCCCTGCCTGGAGCCGCTACTCACCGGCTGCGCCTTCCAGCCGCTGCTGGCCGATGCCTATCACGCCGCCTGCCGCGCCGCCGACATGGCCTCGCGCCCCTATTCGCTGCACGCTTCGATCGCCTTCCTGCAAACGATGCTCGGCAAATCGCCGGAATCACTGCGCGTGGTGGTCGGCGCCTTCTACGACAAGCGTCTCGAAGAGTACCGCATCAGCTTTGGCCCGCGTGACGGCGAGGCGATCTTTCACGGCGTCATCTGGCCGCTGCTCGGAAATGAGGATGAAAACACCGATGTCGTCACCGAGGTGGAAAACCTGCTGCGCGAAGCCGGCATCAAGGAAGTCATCGTGCACGAGCAGCAGTTTCCTTTTGAATTCTGCGATGACTGCGGCGCACCGCTCTACCCCAACGTGGAAGGCGAATCAGTGCATGCCGAACTGCCGGAGCAGAACAACCCGTCCTCGCAAACGCTGCATTGAGAGGTATTAAGAATTCAGACGCAGGCGCCATGCACCGCCCCCGCTTCCACACCTCACCCTTTTACCAACTGACCGAAACGCCATGAACAATACCGAACTCCTGCAACGCAGCCTTGCCGCCGTCTGGCATCCCTGCACCCAGATGAAACAGCACGTTAATACCGACGCGGGCGCACTGCCGCTCATCCCCATCGCGCGTGGCCAGGGCGCCTGGCTGTACGACTTCGACGGCAAGCGCTATCTCGACGCCATCAGCTCGTGGTGGGTCAACCTGTTCGGTCACGCCAATCCGCGCATCAACGCCGCGCTGCGCGCCCAGCTCGACACCCTGGAGCACGTCATCCTCGCCGGCTTCACCCACCAGCCCGTCGTCACCCTTTCCGAACGCCTGGCAGCCTTGACGGACCATGCGCTGGGGCATTGCTTCTTCGCCTCCGACGGCGCCTCGGCCACGGAAATCGCACTGAAAATGTCTTTCCACAGTTGGCGCAATCGCGGCTTTGCGCAGAAAGACCAGTTTCTCAGCCTGGCCGGCGGCTACCACGGCGAAACGGTCGGCGCGCTGGCCGTCACCGACGTGGATATTTTCAAGGAAGCCTACGCGCCGCTGGTGCGCAGCGCGGCGACCCTGCCTTCGCCCGACGCGCGGCAGGCCCGGGACGGCGAAACGCCGGCCGACGTTGCCCGCCGCGCCGCCGCCGCGCTGGCGACGCATCTCGAACAGCATGGCGAGCACATCGCCGCGCTGATCGTCGAACCGCTCATCCAGTGCGCCAACGGCATGGTCATGTACGACCCGGAATACCTGCGCCTGGCGCGCGCCCTCTGCGACCGCCACAACGTCCACCTGATCTGCGACGAAATTGCCGTCGGCTGCGGCCGCACCGGCACCTTCTTCGCCCATGAGCAGGCCGGCATCCGGCCGGACTTCCTCTGCCTCTCAAAAGGCATCTCGGGCGGCTACCTGCCGCTGTCCATCGTCATGACGACAAACCCGGTATATGAAGCCTTTTACGACGACGCCACCGCACGCGCCTTCCTGCATTCGCACTCCTACACCGGCAATGCGCTCGCCTGCTGCGCCGCGCTGGCTACGCTCGACATCTTCGCGCAGGACGACGTGCTGGCGCAGAACCGGACGCGCGCGCAGAAAATCGCCGCTGCACTGGCGCCGCTGGCCGAGCATCCGCGCGTGCGTCACCTGCGCCAGCGCGGCATGATCGCCGCCTTTGACGTAGAAACCGACGATCCCTGGTTTACGCGCACGTTCTACCGCGCGGCCCTCGCCCGCGAAACTCTGCTGCGCCCGATCGGCAACACGGTTTACGTCATGCCGCCGTACATCATCGACGATGCCGAAATCGAACACCTCGGCCAGGCCGTGGCGGGCGCATTGACCGACACGCTGGGCGCCGCCTGAATTTTCCGCCTTCGCCGCACATCCACCACACTTTCACACTTCCGCTGTTCGCACAGCATGCCGCCGAAAGTCATCGCCCGAAAAAGCGCCCTGCACGGACGCGGCCTTTTTGCCGCCAGAGACCTGGCCGCCGACGAAAGGCTGATCGAATACACGGGGCAACGCTATGCCAAAGGCGAGTTCCCGGACATGAAAGTCGACGGCCTGACCAAATTCCTTGGTCTCTCCGACGGCACAGGCATCGACGGCACCGGCTGGGCCGCGCTCGCCAACCACAGCTGCGAACCGAACTGCGAGCTGCGCGAAGAAGTCGGCACAGGACGCAATGGACGCAGCGGGCACGATGGGCGCGGCGGACACGGCCGGGGGAAACTGCACGCCTGGCTCTACGCCCTGCGCGACATCAGGTGCGGCGAAGAGCTGGTGTGGGACTACCGCCTGGACGTGCGCTCGAGAAAAGACGCCTACTCGCGCTGGGCCTGCACCTGCGGCGCAAAAACCTGCCGCGGCACCATGGCCAACCCGGAAGGATTGCGCCAACGCACACGCGCCACAAAGCCCAACAACACCCCCCAACCCCAAGCGGATGTCGGCAAGCCCCACGACGCACGGCAACGCTGAGGGTTTGGTATAGCCAACTTCAGCAGCAGATCGGACACCACTTCGCCCATCGATTACCGGGCCTGCCAAAACTTTTATAACGGCGAATAAAATACGCCGCCAGGCACGCCACCCTTCAGGCGGCTTTGCCCAAAAACAGATTAGGGATTTTCAGGAAGTTTGCGCCTAAAGCAGATCAAGCAGCTACCGTTTCAATCGTGTACAAAAGCAGGCATCCTGACTTAAAACAAACAGCAGCAAATGGCGGCAGTACCTGTTTTTGCTTAGCATTTCAGGAAGTTAGCATGTAGTTAGTACATGTTTGCTTCCTAAGCCCCCAGTTTTTTATTGCCTCATCAATGAAAAGACTTCACCAGAGACCGGATTTTTTGTGCATATTTTTCGCAGGCAACATGGCCACGGTTTCCGGGCGAAGTAAGATTTCCAACAAACGTCCAGTCCCAATTGGCAAGCATTGCTTCATCAAAAGAATCAGATTTTTTTGAAAGTGTATCAACGGCGGCCAGCATATCCTTCCCTCCATTTTCATCTCCGAGAAGGCATCTTGCATAACCGTGATAATAACTGAACTTTATAATATTTAACTCTTCTTCATTGGCTGAGTTTCTTTTTAAAGTATCGACAGCTTTTGTATATAAATTTTCAATTTTGTTCAGTATTTCCGATTTATTGGAATCTCCTAAGGCAGCTCCCCTACTGAACCTATTGGCTATATATAACATATTTTCTATAAATGAATAGGCCTCCTGATGTATATCTTTATGATTTCTTGATAATCTAACAAGATCATCAACATCCATTTGGATATCATCAAAATCTTTGGCAATGTGTATAGGTAATCGATTGATAATGGCTATTTTTTTCTGAAGCAAAAATAAATACTCATTAGAGCTTTTGGGGTATTATTTTAAACCATATTTGATTAGATTAACGGCAGAATAACCCCCCATTTAAAATCATCAACATGATCGTTCATATATAACAAAGAGATAATTAGCGCGTTCAGATCATCATAGGCGCTTTTCTTTCGGTATAATCTCGGCGTATCATACAAAGTAATAGCACTTTTAAGCATAAACCCTTTTTTAACAGGCACGAGTTGTTCAACAAACTTTCTCGATGTATTGTCTAAAGCCCATTCAATGTATATTGTTTCAGCAATAATTGCTAGAAAGACCAACCCGACGCACTATAACAAACGTTTCAATTAATTTACCCCCTAATTTTAGAAAAACTATAAACCTATTAATATTTCAGGTATCCAGAATTTCCGGGCTTTTGAGGAAATATCCTATCTAGTTCAATCCGCTTCTATCCGGCAAGACTGGATGAGTGAAGGAAATCGCTAAGCCACGGATGATGCAGGCAGGCTAGTCCTGCATTACCTGCCTGTCAATGGCCTAAAACAGGGAGTGTGGAAAGATGCAGCGGTGCGGCGTTTCTTAAGCTTCTGGGGCGTGGCTCTGTACGGAAAGAAGTAGCGGATGCGGTGTTTCTTAAGTTTGAGCGTGGTTTTATCTGCGGCATCCGACCGGCTAAATTGGCCGCCCGCAAGCCCGCGTCCATAGAGCGTTTGCGGGCAAGCAGGCCGGAAACCCACGTAAATAGTGGGCTAGAGGATAGGTCACTCGGAAATGCCCATAAACAGTGTGCTAGCGGGCAGCCCTTCCGGAGATGCCCGTTTTACGCGGGGTTTAGAACTTGTCCTTTCGCATACCATGAAACTGCACCAGCCGATGCTTGGCATAACTCCAGAAAAACCGTTGACACTTGCAGGACTAAGATTATTCCTATAACCTTCTTAGACCTCTTGGAGGCGTCTCTTGGTGCTGATTGGAAAAATGCAGGTTTTGTTACACTATGTCTCTGGAGAGTTTTTTCTAGATGTTCCCGTCGGCGCGTAGTGTGGCTGACACAGACATGGCTCATGAATGATTAGGCGGCCAAACTGACAATTCAGTCCTCACAATTTTTCACCAGGAATCCGGAGATTTGCCGTTCCTCAGATGTAGCGTTGAACAAAATGCAGATCGCTGATTTTTTCCGGCTGGCACAAAAGGTCTCACTACAGGAACTGAACAAAAATCACTATTTTGCCCCCTGCCATCTTGAAGGAAAACTTCAGCGTGGTAAAACATCGTGCTTCTGGAAAATCCAGGCTAGTGCAATTGGCGAAATCACCTGCGGAGGGGCAACCACCTACTTTGCATGTGATGATGAAACCTGTTACTAAATATTTGAATAATGGCAAGCGGTCATGAAAGATACTTTACCGATAACCTGGTATAGCGCTATCTCCCTCAATAGGTCCCCCCGGCATAAATACCCTGCATTCTTCTCGCGGCGTTGTTTTCTGGCGCGGCATAGGTATATACAATTAGAAAGGATTTTCCCATGAACCGACTACTGACATCGCATCTGGGGGGAGAGGGAAAACTCAAGGCGGTCTGGCTAGAAGGGACAGAAGCGCTCAGCACCCTCTACCGGATCCGCGTCCGGCTCATCAGCGAAGACGGCCAGATCGACTGCCAGAAACTGTTGGGGGAAGCGGGCAGTGTAGAACTACTCGCTGCGGGGGGCGCCAAACGCTACTTCAGCGGCCAGATTGTCCGCATGGGCGCCTTGGGCAAAGCCGGGCGCTACTACCGCTACGAAGCGCATCTATCCCCCAAACTCTGGCATGCCGGACGCACCAGCGACTTTCGCATCTGGCAAAACCTCACCGTCAAGGAAATTGCCGAAGAGCTCCTTGGCAAACACGCCATCCGCCACGACTGGCGTACCAAAAACGCGCTCAAACGCTGGGAATACAAAGTCCAGTACGGCGAAACCGACCTTGAATTCCTCGAACGGCTACTTGCCCACGAAGGTCTCTACTACTGGTTCGAACACAAAAAGGGCGGCGAGAGACTCATCATTGCCGACCACTTCACCACCCCGGACACCTACCCTGGCTACGAAAACGTCCTCTACTGCCCGCCGGACGAAGCGCGCGAAGACGAAGATCACTACTGGGACTGGAACCTCTCCCGCCGCCCTGAACCGGGGCGCTACACCCAGGGCGACTACGACTTCAAAAAACCGGCCAAAGACCTCACCACCGGCCATAGCGACCCGCGCGGCCACCTCTTTGACCAATACGAAAGATACGCCTACCCTGGCAACTACACCGACCCGGGAGAGGGCGAGCAGTACGCCATCGCTCGACTGGAAGCCCTGCAAGCCGGGCAGGATCTCATCACCCTCACCGGCAAAGTACGCGGCGCCCTGCCCGGCTACCGCTTCACCCTAAGGAACCACCCGCGGGAAGAACAAAACCGCGAACTACTCGTCGTCCGCGCCGACTACCGGGCCACTGACAACGATTATGAGGCCTGGGGGGAACGGGAAGAAGCCGGCTACCAGGTCATCGTCAAGGCCCAGCCGGCCGATAAAGGCTACCGGCCGCTGGCGCGGAGTGGCCCGCGCGCCCGCGGGCCGGAGACCGCTGTCGTTGTCGGCCCGGCCGGAGAAGAAATCCATACCGACGAATACGGCCGGGTCAAGGTGCATTTCCACTGGGATCGTTACGGCAAGAAAGACGGCAGCGACTCCTGCTGGATCCGGGTAGCCAGTCCCTGGGCGGGGAGCAACTTCGGCGGCATCCACATCCCGCGCATCGGCCAGGAAGTCATTGTCGATTACGAATACGGCGACCCGGATCGTCCGCTCATTACCGGACGGGTCTATAACGCCGCCCAAATGCCTCCGTGGGAATTGCCGGCCAACAAGACCCAGTCCGGGTTTCTCACCCGCTCGAGCAAAGGCGGCGCGCCCGGAGAAGGACTGCGTGATGGCGCCGGCGCGGCCAACGCCCTGCGCTTTGAAGACAAGGCCGGCGCCGAACAGCTTTGGCTGCACGCCCAGAAAGACCAGCTCACTGAAGTGGAGCACGACGAAGACAAATGGGTGGGACAGGATCGCAGAAAGGAAATCGACCGCGATGAGTTCAGCACTATCCACCGCGACAGAACGGAAGTGGTCGATCGTAATGAAAAGATCAATGTGCATGGCTGGCGCACGGAGGAAGTTGATCTTGATGAGACCATTACCATCCATCAGAACCGGAAAGAACGCGTCGATCACAACGAGACCATTTCTATCGGCGATAACCGCAACGAGAATGTCGGGAAGAATGAACGGGTCGAGATTGGCATTGATCAGTCGCTCAAGGTTGGCAAAAACCGGGACAAGACTGTCGTCAAGCACGAGAAGGACAGTATTGGGAAAATGAAATTCGAGCGCATCGGCATGGGACTAATGCAGAATATCGGCATTTTCCGGATGAGCAATATCGGCGCGGCCTACAACCTCAATGTGGGCATGAGCATGATGACCAACACAGGCATGATGCGCATCGACACCGTAGGGCTAAAGCATACGCATACGGTAGGCAGCGAATATACACTTAACGTCAAAGGCATCGGCAAAGGAGCAGGCTCTTCATTGATCATGAATAGCACAAGCATCACCTTCAAAGTAGGCGCGAGCACGCTGACGATGAAAGAAGACGGTAGCATTCAGATTGAGGGCAAAGAAATCTCGGTACTGGCCTCGGGCAAGCTTTTGCAAGACGGCAAAGAAGGCGTACAGATTACTGGCGGCCCCAGTGTCGTGGTTAAGGCTCAAGAAATTGACCTGAACTAAAAGAAACGTTGCATATGGAAGTGGATATCTATGGACGTGAATAACTGCTCGCCATTCCCGCACATGGTCTTTGAGAAGGCCACCACCCGCAACAGGCACTTTGATGTCATGGTGGTTGCCGCCACATGCGATCTGGTACACGGCCAGCTGGCACCGATCTCGCAGACGCAACGCTCCATTACCTGCGCTGACCGGTATGCCGGCCATCCTCGGACAAGCGCCTTGCTGGAAGAAACCCACCTCATCGTGGGTAAAAAACGCTGTGACATTCATCTGCTGGGGCATGCGTATACCCAAGGCTGCCAAGCCCAGCAGCGCTGGCCCGTTGGTGTGCGGGTAGGTAATCTGGTCAAGACAGCAACCGTCACAGGACCACGTCACTGGCAATGGAGCCTGCGGCAAGGCTGGCATTTGAGTCAGCCTGAACCAGTACAACAAGTAGCTCTGCACATGGGCATGGCCTATGGCGGGCATACTCGACGAGCTAATTACCAAGGCCCGGCCAGCGACGACCTGCACGACGACCAAGCCTTTGACACCTATAAACCAAACCCCGTAGGCAAAGGCTATCTCGACCCTCGTGCACTGTCTCGCGCACAGGTATACCCGGCAGCACAAATTGAATCTTTGGAAAACCCCATACAGGATATACGCAAGCGCTACCAGCCTGTAGCTTTTGGCCCTTTGCCGCGCTGGCATCCGCAAAGGGCAAAACATGCCGGCACTTACGATGAGCAGTGGAGACAAGCGCACGCACCCTATCTGCCGCAAGACTTTGACTTTGCGTTCTACCAATCTGCCCAGCCAGACCTGATAGCCCTTGGCTGGCTTGATGGAGATGAGCCATTGGTTTTGCACGGCTGTTTACCTGAAGGCAGACTGGAAACACTGCTGCCGGGCATTCGCATGCTGGCAGTTCTAACAGACGCACGAGGCGTCAGCCAAAGCGCAGCCTTGCGGCTCGACACCCTCAATATCCATCTGGACCAGCGGCAAATACAGCTAATCTGGCGTTACGCCGTGCCCAAAGACTGGCAACTGGCCAAACTCCTTCTGGCCGCGATTCCAAACAGCTCTAGGGGCCATAGTCAAACACGCCCTGTGTACTACACCCATCACTACAGCCCAAAGCGCCAAAGGGGGCCGCATGGCTGAAAAACACATTGCCAATGCGGAGAACTCTTGGAGTGCCATCTGCATTACGCCCGACTTATGCAGAGTCGGCAAGAGCGTTATTCCCTTTGACAGCTACCGCGACCTCTCCCACGACATGGTCGCCTCGCCCAACGTCAATGCCAGGGGCTATCCCGTCTACCGAATTGGCGACATCGTCCAAGGTACAGAAAGCAATGCAGGCAAAGGCGTCTTCTCTGGCACATCCCTAATGCTGGGGCATGTGCATATCGTCGCGGATAACACCACGGTACACGTCAACGGCCAGATCTGTGCGCGCCACGACAGCCTCGTGCTGATGAACAACCGCAACACCGTAGGCAGATTGCAAACCAGTCAAGGTGCCCCGCAAGGTGTGGTTGAAAATGGCAAACTGCCCTGTAACACCCCGCCCAAGAGCTCGCCCCGGTTGGAGCAACTGGAAGCTCTTAAAAAAGACACTGCTGGCCTTGATCCTGACCAACTCGACGAGTTTGTACGCTTTGATCAAACCCATGCTATCTTGGATGAAGCGATCCAAGGCATTCGCGTCGATACGTCAGGCGAATATGGCTGGTTTGAAGGTAGTCTGCGCTGGCTTGGGGATAAAGGAGCGCAGGCAGCGCGTGCTGTCTTAAGCTTTACCAAAGATGCGACTTTAGGGCTGGGGCAACTGGCCTACGAAAGTGGCAAACTGCTCGTTCCGGGCGGCAGTTTCCATGCCACACTGGATGCGCAAATCCTTGCCGAGCACATTCGGCTGGGTAACATCTGTCTGGAAAGCCTCAAGCAAGCGGCGCAAGATGTGGGCCAAGCAATCGTCAAACCCGTTACCGATGCGTGGGAGAGAGGCGACTATTTAGAAGCGGTGACCCGGGGCGGGCTGGAGATAGGCACCCTGATTGCAGGCGTGGGTGCAGCGGCCAAGACAGGTGCAGGCGGCAAAGCAGCTAGTGCAGCAGCGGCAAGTGCTGATGATGTGGTCAGAGCGGCAGGCGGCAGGGCGGCATCAGGTGCCGATGATGTGGTCAGAGTTGCCAGCTCGGCGGCAGATGATGCTGGTAGCGCTGCGGTAAAAAGCAATGCGCCTGCGGGTAGTAATGGGGTCAAAGTGGAGTCATCATACCCATTACGCCAAGCATATATTGATGAAGTTAATGCTTTAAAGGCAAAGGCCGATGAAATGCTTAAGAATGGCGTGGACAAAGAAACTATCGCGCGCGAGATGCATGCTTCTCGAAGGGGGCTTGGAGTAAAGTATAAAAACCTTACTCCTGAAGATATGCTGGAAAAAATATATCAAAGAAATATTGAGAAATATGGGGATAAGTTGGGGCCATCTATTGAGTGGCTCAGGGCTAGAGGCAAGTCATGGGATGATATTATTGAGTCAGCAACTAGAACAGGTGGAAAGGATTTGGGTTTATGATTGAAAATATTGTTATTGGAAATGAATATGATGATAATTTAAAGGATGCTCTCTCTCTTGCTTTGAAGCAAATGGGAGCAAAGGAAATATCAAAAATAAATGCACTAGTTGGCTCCCAAGATATAAGTATTTATGAATTTTTAGTAAAAAATGAAATAATCAGAGTAGAGTTTGAAACCTATATCGGACTTAGCTTAATTGGCCCAAAAAATTTAATAAGGGAAATTGAAGAGAATATTCAACTTATTTTAAAGGAGGCAGGGGTTTAAAAAATTCAAGCATGATTACATGCTCTTCCACTTCCCGAATTATGGTTAAGGAACCTCTGAAAAACCAAGCGAGCAGAATGCAGTGCAAGGCGAAGTATCGCAGCAAGTGCAGACCTATCATGCAGATAAGCTGGCTGCGCGCGCAGCCAGTTTTTCAGAGATTCCTTAATGAAAAATTATTCAATGCGATTGATGATGCGCAAAGTATGATGCAGGCTCGTTTAGAAAACGCTCCTCATTATGGTGTTTATATTCATACTGCACTCGGATTGAACATATGCCCACCCGCTTTCATCCCATCCCAGATTCACTGCTACAACTACTAGGCCAAGCCACTGCTTGGCCAGCGTGGCAGCAGGCTTTACGTCGACAAGAACTGGAACTACCTGATCTAAGGGCACCCGCCTCTCAGGAGTCCGGTTTTATGCAAATTCCTGGCCCGCAAGAGCCTCGGCTGGTGCGTCTCTCTGACCAAGGGCTGGATCTCATGCTTCAATGCCTCAATCCTGAGAGGCCATCAGAGCAGTATTTATGGGGTTTGCAGGCATTGATCTTTCATACCGCCCTGTCTGATCCACTTCACTATTGGAAGGGCGCTTGGCCTGCAAATTTACAGCCCGAAGCTGCTACGGCAGCTTCCATCGTGAGCTTATATGCGGAAGACGACGATGACGCCGTGCTGATGCACGATGCTATAGTTTGCTTTGAGGTACCAAGCTTTGAGGGGCGGCGGATGGTTGTGCAATGCCTATTTGATTTGGGAAGCAAAACGCTGCTGACTTTGAGTTTAATACGAGGCAGTGAGTGGAAACCAATGTCTGAGATACTTTCTCATCAGTAAACGGGATCGGCCAGAGATAACCTAGACCAAAAGCCCTGCAAGCCGGACAGGATCTCATCACCCTCACCGGCAAAGTACGCGGCGCCCTGCCCGGCTACCGCTTCACCCTTAGAACGTGTTCATAGTTTTCGTAGCAGGATTCCCAAGAAAGCCAAAACTACCATTTGCAGACTGGTACTCAACTTACGCTCGCAGTTTTTCCAAAGCCGCCTGTTCTTTTCCAACCAGGAAAAACTGCGCTCTACTACCCATCGCTTTGGCAATACCGCAAAACGCTGCAATTCGTTTCGTTTGGCAATCTCTACTTCCGCACCAATCAACTCCTGTACCGACGAAGCAAATGCCTGACCCGTGTAACCTCCGTCGGCAAGGACTTTTTGTACCGCACCAAGATTATCTCTGTCACGTTCCAATGCCACCAGGCCGCCTTTTCTATCCGTAACATCCGCCGTCGTTACCGCAAGGGCATGCGGCAAACCTTGCGTGTCAACCGCTATATGTCGCTTGATACCGCTAACCTTCTTGCCCGCATCGTAGCCTTTTTCCATGGCGGTATCCGTGTTCTTCACGCTCTGCGCATCAATAATCAGGAAAGTGGTTGCTTCATGGCGTCCCTGCTTGCGACGTGCTGCGGCCACCTGATTTTTTTTAACGCTTCCTCAAGGAGACTGATGCCACTTTCGCGGGGCTCACTCCATCTTTGGAAGTAGGAATGAACGGTGCGCCATTTGGGAAAATCGCCCGGTAAGGCACGCCAGGCACAGCCGTTGCGTAGAAGATAGAGAATGGCACAAAAGACATCGTACAAGTCCACTTTGCGCGGTGCTGTGCGTCTGCGAGCACTTTCCAAAAGAGGAAGAAGAGTAGCAAATTGTGTGCGACTTATATCGCTTGGGTAGGCTTTTCTGTTCATAACGATACTTTACAGCAGAGACTATGAACACGTTCTAAGAAAGGATTCGATTCTTGGGGCACGGAGACTGACCTATTGCGCCATCAAACAGGAGGTAATAGTAGTATTTATATATCAACATCGACCTCCCAGGAGGTTGCAGAGAGCTTTGCAAAAAGACAAGGAAGTGGTAGTTATATTTACGAAATAGATCCTAAAGGTTTGCACGGCATAGACATAAACTCATCACTCGGTAGTGCATCTAAATACCCGCATGAAGCAGAAATTGCTGTTGTCAGTAAGATACCTTCAAGGAATATTATAGGTGCAAGACCAATAAATGCAGATGGGTCTATTGGAAAATTTTACTCAAACCCAAATTATATTCCGAAATGAAAAAATCACCTAATCAAAAAGCTATTTTAGAAGCGAAACAGAATCCTAATGGATGGGTTTATGAAATAGATTATCCATATGATAGTAATAAGGAACCAACACCTCCTGAGGCTATTGAAGGTGCATGGCAAGTTGATTCAGATGGAAATATTAAAGGTGAGTTTCAAGAAAATAAAAATTATCGTCCCATAGAAACCTCAAGGAGAATTCTCCCAAAATTTATGGCAGAAGCTGTGCGGCCCCATGCAAAAGGTACATGGGTAACAGAATTTGACTTGCGTGTAAGTCATTTATTCCCACACATTCCTCAAGAAGCCGAGATAGGCTACTGGTTAGTTGGTGAAAATGGAAAATTAACGGATAAATTTCGCCCAACATCAACTTATAACCCAGAAGCCGTTACTAAGTTTTTAGAGAAAAAACGGTAAAAGGTCAAGATCTATTCTCGTTCCTAAAACGGATCCGGCGCATCCGGAACTTGCCGTCTGGCACGTTGGCGGCGGGCAATTTATTCCCCATCTCAAATGCCGCTACCTGGGCACCCATCACTACCTTGTTCTCGAAGCCGCAGGCGCCAAACAATGCTGGCTCCAGACTGCCACTAACCATCCTGTTTCCGCACATTGCCAATAATCCGTCACGGAAGGCGAATTGAGGAGAAAACACCCCCAAAAGAGTCAAAACCTGATTTAAGTTCCAAGCATCTGTTCAAAAAACCTGTTCTTCTTGACCTTCTTGGCACGCTCATATAATTTAACCTCTACCCTATTTAAACATTAGCGCCTCTGCGATCACCTGCAATGCCAAAAATGGATGTCCTGGAGGCTACCAAGAATTTCCCGCACCCACCGACACATCTGACAAAAAAGGAAAGGATCTCCCATGAACCGACTACTGACAGCGCACCTGGGAGGAGGGGGAAAGCTCAAAGCGGTCTGGCTAGAAGGGACAGAAGCGCTCAGCACCCTCTACCGGATCCGCGTCCGGCTCATCAGCGAAGACGGCCAGATCGACTGCCAGAAACTGTTGGGGGAAGCGGGCAGTGTAGAACTACTCGCTGCGGGGGGCGCCAAACGCTACTTCAGCGGCCAGATTGTCCGCATGGGCGCCTTGGGCAAAGCCGGGCGCTACTACCGCTACGAAGCGCATCTATCCCCCAAACTCTGGCATGCCGGACGCACCAGCGACTTTCGCATCTGGCAAAACCTCACCGTCAAGGAAATTGCCGAAGAGCTCCTTGGCAAACACGCCATCCGCCACGACTGGCGTACCAAAAACGCGCTCAAACGCTGGGAATACAAAGTCCAGTACGGCGAAACCGACCTTGAATTCCTCGAACGGCTACTTGCCCACGAAGGTCTCTACTACTGGTTCGAACACAAAAAGGGCGGCGAGAGACTCATCATTGCCGACCACTTCACCACCCCGGACACCTACCCTGGCTACGAAAACGTCCTCTACTGCCCGCCGGACGAAGCGCGCGAAGACGAAGATCACTACTGGGACTGGAACCTCTCCCGCCGCCCTGAACCGGGGCGCTACACCCAGGGCGACTACGACTTCAAAAAACCGGCCAAAGACCTCACCACCGGCCATAGCGACCCGCGCGGCCACCTCTTTGACCAATACGAAAGATACGCCTACCCTGGCAACTACACCGACCCGGGAGAGGGCGAGCAGTACGCCATCGCTCGACTGGAAGCCCTGCAAGCCGGGCAGGATCTCATCACCCTCACCGGCAAAGTACGCGGCGCCCTGCCCGGCTACCGCTTCACCCTAAGGAACCACCCGCGGGAAGAACAAAACCGCGAACTACTCGTCGTCCGCGCCGACTACCGGGCCACTGACAACGATTACGAGGCCTGGGGGGAACGGGAAGAAGCCGGCTACCAGGTCATCGTCAAGGCCCAGCCGGCCGACAAAGGCTACCGGCCGCTGGCGCGGAGCGGCCCGCGCGCCCGCGGGCCGGAGACCGCTGTCGTTGTCGGCCCGGCCGGAGAAGAAATCCATACCGACGAATACGGCCGGGTCAAGGTGCATTTCCACTGGGATCGTTACGGCAAGAAAGACGGCAGCGACTCCTGCTGGATCCGGGTAGCCAGTCCCTGGGCGGGGAGCAACTTCGGCGGCATCCACATCCCGCGCATCGGCCAGGAAGTCATTGTCGATTACGAATACGGCGACCCGGATCGTCCGCTCATTACCGGACGGGTCTATAACGCCGCTCAAATGCCTCCGTGGGAATTGCCGGCCAACAAGACCCAATCGGGCTTTCTCACCCGCTCGAGCAAAGGCGGCGCGCCCGGAGAAGGACTGCGTGACGGCGCCGGCGCGGCCAACGCCCTGCGCTTTGAAGACAAGGCCGGCGCCGAACAACTCTGGCTGCACGCCCAGCAAGACCAGCTCACCGAAGTGGAGCGCGACGAAGACAAATGGGTGGGACAGGATCGCAGAAAGGAGATCGACCGCGACGAGTTCAACACCATTCACCGCGACAGAACGGAAGTGGTCGATCGTAATGAAAAGATCAATGTGCATGGCTGGCGCACGGAGGAAGTCGATCTTGATGAGACCATTACCATCCATCAGAACCGGAAAGAACGCGTCGATCACAACGAGACCATTTCTATCGGCGATAACCGCAACGAGAATGTCGGGAAGAATGAACGGGTCGAGATTGGCATTGATCAGTCGCTCAAGGTTGGCAAAAACCGAGACAAGACTGTCGTCAAGCACGAGAAGGACAAAATCGGCAAGAACTGGTCAATCAAGGTCGGTCGTTTCAAGACCGAGACGATCGGTATGGCGTACATGCAAAACGTCGGACTGGGGAAGATGGTCAATATCGGCGCGGCCTACAACCTTAACGTCGGCGCCATGATGCTCACCAACGTACTGCTTAGCCGTAGCGACACCGTGGGTCGGAACCAGAGTGTCAACGTCGGCCAACATTACAAGCTGACGGCCGGAGAAAGTATCACGCTGGAAGTGGGTAAATCTGTGCTGGTGATGAAGGCTGACGGTACGGTTACGGTCAATGGCAAGGAGATCGATCTGGTGGCAGACAAGCATATCGGGCTGGAAGCTAAACGTATCGATCTGAACTGAGCAAAGAGCGCCAACATGAATGGTCCCGACCTGTTGCTGCCCGCGCCGGTACAGGCTGCCCCCCTGCCCGAGGTGCGCAACCACACGCCCTATCCCAGCCAGTACTACCAGATGATGGATGTAGACGATGAAGTGTTTCATGTCATTGCCACCCGCATCACCTATAACCTGAGCCGGCTGGATGAAAGCGGTACGCCTGTCTTGGCACAAGCGCAAATACCACTGGTCGAAACCGACCAGTTTTATGGCGAACCTGCCAGCAGCAGCTGCATTCAGGAAAGCGACTTCGCCCCCTACAAGCCCAAATGCGACATCCTGCTGGCCCATGCTACGGCTTATGCGCCCGAAGGCAAGCCGCACACCCGCTGGCCTGTGGGCATCCGTATTGGCGACTGGCAGAAAATACTCACCGTCACAGGCCCGCGTTACGTGGAGCGCAGTCTACTGGGCTGGAGAGTCACCGAACCGGAGAAAGCCACCGAAGTCCCCTTGCGCTGGGAGAATGCCTACGGGGGAACGTGCCAGTGGCCATTGCAATTGTCAGGCAATCAGGAACCGGAAATCTGGTCACCCCATGAAGCCAATCCCTTGGGCACGGGCTGGGTAGACAAGGACTGGCTGAAAAAACACCATGTTGCCGATGTAGACGGGCCGCAAATCGAAGAGTTTAAGAACCCCTTCGGCAACCGGCAGGCCAGCGCCATGCAATACCCCGCAGTAGGGGTAGGGCCCGTGGGCAAATGGTGGCGGCCCAGAAGGCAAAAAGCGGGTGTTTACGATCAGGCGTGGAAGGAAACGCGCTGGCCGAAGCTACCGCTGGACTTTGACTTTGGCTATTGGAACTGCGCCCCCGAGGATCAGCAGATCGACTACCCGCTGGGCGGAGAAGAACTGGTACTGGCCGGCCTGACTGCAGGACAGCAGACATGGCGTGCCAAGCTGCCACAGGAGCACCCCTTTATCAGGGTCAGACTGCATGCAGGCCCCATTTTGCCCAGAGCCATGTATCAGGACACCCTTGTGCTCAACCTCAAGGAAATGACCCTGTCGAGCATCTGGCGCATGACGATAGCTGCCAAGGCAGACGTGCGCGTACTGGAGATTTGCTTGTGAGCCCTGTACAGAAGTCCAGAATCAAGCCCAACCACTACCGCAGACCAGGGCCGACTGGCAACACCTGCGGCATCGTCTGCCCAAAAACCGAAACAGGCCCCCTAGGAGGGAATGCCAGGCCACCGGTTACCGCAGAGACGACCGAAGAAAAGAACTTTATGGAGCGCGGAGTTGACCGTGTCAACCAGAATATCGATGATTGGGTCGAAAGCAAAGGCGACAATAGGCTGGTCATGGCCGTAGGAGCGCTGGGCAAAGCTGTCATTGAAGTGTTCGTGCCTACGCAGGTGTGGGAGTTGATTCCCGCAGGCAAGGGTGCCAAACTGCTCAAAAAGGGCGCCAAAGCTACCGGCGTGTTCAAGAAAGGAGAAAAAGCAGCAGAGGCGACCAAGGATGTCAAGAAGGCTTCAAGTAAAGGCAGCGGTGGTAAAGTTGATGGACCAAAGCACCGAGGTCCTTGTGATCACTTAAAGCAAGGTAGTGGTAAAGGCCCGTATCGCGGCGGCGCGCACAGTAAGACAAGAAAACTAGTAAATGACGGAAAAGACTCTCATCACATACCGGCAAAAGATGCTAACCCACAACTGCATCCTAACGACGGGCCGGCGATACAAATGGATCCTAAGGATCACGCCAGAACTTCCAGCAATGGACAAATGGCAGGATCACTAGAGTACAGAGAATTTATTGCCGATTTGATCAATAACGGAAAATTGCGTGATGCAATGGCACAAGAGGTGAAAGACGTACGTAGAGTAGCAAAAGAGATCAAAGACCCAAAAAAATACAATGAGGCATTACAGGAAATGCTTGAATATTTCAAATGTTTGGAGAAACACGGATTAATAAAATGAATGAGCGCACAAAATTTTATATTCAACCTTATATTGGCACCAATGCAATAAGGTTTGGCATGACGCCAGCGGAGGTGGCCCAATTATTAGGCCCCAGTGAAACAGAATCAACCAATCATCAAGGCAAGGCTGTAGAATTTCGCTCATTCATGAACGTAGCGTACTCAGATAAAATGCAGGTCGACCATATTGGTTTTGGACGCCAAATGCAGGAAATTTACCTTGAGGAAATAAATATCTTCTCCGATGAATCGAGGTCGGTTTTAAGAAAGCTAATCAGCCTAGATCATGAAGTCTTTTTATATTTTGGATTTTTGTTTTTTTTCAAGCTGGGAATTTCGCTGACTGGTTTTCATGATAACGACGAGAATAATAAGGCACTAGCGCTATTTACTCGAGGACACTGGGACTCTCGTAAGCCCAAAATGAGACCGTTCATGCTCAGCTAGTTATGTCCACCGAATCCGCCACAGCCAAGGACGCCCGATTCGTCCTGATCAGTTTCCTGCCTGACGTCTGCCTGACGCCCAACAAGAGCGGCTACCCCGTGCCCTACGTCATCACGCACAAAATGGATCAGAGCGAGCAGGTCTCGCCCAACGTCTTCTTTCGCGGCAAGGCCGCCTACTTGCACAACGAAAGCTATGTGGACAACGTGCGTGGTGACGAGCCAGGTGCGGGCAAGGGCGTGGTCAGCCAGACACACATCAAGATCAGCCACAACATCGACAAAAGCGCCAGCGTCTATGTCAATGGCCGCCCCATCGTGCGCACGGGCGACCACGTGTGGATGAACTGGAAAAAACCGTAAGTCATGCTCAAAGCAGGCATGCCATGCCAAATATTAGCAGGAGTCACGGGACAGATTTCTTTATAATCGAATTGTTCCCATTTGGCACAAGAGTCTGAGCGTTCAGGCCGTCTAGGCGCAACGCCAAAAATGGATGTCCTGGAGGCTACCAAGAATTTCCCGCACCCACCGACACATCTGACAAAAAAGGAAAGGATCTCCCATGAACCGACTACTGACAGCGCACCTGGGAGGAGGGGGAAAGCTCAAAGCGGTCTGGCTAGAAGGGACAGAAGCGCTCAGCACCCTCTACCGGATCCGCGTCCGGCTCATCAGCGAAGACGGCCAGATCGACTGCCAGAAACTGTTGGGGGAAGCGGGCAGTGTAGAACTACTCGCTGCGGGGGGCGCCAAACGCTACTTCAGCGGCCAGATTGTCCGCATGGGCGCCTTGGGCAAAGCCGGGCGCTACTACCGCTACGAAGCGCATCTATCCCCCAAACTCTGGCATGCCGGACGCACCAGCGACTTTCGCATCTGGCAAAACCTCACCGTCAAGGAAATTGCCGAAGAGCTCCTTGGCAAACACGCCATCCGCCACGACTGGCGTACCAAAAACGCGCTCAAACGCTGGGAATACAAAGTCCAGTACGGCGAAACCGACCTTGAATTCCTCGAACGGCTACTTGCCCACGAAGGTCTCTACTACTGGTTCGAACACAAAAAGGGCGGCGAGAGACTCATCATTGCCGACCACTTCACCACCCCGGACACCTACCCTGGCTACGAAAACGTCCTCTACTGCCCGCCGGACGAAGCGCGCGAAGACGAAGATCACTACTGGGACTGGAACCTCTCCCGCCGCCCTGAACCGGGGCGCTACACCCAGGGCGACTACGACTTCAAAAAACCGGCCAAAGACCTCACCACCGGCCATAGCGACCCGCGCGGCCACCTCTTTGACCAATACGAAAGATACGCCTACCCTGGCAACTACACCGACCCGGGAGAGGGCGAGCAGTACGCCATCGCTCGACTGGAAGCCCTGCAAGCCGGGCAGGATCTCATCACCCTCACCGGCAAAGTACGCGGCGCCCTGCCCGGCTACCGCTTCACCCTAAGGAACCACCCGCGGGAAGAACAAAACCGCGAACTACTCGTCGTCCGCGCCGACTACCGGGCCACTGACAACGATTACGAGGCCTGGGGGGAACGGGAAGAAGCCGGCTACCAGGTCATCGTCAAGGCCCAGCCGGCCGACAAAGGCTACCGGCCGCTGGCGCGGAGCGGCCCGCGCGCCCGCGCGCCCGCGGGCCGGAGACCGCTGTCGTTGTCGGCCCGGCCGGAGAAGAAATCCATACCGACGAATACGGCCGGGTCAAGGTGCATTTCCACTGGGATCGTTACGGCAAGAAAGACGGCAGCGACTCCTGCTGGATCCGGGTAGCCAGTCCCTGGGCGGGGAGCAACTTCGGCGGCATCCACATCCCGCGCATCGGCCAGGAAGTCATTGTCGATTACGAATACGGCGACCCGGATCGTCCGCTCATTACCGGACGGGTCTATAACGCCGCTCAAATGCCTCCGTGGGAATTGCCGGCCAACAAGACCCAATCGGGCTTTCTCACCCGCTCGAGCAAAGGCGGCGCGCCCGGAGAAGGACTGCGTGACGGCGCCGGCGCGGCCAACGCCCTGCGCTTTGAAGACAAGGCCGGCGCCGAACAACTCTGGCTGCACGCCCAGCAAGACCAGCTCACCGAAGTGGAGCGCGACGAAGACAAATGGGTGGGACAGGATCGCAGAAAGGAGATCGACCGCGACGAGTTCAACACCATTCACCGCGACAGAACGGAAGTGGTCGATCGTAATGAAAAGATCAATGTGCATGGCTGGCGCACGGAGGAAGTTGATCTTGATGAGACCATTACCATCCATCAGAACCGGAAAGAACGCGTCGATCACAACGAGACCATTTCCATCGGCGATAACCGTAATGAAAGCGTCGGGAAGAATGAATCCATCCGTATCGGTGTCAACCGCTCCGAATCAGTCGGCAAAAACGAAAAGGTTAAGATCGGGGTTAACCAGAATTTGAGGGTCGGATCTAACAAGCAGGAAACGATAGGCCTGACCAGCCTGAAGAATGTGGGCATTGCGCAGATGACCAATATCGGCGCAGCCTACAACCTCAATGTCGGCGCAGCCTGGATAAGCAACGTCGGGTTTATGCATATGCATAACGTCGGCGTCAAATATTCCACCACCGTGGGTTCCGCCTACACGCTGGAATCGGGCAAAACCATCAGTACGAGCGCCGGCACAGTCATGGCGCACCAGGCGGGAGAAGAAATCAGCCTGGTATGCGGCGGATCGTCCATTACCCTGAAAAAGGATGGGACGATCATGATCCGCGGTGACAAAATCAAGATCCTTGGCGCCACCATTGTGGATGTGGATGGCAAAATCATTGACATGAACTGATTGCCGCGGCGCACCATGACCGTACATCTTTTCAACGAGACTCCCTATCCGGCTTTCGGTTTTGAGACCGAACTGTACGATGACAGGGAATATTTTTGCCTTGCGGTCAAAGCCAGTTTTGACCTCACCCCGCGTGGCACGCTACGTCTGCGCGAAGAACACGACCCCATCGAACTGGGGGATCGCTATGCCGGAGAACCAGGCGCATCCAGCTTATTGGCGGCCACCGACCTCATCCCCCGCCGCCTGAACACGGATGTCGTCATCATCGGTCAGGCAAAGGCGCCCAAAGGCGCTGCAGCCGAACACTGGCTGGCCGGAATGAAAGTGGGCAACATTCACAAGATTATTCAACTGACAGGCCCGCGTACATGGCATCACCGGATGATCGGAGGATGGAAGCTCTCCCCTCCGCAGCGTACAACCTCCGTGCCGCTTTTGTATGAACTGGCCTACGGCGGAGAACGCCCGACCCGTGACGATGAAAAGCGGGACGTCTGGGCGCCCAACCCTATTGGTCGCGGATACGTCGGCCGCCACCGCTGGGAAACGGATCGCGAATGGCCGGCGCCGCAGCTTCTAGGGCCGCGCGACATCCTACCGGACACGCCGGGGAAGGGTCACACCTACGGGTTTGGCCCGATTCCGGGCGACTGGGCACCGCGCGTTGAGCGCATCGGCACCACGGACGAAACCTGGCGGCAAACAGTCGCACCGCACTTACCCGCCGATTTCGATCTGCGCTTTTTCAACTGTGCGCCGGATGACCAGCAGGCGCAGGGATTTCTGCGCGGGGATGAAAAAATTGCCCTTTCCGGCCTGCTGCAGGAAGAAATTTATACATTCCGTCTGCCGGACTGGGAAGCCACCGCGCTGATGGTTGATCACGACAACATCATCGTATCGCTGGACATGGACTTAAGCGGCGTCAACATCGACCTCGACCGCCGCGTAGCGACCTTGGTCTGGCGGCTAACCACCCCGGCGGATCACTGGAAACAGGCCAGTCTGAGCCTGATGGCGCGTTGAGGACAAAGCATGTCTACTCCTGAGCAGGCGGAAAAACGCCACGAACACATCGCAGTCGCCAAAGCGCCCGACTGGAAATACACCCCACAGAAACCGAACAAAGGCGTTCCCGTCCCGTACTGGACTGTTGCCTATTTCGACGAAGCCATACACACCGCCAACCAGTCCAACGGACGCAAGAACGACTACTTCATCAGCGTATCGCGCGTCCCCGTAAGCCGCGGCGGAGAAGCAGGCAAAGGCAAAGGCGTGCTCAGCAACACCTACATGGACGAGTTCGAGCCGACCGAATGGTCGAACACGCTGCACATCGACCAGGGCTTTGCCGTCTTTCACGGTCATGCGGGCATCATCAACAAAGGCAATGCCCCGGCCAAGGTCTACACGGGCGTCAATCCGGCGGACGCCATTGCCGACAAAGCCTGTTGGGAACAGCTCAAAACCAACCTGTCAGCGCTGGGCGTGGCCGGCAAGGATCGCTTGTTTGCCGATCCGGTCGGCTGCGGCAAGAACGCAATCTCCGGCGCATGGAACCAGATCGCTGGCGACGTACAGGCCGCCGGCGGCCTGCTCGAAGGCCTCTGGGGCGGCATCAAAAGTTTCTTCTCCGATCCCATCGGCACCGCCGGCGCAGCCATCGACGGCCTGAAGCAATTCGGCCAACAGGCTTACGAATCCGGCAAACAGGTCGTTGGCGTGATCGAAGGGTTGCGCAATGGCTCCATCACCATGGAAGACCTGATGGACTTTGCCGCCGACATGATGCAGGGCACCCTGTGCAGCATGGCCGAACAAGTCGAAGAAATGGTCAAGAACGGCAAAGGCTGCGAAGCGATGGGCGTCATGCTGGGCATAGCCGCCGAGCAGGTTGCCCTGGTCGCTGCCACCATGGGCGCCGGCACTGCCGCCAAAGGCGCGCAGCTGCTTGTTAAAGCCGGCGTCAGCAAAGGCGACGACCTCGCCGCTGCCATCAAAAAACTCAAGAACTACAAGAAAAAATTCAAGAACGGCAACGACAAGGACATCCCCAAAAAGCCGCCCAAAGCCCCGGGCAAAAATGACTCCAGCACGCCCGGCACGCGGCCCAGTCCGACCTGCGTCCTGTGTCCGCAGGTCGGCAACCCGGTCAACCCGGTGCTGGGCGTCAAGGTGCAGGCCGGAGAAGAAGACCTCGACTTCGACCTGCCGGCGCCTCTTCCCCTCCCCTGGCAGCGCAGCTACGTATCGAGTAACGCCCATATCGGCTGGCTGGGCCAAGGCTGGAGCACGCCGCTGAGCCTGTTCATTGAGGAAAAGCGCAGCCCGCGCGGCAAAACGCTCACCCTGGTTGACGAATTCGGGCGCGAAATCCTCTTCCCGCCGCTGCGGCCGGGCGAGCAGCACTTTCACGACTACGAACAAGTCACCCTAAAGTGCCTGCAAGCGGGCTGGTTCGAACTCTCCACCCCCGACCAGTCCCGGCACCTGCTCTTCGGCCGACTTGCCGAAGGCGACAAACGCCACCCCCTGCGCGCCATCATCGACCGCAACGACAACATCATCCGCATCCACTACGACCCGGTCGGCGCTCTACCCGAACGCATCACCGACAGCGCCGGGCGCATTCTGGCGCTGCATTTTGAGACCCTGCCGCAACAGGCCGACGCCACACCGGCAGCCAAGCGCCTCACGCGCATCGACCTCATCGCCGGCCCCGGCGCCTGGGACACCCCGCCGCCCATCGGCCTGCCGCCACAACCGCTGGTCACCTACGCCTACAACGAAGCGGGCGACTTGATCAGCGTGCGCGACCGTCTGGGCCGGATACACCGCCGCTTTGAATACCGCCGGCACATCCTCACCGCCCACACACATTCTGGCGGAGTACGGGTTGAATACACCTACGACCAAGAAAGCCCGCAGGGCCGGGTTTTAAGCAGCCATTCGAGCACGGGCGAACACTACGACTTTGACTACCGGCGCGCGCGCACCCTGGTCACCGACCAACTCGGGCGCCGGCAAATCTTCCGCTTCGACCGGCATCGCGAATGGACAGGACACACCGACGCCCTGGGCGGGCGCACCGTCCGCGAAATCGACGCCTTCGGCAACCTCATCGGCCTCACCGACCCGGCCGGCCGCAAGACCACCTACGCCTACGACGCCTCTGGCCGGCCCACGCGCATCCGACTCCCCGCATCTTCCGGCGCATCTTCGCCGGAAATCACCCTTAACTACGACGAGACGAGCGGTCAGCTTGACCGGCTGACCGACGAAAACGGCGCCACCACCCGTTACCGGTACGACGAGGTTGGCAACCTCGCCGAAGTCACCGACGCCCTCGGCCAGACCACCCGCTACGCCTACGACGCCCGTGGCCTGCCGGTTGCCATCACCGACGCCCTCGGCAAAACCAAAACCCTGCAATACAACGACGCCGGCCAGATTACCGCCTACACCGACTGCTCCGGGCAAACCACCCGCTATGCCTACGACGCCTGGGGCCACCTCAGCGAAATCACCGACGCCCTGGGTCAGACCACCGGCTACAAACACGACCCCCTCGGCCGCCTCCTTTCGCTGACCCACCCCGACGGGCGTCAGGAACACTTCACCTACGATGAGGCCGGGCGTCTTGTTGCCTACACCGACCCTTCCGGCGCCCGCACCGGCTACACCCTTGATGCCGACGGCCGCCCCCTGCAACGCACCAACGCCTCAGGCGGCGCCCTCACCTACGAATACGATTCAGCCCGCCGGCTCAGCGGCCTCCTTAACGAAAACGGCGCGCGCTACGACTTTACCTACGACGCCCTTGACCGGCTCATTGCCGAAACCGGATTCGATGCCCGCCACACCCGCTACCGGTATGATGCTACCGGACTGCTCACTGCCCGCCTCGAAGCCGGCGCCCTCAGCGCCCAGGAAAGGCTCGAACAGAGCGCCCAACCCCCGCAGCACACACGCCCCGAAGCCTCGCCCGGCATCCTGCCGCCGCAGCGCGGCATCCCCACCATCGAAGACCCCTGGGGACTTCTTCCCGCCGACATCGACGCGCCGCTTGTCCCCCCGCCGGGGCACACCCTGCTCACCCGCTACGAACGCGATCACGCCGGGCATCTTCTCGCCAAACAAGTCGCCGGCCACATCCTGCTCGCCGACGGGCGCGCCGTACCCCAGCACAAAAGCACCCGCTACGCCTACGATGTCGCCGGACGGCTGATCGAAGCGACCAATGACGAAGGCGCTCGCATCACCTTAGCTTACGACCCGCTCGGCCGCCTGATCCGGGAAGAGCGCCACGGCGAGGGGGATGCCGCTATCTTGCATCACGCCTATGACGCCCTCGGCAACCGCATCGCCACCACCCTGCCGGACGGGCGCAACCTGCGCTGGCTCTACTACGGCTCCGGCCACCTACACCAGATCAGTCTGGACGGTCACCCTGTCTGCGACATCGAACGCGACGCCCTGCACCGGGAAATCACCCGCAGCCAGGGGGCGCTCACCCGTCGCACCACGTACGATGCCCTCGGCCGGCCGGTCGAACAGACCGCCTATCGTACCTATCGTACCCATCGAACCCATTCCGGCGCCGATCCGCTTTCCGGCGCAATGTCCGCCTCCCCGCTTTCTGCCGCACGGCGCGGGGCGCATCCGCAGACTTCGCCCGACCCCCGGGCCGGCGCCTCATTCCCGGGTGAGCTTCCCGACCCGCACGCCGGCGACGAAGTGCTCGGCCGCCGCTATGCCTACGATGCGGCCGGCAACCTCACCGGCATCGACGATCTCATCGCCGGCCCCACCCGCTACGCCTACGATGCGCTCGGCCGCTTAATCCGCGCGACGACCGGCGCCCTGGAAGAACGCTTTGCCTTTGACCCGGCGCATAACCTCATGCCGGTCAAGGCGCTGCCAGGCAGCGCTCCGCAATCCCCCGACAATACCGGGCTGCAGGATAGCGCCCTTGAAATCCCCGACAACAGTGGGCTGGCGGGCAGCCTCTCCGCAAACGCCCAATCCACGCCGGCTACAGGACAGGGCATCCTCCGGAACAACCGCCTGGAAGTCTTTGGCGACATCCGTTACCGCTACGACACCCACGGCAACCTCATTGAAAAGAGGATCGCCAAACACACGCATATCCGTCTTGTCTGGGATGTTGAACACCAGCTGCAGGAAGCCATCGTCACCCGCACCCTCCGCGGCCGCGCGCAGACCACCCGCACCCGCTACCGGTATGACGCCTTCGGCCGGCGTTTGGATAAATGCACGGTCCATGTTCAAGACCGGCAAAAGTCAGGCCGGCAAAGCCTAAGCCAACGAACCCCAAGCCGGACGCGCTACGACTGGGACGGTAACCGCCTGCTCTCGGAACACCGCCAGGGCAGAAGCATTCTCTATCTCTACGAAGCCGATAGCTTTGCCCCGCTGGCGCAGGTAGTTGATACAACTAAAGCCGGCGTCAATACCGGGTTGCAGGGCAGCCTCTCTGAACCCCGCATCAATAAAGGGATTGCGGATACCCCCTCGGAAGCCCCCGACAATAGTGGGCTAGCGGGCAACCCCTCTGAAACCCGCATCAATAAAGGGCTGCCGGGCAGCCTCTCCGCAAACGCCCAATCCACGCGGGCTACAGGGCAGGGACAAAAAGAGACTGGGGCGACCAATGAAGCTGAAAGGGACGCCGGCTTCATGTCTTTCTCCGAAAGAGATGCGCAGGCAAACGACAGGGACGATGAAGAAAACGCCGAAGACGATGACCTGAACTGGAATCCGCGTCAGGCGAGAGAAGCCTTTATGCAGGGATTGTTGCGCGAGAAGCGCGCCATTTCCCTGCAAATGAAAACGGCCGCACTGCCCCAGCCACCGCGTCCCAACTTTGCTTTTACGCCGGAAGACGATGACGCGCCGAAGACATGGAGGGTCCTTTACTACCACACCGACCAGATCGGTACGCCAAGGGAACTTACCGATGAGGACGGCAATATCGTCTGGCAGGCCACTTATAAGGCGTGGGGGAATATTCTTCAGGAAAGCTGGCCGGCAGCAGACGGGGCGGCCGGGAGAAGTGCGGCAGGCGGTCATACCGGAAGCTTTAGGCAGGTAAAGATCAGCTATCCGCCGATCTTGCATACCGTTGCGGAAGGGAATACCCTGCGGGCGCAGTGGATCGAGCAGGCGGAGGATGACCGGCCAATACAGAACCTGCGCTTCCAGGGTCAGTACTTCGACGAAGAAACCGGCTTACACTATAACCGCTTCCGTTACTACGACCCGGATGTGGGGAGGTTCGTCAGCCAGGATCCGATTGGGCTGGCGGGGGGAAGCAATCTGTTTGCTTACGCGCCGAATCCTACAGGGTGGATTGATCCGTGGGGGTTGGCAAAAGAAACAGGATCAACGGGTTCATATGGCACTGTTGGGGGACATCATGTGCACGCAAAAGCTGCCTTTAAAGATTTGCCAAATTATAAAGATGTTAGGGATAAAATGTTTTCTCTTGGGCAAGATTGGATGAAAGTTAATGGCATAGACCATGATGCTGTTACAGCATGCCAGAGAAGAGAATTCAAGAAATTATTATGCAAATGTAAAGTTGGAAGTAGCCCTTTAAATACAATGAAAGAACATACAAATATAGCAGTAAAATGTTTGCAAGAAGGTGGTGCTTCAGAGCAAGACGCAAGAAATTTTGCTGCTAAAAGTTTAATAGAATTAAGAAAGCTAGGAATAAGCAAACCGAACAGAATTCCGTGGGAGAAGTAATATGAAAAAATCAGATTTAGATAGATTTGGAGAGCTTTTAATTAAAGAGGTCAGAGACTCAGCATTTGAAAGATATTTAATGATAAAGGAGGGGAAATTAAAGTCAAATATAGCCAAAGAAATGAAAAAAAATATTGATCTAATAAATAATAAGGAATTGCTAGACCAAATTGTATTAGATGTAATAGACTCATCTTTATTTAGGTTTTTAAGAATGTTAGAAGAAAATGATTTACATATTGGGTTTTTAGATGGGCCTAATATAGTTAATGAAAGCGATGGGATTTCAGGTGAAATTTTTGGTGAGGATGGTTGGGTTAAATTATATAGTGAATTTAAAGAATCAATAAGATAGATTTGTGTAGTAATTAAAGAGAATTTAGGCAAGGCATATTGTGAATACTTGTCTAACGCATAAAACTTGGCGAGTAACATTATTTATAAATAAAGGGCTAGTAGGAGGAAGAAGACCAGCCAATACAGAACCTGCGCTTCTAGGGTCAGTACTTTGATGAGGAAATGGATTACACTACAACCGCTTCCGTTACTACGGCCCGGATGTGGGGAGGTTTGTTTTTCAAGACCCTATCGGTTTATTGGGTGGTGATAACCTTTACCAATATGCGCCGAATCCAACATTTTGGATTGATCCAAATGGATTAATTAAATGCACAGGCATCACTGCTGGCGGTCAAAAGAGAACAACTCCAGAATGGCGGCGACGTCATGGTCCAGCCAGCTTACGGGAACATCATTTAATCCCGCAAAAAATGTTGAGAAATATAAAATTTATAGACCAGCTTAAAAAGAATGGAATTAGCGATCCGATAGCATTTATTCATCGTCAAATTTCTATCATAGATAATGAAAAACACACCCAGATTCACTGCAATGGCTGGAACAATGATTTTGAGGCTTGGTTTAAGGCAAATCCATCTTTTACTCAAAAAGATTTACAGAACCAATTAAAATTAATGATGCGGAATTATAATTTACCACGAGGTAGCAGGAGCTTTGCTAGATCATATGGAAAAAATTAACGGTAAAAAAGATATTTTAGAATATCTAAAAACACTTCTTGAAGGATCAAATATAATTCATGCCAATAAATGGATTATAAATAATCAAGAAGCCTTAAAAAAATTTCTTACTAGAAGTGAATATCTTAAAATAAAATTTGAACCTATAAAATTTGCAAAAGCATATTTAGCTGAGAATTTAATTAAATATAAGGAAAATATTCCTCATTGTAGATATGAGGAATACTTAATGACATTTACAGACGCTGCCTTGCAGCAAGATGGAAGTTTGAAAGAAGACTGGTATTCAAAAATATTTGATGGTGTTTTTTTACCATTTTTTTTGGGTAATAAAAAAGGCACAGAAGTAAAAATTCAAAGTTATTTAAAAAAACATCAAGGAAAGAAAAGTATTCTTTCTACAAATGTTATTGATTTAATATTTTTTGCGGAAATGATAAGTACTCAAAATATTGAGCTTTCAAAATTAATTATAGAGTCAATCAGTAATTACTTTGCAAATATTAATATATTGTTTACAGAAGTTGAAAATGCAAAAATAAATATTTATTTAACGGGTTAATTGGGCTGTCATAAAAACTTATAAAAGCTAGTGTTTGAACTAATTTGAATATTACATATACACTCTAGTTGATATAGTAAAGCCAGACCCCAAAGAAGTTCGCAGAAAAATGACAACTACTAACAGTGGCCAATCAATGGAATTAAAACTTGAAGATGGATCTAAAATATTAATTGAGTAATAATATGAAAAACATAAGGCCAGAAGAATTAGCTGACAATGTACAATCCAAGGCAGACTTTCTGCTTTTTTTAGATTCTTTAATTCAGGATTTTAATATAAACAAAGCGGAATGGGAAAATAAAAACATTAATGACTATTTATTGTCAATAGAAATGTTTACAGAATATTTTGAGAACTATTATAAAAATAATTCTCTTCCTATTCCTCAGGTTGACGCACAAGCATGGAGATTATTTGCAGATATTTTAATGGCAGGAAAGATATATGAGTAGTTACCTTAAAATGGATTAATTACTTATTTTTAATTTAAAAGTTGGAAATTATCTATTTGCTTTGTGAAAGCCAAATTTATTATTTTTGGCATTATTCAGGCATTTTTCCTGTTTGCGCTGTTTCTATTATGCTTTTATAGCTCTAACACTACCGGCGAGCAGACCGGGCATCTTCTCGCCAAACAAGTCGCCGGCCACATCCTGCTCGCCGACGGGCGCGCCGTACCCCAGCACAAAAGCACCCGCTACGCCTACGATGTCGCCGGACGGCTGATCGAAGCGACCAATGACGAAGGCGCTCGCATCACCTTAGCTTACGACCCGCTCGGCCGCCTGATCCGGGAAGAGCGCCACGGCGAGGGGGATGCCGCTATCTTGCATCACGCCTATGACGCCCTCGGCAACCGCATCGCCACCACCCTGCCGGACGGGCGCAACCTGCGCTGGCTCTACTACGGCTCCGGCCACCTACACCAGATCAGTCTGGACGGTCACCCTGTCTGCGACATCGAACGCGACGCCCTGCACCGGGAAATCACCCGCAGCCAGGGGGCGCTCACCCGTCGCACCACGTACGATGCCCTCGGCCGGCCGGTCGAACAGACCGCCTATCGTACCTATCGTACCCATCGAACCCATTCCGGCGCCGATCCGCTTTCCGGCGCAATGTCCGCCCCCCCGCTTTCTGCCGCACGGCGCGGGGCGCATCCGCAGACTTCGCCCGACCCCCGGGCCGGCGCCTCATTCCCGGGTGAGCTTCCCGACCCGCACGCCGGCGACGAAGTGCTCGGCCGCCGCTATGCCTACGATGCGGCCGGCAACCTCACCGGCATCGACGATCTCATCGCCGGCCCCACCCGCTACGCCTACGATGCGCTCGGCCGCTTAATCCGCGCGACGACCGGCGCCCTGGAAGAACGCTTTGCCTTTGACCCGGCGCATAACCTCATGCCGGTCAAGGCGCTGCCAGGCAGCGCTCCGCAATCCCCCGACAATACCGGGCTGCAGGATAGCGCCCTTGAAATCCCCGACAACAGTGGGCTGGCGGGCAGCCTCTCCGCAAACGCCCAATCCACGCCGGCTACAGGACAGGGCATCCTCCGGAACAACCGCCTGGAAGTCTTTGGCGACATCCGTTACCGCTACGACACCCACGGCAACCTCATTGAAAAGAGGATCGCCAAACACACGCATATCCGTCTTGTCTGGGATGTTGAACACCAGCTGCAGGAAGCCATCGTCACCCGCACCCTCCGCGGCCGCGCGCAGACCACCCGCACCCGCTACCGGTATGACGCCTTCGGCCGGCGTTTGGATAAATGCACGGTCCATGTTCAAGACCGGCAAAAGTCAGGCCGGCAAAGCCTAAGCCAACGAACCCCAAGCCGGACGCGCTACGACTGGGACGGTAACCGCCTGCTCTCGGAACACCGCCAGGGCAGAAGCATTCTCTATCTCTACGAAGCCGATAGCTTTGCCCCGCTGGCGCAGGTAGTTGATACAACTAAAGCCGGCGTCAATACCGGGTTGCAGGGCAGCCTCTCTGAACCCCGCATCAATAAAGGGATTGCGGATACCCCCTCGGAAGCCCCCGACAATAGTGGGCTAGCGGGCAACCCCTCTGAAACCCGCATCAATAAAGGGCTGCCGGGCAGCCTCTCCGCAAACGCCCAATCCACGCGGGCTACAGGGCAGGGACAAAAAGAGACTGGGGCGACCAATGAAGCTGAAAGGGACGCCGGCTTCATGTCTTTCTCCGAAAGAGATGCGCAGGCAAACGACAGGGACGATGAAGAAAACGCCGAAGACGATGACCTGAACTGGAATCCGCGTCAGGCGAGAGAAGCCTTTATGCAGGGATTGTTGCGCGAGAAGCGCGCCATTTCCCTGCAAATGAAAACGGCCGCACTGCCCCAGCCACCGCGTCCCAACTTTGCTTTTACGCCGGAAGACGATGACGCGCCGAAGACATGGAGGGTCCTTTACTACCACACCGACCAGATCGGTACGCCAAGGGAACTTACCGATGAGGACGGCAATATCGTCTGGCAGGCCACTTATAAGGCGTGGGGGAATATTCTTCAGGAAAGCTGGCCGGCAGCGGACGGCGCGGCCGGGAGAAGTGCGGCAGGCGCGGCAGGCGGTCATACCGGAAGCTTTAGGCAGGTAAAGATCAGCTATCCGCCGATCTTGCATACCGTTGCGGAAGGGAATACCCTGCGGGCGCAGTGGATCGAGCAGGCGGAGGATGACCGGCCAATACAGAACCTGCGCTTCCAGGGTCAGTACTTCGACGAAGAAACCGGCTTACACTATAACCGCTTCCGTTACTACGACCCGGATGTGGGGAGGTTCGTTTCTCAAGACCCTATCGGTTTATTGGGTGGTGATAACCTTTATTTCTATGCACCGAATCCATCAGATTGGATTGATGTATTTGGTCTAAGGTGTACCCCTAGAATAAATTTAAAGCATATTTTTCATGGGGAGATAAATAACAGAAGAAGACCGGTTGGATTTCACCATCAAGGATCTATTGGCCATGGAGATAAAGCATTTATTATACAGAAAGGCTCAGCAAATTCACTTGGTGTTTATGAAGCAAATGTTGCAATTTTAGATTCCGCAACAGGAATTTATCTAAGAAAACAATCAACAATGTTTCCTGATAGCTGGAATAGAGCAAAAGTTTTAGATGAAATACAAAGTGCTTATCGAGATGCTATTAACAACGGAGGGCTGAATGGAAAGAAATTTAAAGGAACATCATGCAGTGGAGTTGTGATTGAAGGATATATTGATGCAGCAGGAAATATTAATACCGCATATCCAAAAATGTAATGTATCAATGAAAGATTTTTTAGAAACTGAGATAAATGGAGATATTTCTCTTAATAGCTTTCTTGGTGGGGCTATGAGCTATATTCATAATGGATGTAAAGGAAAAGTTGAGATTACAGGAAATGCTTATAATATACTAATATACGAAAAAGAAGTTTTTATTGAGCATCTTTGGGATGACTCGATTGAGACAATAAAACTATCTCTTGATGAGTATTTAAAGATACTAAAAAGTATTTCATTTGCGAAATGAATTCTAGTGTACCTCATACAAGGCGTGGGGGAATATTCTTCAGGAAAGCTGGCCGGCAGCGGACGGGGCGGCCGGGAGAAGTGCGGCAGGCGCGGCAGGCGGTCATACCGGAAGCTTTAGGCAGGCAAGGATCAGCTATCCGCCGATCTTGCATACCGTTGCGGAAGGGAATACCCTGCGGGCGCAGTGGATCGAGCAGGAGGAGGATGACCGGCCAATACAGAACCTGCGCTTCCAGGGTCAGTACTTCGACGAGGAAACCGGCTTGCACTACAACCGCTTCCGTTACTACGACCCGGATGTGGGGAGGTTTGTTTCTCAAGACCCTATCGGTTTATTGGGCGGTGATAACCTTTACCAATATGCGCCGAATCCGAGTGGGTGGGTGGATCAATTAGGTCTAGAAAAGAAATGTAAAAAATGCCCATGCCCTCCCGGTACTGCAGACCCCAATAAAATTAGATTTTCCCAGCGAAGTGTTACAGGCAGCGGGCCTAAAGGAGCGGAAACATATGCAGAAATAATGCGAACTGGTGGTTGGGATTGGAAGAATGGCCCTAAGTTAAGAGTAATGAAGGTTGGAAATCATTTGGTTTCATATGATAATAGAAGATTGGCAGCAGCACGTTTATCAAAAAAAGATTGTGTTCCTATACAACAAGTTATGCCTAGTGATGAAGGACCTTATTCTGGACAAACATGGGCTGAAGCATTTGAAAAGCGTATGACCGACAAACGGAATATTGCCCTCGGAGGCAGAGTTCCCAAGGAAGGTCTTTCTAAATTACCTATTTTCAAGTAATAACAATGAATATTCAATTGCTCTGGGAACAGAAAAAATCTTTAGCTTTTAACGGAATAATTTTTTCTAGCGGGATAGTTCAATCATTAAAATTATTTCCTAATGGAGATTTGGTTTCTATCAAAGAAGACAATATATTAAATATATTTGATCAATACACCGAAGTAGAACTAAATATTTTTGGAAATATAAAAATTGGATTTAACAAATATTTTTTTGGTGGGGGTGCATTAGGGGGGGATGGATTTATTTCTAAAGTAATTGATGAAAAAATAGAATGGATAGTTTTTTTTGACTGGTGTAGTGAATTTGGAGAATGTAATATTATAAACAATGAGTATTTGTTTTTTTATCAAGACAAATATTCTATCGATGGAATTTTAATCAGAGATAAACCGCCATTAGAGTTATACTGGAGATCAAAAGATCATCTATATGTTTAGGGAAAATCTATACCTTATGCGAAGATATTTTTGATTTGCCTAGTATTTTCGTTCTTTAAAAACCTTTTTGCTTACTGACTAACGTTTTGCTTTGTTGACACAAGTCAGCTATACCGCATCGGTAGGCGGTCAAGCTAAAAATCTTGTAAATGTCAGAGTTACATGCCCCTTTCTAAAACCCTGTAGATTCTGGGCTGGCGGGCAGCCTCTCCGCAAACGCCCGATCCACGCGGGCTACAGGGCAGGGACAAAAAGAGACTGGGGCGACCAATGAAGCTGAAAGGGACGCCGGCTTCATGTCTTTCTCCGAAAGAGATGCGCAGGCAAACGACAGGGACGATGAAGAAAACGCCGAAGACGATGACCTGAACTGGAATCCGCGTCAGGCGAGAGAAGCCTTTATGCAGGGATTGTTGCGCGAGAAGCGCGCCATTTCCCTGCAAATGAAAACGGCCGCACTGCCCCAGCCACCGCGTCCCAACTTTGCTTTTACGCCGGAAGACGATGACGCGCCGAAGACATGGAGGGTCCTTTACTACCACACCGACCAGATCGGTACGCCAAGGGAACTTACCGATGAGGACGGCAATATCGTCTGGCAGGCCACTTATAAGGCGTGGGGGAATATTCTTCAGGAAAGCTGGCCGGCAGCGGACGGCGCGGCCGGGAGAAGTGCGGCAGGCGCGGCAGGCGGTCATACCGGAAGCTTTAGGCAGGTAAAGATCAGCTATCCGCCGATCTTGCATACCGTTGCGGAAGGGAATACCCTGCGGGCGCAGTGGATCGAGCAGGCGGAGGATGACCGGCCAATACAGAACCTGCGCTTCCAGGGTCAGTACTTCGACGAAGAAACCGGCTTACACTATAACCGCTTCCGTTACTACGACCCGGATGTGGGGAGGTTCGTCAGCCAGGATCCGATTGGGCTGGCGGGGGGAAGCAATCTGTTTGCTTATGCGCTTAATCCTACAACGTGGATTGATCCGCTTGGATTAGCTAGTAAAAAATGTAAGCTATGCTGTCCTAAGGGTACAATGGATCCTAAGGATATAAAATTTATGCAGAATAATGCAAAAAATAAAACAGGGGATTACACAGTTTTAGGAAATGCTGATGCATTAAGATCAGAAACAATCGACCCCAATATCTTGAGAATTAGAATATGGAAAGATACCTTGGGAAATTATTGGACTTTAGACCATAGAAGATTGGCGGCATTTCGATTAGCAAACAAATGTGTTCCAGTTGATATAGTAAAGCCAGACCCCAAAGAAGTTCGCAGAAAAATGACAACTGCTAACGGTGGCCAATCAATGGAATTAAAACTTGAAGATGGATCTAAAATATTAATTGAGTAATAATATGAAAAACATAAGACCAGAAGAATTAGCTGACAATGTACAATCTAAGGCAGACTTTCTGCTTTTTTTAGATTCTTTAATTCAGGATTTTAATATAAACAAAGCGGAATGGGAAAATAAAAACATTAATGACTATTTATTGTCAATAGAAATATTTACAGAATATTTTGAGAACTATTATAAAAATAATTCTCTTCCTATTCCTCAGGTTGACGCACAAGCATGGAGATTATTTGCAGATATTTTAATGGCAGGAAAGATATATGAGTAGTTACTTTAAAATGGATTAATTACTTATTTTTAATTTAAAAGTTGGAAATTATCTATTTGCTTTGTGAAAGCCAAATTTATTATTTTTGGCATTATTCAGGCATTTTTCCTGTTTGCGCTGTTTCTATTATGCTTTTATAGCGCTAACACTACCGGCTAGCAGTCTGGTGGACTACTCACTGCCCGCCTCGAAGCCGGCGCCCTCAGCGCCCGGGAAAGGCTCGAACAGCACGCCCAACCCCCGCAGCACACACGCCCCGAAGCCTCGCCCGGCGTCCTGCCGCCGCAGCGCGGCATCCCCACCCTCGAAGACCCCTGGGGACTTCTTCCCGCCGACATCGACGCGCCGCTTGTCCCCCCGCCGGGGCACACCCTGCTCACCCGCTACGAACGCGATCACGCCGGGCATCTTCTCGCCAAACAAGTCGCCGGCCACATCCTGCTCGCCGACGGGCGCGCCGTACCCCAGCACAAAAGCACCCGCTACGCCTACGATGTCGCCGGACGGCTGATCGAAGCGACCAATGACGAAGGCGCTCGCATCACCTTAGCTTACGACCCGCTCGGCCGCCTGATCCGGGAAGAGCGCCACGGCGAGGGGGATGCCGCTATCTTGCATCACGCCTATGACGCCCTCGGCAACCGCATCGCCACCACCCTGCCGGACGGGCGCAACCTGCGCTGGCTCTACTACGGCTCCGGCCACCTACACCAGATCAGTCTGGACGGTCACCCTGTCTGCGACATCGAACGCGACGCCCTGCACCGGGAAATCACCCGCAGCCAGGGGGCGCTCACCCGTCGCACCACGTACGATGCCCTCGGCCGGCCGGTCGAACAGGCCGCTTATCGTACCTATCGTACCCATCCCGGCGCCGATCCGCTTTCCGGCGCAATGTCCGCCTCCCCGCTTTCTGCCGCACGGCGCGGGGCGCATCCGCAGACTTCGCCCGACCCCCGGGCCGGCGCCTCATTCCCGGGTGAGCTTCCCGACCCGCACGCCGGCGACGAAGTGCTCGGCCGCCGCTATGCCTACGATGCGGCCGGCAACCTCACCGGCATCGACGATCTCATCGCCGGCCCCACCCGCTACGCCTACGATGCGCTCGGCCGCTTAATCCGCGCGACGACCGGCGCCCTGGAAGAACGCTTTGCCTTTGACCCGGCGCATAACCTCATGCCGGTCAAGGCGCTGCCAGGCAGCGCTCCGCAATCCCCCGACAATACCGGGCTGCAGGGCAGCGCCTCCGAGTCCCTTGTAAATACCGGGCTGGCGCTCGATCCTTCCGCAACGCCCAGCCATACCGGCGCAGATAACCGGCCGCAATCCCGCATCGATCAAGGGATTGCGGATACCCCCTCGGAAACCCCCGACAACAGTGGGCTGGCGGGCAGCCTCTCCGCAAACGCCCAATCCATGCCGGCTACAGGACAGGGCATCCTCCGTAACAACCGCCTGGAAGTCTTTGGCGACATCCGTTACCGCTACGACACCCACGGCAACCTCATTGAAAAGAGGATCGCCAAACACACGCATATCCGTCTTGTCTGGGATGTTGAACACCAGCTGCAGGAAGCCATCGTCACCCGCACCCTCCGCGGCCGCACGCAGACCACCCGCACCCGCTACCGGTACGATGCCTTCGGCCGGCGTTTGGATAAATGCACGGTCCATGTTCAAGACCGGCAAAAGTCGGGCCGGCAAAGCCCAAGCCAACGAACTCCAAGCCGGACGCGCTACGACTGGGACGGTAACCGCCTGCTCTCGGAGCACCGCCGGGGCAGAAGCATTCTCTATCTCTACGAAGCCGATAGCTTTGCCCCGCTGGCGCAGGTGGTTGATACGACTAAAGCCGGCGTCAATACCGCATTACCGGATAGCGCCCTTGAACCCCCCGACAACACTGGGCTGGCGGGCAGCCTCTCCGCAAACGCCCGATCCACGCGGGCTACAGGGCAGGGACAAAAAGAGACCGGGGCGACCAATGAAGCTGAAAGGGACGCCGGCTTCATGTCTTTCTCCGAAAGAGATGCGCAGGCAAACGACAGGGACGATGAAGAAAACGCCGAAGACGATGCCGACCTGAACTGGAATCCGCGTCAGGCGAGAGAAGCCTTTATGCAGGGATTGCTGCGCGAGAAGCGCGCTATTTCCCTGCAAATGAAAACGGCCGCACTGCCCCAGCCACCGCGTCCCAACTTCGCTTTTACGCCGGAAGATGATGACGCGCCGAAGACATGGAAAGTCCTTTACTATCACACTGACCAGATCGGTACGCCAAGGGAACTCACGGATGAGGACGGTAATATCGTCTGGCAGAAATATGCTATATTCAAAAGCATACATATATTGTATTCAGACATTAAGGGATAATAATATTATTAGTGCCCTTAAATAATATGTTTTTCTCACCACTCACAGGAGAGCACAATGGCCTCATTGCAGGATTTTTATGTAAAGATTGAAGGTATTGAAGGTGAGTCGAAGGACTCCAAGCACAAGGGCTGGATAGACGTACTGTCGTTCAGCTACGGTGTCTCGCAATCCAGTTCTTCTTTTACTGGAGGCGGATCAGGTGTAGGCAAGGCAAGTTTCGATGCCCTGGTTTTCGAACACTATGCCGACAAAGCCACGCCGAACCTGATGCAATACTGTGCGTCCGGCAAGCACGTTGGCGAAGTCAAGCTCGAAGCGGCCAAGGTGGGTGACGGCTCCCAAGTCTATTTCACCATTACGCTGTCCGATGCCATTATCACCCATGCCGGTCCTTCCGGTTCTACGGAGGATGCCCGTGTTAAGGAAACGGTTGGCATCTCCTACGCCAAGATCAAGGTTGAGGTCAAGGAACAAAACGCCAACGGCTCCCTCGGCGCTGCCGTCACCGGCGCATGGGATGTCAAACAGAATCAGAAGGCTTGATCGCTTAAATACAGAGACTTGTCAAGCTCTATATAGTAGCCCAGGCGCTCATACCGACGGTATGGCACTGGGCTATCCCATAATTAGGAGAGAGAAATGGCATACATCGCGGACATCGACGCTGTAAGACGCCAGGCCAATGGTCAGAACTATTTCGGCGAATCGCAGGAATGTGTGGCTGCTGTCAAGTATTTTTGTGCAGCTCCACAGACAGCGCTCTGGCGCAAAGGGGCGCAGGTGAAGAACAACCTAAGAGTCAGTCCTGGTACGGCCATCGCCACTTTCGACAACAATGACCGGTACAAGGGCCATGCCGCAATCTACGCAGGACAGGACGGCGTCGGGCTACAGGTTTACGACCAATGGAGCGGCTACGAATTTCAGCCCCGTATCATTCGCTTTCGTGGTGGGAGGGGCTACGCTTCTAACGATGGAGATCAGTTCTATGTCGTGGAATAAACTCACTCTGGCAGCAATATGCTGTCACGCCATCCTCTCAATAAGCGCAGCGCAGGCTGTGCAAGCGGCGGAACCCCGAAACCCACCCCCGCTGCTCTATCAATGCCCTGCCCAGTTGCAGCTTGACGATCATTCTTACGCTTTGAGCGGTGCTAATGTCTTCGACGGGCCTATAGAAGATCGCGTCGCGCTTGTGCCGGAGCCAGCACCGGATGTGCCGAAACGCTCCATCTGGAAGCACGAGGCAGACCAGCGCACGCTGCATGTCAAATGTCGCTACCAGGGTGTTGCGCACTACATCGTTCTGGAAGCGAAGAACGCCCGCCAATGCACTGCACATACTGCGAATTCCGTTGTGCGCGTTGAGTGTGAATGAATGCTTCAATTTCTGAGTTGCTACAAACCTTGACTTAGGGAATTTTTCACTTGAAATCGAAGAGCGTTTCTATGAATAACACCTATAAAATAACACTGTGTGCCATCGCTCTTTGTATACTGCCAATACTGAGTTTTGCCGAGGAGCTTCGCATCAATATTCCTGACTCTTCGAATATGCATCTCTATGCGCCCGATAGTTATATCAGTCTCGTGAGCTTCGAGGGACGAGCAGAAATGGAAGGTACTTTGCTGGCTGTTTCCCGAAGTAACACGATAGATGACGAAACCCAGTGGTGCGTTGGCCTGTTCTTCAAGCCCAAGGCGTCTGCACAAAATGTGCTTCCGCAGGTGCGCTTCAAGGGTGAGCGCAGTAATCCGGGCGCTCCGCTCATTGAACTCAACATGTTCCAAAAAGCGCAGATCAAGAGCGATATCGAAACCATTTTTGGCGCAGAAATTGCGTCGAAAATGGGCAAAGAGCCTGTCGAAGTTGCGGCTCAAGGGTACCTGACGCTGGAATTCTTCCGAACAGGTATTGAATGTGATCGTCGTTACTACTATGCACGCCTCGTTGCATTTGAAAAAAAGCTGCAACTGCAGCAATCCCGTGCGCGTGATTTAGCGCAAAAGGTATCGATAGGCTGCTCGTGAGTTCCGCGTTGGCCTGACAAGTTAGAATGGAACCGTCTGCGCAGATAGTTGCTACTTTCCCGAATCAACCGAGGCTCTCCTATGGTGCCTAGAATAATTTTCCCTATTTTCCTCTGTCTGGCATCCTTTGTTGTACATGCACAGCCTCGGGCACAGTACACCCCGGACGAGTATCTCAAGAACTTCGCCTTGAGCACCTGCCTGGCCAAGGGCTTTCCCGAAAGCGACCTGGCACTCGACGCCAAGGCCGCAGCGGGCAGCTATGTCGAACTCGGCGCTTACGATGCCGAGGCTTACATGGAGTCCCTTCAAATCGTTGATCAATTCCTGGCCCGGACATACAAAAGCAAAAACAGCGACACGCCGCTGACGGTCATGAAGTGCATCGACCTCTACCACAGTGCTGAACTCCAGTCACTGGCAGCTAGGTACCGCGCTGCCGACCTTGGTCAGCATCAATCATCAGCTAACAAGAAGTAGGCTGCCAAACACCGCCACTGTTAACGATAAGGGAGGAAACCATGAACCGACTACTGACATCGCATCTGGGGGGAGAGGGAAAGCTCAAAGCGGTCTGGCTAGAAGGGACAGAAGCGCTCAGCACCCTCTACCGGATCCGCGTCCGGCTCATCAGCGAAGACGGCCAGATCGACTGCCAGAAACTGTTGGGGGAAGCGGGCAGTGTAGAACTACTCGCTGCGGGGGGCGCCAAACGCTACTTCAGCGGCCAGATTGTCCGCATGGGCGCCTTGGGCAAAGCCGGGCGCTACTACCGCTACGAAGCGCATCTATCCCCCAAACTCTGGCATGCCGGACGCACCAGCGACTTTCGCATCTGGCAAAACCTCACCGTCAAGGAAATTGCCGAAGAGCTCCTTGGCAAACACGCCATCCGCCACGACTGGCGCACCAAAAACGCGCTCAAACGCTGGGAATACAAAGTCCAGTACGGCGAAACCGACCTTGAATTCCTCGAACGGCTACTTGCCCACGAAGGTCTCTACTACTGGTTCGAACACAAAAAGGGCGGCGAGAGACTCATCATTGCCGACCACTTCACCACCCCGGACACCTACCCTGGCTACGAAAACGTCCTCTACTGCCCGCCGGACGAAGCGCGCGAAGACGAAGATCACTACTGGGACTGGAACCTCTCCCGCCGCCCTGAACCGGGGCGCTACACCCAGGGCGACTACGACTTCAAAAAACCGGCCAAAGACCTCACCACCGGCCATAGCGACCCGCGCGGCCACCTCTTTGACCAATACGAAAGATACGCCTACCCTGGCAACTACACCGACCCGGGAGAGGGCGAGCAGTACGCCATCGCTCGACTGGAAGCCCTGCAAGCCGGGCAGGATCTCATCACCCTCACCGGCAAAGTACGCGGCGCCCTGCCCGGCTACCGCTTCACCCTAAGGAACCACCCGCGGGAAGAACAAAACCGCGAACTACTCGTCGTCCGCGCCGACTACCGGGCCACTGACAACGATTACGAGGCCTGGGGGGAACGGGAAGAAGCCGGCTACCAGGTCATCGTCAAGGCCCAGCCGGCCGACAAAGGCTACCGGCCGCTGGCGCGGAGCGGCCCGCGCGCCCGCGGGCCGGAGACCGCTGTCGTTGTCGGCCCGGCCGGAGAAGAAATCCATACCGACGAATACGGCCGGGTCAAGGTGCATTTCCACTGGGATCGTTACGGCAAGAAAGACGGCAGCGACTCCTGCTGGATCCGGGTAGCCAGTCCCTGGGCGGGGAGCAACTTCGGCGGCATCCACATCCCGCGCATCGGCCAGGAAGTCATTGTCGATTACGAATACGGCGACCCGGATCGTCCGCTCATTACCGGACGGGTCTATAACGCCGCTCAAATGCCTCCGTGGGAATTGCCGGCCAACAAGACCCAATCGGGCTTTCTCACCCGCTCGAGCAAAGGCGGCGCGCCCGGAGAAGGACTGCGTGACGGCGCCGGCGCGGCCAACGCCCTGCGCTTTGAAGACAAGGCCGGCGCCGAACAACTCTGGCTGCACGCCCAGCAAGACCAGCTCACCGAAGTGGAGCGCGACGAAGACAAATGGGTGGGACAGGATCGCAGAAAGGAGATCGACCGCGACGAGTTCAACACCATTCACCGCGACAGAACGGAAGTGGTCGATCGTAATGAAAAGATCAATGTGCATGGCTGGCGCACGGAGGAAGTCGATCTTGATGAGACCATTACCATCCATCAGAACCGGAAAGAACGCGTCGATCACAACGAGACCATTTCTATCGGCGATAACCGCAACGAGAATGTCGGGAAGAATGAACGGGTCGAGATTGGCATTGATCAGTCGCTCAAGGTTGGCAAAAACCGAGACAAGACTGTCGTCAAGCACGAGAAGGACAAAATCGGCAAGAACTGGTCAATCAAGGTCGGTCGTTTCAAGACCGAGACGATCGGTATGGCGTACATGCAAAACGTCGGACTGGGGAAGATGGTCAATATCGGCGCGGCCTACAACCTTAACGTCGGCGCCATGATGCTCACCAACGTACTGCTTAGCCGTAGCGACACCGTGGGTCGGAACCAGAGTGTCAACGTCGGCCAACATTACAAGCTGACGGCCGGAGAAAGTATCACGCTGGAAGTGGGTAAATCTGTGCTGGTGATGAAGGCTGACGGTACGGTTACGGTCAATGGCAAGGAGATCGATCTGGTGGCAGACAAGCATATCGGGCTGGAAGCTAAACGTATCGATCTGAACTGAAAGCAAGCGCAGTGTCACGACCATCTCACGTTTTTCCGGCTGTCATTGCGTCAGCCCCCAACCCGGAAGTCATCAACCATACGGGCTGGCCTGCCCAATATTTCCAGCATGTCGATCCATACGGCGACATCTTTCATGTCGTGGTAGCGCGAGTGACTTACTCACTGCCAGCATTTACCGGCAAAGAAATCGGACTTCCGACACTGTTGCCGCCGGAAAAACAGACGCCTTTATGTGAGGCCGATGAATTTGCCGGAGAAATCAACGCCAGCAGCCTCATTCAGGAAAGCGATTACGCCCCCTATAAACCCAAATGCGACGTACTGTTGGTCAACGCAACGGCTTATAGCCCGGGCGGCAAGCCGATGGGGCGCTGGCCTGTTGGTTTCCGCTTCGGCAATGCCATCGAAAAATATCTGCAAGTTACTGGCCCGCGCTTATACAAACAGCCCTTGTCCGCGCTGGGCGGCTATGTGCTTGGCGAACCGGCCGCTTGTACCAGTGTACCCGTTTGCTATGAGCTTGCATTTGGCGGCCCTAATCTGGAAGCCGAGGCAAGCATTCTGAATGCCTATGCCGAGACCAAGGAACCGACAGAAACAGCGCAGGCGCAAGCGCGAGCTTCGCGCCAATTGATGGACGAGTTACCGGCGCGCTATCAAGCCAACCCCATTGGTTGCGGCAGAGGAATCAAATCGATTGACAGGACAAGGCAGAGTTTAGCGCGTATCAAGACAGCCTCTGTTCCACGGCAACAACAAACACAAGGGCAAATAGAACAGAAACCTTTATTGGCCCCTCAAATTGAACAGTTCAAGAATCCTTATAGAGGTCAAAGAGACTACCCGGTAGTCGGCTTTGGTCCTATTGGTCGCTGGTGGTCGCCGCGCATGCGCCTGGCAGGAACGCACGATACACGGTGGAAACAGACACAATGGCCCAAAAGTCCGCTTGATCATGACTACCGGTACTGGAACTGCGCCCCGGAAGACCAGCAGATCGACTATCCGCAAGGGGGCGAAGAAATCGTACTCGCTCACCTGACACGACAGTCGGCCATGGAAGGTCGAGCAGACCGGCTGATATTACCTAAACAGGATCTTCAGCTGCTTGTCCGGCTAAACGTCGGCGTACTCATGTTTGCTCCCATGCATATTGACACGCTCATTATTGATTTTAAGGCGAACACGCTCAGCGTGGTACGCAGAGCCACGGTCAGCGCCAAAACGCAAGTTAGGCAACTTGAACTGGGGACATGGCCAGCAGGCACGGCCATGGAACTTGATGAAGCTGACCGTCAAAACGCACTGGCTCATGTACGCGAAAGAGAAGGCCGTGGCTGAAGAAAACATCGTCTCCAAGGACAAACGATTCCGGATCGTATCGCTGACGCCGGATGTTTGCCTGACACCGGACCGGGCAGGCTATCCGGTGCCCTACCCGATTACGCACTTGCTCGATCAAAGCGAGCAATGCTCGCCCAACGTCTTTTTACAGGGCAAGCCGGTCTACCTGCACAACGAAAGCTATGTAGACCATGTTCGGGGCGACGAAGCGGGCGGTGGCAAGGGCGTGGTCAGCCAGACCCATGTGCGCATCAGCCACGACATTGAGCACAGTCGCACAGTCTTCGTCAATGGCCGGCAGATTGTACGCACCGGCGACATGATGTGGATGAACTGGGAAAAACCGGCGCCCGCCAATCCGACAAACGGCATGTCGACGGGGCTGGGCAGCGCTGTTGACCAAATTGTTGCGCAGTCACCAACATTGCAGGCCGATTTGACCAAACTCCAGGAAGAAGGATGGAGTATCGAATACGGCACGGCTGGTGGAGGCAGCTGGGCGGATCGCGGAACGCGGACGATTGTTCTTGACAGCAATCTGAGGAACACCCCCAAAACGGCCACCCAGGCTCTTGCGCACGAAGTCGGCCATGCCCGATATGCCTACACGCCGGACTTCTCGTCCCGGAGTGCTTACGTAAATGGCGCGTTGGCCGACGAAGGCGCTGCGACGCTAAAGAACATTCAGGTACAGCGCGAAATCATCGCCAATGGCGGGCCGGATATCGGTATTGCCGGCTCCGCCGCCAACCATACCGCCTACGAAGCAGCCTATGAGCAATACCTCAAAGACGGCAACGAAGCTGCGGCGCGCCAATCCATTGGCGCCATCTTCGGCACAGGCGAAACCACCTCCACTAGCGGGCAAACCTATGCCGACTATTACGGCGGCTGGTACGACAAGAACCCACCGAAATGAACCAACATGGAGAAATTACTCATGCACACACTCTGGTCGCTCGCACAAGCCCTTGCCGAACTGCAAGGGCAACCGGGGGCCGACGCTTTGCGCGTGGGCGGAGTGCTTGGCATTGAACTAAAGCTGGTGAAAGAAAACGCCCACGTACGTTTCTACGAGAACGAATCGCCGCTGCGCCTGGCCGGCGGCGTGATTGCCGGCAAACTGGACATTCGCGAATTCAAGGCGGCGGGCAAGGCCCCGTTTATCATCATCTCGCAACTGGGCGGCACCTGCATTGGCATGGAAGAACTACAACGCCGCATAGGCGCACTGACGCCGCCGACGCCGCCCTCGAACCCTGTTCCTGACGCACTCATTACCCGGCAGGGTCGGCTAGGCAAGGTGCGCGTCAGTCTGGGATTCAGATGGAGCGATCCGGACTGCCTGGCAAGCATCACCCCCCACATCGACTGACCCGCACTCTCCCCGGATCATGGCAACGCGCCCCAGGATTCCTGCCGACCTGCCGCCGGTTACGCGGCGCGCCGGCGTGCATCCGAACCATTACACCCGGCCGGGGCCGCTGGGCAACACCCAGGGCAAGATCGTTCCGGACACGCGGCCCAATCCCGGTGGGGAGAGCGCACCGCCGATCAGGCCGACGGAGAAAGAAAAAAGCTGGTGGCAGCGCTGGGGCAGCGAACTCATTCATACCGGGCTGGATATCATTGGCCTAATCCCGGTGGCCGGCGAACTGGCGGACGGGGCCAACGCCTTGATCTACCTGGCCGAAGGCGATACAGTCAATGCCGCGATCAGTGCGGCGGCAATGGTGCCGGGCGCCGGCATGGCGGCTACCGGCGCCAAGATCGGCAAGAAGGCGGCGGGCGCTGTGGCTGAAGGCGCCGCCAAGAAGGCAGAACGTGAGGCCGCGGAAGAACTTGCCGAAAAAGCGCAAAAAGAAGCAGCGGAAAAGGCCGAAAAGGAAGCAATCGAAAAATCAACAAAAAAAGCGGACGGCAACAGCGGCGGATATGACAAGGGGCGCAAAAAGCGCCGCCCCGGCCGGCGCTGCGAACTGGTTCCTTACAAGGAACTGCAATGTGACGAAAGCCAGGAAGCGCACCATGTTGTTCCCGACTGGATGCTCAGACTCGGCAAGCGCGGCGGCCTGGAACGGATTCCGGGCATGCCCTCGCTGGAAGAGGGGCCGGCCATCTGTCTGGAAAAAGGCGGCGGCAAGGAACACAATACTGCACACAAGCATACTGATCGGCCGGCGGCGCGCATCGGAAAAAGCGGTCGGGCAACCGGCACGCCGGGCACCCTCCGGCTCGGACAGGCCAAGGCGATTTCATCGCGCGCCATTGAAAAAGCCACGGGCGGCCCCGGCAAAGGCGGCTGCGCCCGCGAGGATATCCGCAGGCAGCTCGATGAGCAGTTTAGGGCGCATAACGATGCCGTTTTGCGGGCGGTAAAGCATGCTGGGAAAGTGACGGATGAAATCCGGAATGCCGTTAATCGTTCTATTGGAGATATCTAATTATGACGGTTGGTACTACCAAAACAATTCATTTTGGAGCGCTTATTGATACCTTTACCGGTATTCTGGCGGAAACACTCGATGCCATTGATTTCAATGATTATGATTTTTCATTTGTCGGCGCTTTCAGCGGCAAGGACGCTCAAGCACGCAGATGGCTGGTTAAAGATTACGACTGGCTTACTGTTTGCGTTGCACATTGGCCGATGTACCAAATACGCTGCATTCTTTCGCGCGAGGGAGATATTCGCTTATACGGTCCAGGCGGCGTTCCTGACCGCACCTATCGACTTCCGGATGCTGGGGTGATGCGCGAAGAAGCGGCCGGATACGGCTACGTCAATCGCATTCGCGCCATTGGCCAGAGCCTGTACGTTTGCGGCCAGTCAAGACAGGTTTACCGGTTTGCGCCCAGCGCTGCGCATGTACTGGACGGCGTCTGGAAAGACTTTGCCGGGCCGATGCGCCAGGCGCCGATCAGCGAGCCCCCGGATGACAACGGCGGCGAAGCCTTTGATCGCTGGCTCGATGAGAACGATGCCATTGACTTCATGGACATTGCCGGCACCAGCGAAGACGACATTTATGCGGCGGGTGACGAATGCTGGCATTACGATGGCCTGAGGTGGGAGCAGCTGCAACTGCCCACGGATGAATGCATCAACGCCATCAAGGCGATCGATACCGATCAGATCGTGATGGTCGGGCACAACGGAACGGTATTGATGGGTAACGCTCGGCAAGGCTTCAAAGAACTCTCCGGCATTGAAGACAACCAAAATTTCACCGGCGCCGAATGGTTTCAAGGCAAACTCTTTTTAGCCTCCAACCTTGGGCTATACATTTACGACCCGGACACAGGAAAGATCGAACCTTACCGGACAAAACTCTCGCCGGAACTACAAGACGCCCACATTCTGGAAGCGAAAGACGGCGTGTTGTGGAGCTTTGGCTTCAAGGATCTGGCCTACTTTGACGGCAAGGCCTGGATGCGCGTGGATCACCCAGACAACCCACCGATCCGGTAACCGTCAGCCCCTGGGCCGGCAGCAACTTCGGCAAGACCCACATCTTGCCGAACTGCAAGGGCAACCGGGGGCCGACGCTTTGCGCGTGGGCGGAGTGCTTGGCGTTGAACTGAAGCTGGTGAAAGAAAACGCCCACGTACGTTTCTACGAGAACGAATCGCCGCTGCGCCTGGCCGGCGGCGTGATTGCCGGCAAACTGGACATTCGCGAATTCAAGGCGGCGGGCAAGGCCCCGTTTATCATCATCTCGCAACTGGGCGGCACCTGCATTGGCATGGAAGAACTACAACGCCGCATAGGCGCACTGACGCCGCCGACGCCGCCCTCGAACCCTGTTCCTGACGCACTCATTACCCGGCAGGGTCGGCTAGGCAAGGTGCGCGTCAGTCTGGGATTCAGATGGAGCGATCCGGACTGCCTGGCAAGCATCACCCCCCACATCGACTGACCCGCACTCTCCCCGGATCATGGCAACGCGCCCCAGGATTCCTGCCGACCTGCCGCCGGTTACGCGGCGCGCCGGCGTGCATCCGAACCATTACACCCGGCCGGGGCCGCTGGGCAACACCCAGGGCAAGATCGTTCCGGACACGCGGCCCAATCCCGGTGGGGAGAGCGCACCGCCGATCAGGCCGACGGAGAAAGAAAAAAGCTGGTGGCAGCGCTGGGGCAGCGAACTCATTCATACCGGGCTGGATATCATTGGCCTAATCCCGGTGGCCGGCGAACTGGCGGACGGGGCCAACGCCTTGATCTACCTGGCCGAAGGCGATACAGTCAATGCCGCGATCAGTGCGGCGGCAATGGTGCCGGGCGCCGGCATGGCGGCTACCGGCGCCAAGATCGGCAAGAAGGCGGCGGGCGCTGTAGCTGAAGGCGCCGCCAAGAAGGCAGAACGTGAGGCTGCGGAAGAACTTGCCGAAAAAGCACAGAAAGAAGCGGCGAAAAAGACCGAAAAGGAGCTTGCCGAGAGAAAGGCAAAAAGCAACGACGGAGGAAAGGATAAGGGAGACGGGTCAATATGCAAATCGTTAGCAGCTGCGGTTTTCGCGAAAGTTCCCGAAGTCGCGAAGCGATTTTTAGACTTATTCGAAGATAAACTAAATCTATTCAGTCTCACAGTGAAGCCCGATGGGTCCAAAGGCTCGCCTCATCCTTCACTTCCAAAAGGATCCGGAACGTGGCACGGCCATCTACAACAAATTGAGCAAAAACAACGCAGCCTCAGAGATTCGATCCAAGAATACGATGTAGCACAATGTGTTCAACCTAAGATACCAAAATCCGTCCGAGATCTGGCTTGGCTTCCCATTCCATCCAAATCAGGCACGGCGCCTAATTATCCGTTTTCAAACTTCCCCAAATGAACATGTTTATTAAAGAAATTGCCAAGGATAATCATTGTTATGATCCCATACGATATTTATCTAGCTCATATTTTAGCTCAACCTGGAATTTTTTCTTGGATTTCCAACCTCAAAATCATAAGTTTAAAAGAATCCAAGATGCAGCGAGAAGTTGCATTGATTTAATGATGAATGGAGAGTCCGTTTATTGGAATATTGATTTTTCAGAAGAACACGCTACTAAAGTATGGCGCTTATTTTTTGATGGATTAAAATCGTGCACATCTACCGAATTATTAAGCATTCAAAAAATGAGTAAAACTTTGGCAGTTAATAAAAACTGGATTGACAGCATCGAATTTTTTATAAATCTTGCATCTAGAGTAAGAAGGGATGCAAAATTTAGATCTTCAATTAATATTTCAATATCAGACTATGAGATTTTAGAAATTGCTTACGAAAGTATTGAGATATCCATCATTGATAGGTTTAAAATTCGAGATAACTGGCTTTTATCAACAGATGATTGGGATATGAAACTTAAGCAGCAGACTCCGGACTTACCGGAATCTGTGTATTTAATTTTCATTGCGGCATATGAGAGCAATCAACAGTTTCCGTCCTTGATAAAAAATATTGATATTTTAATTCCTGATGATCTTGCAAGAAGGGATTTTTTTCGCCGTCTTAAAATTTCTTTTGATTTAGCAAAACCCAACGGTTCAAATATTTTATTTCCAATTAACTCTTAGTGCAGAAAGGAAGTTATATAATCTCATTTAAGTTCCAAGCATCTGTTCAAAAAACCTGTTCTTCTTGACCTTCTTGGTACGCTCATATAATTTAACCGCCGCTCTATTTAAACATTAGCGCCTCTGCGGTCACCTGCAATGCCCAAAATGGATGTCCTGGAGGCGACCAAGAATTTCCCACACCCACCGACACATCTGACAAAAAAGGAAAGGACCTCCCATGAACCGACTACTGACATCGCATCTGGGGGGAGAGGGAAAACTCAAGGCGGTCTGGCTAGAAGGGACAGAAGCGCTCAGCACACTCTACCGAATCCGCGTTCGGCTCATCAGCGAAGACGGCCAGATCGACTGCCAGAAACTGTTGGGGGAAGCGGGCAGCGTAGAACTACTCGCTGCGGGGGGCGCCAAACGCTACTTCAGCGGCCAGATTGTCCGCATGGGCGCCTTGGGCAAAGCCGGGCGCTACTACCGCTACGAAGCGCATCTATCCCCCAAACTCTGGCATGCCGGACGCACCAGCGACTTTCGCATCTGGCAAAACCTCACCGTCAAGGAAATTGCCGAAGAGCTCCTTGGCAAACACGCCATCCGCCACGACTGGCGTACCAAAAACGCGCTCAAACGCTGGGAATACAAAGTCCAGTACGGCGAAACCGACCTTGAATTCCTCGAACGGCTACTTGCCCACGAAGGTCTCTACTACTGGTTCGAACACAAAAAGGGCGGCGAGAGACTCATCATTGCCGACCACTTCACCACCCCGGACACCTACCCTGGCTACGAAAACGTCCTCTACTGCCCGCCGGACGAAGCGCGCGAAGACGAAGATCACTACTGGGACTGGAACCTCTCCCGCCGCCCTGAACCGGGGCGCTACACCCAGGGCGACTACGACTTCAAAAAACCGGCCAAAGACCTCACCACCGGCCATAGCGACCCGCGCGGCCACCTCTTTGACCAATACGAAAGATACGCCTACCCTGGCAACTACACCGACCCGGGAGAGGGCGAGCAGTACGCCATCGCTCGACTGGAAGCCCTGCAAGCCGGGCAGGATCTCATCACCCTCACCGGCAAAGTACGCGGCGCCCTGCCCGGCTACCGCTTCACCCTAAGGAACCACCCGCGGGAAGAACAAAACCGCGAACTACTCGTCGTCCGCGCCGACTACCGGGCCACTGACAACGATTACGAGGCCTGGGGGGAACGGGAAGAAGCCGGCTACCAGGTCATCGTCAAGGCCCAGCCGGCCGACAAAGGCTACCGGCCGCTGGCGCGGAGCGGCCCGCGCGCCCGCGGGCCGGAGACCGCTGTCGTTGTCGGCCCGGCCGGAGAAGAAATCCATACCGACGAATACGGCCGGGTCAAGGTGCATTTCCACTGGGATCGTTACGGCAAGAAAGACGGCAGCGACTCCTGCTGGATCCGGGTAGCCAGTCCCTGGGCGGGGAGCAACTTCGGCGGCATCCACATCCCGCGCATCGGCCAGGAAGTCATTGTCGATTACGAATACGGCGACCCGGATCGTCCGCTCATTACCGGACGGGTCTATAACGCCGCTCAAATGCCTCCGTGGGAATTGCCTAAACACAAAACGCAATCCGGCTACCAGACGCGTTGGAGCAAAGGCGGGGGCGGCAAGCACATGCTGCGTTTTGAAGACCTCAAAGGCCAAGAGCACATTGAACTTTCCACCGACCATGGCAACACCCACCTGCACATGGGATACCTGATGAACCAGAGTTCGCAGATACAACGCAGTTACGGCTTTGAATTACGCACAAATGAGTGGGGAGCCGTACGTGCGGATAAAGGGCTGCTCATCACAACCTATACACAGGATTTCAAGCAAAGGATCGCGCACGACAACCCTGACGGGCATGAACAAATGGGTGCAACCCTGGCCCAGAGTAAATCACTGGTTCAAGCTACCGAACAGGCAGTCAATTCAACCAAAGACGTATTGACCGGCATTGTTCAGAACCGAGGAACCCAATACTCCACACTGGCGACCGCTTTGCCGGGCATTCCAGCTGCAGTACAGGCCATTGCTGCAACCGTTCTGGGGGGAGATACGTCGGAATCAGGAGAAACGTCGGTTTCGGGCGACATGGATCCGGCTATGGCAGATGCGCAGGCCATGCTCGGACTCTCCAGGCAGATAGAAAAACCCATCGTTTCCATCGTCAGCCCTGAGGGACAGACAATGATCAGTCCCAAACCCGTTGTCGTCAGCTCAGGGCAAAGTATTTCCATACGCGCTTCCAGCCCAATGACGTTGACAACGGGAGCGCAACTCACCCAGCTTGCGCAACGCGGAATGGTGACCCAGGTCAGCACTGGCGGGCAGGTCAATGTGGTTTCGGGCGGAGATATCATCTCACATGCGCAAACCGGTGCAACCAACATTATTGCCCAGAATGATGCTTCAATAACATCAACATCGGCCAACGCCAATGTCGTTGGTGAAAAATCTGCCTTGCTCCAGGGAAAAACCAAGGATGCCTTTGTTATGGGCGGCGAGCGTGTGGCACTAATATGCGGCCGCTCATCCATTGTGCTTTTGGCAGATGGCACAGTACAGATTAGCGGTGTCAAAGGGCTGTTCAACTTTACTGAAGATCTGGATGAGCGCGGTGGGAAAATCTACCTCAATTGTGATGCGCCCGTTGCCATGGATTCATCAGTCGTTGCAAATGGCCAGAATCTGGTATCCGCCGCCAGCCAGCCAATGCAACCAGCCAATGGCGACGAAAGCGTTGGGAGCGCTAGCGCAAGCGTATTATCTCCGCCCGCAACCCCTGAAGAAGCGCCAAACCAGGTTGATCTATCCCATTTACAAGGACAATTCGACAGTCTGTGGGGACAAAGCTTTCCTAATGGAAAAAGTCAGGAATTTGGCGGAACGCTGGTCTCTGATAAAGACGGAAACATAAAACTCGTGAATACTGGCGGTGGCACGAGTGGAACTTTTTCTCCCGATTTGAACGTTGGCGCTGATGAAAAGGTATTGGGCGTATTTCATACGCATCCATACGATAATAGCGAGGGAGGCCACACGGGGGTTTCTTTGAGTGGCGGAGACGCCGGGTATCTGATCAATAAAAAGCAGGACGTCATCATTGCACAAAGCGGTACGCAACAATTCATGTACATGCGGACTGGGCAAACGCCGGATTCGGTCAATTTCCAGCAGCTCAATGCTCAACAGAACCAGAGAATCGGCGAGATCGCAAGAACCCAGAACATAGGATTTAGCCAGGCTAGCCAGATTGCGGCCCAGGAGACTGCAGCCAGTCATGGGCTGGCGTACTATGAAGGACAAGATGGAATTTTTACAAAGAAATAATTGTGATGAGACACTTGTTTCAACAGGCGTGGCAGTTATGTTTTGTTGGTTTTTTCGGCCTCCTTGCCGCAGGCGATGTTTATCCGCAAAGTAATTCCATAATCAGTCAAACGAGGTGTGAAAGCATGAGCACAAACGATGTACGACATGACGGATTCCTGAAAGACCTCGACAACCTCCTCCGGGAAGGTCAAACTCTGTTAGAAAACGCTCATTGGCAGGCTGCCAATATGAAATTTATCCAAGGAATCGAGAAACTTGGAGACGCATATTCCTCACCGGACATTATTGATGATACCGGGATGAAGCTGACGCTTGCCGACATTGAGGCTCAGGCAGGCAATATTGGAAATTCGGCAAAAATCAGAGGGAAGGTTTTGTCTGACCGTTTATTGATATTGCGTAAAAAAATTGCCGCGCGTAATAATCAGTAAGGATTCAATGGTAAAAAATATGCAATACATTATTAATGAAGGTTATCTCAACCTGCCACTGGAAGGACGCATTGACCGAACCCTGAATGTCTTGGCGACACCCGATGGTTCGGGCAATACCTATCTCATTAGCCGGGATGAGTTGCGACCAGGTGAATCCCTTCGCCAGTTCGTCGAAAGACAACTCAATGAACTTTCTGGCCAGGTCAAGGGGTATCAATCAACCCTAAAACCAACACTGACCAAAATTATCGCCGGGTTTGATGAAGTTATCGAGTTTGCCGGCGCCTTTACACAAAACGGCCAGGAGATACACCAGCGGCAGGTTGCGCTGAAACTGCCGGGAACACAACGTGTGTTGATTCTTACCCTGAGCGGATTTGAACCATTTAGCGAGGCGGCCTTGCGTAATTGGGCCGCCACAATTTCCAGCTTCAAGCTGCGCCCAATGGATTAACCATGTCAGGCACGGCTGCGGCAAGATTAAACGATCCGATTGCGCATACCAATGCGCATGCGCGTTTTTGGGCCAAATTTGTTGGCGGCGTGGTTGGCGGCATTGTCGCCGGAGCGCTCGCCGGCGCGGCGGTCACCGCGATCATTGGCACAGGAGGCGCTGCCGCAGCGCCAATCATGGCCGCTGTCGCTGTAGGCGGCGCCCGCTTTCTCGGTGGGCTGGGAGGCGCTGCATTAGGTGAAGTCATTGCGGACAAGCTAATTCCTGAAAAACTTACAGTGACCGGCAAAATTACTACAGCCTCGCACGACGTTTTTATTAATAGCAAGGCACGCGGCGCAGCCAGGGCAAGTCCAGAAACGCCGATTGACCAGGCCATCTGTTCCAAACATTCCCCACCCATCTATTTGGCCGAAGGCTCGGAAACCGTCTTTGTCAACAGCTGGGTCATGTCGCGCAAGGACGACCATACAACTTGCGGCGCAAAAATCAGCGAAGGTTCGCCCAACGTATTCGTCGGCGGGCCTACTGCCCGTGTCCGCAATGTTGCTGATGAAGTTCCCTTCATCTCCAAGGCTATCGTCACGATCTTTAGTCTGCTAATGCTTGCACGCGGTTTACGCTGTCTACCTAAGCTGGCGCGACAAGGACGTTCGGCCTTGCCCTGCCTTGTCGAAGGCGCTTTATCGGCAGGCGTGGGCCTATGGGGACTGGTCAGTTCGGTGGGCCACCCGGTCATTGCCGCCACTGGGGGCAAAGTACTGTCCGGCGCTGAAGAACTTGATTTTGAACTACCTGGGCCGATTCCCCTAGCCTGGCAACGCCTCTACAGCAGTCACGATGTCCGCGATGAAAGCCTGCTAGGCCGCGGCTGGAGCATGCCCTATTCAATGGAACTGGTACTAACTGCCAATCAAGGCGGTGAGCCCGTCGCTATTCTTTATGATGATCAGGGCCGTGACATCGAATTCTCGCAACTCGAACCAGGCACAGGTATTTACAGCCAGAGCGAAGGCTATTGGCTATGGCGTAGTGAAGGCGGCCATTATTTTGTGCAAAGCATTGAAGGAGCATTCTGGCTATTTGCTTCGCCTGAGGAAAATCTGCCGGAACAGCGTCTGAAACTCCAACGTATCGAGGACCGCAACGCAAACTTCATTGAACTGCGCTGGAACCGTCAAGGACAACTGCATCAGATTACCGACAGCACCGGCCGTCTGCTTGAACTGCGCTATGGCAACACAAACCGCCTGCGCCAAATAGCGCTCATTGCCGGCGCTCCCGGCGAAACCCCCGGCATTCTGGTCAACTACGGTTATGGTGCGACAGGGCAATTGACGGAAGTCACCAACCGCACGGGGCAGGTTGTGCGCCGTTTTGGCTACAACCCCGATGGCCTGATGACCTTACACGCCAACGCAGCCGGTCTTGAATGTCACTACGCCTGGCAAGGCGCAGGCAAATGGGCGCGGGTTGTCCGGCACTGGACCAATGAAGGCGAACACTACGAAATCAGCTACCGTATTGTAGAGGGCATTGCCCCCACGTCATCCCAGGCCCATCCCATACCTGCCGCCACGCCCGATACCGTCATCGGCCAGACGCGAGCCACAGACCAACTGGGTCGCGTGCAAACCTGGGACTGGAATACAGACTACCGCATCCTTGCCTACACCAACCCTGCAGGGCAATGCTGGCGCGCCGCCTACAACCAGGACAAACAGCGCCTGAGTCTCACAGCGCCTGACGGAAACAGCACCCGCTACTGCTACGATAGCCAGGGGCTGCTTGCCTCCGAGACCGACGCGCTCGGCCGCACACGGAGTACCGGATGGACGCCGCAAGGGCTGCCGTGGCATGAAACTGCCCCTGACGGCAAAGTCACCCGCTACACATGGGACGAACGGGGCAACCTCTCATGCCGCACCGATCCTGACGGCAGTCAAACACATTATATTTACGACACACGCGGCCTGCCGCTACGCATCACCGACGCCCGCGGCGGCGTCAAGCGCTTCACCTGGGATGCCCGCGCGTTACTGCGCTCGCATACCGACTGCTCAGGCCAGACCACCCGCTACAGCTACGACGGATACGGCCACCTCACCCGCATCACCGACGCCCTGGGACAAATCACCACCTTTACCCACGACCCGCTCGGCCGACTGCGCGGACAAAGCCTGCCGGACGGCGCGCACCACGCCTACGATTACGACGGCGCGGGCCGCCTCACTGGCGCGACCGACCCCTTAAGCCGCATCAGCCGCTTCGCCTGGGATGGCGCGAACCGCCTCACCGCCCGACAGGATGCCGAAGGGCGGCAGATCGAACTGCACTACGACAAAGCTGGCCGGCTCTCCGACCTGATCAACGAAAACGGCGCTGCCTACCGCTTCACCTATGACGCCGCCGACCGGCTGAGTGAAGAACACCGCCCTGACGGCACACGCCTGAGCATCCAGTACGACGCCAACGGCGCCCCCATCCTGCTCACCCGCACCCCAGGGATAGGCGACGAGATTGACGAAGAAGCGCCCATTCTCCCTGATTCCTCTGATCCGGCGAGCCGCACTGCTGAAACCGGCGTCCATAGGGAATTACAGAACACCGCCTCTGAAACCCTCGTCAATAAAGGGCTACAGGGCAGCGCCCCGGAAACCCCCATCAACAGTGGGCTGGCGGGCAGCCTGGCCGGGAGTATTGGCTCCGGCCTGGCCAGAGACGCCCTAAATACGCCGACTTCAGGGCAGCGCGAAGCGGGCAATGACAGGCGCTGCCAACACCCCGCCTCCCCGGAGCGCGCCGGCGCAAGAGAAGCCGCCGCAGCCGGCCAGGCCAGCCGGATCAGCGCCGCCCCCCAGCACGGCAGCCTGCCCTCCCCTGACGAAAGCGGCCTGCCGCAACACACCCACCTCATCCGCGACGCTGCCGGGCGACTCATCGAAAAGCGCACCGCCCATCACCTCTACCGCTACGCCTATGACGCCGCCGACCGTCTGACCGAAGCACGCAGGTTCGCGCTGGCCTTACCCGAAGCGCCCGATACCGCCGGGCTGTCCTCCGCATACCCCACGCCACCCGCACCCCCCTGCCAAAGCACCGCTGAAACCGGCGTCAATAGGGAATTACAGAACACCGCCCCTGAATCCCGCGTCAATAAAGGGCTGGCGGGCAGCGCCTCTGAAACCCCCGTCAACAGTAGGCTAGCGGGTGCCCTGCCCGGTGACAAACCACCCGAACCCAAACTCACCCCCCTGCACAGCGTTTGCTTTGCCTACGACGCACTCGGCCGCCTCATCGAAGAGCGCGCCACCGACGAAACCTGTGGTCAAACCCACACCCTGCGTTACGAACACGACGCCCTGGGCAACCGTACCCGTACCCTCCTGCCGACCTTGCCGGAAGAAGACGCACTGCGCGCGCTCAACTACCTCTACTACGGCTCCGGCCACCTGCACCAGATCAACTTCAGCCGTCAGGACGCAGGAGAAGAATCCCCTCGTCACCAGCTCATCGCCGACATCGAACGCGACGCCCTGCACCGGGAAACTGCCCGCAGCCAGGGGGCGCTACGCACCCGCTACGCCCTTGACCCCCTCGGCCGCCGCCTCGGCCTCTGGAGCCAAAGCGCTGACTTTAGTCCCGAACAACCCCTGGCCGCCAACGACGAAGGCTGGCTGCAGGCCCTTGCCCGTGCCGGGCAATCCATACACGCCCGTGCCGGGCAATCCACACACGCCCGCGCCGGGCAACACCCCTCCCCGGCCTCTCACCCGCTCGACGGACTACTGAAAGCCTATATCTACGACAAAGCCGGCGAATTGCGCCGCGTCCGTCACAGTTCTCAGGGCGATACCCTCTATGCTTATGACGCCACCGGCCGCATCACCAACAAGGCGACTTCAGTAAACACCATCAGCAACGAAGCCTTCGCCTACGACCCGGCCGGCAACCTGCTCGATCCATCTTCCCAAATGGCGCTCTCCCGGCGCACCCAACATCCGCAGGCCGGCTATGTGCGCGACAACCTCGTGCGCGTCTTCGAAGACAAACGCTTCTCCTACGACGGCTTTGGCCGCCTGATTGAAAAGAAGATTGGCCGGCATACGCGCCAGCGCTTCACCTGGGACGAAGAAGACCACCTCATTGCCGTCACCACCACCCGCCGCCCCGGCACAAAAGCCCAAAGCGAACAGACCGTCCGCTTCACCTACGATGCGCTGGGTCGGCGTATCAGCAAAACCGATGCCTTCGGCACGACCTTCTTCATCTGGGAAGGCATGCGCCTTATTGAAGAGCGACGGGGGCAGCACGTCATTACCTATGTCTATGAGCCGGGTTCCTATGTCCCGCTGGCAAGGCTCGATGCCACAGGCTTGCCCCGACAGAACGCCTCCCCTGAACCCCCCGTAGATAAAGGGCTGCAAGGCAACCTGCCCGGGCGTATTGGCTCCGGCCTGGCCGGAGACGCTCAATCCACGCGGGCTGCAGGGCAGCCCAAGCTTTGCGAGGTCTATTACTTCCATACCGACCCGGTCGGATTGCCGGAAGAGCTGACCAACGCCCAGGGACAACGCATCTGGCAGGCGAGTTACAAGACCTGGGGCAATACGGTACGGGAAGCGTGGGCGTACGCCAAAATCGACGGCTCCCCAATATTTACCCAGGATCAGGGGCAGATGCCCGACCCGCAGGCGCGGGAGCAGAATCTGCGTTTCCAGGGTCAGTATCTCGACCGGGATACGGGGCTGCATTACAATACGTTCCGTTATTACGATCCGGATATCGGTAGGTTTATCTCGCCCGATCCGATTGGGCTTAATGGGGGCATTAATCTTTCTTCCTATGCACCCAATCCCGTCTCTTGGATCGATCCGTGGGGGTGGAGTTGTGGCAATACTAATAAAAACAAACCAAAGTTTATCTTTGACTCTAGAGCCCAACAGTATAGAAATACATCTAATGGCCAATTTGTTTCACCAAGTAAATTGCCTTGGCCAAGTAATGATGGTTTTGTAACAAGGTCACCTACAATAATTAAACCAGGAACGATAATTGATCGGTTTGGTAAACCGTCAGGCCGATATGCGGGCCAGCCAGGGGCTACTGTGTCAGAGCGTGGAATGGCTCAAGGAGCTGATTCAGCACCTTATAGGAAATATGAAGTTATACAGCCACTTCCTGCAGAAGTTGGGCCTGCTGCACCTGTTCCAGAATTTGGGGCAACTGGTGGTGCAACTCAATATAAATTTGACAAGTCTGTGAATGATCTTGTTACGGATGGATATTTGAGGGAGATATTTTAGTGGTATCAGTTATATATAAATTAATTCAAAAAGGAATTGATGATACAAGCAACGCCATTAGAGGAAAAAATATTTACTATAAATGCACAATATGTGGCGATACTATTTACTCCTTAGTAAAGGATAACATCGGATGTAAATGTGGAAATATATTTATTGACTATGATTATTTTCGTCTGTCAGTAAAAGATGTTAAAAACATTGAGATCCTAAAAAAGCAATCGCGTAAATGATATTGCCTATTCATAACTTTCTGGCAGGACGTTTCAGCCTGCCACAAACTCAACGCCCGAATAAAGCGAAATCTACTACTTCCATACCGACCCGGTCGGATTGCCGGAAGAGCTGACCAACGCCCAGGGACAACGCATCTGGCAGGCGAGTTACAAGACCTGGGGCAATACGGTACGGGAAGCGTGGGCGTACGCCAAAATCGACGGCTCCCCAATATTTACCCAGGATCAGGGGCAGATGCCCGACCCGCAGGCGCGGGAGCAGAATCTGCGTTTCCAGGGTCAGTATCTCGACCGGGATACGGGGCTGCATTACAATACGTTCCGTTATTACGATCCGGATATCGGTAGGTTTATTTCGCCTGATCCGATTGGGCTTAATGGGGGAATTAATCTTTCTAGTTATGCCCCTAATCCTGTTTCGTGGGTGGATCCGTGGGGGTGGTGCCGCCGCGGGAATGCAGCCACAAAGAAACATATGGACGGTGTGCGTGACCAGTTTATGACGGATAATCCAACAGCTCAACATACCGCTGGCGGCAGAAAAATTGGAACAGGTACTGAATTATCAGAGACCTATTTGCGTCCAATAAATGGAGGGCGAAAGGGTGGTTCCTATGCGGATATGACTTTCACAGACGCTCAAGGCAGGACAGTTTATGTTCAAACTGTAGATAAAGGAATGGTTAATGGCATGAGTCAACGAGAATGGAACAATGCCGTAAGAATTACAAATCAAGATCCGAGCGCGATTGTCATTACGGTGCCCAAAGGAAATACTGTTTCGCCGGGGGCGCTGGATACTTCTACCATGACTCCCGGACAAGTAACCATTAAATAAGAAAGTGTTTTTATGCAAAAGCAAAGAACTATGGTTTTTGAAACATTTCTGACCGCACAGGACGAAAAGACTATTTCCGCCATTCTGAAAAATAATTTTGATAAAATTGACTTTATTGACAGATATCCATGGCCGGCTCCGGAACCCGTTATTTGCCAATCCATTGATATGTGCCATGGGGCGATTAATTCCGGATGTGTGATTATCAACCAGAATATCATTTCCCTTGAGCATTACAAAAAAATAATTTACAAAATACCAACGCATGAAATATACCATGGCCCTATGGTTGGAGAAGGATTAATTCAGGTTGAACATTCAAGAGTTGCCGAGTATCAACCCGGAGGATTGAGGAATGGCCGTTTTGCTGCCTCTTTCTATATTGATGACTTACAGACAAAAAAATTTGCTCAGGATATTTTCAAGATTGTCAAAAAATATTTGATTAAGGTAGAACCTTTGGATATAAGTACGGGTGAGGTGGTTCCAGTAAAATTAGCCAGAGGTTTTTATGCAGGGCCTGATGCGATTGAAAAATATGACCAAGTTAATGGATTATTTTTGACAAACCATGCTCAGGCATATTTTACTTCCCGAACCCATGGCGACTGCTAAACAGATAGGTAAAACACTAGGGCTCTGAAAAGCAGAGTAATTTGTATATTTAGATTCTAAGATGTACCTAGATGATTTTCTACAAGAATTTATCGTTAAAAACGAGGAAGAATTAATTAGGCTGTTAAAGGTAAGGCATAATTATTCGGCTAATAATTTTATTTTGACTCATAATGAAAGTGGGTTTCCACAATTAAATATTTTTGCGAAAGATGATAAATTTGTCTTATATTATATGGCAGACGGGGAGAATTATGTATCGACAGGAAATAACTCAACCCAGGAAGAAACATACCTATTTTACGAAAATAATAATGGTTCGAAAATAGCATTGCCATGCTCCTGTATTGTTAAAGAACAAGCTATGGAAACTGCGGCATTAGAATTTTTTAAACAGAAATCCCTTCCTAAAAACATACATTGGCAAAAACTTTGAACTTTAAATTTTAAATATTAAAGTAAAGGGTAAGCATTACACATTAATTTTGATGCTGCCGTAGATTAGCGGCAATGCTAGACTACGGAAATTTTAGGCATTCAGTTTAACTCCGCCATTTTCGGAGCCCCCATCAACAGTGGGCTAGCGGGCAGCCTGCCCTCCCCTGACGAAAGCGGCCTGCCGCAGCACACCCACCTCATCCGCGACGCTGCCGGGCGACTCATCGAAAAGCGCACCGCCCATCACCTCTACCGCTACGCCTATGACGCCGCCGACCGTCTGACCGAAGCACGCAGGTTCGCGCTGGCCTTACCCGAAGCGCCCGATACCGCCGGGCTGTCCTCCGCATACCCCACGCCACCCGCACCCCCCTGCCAAAGCACCGCTGAAACCGGCGTCAATAGGGAATTACAGAACACCGCCCCTGAATCCCGCGTCAATAAAGGGCTGGCGGGCAGCGCCTCTGAAACCCCCGTCAACAGTAGGCTAGCGGGTGCCCTGCCCGGTGACAAACCACCCGAACCCAAACTCACCCCCCTGCACAGCGTTTGCTTTGCCTACGACGCACTCGGCCGCCTCATCGAAGAGCGCGCCACCGACGAAACCTGTGGTCAAACCCACACCCTGCGTTACGAACACGACGCCCTGGGCAACCGTACCCGTACCCTCCTGCCGACCTTGCCGGAAGAAGACGCACTGCGCGCGCTCAACTACCTCTACTACGGCTCCGGCCACCTGCACCAGATCAACTTTAGCCCACATTTCTCACACTCTCACGGTTCGGCCCCCGTTGGCGCGGCTTTTTCCTTCACGCGTTGCCGTGACCGCGAGGATTCAGGCCCGCGAGCGGCCAATGGAGTGCAGGCGGGTGAGGTTCTGCGGGCGGTCAGGTGCGTTGAGGGGGCAAGCGGCGCTGTTTGGGCATGAGACCGCCTCGCGCGAACGGGAGCGCGATCGGATCAGCAGGGCCACGGTGGCGTGGCGGATCAGCCGGGGGCGAGTCTGGCCTGGGCCAGGCGCCAGGTGGTCTGGAACGGATGACTGCTGGCCATGCTGACATGGATGCGGCGCACGCTGATCTTGACCCGTGCGCCGATCTTGAGCAGTTTCAGGCGCAGGCTCTCGCAGGTGGCCTCGGCCAGTTCGGTGCCAGCCAGCCCGATGCGGCGCAGCGCTTCGAGCATGACGTAGGCGAAGGAGGCGAACCACAGCCGCAGCTGATTGGCCCGCATCGTCGCCGTTGAGGTGCGATCGGCGAACAGGTGTAGCTGGCACTCCTTGATGCGGTTCTCCATTTCGCCTCGGGCGCAGTACAGCGCCTCGTACAGTTCGCGTGCCGGCCAGCGCTGAGCGTCCAGGCTGGTGACGATGAAGCGCGGATTGGCCTTGCCCGGCAGCTGCTCGGCCTTGCCGACGACCCGCCGGGCGCACGACCAGCTGTCAAGGGTGCGGTAGGTGAAGTCGCGAAACCGCCGTGCGGGCTTGCCGGTCTGGGTGCATTCGGCCTGCGCCTGGCTCATCTCGGTTTCGATCTGGGCCTTGAGCCGGTCGTTCTTGGCCAGCCCGAAGACGAAGTCGATGTGCGTCTGCTCGCACCAACTCATCAAGGCATCGCGCGCAAAGCCCGAGTCGGCACGCAGCACGATGCGCACCTCCGGCCAGTGGCGGCGGATCTGGGTGACGATGCGTTCGAGTTCATCGATGCTGCCCGCCGAGGCATCCGTGTTGGCCCGGCGCAGCTTGGCGGCGAGCAGATGTCGGCCGCAGAAGATGTACAGCGGCAGGTAGCAGTAGCCGCCGTAGTAACCATGGAAGAAACGCCCTTCCTGCTGGCCGTGCAGCGGGTCGTCGGTGGCGTCCAGATCGAGGATGATCTCGTCAGGTGCCTGCTCCTGCGCCTCAATGAAGCACGCGACGAACAGCGACTCGAAGGCCGCCGGATCGTGAGCGATCTTGTGATAGCGCGAACCGTCCTTGGTGTCGGGGGCATGTTCGAGCCGGTTCAAGGTCGACTTGCCCGCCAGCGGCTCGCAGCCCTTGCGCCGAGCGCTGAGCTTACCGGCCAGCGTGGCCAGTACCGGGTCACGGCGCAATTGATCGTGATCGTTCAGGTCCTCGTAGCCCAGCGCGATCCCCACGATCCGTTGCATCACCAACGTGTGCACCGTGTGTTCGATCAGCTCCGGATCGCGCCCATCCTCGAAGCAGGCCGCCACCCGTTCGGTCAGCCGCAAGGTGCGATCGACCTCGCGCAGCAACAGCGCGCCCGCATCCGAACTGATCTGCCCTCCGTCGAAATCCACCGCCACCTGGCGGCCATCAATACGCTTCGCGCATGGGCTGACTACGGTACACTGTGTCGGCATCGCGGCTTCCTCAGAGATATGGTTAAGTCGTTCTCGCAAAAAAACTTTCTCATATCTCCGGCCGCGATGCACCTTCTATCTGTGAGAAATGCGGGCTAGCTGCCAGCGCGCAGGAGAAGAATCCCCTCGTCACCAGCTCATCGCCGACATCGAACGCGACGCCCTGCACCGGGAAACTGCCCGCAGCCAGGGGGCGCTACGCACCCGCTACGCCCTTGACCCCCTCGGCCGCCGCCTCGGCCTCTGGAGCCAAAGCGCTGACTTTAGTCCCGAACAACCCCTGGCCGCCAACGACGAAGGCTGGCTGCAGGCCCTTGCCCGTGCCGGGCAATCCATACACGCCCGTGCCGGGCAATCCACACACGCCCGCGCCGGGCAACACCCCTCCCCGGCCTCTCACCCGCTCGACGGACTACTGAAAGCCTATATCTACGACAAAGCCGGCGAATTGCGCCGCGTCCGTCACAGTTCTCAGGGCGATACCCTCTATGCTTATGACGCCACCGGCCGCATCACCAACAAGGCGACTTCAGTAAACACCATCAGCAACGAAGCCTTCGCCTACGACCCGGCCGGCAACCTGCTCGATCCATCTTCCCAAATGGCGCTCTCCCGGCGCACCCAACATCCGCAGGCCGGCTATGTGCGCGACAACCTCGTGCGCGTCTTCGAAGACAAACGCTTCTCCTACGACGGCTTTGGCCGCCTGATTGAAAAGAAGATTGGCCGGCATACGCGCCAGCGCTTCACCTGGGACGAAGAAGACCACCTCATTGCCGTCACCACCACCCGCCGCCCCGGCACAAAAGCCCAAAGCGAACAGACCGTCCGCTTCACCTACGATGCGCTGGGTCGGCGTATCAGCAAAACCGATGCCTTCGGCACGACCTTCTTCATCTGGGAAGGCATGCGCCTTATTGAAGAGCGACGGGGGCAGCACGTCATTACCTATGTCTATGAGCCGGGTTCCTATGTCCCGCTGGCAAGGCTCGATGCCACAGGCTTGCCCCGACAGAACGCCTCCCCTGAACCCCCCGTAGATAAAGGGCTGCAAGGCAACCTGCCCGGGCGTATTGGCTCCGGCCTGGCCGGAGACGCTCAATCCACGCGGGCTGCAGGGCAGCCCAAGCTTTGCGAGGTCTATTACTTCCATACCGACCCGGTCGGATTGCCGGAAGAGCTGACCAACGCCCAGGGACAACGCATCTGGCAGGCGAGTTACAAGACCTGGGGCAATACGGTACGGGAAGCGTGGGCGTACGCCAAAATCGACGGCTCCCCAATATTTACCCAGGATCAGGGGCAGATGCCCGACCCGCAGGCGCGGGAGCAGAATCTGCGTTTCCAGGGTCAGTATCTCGACCGGGATACGGGGCTGCATTACAATACGTTCCGTTATTACGATCCGGATATCGGTAGGTTTATCTCGCCCGATCCGATTGGGCTTAATGGGGGCATTAATCTTTCTTCCTATGCACCCAATCCCGTCTCTTGGATCGATCCGTGGGGGTGGAGTTGCGCCCGGACAGATACGGTAGGTCGAACACCAGGTAAATCTAGTCGTACTGGCCGTGAGGTTATTGCTCGAATGCGTGCCAATGGAGAAATCATTGGTACGGGGTCAAATGCAAGATTTAAAGCGTCTAATGGGAAATGGTATCCGTTGCGTGAAGCCGATATGGCACATACTTACGATGCAGTCACATATTGGAATGAAAGAGGGGGATTTTTTGGAGCAAAATCAAAAGAAGTAAGAGGTTGGATGCTAGATTCAAATAATTACACTTTGGATCATTATTCATTAAACAGATCGGCTGGTGCTAAACTCGGACAGGTATACCGTGCTCCTTCTGAATTTATTGGTCCGCCCCCAGCCCCAGATTACTGATAAAACTATGATTGACCTGATGAATACAGACCCTATTCTTGGACAGGAGTTGATTACAAGAATAGAAGATGGCAATAAATTACAGCAATGCGGAAAAGTGCAGAAAGCACTGGAAATATATTTAGGTTGTTGGGATAGGTTGCCAAGCCAAAAAACAGATATTGAATTATTTGGTAGCTGGATAGCAGACTGCATATCTGACATATATTTTTATGAAAAAGACTTTAAGAATTCACTAAAGTGGATGAAACAGTCTTTTGAAGCACGTGCTGGAGATGAAGAGACGTCTAGTAGTATAAAACTTGGGGCAATCTATATGAAAATGGGCGATGAATATAATGCCTTTGAATGGTTTAACAGAGCCTATAGCATCGGAAAGAAAAGAGCTTTTCAAGAGTTTCCTAAAGAATACTGGGATTTTTATAAATCTCGTAGTAAAAAATAAATACTATTACATGGTAATATTACGCTACTATTAGTAGGTTAATATATTAGTAATCTAGTGCATTATTTAAAACCCAGAAAAACCTGGTTCCAAAAAATAAAAGAGGTGGAGGGTACTAAATTGAAATTTGTTGGTCTAGCCAATAGAGTTTTTGCTGATATGGACAATGAAAGAATAATGAAAAATATAATCGGCTTAACACAAGATGATGTTGTAAAAAGATTTGATGCTGCTGAAGTAAGAGTTAAAGAAGGGGATTATATATATTTGTATATGGATACAGAGGATGGAGATTATTGTTTATCCGAAGGAATAGTTATTAGGAATCCCATAAAGAGTAAACCTTATAAATTTTGTTGTGTTCTTGATGATGAAATAATATACTTAAGTAATTATATGAAAAAATTCAAAAATAGTAATATTTAATTTAAATGATAATTTTATAGTTAATTTAGTGGAACCTGCGTTTCCAGGGTCAGTATCTCGACCGGGATACGGGGCTGCATTACAATACGTTCCGTTATTACGATCCGGATATCGGTAGGTTTATCTCGCCTGATCCGATTGGGCTTAATGGGGGAATTAATCTTTCTAGTTATGCTCCCAATCCCGTCTCCTGGATCGATCCGTGGGGGTGGGCGTGTAAAAGTGGTTTTAGTGGGAAGCGTGGAACAGCTAAAGCCAGATACGATTTGGAAAGAAACGGTTTTACTATTGTTGGCGAAGAAGTAACCATGAAAGTCAATGGTTCTCGCATAAGAGCTGATATTGTCGCAAAAGATGCACATGGAAATCTTCATGTGTTTGAAGTCAAACATGGATCTGGAGGACTGACAACTAACCAAACCAATGCCGGTGTATACAATATGGGGAGTCCATCGAATACAGCGCAAGGTATTGGTGGGGGAACTATTAGGCCATCACAGGGCAGTAATGGAAAGTTTACAGTGGCTACAGGCAACCCATTTAAAACTGCGAATATTGGTGCCAAAGGAACAGTACATGATGCCACATTCCATGTACTTAAATACTAGAAGGTTGATTATGAGTAAAGAGGATAAAAAACTTTTTGACGAAGCCCTTGCAACCTTACTGCAAAATGATATTTATTCTACGCAAAAATTGAAAGCAAGCAAGAAATTACTGAAATTTACCTCAGAGAACTTTTCTAGAACAGTGGCGAGTATTGGTTTTGATTATTTGTCAGGGCAGAAAGCATATTATTTTGCAATAGTATGTTCTTCCGGAGAATTTTCAGATTATATTTCTAAAATCAACCCCCCCTATATTTCAAATAATCCGCCTGATTTCGGCTATGATTTTTCTATGAGCTCTCTAATGGAAAATCGAGGTATTTTTTCAAGAACAGATGGGAAAATTTACTTAACGGAAGTACAAGATATAAATAAAACTATTATGCATATAGGTCATTGTTTAAACGAATACTATATTCCTAAGGTTGAAAATTTTCTTACTTTTCGCCCACCTTTAATTAAAGATATTGTAGAAAATCCAAATTTTTATAGTTACCCAGCTCCTTTAATTGCATTTGTGATGCAAAAAAATTCAATTAAGCCAGAAGATCTGAAATTTTCTTTTGGAAAAAAGATAATAAAAAATTCAACTTTTGATAAAAGTATTCTTGGAATTAAATTTTAAGAGTTTTTAGCATTTATCTTAGTAAATAGCGTATATTTGCCTTTAGGCACTCAGAACTCCTATAGTCCCATGCTCCGGCCTCGCCTGCTCCTCTGGCTGCTGGCCTTCCTAACCTGCCTTTTCAGCTATCCGGCGCTTGCAGCATAGGCGAGCACCACTCCCTCTGCCGGATTAGCGTTCTCCGCATACCCCGCGCCACCCGCACCCCCCTGCCAAAGCACTGCTGAAACCGGCGTCAATAGGGGATTACAGAACACCGCCTCTGAACCCCACGTCAATAAAGGGCTGGCGGGCAGCGCCTCTGAACCTCCCGTCAACAGTGGGCTGGCGGGCAGCCTCTCTGAACCCCGGATAGATAAAGGGCTGCAAGGCAAGCTGCCCGGGCGTATTGGCTCCGGCCTGGCCGGAGACGCCCAATCCACGCGGGCTGCAGGGCAGCCCAAGCTCTGCGAGGTCTATTACTTCCATACCGACCCGGTCGGATTGCCGGAAGAGCTGACCAACGCCCAGGGACAACGCATCTGGCAGGCGAGTTACAAGACCTGGGGCAATACGGTACGGGAAGAGTGGGCGTACGCCAACATCGACGGCTCCCCAATATTTACCCAAGACCAGGGGCAGATGCCCGACCCGCAGGCGCGGGAGCAGAATCTGCGTTTCCAGGGTCAGTATCTCGACCGGGATACGGGGCTGCATTACAATACGTTCCGTTATTACGATCCGGATATCGGTAGGTTTATCTCGCCTGATCCGATTGGGCTTAATGGTGGCATTAATCTTTCTTCCTATGCTCCCAATCCCGTCTCCTGGATCGATCCGTGGGGGTGGGCGTGTCAAACGACAACAAACCGTTTAAGAGAACATGCCGCCGCTGCTCGGAAAGAAGTTTACAGCGATCCACAACGAATGTTATCTCTTCGCCAAAGGGCGGCAATTAAACGTGCCTATGATCGAGGCGATCTGAATCAGGCACACTCAAGATATCGAAGGTATGTTGGTAATCAAATTGACAAGCGTTTTAAAGCTCGTGTTGATGCTGATCCAGATTTGGCTGGAAAAGTATCTACAACACCAGCAGGCAAACGTGGACCAGATGTCATTGGTGAAGGTCCTAACCAAGGACAATGGTGGGACTTAACTACGCATAAAGATTGGTTACGAGGCGGCCATCAAAGAAAGTATGAGTCAATTTATGGAACAGATTACGAAGGGATATTTTGGTGATGGCAATAATGAGACTTGCGGCAAACTTAAATTTGAGCAATATCATTTTTGGTCGGTGTGAAGTTTATCGGCATGAAAAGTTTTTTAATTCAATCTTTGAGGATTCAAATATTAACTTACCCATTTTTTATGGGTGTAAGTTTGATAATTGTATATTTAAATCATCAGATCTAAATAATTCAAAATTTTTTGAATTTAATGAATTTGAGAATTGTCGTTTTTTACACTGCGACATGAGAAATATTGGAGTTGGAAATAATGGATTATATTTTAAAAAAACAGAGTTTAATGCTTGTGATATGCGTGGAATGAACCTTGAGTCAACAAGTTTTTTTGAGTGTACATTTGAGAAGTGTAAAATAATTTCAGTTACATTCCATGCTAACAAGATTCAAAAATCTTCTTTTAATGGAACCTTAATTGATGTAAAATTTGAAGGAGATGGAAAAGAAAAACTAGAGCTTGATTTTAAAAAATCAAAATTCCAAGGGGTTGAATTTCACAATATTGATCTTTCACAATCAGTCCCGCCTAAAATAAAAAATCATTATTATGTTAGTAACTTAAAATACCGATGCTCAAATGCTCTTGTTAAATTAAATTCAGATAAAACAATTGATGAAAATATAAAAAAAATACTTAGCAGGCGTATAAAAAAATTATCTGGGAACGAAGATTATATTTTTAATTATAAATTTATTGAGGATATAGAGGGAAGTGATTTTGCAAAAAATTTTTTTGACATACTTGAAATATCACTTATAAACTAGTTTCATCTATCCTTTATTTGAAAAATGATGCATTTTTATAAAATGCACGAATTTCATAAATTCAACACATGCTACGGCCTCGCCTTCTCCTCTAGCTGCTGGCCTTCCTAACCCACCTCCTTGGCACTCTAGCGCTTACGGCATAGGCAAGCATCACACCCTCCGAACTTTCTTCCTACTCCTTTAACGCGTCCCGCCAAAGCACCGCTGAAACCCTCGTCAATAAAGGGCTGGCGGGCAGCGCCTCTGAAACCCCCGTCAACAGTAGGCTAGCGGGTGCCCTGCCCGGTGACAAACCACCCGAACCCAAACTCACCCCCCTGCACAGCGTTTGCTTTGCCTACGACGCACTCGGCCGCCTCATCGAAGAGCGCGCCACCGACGAAACCTGTGGTCAAACCCACACCCTGCGTTACGAACACGACGCCCTGGGCAACCGTACCCGTACCCTCCTGCCGACCTTGCCGGAAGAAGACGCACTGCGCGCGCTCAACTACCTCTACTACGGCTCCGGCCACCTGCACCAGATCAACTTCAGCCGTCAGGACGCAGGAGAAGAATCCCCTCGTCACCAGCTCATCGCCGACATCGAACGCGACGCCCTGCACCGGGAAACTGCCCGCAGCCAGGGGGCGCTACGCACCCGCTACGCCCTTGACCCCCTCGGCCGCCGCCTCGGCCTCTGGAGCCAAAGCGCTGACTTTAGTCCCGAACAACCCCTGGCCGCCAACGACGAAGGCTGGCTGCAGGCCCTTGCCCGTGCCGGGCAATCCATACACGCCCGTGCCGGGCAATCCACACACGCCCGCGCCGGGCAACACCCCTCCCCGGCCTCTCACCCGCTCGACGGACTACTGAAAGCCTATATCTACGACAAAGCCGGCGAATTGCGCCGCGTCCGTCACAGTTCTCAGGGCGATACCCTCTATGCTTATGACGCCACCGGCCGCATCACCAACAAGGCGACTTCAGTAAACACCATCAGCAACGAAGCCTTCGCCTACGACCCGGCCGGCAACCTGCTCGATCCATCTTCCCAAATGGCGCTCTCCCGGCGCACCCAACATCCGCAGGCCGGCTATGTGCGCGACAACCTCGTGCGCGTCTTCGAAGACAAACGCTTCTCCTACGACGGCTTTGGCCGCCTGATTGAAAAGAAGATTGGCCGGCATACGCGCCAGCGCTTCACCTGGGACGAAGAAGACCACCTCATTGCCGTCACCACCACCCGCCGCCCCGGCACAAAAGCCCAAAGCGAACAGACCGTCCGCTTCACCTACGATGCGCTGGGTCGGCGTATCAGCAAAACCGATGCCTTCGGCACGACCTTCTTCATCTGGGAAGGCATGCGCCTTATTGAAGAGCGACGGGGGCAGCACGTCATTACCTATGTCTATGAGCCGGGTTCCTATGTCCCGCTGGCAAGGCTCGATGCCACAGGCTTGCCCCGACAGAACGCCTCCCCTGAACCCCCCGTAGATAAAGGGCTGCAAGGCAACCTGCCCGGGCGTATTGGCTCCGGCCTGGCCGGAGACGCTCAATCCACGCGGGCTGCAGGGCAGCCCAAGCTCTGCGAGGTCTATTACTTCCACACCGACCAAGTTGGATTGCCGGAAGAGCTGACCAACGCCCAGGGACAGCGCATCTGGCAGGCGAGTTACAAGACCTGGGGCAATACGGTGCGGGAAGCGTGGGCGTACGCCAAAATCGACGGCTCCCCAATATTTAAAATCTAGGCACCATATGTCTTTATAGATAATTCTATTACCAATATCCAACTAATTGGATCTGGTCTATTTTGTTAAAAATTATAGTTTTTATAAACTTTTTTCAACTCCACTATCGGGAAGCGCTCTCGGTTCCTCATTAGTATCAGCTGAAGTTTTAGTGACCTCAGCCCCTGTAGGCGCCATGTCTTCTTGAGTCTGCTTTTCTGGTTGAGCGCTAGTTTCATCAAGAGATAAGAATATATCCACCCTGCGATTGACCGCACGACCTTCTGATGTATTGTTTTTGGCGATAGGTCGCTCAGAACCAAAACCATCATGGTTAATAGGTTGTTTTGCCCCATGCTCATGCAAATATCGGGAAACTGCTTCTGCCCATTGTTTCGATATCTGGATACTTCTCCTTGTATTTCCAGAATTATCTGTATGCCCAATAATATCTATTTTGATGGAATCATATCCTTCTATAGAGGCGAGGATGTGATTCAGTATTGAGGACATTTCTCTTGATATCTCATTCTTTTTGGAAATAAGAGAGCTTAGAGAACGGATCTGGATATAAATGGAAGAGTTTTCTATTTCTTGCACACGCAATCTGGCATCTGTGCGCAGTTTGGCAAGGAGCTCTGGCCTTGTCTCATCCCATCGTTCCATAGGGGATTTAACTATAACGATTTCCTTCTGTACTGGCTCTTCCTTTTGACCTTGTCCAAGTAGCTGACAGGCGGACAGCGCCATTAATGACGGAATCACCAAGAAAATTTTGATCTGATTCATTTTTTTATCTATCCTTATTTATTGACTGAGAATTTGATACTGTATGCCTGTTCTATAGGAAGCGTTGTTTGATCCGTAAACCATACGCGTTGCCCTATTCCTGTCCAAGCATCTTCCATCCCTGGTATTTCAAACCATTGAGTTGCATATTGATCCGACGGTATCTGCCCTTCCTTGACCGGGTAGCGCATAGGCATATGGCAAATACGTTCAACAATTTGCGCACCATGGCAATTAATTTTTATGGTCCTCCATAGCAAGTCAAGAGGCTGCTCAATTGGCTGGAACTGTATTTCATAAACCTGTTCCATTGGTACCCAATAATAGTTGCCTGCAATGATAACTTCAAAAATGGGGCCTAATCTGGAATCACCGTCGGCAAGCCATTCGAACGATTGGTTGCCGTTAAGAATTCCTGGATTTTCTTCTGCCTGTTCCAGGGCTTTTACACGCATATCTGCCGCAGCATGATAGTCAGCAGCCAAAGCATCGATTATGGTAGGTAACCATGCAGGCGGTGGTAAGACAAGATCCGGTTTTATTTTTCCGTTAAATACGGCTGTACGCAGATGTTCTGCTTGAATCAGGGTCTTGGCCAGGTACGCTGATGCCTGCCATTGTGGTTCTATCTGGCAGGCCGCCTGCATTTGCTGTAAGGCCTTGGTGTAATCGGCCATAAGCAGACGCAAATTGGCCAAAGCCATTCGGTGCGAGGCATTGAGCGGTTCAGCTTTGATACAGTTGGTGATGGCCTGTAACTGCTCCTGGAACCTGGAATTATCAAAAACTATCATGAAACACCTATATGACCAGAACTAAAAAAACTATTATTGCGGATGGAGAGTCATCCTGCGTCCTGTAAATGCATGGAACCAATTTCGCTATCCCATTGGGCACGAATTGTCATATCGATTGGATATGGTTCGAACCATAATGATGCTTCAATCCGAAATAGCGCCTTATTGTAGGCAAGAGCGCTTTCTGGTTCCCGAACGGTATGTACGGAGAGGGAATCTTTGATGATCCGTGGTTCAAAATAAAGAATCGCACGTTTGATTGCTTGAGAAACCCTAGATAAATCGGCATCAGTAAAATTAGCGCCTGCATATGAGGGGATGCCATAATTAAGCACGGATTTACTTACTTCAGGAAACTCACCCAAAGCAAGCTGGGAATATAGATTGGGGCAGTTCAGTAACCACTGTAAATCTCTGAGTACAGCCTGGCGATAGGTATTTCTGTTCATGTGCCGCGTATGCTTATTTTTTGTTTTACCTGGATCACTAAGCCGATCAAGCAAGGCAGGCATATGCATACTGCCTGAGTGTGGTTTGAACACAGTGCTCAAAAGAGACCACCCCCAAATAATAAGCGAAACAAGTCTTCATCAGGCTTGCCACTATGGATCACTTGACGTGGAGGCTGCTTGGGTGAAGGTTCTGCCCACCAGAAACAGCGATGGCTGCGATCCAGAAATGACTGAGGGAGGTCTGGCCAGGAGAACCAGCGTTTACGGGTATCGGGCATTACTTCATCAACGATACCAAGCTCGTTGAGAATGGTTGCAGCAGATTGTGCGTTAGTTTGTATTTGCCTCTGGGAAAAAAGAATATCGACACTTGAGAGAATTTCTTCGGCAGGGACCTGCTCACTGATTGAACGCCGTAAACTTGCGTCGACCTGATATAACCATGAGTCGACTGGCGGCAGCACTTCACGAATATATGTGCTTTCGAAAGAGCGCACGATTGCAAGCGGAGAATAGCGGCCAACTTTATCAATACTGGGAGCTATACAGCCTTGCAGCGCCTGGGATCCCCAAACTCCTCTGTTAAAAATGAAATGCCATACTGGTGTAACCAGGTAGGCATGTTGCCACTCCGCCGGATCATATCGCTCTAGTGCCAACATACCGTTGGAGAACCAAACGTACAGGTGATCCGACAGCTCTTTGGGTAAACCACGTACTACAAAATCCCCGGAGGCAGGAAGTTTTCCGAAATACCCAATAAAATGTTGCGCCATGAGTTGCTTTCCTCGTGTTTGCTAACTTAGGCGCTGAATGCGCGTAGCTTCTTCCTGATCGCCTAACCAAACCCCTAGTGCACTAAAATTATCCTGAGTTTCTGCCGAAGGTTCGGCGATGTATGCAAGCATATTTTGCAGCCATTGCTCAGAGCTGTTTGACAGACGTAATGTCATTTCCATGATGCCCTCATCCACACTTTCCCAGAATCCATCACTACATAAAAGAAAGGCATCTCCCATTTGAAGAGCAAGCGGCGCCTCACAAACAGTGCGATCCGGAATGTCTGTACTGCCTACAGAAGCATACAGCGTATTGCGCTCTGTGCTTCCGCGAGGTGTACCTTGTGTGAGACCAGCATCAATCATCGATTGCAAAATACTATGATCACGTGTGAGTGCATATGCACGACCTTTGCGCAAAAGATAGATTCGGCTATCACCTAAATGTGCCCAGTAAGCTTCCTTATGATCAACATCCAGAAGCAGGATCGCTAAGGTGGTATTCATATTTTTTTGGTCTGGATGCTGGCGACGCGCCTGATTCAAGGCTGTCCGGGCTGTTGCAATGCTTGCCTGAACCATTTCTCGGCTCACTGTCGGGGTGAGGGAGAAAGCTTTCAACACCTGTTGTACCACTGTCTTTGACGCTATTGCTCCCCCTTCGTGTCCACCAGCGCCGTCTGCCAGAACAAAACAGCCAATGGCCTCATTACCACAAAAACCTAGATAGTCTTCATTGATTTCGCGGCCGCCACGACCACTGAATTTGGAGACCGATAGACGCATCATTGGTCTCCTGCTGGTTTTACGATATGTTTGGGATCAAGTGATGCAGTCGCCTCGTCATAAGCTTTTAGAAAGGCCTGCCCAAAGAACTCTTGAAAGCGATCTTGCGCTTCATTCCGGGTAGTCTGGAAATAATTCTGGTACGCCTCCCAGAGACGGGCCTTGCGTGCTACGGGAAGCCCTAGAATTGAGCGGCTCTCAATAGTGGTATTTTCAATAACTTTTGGATCGAATTTATCCAGTACATGTTCAAGTGCTGAACGCATCCCAGAGACCAGCCCCATTTGATGTGCACGCAGATCCAGATAGGCGTTCTCCATGGCTTCTGTCGGTTGCATAAAACCTGGATAGGTTCGGCCGAGCAGGTACATAATGGCAACTTCACCATCAGGCGAGAATTTCAGAGGGTTATTACGTTCCGGGGCAATCAAGGTGACATTGGCCCGAACTTCACGCTTGATGACTGCACGTCCGGCCATCAGATCTACGGTGCCTTGGGCTGAGCAGCGTAGTAGTTTTCCAAGCAAATACATGAAATCTAGATCAAGTCCACAACGATCAGGGATTTCTTTTAGCCCTAAGCCTTTCAGTAAGGCCTGATACAGCTCTTTATTTTCCTGTTTCATCTGGTTGCTGGTAGACTCTTCAGGAACTTGAGATCTACTGGCAGGTTGCGTGGAGGCATTATCGGTTTCGAACAAGGACGACAGTAAAGACTCATTTGAGTTGGAGGACAGTTGCGTCTGAATATCCGGCACGGCATTGGAATTGTTTTGGGGAATTGTCGTCCCCAACAGATTGCCCAATGGATCATTTAAAACGTCGCGTATGTCCCCAGATGGTTCGTTCAAAAACTGTTGCAAAGGGTCATCTATAGGATCTTCTCCAGCAATCCCAGACAGGGATCCAGATAAGTTGTTGGTCTCATGATTGGTTGTTGCAGAAGATGCTTTCTTAGGATCTGGTTGATCAAGAGAGCCGTATCCGTCCGGAATGGGGGAAGTTTCTACAATCTGCTGCGGTGCAGATACTTTTTGGGGGACTTGGAAGATCTGTGCCAATCCAACGGCATCTTCACCAGCAGCCAGTGTGTCAGCTGGTGTATTTTGCTTCGTCAGATTTGACTCTTGGAAAGGGTTATCTCCACCATTGTTGAAAAAAGCCAGTGGGTCGACGACGCTGTTCGGCAGCATACTCGCGGGCAAGCCAGAAGTATCCTGTAATAAGTCTTTGGTGTGATCAATATCGTCATTGCTATGATTGATAAGGAGATCGCCTTTTTCTGTCAGATCACGCAATCCGACGCCATTGGCCTGCAATGTATGCATAGGATCGCTGTCATCATGTGAATCTGCGTCCAGGATGGCCTCTAGCGGATCATCCGCTAACATCGTAGGCGTTGTCTGATCTTGATGCGATAAGGTTGCGGGGCCAAGCAGATCAGTAATGAAATCGTCTATCGACTCAACAGCTACAGAGTTGGTTGGTACAGGAGACCGTAATACATCTGTTTTCTCTGATTGTGCGGGAGGAGAAATGCTGGAAAGATCCTTCTGCAACGGGTCCTCAAGTTGTACTTGTAATAAATAGCCACCAATATAAATCTTATCACCGGCCGACAACGCACAATTCTGACCAGGCCGAAGCTCGGCTGAATTGACATATACCATGTTAGCGCTACTAATATTAATAAGGCGATAACCACCACTGCCATCGGGGATGACGTGCAGATGTTGCCTGGAAATCAGGCGCATCGGATCCGGTAAGGACAGCGCATTATCTGGCCCACGCCCAATGGTTCCTCCCTCTGGAGGTATCGTTTTCGAGATGGGCACCACAGGTGCCAGATCGTTATAGGTGACAGCCTTGATTTCCAGCATAGCGCGCTCACTTCTTGCTGTTAGGAGTGGAATTCGTATTCGATTGAACTGTTTTCTGTGGCGTGACAGGTGTGCCCAGGCGAATGGTTATACGCTCATGTTGTTCTATCCAAATATCCGCCAGAAACGCGGGCGAATCTCGGTAGTCTACTTTTAGACGATATTTACCCGGGCTGATTAAGAATGCATGGCTAGAACTGCTTTCAGGAACGTTAACCTTATGTTCGTCTAGCCAAATATCCGCTGTTTCAGCGCTCAGGATGACAAAATGAGGCATGTCCGAAGCAATGTGCTCAAAATACACTTCTGGCTCTCTGCCTTGGTCAGCAGGTGATTGGCGTTGAATCTTTTCTCTGGAAAAGATGCTGCTCACATTTTCCCCCAGTCCTTGCCCTACTTGTATTATCTGCTGCTTCGCGGCAGTGGCGACACCCGCCATTGTGGTGGGAATCTTTCCCTGGGAAGCAGAACTTTGCTGTTGGGCAATACTGTTCAGGTTATCGCGCACATGATCAGAAATACCATCCATAAAATCCGTCTGATCGGCCGGCGCATCAAAAATGGTGCTGCAACCACTCAGCATTGCCATGCAGAAATAACTCATGCAATGAGCCACGTGGTGGAGTCTCATAACATAACCTCAAGGCAGATCCTGGCCATCACATAAACCCATGCTAGAAAATGTAGCCAGGCATTTTCGGACATAATCACTCCGCATCGTTTTTCTGAGTGAAATCATGGGAAACGCGTACCGTGCGACCTGCCCGGACATTAACTGTACGGCTATATGCCGTTGCGCTATCGTTGCGTATTTCTACTACGCTATCACCAGCGGGCGCATCCAGTGTTACCCGTGGCGGCGCGGTGCCAACCATTTCCCCGTTTACATAAACATCTCCCCAAGGCTTGGCTTCAACGACGATTTTCCCTGTCGCGGGGGAAGTATCTTCCTTTCGTACAGGTTCTGGTTTGTTCGCCTTCTTATCTGATTTCTCTGTGACTGTTTCCTCAGCAGTTGAACGAGACAAACTAAGTGCAGATTTTGATTTTGGTGGTTTATCTTCCTGCATTGCAGAGTCAGGCTGACGGTTAGAACGTTCATTTGCAATTACTACTGGCACATCTGACTCTACAAAACTCTTTTCCGCCTCGGCTTCAGCTTTGGATGCCGATGGTGACAATGTCGATACATTTTGAGCGCCTGTGGCCTCCGTGCGGGTTGTATCCTGATTCGTTTTATGTGGTGGCTTGTCAGGTAGCGTTGCCGGTTCCTCTGGTTGGTCTTTTTTTTCTATAACAGATGCTACCTTGAAGTCACTTGTTTCTTTGCCAGATATCTCCACATTTGGTGATGGTTTCGTGCCTGAAAATGGCGTCAGAAAGATATACCCGATTACACCTAAAACCATTGCAGCAGGGACCGCTGGCCATAACTTACCAGGCATTAATGGCTTAGATTGTTGTGGTATCGATTCTGTTGGGGTATCTGCCGGATGATGGACTACTTCCGCAACCGGAGCGGTCAATTCCGATGTCGGGGCTGCGACAGCGATATCAGCTGACAGATTCTGTTGATACATTCGATCCTTTTCAGTTGTAGCAAGAATCGGTGCTTGTGGTTTTTCGAGCAGATTCCGGAATGCCTCAATGGACTGTGGCCGATTCTCTGGCTGTATCTGTAACCCAGCATCAATAGCCGACAATATGCCTTGGGGCAAGGGCAACCGATCACTTTGATTGCTTAACGATACCAGTGGGTCGCGCATGATTCGAGCCACTGAAGCAGGAGGCGCTACACCGGTGATTAATTGATATGCGACAGCACAAAGTGCGTAAATATCTGTCCATGCTCCTTGTTGTTGAGCTGTTTCTTTACCGCCGTACTGTTCTATAGGCGCAAAGCCCGGTTTGAGAATAACAGTAGAATATTCCGTCTGATTGATTATTTCATGCCTGGCAGCGCCAAAGTCGAGCAATAGAGGGGAACCGCTGGATAGTATGATAATGTTGTCCGGGGAAATATCACGGTGATAGCAACCGACCTTGTGAACTTGTGACAGTCCATCCAGCAGGGGCATGATGATGTTGAACAACTCCGCCTGGCTTGTAACGCGGTAGCCCTTCTGAATTAATTCACGCAGGGTTTTTCCCTGGTAATAAGGCATGACGATATAGGCCGTCCCATTGCTTTTCCAGAAACGCAATACCTCGACCAGGTGAGGATTCCTGAACTGGGCCAGAATACGCGCTTCTGCAATAAAACTTTGCAGCCCTTTCTCGAACAATACTTCGTGTTCGGGGCCGCGCGGTTGAACCTTATTTTCTTGTACCCGGACAGCATGACTGATGGGTAGGAACTCCTTAATGGCAACATCCCGTCCCAGCGCAGTGTCCTTGGCAAGATAGACAATTCCGAAGCCACCGTCACCGAGTACTGCCTGGATTTCGTACTCATATAAATGGGTCCCTATCGGTAGGCTATTGGCAGGCACAGGTATATAAGTACCTACGGACTCTTGTGGACTTGCCATGATGCACATTCCTTATTTACCGGATATCTCTGGATGTTGTTGGTTTGCTGCTGCCATATTGGCATTCGATTTATCCTGCCTAGCAGGTTCTGTCTCAAACTGGTAGATAAAATTTCCGCCAGATGCCTTAAGGTTAATACGACGAAGTATTTCACCCTGCATGACACCCTGTAAATATCTGCGGCTGATTTCTGGCAATACTGTATTAGTAAGGACAGCATCAATCATGCGCCCTCCAGTGTCAGTTGCGTTACATCTTGAAATTACCTCCTGTATAGCATCATCATCATAGGAAAATTTAGCTGCGTGAGAAGCAGCAATTCGCTGACGGATCCGCTCGAATTGCAATTTAACAATATTTACCAAGGTTTCTTGACTCAATGGCAGATAAGGAACGGTTATCAGACGTCCAAGCAATGCCGGCGGAAATATTTCCATTAACGGTTTACTCAATGCCTCATTAATTTTCTGGGCATCCGGAATCAAATCCGGATCGCCACACAGGGTGTTGATAATATCGGTACCTGCATTGGAGGTAAGGATAATGACAGTGTTGCGAAAGTCGATTTCACGTCCTTCACCATCCTCCATACGACCTTTATCAAATACCTGGAAAAAGATCTCGTGTACGTCAGGATGCGCTTTTTCCACTTCATCGAGCAACACAACGCTATAAGGACGGCGGCGTACAGCTTCCGTGAGAACGCCACCTTCTCCATACCCAACATAACCAGGAGGCGCCCCCTTGAGTGTCGAAACTGTATGGGCTTCCTGAAACTCACTCATGTTAATGGTGATCAGATTTTGCTCTCCGCCATAGAGAAATTCGGCCAGCGCCAATGCCGTTTCTGTTTTGCCCACACCAGAAGGGCCACATAACATGAAAACTCCAATTGGTTTGGCAGGATTATCTAATTTGGCGCGAGCCGTCTGGATACGACGTGCGATGGTTTCCAACCCATCGCGTTGTCCAATGACTCTGCGTTCCAGATTATCAGCCAGATTCAGCACTGCTTGTGCCTCATTGCGCAACATCCTGCCGACAGGGATTCCTGTCCAGTCGGCAACTACGGCAGCAACCACCTGTTCGTCTACTGCAGCAAATATTAATGACTCCTCTCCACGCATAGCCTGTAATTGGCGCTCAAGCTCCTGTACCTGCGCCAGCAAATCTGAGGGCAACGGCTGTGCAGTATTATCCTTATCCTCAGTGACTAAAATTTTTTCCTGAGAATCTGGCATATCACCGGATTCAGCATCCTGACCATGCTGTAATGATTCTGCCAGCTTATCCCGCAAGCTAATTATTTGTCCAATCAGTTCTTTTTCTCGCACCCACCGGGATTGGAGTACATCGGCCTCCTGCTTTGATTGCGCCAATAGGTGCTGCAGTTCCGCGATGCGTTTTCCATTGGCAATTCCCTGGATTTCCTCTCTCTGGAGCATTTGCAGTTCATGGTCCAGGGTGCTGATTTTACGTAAGCAGTCTTCAAGCTGAGCCGGAGTGGTATGTTGGCTCACGGCCACGCGCGCTGCCGCAGTATCAAGCAACGCTACAGCCTTATCAGGCAATTGACGAGCTGGAATATAACGATGCGATAGAGAAACAGCCGCCCGTAATGCACTATCAAGTACTCGCACCCCGTGGTGCTCTTGCAAGGCGGCGGCAATACCGCGCAGCATCGCTGTTGCCTGTTCTTCGTCCGGTTCGCCAACCTGTACAACCTGAAAACGGCGCGTCAGTGCAGGATCTTTTTCAATATACTTTTTATATTCGCTCCAGGTCGTGGCGCCAATGGTGCGTAAGCTGCCACGCGCCAGCATCGGTTTAAGCAAATTGGCCGCATCACCCGTTCCCGCCGCGCCGCCAGCGCCGATCAGCGTGTGTACCTCATCAATGAACAGGATAATAGGTTGTTCGGAGTGCTGCACTTCCTCAATAAGCTGGCGCAGACGTTGCTCAAATTCCCCCTTCATACTGGCGCCTGCCTGAAGCAGGCCGATATCCAGTACGCGCAACTGTACGCCCTGCAATGCAGGCGGTACATCACCATTAGCAATGCGTAGCGCAAATCCCTCAACCACGGCAGTTTTACCTACTCCTGCCTCACCGGTGAGGATCGGGTTGTTCTGACGGCGACGCATCAAAATATCAATGATCTGACGGATTTCTCCATCACGACCGGTAATCGTATCAAGCTCACCCTTTCTGGCGCGTTCAGTCAAGTCCTGCGTATATCTGTTCAGTGCTTCCTTTTTACCCAACGCTGCGGGCGCCATGGCTCCCGACACCTCACCGGGACCCGTAGCCTCTCCCAATGTACTCATTGTCGTATCAAGACTAGCCTCGGGACTCTGTGCGGTAATTGCTGGCAGATTCTCCTGCAAATCATCGACATCAATGCGCGCCCATTCACGGGATAATTGCAGTGTTACTTCTCTTAACTGCGGATGGTTTAGCAAGGCCAGAAGTAAATTGCCACTGCGAATAACTGTTCGCCCAAAAACCAGTGAGGCGTTGATCCATGCGCGCTCTACCGCCAGATCAATATCACCCGAAAGATCTTCTATAGCCAATGCCCCGCTGGGAAGCTGCTCCAGGCGCTGCAAGATATCATTGGCCAGTTTTCCACCGTCAACACCATAATGGCGTCCAATATGATGCAGATCGCTATCGTCGAGCAAGACGATTTGATAGAGCCAGTGGCTGACATCAACTATGGGATTGCCTCTGAGTTTTGCAAAAACCGTTGCGGATTCAATCGCTTTATAAAGAACAGGATTAAGCTTACCGAAAAGAGAGACCCGACTGATCCTAGCCATAAACCCTCACGAAATAGTAATAAAAAAGTTGCATCAATGATCTTGCAAGTAACCTATTATAAATTGCTGCCTCAGAAATGAAATCTACTGTCGGACTTGGTTGTTGAAAAAATCATTGGATACCGCTCACCCAAACGGGTAAGTGTTATTTATAGATATCCGCATACTCCATGACGCCCTTGAGTTCGCCGGTGATCTGGCGGAGCATGGAGAGGTAGGCAAAGGCATCGACCTTCTGCAGCTTGGCGTAGTCGCGACTGCCGCCCAGCGGCAGCGCCGGCACATAACCGAGCATCTCCTGCGGCCCAAAGGGGGCGTGACGATGAAAAACGTCGAGGAAATCTTCTCGGTCTGTGCTGGGAAAAAACTTGTCTGGCTGAATCATAAAAAGCGATTTTATACACGTCTCGAGTGAGCATTCTGGATATTCTCTGTCCCCAATAAATCCTCCGTCTAGTGTCATGAGAAGAGGACTAAATCCATAATGTATCCCTAACAATTCAAACTCCCCATACACCCCTTTCATCACCGGGATAAAGACATCGAGCTGTTCCAGTTCGGTGCCCTTGATCCACTCATCAATGAGCGGCTTCCATTCCAGCGGGTTGCACAGGCTCATCAGCCCGTCCTTGAAGACCGAAAAGCCCAGGTGTCGCCAGTAGTTGATCAAGAGCGGCGGCACGCTCGGCGCCAGCTGCGCGAGCACGGCTTCGTCCGCTTCGATCCGCTGCGTGGGTTCGCCCCAGTCTTCCAGAAAGCCTTCCAGATATTCGTCCATGTGCAAGTCCTTGGGTGTGTGTTTATGTTCGTGTCTGCCGCTCATTTCGGGCAGCGGGTGAGTTTAACGTTCATGGCGGCGGTTTCGCCCAGTTCGCCGAAGGCTTCCCTGGCCGCTGCGTCAAGTCCGGCCACGCGCGTGTTCTGCGGCCACTGGCTGCCGATGGAGCGGTTGGCCGAGGCGTTGCCCATGCCGGTCGGCGTCGGACTGTGGTAGCCACCAGCCACCATGTCCGGCGTGTGCAATGCGTCCAGCCCTTTCATCATGTCCGCAGCTTCGCGGGCGGCTTGCCCCGAACCCCACGTAAAACGGGCGTTTCCGGAGGCGCTGCCCGCTAGCCCACTATTTACGCGGGTTTCCGGCCGCCTTGCCCGCCAGCCCACTATTTACGCGGGTTTCCGGCCTGCCTGCCCGCAAACGCCCGATTGACGCGGGCTTCAAGCCGACGGATGATTCTGTTCCAGTACGTCCGACCGTTTCATTCCTGAGCCGCGCTATCTGCGGCAGTACGCCTTGTCCGGTTGCCCGAAACCCTCCGCCATGCGGCTTTACGGTAGTTCAAGAGAGTCATCCGGACAGGTCACGACCGGCTATTTGTAAATGTCGGCATATTCCATGACGCCCTTGAGTTCGCCGGTGATCTGGCGAAGCATGGAGAGGTAGGCAAAGGCATCAACCTTCTGCAGCTTGGCGTAATCGCGACTGCCGCCCAGCGGCAGCGCCGGCACATAACCGAGCATCTCCTGCGGCCCAAAGGGGGCGTGACGATGAAAAACCTGCATAAAATCGTCAGGGTCAGTTGCAGGAAGGAAATCGTCAGGCTGGGTCATGAATAACACTTTAATGACAACGTCCAGTGGAATTTCCGGAATCTCGCGCGAACCGATGTAACCTCCATTGACCGTGGACAGCTTCGGCCTGAAACCGTAATTGATGCCAAAGAGTTTAAACTCCCCATACACCCCTTTCATCACCGGGATAAAGACATCGAGCTGTTCGAGTTCGGTGCCCTTGAGCCACTCATCGATGAGCGGCTTCCATTCCAGCGGGTTGCACAGGCTCATCAGCCCGTCCTTGAAGACCGAAAAGCCCAGGTGACGCCAGTAGTCGATCAAGAGCGGCGGCACGCTCGGCGCCAGCTGCGCGAGCACGGCTTCGTCCGCTTCGATCCGCTGCGTGGGTTCGCCCCACTGTTTCAGAAAGTATTGGGGAATGGCAGGCATAACTTTAATCCTTCGTGCAATGGCGGTTTATTTGAGACAGCGGGTGAGTTTAACGTTCATGGCGGCGGTTTCGCCCAGTTCGCCGAAGGCTTCCCTGGCCGCTGCGTCAAGTCCGGCCACGCGCGTGTTCTGCGGCCACTGGCTGCCGATGGAGCGGTTGGCCGAGGCGTTGCCCATGCCGGTCGGCGTCGGACTGTGGTAGCCCCCAGCCACCATGTCCGGCGTGTGCAATGCATCCAGCCCTTTCATCATGTCCGCAGCTTCGCGGGCGGCCTGTGTTGCGGCAAGCTCTTCATCCATGCCGGAGAGGATTTTTTGGTCTTGAAGTTTTTGCTGTTGCTCTTTTTGGAACTTTTCCCTAAACCGGGCAACTTCAGCCGCCGCATCCGGATGCCGTCCGAAGCGCTGATAGGCCTCCCGCGCCGTGAGGTAGTCGCCGACGCTCATCTGGTTGAGGGCGTCCTGCTGGGCTTTGAGCTGACGGTCGTATTCGATGTCGCTGGCGCGGTTGCCTTTGCCTTTCCTGAAACAGGGTACTTCGTGTTCTTTCATCCGCTTTCTGAGGATGTAGCCGCCGGCTTCGTCTGCATGCCGGCTGATGGCTTGTGCGCTTTCCCGGCTGCCCTTGGCGGCCGCTTCCGCGACCTTGCCCGGGACTTTGGCGCTCTTGACGGCCGCTTCGACGGCGTCGTTTGTCCGTTTCGCAGCCTTGATCGTGGTGGCGCCCCAGCCGGCGAAGGGAATGGCGGCCGCCGCGCTCAGGCTGGCGTTGATCTTATCGCCTTCGGCCAGGTAGATGCCGGCGTTGATGAGGTCGGCGCCTTCGCCTAATACGGGCACAAGACCGGCAACGTCGAGGATGCCGTGCAGGGTATCTGATCCCCAGCGTTGCCACCAGTCTTGTTCGGCTTCGGTTTCGGCGCCGCCGGAAGGGTTGGTGTTGTTCCCGGCCGGGGCGCTTTGTGTTTTGGGGAGAATGATGCCGGTGGTGTTGGCGTAGGGGCCGGGCATGGCGTAGCCGTTGGGGTGGATGCGGCTGCGGCGTATCAGCGGTGGGATAGCCGATCCATTATTGGGTGCGGTGCCGTCAGCTTCAGGAGAATTGGTTGAACTCATGGTGAATACAGGCAATGAAAGAATATGGGTAAAACATCGCGCCGCAGGGGTTTCATGGCTAGCGCGGCTGTCCTTTGGGAACGACGACCTTCTCGCCGCGCGCGCATCTGGTCGCGCACCTCAAGCGGCGGCAGCGGCGGCCACTTCGCCCCTTTTTTGATGAGCAGATCGCGCAGGCCGACAAACTTCAGCTGAATGGGGTTGCCCGGGCGCATCTCCTTGATCGATTCGCTGATTGCCCAGGCGGGCGTGACGCCATTAACCGTCGCCGCATTGAAGTCAGCGCCGTGTTCGATCAAATAGGCGGCAATATCCGGTTCTATGCGGTTAATGGATTTATACAACGCCGTGCCGCCGATGTTGTCGCGGTCATTGATGCGCGTGCCGCGCGAAAGCAGCAGCTTGACGTGCTCCAGCCCGCCAGCAACGCCGCGCTGGAGCATCAGTGTGTAGTTGTCCGGGCGCTTGTAGTTGGGATCCAACCCGCCGTCAAGCATAGCCTTCAGATAGCGGATATCGTCGTGCTTCATAAAGGCTGCATCAAGCGCACTGCCCAGCCCTTCGGCAATCTGGGTGTCCGGATTGACGCCCAGGCGAATCAAGGCGCTGATGGCGTCAAATTTTTCGTGGAGGATGGCGAACCAGATCAGGCTCATGTCCTTCTCGCCCTTGAGCGTTAAGTCCTGCCCCTGGGCGAGGCGTTCAAGGCGGGGGATGTCGTTGGCCTCAATGGCTTTCGCCATTTCCAGATAATGGCCGCGGAAGAAGGTGGTAGCGGGATATTTGGCAGACATAAGCGGAGTTCCTTGACTTGATGAGGTCGGCAAACACGCGGCCATGAGGACGCAAAACAGGCCACCACAGAGCAAGCCAAATGTCAGGGAACACCGCATGTTTATGACTGGCGGTTACTTCGTTTTTCCGCCGCGGGCGCGCACTTCGGCCGGCGGCAGCGGCGGCCACTTCGCCCCTTTTTTGATGAGCAGATCGCGCAGGCCGACAAACTTCAGCTGAATGGGGTTGCCCGGGCGCATCTCCTTGATCGATTCGCTGATTGCCCAGGCGGGCGTGACGCCATTAACCGTCGCCGCATTGAAGTCAGCGCCGTGTTCGATCAAATAGGCGGCAATATCCGGTTCTATGCGGTTAATGGATTTATACAACGCCGTGCCGCCGATGTTGTCGCGGTCATTGATGCGCGTGCCGCGCGAAAGCAGCAGCTTGACGTGCTCCAGCCCGCCAGCAACGCCGCGCTGGAGCATCAGTGTGTAGTTGTCCGGGCGCTTGTAGTTGGGATCCAACCCGCCGTCAAGCATAGCCTTCAGATAGCGGATATCGTCGTGCTTCATAAAGGCTGCATCAAGCGCACTGCCCAGCCCTTCGGCAATCTGGGTGTCCGGATTGACGCCCAGGCGAATCAAGGCGCTGATGGCGTCAAATTTTTCGTGGAGGATGGCGAACCAGATCAGGCTCATGTCCTTCTCGCCCTTGAGCGTTAAGTCCTGCCCCTGGACGAGGCGTTCAAGGCGGGGGATGTCGTTGGCCTCAATGGCCTGGGCCATTTCCAGATAATGGCCGCGGAAGAAGGTGGAGGCGGGGTATTTGGCGGACATAAGCGGAGTTCCTTGACTTGATGAGGTCGGCAGACAGGCGGCCATGAGGACGCAAAACAGGCCGCAGCAGAGAACAATGAGCAGCGCGCGGAGGCAGCGCCGGAGTTCGGGCAGTGATTGTAGCGGGTTCATTCTTTGCAGGTCTTTCCGGTAGCGGCGGCGATTACTTCCTGATCGGCCTTCTTTTGCTCTTCCAAGCGGTCAATGACTTGGTCGATGTAGTGGCGATCGACCGGGTTACCCTTGCCTTCCAGTTCGTAGGGGGTGCCGGCGGCGTTCGGCGCCAGCCCGGCTAGCCCCAGTTGCGCCAGCGCGGCGATGACCGCCCCCTTGGGGCCACCCGCCGCCCAGCCGGCGGCAGCCGCGCCCGCCGTGGCGCCCAGGCCGCCTTCCTGCAGGCCGGTAAGAATTTCGCCCTTGACCCGGTAGGCCTGGATGGCCGTGTCGTGCACCGTGCCGCCGTAGCGCTCGACCGTCTTGCCGTGCAGCCCGGAGGCGTTGAAGGTGGTCGCCGGCCGGCCGCTGGCCTGCGAAGCCGCCGAGGCCAACCCACCGCCCAGCGAGTGGCCGGTGATGTCGATGTTTTGTCCGGAACGCCCAATGTTTTTACCAATTTCTACTGCATTTTTATAGTACTCCGAATGCATGTTGGCGCCCTGGGCAAAATTGTTTTTCCAGTCCTCGCCATTGATGGTGCTGCCCTTGAAGGCCAGCGTCGGCTGCATGTCGTTGCCGAAGATGGCCGGATCCGGTTCATAAACCTTGGCGCGGAAATTGGAGCCTTCCTTGTGCAGCATGTCCGGGTTCAGGCCATATTGCGCCAGCTTTTCCGGGTCGTTGCTGATGTCGTTCCAGCCTTCGGGCGTTTCGCCGCTGGGCGTGGGCTTGTAGGCGTCCTGCGAGAGCCGCGCCTTTTCCACGGCGACGTTGTCGCGTGCAAAGCGCTCGGTGGCCTGGGCAAGCCTTTCCTTGTCGGCGCCTTCCGGCATGTCCTTGAGCTGTTCACGGGCGGCGGCGATCTGCCCCTTGCGGCACTCCCAGCGCGCTTTTTTGCTTTTGCCGCTTTCGCCGCCGGCATCGCCCGGTTCGGCGCGGTTCATCCAGACGGCATCGCCCGTACGCACCAGGCGCCGGCCGTTGATAAAGACGCCGTTGCTGGCGCGGATGCTACGGCTGATTTTGATGTGGGTGCCGGAAACGACGCCCTTACCACCGCCGGGTTCGTCACCGGTGAGGACGTCGACGTAGCTTTCTTCATGCAGGTAGGCGGGTTTGCCGGCAAAGAAGACGTTGGGGGAAACCTGTCGGCTTTTATCCATCGCGTGGGTGATGGCGTAGGGAACGGGGCAGCCTTTACGGTCGGGCGTCAGGCAGATGTCCGGCTGCAGGTTGATGAGAATGAACTGGGCGTCTTTGGCGGTGGCGGCTTCGTCGGCCATGTCATGCCTCCCGGCGGCGGATTTCAAGAACGCGTACTTCTGCGTCGGCGGCAATGACCATTCGGTGTACGCAGGTAAGCGTCATTGCGTGCATGTCGAAAATGAGGGTGTCCAGGTTCATGCGCCGCGGCAGGATGGGGCCGGCGTGCAGGCGGGCCAGGGCATGCGGGTGCGGGGCGGGAATGCGCGTCCGGAAAGAGCCGCCACCCGGGGTCAGGCCAGCTAGCACGACTTCTTCGCCGCCCTGCGGGTAGTCGATCTGCTGGTCTGCCGGAGCGCAGTTCCAGTAGGCGCTGTCAAAATCCCTTGGCAGGTTCGGCCAGCGTGTTTCCTGCCATTGGCGGTCGTAGGAGCCTGCCAGTTGGATACGCGGCGACCACCAGCGACCAATGGCGCCCAGCCCGATGACGGGGTAGTCATTTTTGTGCAGGTGAGTTTCGCCGAAGGGCTGTCCGAAGACTTCCATCTGCGGCGCCCGCATCTCATGTGGACGGGCTTTTTTCAGCCAGGCGGCATTGAGCAGGCCGCAGCCAATCGGGTTGGCCGGGTGGCGAATGAGGATTTCAGGTTCTTCGTCTTTAGCGACGGTTTCAGGCCATTGCAGGGTGCCGCCAAAGGCCAGCTCGTAGCGCAGGGGAACCTGTATGGCGGGTTTCGGCGCCTGCAGTTTCCAGCCCAGCGCGGCAGGGACGATGCGGCGCGGGCCGCACACCGAGATTTTTTTGCTCCAGTCGCCGATGCGTATGCCGATGGGCCAGCGTTCAAGCGGTTTTTCGTTCGGCGCATAGGCGGTGGCGTGCGCGAAGAGAATGTCGCACCTGGGTTTGTAGGGGGCAAAATCGCTTTCCTGAATGGTGGCGCTGGTGTTGGGCTGCTGGTAGAACTCGTCGGCGCGCACCAGCGGATGCTGTGTCTGCGAGAGCTGCGGCGCGCCTTTGCTGTCCGGACTCAGCAGGTCAAAAGTGAGCCGGCTGACCAGTACATGGAATACCTTGTCATTGGTATCCATCATCTGGAAATACTGGCTGGGAAATGGCGTGTGGTTGCGCACTTCCGGAAGTTTGGCCGGTTCGACCGGTGATTCAAGGACGTATTCGGGGCCTGACATATCGATGCTCCCGGTACAGGTCATGTCTGCGGGTGGGTTTTTCGGCACTATACAACAAGGCAGGCAAGCCTTCTACAGTTTAGACCCGTGCGTTCCGCTTCTGCCCCAATCTGTTCGCAGCCCGCCGGAACGGGCGACTTGCCGTTGGGGGCTGTGGCGGCATCTAACGCCGGCTGCCGTGGTCGCTTGCCCGTACCTTCAGAATAGCGTAGATAATACGGAGCCCAAAACGGCCGGTCATGAAAACTTCCGCTCGCCCTCCAGGATCAGGTCGGCCAGATCGCGCGCCGGATCAACTTTACCGAGCCAGGTCGTCCATCCGAGCTGGGTATCCCCGCCCAGCCGGAGCGGCGGCGCTTGGTTACACCTGAGAATCAATTGGATATCCCAGCGAAATTCATAGCCCAGGTAGTTGCGCACCCAGTCGCGCAGGGTTTTGTTTGCACCAGCGCCCGGAAGGAAGCTCCTATATTTTTCCAGATCCAATGGCCCTGCATGAAGCCGGAATCGATACTGCCGGTCGAGAACCATCGCGCCGCAAACAGCGCCGACTCCCAGTTGCGCGGAAGCCGATTCGTCGCCCAGGCAGGTCTGTTCGCTTTTGCTGAGCCGCAGCCATTGCGGCACCCATTCCTGAATGCGGAAAGGGCAGTTGAAGTCTTCCTCCAAGATCGCCTTCAGGCCTTCAGGGTTTCTTGTCTGCCGCACCAAGTGGCCAGAGAAGTAACGTTTGGCGTGATCGGCCACGGCGTCTCTGTCACGATAGGAATTCCCCCGATAGCCAATGATGGCGCCTACATAGTCGGCGAATTTGTCGTCTTCCGGCCGATCCAGGCTGTTCGCCGGTTGTGCGCTGGCCCAGGCGCGATAGAACATCAATGCAAACCGGTGATGGAAAATATCGGCAAATGCGCTTAATGCACGATCATCGTCATAAGCTAGCCGCTCACGCACATATTCGGTGATATGCAAAGGCAATGCACCATTGGGGCCAAACAGCCCAAAGCCTGCCTGCTCGATGCGCACATGGCCTCGTTGATCGAGACGCACGTCTGTAATTTCGGATGCGGCGAAAGACAGCGCCGGCGTCTGACCTATGCGCACCGGCTCATCTTCAGGATGCAATGCGCAGCCAAAGCGGGGGAATTGCGGATTGCGCGCTTCCAGCCTGCGCATGAGCTGAAACCAATCAAGCTGCCAAGGCTTATCGCCTGGCGCCTGTAAGGAACTATCGCTCCGCAAGCCGGCCAATGAATGGATCTCACGCATCTGGCCGACCTCCCCAGCGTGGCGGCCAGGTGGCCAAATGCCCTTGCGACGCGCTGGACAAGGATAGCTGGCAGAAAGAGTTCATTGATACATGGCGCGACAGGAATTGCTCAAGCACACTGCCAAACAGGTAAGGGCTGGAGCCGGCAAAGTGCAATTCATCCACGCCGATATCGATGGCGACGCCCCTGCCAAAAACATGCGGCCCGCTCACGGGCAATCGCCGTGTTACAGGCATGGTTTTGACAGAGAGGATGGATTCAGCGTGTCTTGTAAGTATCGGGTCAGCCAGGGCTGAATACAGCTCCAGCAATTCGCGCAGCACCACGGCGCCGCTGCGTGAGTCCTGATCACGTAATGCCAGATAATTCAATGAGAGGTGGTTGATCAGGCGCCAGGTCATTTCGCCGTCAGCCAGTGCGAAGCGTGGCCGTGATGGCCCGCGAATGATGCGCGCCCATTTCAGGGCCTGGTCTGTTTCTACCTGTAAGTTCTGGTTGCCATCGACCGGCATTAGCAAAGGCAGGTCGCGGTTGGTCAAAAGCATTTGTATGGCAAGCTGTTCGATTTTCTGTGGCCAGGGCGCTTCCTGTGCGTCGACCAGAGATAAAAAAACCTCAGAGCCGATATAACTTGAACGGCCGCCATGACGAATGGCCGAATCCGACAGGCGTCGCGGTTCGCGGCGTGTTGTGAAATACGCCTGAGCGCCGTGCGCATCAGACCCTACGTGCCGATAGAAAGGCGAAAAACTCGTGACTGGATTGTTCCCGCGATCAAAACCCTCCACATGATCGACTCTATACACTTCATAATCCATGGGCCGGGTGCGGTCAATGACGATATGGTGCTCTATCCCGTCACGGGCAATCAGCATGCGGTTGCCTTTTTTGGGGAAAAGATTGATCACCGGCACGCAGTTAAGCTCGAAACTCTTATGGTCAACGGCAGCAATCAGGTTGCCAGGATCCCGATCCAGAAGGATCGTTAATTCGAATGTATCTGCGCTCAATCGATTAAGCGGCTGCCCAAGACCCGTAATCGAAAAAAACAAATATCGCTGTGGAAATGCAAAATATTCATGCAACAGTCGATATCCCTGAAATACTCTGGAATCGGTTGGCAGCAGCGCCTGATCAGCGTGGAACCCTTCTGCTTCCAGCATCTTTGCCGGCAGAAATCCTGACTCTTTCCGATGGTCTGGGCTGCTGACGATCACCCCCATGCAATGCCCCATCAAGGTTTCATACAGCCAAGAAGCCAGCGTATCGTCAGCGTTTAGGTAGAACGTCAATTTCTCAGGATATTGGCAGCCTGCATTATGTGCCCCCGCCTGATACTTCAATCGCAGCCGTATTTCTCCTTTGGGCTCTTTGCCTCGCAGGTGGCGGCCTATTTCCAGATTGCCTCCCAGCGTACCTGCAGTCGCCTCTACAATATCAATCGGCCAGGATGCCAAATCATGGCCGGTGATGAATGTACACCGTGTATTGATGCCTGGTATCCTGCCGCTGGTAAGTACACTCCCGCGCGGCAGGAAAGCGCAACCGGAATCAGATTGGGTTGCCGCAGTTGTATCGAAAGGAATTTGTACGATCGCCATGGAGGGCGTCGGCGCCAGATAGTGGGGGTAGACGACCTCCAGAAGTCGTTGTGAGAAACGCGGAAACTCTGCATCAATTTTTAAATGAATACGCGCGGCCAGGAAGGCAAACCCTTCCAACAGGCGTTCTACATAGGGATCTGATACGCTGTCTTCACGGATACCGAGATTTCCGGCCACCTTGGGGAATGACTGTGCGAACTCTCCACCCAGTTCGCGCAAATAGGCCAGCTCTCTATTGTAATAATCCAGAAACTTACGATCCATGCGGCACCGCAATCAAAGTCCCGCTGGGCAAGAGAACGTATTGAGTTCAACTAAACGGAATGGATTCTTCACACTGGCAGCCGTAATCTCAAAACGGACTTTGCGCCCGCCGACATCGAGATCGGCCGTAAAACGTTCTGGACTGGAACCCTGCTGTATTTGCGCCGCATCAAACAAACGATGCAACGCCCAAGCCCCTTCCGTAACCATGCCCGAATTTCCTTGCGGCAACGGGGGCTCAAGGGAAAGACGGACTTGGTTGCTGCCACGTGTACCTGGCCAGCTCACCGTATGCGTGATCTGCGGCCCATGCTGATAGCGGATGAGCTGCCCGTCAACATCCAGCGTTAGTGTGGAAATAGTGGTGTCCATCATTACGGGTTTGAGGGAAATAGTAATTTTCGGTGCTCCACTGCCACCACGGAAAAATACGTCTTTGATGACATGAGCTTTTTCAAATGCAGCAATGGAAGCGCCGCCATCAAGCCCCCCCCTGGCGCCTTCACGTAACCGCCAGGGGGTTGTTGACACATCAACGTAATTTGCCAGTTCCTTACGAAAATACTCATCTATACGACCACCGGGGCCAAACATTTGCGTAAAGTCATCAGGAGCCACCTCTTTTTTGGCCGAACGGACGAGTGGGTAGCGTCCCTGGATTGAATCACGACAGGCTTTGGTGACCTGACCAACCAACTCACGACCTTTGGCACGACGTGTTTCCCGCGCAACCAGTTTGTCACTCGTACTGGTAAAAGATTCGAGCATCCTGCGATTGGGTTGGGGCAAACGCGCTGCCTGTGCACGTAAGGAAGTCGGCAAATTGGTCTCGGGCGGGGGATACCCACCAATACGAGCAGCTTCCGCGCCGGCCAAATACATATGCAATTCAGATAGAGACTGTGCCATTGCCAGCAAAGGCGCACCAGATTTGTCGCCTCCACCATCAACCGCTTTGCGCAGTGCCTCGAAACGCCTGTCTACCATCAGCTCCGGATGCTCGGCAGGAGCGGACATGCCAGGCATTGCGCTGGGGCCTACAATGTGCGTGATATCTTCTTTGGTAGATCGTATGGTTTGCTTTGCGCGATCGAATAATGAACGCTCCTGATTACTGTCGGGCTTACTGGCTGCAGATAATGTGGTTTCTTTGACGACTGCCTGCATAAAACGCATCAGAGGAGAATCAGGCGCAGAAAGCATGCTTGCAAGTTCTGCCGCTTCAGCCAGACTGGTTGGTTCAATGAGTGCAATATCGTCTAGATAATGTTCCCATTCCTGGATATAGTCGCTTGCATAATGTCGCTTGACCTCTATGCCTAAAATGCCTGACTGAATAGCCTGAAGGCGGTCTTTTAGCGTTGCCTCCGATACTCCCAGGACCCAACTATCGTCCGCCCCAGCATTACGGATCGCCCGATCCAGCTCCTTCACGAATAGCTCATGATAACCACGATATGTATATAGCGAAGGTATTCCATCCGTTAACGGCCGGCCACTTAATCGGCGGAACACACGCGAAGCCTGCGATCCTACTGACGCCCCAACGGAGAAATCCGCCAGTCGATTGTTCTTGAGCAGTCGTACCATTCGCCGATAAATACGCTGGGAAATGGAATACTGTGCCAGCCGAGAGCGAGTTGCCTCTACCAGCGCCGTATCTATTGGCGTCTTCGGCAACAAACCATCAATGGCAATCAATGTCCGTATATGCCGCTCCAGCGCTTCCCGTTCAGGCAGGGCGGCTCCTGCTGGAAGATTGTAGTCCCAATCAGCCAAAACGAATGCAACAAACGCTTCCTTATCCAAGTGAGCGGGTTCATGCATCATGATGTAGGCTTTGAGAATTTCAAAGGAAAACTCTAGGTCATTGACCGCAACCGTACGTAACAACTGCTCCAGACGCATTTTCAATGTCGGGGCAAAACGCTCCACTAATAGCCTATGGTAGAGGGGGCTCGCAGCAGCATTCAATTTATCGCCCTGATAGAGCCCGAACGTCCAAGGTACCAGCGGTCGCTCAACCTCAAAACGCAAGCCGTCCGGCAACTTTCTGGCTGCATCAAGAATAGGCAACATGGCATACAGGTTACTGTCATTTCTTGAGGGCAGCGCCTGCAATGTATTCTCGAATTGATCAATTTTGGCGTCTACCGAAGATATATAAGACTGATTATTCCGATAACTTACAATCCATGCGCCCGTTGCAGAACACAGTAACAATAAGCATGCTGCATAAACGGCGCCATGGTATAAGCGCGAACGGCGCTCGGCCTTGGCATCCGTACTCACTAGATGCGCTTCACCAAAGATAACCTTGGTCAACGGTTCGTGGAGGAAAAAACTTTTGCCGCTGCCAGAATCCATCCGTGGTTTATGACGAGACCCAAAGCTCTCGCCCATTGCGGAAAGAATCCGGTCAAAAGGCGCGCCTTCCTGCGTACCACTAGTGAAATAGATACCACGCAACATGGGAGGGCTGGAATAGCGCGACTGTGCGAAAATTTGCACGACACAATCCAGTACCAGTGCCGAAACAGCGCCAAATTCCTGTGGATAACCAAAAATTCGACTACGCCGGTTCAAGTCCGGTTCTGCTTGCAACCGATCAATCAGACCATTAACGATTCTGGCATGTAAAAGGCCAAACTCTTCTTTGAGCTTTTGCCGATCAGGTATATCCGGCTGTGATGCATCACCCATAGGCAGGGTAAATCCGTAGACTTGTTCACGTCCCACTTTGTCTAAAGAAGCAAAATACTCATCAAAGCCAAGTAACAAGTCGGATTTGGTCACCAACACGTAAACAGGAAAAGCAACGCCTAGGCCCTCTTGTAATTCATCCAGGCGATTGCGAATAGTTGCCGCATGATTTGCACGTTGTTCGGTATTTTTTTCTAATAATTCTGCTACCGAAAGCGTAACCAATACACCATTGATAGGTTGACGCGCCCGGTTTTTTTTCAGAAGCGCCAGAAATTCCTGCCATTCGGCGCGGTCGACCTCAATATCGCTCTCATGTGTGGTGTAACGTCCTGCGGTATCGATGAATACTGCCTCATTGGTAAACCACCAATCGCAATAGCGCGTACCTCCAGCACCCCGCACTGCATTGTCACCAAACTGCTTGGCCAGCGGGAAAGACAATCCTGAGTTTACTAGCGCGGTAGTTTTTCCTGCACCCGGCGCTCCAATAATCACATACCATGGCAATTCGTATAAATAACGATGACTTCCAGTAAGATGCCCCCACCAAGATTGATTGCCGCTATTAAAGCGCGCTTTACGCAACGTTTTCAGCGCTTCATCGAATTTTTCTTCCAGCGCTTCAATGTTTCCTGCTGAACGTTCTACAGGTTTTTGACGGCTCAAAGCCGAACTAAGCATATTGGTAATGCGGTCATTGATTCTACTTGAATGCCAGTGCCGTACTAGGATACGCAACAAAAGCAGACTCAGAATAATCCCGATGCACCAAATACGTGCACGCACCGTTTCCAAAGGCCGAAATTCACCAAACGCGAACAAAGGCCCCATATACCAAATTAGTAGAACCAGCAGGGCGAGACCAATGGTGATCCATAGAAATCTGGAGCGGATCAGATCCAATAAACGTCGTAGCAGGTTAGAAATCATGGCACCCTCCTCATCTACTGCCCAGCTTGTGCAGATGTATTGATTTGGCGGTGCATTTCTTCAGCTGACATCAATACAATAATTTCAACCCGGCGGTTCCTGGCGCGCCCTTCTGGCGTTGAGTTGTCGGCTACCGGATTTGCTTCTCCCCGTCCCTCAAAACGAATTCGCTCGTTCGCACGAGTACCGAGATATCCGTCCAGCAAATGCTTGACTACCTCTGCACGCGCCTGGGATAAATGCCAGTTTGATGCAAACCGGACGCTACGCATGGGGACGTTATCGGTATAACCACTAACCACCACATTGCCATTAACTTCTTTTAGAGCCTCGGCAATACGTTGAAGCACAGGTAAGTAGCGTTGTTTAACTTCTGCCTGCCCTGAATCGAAGAGACCATCTCCCATGATAGTCACGATACTACGATCAAGTTGATCGCTGACCTCCACTAAACCAGCCTGTATTTCTGGTTCTAGGAACCGCCTAAGCCGAGGCACTGACTGAGGTTGTGCGACCGCAAGAGAAGGAAGCTGCAATTGGGCGATGCGTGAATAAGTGGCATCTGAACGTTCGGCTAATGAGAAAATAAACCAAAGATAAATACAAGCGGCCAGAAAAATGCATATGCAGGCAACAACCCATGGAGGTACTATGCGCCAGGCAGGGGGCGTTGACTGAACCCCCATCCAATGGGGAGACAATCTTGTCTCGTATTCTCCCTTAACCTTACCGAGTATCGTGGCTATACGCTGCTTAAGTAGTTCGAGTTGTGAACGCCCGCCATCAATAATACGAAACCGGCCTTCGAATCCTAAGGCATTAAGGTAATACAACAATTCTATCAGGTTGACATGCCTTTCAGGATTCTGCGCCAAGCGTCCTAATAACTGGTAATACTTCTCCCCACCCCAGGCCTCGTTGTGAAATGAAACCAGTAGGCTATGCTTGGCCCAAACACCACGGCCTCCCCAAGGAGTTTGTGCTGCCGCCTCATCAATGGCAGTACATAGGCAATAACGTGCGCCAATTACTTCTTCATGTAATACTTGGTTTTCTTGCGCATTACGCTCAAACTCTCGTACTTCCAGCAATAACTGTTGGCGCAAAGCTGCCGGATCCGCCAGATGTTTCTGCTCTCGGATGCGTAGCATTAAATCAATTAGGCGTCTGGCGGCGCGAACTAGTGGATTGGCGCTATCAAGCATTCTGTCAGGCAATGCCATTGCTCCTACAAATGACAAAACAGGATTCTATGCTGTGACCAGCATTACATATTTCATAATATTGAATTATTTCCGGATAGCCCAGAATAACAACTCCAATCCCGGAAAATCACCCGCAACATGCAATGCAAGACCTGCGCTCCGACCCAAATCTTTCCAAAGCACATGCTGGGTATCTATCTCAAAATAATTATAGCCTGCGTTATATGGCAGCTCACGTGGCGCTACCGGCAAAGGTTTGATGACGACACCAGGCAGTTGCAGGTTTACTAAATCACGAATCTTCTCGACCGGACCAATTTTCGTTTGTGTCGGAAATTGCGCTCTTATTTGTTCTGCTGGCAAATTAGCATGGACGGCCAACACAAAAGACGCTTTGTGCAATAAAGTTTTATCAGAAATTAGTGCGGTCTTGATTCCATATTTACGCTCCCGTAAATCAATTTGAATAACTGTCTGATCCAACACCAAGGAAAGAGCCTGGCGAAGTTCAATCATCAGCGGTCGAAAACTACCGCCCAGATCGTCATGTACATAAGCTGGTAGGCCAGCCGGCCTGCGCGATGTTGCTGAGAAAATAGCGAGTTCACCACATAAGGCCAAAAGATTCTCATACAGGCGCTCCGGATGCAGAACGGGTAAGGTCTCCAGATGTCGCAATAGCGGTTGCCAATGATTAATTATTTTAAGCAACAAGAAATCACCAATTTCTGATGTTGCACGGCCACTGGTAGCACTTATACGTTCAGCTAATATGTCACCCCGCTGGTTAAGCAATGCAATAGCCTCACGCAGATAGGCGAACAAAAGCTCATTTCCCCCACAGTGGAGTGTTGGCGGAATATAGTTTTCATCAAGACGGCAAGTATTATTGGCCTGTTTTTCAATCAACCAAACAACGCCTAGCGAAACCCAGCCATGGGGGATATCCTCTTGTGACATCAATCGGAACCTCGGCCTACCAACCTGAATTTCGGCAACTCCTGCGCCAATTTCGTTGCTGTCATGAACTTCTATGGATTCTGCCAAGAATCGCGCACTACTAGCCGTATCTTCCTCAAAGATTACATTTTCTTCGTTTGAACGAGCGGGAGGCAAGACTAAACAGATTTTTGTATCCTTCGCCGAAGCAGGTACATCATAAGATACAGACATACTATGGTATCGCCCAATCTGAAATACCGTACCATCGGGTAATATACCCTCAGCACGCTGAATAAGTAGCTGACCCATCTGCAAAGCAATATCATCAATCTTCAGATGAGTAAATCCCCAGTAAAACCCATTCAGGGATGATACAGACCGGAATGAACATGACTCCCAGAAATATTCTTGTTGCTGGAAATGCTGGGTACGAAGAAACATTCCTTCTGCCCAGATTACCTTTTTCTCATGACTCATCTCTATTTCCCGTGTACCATCTTCTTTTGGCACGAGGCAGCTTCCCTGTCAGAAAATTGTCTCTATTCCAAGCCTTCCAGCTTGTCACGAATGACAATTGACTTGTCTGTAACTACAACGTACAACCGTTTGGTTGGTGAGGCCCCCCTTGTGATTATCCGGCCTGAAAGATAGGGAGCAGGTAAAGGTATTGATGTTCGCCAGACACTATTTTCTAAATCTCTGAAACCCGCTGTGGCTCCCAAGAAACGACTACGAAGTCCAGCCTTTCGATGTACAACCCGAATCTCCCCAGGCAACAAGCTATGTTGCTCCATGCCAACAAGCTCATTTGCCAAGCTCGCCCCACCGGGCGAATGTAAAGAGAAAAAATCTGTAGAAAGAAAGTTTAATGTTGCCGAAAGTTCAAACAAAGTCACAATGACTGGAGATGGCCGACCATTAATTGCAGGGTTGGCATTTTCTGCAGCCATGATGGTAATTTCCAATGGAACAGGCAATTCTTGCCTGGGCCCTGTCAACGCGCCTAACCCCGAAGAGCATCCCGACAGTAGCAACGGGAGGCATGCTACCCAAATTCGAAACTTTGTAAAGATAAAGACGTCACTCATTGTTGTATTGTTGAGGTGTAGTTTGTGCGGGCACAGTGGAAGACTCTGGACACGAACAAGTACACGTATGTGAAGTTTCTACCTTAGGCTCATCTAGAATAATGATTTCCGTACGTCGGTTCTGTTGACGCCCCTCTTTTGAAGTATTGTCAGCGATTGGAACACTTGATCCGAACCCTTCGAATTTTAGCCGTGCAGGATTAACGTTACGTGCAACCAAGGCATCCATGACATTCTTCGCCCGAAGTTTGGAGAGTTTCATATTTGTTGCACGATTACCATGTGCATCAGTATGACCAGCAACCAGAATACTGATTTTGTCAGCCAGTTGATCGTTCAGGATAGCAGCAACCTCATCCAGAAAAACTGCAGATTCTGGTTGAAGTGTTGCTTTCCCGCTTGCAAATGTACCGGATGAAACAGAACGGAGAGCAACTCCATGATCCAAGCGTACTATCCAATAATTTTCAGAGTAAGGGATAAGAGTAACCCAATCACGCGGTTGAGTAGGCTCGGGTGCTTTGCTTTGTTCAACCGGTTCTTCCTCTGTATGCTGAAATACTGAGCAGGCTGTTAGGCTGAATATTGCCATCGCTAGAACTAGTTCCTTTATCATTTGCATAATGTAATGATCTCCAAATATTAATCTCATACTATTTTATAGAATAGCAACAGAACAGATTATCCTCTTGCCTCTTTTACTGACGGAAGTTTAGAAACTAGCCGCAGACTCATAGTCAATCCTTCAAGCTGGTAATGGGGGCGCAGGAAGAATTTAGCTGAATAATAACCAGGATTATCCTCTACATCCTCAACGACTACTTCGGCTGCGGCCAGTGGTTTGCGCGCCTTGGTTTCCTGGCTTGAATTAGCTGCATCACCATCGACATAGTTCATGATCCAATCGTTCAACCAACGTTCAACATCTGCTCGTTCCTTAAATGATCCAATTTTGTCACGGACAATACATTTAAGATAATGTGCAAAACGGCAACAGGCGAACAAATAAGGAAGACGCGCTGATAAGTTTGCGTTAGCTGAAGCATCCGGGTCGTAATATTCAGCAGGTTTCTGCAGACTTTGTGCACCAATGAATGCTGCAACATCCGTATTTTTCCGATGAACCAATGGCATAAACCCATTTTTAGCCAACTCTGCTTCACGTCGGTCAGAAATAGCAATCTCAGTAGGACACTTCATATCTATTCCACCATCGTCGGTCGGAAATGTATGGCAGGGTAAATCTTCGACAATTCCACCTGATTCCACTCCCCGAATAGAGGTGCTCCATCCATACAACTTAAAACTGCGATTGATATTGACAGCCATCGCGTAGGCGGCATTTACCCAAAGGAAACGCGCATGATTTGATCCTTCAGTATCCTCCTCAAAATTGAACTCGTCGATTGGGCTTGTTTTTACTCCATAGGGTAACCTTCCCAGAAAACGAGGCATAGCTAGCCCAATGTAACGTGAATCTTCTGAATTTCTTAAGCTTCTCCAAGGAGCATACTCTGTATTCTCAAATATTTTCGTCAGATCACGTGGATTAGCTAATTCTTGCCAAGAGTCCATCTGCATTACCCGTGGATCGGCACCAGCAATGAACGGACAATGTGCAGCGGCAGAAATTCTTGCCATCTCGCTCAATAGTTCCACATCAGGCGCTGAATGATCAAAGAAATAATCGCCTACCATGCAACCATATGGGGCACCACCAAGCTGCCCATATTCTTCTTCATAAATACGACGAAATATCGGGCTCTGATCCCAGCCAATTCCCTTATGTCTGCGCAATGTACGGTGTAACTCCTTTTTGGAAATGTTCATCACACGAATCTTGAGCATTTCGTCAGTTTCAGTGTTGTTAACCAGATAATGCAATCCACGCCATGCAGATTCCAATTGTTGAAAGTCAGGATGGTGAATAATCCGATCGATCTGCTCGCTCATCTTGCGGTCAATCTCGGCAATCATTGCCTCTATTGTCCGATAGGCATCGCCAGATATTGCAACCGCAGAACTAATGGCTTGCTGAGCTAATGTTCTAACTGCATTTTCAACAGCACTTTTTTGCTCTTGTGTTCTAGGCTTAAACTCCTTCTCCAGTAATGAGGAGAAATCGCTGGTTGTCGTGGCAAGCTGTGACTCTTTATTCAACAATTCATTTAACCCAGACATTTTTAATCCTCTTCCTTCTTGTCACTAGTTGCGACGACTTGTTCTTTCTGCGGTACGGACGCCAGCGCCTTCAGCAGTGCCGGATCTTTAAGTACATCGGCCAGCAACTCTTCCGCTCCCGACTTCCCATCCATATAAGTTAACAAATTGTTCAACTCAGTACGCGCCTCCAACAAACGACGCAACGGTTCTACTTTGCTCGCAATGGCACCAGGTGAGAAATCATCCATACTTTCAAAAGTAATATCCACCGCCACTTGACCTTCACCAGTCAGAGTGTTTTCCACCATAAACGCTACCCGAGGCTTAATTGCCTTCATGCGTTCGTCAAAATTATCAATATCAATTTCTAGGAATTTTCGGTCGGAGACAGGTGGCAAATCTTCAATAGGGCGACCTGAGAGGTCCGACATCACCCCCATCACAAATGGCAACTGAATCTTCTTTTCTGAGCCATATAGCTCAACGTCATACTCAATCTGTACCCTAGGAGCTCGGTTTCTACCAATAAATTTTTGCCCACTTCGCCCTTTTGCTACATCATTTCTAGTTGCCATATCAGAGATTCCTATTAAACGAAAGTTATTAATTTATTCATCTATATCGTCAAGAAGCGCTTTCTTCTGTTCTACCGGTCAATACCCGCAACTGTACAAGGCCATCTGGAGTAAGTTCCCGCACCAAGGAAAGAAAATCCTTACCTTGCAAATCTTCGATCCGCCGGATGAGTAATGATGCCGGATGCGAAGGCTCATACTCTTCAAAAAATTGTCGTGCTAATGCCAAAGCTCTGTACGCATCACTACGTGACTCCAACCTGAGCGGCAACCCCATAGAAGATGATGAAACAGGTAAAGGTTGCAAATTATTCGTTTCAATGGCGTTAACAGTCGTTTCGTGAACCAACGTAACTGGCAGACAGCCTACAAGCCCAAGCAATAAATCACCAAGCGGCCGCAGGTTTGGAAGAAGTTCAAAACTCAAGTTTTTGTGCAAATGATGTTGAACCCGCTCTAATGCTAAATGCGCTTGCTCAACGGCAGAAAACAAGGCGCTACTGCGTTCCGCCTCCGCATCTATCACGCTTTTTAGTGCATCAACCGAATGAACTACAGCGTTTTCATTCAATACACCGCCTTTTAGTAATTTCTCGACATCTCCGACAGAAATTCTGCCAACAGGTGTTTGTACAAATGATGCTCCACGAACAACCCGCATAAGTCCTGAGGGATCTGCCAACTCTGCAATTGCATTGCTGCGCAACAGAGGATCCAGTTCACCCTCTATCTCAAGCCTAGGATGCAACTCGTTCCAATACCCTTCCAGCCAATCAGCTAGCAGCTGTAATCCATTCGCCAGGGCAGGCAATCCTTGTCGATGCACTGCGGCACATATGATAGGAATCAAAATGCGCACATCTCGGGTTTTCTTTAGAAGCTCACCCCCTGTAGCCAATACCTCATCCCAATCCGGCTCTCGGGCAGGTAATACCGAATCACCAACCTGGCGCTCTTCCTGAGGCACCACTAAGGAACGGAATGCCACAAATTCGGGTGCATACTCAAAGTCAGGCCCACACACTGAACCATCTTGCATGGTATAGGTAGCAGTTGGATAAATACTCAATGACGCCATTCAACCTTTCCTGTTTCAGCCATCATTTTACCCTGTCTCAAAAAATTGACACATGCAACTGCGCCAATCACGCAAACTCACGGATACCCGACACACATTCATCCCCTTGTGTCACAAAATGTGCCAACACTAGCAACAGCCGAATTCCTCATGCAATACACTTCACTATCGTGCATGGCGGCTATATACTATGTGAGATAGTAAATTGTGTAAAGAAATCCTTACCATATTTATGGTCAAGCTTGACTTTTTTTAGCCAATTCTTACTATTATAATAGTTTTTATCTTTTTTCTCACCACTCACAGGAGAGCACAATGGCCTCATTGCAGGATTTTTATGTAAAAATTGAAGGTATTGAAGGCGAGTCGAAGGACTCCAAGCACAAGGGCTGGATAGACGTGTTGTCGTTCAGCTACGGTGTCTCGCAATCCAGTTCTTCTTTTACTGGAGGCGGATCAGGTGTAGGCAAGGCAAGTTTCGATGCCCTGGTTTTCGAACACTATGCCGACAAAGCCACGCCGAACCTGATGCAATACTGTGCGTCCGGCAAGCACGTTGGCGAAGTCAAGCTTGAAGCGGCCAAGGTGGGTGATGGCTCCCAAGTCTATTTCACCATTACGCTGTCCGATGCCATCATTACCCATGCCGGTCCTTCCGGTTCTACGGAGGATGCCCGTGTTAAGGAAACGGTTGGCATCTCCTACGCCAAGATCAAGGTTGAGGTCAAGGAGCAAAACGCCAACGGCTCCCTCGGCGCTGCCGTCACCGGCGCATGGGATGTCAAACAGAATCAGAAGGCTTGATACATATTCATTGTCATTGTAAAGGCCGCGTGTGTGGAAGACCTGCGCACGTGGCATTTTGAAAATCCAGGATTGGTGTTGAAGCAGGCGTAGAGAGGATGATACGTGTCAAAGCTTGACAAGGAAGGTATGCTGATTAGCGACAGAATCACACCTCGCCGTTTTCAAGGAATTGAAAAGGGTAGCCGTGAATTGGAACAAATCGTCGGCATCATTATTCACTAGACAGACTCATCAACGGTCCAGGCAACATTGAATGCGTATAACAGCGGCGGCAATGGCGCCCATTTCTTGATTGGGAAAGATGGTCACATCTACCAGACAGCCAGCGTCCTACAGACCTGCTACCACGTAGGCAAGCTCATCAAATCAAAATGTCTGGAAATTGACGCTAGTAGTTGTGATATCGATACCGCTAAATTAAAGCTATTGACATGGAGACAAAGGATCAATGCCATAGACAAACATGAGCGAAGCAAGAGCTATCCGACACGCTACCCTGTGAATGCTGACTCGATAGGCATTGAAATCGTGGGTAAAAGCATCGATTCGGAAACTTATGAAGCTGTGACAGTCGAGCAGAACTCATCATTACAATTCCTGCTGGACGAGTTGTATTCTGTCTTTACCAAAATTACATCGGAAGACGTTTATCGTCATCCAACCGTTTCGTACAAAAACCCTGGTGAAGCAAAGTCTGCTGTATGGAAAAAGTAAAGTTTCTGTGGTGCCTATGCTTCTGGAGTACCGCTTTCTGCCTGCTTCCCTCGGCATGCAGTGCAACCGGCACGAATACGCTTCCTCATGCTTCTGCCCGCACTAACGAACTGGTGATTCAGTCCTCACAATTTTTCACCAGGAATCCGGAGATTTGCCGTTCCTCAGATGTAGCGTTGAACAAAATGCAGATCGCTGATTTTTTCCGGCTGGCACAAAAGGTCTCACTACAGGAACTGAACAAAAATCACTATTTTGCCCCCTGCCATCTTGAAGGAAAACTTCAGCGTGGTAAAACATCGTGCTTCTGGAAAATCCAGGCCAGTGCAATTGGCGAAATCACCTGCGACGGGGCGACCACCTACTTTGCATGTAATGACGAAACCTGTTACCGAATATTTGAATAATGGCAAGCGGTCATGACCTCAAAGCAGGCACAGCGATTACCGCCTTTGATGATCAAGGGAAATACAAAGGTCATGCAGCTATTATTTATGAGTGCCCAAACAGCTCAGGCCTGAACGTCTATGCTCAGTGGAGCAGTCAGAAATTTCATTCGTGACTGATTCGGTTTGGCGGAAGAGGCGTTTCAAATGATGGGGATCATTTCTATGTCATTGAATAGCCGAAAATGGCTTGTAGCCACAGTCGCTATTGTTGCTGCTACCCTGGGCTATGCGGGATCCCCCAAGGTCTCCAAATCCCCGGCAATGAACTACACATGTCCTGCCAAACTTGTGCTGGGTGAAAAAACCTACCCGCTTGAGAAAGCCAATGTCTTCGATGGTCCCATTGAAGATCGCGCAGGTCTCGTTCCTAAAACGGATCCGGCGCATCCGGAACTTGCCGTCTGGCACGTTGGCGGCAGGCAATTTATTCCCCATCTCAAATGCCGCTACCTGGGCACCCGTCACTACCTTGTTCTCGAAGCCGCAGGCGCCAAACAATGCTGGCTCCAGACTGCCACCAACCATCCTGTTTCCGCACATTGCCAATAATCCGTCACGGAAGGCGAATTGAGGAGAAAACACCCCCAAAAGAGTCAAAACCTGATTTAAGTTCCAAGCATCTGTTCAAAAAACCTGTTCTTCTTGACCTTCTTGGTACGCTCATATAATTTAACCGCCGCTCTATTTAAACATTAGCGCCTCTGCGGTCACCTGCAATGCCCAAAATGGATGTCCTGGAGGCGACCAAGAATTTCCCACACCCACCGACACATCTGACAAAAAAGGAAAGGACCTCCCATGAACCGACTACTGACATCGCATCTGGGGGGAGAGGGAAAACTCAAGGCGGTCTGGCTAGAAGGGACAGAAGCGCTCAGCACACTCTACCGAATCCGCGTTCGGCTCATCAGCGAAGACGGCCAGATCGACTGCCAGAAACTGTTGGGGGAAGCGGGCAGCGTAGAACTACTCGCTGCGGGGGGCGCCAAACGCTACTTCAGCGGCCAGATTGTCCGCATGGGCGCCTTGGGCAAAGCCGGGCGCTACTACCGCTACGAAGCGCATCTATCCCCCAAACTCTGGCATGCCGGACGCACCAGCGACTTTCGCATCTGGCAAAACCTCACCGTCAAGGAAATTGCCGAAGAGCTCCTTGGCAAACACGCCATCCGCCACGACTGGCGTACCAAAAACGCGCTCAAACGCTGGGAATACAAAGTCCAGTACGGCGAAACCGACCTTGAATTCCTCGAACGGCTACTTGCCCACGAAGGTCTCTACTACTGGTTCGAACACAAAAAGGGCGGCGAGAGACTCATCATTGCCGACCACTTCACCACCCCGGACACCTACCCTGGCTACGAAAACGTCCTCTACTGCCCGCCGGACGAAGCGCGCGAAGACGAAGATCACTACTGGGACTGGAACCTCTCCCGCCGCCCTGAACCGGGGCGCTACACCCAGGGCGACTACGACTTCAAAAAACCGGCCAAAGACCTCACCACCGGCCATAGCGACCCGCGCGGCCACCTCTTTGACCAATACGAAAGATACGCCTACCCTGGCAACTACACCGACCCGGGAGAGGGCGAGCAGTACGCCATCGCTCGACTGGAAGCCCTGCAAGCCGGGCAGGATCTCATCACCCTCACCGGCAAAGTACGCGGCGCCCTGCCCGGCTACCGCTTCACCCTAAGGAACCACCCGCGGGAAGAACAAAACCGCGAACTACTCGTCGTCCGCGCCGACTACCGGGCCACTGACAACGATTACGAGGCCTGGGGGGAACGGGAAGAAGCCGGCTACCAGGTCATCGTCAAGGCCCAGCCGGCCGACAAAGGCTACCGGCCGCTGGCGCGGAGCGGCCCGCGCGCCCGCGGGCCGGAGACCGCTGTCGTTGTCGGCCCGGCCGGAGAAGAAATCCATACCGACGAATACGGCCGGGTCAAGGTGCATTTCCACTGGGATCGTTACGGCAAGAAAGACGGCAGCGACTCCTGCTGGATCCGGGTAGCCAGTCCCTGGGCGGGGAGCAACTTCGGCGGCATCCACATCCCGCGCATCGGCCAGGAAGTCATTGTCGATTACGAATACGGCGACCCGGATCGTCCGCTCATTACCGGACGGGTCTATAACGCCGCTCAAATGCCTCCGTGGGAATTGCCGGCCAACAAGACCCAATCGGGCTTTCTCACCCGCTCGAGCAAAGGCGGCGCGCCCGGAGAAGGACTGCGTGACGGCGCCGGCGCGGCCAACGCCCTGCGCTTTGAAGACAAGGCCGGCGCCGAACAACTCTGGCTGCACGCCCAGCAAGACCAGCTCACCGAAGTGGAGCGCGACGAAGACAAATGGGTGGGACAGGATCGCAGAAAGGAGATCGACCGCGACGAGTTCAACACCATTCACCGCGACAGAACGGAAGTGGTCGATCGTAATGAAAAGATCAATGTGCATGGCTGGCGCACGGAGGAAGTCGATCTTGATGAGACCATTACCATCCATCAGAACCGGAAAGAACGCGTCGATCACAACGAGACCATTTCTATCGGCGATAACCGTAATGAAAGCGTCGGGAAGAATGAAACCATCACGATCGGCATCAATCGCACCGAATCAGTCGGCAAAAACGAAAAGGTTAAGATCGGGGTTCTCAAATCGGAAGCGGTTGGGCTGGTCTCATTTTCAACCACAGGTCTAGCCCACACAGAAACGGTAGGGGTTGTACACACGAGTACGGCGGGTATCCAGCGTTTTGAGAACACCGGGCGCGACAAGACTGAAACAGTAGGCCACGACCGTAAAGAAAACATTTCTCACGACAACACCCTGAACATCGGCAACAACAGCACCACCGAGATTGGCAAGAACCGCACCACCACAGTTGTTGGGAATGATGGGCTCGAAGTGGGCGAATCCCTGGGCATCAAGGCCAAGAAAATCGAACTCATCGGCACGGAAGAAGTGAGCATCTCATGCGGAAACAGCACCATTCGCCTGACGCCGCAGCTCATTGAAATCCTGTCGAGCCTGGTCAAGATCAACTGTTGATCCGACAAGGGCTGACAAAGAAAGAAGCATATAGGGAAGAAAGGCATACAAGAAATGGCAAATCAACATTGCGCGAGGTCATCATGACAGGACGTTCAGCGGCGCGCCTAGGAGACGGGGTATCCCATGGAGTGATCGTGAGCGGCTCCTCGAGCGTCCTGATAGGCGACCAGGGGGCGGTAGCCTGCTCGGTCTGTCCGGGCGGACTACAGGTTGGCGCCCCGGTCAATCCACAGCTGGGCGCCAAAGTACTGGTTGGAGAAGAAGAACAAGACTTCGCCCTGCCCGGCGCCCTGTCCCTTATCTGGCAAAGGCACTACTCCAGCTACGTCAATGCCGAACAGGGCGGCGCCTGCGGTCTGTTCGGCTACGGCTGGAAGAGCGCCCTGGAACTTTCCCTGCATCTGGACACAAACGGAGTGAGCCTCTTTGACAGCGCCGGGCGCATCCTCCGCTTCCCGACACCGCTGCACCCGGGAGAAGCCCTCTACAGCCCCAGCGAAGACATCTACCTGCTGCGCGGCGGTCAAGCCGGCCCTGAGAGCACATCACCGGCACAAGCCCCTGTAGAGGGTCATGGCGTACACCACTTCGGGGAAAGCGCATCCGCGCTACAGCCCCGTTCCCCCATCCCGGTGGCCAGCGCTACCCTGCCCGCGGCGCGTACCGCCCATGCCGACGCCTCGGTTATACCCATAGCCACAGAGAACGCTTCCCCCCTTCCGGCCTGGCACAGCCAGTCCCAATGGCATCATGTTCCTGTCGCCTGGGCCGGATCGGACAATCACATCATCGCCAGCGACAGCGACGGGCGCATCCTCTGGCACTTCACCCCTGGAGAAGCTGGATACTGGCGTCTGGTTACACGACGCGATCTTATCGGCCGTGAACAGAAGATCCTGTACGCCGAAGACCTGCCGCCAGAACAGCGCACCCTGCCGCTCAAATGGCAACAGCAGCGCAAACCCGCTGACCGGGTCGACTTGCCCGGTCACCTGCCCTGCCTCATTACGGACGGCACAGGCCGGCGCTACCGTCTTCACTACACCTGCCTTGACACCCGGGCCGCCGCTGCCTGGCAACAGGAACACGAGCGGCGATTGCAAGCGCTGGCACGGGGAGAGGCCCTGCCGCGCCCGCCGACCGGCCCCGGCCACAATGCCCAGGCCGGCTGGCAGCAGGAGACCGGCATCCGGCTCGAACGCATCGACTGGGAGAACCCGCCGACCGGCGTTCCCCTGCCCCTGGTGCGCTACGTCTATGACCGTGCCGGCGACCTCATCGGCGTTCATGACCGCAGCGGCAGGCGTGTCCGCGAATTTGCCTACGCCGCCCACCTGATGAGCGCCCACCGCTATCGCGGCGGCCCCTGGCACCGCTACCGCTACGAAGGCCAGGCCGAGGCATCCGGCACCCCCCTGCCCGGGGCGCGCGTCATCGAACAGCACAACGAACAGGGCCTGAACTACCGCTTCACCTACCTCTCCGAGCCCCCGTCCCCCGACGGACAGATGCGCCAACGCACCGAAGTGACCGACAGCCTGGGCCGGCAGGACATCTACCGCTTTACCGGCAGCGGCGGCTTATCCCGTCTGACCGAACACCAGCGCGCCGACGGCAGCATCGAGCGCATGGAATACGACAGCTTCGGCCGCCTCACCGCCCTCACCGACCCCCTGGGCGGCACCCGTTATCTGCGCCGTGACGGACAGGGGCGCATCACCGGCCTGCAAGGCCCGGAAGGCAGTTACAGCCGCGCCCGTTACGACGACGCCGGCCAGCTTGCCGAAACCACCGATGAGGCCGGCCGCACCACACGTTACGCCTACGATGCCTTCGGCCGCCTGAGCCGTATCCATCAGCAAGGGGCCGACCAGGACGAAGAGGCCGCGCTGACCACCCACTACCACTACCCCGACCCACAGAATGCCCCGCTCACCGCCCATCTGCCCGTCAGCATCATCGATGCCCGCGGCGGCATTCGGCATCTTGCCTACAATGCGGCCGGCCAGCTTGTCGGCCATACCGACTGCTCGGGGCAGCGCACTGCCTACGCCTACGACCTCTTCGGCGCGCTGACCGAAGAGACCGATGCCCTCGGCCAGCGCACCGCCTACCGTTACGACGAAGCCGGTCAGCTGACCGAAACCTGTCTGCCTGACGGATCGCGCCTATGCCAGCAGTGGAACGACTTTGGCCAGATCACCCGTCTCTGGCAGCAGGATGCCCATGACCAGGCCGTCGCCGGTTCCGAAACCCGCCTCTGCTACGACCTCTGGGGCCGCCTTGTTGAACGCCGGCACGGCGGCCAGCGCATCGGCATGCACTACGACGAAGCCGGCCGCCTCATCGAACTGACCAACGAGAACGGCGCGGTCAGCCGCTTCGCCTACGACCTCATGGACCGGCTCATCGAAGAGACCGGCTTTGACGGCAGAGTACAACGCTACCAGTACGATGCGGCAGGTCATCTCATCGCCCATCACGACGGAGAGGGCCGCCGCCACTGTTACCAGTGGAACAAGGCCGGTTATCTCACCCGAATCCTGAGCAGCCAGCACGGATCGCAAGGCACCGTCCAGCGCATCGCCCATCTTCACTACGACAAGGCCGGCGCCTTAAACCGCGTCACGCACGCCCTGCAGCAGCCCGGTCAGGAGACCCCCCGCCTGTGCAGCGAGCTATGCATGGCGTACGATAGCCTCGGACGTCTGACCGGAGAAACGCAAAGGCTCTATGCGCAGAGCAACTTCGCGACGGATGGCGCCCCGCCGCCCGTCGAATACGAGCACGCCATTCGCCACACCCTCAACCCGCTGGGCAGGCGCACCGCCAGCGAGCAGGCCATCTGCCGGGTCGATTACCTGCGCTATGGCGCCGGTCACCTGCATGGCCTCCTCCTGAACGGAGAAGAAGTCCTCAGCCTTGAACGCGACGCCCTGCACCGGGAAACCCGCCGCCGTTACAAGAACGGCGCCGAACGCATCCAGACATTCACCCTGAGGGGGCAGACCGAAGGAGAGCACTGGCAGCTGGGCAATGCCGCCAGCATCCCGGCGCCGCTCATCGGACAGCTCTACAAACGCCGGTATCAGTACGATGCCCTGGGTCAGCTTACCGGCCTCACCCAGGGCCAGACCCATCCCCAAGTCCTGCATTACGCCTACGATGCATCCGGCCGGCTCATTGGGGAGACCGGCAGCGGCCCTTCCGGCCGTGCCCTGCACTGGCATTTCGACCCGGCCGGCAACCGGCTACCGTGGTCGCATCCCGGAGAAGCTGCGGGCGGGCGCACCTACGCCCAATCTCACCCCCAATCCCAATTCCAGCCCCAGCCTCAACAACCCCAACTTCAATCACAACTCCAATCCCAATCCCTTCTCCGGGCCGCCGGGCAATCGCCTGTCCGCACACACCTTCCACACGTGCCGTCAGACCCCATGATGGCGCCTGTGCAGATAGAGGGAGAGGGGGCGACAGCGGGCAGCATCGCCTGCTGGCCGGACAACCGCATCGGACACAGCGATGAGGCCGCCTACCGGTACGATGCCCAGGGCAACCGCATCGGCGCCGATTCCCTTAAGGAGGGCGGGCGTCAGGAACTCTTCTACGATGTCGATAACCGGCTCATTGAAGTGCGTCAGTTCGACGCGCACGGCCGTCCCGCCTACACCAGCATTTACCGTTACGATCCCTTCGGCCGGCGGCTGAGTCAAACCGTCATCGCCTACGAAACAACAACCACGCAAACCGCACGCCCCGGAGAAGAAACGCGCCCGGCCAGGCAAACCAGAACAGAAACCAGCGCACCCATCATCAACGAACAGACCGCCTACGGCCGGGACGGCGACCTTCAGGAAACACAAACGCTTCAGGCATCACAGGCGCCGCAGGCATTGCAATCATCGCACAGACAAACGATGCAAACCGCGCAAGCGCCGCAAACCCCGCCGGCGCCCACGGAAACAACCCGAACCACGTATTACGGCTGGGACGGGGATCATCTGGTTCAGATCAAAAGCCCTACGGGCACAACACACATCGTCTATGAGGATGAATACAGTTTTACTCCGCTCATCGAACTCTACCAACCCGCTTGTGCGCAGCCGGAGGAGCAAAGCGAAGCGCAAGAAGCCATAGCGCGCGTAATGAACAGCCTTGCACAGCTGGGCAGCGAAGAGGTACGCGAGCTACAGCAACAGATCAAGGCGCAGGCCGAAAGCATTCTCAGGCAGGGCGGACTCCGGGAAGAGGAGGATGAAGGCGAACGGGAAGGAAAACACGAAGGCGAAGGCAAACACGCGCGCGCCTCAAACGCCCTGCAGATCCGTTACTTTCACTGTAACCAGATCGGCGCGCCGCTGGCTTTGACCGACGACAAGGGACAGGTCATCTGGGCGGCACGCTACGACCCCTGGGGCAACATCGAGGAAGCGTTTAACGCCGACCCCGAACACTTCGAGCAGACGCTGCGCTTGCCGGGGCAGCAACACGATAAAGCCACCGGCCTGTACTATAACCGCCACCGCTTCTACGACCCCAGGCTGGGCGCTTATATCAGCCAGGATCCGATCGGGTTGGCAGGTGGAATGCAGCCCTACAGGTATCCGCATAATCCTTTCGGGGCTATTGATCCGTGGGGGTTGCAGGACATAGCCGGACTCATTCAATCTTCATTTGCTGGCGTAGCAGATCAAGTATCACTTGGTATGCATATGGCACAACAAGGGGCAACTCCAGCCCAGATTTCAGAAGCAATGCACCGTAGTGCAATCGGTTATAGAGCACCAGTAGGTTTAAACGGTACATTATCTGTTGAAGCCAATATTGGGGGACACGTTATGGCGGGAGGAAATGGCAGTATTGGTCTTGCTATTGGGAAAAATAGACATGAATTTATACCAAGAGTATGTGCTTATATCACGACATGCCAAACAATAGGCCCTGGTGCAAGTGGAGGGATTGGGGTAAATGGGCTATTAACCAATGCACCTCCTTCATCTGGTGTAACATTTCATGCCGGTTTATTTGGCGAGGGTGGAGTTCTTGGGAAAGGAAGCATGAGTGTGCTGACTGAGATATCAAAGCCTAGCAACATTACATTATCAGGGGGACTTGGATTAGGTGGTGGTACTAGCGGTGGTTTAATGACATGTCAACAATACACATTATGCACACCAGGATGCAAAAAGGATTAAGTTAATGAAAAATATTCTCTTAACTATTGCTTTTTCTTTTGTGGTATTTATTTCCTCATGCAGCCAGCAAGAGTTTGATATAAACAAGATTGATGCCGTAGTATCTGACTTTCATGAAAGTTACAACAAGAAAAAAGATTCTGAGATTTATGACAAATCAAATCAAGGAATGAAAAATGCAATCAGCAAAGATGAGTTTATTAAAACTTTTAATTTGCTTTATAAAGTTCTTGGGGAAATAAAAAAATCTTCTTTAACTGGCGTAACAAAAACAACCAATTCAAAAGGAGAGTCCGTAGTTGCGGCGCAATATACCTCTGAATTTTCCAAAGGTACAGGAATTGAAACTTTCATATTAATTCAAAATAATAATTCATATGAAATTTTCCAATGGAATATCAACTCTGATGAGTTAATAAAAGGAATAGTTGAACAAGCTTCAAAAGACTAACAGTCCAGTTTTTAAGCTAATTTTTTATATTAATTTTTTTATGACTGTCTGGAACGGTTGGTGGCTCAGTTGCCGCAACCGCCTATGAGGCGCTGACCTGTACTGACAAGTGCAATAAATAATCTATGACTGTCATGAATAATGATGTAGTAATGATTAGAGCCTATTTGGGTGGTCGATGGTTTTTTTATACATTTTTTCTTATATTTAATATTATATTAATAATAGGGGCATTTAAATTTGAGTTTAGAAGAAAAGAAACAATTGAAATAGGGAAGTTTTTTATTGCAATGAATTTGGTCACCGTATATGTAATATATATACTGGAAGCCTTTAAAATCCAGTATAACCAGACCTTTTTCAGTTACCGCAGTTCATTTCAGAGACATTATCGCGACATTTCTTACTCACAGATTGAGCGGTTATGGATTGAGTTTGAACGCAAGCCGTTCCAGGCGCTGGACACGCTAAAGGTGCGCCTGAAAGACGGCCGGATTATCAAGATTACCCGAACAGCCTTCCCACAACCGGCTTACCGCAATTTTGAGCAGATGCTTCAGGAGAGAACAGGACTGAAGATCAAGGGACACTCGCCCCTGGTGGCTAAACCATGATTTAATATCATTATCTGATTTAGCCAGATACCAGAAAGGAAATGGCCTATGGGACGTTCAGCGGCGCGCCTAGGAGACGGGGTATCACACGGAGTGATCGTGAGCGGCTCCTCGAGCGTCCTGATAGGAGACCAGGGGGCGGTAGCCTGCTCGGTCTGTCCGGGCGGACTACAGGTTGGCGCCCCGGTCAATCCACAGCTGGGCGCCAAAGTACTGGTTGGAGAAGAAGAACAAGACTTCGCCCTGCCCGGCGCCCTGTCCCTTATCTGGCAAAGGCACTACTCCAGCTACGTCAATGCCGAACAGGGCGGCGCCTGCGGTCTGTTCGGCTACGGCTGGAAGAGCGCCCTGGAACTTTCCCTGCATCTGGACACAAACGGAGTGAGCCTCTTTGACAGCGCCGGGCGCATCCTCCGCTTCCCGACACCGCTGCACCCGGGAGAAGCCCTCTACAGCCCCAGCGAAGACATCTACCTGCTGCGCGGCGGTCAAGCCGGCCCTGAGAGCACATCACCGGCACAAGCCCCTGTAGAGGGTCATGGCGTACACCACTTCGGGGAAAGCGCATCCGCGCTACAGCCCCGTTCCCCCATCCCGGTGGCCAGCGCTACCCTGCCCGCGGCGCGTACCGCCCATGCCGACGCCTCGGTTATACCCATAGCCACAGAGAACGCTTCCCCCCTTCCGGCCTGGCACAGCCAGTCCCAATGGCATCATGTTCCTGTCGCCTGGGCCGGATCGGACAATCACATCATCGCCAGCGACAGCGACGGGCGCATCCTCTGGCACTTCACCCCTGGAGAAGCTGGATACTGGCGTCTGGTTACACGACGCGATCTTATCGGCCGTGAACAGAAGATCCTGTACGCCGAAGACCTGCCGCCAGAACAGCGCACCCTGCCGCTCAAATGGCAACAGCAGCGCAAACCCGCTGACCGGGTCGACTTGCCCGGTCACCTGCCCTGCCTCATTACGGACGGCACAGGCCGGCGCTACCGTCTTCACTACACCTGCCTTGACACCCGGGCCGCCGCTGCCTGGCAACAGGAACACGAGCGGCGATTGCAAGCGCTGGCACGGGGAGAGGCCCTGCCGCGCCCGCCGACCGGCCCCGGCCACAATGCCCAGGCCGGCTGGCAGCAGGAGACCGGCATCCGGCTCGAACGCATCGACTGGGAGAACCCGCCGACCGGCGTTCCCCTGCCCCTGGTGCGCTACGTCTATGACCGTGCCGGCGACCTCATCGGCGTTCATGACCGCAGCGGCAGGCGTGTCCGCGAATTTGCCTACGCCGCCCACCTGATGAGCGCCCACCGCTATCGCGGCGGCCCCTGGCACCGCTACCGCTACGAAGGCCAGGCCGAGGCATCCGGCACCCCCCTGCCCGGGGCGCGCGTCATCGAACAGCACAACGAACAGGGCCTGAACTACCGCTTCACCTACCTCTCCGAGCCCCCGTCCCCCGACGGACAGATGCGCCAACGCACCGAAGTGACCGACAGCCTGGGCCGGCAGGACATCTACCGCTTTACCGGCAGCGGCGGCTTATCCCGTCTGACCGAACACCAGCGCGCCGACGGCAGCATCGAGCGCATGGAATACGACAGCTTCGGCCGCCTCACCGCCCTCACCGACCCCCTGGGCGGCACCCGTTATCTGCGCCGTGACGGACAGGGGCGCATCACCGGCCTGCAAGGCCCGGAAGGCAGTTACAGCCGCGCCCGTTACGACGACGCCGGCCAGCTTGCCGAAACCACCGATGAGGCCGGCCGCACCACACGTTACGCCTACGATGCCTTCGGCCGCCTGAGCCGTATCCATCAGCAAGGGGCCGACCAGGACGAAGAGGCCGCGCTGACCACCCACTACCACTACCCCGACCCACAGAATGCCCCGCTCACCGCCCATCTGCCCGTCAGCATCATCGATGCCCGCGGCGGCATTCGGCATCTTGCCTACAATGCGGCCGGCCAGCTTGTCGGCCATACCGACTGCTCGGGGCAGCGCACTGCCTACGCCTACGACCTCTTCGGCGCGCTGACCGAAGAGACCGATGCCCTCGGCCAGCGCACCGCCTACCGTTACGACGAAGCCGGTCAGCTGACCGAAACCTGTCTGCCTGACGGATCGCGCCTATGCCAGCAGTGGAACGACTTTGGCCAGATCACCCGTCTCTGGCAGCAGGATGCCCATGACCAGGCCGTCGCCGGTTCCGAAACCCGCCTCTGCTACGACCTCTGGGGCCGCCTTGTTGAACGCCGGCACGGCGGCCAGCGCATCGGCATGCACTACGACGAAGCCGGCCGCCTCATCGAACTGACCAACGAGAACGGCGCGGTCAGCCGCTTCGCCTACGACCTCATGGACCGGCTCATCGAAGAGACCGGCTTTGACGGCAGAGTACAACGCTACCAGTACGATGCGGCAGGTCATCTCATCGCCCATCACGACGGAGAGGGCCGCCGCCACTGTTACCAGTGGAACAAGGCCGGTTATCTCACCCGAATCCTGAGCAGCCAGCACGGATCGCAAGGCACCGTCCAGCGCATCGCCCATCTTCACTACGACAAGGCCGGCGCCTTAAACCGCGTCACGCACGCCCTGCAGCAGCCCGGTCAGGAGACCCCCCGCCTGTGCAGCGAGCTATGCATGGCGTACGATAGCCTCGGACGTCTGACCGGAGAAACGCAAAGGCTCTATGCGCAGAGCAACTTCGCGACGGATGGCGCCCCGCCGCCCGTCGAATACGAGCACGCCATTCGCCACACCCTCAACCCGCTGGGCAGGCGCACCGCCAGCGAGCAGGCCATCTGCCGGGTCGATTACCTGCGCTATGGCGCCGGTCACCTGCATGGCCTCCTCCTGAACGGAGAAGAAGTCCTCAGCCTTGAACGCGACGCCCTGCACCGGGAAACCCGCCGCCGTTACAAGAACGGCGCCGAACGCATCCAGACATTCACCCTGAGGGGGCAGACCGAAGGAGAGCACTGGCAGCTGGGCAATGCCGCCAGCATCCCGGCGCCGCTCATCGGACAGCTCTACAAACGCCGGTATCAGTACGATGCCCTGGGTCAGCTTACCGGCCTCACCCAGGGCCAGACCCATCCCCAAGTCCTGCATTACGCCTACGATGCATCCGGCCGGCTCATTGGGGAGACCGGCAGCGGCCCTTCCGGCCGTGCCCTGCACTGGCATTTCGACCCGGCCGGCAACCGGCTACCGTGGTCGCATCCCGGAGAAGCTGCGGGCGGGCGCACCTACGCCCAATCTCACCCCCAATCCCAATTCCAGCCCCAGCCTCAACAACCCCAACTTCAATCACAACTCCAATCCCAATCCCTTCTCCGGGCCGCCGGGCAATCGCCTGTCCGCACACACCTTCCACACGTGCCGTCAGACCCCATGATGGCGCCTGTGCAGATAGAGGGAGAGGGGGCGACAGCGGGCAGCATCGCCTGCTGGCCGGACAACCGCATCGGACACAGCGATGAGGCCGCCTACCGGTACGATGCCCAGGGCAACCGCATCGGCGCCGATTCCCTTAAGGAGGGCGGGCGTCAGGAACTCTTCTACGATGTCGATAACCGGCTCATTGAAGTGCGTCAGTTCGACGCGCACGGCCGTCCCGCCTACACCAGCATTTACCGTTACGATCCCTTCGGCCGGCGGCTGAGTCAAACCGTCATCGCCTACGAAACAACAACCACGCAAACCGCACGCCCCGGAGAAGAAACGCGCCCGGCCAGGCAAACCAGAACAGAAACCAGCGCACCCATCATCAACGAACAGACCGCCTACGGCCGGGACGGCGACCTTCAGGAAACACAAACGCTTCAGGCATCACAGGCGCCGCAGGCATTGCAATCATCGCACAGACAAACGATGCAAACCGCGCAAGCGCCGCAAACCCCGCCGGCGCCCACGGAAACAACCCGAACCACGTATTACGGCTGGGACGGGGATCATCTGGTTCAGATCAAAAGCCCTACGGGCACAACACACATCGTCTATGAGGATGAATACAGTTTTACTCCGCTCATCGAACTCTACCAACCCGCTTGTGCGCAGCCGGAGGAGCAAAGCGAAGCGCAAGAAGCCATAGCGCGCGTAATGAACAGCCTTGCACAGCTGGGCAGCGAAGAGGTACGCGAGCTACAGCAACAGATCAAGGCGCAGGCCGAAAGCATTCTCAGGCAGGGCGGACTCCGGGAAGAGGAGGATGAAGGCGAACGGGAAGGAAAACACGAAGGCGAAGGCAAACACGCGCGCGCCTCAAACGCCCTGCAGATCCGTTACTTTCACTGTAACCAGATCGGCGCGCCGCTGGCTTTGACCGACGACAAGGGACAGGTCATCTGGGCGGCACGCTACGACCCCTGGGGCAACATCGAGGAAGCGTTTAACGCCGACCCCGAACACTTCGAGCAGACGCTGCGCTTGCCGGGGCAGCAACACGATAAAGCCACCGGCCTGTACTATAACCGCCACCGCTTCTACGACCCCAGGCTGGGCGCTTATATCAGCCAGGATCCGATCGGACTTGACGGCGGAATCAATCTCTCCAGTTATGTCAGAAATCCGGTACAGTGGATGGATCCGTGGGGATTGGAAGGTTTCAAATATCATGGAAATTGGTGTGGTCCTAACTGGACTGGCGGACATCACCATACATATACGCCGCAGCCTAACTCTTACTATCAGCAGCCTATTGATATGGTTGATAGAGCATGCATGAACCATGACATTTGCTATTATCATTGTCGAGAAAATTTTCCATGCTCCTCAAGTGATAGGGGAAGTTGTATGACGCAGTGTGATAGAGCGCTTGCAGGAGCATCTCGAAACTCACAATTACCATCAGGGATTTCATGGGCAGCCAAAAAAGGATTGGAAGTATGGATGGCTAATAATACATCTCCTGACCCTGGTCCAAATGCAAATTTCTGTTACGTACCACCACAGAATTTCGATGTTAACTGGATGTTTAATAATTGGCCAAGATAAGTTTATGGATAAGTCAAATTTATTAGCATTTAGCACTGCATTTATTTATATTATTTTATGTTGTTTAATAAAACTAATTAGTTTTGAAGGAAGCTGGGGAGGTTTTTTAATTTTCTTACTAGCTATTCCATTTTCTTTTTTATCAATTATAATTTCAAAATATACAGGTGGTGAGACTTTGTTTATTTTGCTCAATTCTTTTTGGTGGTACTTTTTAGTCAAAATTTTATATTTATTTAAAAAATAATTGATGAAGTTGTAGGCATTATTAGATTTAAATATTAATTAATTCAGTCAGCTTCATTCTCAGTTTTATTCACTCAAGTGCTGGAGGAGGAGGTGCAGGCTATTGAGGCGATGCGCGAGAGTATGGCTGCTTTTGGCAACAGTGCGCAGGTAGAACATCTGGAGGCGGTCCCTTGCGGGTTTATTATTATCATTGTGACCCCGTTGGTTTGCCGCTGGCGCTTTCTGATGAGGCCGGCGCCGTGTGCTGGGCTGCCCGTCATGACCCCTGGGGCAACATTGAGGAAGCGTTTAACGCCGACCCTGAACACATCGAGCAGACGCTGCGCTTGCCCGGGCAGCAGCACGATAAAGCCACCGGCCTGTACTATAACCGCCACCGCTTCTACGACCCCAGGCTGGGCGCTTATATCAGTCAGGATCCCATCGGACTTGACGGCGGGGAAATGAATCTGTTTGCCTATGTGAGAAATCCTTTGGGATGGATAGACCCCTTGGGCTTAAGCGGTAATGCCGCTCAACGCAGGGTTGCATCACGGATTACTTCAAGACAGGCAGCCTTGGACCAGGCCACCGCTGATCTGGTACCTCAGCCAAATTATCCGATCGATAAGGTGTTTGACCAGGTGAATCCAAATAGAAAAATATGGGAAGCCTTGAGTCCATATGACTACTCTATGGAATGCCACGAATGGGAATTTGATAATCCTGAAAGAGTTTGCCATCCATTTGATGAAAAACCTGGAAAAATAATTGGAAGAAGTACTGATAGTATTCCAAAGACTCCAAAAGTAATGCCACTTCCGGCAGGTGAAAAATGTAACAGAATTCGTTTAAAAGATAATCCTGCCGATCAGGGTTCTGCAACTACAGCAGACATTGATGATTTATTAGAGATGATACAGAAGGCACGTACCAGAAATACAGGAGGGCGGCGATGAGATTTCTTTATCTTTTTTTAGTTACGCCAATAATAATTTGTACTTCAATAGCTTATAGTAAGGGACAAAATTTTTCGCCAGAATGTATTGTAGCTGTTCAATCTACAAAATTTGTCGCAAATTTTTCCATAATTAATCCTAAGCAGAAAACCTGGATTTGGAATACAAAGCCAGCAGAAATTAATGAGATTGACTATTCATGGGTAGTTGAGCCGGGGGTCTTCGTAAATAATAAATTTCAGCCATCTACGTATGCCTTTGGTTTAGGGCATCGAAATGAATTTCCTCAAAAACAAAATAATACCGGAAGTCTTAAAGATTTATTAAGAGAAATAAGCAGTAATGGTAGTGTTTATATGAATACTACTGATAAGCAGCAAAGGGCCAATGCAGATATAAAAATTGGCTATATTAAAATAGGAAGTGCTTTTCACAATCAAAATGTTCTTCTTTTTAGCAGGGAAGAATATGTCGTTAAACTGATTTTTGGTAGTTACCCTACTCACGCAAAGTTGACGTTTCATACACCATATCCTTTACAATCCTATACCTGTATAACACAAATAAATTATTTATAGGCGCTATTTTGAATAAATTTGTATCAGTCTTTATAAATAGTTTACGGCCAATAATACTTTAATTATACATTCTTAGTAATTTTGATTTTTGGGGAAGGCTAGGAAGGTAATGGTAAATTCATGTATTTTTAAATCAATTGCTTCTATATTATCAGCAACAGGATTATTATTACTTATCCATATCTGGATTCTTCCTGTATTTTTTGGAGGATATAAAACTTACTTCTTTGCTATTGTTATATTTATAACTTTATTTATATATAACTTTATAATATTTTCATCCATAAATATTAATAACAGGATTTTTAACATTATATACTTAGTCATATTTGGCATAATAGCTGTATTATTGTCGCTTCTAATTTTTTTATTTTTTGTGCTTAACATTCAGGGAAGTTAATTAACCATAGTTAACAATGAAAAATATTTTCTTGAGCAAGAAGCCATAGCGCGCGTAATGAACAGCCTTGCACAGCTGGGCAGCGAAGAGGTACGCGAGCTACAGCAACAGATCAAGGCGCAGGCCGAAAGCATTCTCAGGCAGGGCGGACTCCGGGAAGAGGAGGATGAAGGCGAACGGGAAGGAAAACACGAAGGCGAAGGCAAACACGCGCGCGCCTCAAACGCCCTGCAGATCCGTTACTTTCACTGTAACCAGATCGGCGCGCCGCTGGCTTTGACCGACGACAAGGGACAGGTCATCTGGGCGGCGCGCTACGACCCCTGGGGCAACATCGAGGAAGCGTTTAACGCCGACCCCGAACACTTCGAGCAGACGCTGCGCTTGCCTGGGCAGCAGCACGATAAAGCCACCGGCCTGTACTATAACCGCCACCGCTTCTACGACCCCAGGCTGGGCGCTTATATCAGTCAGGATCCCATCGGACTTGACGGCGGGGAAATGAATCTGTTTGCCTATGTGAGAAATCCTTTGGGATGGATAGACCCCTTGGGCTTAAGCGGTAATGCCGCTCAACGCAGGGTTGCATCACGGATTACTTCAAGACAGGCAGCCTTGGACCAGGCCACCGCTGATCTGGTACCTCAGCCAAATTATCCGATCGATAAGGTGTTTGACCAGGTGAATCCAAATAGAAAAATATGGGAATCCTTGAGTCCATATGACTACAAAACATTAGATCGAGCTTGCAAAACATGGATATGTTCAGATGGTTTAACTTGTAGAATTGTAAAATCAAACAACTACATTCCTCCTGCAACTATAAATCCCCCGGAGAAAAATTGTTCATGTGCTGAATTAGGAGGAAGTCTTGAAACACCTTCGGCGCCAAGTGCAGATATAGATGATTTTTTAGAAATATTTCAAAGACTAATACGCTCTCGTGCACGTGCAGTAAGAATAGGAAGATAGAATGAAAACTGGTAAAAAATACTTTACATTGTCCTCTAAAAAAATAGAAGCTGCATTAATAGAGAAAAACGAGGAAATAAATTATGGAGGTTACTTGTTTCTTTGTTTTAGTATTCCAAGCATAGCATCTCTTCTTCCATTTGGAACGAGTTATGAATATTTATCTTTTTTCTTTCTTTTTGACTTTATATTTTATATTATTATAACAAGCATTGGGATTATTTATGCTTTTCAAAAAGAAACTGGAAGCCAATTAAATATACTAAAATATTATATTTGTAACTATCCAGGCTTATATTTTTTGGTTTATTTAGTTATAAAGCCTATACCATATTTAGTAATAGCTTTGCTTTATTTAGTAGGCATTGACGCAGGGCAAAAAAATATTATTATAGAGAAATATATAGAATCAGACTTTCTTAAATATACAGAAGTTATAACAAATATATTTTTATATATATTTATATTTTATTTTTTAAATAAAAAATATAGAAGATTTAAATTAAAAATAGCTACTAAATTTAATTCAATACTATAAGTATTATATTGAGACAAATAATTACAATACAAATAAAGGAGCCAAGCAACTTAACATACGACAGTAATATAGACGAAAACAAAGTCCGCAGATACATTAATGAATATTTGGAAAATTCAGACAGATCTAAATATAGCTGGACGCCCTGGAATAGCAATCAATGCAGGGACTTTGCCAACCGCGCTTTTAGTATAGGAAAGTGAACCGAAATGCGTTTTGTTACTTTTCTCTTAGTATTTTCTATCATTAGCCTTGTTGGATGTGTTGCATTTGCTTATTTTTGGATTGACTGCTCAATTTCACTTACTTACATGAAACAGGCATATGATTCTGAAAAAAACTCGGTAGAAAATTTACAATTTCTTATTTTATCGGAATGGAAAGGAATAACAGAAAATGAGTTACAAGCTAAGCTGGAAAGCGCTATAAAGAAAACGCCAGAGCATAATTTATTTATAAAGAAAGAAGAAAATATTATCTGGTTTGATCAAACTGCATTTAATATAAAAGGTGGAAAGCTTGAAAGCATAGGAAAAATAGTTTATTGAAACACCCAAATTATTTAGTAAGTCAGCTATCCAGTAATAGCGGGACAGGCAGGCAATCTTTACAAACGGGGAGGACTGTTTTACCGTCGGTACGGACTTCTTCCGCTAGAGAGGCGCCGCAGGTTTATTATTATCATTGTGACCCCGTTGGTTTGCCGCTGGCGCTTTCTGATGAGGCCGGCGCCGTGTGCTGGGCTGCCCGTCATGACCCCTGGGGCAACATTGAGGAAGCGTTTAACGCCGACCCTGAACACATCGAGCAGACGCTGCGCTTGCCCGGGCAGCAGCACGATAAAGCCACCGGCCTATACTATAACCGTCATCGCTTCTACGACCCCAGGCTGGGCGCTTATATCAGTCAGGATCCCATCGGACTTGACGGCGGGGAAATGAATCTGTTTGCCTATGTGAGAAATCCTTTGGGATGGATAGACCCCTTGGGCTTAAGCGGTAATGCCGCTCAACGCAGGGTTGCATCACGGATTACTTCAAGACAGGCAGCCTTGGACCAGGCCACCGCTGATCTGGTACCTCAGCCAAATTATCCGATCGATAAGGTGTTTGACCAGGTGAATCCAAATAGAAAAATATGGGAAGCGCTTTCTCCTTATGATTACACTCAATATTGTAGAAAATGGATGGAAGATGATGGGTTGACTTGTGGAAAAAATGGAATTAAAACAGCCGCAGACTATATCCCATATAAACCTCATACAAAGACATCAGAAATTCCAGAAGGATATGTTTGCATCGAACCTTATTATTTTCCAGAGCTAATATCCGCACAAGGAGCTGGTTCGGCAGGTATTGATGACTGGCTTGAGTTAGCCCACATTTCTCACACCCTCACGGTTCGGCCCCCGTTGGCGCGGCTTTTTCCTTCACGCGTTGCCGTGACCGCGAGGATTCAGGCCCGCGAGCGGCCAATGGAGTGCAGGCGGGTGAGGTTCTGCGGGCGGTCAGGTGCGTTGAGGGGGCAAGCGGCGCTGTTTGGGCATGAGACCGCCTCGCGCGAACGGGAGCGCGATCGGATCAGCAGGGCCACGGTGGCGTGGCGGATCAGCCGGGGGCGAGTCTGGCCTGGGCCAGGCGCCAGGTGGTCTGGAACGGATGACTGCTGGCCATGCTGACATGGATGCGGCGCACGCTGATCTTGACCCGTGCGCCGATCTTGAGCAGTTTCAGGCGCAGGCTCTCGCAGGTGGCCTCGGCCAGTTCGGTGCCAGCCAGCCCGATGCGGCACAGCGCTTCGAGCATGACGTAGGCGAAGGAGGCGAACCACAGCCGCAGCTGATTGGCCCGCATCGTCGCCGTTGAGGTGCGATCGGCGAACAGGTGTAGCTGGCACTCCTTGATGCGGTTCTCCATTTCGCCTCGGGCGCAGTACAGCGCCTCGTACAGTTCGCGTGCCGGCCAGCGCTGAGCGTCCAGGCTGGTGACGATGAAGCGCGGATTGGCCTTGCCCGGCAGCTGCTCGGCCTTGCCGACGACCCGCCGGGCGCACGACCAGCTGTCAAGGGTGCGGTAGGTGAAGTCGCGAAACCGCCGTGCGGGCTTGCCGGTCTGGGTGCATTCGGCCTGCGCCTGGCTCATCTCGGTTTCGATCTGGGCCTTGAGCCGGTCGTTCTTGGCCAGCCCGAAGACGAAGTCGATGTGCGTCTGCTCGCACCAACTCATCAAGGCATCGCGCGCAAAGCCCGAGTCGGCACGCAGCACGATGCGCACCTCCGGCCAGTGGCGGCGGATCTGGGTGACGATGCGTTCGAGTTCATCGATGCTGCCCGCCGAGGCATCCGTGTTGGCCCGGCGCAGCTTGGCGGCGAGCAGATGTCGGCCGCAGAAGATGTACAGCGGCAGGTAGCAGTAGCCGCCGTAGTAACCATGGAAGAAACGCCCTTCCTGCTGGCCGTGCAGCGGGTCGTCGGTGGCGTCCAGATCGAGGATGATCTCGTCAGGTGCCTGCTCGTGCGCCTCAATGAAGCACGCGACGAACAGCGACTCGAAGGCCGCCGGATCGTGAGCGATCTTGTGATAGCGCGAACCGTCCTTGGTGTCGGGGGCATGTTCGAGCCGGTTCAAGGTCGACTTGCCCGCCAGCGGCTCGCAGCCCTTGCGCCGAGCGCTGAGCTTACCGGCCAGCGTGGCCAGTACCGGGTCACGGCGCAATTGATCGTGATCGTTCAGGTCCTCGTAGCCCAGCGCGATCCCCACGATCCGTTGCATCACCAACGTGTGCACCGTGTGTTCGATCAGCTCCGGATCGCGCCCATCCTCGAAGCAGGCCGCCACCCGTTCGGTCAGCCGCAAGGTGCGATCGACCTCGCGCAGCAACAGCGCGCCCGCATCCGAACTGATCTGCCCTCCGTCGAAATCCACCGCCACCTGGCGGCCATCAATACGCTTCGCGCATGGGCTGACTACGGTACACTGTGTCGGCATCGCGGCTTCCTCAGAGATATGGTTAAGTCGTTCTCGCAAAAAAACTTTCTCATATCTCCGGCCGCGATGCACCTTCTATCTGTGAGAAATGCGGGTTAGGAACAAAACTTTTTCAAAGATTTAGGACAAATATAAGGCGTTAGTATGAATATAAAAATATCTGTTTTATTTACATTAATTTTTTTACCATTGATATTATACGCCGAGGGAAAATCGGTACAACCTAAGATTAGTTGTGCTGTTATTCAGCATAATCAGCAGATTGCGGCATTTTTTCCATTAAATAAATCTCGGAAAAAATTAAAATGGTTTAAAAATAAAAAAACAGAAAATTATGATGAATTTATGTGGATTGCAGAAGCAGGATTTATTAAAAATGAAAAATTTGTTTCTACTGGGAGAGTAATGAGCTATAACGTTGGTAGCTTTAGGGCTAATAAGTTTAAAATTAAGACAGGAAATATTGAAGATCTTCTTAAAGATGGCTGGGGTAGTGTATATTTTATAGAAAAAAATAAAAATAATTTTATTGATAACTCTAGAGAAAATATAATATTTGCGAAGGCATTAGATAATGAAGTAATGATTTTTACAAACACTCCATATGCTTATAAATTTATATTATCAGACAACCCTACTCATTTTAAGTTAAAATATTTTTCAATTGATCAAGTTGGTAATTATTCATGTATTACAAATATTGAGAAATAACTAAATTTTATTTATAAATAATTCTTATAGTTGTACTTATCAAAATAAGTATATTTTTAATTAATTCATTCATGGTGACAACTCAAGGAGAGATGCTTCAGAAGGCTGCATTATTATGCCTAGAGCTGTTAGAGATACATTAAATTCTGGAGATCATCTGGAGGTAGTCAGATGAGATTTACCTTATTTATTTTATTGATCTTGTTTACTTTTACCACCAAAGCAGAATCTTTATGCAATTACCCTATAACTATAGGGAAAAATATTTTTTCTTTGAATCAAACGACTCTTGAAGAAATTGACAAGAAGTATGGGTTTACTGAAAGATTTGATTTTGGAGAATATGGAACACAAGCTGTTTGTTATCAAAATAGCAAAAATTTTTTATTATTTGGATTTCATAATAGAAATAAAAATATGATTTTATCAAGAGTTGAAGTTTCTTTATTACCACCAACAGGACATGAAAAATCTTTTTGTTTATCTATAGATGAAAAACTAGCAATAAATAATAAGCTGCTTGGTTCATTATCTTTAAATTTAAAAGACAAAAATTCTAAGATAGAATTTAAACAAAATGATACTAATTTAAAAGGCAAGAATGGGCCATGCTTTATTTTAGAAGATTATTTATATTTTTATAATAGACTTGCATTTTACGCTATTGGAATTAGTGAAAATGACTAGGTTTACTGTTTTAAACAAGCGGCTATGAATAATAATATTTTAACGATTAAAGTTTATTCAGGTTTACGCTGGCTTTTTTATTCTATTTGTTTTCTTTTATATTGCTTAATTATTGCCATATTATTCAAATATGGTGTTTCAAAGCCAAGACTTATTGAAGCAGGCAAGGTATTTTTTGTAGTTACATTGATTACCATATTTTTTATATATGCTCACGAGTCTTTTGAGATTCGGTATAACCAGACCTTTTTCAGTTACCGCAGTTCATTTCAGAGACATTATCGCGACATTTCTTACTCACAGATTGAGCGGTTATGGATTGAGTTTGAACGCAAGCCGTTCCAGGCGCTGGACACGCTAAAGGTGCGCCTGAAAGACGGCCGGATTATCAAGATTACCCGAACAGCCTTCCCACAACCGGCTTACCGCAATTTTGAGCAGATGCTTCAGGAGAGAACAGGACTGAAGATCAAGGGACACTCGCCCCTGGTGGCTAAACCATGATTTAATATCATTATCTGATTTAGCCAGATACCAGAAAGGAAATGGCCTATGGGACGTTCAGCGGCGCGCCTAGGAGACGGGGTATCCCATGGAGTGATCGTGAGCGGCTCCTCGAGCGTCCTGATAGGAGACCAGGGGGCGGTAGCCTGCTCGGTCTGTCCGGGCGGACTACAGGTTGGCGCCCCGGTCAATCCACAGCTGGGCGCCAAAGTACTGGTTGGAGAAGAAGAACAAGACTTCGCCCTGCCCGGCGCCCTGTCCCTTATCTGGCAAAGGCACTACTCCAGCTACGTCAATGCCGAACAGGGCGGCGCCTGCGGTCTGTTCGGCTACGGCTGGAAGAGCGCCCTGGAACTTTCCCTGCATCTGGACACAAACGGAGTGAGCCTCTTTGACAGCGCCGGGCGCATCCTCCGCTTCCCGACACCGCTGCACCCGGGAGAAGCCCTCTACAGCCCCAGCGAAGACATCTACCTGCTGCGCGGCGGTCAAGCCGGCCCTGAGAGCACATCACCGGCACAAGCCCCTGTAGAGGGTCATGGCGTACACCACTTCGGGGAAAGCGCATCCGCGCTACAGCCCCGTTCCCCCATCCCGGTGGCCAGCGCTACCCTGCCCGCGGCGCGTACCGCCCATGCCGACACCTCGGTTATACCCATAGCCACAGAGAACGCTTCCCCCCTTCCGGCCTGGCACAGCCAGTCCCAATGGCATCATGTTCCTGTCGCCTGGGCCGGATCGGACAATCACATCATCGCCAGCGACAGCGACGGGCGCATCCTCTGGCACTTCACCCCTGGAGAAGCTGGATACTGGCGTCTGGTTACACGACGCGATCTTATCGGCCGTGAACAGAAGATCCTGTACGCCGAAGACCTGCCGCCAGAACAGCGCACCCTGCCGCTCAAATGGCAACAGCAGCGCAAACCCGCTGACCGGGTCGACTTGCCCGGTCACCTGCCCTGCCTCATTACGGACGGCACAGGCCGGCGCTACCGTCTTCACTACACCTGCCTTGACACCCGGGCCGCCGCTGCCTGGCAACAGGAACACGAGCGGCGATTGCAAGCGCTGGCACGGGGAGAGGCCCTGCCGCGCCCGCCGACCGGCCCCGGCCACAATGCCCAGGCCGGCTGGCAGCAGGAGACCGGCATCCGGCTCGAACGCATCGACTGGGAGAACCCGCCGACCGGCGTTCCCCTGCCCCTGGTGCGCTACGTCTATGACCGTGCCGGCGACCTCATCGGCGTTCATGACCGCAGCGGCAGGCGTGTCCGCGAATTTGCCTACGCCGCCCACCTGATGAGCGCCCACCGCTATCGCGGCGGCCCCTGGCACCGCTACCGCTACGAAGGCCAGGCCGAGGCATCCGGCACCCCCCTGCCCGGGGCGCGCGTCATCGAACAGCACAACGAACAGGGCCTGAACTACCGCTTCACCTACCTCTCCGAGCCCCCGTCCCCCGACGGACAGATGCGCCAACGCACCGAAGTGACCGACAGCCTGGGCCGGCAGGACATCTACCGCTTTACCGGCAGCGGCGGCTTATCCCGTCTGACCGAACACCAGCGCGCCGACGGCAGCATCGAGCGCATGGAATACGACAGCTTCGGCCGCCTCACCGCCCTCACCGACCCCCTGGGCGGCACCCGTTATCTGCGCCGTGACGGACAGGGGCGCATCACCGGCCTGCAAGGCCCGGAAGGCAGTTACAGCCGCGCCCGTTACGACGACGCCGGCCAGCTTGCCGAAACCACCGATGAGGCCGGCCGCACCACACGTTACGCCTACGATGCCTTCGGCCGCCTGAGCCGTATCCATCAGCAAGGGGCCGACCAGGACGAAGAGGCCGCGCTGACCACCCACTACCACTACCCCGACCCACAGAATGCCCCGCTCACCGCCCATCTGCCCGTCAGCATCATCGATGCCCGCGGCGGCATTCGGCATCTTGCCTACAATGCGGCCGGCCAGCTTGTCGGCCATACCGACTGCTCGGGGCAGCGCACTGCCTACGCCTACGACCTCTTCGGCGCGCTGACCGAAGAGACCGATGCCCTCGGCCAGCGCACCGCCTACCGTTACGACGAAGCCGGTCAGCTGACCGAAACCTGTCTGCCTGACGGATCGCGCCTATGCCAGCAGTGGAACGACTTTGGCCAGATCACCCGTCTCTGGCAGCAGGATGCCCATGACCAGGCCGTCGCCGGTTCCGAAACCCGCCTCTGCTACGACCTCTGGGGCCGCCTTGTTGAACGCCGGCACGGCGGCCAGCGCATCGGCATGCACTACGACGAAGCCGGCCGCCTCATCGAACTGACCAACGAGAACGGCGCGGTCAGCCGCTTCGCCTACGACCTCATGGACCGGCTCATCGAAGAGACCGGCTTTGACGGCAGAGTACAACGCTACCAGTACGATGCGGCAGGTCATCTCATCGCCCATCACGACGGAGAGGGCCGCCGCCACTGTTACCAGTGGAACAAGGCCGGTTATCTCACCCGAATCCTGAGCAGCCAGCACGGATCGCAAGGCACCGTCCAGCGCATCGCCCATCTTCACTACGACAAGGCCGGCGCCTTAAACCGCGTCACGCACGCCCTGCAGCAGCCCGGTCAGGAGACCCCCCGCCTGTGCAGCGAGCTATGCATGGCGTACGATAGCCTCGGACGTCTGACCGGAGAAACGCAAAGGCTCTATGCGCAGAGCAACTTCGCGACGGATGGCGCCCCGCCGCCCGTCGAATACGAGCACGCCATTCGCCACACCCTCAACCCGCTGGGCAGGCGCACCGCCAGCGAGCAGGCCATCTGCCGGGTCGATTACCTGCGCTATGGCGCCGGTCACCTGCATGGCCTCCTCCTGAACGGAGAAGAAGTCCTCAGCCTTGAACGCGACGCCCTGCACCGGGAAACCCGCCGCCGTTACAAGAACGGCGCCGAACGCATCCAGACATTCACCCTGAGGGGGCAGACCGAAGGAGAGCACTGGCAGCTGGGCAATGCCGCCAGCATCCCGGCGCCGCTCATCGGACAGCTCTACAAACGCCGGTATCAGTACGATGCCCTGGGTCAGCTTACCGGCCTCACCCAGGGCCAGACCCATCCCCAAGTCCTGCATTACGCCTACGATGCATCCGGCCGGCTCATTGGGGAGACCGGCAGCGGCCCTTCCGGCCGTGCCCTGCACTGGCATTTCGACCCGGCCGGCAACCGGCTACCGTGGTCGCATCCCGGAGAAGCTGCGGGCGGGCGCACCTACGCCCAATCTCACCCCCAATCCCAATTCCAGCCCCAGCCTCAACAACCCCAACTTCAATCACAACTCCAATCCCAATCCCTTCTCCGGGCCGCCGGGCAATCGCCTGTCCGCACACACCTTCCACACGTGCCGTCAGACCCCATGATGGCGCCTGTGCAGATAGAGGGAGAGGGGGCGACAGCGGGCAGCATCGCCTGCTGGCCGGACAACCGCATCGGACACAGCGATGAGGCCGCCTACCGGTACGATGCCCAGGGCAACCGCATCGGCGCCGATTCCCTTAAGGAGGGCGGGCGTCAGGAACTCTTCTACGATGTCGATAACCGGCTCATTGAAGTGCGTCAGTTCGACGCGCACGGCCGTCCCGCCTACACCAGCATTTACCGTTACGATCCCTTCGGCCGGCGGCTGAGTCAAACCGTCATCGCCTACGAAACAACAACCACGCAAACCGCACGCCCCGGAGAAGAAACGCGCCCGGCCAGGCAAACCAGAACAGAAACCAGCGCACCCATCATCAACGAACAGACCGCCTACGGCCGGGACGGCGACCTTCAGGAAACACAAACGCTTCAGGCATCACAGGCGCCGCAGGCATTGCAATCATCGCACAGACAAACGATGCAAACCGCGCAAGCGCCGCAAACCCCGCCGGCGCCCACGGAAACAACCCGAACCACGTATTACGGCTGGGACGGGGATCATCTGGTTCAGATCAAAAGCCCTACGGGCACAACACACATCGTCTATGAGGATGAATACAGTTTTACTCCGCTCATCGAACTCTACCAACCCGCTTGTGCGCAGCCGGAGGAGCAAAGCGAAGCGCAAGAAGCCATAGCGCGCGTAATGAACAGCCTTGCACAGCTGGGCAGCGAAGAGGTACGCGAGCTACAGCAACAGATCAAGGCGCAGGCCGAAAGCATTCTCAGGCAGGGCGGACTCCGGGAAGAGGAGGATGAAGGCGAACGGGAAGGAAAACACGAAGGCGAAGGCAAACACGCGCGCGCCTCAAACGCCCTGCAGATCCGTTACTTTCACTGTAACCAGATCGGCGCGCCGCTGGCTTTGACCGACGACAAGGGACAGGTCATCTGGGCGGCACGCTACGACCCCTGGGGCAACATCGAGGAAGCGTTTAACGCCGACCCCGAACACTTCGAGCAGACGCTGCGCTTGCCGGGGCAGCAACACGATAAAGCCACCGGCCTGTACTATAACCGCCACCGCTTCTACGACCCCAGGCTGGGCGCTTATATCAGCCAGGATCCGATCGGACTTGACGGCGGAATCAATCTCTCCAGTTATGTCAGAAATCCGGTACAGTGGATGGATCCGTGGGGGCTATTTTCTGTGGCAGATTTGCCAATTATTCCGGGGCCAATTCTTGATTTTACAACTGCGATTGCGGACTCTGCATCATTTGGTTTAGGCCCTCTTGCACGCCAAGCAATGGGTATTGATGGTGGTGTAAACAGATGTTCAAAAGCATATTTAGCAGGGGAATGGGCTTCATTTGGTCTTGGAGCAGGACGCATGGTATATGCTGGCATTGCAAAAGTTGGAGCTGCTATAGCGATGAATGGTGCAGCAGCAATGACTTTTAGAAATGGATTAAAACGGGTTATGCGAGGCCCATTAGCAGGCTCTAATTATCGTATCAAAACTTATGAAGATTTATTAAATAAATATGGTACAGACGAAGCTATTCAAGCTGCGGCAGGCCGGACTAACCAAACTGTAAATGCAGTTGGTGCTAATTTAACCGGTGGAGGCTCTGTAAATATTACTTGTGGATGTCCTTGATGAAAAAGAGAGATTATATTTTTATTTGGTTTACCATTTCATTACTGGTCGGTGGATTGGGCAGCTATATCTTTAAGATAAATTTTTGGATTATATCTATTATAGTAGGACTTATATTGATTATAAATGGTTTAATTGCTGATTGGGAGGACCGTGATATTTGAATGTGTATTTTGCATAAAAGATAATGGCTTAATTGCTTAAGGAAATTTTGCTGAGGAATAAGAGTATAATGTTTTGCTGGAAGGTCTTTTCCAGAACATTTGCTTGTCCGGACAGTTCCATGATCGCATTACCGGTTTGTACTATAACCGTCATCGCTTCTACGACCCCAGGCTGGGCGCTTATATCAGCCAGGATCCCATCGGACTCAAGGGCGGAATTAATCTCTCCGCTTATGTCAGAAATCCGGTACAGTGGATGGATCCATGGGGACTATGGGAAATACCTTCGTTACCGCGTGGTAATGATGATAATTTTGCTGGATTTTTCTGGAATCGACTTATTGATGGACAGGTTCGAGATGATATTTTCGACTATGCAAGGGGGTTTGTAATAGGTGTCGCTTCTGTTCCGAGAGGCTGGTTCAGAGCTGGCTATCAAGGAGCAAGGCATCTTTCTTGCAACAAACAAGCTGAAATTGAAAGACGTGTAGTAAAAACAGCTTTCAGTAACAAACACGTAAGAAGTGTTTTGATGGAGAAAGCAAAAAGTGAAGCTCTAGATTTTAATAATTATACTGCAAAAAACATTGGAAAGTTTGTTGGAAGATCTATTACAAGCGTAATAACACGCCCATTTGGGATTCTGTCAATTTTAGGCGATTCAGCGACGGCTGTGAATCAACAAGGTGATATTTTCAAAGCAATATTACTTGGTGATTGACAATGAAGAACTGGTCATTTTTTACAGTAATATTTATTTTTACTTTTCTATTTTTTTACATTGAGCCTTTTTTTTCAATAATTATATATTTTATTTATTTTTTTTCCGGATATTATTTATCAACAAATTGGAAAGACAGAATTTTTAAAAATGATTTTCATATGGTACTGTTTTTTTGTTTTTTTATTTCTGCAGTGCTTGGCTTAATTGCAAATTACATGTCTACAAAATTGTAAATAATATTTGCATAAAGATGCAAAGGCAAAAAGTGATGAAAAAAATTTTCCATCTTTTGCTTGCTCATATAACATTATTGTTAATATTATTATTTAAAGAAATTCTCACACCTTTTTTTAATCCAGAAACTGGAAAATGGGTGGCATTAGTATTTTTTATAATAATTATGGGCATGGCGCCAATTTCAGGTTATTTAGTAACTATACCTGGAATGCCTTCTAGAGATCATAGCAAAATATCATTTTACTTATGCGTAATAATATTTTATATTATATCTATCTTTCTGATCGCATTACTAATTTTTGTTAAAGAAAAAATTTTTTTTAGAAACTATCTTTTTTTTCTTCTTTTATCTTGGCTTCTGAATATGTTTGACTATTCAATTCCATCATATAAAAGATATTATAGATTAATTAAAGAAAGAAAATGGGGGAAATATTTATCTTGTTAGCTGTGTGATCAGGTCGGCACGCTTTTATGCTTTCCGATGCCTTTAGCACTGTATGCTGCGCTGCCCGTCATGACCCCTGGGGCAACATCGAAGAAGCGTTTAACGCCGACCCCGAACACTTCGAGCAGACGCTGCGCTTGCCGGGGCAGCAACACGATAAAGCCACCGGCCTGTACTATAACCGTCATCGCTTCTACGACCCCAGGCTGGGCGCTTATATCAGTCAGGATCCCATCGGACTTGACGGCGGAATTAATCTCTCCAGTTATGTCCATGATCCCCTGCTTTTGGGGGATCCGTGGGGGCTAAGCACAGAAATGTGTCATCGCCGTATCCAACTTCCGATAATCCCCGGGCGACATTGTTTTGTGCGATTTAACGGTGATAACAATGATACATTGAGCTTTGACCCGGAAGGAGTTCACGCAGATCCAGCACCTAAAGGGGCAACTTGTGTGTTGGCAGAAGGGTCAGAGAATGATAGTTGTGTAAGACGAGAAATGAATAAATGTCAAGACTATCATTTTACTAAGAATAATTGTTGCCATTGTGTGGAGGAAGCCTTGAAAACTTGTAGGCAATATATTCCTGTTAGTCAATGGCCTAACTGGCCAATTAACCCTGGGCCTCAACCGGGAGAACCGGGATACAAACCATAATTTGTCGGAATCAGTATATGTTAAAAGCTTTTTTAACTGGAATTTGTATATATACATTTGGCTGTATAATATATATTGTAACACTTGGACATGAGTTAATACAATTAATAGAATTAATATTACTTGGGACGCCAGGTTTTTCTGCATTTGTAGCTGTTTACTTATCGCCACGACATAAAATAGCTATGGGACCAGTTCTGGCTGTATGCCAAACATTCATTGGACAATTAATGGCTTATTTTTATAAAAGTTTTGGTGGGCACGTGGACAATATTGGCGATATATTTACAACCCTGTTAATTATCTTTTTATATAATCTAACATTATGTGTTATCGGCAGCATATTCGGATTAATTTGTGGAAAAATTTATAAGAAATTAGATTAGTATAAACATATTGACATCAAATATAAGAAAACGGGATTCTCTACAACATATAAGACTATAGCTCCTGGGCTTATTACGGCAGGTAATGTATACTCTTTCATAAAGGTTATCTCAGTACTTTTTAGTTATGCTGCTAATACGACCAATCGGGCAGCGATACTTGCCAGTAGAGCACAGAAACATAAAAATCATATTAAAAATACTCTTGCTTCACAAGCAGCATGGCAAGGCGCCAAAGCTATAACTAAATGTACTCTTGGTAGTGATGATAATGAATGTACGGAGCAAAAATGAAAAAATATTTTTTACTTTTATTGATATGTATTCCCATTGTTTTACTTGACAAAGTTCTTGATTTTTATATTAAGAATCCATGGGTAAGTTTAGTAGTATTTTTTATAATACTTGTTATTGGAAGAGTTTTATTATTTTTATATCGAAGATCAAAAGGTATTAAAGATGGTTATTTGGATGAATAAAGATAAAGCAACCCATTATGCGACGAAGCCGCTAATTAAGATTTTGCAAAAAATTATTCTGGAAAATAGGCCCGGAGACTTAGCTTAGGTCAGAACTGTCATACATTCTAACGACAAAGAATGAGAAAATGCAAGTTAATCGAATAGCTTTATTGTTAGCAATGCTTTTTAATTTATCCGATTTAAATGCCATGGATAAAAACTTTAAATATTATTCTTCTTTTTATTCAAACTATACACATCCGTTTCAAGTAAAAGCAGAAGACAAAATATCAGAGAAAGAGGCGTTGTCAAAAAAGACATACTATAAAGTTTTATTTGAAATTGGAAATAATATAAAAAGAATAGAAAAAGTATTTGGCAATAAATGTATATTTATTTTTGAATATGATTATTCTACTACTGGTGACTTTTTAGGGTTTAGAAAAATTCCATGCCCCAAGTGTTAAAAATCTTGCATATTTTATTTGCAGCAAATGACGCATCACAGGGATGTATTATTATGCCCAGATCAGTCAGAGATGCATTAAATGATGGCGATTCACTTGAGGTCGTACGATGAGAATTTTTTCATTAATAATCTTATTGCTATGTTCCTCTGTTTATGCAGCAGAGGAGTGCACTTACCAGATAAAGATTAATAACGACAGTTATATTCTCAATAAAAGCTCGGCCAATGATATTAAGAAAGCATTTGGGGAAGCCGAAAGTTTGCGTACCATATATGAAATACCGTTTTATGACTTATGTTACAAAACAAAAAGTGGAGAAAACGCAATAATATTTGGCTTTGATTCCAATACAAATCTCTTAAAAAGTTTTTCAATTATTGCGTGGAATGAAACTATTGCAGATCATATTAAATGTTCCGACTCCCAGCTATCCCAGTTTTCTATTAATGACAAATTTATCGGGATGAACATTAAAAAGCACAGTTCTTTAGAGAAGACTTTTGTTTCAAGAAGTTACTGTCATATTCAACAAAAGGGTTCTGTGATTTCTGGAATATTGGTAAATTTTGGCGTTTTTCTTGTCGATTTAGAATAAGCAACGGATTTTCCTATGGGACGTTCAGCGGCGCGACTCGGAGACGGGGTATCACACGGAGTGATCGTGAGCGGCTCCTCGAGCGTCCTGATAGGAGACCAGGGGGCGGTAGCCTGCTCGGTCTGTCCGGGCGGACTACAGGTTGGCGCCCCGGTCAATCCACAGCTGGGCGCCAAAGTACTGGTTGGAGAAGAAGAACAAGACTTCGCCCTGCCCGGCGCCCTGTCCCTTATCTGGCAAAGGCACTACTCCAGCTACGTCAATGCCGAACAGGGCGGCGCCTGCGGTCTGTTCGGCTACGGCTGGAAGAGCGCCCTGGAACTTTCCCTGCATCTGGACACAAACGGAGTGAGCCTCTTTGACAGCGCCGGGCGCATCCTCCGCTTCCCGACACCGCTGCACCCGGGAGAAGCCCTCTACAGCCCCAGCGAAGACATCTACCTGCTGCGCGGCGGTCAAGCCGGCCCTGAGAGCACATCACCGGCACAAGCCCCTGTAGAGGGTCATGGCGTACACCACTTCGGGGAAAGCGCATCCGCGCTACAGCCCCGTTCCCCCATCCCGGTGGCCAGCGCTACCCTGCCCGCGGCGCGTACCGCCCATGCCGACGCCTCGGTTATACCCATAGCCACAGAGAACGCTTCCCCCCTTCCGGCCTGGCACAGCCAGTCCCAATGGCATCATGTTCCTGTCGCCTGGGCCGGATCGGACAATCACATCATCGCCAGCGACAGCGACGGGCGCATCCTCTGGCACTTCACCCCTGGAGAAGCTGGATACTGGCGTCTGGTTACACGACGCGATCTTATCGGCCGTGAACAGAAGATCCTGTACGCCGAAGACCTGCCGCCAGAACAGCGCACCCTGCCGCTCAAATGGCAACAGCAGCGCAAACCCGCTGACCGGGTCGACTTGCCCGGTCACCTGCCCTGCCTCATTACGGACGGCACAGGCCGGCGCTACCGTCTTCACTACACCTGCCTTGACACCCGGGCCGCCGCTGCCTGGCAACAGGAACACGAGCGGCGATTGCAAGCGCTGGCACGGGGAGAGGCCCTGCCGCGCCCGCCGACCGGCCCCGGCCACAATGCCCAGGCCGGCTGGCAGCAGGAGACCGGCATCCGGCTCGAACGCATCGACTGGGAGAACCCGCCGACCGGCGTTCCCCTGCCCCTGGTGCGCTACGTCTATGACCGTGCCGGCGACCTCATCGGCGTTCATGACCGCAGCGGCAGGCGTGTCCGCGAATTTGCCTACGCCGCCCACCTGATGAGCGCCCACCGCTATCGCGGCGGCCCCTGGCACCGCTACCGCTACGAAGGCCAGGCCGAGGCATCCGGCACCCCCCTGCCCGGGGCGCGCGTCATCGAACAGCACAACGAACAGGGCCTGAACTACCGCTTCACCTACCTCTCCGAGCCCCCGTCCCCCGACGGACAGATGCGCCAACGCACCGAAGTGACCGACAGCCTGGGCCGGCAGGACATCTACCGCTTTACCGGCAGCGGCGGCTTATCCCGTCTGACCGAACACCAGCGCGCCGACGGCAGCATCGAGCGCATGGAATACGACAGCTTCGGCCGCCTCACCGCCCTCACCGACCCCCTGGGCGGCACCCGTTATCTGCGCCGTGACGGACAGGGGCGCATCACCGGCCTGCAAGGCCCGGAAGGCAGTTACAGCCGCGCCCGTTACGACGACGCCGGCCAGCTTGCCGAAACCACCGATGAGGCCGGCCGCACCACACGTTACGCCTACGATGCCTTCGGCCGCCTGAGCCGTATCCATCAGCAAGGGGCCGACCAGGACGAAGAGGCCGCGCTGACCACCCACTACCACTACCCCGACCCACAGAATGCCCCGCTCACCGCCCATCTGCCCGTCAGCATCATCGATGCCCGCGGCGGCATTCGGCATCTTGCCTACAATGCGGCCGGCCAGCTTGTCGGCCATACCGACTGCTCGGGGCAGCGCACTGCCTACGCCTACGACCTCTTCGGCGCGCTGACCGAAGAGACCGATGCCCTCGGCCAGCGCACCGCCTACCGTTACGACGAAGCCGGTCAGCTGACCGAAACCTGTCTGCCTGACGGATCGCGCCTATGCCAGCAGTGGAACGACTTTGGCCAGATCACCCGTCTCTGGCAGCAGGATGCCCATGACCAGGCCGTCGCCGGTTCCGAAACCCGCCTCTGCTACGACCTCTGGGGCCGCCTTGTTGAACGCCGGCACGGCGGCCAGCGCATCGGCATGCACTACGACGAAGCCGGCCGCCTCATCGAACTGACCAACGAGAACGGCGCGGTCAGCCGCTTCGCCTACGACCTCATGGACCGGCTCATCGAAGAGACCGGCTTTGACGGCAGAGTACAACGCTACCAGTACGATGCGGCAGGTCATCTCATCGCCCATCACGACGGAGAGGGCCGCCGCCACTGTTACCAGTGGAACAAGGCCGGTTATCTCACCCGAATCCTGAGCAGCCAGCACGGATCGCAAGGCACCGTCCAGCGCATCGCCCATCTTCACTACGACAAGGCCGGCGCCTTAAACCGCGTCACGCACGCCCTGCAGCAGCCCGGTCAGGAGACCCCCCGCCTGTGCAGCGAGCTATGCATGGCGTACGATAGCCTCGGACGTCTGACCGGAGAAACGCAAAGGCTCTATGCGCAGAGCAACTTCGCGACGGATGGCGCCCCGCCGCCCGTCGAATACGAGCACGCCATTCGCCACACCCTCAACCCGCTGGGCAGGCGCACCGCCAGCGAGCAGGCCATCTGCCGGGTCGATTACCTGCGCTATGGCGCCGGTCACCTGCATGGCCTCCTCCTGAACGGAGAAGAAGTCCTCAGCCTTGAACGCGACGCCCTGCACCGGGAAACCCGCCGCCGTTACAAGAACGGCGCCGAACGCATCCAGACATTCACCCTGAGGGGGCAGACCGAAGGAGAGCACTGGCAGCTGGGCAATGCCGCCAGCATCCCGGCGCCGCTCATCGGACAGCTCTACAAACGCCGGTATCAGTACGATGCCCTGGGTCAGCTTACCGGCCTCACCCAGGGCCAGACCCATCCCCAAGTCCTGCATTACGCCTACGATGCATCCGGCCGGCTCATTGGGGAGACCGGCAGCGGCCCTTCCGGCCGTGCCCTGCACTGGCATTTCGACCCGGCCGGCAACCGGCTACCGTGGTCGCATCCCGGAGAAGCTGCGGGCGGGCGCACCTACGCCCAATCTCACCCCCAATCCCAATTCCAGCCCCAGCCTCAACAACCCCAACTTCAATCACAACTCCAATCCCAATCCCTTCTCCGGGCCGCCGGGCAATCGCCTGTCCGCACACACCTTCCACACGTGCCGTCAGACCCCATGATGGCGCCTGTGCAGATAGAGGGAGAGGGGGCGACAGCGGGCAGCATCGCCTGCTGGCCGGACAACCGCATCGGACACAGCGATGAGGCCGCCTACCGGTACGATGCCCAGGGCAACCGCATCGGCGCCGATTCCCTTAAGAACGTGTTCATAGTCTCTGCTGTAAAGTATCGTTATGAACAGAAAAGCCTACCCAAGCGATATAAGTCGCACACAATTTGCTACTCTTCTTCCTCTTTTGGAAAGTGCTCGCAGACGCACAGCACCGCGCAAAGTGGACTTGTACGATGTCTTTTGTGCCATTCTCTATCTTCTACGCAACGGCTGTGCCTGGCGTGCCTTACCGGGCGATTTTCCCAAATGGCGCACCGTTCATTCCTACTTCCAAAGATGGAGTGAGCCCCGCGAAAGTGGCATCAGTCTCCTTGAGGAAGCGTTAAAAAAAATCAGGTGGCCGCAGCACGTCGCAAGCAGGGACGCCATGAAGCAACCACTTTCCTGATTATTGATGCGCAGAGCGTGAAGAACACGGATACCGCCATGGAAAAAGGCTACGATGCGGGCAAGAAGGTTAGCGGTATCAAGCGACATATAGCGGTTGACACGCAAGGTTTGCCGCATGCCCTTGCGGTAACGACGGCGGATGTTACGGATAGAAAAGGCGGCCTGGTGGCATTGGAACGTGACAGAGATAATCTTGGTGCGGTACAAAAAGTCCTTGCCGACGGAGGTTACACGGGTCAGGCATTTGCTTCGTCGGTACAGGAGTTGATTGGTGCGGAAGTAGAGATTGCCAAACGAAACGAATTGCAGCGTTTTGCGGTATTGCCAAAGCGATGGGTAGTAGAGCGCAGTTTTTCCTGGTTGGAAAAGAACAGACGGCTTTGGAAAAACTGCGAGCGTAAGTTGAGTACCAGTCTGCAAATGGTAGTTTTGGCTTTCTTGGGAATCCTGCTACGAAGACTATGAACACGTTCTAAGGAGGGCGGGCGTCAGGAACTCTTCTACGATGTCGATAACCGGCTCATTGAAGTGCGTCAGTTCGACGCGCACGGCCGTCCCGCCTACACCAGCATTTACCGTTACGATCCCTTCGGCCGGCGGCTGAGTCAAACCGTCATCGCCTACGAAACAACAACCACGCAAACCGCACGCCCCGGAGAAGAAACGCGCCCGGCCAGGCAAACCAGAACAGAAACCAGCGCACCCATCATCAACGAACAGACCGCCTACGGCCGGGACGGCGACCTTCAGGAAACACAAACGCTTCAGGCATCACAGGCGCCGCAGGCATTGCAATCATCGCACAGACAAACGATGCAAACCGCGCAAGCGCCGCAAACCCCGCCGGCGCCCACGGAAACAACCCGAACCACGTATTACGGCTGGGACGGGGATCATCTGGTTCAGATCAAAAGCCCTACGGGCACAACACACATCGTCTATGAGGATGAATACAGTTTTACTCCGCTCATCGAACTCTACCAACCCGCTTGTGCGCAGCCGGAGGAGCAAAGCGAAGCGCAAGAAGCCATAGCGCGCGTAATGAACAGCCTTGCACAGCTGGGCAGCGAAGAGGTACGCGAGCTACAGCAACAGATCAAGGCGCAGGCCGAAAGCATTCTCAGGCAGGGCGGACTCCGGGAAGAGGAGGATGAAGGCGAACGGGAAGGAAAACACGAAGGCGAAGGCAAACACGCGCGCGCCTCAAACGCCCTGCAGATCCGTTACTTTCACTGTAACCAGATCGGCGCGCCGCTGGCTTTGACCGACGACAAGGGACAGGTCATCTGGGCGGCACGCTACGACCCCTGGGGCAACATCGAGGAAGCGTTTAACGCCGACCCCGAACACTTCGAGCAGACGCTGCGCTTGCCGGGGCAGCAACACGATAAAGCCACCGGCCTGTACTATAACCGCCACCGCTTCTACGACCCCAGGCTGGGCGCTTATATCAGCCAGGATCCGATCGGACTTGACGGCGGAATCAATCTCTCCAGTTATGTCAGAAATCCGGTACAGTGGATGGATCCGTGGGGGTTGCAGAATATCCCTACACAGGCTGACAATATCCGTGACACCATGATAAATGCAGCAGGGGTTGCGGCAAAACTTCCAAATGCAACTGCAGCGGTAACTGTCCCAGCAAATGCAGCACCCGCAGCTGCTTCTGGATTACAAAGCATTGTTAAAAATGACTTTATTCACTATCAAGCTACTGGTGAACATAAAATGCCTGATCGAACTATATTAGGAAAATGTGTTAACCAAATGGACTGGAACCAATATCAAAATTTTGAAGATGCTTGGGAAGCTTTAGGAAAAAGATGCAATATAAATATAGGGGTTTTAAAATGAAATACTTATCATTTATGATGGTAATATTTTTAACTGGATGTGGCCATTTTTTCCTAAACAAACTACTTTAATTTATGAGTCTGAATTACTAAAAGCTGAAAACAAAGATAGTTTATTTAAGGCATTAGAGTTATCAAAGGAAATTTGGCTATTAGAGGAAATGGAGTTACATAAAATTGGCAAGTTTTCTATTCTACTTTCTAAAGATGGTAAAACAATTTATGTTGTTTATAAAAACAAAATAATAGCTTCTCATGAAATATCAGGAATTTCCAGGTTGTTTAATTCAAAATATGCCCCACTTCCTGAATCGTTTTCAATTGAGTATAACAAAAATATAAACTCATTATCTTATAGAAACTCTAATTATGAATTTTTTGATTTAAATATGGACGGGATAGATGTTATTTATAATTTTAAACAAGATAATAATATATACGATTATATTTATTTAGATATGAATCCAGTTGCAACATTCTATAACAACAAACAGTGTATTCAATATCAAAAGATTCCAGCATCAACAGTGTCTTGTTGTCCTACAAGTCCAAAAAATCTAGATGGGCTTATTTTTGGTAGGACATATGGATGGAAAAAATTAAATAATAAAGGTATTCTAAAACAGGAAGAATTAGATAATTTTTGTAAAAGTCTTCTCAGGTAAATTTGCAGCACGGCAGCAAATGTTGAAAACAATTCAGGCCAATACAACTCCTGCGACAATTGGGCAAGGAATTGGAGGTTCATTAATTGGGAATATTACTGAAATTCCATGTCTTACATGCAAACCAAAATGTGAATAAAAATGTCTTCTAAGATCATAGATACTATAGAGTTTGCAATATGGCCTAGATCCATTTGGGGATGGATTTTTGCCTTTATTTTGACAGTTTTTTCCTACTTTTTAGTTACTGAGCTTTGGAGTTATTATTTAAACTACTCAGAGGTTGTTAAATGGGAACCTACAAAAGGTCGTTTAATAAATATTGAATATAGCAAAGACAAGAAACAAGTACATATTACTTATGAGTATGAAGTTAATCAGAAAAAATATTATGGAGATAAGGTTGGAGTGTCTAAAAGAAAATGGCATAATATAAATCAGAAAAATATATCAAATTTTGAAATAATTAAGGAGAAATTAACTCCCATCGAGATTAGATTTGACTCTATTAGTCATAATACAACCTATGCTTTTGATCTTGACGATATATTTTTAGTATATTTTATATTAATATTTCCATTTTCATTACTTGCAATTTTTCTGTTAATTATATTTCATAAACTAATAACCATAAAGACCAAAGATCTCTAATATTACAAATAGCAGAAACAGCATGAATGCCATTTTCAAGAGCAACATGACCAAACTTGGCAATGGCACTATCCAGAACGTCTCAGCCAAATCCATCGGCAAGATGTTCATTGGGCGCACGACCGATGCTGCTCTTTTGCCCGGAACGGTTGGTGGCTCAGTTGCCGCAACCGCCTATGAGGCGCTGACCTGTACTGACAAGTGCAATAAATAATCTATGACTGTCATGAATAATGATGTAGTAATGATTAGAGCCTATTTGGGTGGTCGATGGTTTTTTTATACATTTTTTCTTATATTTAATATTATATTAATAATAGGGGCATTTAAATTTGAGTTTAGAAGAAAAGAAACAATTGAAATAGGGAAGTTTTTTATTGCAATGAATTTGGTCACCGTATATGTAATATATATACTGGAAGCCTTTAAAATCCAGTATAACCAGACCTTTTTCAGTTACCGCAGTTCATTTCAGAGACATTATCGCGACATTTCTTACTCACAGATTGAGCGGTTATGGATTGAGTTTGAACGCAAGCCGTTCCAGGCGCTGGACACGCTAAAGGTGCGCCTGAAAGACGGCCGGATTATCAAGATTACCCGAACAGCCTTCCCACAACCGGCTTACCGCAATTTTGAGCAGATGCTTCAGGAGAGAACAGGACTGAAGATCAAGGGACACTCGCCCCTGGTGGCTAAACCATGATTTAATATCATTATCTGATTTAGCCAGATACCAGAAAGGAAATGGCCTATGGGACGTTCAGCGGCGCGCCTAGGAGACGGGGTATCACACGGAGTGATCGTGAGCGGCTCCTCGAGCGTCCTGATAGGAGACCAGGGGGCGGTAGCCTGCTCGGTCTGTCCGGGCGGACTACAGGTTGGCGCCCCGGTCAATCCACAGCTGGGCGCCAAAGTACTGGTTGGAGAAGAAGAACAAGACTTCGCCCTGCCCGGCGCCCTGTCCCTTATCTGGCAAAGGCACTACTCCAGCTACGTCAATGCCGAACAGGGCGGCGCCTGCGGTCTGTTCGGCTACGGCTGGAAGAGCGCCCTGGAACTTTCCCTGCATCTGGACACAAACGGAGTGAGCCTCTTTGACAGCGCCGGGCGCATCCTCCGCTTCCCGACACCGCTGCACCCGGGAGAAGCCCTCTACAGCCCCAGCGAAGACATCTACCTGCTGCGCGGCGGTCAAGCCGGCCCTGAGAGCACATCACCGGCACAAGCCCCTGTAGAGGGTCATGGCGTACACCACTTCGGGGAAAGCGCATCCGCGCTACAGCCCCGTTCCCCCATCCCGGTGGCCAGCGCTACCCTGCCCGCGGCGCGTACCGCCCATGCCGACGCCTCGGTTATACCCATAGCCACAGAGAACGCTTCCCCCCTTCCGGCCTGGCACAGCCAGTCCCAATGGCATCATGTTCCTGTCGCCTGGGCCGGATCGGACAATCACATCATCGCCAGCGACAGCGACGGGCGCATCCTCTGGCACTTCACCCCTGGAGAAGCTGGATACTGGCGTCTGGTTACACGACGCGATCTTATCGGCCGTGAACAGAAGATCCTGTACGCCGAAGACCTGCCGCCAGAACAGCGCACCCTGCCGCTCAAATGGCAACAGCAGCGCAAACCCGCTGACCGGGTCGACTTGCCCGGTCACCTGCCCTGCCTCATTACGGACGGCACAGGCCGGCGCTACCGTCTTCACTACACCTGCCTTGACACCCGGGCCGCCGCTGCCTGGCAACAGGAACACGAGCGGCGATTGCAAGCGCTGGCACGGGGAGAGGCCCTGCCGCGCCCGCCGACCGGCCCCGGCCACAATGCCCAGGCCGGCTGGCAGCAGGAGACCGGCATCCGGCTCGAACGCATCGACTGGGAGAACCCGCCGACCGGCGTTCCCCTGCCCCTGGTGCGCTACGTCTATGACCGTGCCGGCGACCTCATCGGCGTTCATGACCGCAGCGGCAGGCGTGTCCGCGAATTTGCCTACGCCGCCCACCTGATGAGCGCCCACCGCTATCGCGGCGGCCCCTGGCACCGCTACCGCTACGAAGGCCAGGCCGAGGCATCCGGCACCCCCCTGCCCGGGGCGCGCGTCATCGAACAGCACAACGAACAGGGCCTGAACTACCGCTTCACCTACCTCTCCGAGCCCCCGTCCCCCGACGGACAGATGCGCCAACGCACCGAAGTGACCGACAGCCTGGGCCGGCAGGACATCTACCGCTTTACCGGCAGCGGCGGCTTATCCCGTCTGACCGAACACCAGCGCGCCGACGGCAGCATCGAGCGCATGGAATACGACAGCTTCGGCCGCCTCACCGCCCTCACCGACCCCCTGGGCGGCACCCGTTATCTGCGCCGTGACGGACAGGGGCGCATCACCGGCCTGCAAGGCCCGGAAGGCAGTTACAGCCGCGCCCGTTACGACGACGCCGGCCAGCTTGCCGAAACCACCGATGAGGCCGGCCGCACCACACGTTACGCCTACGATGCCTTCGGCCGCCTGAGCCGTATCCATCAGCAAGGGGCCGACCAGGACGAAGAGGCCGCGCTGACCACCCACTACCACTACCCCGACCCACAGAATGCCCCGCTCACCGCCCATCTGCCCGTCAGCATCATCGATGCCCGCGGCGGCATTCGGCATCTTGCCTACAATGCGGCCGGCCAGCTTGTCGGCCATACCGACTGCTCGGGGCAGCGCACTGCCTACGCCTACGACCTCTTCGGCGCGCTGACCGAAGAGACCGATGCCCTCGGCCAGCGCACCGCCTACCGTTACGACGAAGCCGGTCAGCTGACCGAAACCTGTCTGCCTGACGGATCGCGCCTATGCCAGCAGTGGAACGACTTTGGCCAGATCACCCGTCTCTGGCAGCAGGATGCCCATGACCAGGCCGTCGCCGGTTCCGAAACCCGCCTCTGCTACGACCTCTGGGGCCGCCTTGTTGAACGCCGGCACGGCGGCCAGCGCATCGGCATGCACTACGACGAAGCCGGCCGCCTCATCGAACTGACCAACGAGAACGGCGCGGTCAGCCGCTTCGCCTACGACCTCATGGACCGGCTCATCGAAGAGACCGGCTTTGACGGCAGAGTACAACGCTACCAGTACGATGCGGCAGGTCATCTCATCGCCCATCACGACGGAGAGGGCCGCCGCCACTGTTACCAGTGGAACAAGGCCGGTTATCTCACCCGAATCCTGAGCAGCCAGCACGGATCGCAAGGCACCGTCCAGCGCATCGCCCATCTTCACTACGACAAGGCCGGCGCCTTAAACCGCGTCACGCACGCCCTGCAGCAGCCCGGTCAGGAGACCCCCCGCCTGTGCAGCGAGCTATGCATGGCGTACGATAGCCTCGGACGTCTGACCGGAGAAACGCAAAGGCTCTATGCGCAGAGCAACTTCGCGACGGATGGCGCCCCGCCGCCCGTCGAATACGAGCACGCCATTCGCCACACCCTCAACCCGCTGGGCAGGCGCACCGCCAGCGAGCAGGCCATCTGCCGGGTCGATTACCTGCGCTATGGCGCCGGTCACCTGCATGGCCTCCTCCTGAACGGAGAAGAAGTCCTCAGCCTTGAACGCGACGCCCTGCACCGGGAAACCCGCCGCCGTTACAAGAACGGCGCCGAACGCATCCAGACATTCACCCTGAGGGGGCAGACCGAAGGAGAGCACTGGCAGCTGGGCAATGCCGCCAGCATCCCGGCGCCGCTCATCGGACAGCTCTACAAACGCCGGTATCAGTACGATGCCCTGGGTCAGCTTACCGGCCTCACCCAGGGCCAGACCCATCCCCAAGTCCTGCATTACGCCTACGATGCATCCGGCCGGCTCATTGGGGAGACCGGCAGCGGCCCTTCCGGCCGTGCCCTGCACTGGCATTTCGACCCGGCCGGCAACCGGCTACCGTGGTCGCATCCCGGAGAAGCTGCGGGCGGGCGCACCTACGCCCAATCTCACCCCCAATCCCAATTCCAGCCCCAGCCTCAACAACCCCAACTTCAATCACAACTCCAATCCCAATCCCTTCTCCGGGCCGCCGGGCAATCGCCTGTCCGCACACACCTTCCACACGTGCCGTCAGACCCCATGATGGCGCCTGTGCAGATAGAGGGAGAGGGGGCGACAGCGGGCAGCATCGCCTGCTGGCCGGACAACCGCATCGGACACAGCGATGAGGCCGCCTACCGGTACGATGCCCAGGGCAACCGCATCGGCGCCGATTCCCTTAAGGAGGGCGGGCGTCAGGAACTCTTCTACGATGTCGATAACCGGCTCATTGAAGTGCGTCAGTTCGACGCGCACGGCCGTCCCGCCTACACCAGCATTTACCGTTACGATCCCTTCGGCCGGCGGCTGAGTCAAACCGTCATCGCCTACGAAACAACAACCACGCAAACCGCACGCCCCGGAGAAGAAACGCGCCCGGCCAGGCAAACCAGAACAGAAACCAGCGCACCCATCATCAACGAACAGACCGCCTACGGCCGGGACGGCGACCTTCAGGAAACACAAACGCTTCAGGCATCACAGGCGCCGCAGGCATTGCAATCATCGCACAGACAAACGATGCAAACCGCGCAAGCGCCGCAAACCCCGCCGGCGCCCACGGAAACAACCCGAACCACGTATTACGGCTGGGACGGGGATCATCTGGTTCAGATCAAAAGCCCTACGGGCACAACACACATCGTCTATGAGGATGAATACAGTTTTACTCCGCTCATCGAACTCTACCAACCCGCTTGTGCGCAGCCGGAGGAGCAAAGCGAAGCGCAAGAAGCCATAGCGCGCGTAATGAACAGCCTTGCACAGCTGGGCAGCGAAGAGGTACGCGAGCTACAGCAACAGATCAAGGCGCAGGCCGAAAGCATTCTCAGGCAGGGCGGACTCCGGGAAGAGGAGGATGAAGGCGAACGGGAAGGAAAACACGAAGGCGAAGGCAAACACGCGCGCGCCTCAAACGCCCTGCAGATCCGTTACTTTCACTGTAACCAGATCGGCGCGCCGCTGGCTTTGACCGACGACAAGGGACAGGTCATCTGGGCGGCACGCTACGACCCCTGGGGCAACATCGAGGAAGCGTTTAACGCCGACCCCGAACACTTCGAGCAGACGCTGCGCTTGCCGGGGCAGCAACACGATAAAGCCACCGGCCTGTACTATAACCGCCACCGCTTCTACGACCCCAGGCTGGGCGCTTATATCAGCCAGGATCCGATCGGACTTGACGGCGGAATTAATACTTATGCCTATGTCCAGAATAATCCGCTACTCTTCGTCGATCCTCTAGGTCTTTATGCTGAATTGTGTACGAGGCCTTTCTACCCAATGCCTGTTCCTTACGCTCGTCACTGTTTTGTTCGATTCAACGGCGATAACAATGACACGTCCAGTTTTGATCCGAGCGGGACACACCAAGACCCTGCACCAGATTGGTGGCCGAAGAATTGTAGTTCCACGAACGGAAATGAGAACGACATGTGTATAAAGAGGGAAATGCAACGCTGTCAAGCAAGTCAGTATGATTTCACTGGTTTCAATTGTTGTCATTGCGCCGAGCAAGCAATAAATGCATGCGGTATTTCCGTTCCACGCGATAACTGGCCGAACTGGCCGGTCAATCCAGGCCCTCAACCAGGTGAGCCTGGGTATAGGAGGTCGCCGTGACACACTCTATGGTAAAAGCTTGGGGGCTCGGAGCTGTGATTGTATGTCTCGCTTATGCCACGTGGTTTATTTCACTGTGGGCAAATCAATTTACCGAGGTTCTAGCATTCTTTTTGTGGGGAGCGCCTGCCTTGGCGGCATTTGTCACGGCATATTTGACGCCTCGCAGAAAAATTCTTATGGGAACATCAATGGCTTTTCTGGCAGCAATCTTGGCCGGCATACTGAATTTTGTTTGCGAGGCTCTCGGTAGAGCGGTAGATTTTTCTGGAATTCGTGGCATGACGATTCTTGTTGTCATTTTTTTGGCATTCAACGGGATGTTATGTATTGCCGGAGCAACTTGCGGATATTTTCTGACACGGAAGTCCACATCGGAAAATCAGTCAGGATTCTATCGGTCTTGACGGCGGAACCAATCTCTCCGCTTATGTCCATGATCCCCTTCAGTGGAGCGATCCGTGGAGACTAAAAAATCTGGATGGCGAGGATGGAATAGAGGACAAGAAAATTTTCCAAAACCAGATATTACATCTACCCAGAAAATTGCAAATGGATGGGATAATATAAAAAATAAGATCCAAGAAGTAGCAGATTCTTTTTCAGAGTTTATTAATTATATTTCTGGGAAGAATGATGTTGAAAAACGTGTAGATGAGGCTTTGATTTGTTCAAAGCAGAGGAATAGTAAAACAGGGCATGCCTTTATTCCTCCAGATATTATAATACTAGATTCGCGAGGTATAGGAATAATAAGGCCACCCTCGCCTTCAGAATTATCACCAAACGAAGTATGTGTTGATGTTAAACTTAGAAGTATAGATATGGGCTTGCTTCCAGGCTATGAGGTCCCAGGAAAACTATGAAAAAATTTATTTTTATAATTTTATTAATTATAGCAATATTTTTTGCTGGTTATCGGTATGGAATATCAAAAAACAATGAATACACAATTAGCCATATGAATAACTTAGCTACACAGCAAATAGCAATAAGGGCAATTGCACGAATTACCGAGTTAGGTAAGATAAAAACCATGTTTGCAGATAACAAAGAGCTAGTGTGTTACATAAAACATAGCATGCCTGATCTTATTAAGGATATAGAAAATTGCGAAATGAATCATGAATGTGCAAATAGAATACAAGGAACATATTATTTAAATGCCAAGGCAACTATATCTAATTTTTTAACAGAAGAATGCTTATAATGTTAACTAGACGTTTAATAATTTTCTAAGACAAACTTATGGACAAGTCAAATTTATTAGCATTTAGTACTATATTTATTTATATTATTTTATGTTGTTTAATAAAACTAATTAGTTTTGAAGGAAGCTGGGGATGTTTTTTAATTTTTTTACTAGCTACTCCATTTTTTATCAATTATAATTTTAAAATATATAGATGGTGAAACTTCGTTTATTTTGCTTAATTCTTTTTTGTAGTACTTTTTAGTCAAAATTTTATACTTATTTAAAAAATAATTGATGAAATTGTAGGCATTATTAGATTTAAATATTACTTAATTCAGTCAGCTTCATTTGCTCAGGCGCCGGAGGAGGAGGCACAGGCTATTGAGGCGATGCGCGAGAGTATGGCTGCTTTCGGCAACAGTGCGCAGGTAGAACATCTGGAGGCACTCCTTCGGCAGGCGTTCCGGTCGGCTGGCCTGGCGGGGGTGTCCGGAGTGGCGGGAGAGGCTAAGGCTTTGGCCGGGCTAAATGAGAAGGAGGCGTTTGCTCAGAAGGAAGTACCCGGACAGGCGGGAGACTTTTTACCGGCAGGCCTCACATCGGCTCCCGTAGCGGATGGGGCCTTGCGGGTTTATTATTATCATTGTGACCCCGTTGGTTTGCCGCTGGCGCTTTCTGATGAGGCCGGCACCGTGTGCTGGGCTGCCCGTCATGACCCCTGGGGCAACATCGAGGAAGAGTTTAACGCCGACCCCGAACACATTGAGCAGACGCTGCGCTTGCCCGGGCAGCAGCACGATAAAGCCACCGGCCTGTACTATAACCGCCATCGCTTCTACGACCCCAGGCTGGGCGCTTATATCAGTCAAGATCCGATTGGGTTGGCAGGAGGAATGCAGCCCTATAGGTATCCGCATAATCCTTTCGGGGCTATTGATCCGTGGGGGTTGGAGGTATGTTATGTACATTTTCCTGACTACCCTATTACGTACACAGAAGGCAAAACCAACACTCTTCTTGGCGGGCATGCAGGAGTCTTAGGAATTGGTTTAACAGGGAAAACCCGTTATTATGAGTATGGCAGATATTCAAGTGGAAATTTGATAGGGCAAAAACTTCCATCTAGCCAAGGAAATATTAGGAGAATAAGTATGCCCGATTTAATCATAAAAGATGGGAACCCTACACAAAAATCTATGGATCGATTAACTGCTGCCTTATCAAAAAGGGCAGGAGCAGGAACAAAAGTTACCCTTACTTGTAATTCCAATTCTAATGAACAAAACGTTTATGAGTATATTGAAAATATAGCAAATAATCTGGAAAGAAAACCATATAGTTGGAATCCTTTTTCTCCTAATCATTGCAGAAGTTTTGCAAAGGATGCCGTTTCTGCTGGATTACCATAAGGGGATAGTATGAAAAATATTATTTTAGTTTTAATGGGAATTTTGCTGGTATTTTCTTTTTATGAAAACCTAGACAAAGACGTTACTAATGGATATTTAGAGAAAGAAATTGATCAGATAAAAGATAATTCTGATGTTTATATTCAAATAATTTTTCAATTACTAAGAAATAAAAGCAAAAGAGAAGTGCTTGACTTACTAAAAAATATTGAAAAGACAGATAATACTAAAATTATTGTAAAAGATATTGGCGAGCATATTTCTTTTAATGAAGTATGTTTTGAGTTTAAAAAAGGACTGCTAACCAACATAAGCCATAGTTTTTGTGATAATTAGTATACATGAAATTTAAATTAGCATTAGTACCAGCCTAGCCGGTAGTATAATTGCATCACCGGCCTGTACTATAACCGCCACCGCTTCTACGACCCCAGGCTGGGCGCTTATATCAGCCAGGATCCGATCGGACTTGACGGCGGAATCAATCTCTCCAGTTATGTCAGAAATCCGGTACAGTGGATGGATCCGTGGGGGCTATTTTCTGTGGCAGATTTGCCAATTATTCCGGGGCCAATTCTTGATTTTACAACTGCGATTGCGGACTCTGCATCATTTGGTTTAGGCCCTCTTGCACGCCAAGCAATGGGTATTGATGGTGGTGTAAACAGATGTTCAAAAGCATATTTAGCAGGGGAATGGGCTTCATTTGGTCTTGGAGCAGGACGCATGGTATATGCTGGCATTGCAAAAGTTGGAGCTGCTATAGCGATGAATGGTGCAGCAGCAATGACTTTTAGAAATGGATTAAAACGGGTTATGCGAGGCCCATTAGCAGGCTCTAATTATCGTATCAAAACTTATGAAGATTTATTAAATAAATATGGTACAGACGAAGCTATTCAAGCTGCGGCAGGCCGGACTAACCAAACTGTAAATGCAGTTGGTGCTAATTTAACCGGTGGAGGCTCTGTAAATATTACTTGTGGATGTCCTTGATGAAAAAGAGAGATTATATTTTTATTTGGTTTACCATTTCATTACTGGTCGGTGGATTGGGCAGCTATATCTTTAAGATAAATTTTTGGATTATATCTATTATAGTAGGACTTATATTGATTATAAATGGTTTAATTGCTGATTGGGAGGACCGTGATATTTGAATGTGTATTTTGCATAAAAGATAATGGCTTAATTGCTTAAGGAAATTTTGCTGAGGAATAAGAGTATAATGTTTTGCTGGAAGGTCTTTTCCAGAACATTTGCTTGTCCGGACAGTTCCATGATCGCATTACCGGTTTGTACTATAACCGTCATCGCTTCTACGACCCCAGGCTGGGCGCTTATATCAGTCAGGATCCGATCGGACTCAAGGGCGGGATCAATCTCTCCAGTTATGTCAGAAATCCGATGCAGTGGGGGGATCCGTGGGGTTTGGATCCAACTCAGGTAAAAACTACCGACATTGGGAAAATAAAAGGTTGGTGGGATAAAGCTAAAGATATATTTGATTGGAAAGAGAATGTAGAAAAAGGGAAAGCCATAAAAAAGAACAAGATACTTTAATGTGTAAAGCTGAAAAAGAAATTGCAGATCAAGTTGAGCGTGAGCAAATAACACCAGAAGCAGCTAAATTAGCGCTTGCGGCTAAAAAAACTGCTATATATGCATCTAGTCCTGTATCTACTGTTATAGAACAAGGATTCGGAGAAAGTTTAATAGCAAATGCTGCTGTTTCTTATGGGTATTTTATAGCTTTGCCAGCCCGTAATTGTTCAATACTTTTATCTACCAACTAGCCTTAAAGGCCATTTAATGAAATTATTTAAAGTATTATTTGGTTTGTCATTAATTTTTTGGTTGATATCTATTGCAACAATATCACTTATTGCTTCGGACTATATAGGACTTGCATGGTTTTGCCAAATAATACTTAGTGCAGTTATTAGTTTTGCAGGGGTATTTTTAGTTAATAAAAAACTACTAGAAAATAAAATGGCAGCATTATTTTTTTATATTTTTGTATTGATTTTTTTTAATCCAAAATATGTATACAGAATTATTTTAGATCAAGATTTATTAGTTCAACTAAAATCTGTAGACAGCTTGGGATTTTCAACATTTATAAAACTTATGTTTATAGACTTATTTAATATTATTTTAAGAGCTTTTATTTTAATAATATTTATGTCAATTTTTTTATTTTTTAAAGATCAAGTGATTTCTAAAATATTTAAAATAAACATAGAAAGTAGAGATATTTCCAGAAACACTAAAAAAAATAAAGAGTGAGTTTGTTTTATAAATGAGAAACATTATATCAGGAATAATATTTTTCTTAGTGATTGTTAGCACACAGCATTCATATGCAAAAACTGGTCTTACAAAAAATTTATCGGATCTTGACTGTGCTGTAATTGTTAGAAAGCAGGATTTTGGCTCTGCATTTCCATTTAAGACAGCAAAATCTCAATGGGAAAGAGGCGGCGGCGAACATCCTGAGTATTATTGGATGACAGAAGTCGGCTATTGGGATGGAACTAGCTTTAAAAGTACGGGCTTAGCTTTTTCTTTTAGTGTGCCAGCTCTTTTATCAACACCTAGATTTAAAACATCTATTGAAAATATTCTTAAGGAAGGTATTGGGTCTTTTCATTTTTCTTCTGTAGAAATAAATAGAAAATACCGTGATCAAATATTATTGGGCCATGTTCATGGTATTTATCAGAATAATGAAATTCTTATTTTTTCAAAAAACGTCAAAAAGAAAAATGAAATTTTCAAAAATAAGCCAACTTATGCTTTACTTACATTTAAAGCGTATACAAAGAAAGATTCCTATAAATGCATAGCTAAGATAGAATATCTTGAAGATAATTAAAAAAATAACCAAGGCAATAGCAAAAGTTATTAAAAATGCAATAGTTATACATAAAAAATTATAACCAACTAAATAACAACTTGGGCAACATGGCAAACTGGGAAAGGTTTGGCTAAATGCGCATTAACTAACAAGAAAGAGAAGTGCGAAAAATGAAATTTATTATTGAGTTTATAGTTGGTTCATTATGTTTTGCATTTTTATATTTAATTTATATAATTGTAAAGCAGTATTTTGAAAATAGCTGGTGGGCCGTTTTAGTCTTTATATTATTGCTTTATATTATTTTTTGTATACTTAAATTTATAGATGTTAAGTATCTAGTTTTATTAGAGGAGATGGAAAATAATCAAGATAAGAAAGAATAATTTTAAAAATTATGGTTTGGTAATTACGGCAGAAGTAAAATTAATCTTGTTGAGGAGCATAATACCGATTTAGAATACCTTTCCCAGAACATTTGCTTGCCTGGGCAGTTCCATGATTGCATCACCAGTTTGTACTATGACCGACATCGCTTCTACGCCCCCAGGCTGGGCGCTTATATCAGTCAGGATCCCATCGGACTCAAGGGCGGAATCAATCTCTCCAGTTATGTCAGAAATCCGGTACAGTGGATGGATCCGTGGGGGTTGGAGACTTGCCTAGTTATAGCGAGAGGAGGCAACACAGGTATCGGCCTGCATGCCGCACTATATGGGAATAATTCCTCTCGTGGAAAATGGCTGTATGACCCAGGAGGATCTTACGACACTACTTTAACGCATCCATCAGGTACATCGTATCTGCTTACAAAAGATGATATTCTGGATGAAAATAATTGGGATATATTAAGTTATATTAAGTATCACACAAACCAAGGCGACTCTGTCCATTTTTCCTGCACAAAAACTACAAAAGAGCAAGAAGACAAACTAATCTTTCTTGCTGAAGATGTTGGAGGAAGTCCTATGCTTTGTGCCGCAAGTGTTAGTGAAGTGCTAAAAAGGTCAGGATTATTTCTGGGGTTTAAGCCAAGCTATTTTCCGGGCAATCTTCATTTCCCAAGTTTAAAATAAATGAAAAAATCAATATTTTTTGTTTTGATTTTATTGACATTAATTAACTACCAATGGTTAAGCTCCATTCCATCTTTTCGATTGAATGGACTGCTGTTTTTTTGTACATTAAATTCAGTTATAAATTTCCTAGTATCAATTTTAATTTCAAAAAAAAGAAGATTTATTGTTGTAGCAATTATGTCTATTGCAGCTGGAGCAATTGTTGGCTTTGTATTACATGAGAGTTACATGTGGTTACTATTTCGAGAATTTCCTAATCAGAAATTAATCCTATTATTTTTTGCTTCTTTGCTAAACCTTTCGTGGTTTAATTGTTTTATTTTGTCCACTATAATTTACGCTATGCGGCGGATATAGACTTATACTACAATTGCTATTATTATAAGCTTTCCTCCGAACCCTCCGTGGATAGAGTATTTCAGGGTATGCTTTTTGTCGGGCATAAATGCCCGATTCACTGATGTAAAATGGCTGTGCAAACAAGGCAGAAAACATAAAATGTCCGGAAATGCCCTAAATACAAGGGCTTCAGGGCATCAAAAAACATAAAACGGAATTTCATACCTGATACTTGCTCATATTTGTCAAACACAAATGCCCGACAAGAACCTGTCTGGTCAGAAGTCCCACCAACGCACAGCCCATCAACGAACAAACCACGTATTACGGCTGGGACGGGGATCATTTGGTTCAGATCAAAAGCCCTACGGGCACAACACACATCGTCTATGAGGATGAATACAGTTTTACTCCGCTTATCGAACTCTACCAACCCGCTTGTGCGCAGCCGGAAGAGCAAAGCGAAGCGCAAGAAGCCATAGCGCGCGTAATGAACAGCCTTGCACAGCTGGGCAGCGAAGAGGTACGCGAGCTACAGCAACAGATCAAGGAACAGGCCGAAAGCATTCTCAGAACGTGTTCATAGTCTTCGTAGCAGGATTCCCAAGAAAGCCAAAACTACCATTTGCAGACTGGTACTCAACTTACGCTCGCAGTTTTTCCAAAGCCGTCTGTTCTTTTCCAACCAGGAAAAACTGCGCTCTACTACCCATCGCTTTGGCAATACCGCAAAACGCTGCAATTCGTTTCGTTTGGCAATCTCTACTTCCGCACCAATCAACTCCTGTACCGACGAAGCAAATGCCTGACCCGTGTAACCTCCGTCGGCAAGGACTTTTTGTACCGCACCAAGATTATCTCTGTCACGTTCCAATGCCACCAGGCCGCCTTTTCTATCCGTAACATCCGCCGTCGTTACCGCAAGGGCATGCGGCAAACCTTGCGTGTCAACCGCTATATGTCGCTTGATACCGCTAACCTTCTTGCCCGCATCGTAGCCTTTTTCCATGGCGGTATCCGTGTTCTTCACGCTCTGCGCATCAATAATCAGGAAAGTGGTTGCTTCATGGCGTCCCTGCTTGCGACGTGCTGCGGCCACCTGATTTTTTTTAACGCTTCCTCAAGGAGACTGATGCCACTTTCGCGGGGCTCACTCCATCTTTGGAAGTAGGAATGAACGGTGCGCCATTTGGGAAAATCGCCCGGTAAGGCACGCCAGGCACAGCCGTTGCATAGAAGATAGAGAATGGCACAAAAGACATCGTACAAGTCCACTTTGCGCGGTGCTGTGCGTCTGCGAGCACTTTCCAAAAGAGGAAGAAGAGTAGCAAATTGTGTGCGACTTATATCGCTTGGGTAGGCTTTTCTGTTCATAACGATACTTTACAGCAGAGACTATGAACACGTTCTCAGGCAGGGCGGACTCCGGGAAGAGGAGGATGAAGGCGAACGGGAAGGAAAACACGAAGGTGAAGGCAAACACGCGCGCGCCTCAAACGCCCTGCAGATCCGTTACTTTCACTGTGACCAGATCGGCGCGCCGCTGGCTTTGACCGACGACAAGGGACAGGTCATCTGGGCGGCGCGCTACGACCCCTGGGGCAACATCGAAGAAGAGTTTAACGCCGACCCCGAACACTTCGAGCAGACGCTGCGCTTGCCAGGACAGTGGCACGATAAAGCCACCAGCCTATACTATAACCGTCATCGCTTCTACGACCCCAGGCTGGGCGCTTAGAACGTGTTCATAGAGCAAGCGTTATGGCAGATATTGTGACGTGGTTATGGCGGGTCTGCGGCTACCGGTGGCAGGATTCAGTCGGTAATGCTTCCTCCCCCTACAGCCAGTAGTGCAACGCAAAACACTGTCGAAGCGACAACAGCCGAAGTGATGTTTCGCTCCCGCGTGACCGGTGGTGCGCCGATGATGCGCTGGCAGCTAGCCCGCATTTCTCACAGATAGAAGGTGCATCGCGGCCGGAGATATAAGAAAGTTTTTTTGCGAGAACGACTTAACCATATCTCTGAGGAAGCCGCGATGCCGACACAGTGTACCGTAGTCAGCCCATGCGCGAAGCGTATTGATGGCCGCCAGGTGGCGGTGGATTTCGACGGAGGGCAGATCAGTTCGGATGCGGGCGCGCTGTTGCTGCGCGAGGTCGATCGCACCTTGCGGCTGACCGAACGGGTGGCGGCCTGCTTCGAGGATGGGCGCGATCCGGAGCTGATCGAACACACGGTGCACACGTTGGTGATGCAACGGATCGTGGGGATCGCGCTGGGCTACGAGGACCTGAACGATCACGATCAATTGCGCCGTGACCCGGTACTGGCCACGCTGGCCGGTAAGCTCAGCGCTCGGCGCAAGGGCTGCGAGCCGCTGGCGGGCAAGTCGACCTTGAACCGGCTCGAACATGCCCCCGACACCAAGGACGGTTCGCGCTATCACAAGATCGCTCACGATCCGGCGGCCTTCGAGTCGCTGTTCGTCGCGTGCTTCATTGAGGCGCAGGAGCAGGCACCTGACGAGATCATCCTCGATCTGGACGCCACCGACGACCCGCTGCACGGCCAGCAGGAAGGGCGTTTCTTCCATGGTTACTACGGCGGCTACTGCTACCTGCCGCTGTACATCTTCTGCGGCCGACATCTGCTCGCCGCCAAGCTGCGCCGGGCCAACACGGATGCCTCGGCGGGCAGCATCGATGAACTCGAACGCATCGTCACCCAGATCCGCCGCCACTGGCCGGAGGTGCGCATCGTGCTGCGTGCCGACTCGGGCTTTGCGCGCGATGCCTTGATGAGTTGGTGCGAGCAGACGCACATCGACTTCGTCTTCGGGCTGGCCAAGAACGACCGGCTCAAGGCCCAGATCGAAACCGAGATGAGCCAGGCGCAGGCCGAATGCACCCAGACCGGCAAGCCCGCACGGCGGTTTCGCGACTTCACCTACCGCACCCTTGACAGCTGGTCGTGCGCCCGGCGGGTCGTCGGCAAGGCCGAGCAGCTGCCGGGCAAGGCCAATCCGCGCTTCATCGTCACCAGCCTGGACGCTCAGCGCTGGCCGGCACGCGAACTGTACGAGGCGCTGTACTGCGCCCGAGGCGAAATGGAGAACCGCATCAAGGAGTGCCAGCTACACCTGTTCGCCGATCGCACCTCAACGGCGACGATGCGGGCCAATCAGCTGCGGCTGTGGTTCGCCTCCTTCGCCTACGTCATGCTCGAAGCGCTGTGCCGCATCGGGCTGGCTGGCACCGAACTGGCCGAGGCCACCTGCGAGAGCCTGCGCCTGAAACTGCTCAAGATCGGCGCACGGGTCAAGATCAGCGTGCGCCGCATCCATGTCAGCATGGCCAGCAGTCATCCGTTCCAGACCACCTGGCGCCTGGCCCAGGCCAGACTCGCCCCCGGCTGATCCGCCACGCCACCGTGGCCCTGCTGATCCGATCGCGCTCCCGTTCGCGCGAGGCGGTCTCATGCCCAAACAGCGCCGCTTGCCCCCTCAACGCACCTGACCGCCCGCAGAACCTCACCCGCCTGCACTCCATTGGCCGCTCGCGGGCCTGAATCCTCGCGGTCACGGCAACGCGTGAAGGAAAAAGCCGCGCCAACGGGGGCCGAACCGTGAGGGTGTGAGAAATGTGGGCTAGCTACGCGGCGTTCAAGATGGCAAACCAAGATTTATCCGCGCTTTGCGGAAACTTCGCCCTTCGCTTTTTCTGTGGCGGCTGTATTGCTGAACCGTGGTTTGCTGCGGCAGCTACAAGGCACTACTTATTTTCCGCAGCGGCATTGCTGTCTGCGTGTTCTGGATGTGCTGCTCAACTGGCTGAACTGGCCGCCCGCAAGCCCGCGTCAATAGGGCGTTTTCGGGCAGGTGGGCCGGAAACCCGCGTAAACACTGGGTTAGCGGGCAGCCCTTCCGGAGAGGCCCGTTTTACGCGGGGTTTAGGGCAGGTGGAGTGGCTGGCGCGGATGAAGTTCGCGGTCCGTCATCTGCCGACGGCGATGGGTCTACGTCCGACGGTTTTCAGGCGCTTTGCCTCCAAGCTTTCCTTGCCCCTGTTTTTGCGTCAGCGAGGAGGCCGCAGCCTCAGGCCGGCATCATGCAGTGCGCGGCGGCGGCGACTACGCCAGCAATTGCCGCGCGGCGCTGATGCCGGCTCGGTAATGCGGCGAATTGAAGAGCGCTTCAGGCGTCACTTTTGGGGCGGGGAACAGTTTGTCGATACGCCGGGCGCGCCGCTTGACCAGGCGGGGATGCCAGCGCGCGAGCAGATCGCCAACTGCGTCCGGGGCGTTGCAGACAGGCAGCATGTCGCAGCCGGCCGACCAGGCGGCCTGCGCCCGCGCAACGATGTCGCCGGCGACGCCGGCGCCCTGCATGGATAGGTCATCGCTGAACACGGCGCCGTTGAATTTCAGCACGTGGCGCAGATAGCGATGCCAGTATTTCGAGAATCCGGCGGGGCGTGCGTCAACCTCCGGGTAGATGACGTGCGCCGGCATCACGGCGTCAAGCCGCAGCCGGCGATAAGGTTCGATGTCGGTTTGCAGCTCCGCCAGAGTGCGCGTATCGACGGGGACGGCAACGTGTGAGTCGGCTTCGGCCCAGCCGTGTCCGGGGAAATGCTTACCGCAGGCGGCCATGCCGGCGTGGCGCAGGCCGGCGATCAGCGCGCCGGCCAGTTCGGTAACTGCCGCCGGATTGCCGTGAAAAGCGCGGTCGCCGACGACGCGGCTGCGCCCCCAGTCGAGGTCGAGCACCGGCGTAAAGGAGAAATCGACGCCACAAGCGAGCAGTTCGGCAGCCAAGACAAAGCCGATGTCGAAGGCAGCCCGGCAGGCCGCCGCTTTTCCTGCCTTGTCTGCTTCGTCTGCCTTTCCTGCTGTTCCTACGCTTCCTGCTTCTCCCTCCGGCGCGCATTCCCACAAGCGGCCGAGCGCGCGCATGGGCGGCAGGCGGGTAAAGCCTTCGCGGCAGCGCTGTACGCGGCCGCCTTCGTGGTCGATGGCGATCAGCAGGGGCGGCGTGCGCAGCGCATGGACTTCCGCGCACAGGGTGGCGAGCTGTTCGGGCGAGGCGTAATTGCGGGCAAAGAGGATCAGCCCACCGACGAGGGGATGGGCAAGTCGTTCGCGTTCGAGCGCCGTCAGCGCTGTTCCGGCAATGTCGATCATCAGCGGGCCGCGCAGCGGCGTATGCGCGGGGGCGCATGCGGCAGCGTTTGGGGAAAAGGCGGCGGGATTCATTGCCGTTCAGCCTCTGAGCCCGTAATCCCCGCGGGCGCCGGTTTTTCGGGCGCTGCTGGCAGGGGTGGCGCGCTTTCGAGGATAACGAAGGCGACGGCGTAGTCGGCCTCGTCGCTGAGCGAAAGATGCGCCCGGCCGATGCCGCGTTCGGCGAGGTAGGCTGCCAATTCGGGCGCGAATTCAAAACCGGGGCGTCCGGTCGCATCGTGCATCACGCGGACGTTGGGCAGTGTGGCCGGCGCGGCCACGCCGATGCCGAGCGCCTTGCCCAGCGCCTCCTTGGCGGCGAAGCGCTTGGCAAGAAAACGCGCGGGGCGCACAAAGGCAGGCGCGGCCGAATCGTCTGAGCCAGTCGAATCAACGGGATCGGCGGATTCGGCGACATCGACAGAGGCGCTTGCGCGGTCAAAAGCGGCGCGCTCGCCGGGCGCCAGCAGCTTGTCCAGCAGCCGTTCACCGTAGCGCCGGTAGAGCCGGCCGAGCCGGGCGACAGCGACGATATCCGTACCGATGCCGGCGATCATGACGCGGCGGCCTGCGCTGCCGGATTGACGGGATTGACGGACGCCTGCGCCTCGCGCATCAGGCGCTTCATTTCACGCACCGCTTCGCGCAGCCCGGTAAATACGGCGCGGCTGATAATGGCGTGGCCGATATGCAGTTCATGGATGCCGGGCAGCCGCGCCACGGGCTGGACGTTGAAGTAGTTGAGCGCGTGGCCTGCATTGAAGCGCATGCCCAGACTGCGGATCGCTTCGCTGGCATTCCGGATTTTTTCCAGCTCGGCGAGCACGGCGGGGCTTTCGGCATCCCGGCCTTTTGCGTGGAAAGCGTGCGCATAAGGCCCCGTATGGATTTCGCAGACCCGCGCGCCAATGCGCGCCGCCGCTTCGATCTGCGGCAGTTCGGCGTCGATGAACACGCTGCTGATGATGCCGGCTTCACCGAGCCGGGCCACCGCCCGCTTGAGTTTGGCTTCCTGCCCGACGATGTTCAGGCCACCTTCCGTGGTGATTTCGTGCCGCCCTTCCGGCACCAGCATGGCCATTTCCGGCCTGATCCGGCAGGCGATGTCGACCATTTCGTCGGTGGCGGCCATTTCGAGGTTGAGCTTGATCTGCGTGAGCAGGCGCAGCTTTTCAACGTCGTGATCCTGAATGTGGCGGCGGTCTTCGCGCAGGTGCACGGTGATGCCGTCGGCACCGCCCAGATGCGCTTCGACGGCGCCCCAGACGGGATCGGGTTCGTAGGTTTGCCGCGCCTGGCGGATCGTGGCAATGTGGTCGATATTGACGCCCAGTTCGATCATTCGTGTATCTCCTTGAAAATTTTGCGCGATTCTAATTCTCTGCCGCCCGTGTAATGGGCGATCAGCGCGCGCATCAGCGGCTTGGCCTCGGCCAGCGAACGGGCGTCGGAAAAATCCTCCCCCGCCAGGTCGAGCAGCGTTTTGCCGCGTACTGAAAGCGGCGTTTCACCGCGCGCCGGCAGCCGCACCGGGCCGCGCTCGATTTCGTAGGCGTAATCGCCTTCAGGATCGATCGGCGCGCCCTGCGCATCGTGCGTCAGCGTCAGGCCATAGCCAAGCGCCTGCAAGAGCGCGCATTCAAAGCGGCGCAGGTCGGCTTCCGCCAGTTCGCCGGCAAAGCGGCGCAGCGTTTCGGCATAGACGGAGAATAGATGCGTGTGCGCGTCTTCGCGCGGCAGGAGGTGGATCAGCAGTTCGTTGAGATAGTAGCCGCAAAACAGCGCCTTACCGGTGAGCAGCGGCTGTCCGCCCAGCCATTCGGCCTTCATCAGCGCCGGCACCTCGCCTTTGCCGGCCCAGCCGAGTTCGAGCGGTTGAAAGGCCATCAGCAGCCCGCGGATGGCCGAACGCGGACGCCGCGCGCCGCGCGCCAGCAGGGCAATGCGTCCATAGTCGCGCGAAAAGGTTTCGATGATCAGGCTGGTTTCCCGGAAGGGGTAACTGTGCAGAATGTATGCCGGCTGGGCATCGACCCGGTTGCGTGAAGGAGCGGCCATGAGCTGTCGTCCGCGAATGCGCTATGCTTTGCCCGGCGCACCGCTCAGGCGCCCGCCGGATATGTCACCACGCCCATCGTTCACCATTGACCGCTTATTCGTAGCCAAGCTGTTTGAGCAGGCGTTCGTCATCCGCCCAGCCGGACTTGACCTTGACGAAAACTTCCAGATATACCTTGCCGCCGAACAGGCGCTCCATATCCTGCCGCGCTTCGCTGGCGATGCGTTTGAGCATGGCGCCGCCCTTGCCAATAACGATGCCTTTGTGCGCCTCACGGTCGACGAGAATGGCGGCGTAGATACGGCGCAGGCCACCGTCAAGCGCAAAACGTTCGATCTCGACGGCGGCGGTATAGGGCAGTTCGTCGCCGACCAAACGGAACAATTTTTCGCGAATGTATTCCGCGGCCAGAAAGCGCTCACTCCGGTCGGTCATTTCGTCTTCGCCGTACAGCGGCGCATCGTTCGGCAAATATTGGCGGACTTCCGCCAGCAATTCGTCGAGCTGGCTGCCGCGCGCGGCGCTGACCGGAACGATGGCGGCAAACGGAAAGCGCGCGGCGGTCTCGCCCAGCCAAGCGAGCAGCGCCGCCTTGTCCGCACAGCGGTCGACCTTGTTTGCCGCCAGAATAACCGGTCGGTCGGTCGGCAGCAGATCGAGCACACGTTGGTCGTGCGCGTCGAAGCGCCCGGCTTCGACGACGAAGATCACGGCATCCACGTCGTTGAGCGCCTGCCGCACGCCGCGGTTCATCGCCCGGTTGAGCGCGTTGACATGGCGCGTCTGAAAACCCGGCGTATCGACGAAGACAAACTGCGCATCGGGACGCGTCAGGATGCCAACGATGCGGTGACGCGTCGTCTGCGACTTACGCGAAACGATGCTGATCTTTTCGCCGACCAGGCGGTTAAGCAGCGTCGATTTGCCGACATTCGGGCGGCCGACGATAGCCACCGTCCCCGCGCGGAAAGGCGATTCAGGGGCACTCATGGCAGTCCGATCCGTTCGAGCGCACGCTCGGCGGCCACCTGCTCGGCAGCGCGGCGGCTGCCGCCCTCGCCCGCTGTGCGGATGCCGAGCGATTCGACAAGGCAGGCCATATGAAAGCGCTGGGCATGCGCATCGCCCTCGACGGCGACGGATTCATAACGGGGCAGCGGCAGATGCCGGCCTTGCAGGTATTCCTGGAGGCGCGTTTTGGCATCCTTGATCGGTTTTCCCGCCCAATCTGACTGCATCAGCGGTGCGTAAAGACGGCGGATTACGGCATCGGCCGCCTCAAAACCGGCATCCATCCAGATGGCGCCAAAGACGGCTTCCAGCGCATCGGCCAGAATCGAGGGGCGCGTACTGCCACCGCTTTTCAGCTCGCCGTCTCCTAGCCGTAAATGGCGCCCCAGATCGATCGTCTGCGCCAGACGGTGCAGGCTGTCCTGACACACCAGATTGGCGCGCAGCCGCGACAGGTCGCCTTCCGGCAGCTGGGGGAAGCGCTCGAACAGCAGGCGCGCAACGGCGGCATTGAGGATGGCATCGCCGAGGAACTCCAGCCGTTCGTTATGTGTCGCGCTGTAGCTGCGGTGCGTCAGCGCCGTCTTTAGCTGCGCAGCGTCGCCGAAGGTATGGCCGATCGCCTGTTCGAGGCGGGATGGCATAGTGCAGGCAATGTCCGACGCTATTCCGTCGATGCTTGGAAATTGATCAGCAGGCTGACATTGGCGAACAGGTGAATGCGCCGTTCATAATCGAACCCGATCACCACCCGGTTGCCCTTCTTGGCAATATCCAGATCCGCGCCCTTGATCACGTCGATCTGGTTGACGTTGGCGTAGTTGTCGAAATCCCTGCGTATTTCCGCGACGGTTTTTCCATCCCCCTTGTTGGCAATTGAGTGGATACTTTGCTTGATCTTGTAATAGTCGATCACCTCGGGCGTCACCTTCAGGCCGAGGATCGTCACGACAATGATGATGACGCCCCAGAACAGCAGTCCGGAAAGCGTTACGCCCGCTTGTTTACGCATGTTAAGCATGTTGAATCTCCTTATTGAAACGAACCGATGCGTCCCCAGTCGCCAAAATGCCACCAGATGAAGAAGGCCTTGCCAACAATGTTTTCATCCGGCACGAAGCCCCAGTAACGGCTGTCCTCCGAATTATCACGATTGTCGCCCATCATGAAGTAATGGCCCGGGGGGACGGTGCACATCACACCGGCATTATTGTAAGAGCAGTTCTCCCGGTATGGGAAATTTGCCGCACCGGGAATCGCGGCGGGCGCATCGGGATCGTTGAGCGTATGGTACTGCGCCTCCCCCTGCTGCTCAATGAACTGGTGCGAATAATAGCGCCGTTCCGCATGCAGGTAATCCCCGATCTGGCGGGTTTCGACCGGGCGGCCGTTGATCGTCAGCCGTTTGTTCTGGTACGCCACCGTATCGCCGGGCAGACCGATGACGCGCTTGATGTAGTCCTTTGACGGATCGACCGGATAGCGAAACACCATGACATCGCCGCGTTTCGGCTGACCAATGTCGACGATCTTTTTATTGATGATCGGCAAGCGGATACCGTAGGCGAATTTATTAACCAGAATGAAATCTCCGATCTGGAGCGTCGGCACCATCGAGGGCGACGGAATCTGAAAAGGTTCGACGAGAAACGAACGCAGGATGAAAACGAACAGAATGACCGGGAAAAAGCTGGCGCCGTATTCGACCCACCACGGGTCCTTGGCGTCCGCCGCCCGGCGCTTTTTCAGGAAAAGATGGTCGATCAGCCAGATGCCGCCGGTTGCCAGCACCAGATAGAAAAGAATCAGCGCAAAATTCACTTTCGCCCCTTGCCTCTTGTTCGTCTCTTATTTATCCATGCGAAGAACCGCCAGGAAGGCTTCCTGCGGAATTTCTACCGAGCCGACCTGCTTCATCCGCTTCTTGCCGGCTTTTTGTTTCTCGAGCAATTTTTTCTTGCGTGTAATATCGCCGCCGTAGCATTTGGCGAGCACGTCTTTGCGCAACGCCTTGACATTCTCGCGCGCGATGATGTTCGAGCCGATCGCCGCCTGAATCGCTACGTCGTACATCTGGCGGGGAATCAGCGAACGCATCTTGCTGGCCAGCTCACGGCCGCGATAGACCGAATTGGCGCGGTGGACGATGGTGGACAGCGCATCGACCTTATCGCCGTTGATCAGCACATCGAGCTTGACAACGTCGGCCGCGCGGAACTCCTTGAACTCGTAGTCGAGCGAAGCATAGCCGCGCGATACCGATTTGAGCTTGTCGAAGAAATCCATGACAACTTCGGCCATCGGCATTTCATAGATGAGCTGTACCTGCCGGCCGTGATAGGTCATATCGATCTGGTTGCCGCGCTTCTGGTTACACAGCGTCATCACGTTGCCCAGGTATTCCTGCGGCACAAAAACGGTGATGGTAATGATCGGCTCGCGGATTTCCTGAATTTTCGTTGTCTCCGGCAGTTTGGCCGGATTTTCGACCGGAACGATCGAGCCATCCCGCATCACGACTTCATACACGACCGTCGGCGCCGTCGTAATCAGATCCTGGTCGAACTCGCGTTCCAGACGCTCCTGCACAATCTCCATGTGCAGCAGGCCGAGAAAACCGCAGCGGAAGCCGAACCCCAGGGCCTGCGAAACCTCCGGTTCGTAATGCAGCGAAGCATCGTTGAGCCTGAGTTTTTCCAGCGATTCGCGCAGTGCGTCGTACTGGTTAGCCTCAACGGGGTACAGTCCGGCGAAGACCTGCGACTTGATTTCCTTAAAGCCGGGCAATGGGGCCTCCGCCGGCCGCTCGGTCAGCGTCACCGTGTCGCCGACCTGCGCCGCCTGCAATTCTTTGATGCCGGAGATGACGTAACCCACCTGGCCGGCGGAAAGCCCATCCCGTGGCACGGCCTTGGGCGTAAAGACGCCCACCTGCTCGCACAGATACGAAGCCCCTGTGGCCATCAGACGAATCTTGTCTTTGGGGCGCAGCAGGCCATCGACAACGCGCACCAGCATGACGACGCCGACGTAATTATCGAACCATGAGTCGATGATGAGCGCCTTGAGCGGCGCCTTCGGATCCCCCTGCGGCGACGGAACGCGCGCGATGATCGCTTCAAGGATGTCTTCCACGCCTACACCGGTCTTGGCCGAGGCGCGAATGGCGTCGGAAGCGTCGATGCCGATTACATCTTCGATTTCCTGGCTGGCCGCCTCGGGCATTGCCGAGGGGAGATCGATCTTATTGAGCACCGGCAAGACCTCAACGCCCAGATCGATGGCGGTATAGCAGTTAGCAACGGTTTGTGCTTCGACGCCCTGCGAGGCATCGACGACAAGCAGTGCGCCCTCGCAGGCGGACAGCGAACGCGAGACTTCGTAAGAGAAATCGACGTGCCCCGGCGTATCGATCAGATTCAAGTTGTAGGTCAGGCCATCACGCGCCTGATACTGCAAAGCGGCTGTCTGCGCCTTGATGGTAATGCCGCGTTCGCGTTCGATATCCATCGAATCGAGCACCTGCGCTTCCATTTCCCGCTCCGACAGCCCGCCGCACAGATGAATGATGCGGTCGGCCAGCGTCGATTTGCCGTGGTCGATATGCGCAATGATTGAGAAATTACGAATTCGTTGCATGCGAGAAAAAGCAGGAAAAGCAGAATTTGCAAAGCAAGGCGAAAAAACAAAGGGCGCTGACGGGCGCCCTGCGTCGTTCGTTGTACCGCACGTCGTACAGCCTCATGCGAGGCGGCGATTCTAGCCGATTTCCTCCAAATAATCACGCACGGTGGCAGCGCCAAGGCAATGGCGATCCTGTTTCTGTCCGTCGTGCAGCAGCGCTGACGCGCCATATATCATGGCGCACTTCCTGCACACAATTGTGCCTCCAGCGCTTCGATTTGGGTCGTGATGTCAATTTCCGGAAAATCAACTCCATAGAAAATTAGTCTTTTAGACTTGCCAATCAATGGGGACTTGACCGCGTTGCTCCAGCCACGCATTGGCCCGTGAAAAATGGCGGCAGCCAAAAAACCCCCGGCTGGCAGACAAGGGCGAAGGGTGCGGCGCCTGCAAAACCAGATGGCGCTTGCGGTCGATCATGGCGCCCTTTTTTTGCGCATGGCTGCCCCATAGCATGAACACCAGGCCGTCGCGGTGCGTGTTCAGCTGCGCCACCACCCGGTCGGTAAACTGCTCCCAGCCCCAATTGGCATGCGAATGCGCTTGCCCCGCCTGTACGGTCAGCACGGTGTTCAACAACAGCACGCCCTGCTCGGCCCAGTGATGCAGGTAGCCGTGCTGCGGCGGTACAAAACCGGCAATATCGCTGGCCAACTCTTGGTAGATATTGCGCAGCGAAGGCGGTATATCCACCCCAGGTCGAACAGAAAAAGCCAGCCCGTGCGCCTGCCCCGCACCGTGGTAAGGGTCTTGCCCCAATATCACGACCCTGACTGCGGCAAATTCCGTTGAGGTAAAGGCGCTGAACACATCGCCAGATGGCGGGTAAACCGTAACCCCCGCCTGCCTGGCCTGCTTGACCCGTTGCCATAGCTGCATGAAATAGGGCTGCTGTTTCTCTGCCCCGATGGCTTGTTGCCATGTCAAAACTGCTTCATTCACGATTAGCGCCCCAATATATCAACGCCTTAAATATTCCGGCAGATGGGCGCCGACAATCTGCTTACATGCCACATACTGCCAGATATATGGATAGATGGGGAAAAAGGGCTAAAGGAAGCTTCTTCTCGCAGCCCCAAAGACTTGACACCTTTATTACGCAGTCCATGACACCGATCCAATGCGTGGATTGGATCCCTAGCCGCCAGTGCCCCCATGCGAGCGCGCCGCATTTCCTATAGAGAATATCGCCCACCAAGATAATTTCCGATCACCTGCGCGGCGTCGTTCAACGCTTGTTGACGTAGGGTTGCAGCTTGGCATCAGCATCTGTTGGCCGGAAACAGCGCAGAACAAGCCAGCCCGCCAACAATCCCAGTCCGGCCCCCACCATTGCGCCGATTTCGCCAGCCAGCGCCGAACCGCCAAATGCACCGGCGAACAGACCCAGCAATGGCGGGCCGTATGCCTGCATCGCGCTGCGTCCCAGGGCGCCAGACGGCATCGTTACGGTCACACACTCTCCCGGCTGTGCCAGATCAGGGTTACGCACACGATACCTGGCCGGCGTATCGCAAAAGATTTTTTCGAGGCGCTGGCCGCCACATCCGCCCGCCTCATGACAGTGGCCACAACCCGCCGCATCTATGCGCACCCATGCATATTCACCGTCAAGCTCGATCACCGTCCCGCGCGCCTCGTTCATTTTTCTCCTTAACCAGCGACCTTTCCCCGGCATTCTCTACCAGCGCCGATCCGGCGCAATGTCGAGCAAGGGGCGCAATTTTTCCGCGACCGCTTCGCGGGCACGAAAAATCCGCGAACGCACCGTTCCTATCGGACATCCCATTTCGGCGGCGATTTCTTCGTAGCTCAACCCTTCGATTTCGCGGAGCATGATTGCATTACGCAGCTCTTCCGGCAGAGACTGCATCGCTATATTGATCGTCTGACCAATCTGTTTCGACTGCAAGATGCGCTCCGGCGTGTTGATATCATGCAGCAAACCGGCCTCTTCAAAAGTTTCAGCTTCATCGGCATCGACCTCCGTCGTCGTCGGCGCACGCCGTCCCTTGGCCGCCAGATAATTCTTGGCCGTGTTGATGCCGATCCGGTACAGCCAGGTATAAAAAGCACTCTCGCCGCGAAACGACGGCAACGCGCGATAGGCTTTGAGGAAAGCCTCCTGAGCCACATCTTCGACCTCGGCATGGTCACGAATATAACGCGACAGTAGACAATTGAGCTTGCGCTGGTACTTTGCCACCAGGGCATCGAACGCGAGCGGATCACCTGCCTGGACCCGCTCGACCAAGCGCTGGTCAGCCTCGCGTTCGTTCATGTTATGAAAACTTTCCTGTCAGATTCGGTTTTTCATACTTTTACGAGAGTATAGCCCAAGCCATTTAGCGCAGGCCACTGGCCGCAACTGCCGTCAGAACCGACTTTTGCGCATACGTTGAGAATGATTCGCGCAGCGCTTGAATTTATCCATTCGCAGTATCACTGCTTAAGCAGTGGCGGCGCTGGATCCGTTTTGATGAGCCAGCGCAGGCAAACGATAAGCTGGCGAAATTGTTCTGCCGGCATTTGGTCAGGCAATAGCGTCAAATGGTATTCGCGTGCTTCGTTTTCAAGGCGCACGTACAACACCACCCAATAGGGCGAGGCAACGCCGTCCGGCAGAATCTGCGCCCGTCGCATCCCGCCATCAGAACCGGGGAAATATAGAAACAAACTACCATCAGCGGTAAGCCGCAACCGCTCAGGTAGATGCCGATGCAGGCTGCGCCAGGCTGACAGCGCAACCAGGCACAGTATTGCCAGGCAGGCAAATCGATACAGCAGCCCATTCCGTGGCCATAGCGCAAAGCACACGGAAAACGCCGCCGCCCAGTGGAAAATGATTAACAGCGTATCCAGCCGCCGGGAGCGCCGCAATTCGATGAACAGCGGGAACTGCATCGCCGACCTGGAAGTTCGGTCAGAACGACTTAAATTTTGCGAAACACCAGGGTAGCGTTCGTTCCGCCAAAACCAAAGGAATTGGACAGCGCAACATCAATCTTCATTGGGCGGGCGCCATTGGTGCAGTAGTCGAGATCGCAGCCCTCACCCTGATTAAAGACATTGATTGTCGGCGGAGAAATCTGATGATGTATCGCCAGCGCTGAGAAAATGGCTTCCACGCCACCAGCCGCTCCCAGGAGATGGCCTGTCATTGACTTGGTCGAATTCACCACCAGTTTGTTGGCATGATCACCAAAAGCGCGCTTGACGGCAATCGTTTCCGCTTTGTCACCTAATGGGGTCGACGTACCGTGCGCATTGATGTAATCAACCTCATTGGCCTTCACGCCCGCATTGTGCATGGCATTCAGCATGCAACGCGCCGCGCCATCGCCATCTTCACACGGCGCAGTCATATGGTTGGCATCGGCACTCATACCAAAACCGGCCAGTTCAGCGTAGATTTTTGCACCGCGCGCCTTGGCGTGTTCATATTCTTCAAGCACCAGAACACCGGCACCTTCAGATAAGACAAAACCATCACGATCACGATCCCAAGGACGGCTCGCTGTCTGTGGATCATCGTTACGGGTGGACAAGGCACGAGCTGCGCAGAAACCGCCGACGCCAAGCTGTGAAACCGTCGATTCCGCGCCACCGGCAACCATGATATCGGCGTCGCCGTATTCGATGAAGCGCGCCGCGTCGCCAATGCTATGAGTCGCACTGGCGCAGGCGCTGACAATTGCAATGTTTGGCCCTTTGAACCCATACATGATCGAAAGATTGCCAGCAATCATATTGATGATCGAGCCGGGTACAAAGAAAGGAGACACCTTGCGAAGTCCGGAAGCATTGAACTCGTCGTGCGTGCTTTCGATCATCGGCAGGCCGCCAATGCCCGATCCGATGGAGATGCCGATGCGCTCGGCGTTGGCCGGATTGGCCTCAAGCCCTGCGTCGCGGATGGCTTCAATACCAGCCGCAATACCGTAATGGATGAAAAGATCCATACGACGCGCATCCTTGGGCGGAATGTATTGGGCGACATCAAAATTGCGGACTTCGCCAGCAATCTGCACCGGGAAGCCAGAAGCATCAAAACGGGAAATTGTATCGATACCTGAATGGCCGGCAAGAATGTTCTGCCATGCCTGCTCAATAGTATTGCCGACCGGCGAAATGATTCCGAGGCCGGTAATAACGACTCTGCGACGCGACAATTCTTTCTCCGGATAACAGGAAATCAATCGGGCGACACATACCCCTATCGCCCGCGGACGGCTGCATCACACATTACATGGCGCCGTCCGTATCTTTATTACAGTGGAAGCTTTTACGCTTTCTTGTGCGAAACGACGTAATCAATCGCCTGCTGGACGCTGGTGATTTTTTCCGCTTCTTCATCAGGAATTTCGCACTCGAACTCTTCTTCAAGCGCCATCACCAATTCAACGGTATCCAGCGAATCCGCGCCAAGATCATCGACAAAAGAGGACTCATTCTTGATATCTGCTTCATTGACACCCAGCTGCTCGGAGACGATCTTTTTGACACGTTGTTCGATGTTGTCCATCTAAAAGCTCCTTTTAGGTTGATAGGAATAAAACAAAACGCTGCATTTTAACAAAATGAGGGGCGCTCACCAATTTTCCGGAAACGTGAACCATATCAATAGACTGACCGGCGCATCCCTCGAAAACACTGCTTCAATCCATGAACATGCCGCCATTGACGTGAATCGTCGAGCCGGTAATGTAAGCGGCCTCTGGCGAAGCCAGAAAAGCAACCGCTGCGGCGACATCCTCAGGCGCTCCCAGGCGCCCCAATGGAATATTGCCGGCAATCGCGGCGCGCTGCTTTTCATCAAGCACCTGTGTCATACGGGTATCGATGAATCCAGGCGCCACGCAATTAACGGTGATATTGCGGCTGCCAAGCTCTCGCGCCAGGGCACGCGTCATACCGCCCAGCCCCGCCTTGGCCGCACAATAGTTGGCCTGTCCAGGATTGCCGGCATAACCGACGACGGAAGAAATATTGATGATGCGGCCTGCGCGAGCTTTCATCATGCCGCGCATGACCGCACGCGACATGCGGAAAACCGCTTTGAGATTCGTATCAATGACAGCATCCCATTCTTCATCTTTCATGCGCATCGCCAGATTGTCGCGGGTAATGCCGGCATTGTTGACAAGAATGGAAATGGCGCCGTACTCCTTTTCGACAAACGACACCGTTGTACTGATCTGCGCTTCATCGCAAACATCCAACGCCAAACCACGCCCATTCAGGCCCGCTTGCTGCAAGTCCGCATTAATTTGCGCCGCGCCATTTTCCGTAGTTGCCGTGCCGATAACCACTGCCCCCTGTTGGGCGAGGCGTAACAAAATTGCCGCGCCAATCCCCCGGCTGGCGCCGGTCACGAGCGCAATCTGCCCTTCAAGTTTCATAACGCTTACTCCAACGAAAGATGAGCGTCAATGGATGCCGCATCGGCCAAGGCAATGCCCTCGACCGTATCGGCACAGCGTTTAGCAAGACCCGCCAAGACCTTACCCGGACCACATTCGAGCGCGATTTTTATATTCATCGCGGCGATCTTCTGCATGGTCTCGACCCAACGCACGGGTGAGTAGGCCTGGCGTACTAGAGCATCCTTGATTTTGGCCGGATCTTTTTCGACGGCTACATCGACATTGTTGATCACGGAAATTTTCGGCGTCTTGAATTCCAGTTCGGACAGCCGCGCCGCCAACCGATCCGCCGCCGGGCGTAACAGAGAAGAATGAAACGGCGCGGACACAGGCAACAGCACGGTACGCTTGGCGCCACGCGCCTTGCATCCCTCACAGGCGGCTTCTACCGCAGATTTGTTGCCCGCGATGACGGTCTGCGCGGGACTGTTGAAATTGACGGGTTCGACAACTGCGCCATTTCCTACTTTCTCGGCCGCTTCGATACAAGCGGCATGAACTTTCTCATTGTCCAGATTGAGAATGGCCGCCATAGCGCCTACGCCCGACGGCACCGCGTCCTGCATCGCCGTAGCTCTCAGACGGACGAGTGGTACTGCATCCTTGAATTCGATCACTCCGGCAGCCACCAGTGCTGAATATTCGCCCAGACTATGCCCCGCAACGACGGCGGGTAGATGGCCGCCCTTTTCTAGCCAGAGACGATAGACGGCAATCGCCGCTGTCAGCATCAAAGGCTGAGTGTTCACCGTTTGCGCAAGCAAGTCTGCCGGGCCTTCGGAGGCCAGTTGCCAGAGATCCTGATTCAGTGTTTCCGACGCCTCATCAAAAGTCGCACGAATGACTGGAGAATCGCCATAGGCAGCCATCATACCGACCGACTGCGATCCCTGCCCAGGAAAGATGAATGCAAATGCCATGGAAAAATCTCCTTAGCCTGACGCCTAGAATTCGAGCAGAACGGCGCCCCAGGTAAAGCCGCCGCCCACACCTTCCAGCAACACTTTTTGACCGCGCCGGATACGACCGTCACGAACCGCGGCATCAAGCGCCAGCGGTACGGAAGCCGCCGAGGTATTGCCATGCCGATCGACGGTGATGATGATTTTATCAGTACCGATCTTCAGTTTTTTACCAATGGAATTGATAATCCGCAAATTGGCCTGATGTGGAATCAGCCAGTCAACATCTTGCATCTGAATGCCTGCCTGCGCGCAACATTCCACGGCGATTTCGCTCAGGGCATGGACGGCAAACTTGAATACAGCCTGTCCATCCATACGCAGAAAAGGATCGCCTACGACCTTGCCGCCATGCACAGCGCCTGGCACCGACAAAACAGCGGCCTGCGATCCGTCAGCATAGGCTGCTGCCGCAAGGATGCCCGGTTTGTCCGAGGCTTCAAGCACGACGGCCCCCGCGCCATCACCAAACAACACGCAGGTCCCGCGGTCCTTCCAGTCGAGAATTCGGGAAAAAGTCTCCGCGCCAACGACCAGCGCCTTTTTATGGCTGCCGCTGCGAATAAACTTCTCGGCAACGATCAGCGCATAGACAAAGCCACTGCATACCGCTTGCACATCAAAAGCCATTGCACCCTTGACGCCTAGCCGAGCCTGCAGAAAGCAGGCCGTACTTGGAAAAATATAGTCCGGCGTCGTCGTCGCAACGATGATGAGGTCAATTTCCTCTGCCGCCATTTTTGCCGATTCCAGCGCTTTCTGGCTTGCCTCCAGCGCCAGATCGCTGGTTCGACAATGATCATCGGCCAAATATCGGGATTTGATGCCGGTACGCTCCGTCACCCATTCATCACTGGTGTCAACACCGCGCTGCACCAGATCGTCATTAGTCACCGGCGCGCCGGGCAAACAACTACCGACTCCAGCGATGCGTGAAAAAATCATCTTATGCATTCTCCAAAACCGGAATACGCTCGACGATTCGCGTTAACACGTTGTTGCGGACAGTATCCGCCGCGCGTTCGAGCGCATGGCAAAAGGCAAAAGCATCGGCCGATCCGTGGCTCTTGACAACGACGCCTTTCAAGCCGAGCAAACAAGCGCCATTGTAACGTCGATGATCGACGCGCTGTTTGAAATGCTTCAATATCGGCAACGCCAGCAGCCCCGCCACACGAGTCAGCAGATTACGCCCGAACTCCTCGCGCAGGAAGGTTGCGAGCATCTGCGCCAAGCCTTCGGAAGTTTTAAGCGCGACATTGCCGACAAAGCCATCACAGACAACGACATCCGCCTCGCCCTTGTAAATTCCGTCGCCTTCGATATTGCCGACGAAATTCAATCCCGAGGTCTTGAGCTGCTCGGCCGCCAGTTTGACGACCTCGTTGCCCTTGATATCTTCTTCGCCAATATTGAGGATACCGACGCTTGGCCGATCTTTATGTTCAACAGCGCCGACCAGCGATGCTCCCATGATGCCAAATTGCAGCAGGTGCTCATGTGAACAATCCACATTGGCGCCCAGGTCAAGTACGTGAACATGCCCGGACATGGTAGGCAACACGGCGCAAATCGCCGGCCGCTCAATGCCTGGCAACATCTTGAGTACAAAACGGGAAATCGCCATCAGGGCGCCGGTGTTACCCGCCGAAACGCACGCATCCGCCTCACCGCTCTTGACGAGATCAATCGCGACGCGCATCGACGAATCCTTCTTGTTTCGAATCGCCAATGCCGGAGACTCGTCCATCCCAACGACTTCACTGGCATGACGAATGCGCAAACGGGGATGACCAACCCCCTTTAAATACTGGCGGATACTTTTCTCATCACCAACAAGAATAACTTCCGCATCTTCACGTTTGTGCAGAAAATCAAGCGCAGCGGGCACCGTCACGACCGGCCCGTGATCACCGCCCATGCAGTCGATTGCAACAGTGACTGTCATGCGAAAAATGGCAGAAGAAAGGACGAGCCACCCATCAACCGGGGCTGACCCGCCGCCTTACCGGCAGAGATTACTCTGCCGTGCCCTTGGTAACCTTCTTACCACGATAATAGCCTGACGGGCTAACGTGGTGGCGTAAATGCACTTCTCCTGTCGTCGGCTCGATAGCCAGTGGCGGATTGCTCAGAAAATCGTGAGCACGATGCATCCCGCGCTTGGACGGGGATTTTTTATTTTGTTGAACAGCCATAACTAATTAACTCCCAAAAACCCAAAAAATCGAATGAAATCTGGTCACTGCGTTATTTTGCCCTTCAATTCCCTGAGCATGGAAAAAGGCGACGACTTCATATTGACATCCGCAGCATACTTCAGATCCGGAAAATCACATTGCTCATGACGCGGCACCGGCGGCAAGGCAAGGATAATTTCGTCCTCAAGCAGCGCCACGACATCAATTTCTTTTTTCCATGGAAGAAAATCGCGGCTATCATCCTCAATTTCTTCCTGCGTCAATCTGCTTTCATCACCAACAAACTCCAGCAAATTACGCACCTGCAAAGGATAAGCGACACTTCCCAAACAACGCTGACAACGCAAAGAAAAAACGCCATCAAGCCGCAGAAGCAGTCGCGGGCGTTCGCGTTCACTGATACGCCCCTCAATCCAGTAACTGACTGCTCCCCCCGCCTCTGCAAGCGCATCAAGCACTCTGGGCAAATCAGCAATTGGCAGATTCCCTTGCAGCGTTTTTGATTCGCGCGCAAAAACCGAAGGCTCAATTACAAGCTGATACGACATAAGGCGCGCATGATATTATTTTTGCCCCATGAAGTCAAAGTACGCGCACGCTGCAAGCCTTTGGATTTTGCCGCTTTTACGCTGTACTTTTTCAGGATTATGTTGCATTTCTCGCGCTGCCTTGAACCAAAAATGTCCGTAAGACCAAGATTCCTCATCGCGCCTATTGCTGACTCATTCTTCACTTGCCATGCCAGACCAACCGATCGTCCTCGCCTCAACCTCGCCTTTTCGCCGAGATTTGTTAAATCGCCTGCAAATTCCTTTCAGTGTCGCCCAACCCGAGGTTGACGAAACCGCACACCCCGGCGAGACGCCAGAATACACGGCGCTTCGGCTTGCCCAGGCCAAAGCGCACGCCGTTGCCGCACAACATTCCAACGCGCTCATCATTGGCAGCGACCAGGTCGCCAGTCTGGACGGTAAAGCCTTTGGCAAACCGGGGAATCATGAAAATGCGGTACGTCAATTACAAATGATGCGCGGGCGTACCGTCAGTTTCTTTACCGGCTTATGCCTGCTCAACGCCAGAACCGGCATCATGCATATCCGCGGCGTCCCGACGTGGGTTACATTTCGCGCGCTTGATGATGCGGAAATAGAGAATTACCTGACCCGCGAGCGCCCTTACAACTGCGCTGGCAGCGCCAAGTCGGAAGGATTGGGTATTGCTCTGATCGCCAAAATGGAAGGCGAGGATCCCAATGCACTCATCGGCCTGCCGCTGATCGCCTTGTGCGAACTGCTGCGCCTGGAAGGCGTATGCATTCTATGACGCGAGGGACGCTTTACCTGATCCCCGTGCCGCTGGGGATGATACCGGCCGCAGAATCCCTGCCCGCGGCTGTCTGCGCACAAGTGGCCGGATTACGGTACTTTATCGCCGAGAATGCAAAATCCGCGCGCGCTTTCCTCAAATCCCTGCCAAGCCGGATGCCGCTCCAGGATATTTCGATCAGCGAGCTGAATGAGCATACGCCGCCAGCGGTATTGCATGAACGGCTCGCCCCCTTGCTGGCCGGCTCGGACGTTGGCCTGATCTCCGAAGCCGGCTGTCCCGCCGTCGCCGACCCCGGCGCAGAACTCGTTGCACTGGCACAGGCAAACGGTATTCGTATCGCCCCGCTGGTTGGCCCTTCCTCGATTCTGCTGGCATTAATGGCCTCCGGCCTGGGCGGGCAGCACTTTGCCTTTCACGGCTACCTGCCTGCCAAAGAAAAAGCCAGAAATCAGAAGATCACGGCCCTGGAAAAAGAGTCGCGCACTCACCGGCGTACCCAAATCTTCATCGAAACGCCCTATCGCAACCTGAAGCTGTTTGCTGCATTGCTCGACCACTGCGCCGGCCAGACCCGGCTGTGCCTTGCCACCAATCTGACACTACCCGATGAAAGCATTCTGACTCACCGTATCGATCAGTGGAAAAAACTGACGCCACCGGAAATCGACCGGCGGCCAACAGTATTTTTATTACTGGCCTGACCGAACTGTGCGCACGGTGCCGGCCTGCCCTAGGCATTCCGACGACACGGTAGCAAGCATCTGGGGAAACAAGCAAAATCAACGAAAACCAACGCAGGCCAGCCTATTACACATCAGCGGCAATACACACGGCTGGGCGTTGCTAAATTTCGCCCGTATGCCCGGCCTGCGCCGGATTCATGCCAAAGTTAGCCAAACATCCGGCGCAGATGCCGATCGAAGATATTTTCCGTCACACAACTGGCAATCACCTGACGGTTTTTCTCCAGTGCATCGGTGTACACCTTGCCCATTTCCGCCGCAACTTTGAATCCCACGTGGATCAACTGGCGCACGCTTGGGTTGTACTTCGGATGATCGGGAATATGGCGCAGCGCCGATGCAAAATCTTCACCGCGCCACTGATTGACCGCGTCCGGCGTCGGCAGCTGCTCTTCCCTAATGTCGATGACCGTCGCGTACGGGCCGCACAGCTCATCCTTGCGCCCATACGCGCCGGCATAAATCGCCCGCGCCAACGACAGACCTTCCTTGCCGGAAATCGATAGTCCGATCACTTCCTCTAGCCAGGTCGTACCCGCTGTTTTAACGTGAACACCTTTGTCGTGTTTGCGCAGCAGCCCGCCGATGACTGGATAGATCGAAAACTTATCACTGCCTGAATGTACGCTAAGCTTGAGCTCTGCCGGCAAGCCAAAATGGGCGATGGCGTAGTCGATGACCAGCATATCCTCCTCGAACTCTTTGCCAAACTGCCCGACATTGCCCTGATAATCGACGCCCTTGTTGAAACGCCCGGTAAATTTCGGCGCGATCGTCTGTACCGGCACTTTCAGATCCGCCAATGCTTTGAGGATAAATAGCATATCGAGCGGTTTCTGCGGCTCATCGACCTCATCCATCGACACCTCGGTAATAAAGTTGCCTGCGCCTTTTTGGCTTGCAATATGTCGATAGATCTTTTCCGCCTCACTCACTGCAAACAGGAATTTCTCGGCAAAGCGGGCCAACCAAGCGGACGTAACCTCAAAGGGTTCGTCAATGCCCGGTATTTTCAGGGGGCCTACGAACCTTTGCTGCCTGACGACAAACGCCTCGATTTCAGCGGGTGTAGCGGGTTTTCCAATGTAATCGGCGACATCCAGTGTAAAAAAATCGCAAGGCTTGATGTAGCGATCGACCGTATTGAGATTGATGTGATCCGCATCGACAAAGTACGGCTCGGCATAATCCAGCGCCTTGACTGCCGCATCAGCCTCACGGCGCGTATCGGTCGGCTCGCTATGGATGAAGTTATGTTCGCGGTTGGACTTATTCCAGACCGGCGTAATGGTAACGCCGAGTTCCCGCTGCGCCTTGAGCAGGCCGGCAAGTTGGGCTTCGCCCTGATGCGAAAAACGGTCGCCCGTGCCAAACGAGTATTTACCGAGTTTCTTCATTTCAATCTCCTGAACGATGCGAACAAGGCGGCAAAAGAATGGCTGCCGTCAGCCAATGTTCCCTGAATTCCCTGAAGCAAAATCAATGGTAAACCAGGCTTCCCACCAACTCAACGCACTAATCTGATGTCCAAAAATGAGCCGGCTAAACTCTGAAGGTTTTCATCGGATTCCGGCAGTTGCAAGGTACGCTGGAAAGAACGGCACTCTGCAATTGCTGCGCAAAGTAGAAATTACAGTCATAAAACCTGTCAAAACAAATAATTCCAGATCAATCAAGCGCAATATTTCAGGCAGGAGCAAACTTATGTTCCAGCAAGCTCAACAACTGTTTGACACTTCTGCCATATTTTGCCTAAGCAATTCCGCAATCTTGTCTTCTTCAAACTGGGTTTTGAACACCACTTTGATATTCTCTGAAATTTTGGCGAATAGCGCCTCGGCGTGTTTGATCTTTCGCGCTTCACCTTTGCGTAAATCGTCTGATCCGGCAACGCCTTTGGCTTCAATCACGAAGTTCAACACCTCGCCCGATTGGGTTTTGACGATATAGGCAAAATCAGGCGAATACGTACCACCGCCTGCCACGGGAATTTTAATGGAGTTTTTAGGGATTTTTGTAAACACCGTTACTCCTTCGATTTCGCTGTCGGCAATGTTTTGATGTTCAATATCCGAGTCGTAAAAAATTCCGTTAAAGAGATAATTCGCCGCCGGCTGTTTCACCGTGTCTTCAAACAGGCCTAAGTCGGCTTTTTTTACCGCGCGAGCATTGCCGTTTGCATCGGTAAACTTGGTTGGGTGAATTTGGTTGCTAACCACCTGGTAGCCCAATTCAAACTTGCTGAATGAATGGTGCAGCAAAAATTTGTTGAACCCGCCTTTGATTTGGGCAATGGTTTGCATATTCAAAAACTGGGAAATATCCAGTTCACTCTGTAACGCATAAAAAGCTTTGTGCAGGGTCTGAATCTGAATTTTCGCCGTTTGCGCCAGCTCTTTCAAAAACGCGCAGTAGCTCATGGTGTTGAAGCGGATAAAATCCTCTTCTTCGATGTTTTCGTTGCGTTTGGTAAGCATCACACCGTTGTTGATATAGGTTTCGCTCACCGCCATGCGAATGCCGGCTTGCTTGAATTTTTCGGCACTCTCGCGTAAATAGGCAGTAAACAGCGCCAAAAACTCACTTTCGGACTCAATTTTGTACTGCAAGATTGCTTTGTGGTGAATCAGCTCCCACAAGGCTTTGAGTTCCTCGTATTTGCCCTCACGCATGAAGATGGAGTCTTTGGCTTCGCCTGCTTTGGCAATTTTGTCTTTTTTCAGACTGTGGGCAAAAGCATGAGGAAATTCGGCTTTTAATTTTACATAACCGTTTTCGGTAAAATTTTCATCGTCGTCAATAATGCCGTCTGCACTTAATCTCATCAGTAAGGCAAGCGGTTTTATACCGGGATATTTCTGCAGAATCTTTTGTTTAAGTGCTTCGGTAAATTTATCCGGGATGATTTCCTGAAACGAGCTGTCGTTAATCTCACCGACAAGCTGCTTCACAAAGTCTTTTTCACTGCTATCGACAAAATAATTGAGCGCATATTGCGGTTCACGCACGCGCTCCATCAATTCGTTCACGGGCAGGCGCAGCCCCCGCCCCACTTCTTGCAGTTTGGAGGTGGCACTGCCGCTGGAGCGCAGTTTGCAGATTTGAAATACATTGGGGTTGTCCCAACCCTCGCGCAATGTCCATTTGGAAAAGATAAAACGGCGCGGATTGTCTAAAGAAAGCAGGGCTTCTTTATCGTGCAGAATTTCGTAGATTTCCCGCTCGATTTTCTCGTCGTTGCTGCTGTTGTCTTGGGAAAAATAACCGCCGTAGCAAAGCGATATATTGTTCAGCGTTTTTTGCAGATAATTGCGGTAAAAGGTATCTGTTTCGGTGTTCAGGCGGCGTTGGGCTTCTGTCTTGATCCAGCTTTCAAGCTTTTCATTGTTATTGCGAAAGGCTGCAATATTGTCGATAAAAAACAAGGTGAGTGGCTTGATTTTGATTGAGCGCTCCACCAACAGCTCCCGTTCGATCTTAAAATGCTCGGCAATGGCTTTTTGCATCATATTGTCCTGCACTGTTTGGGCATAGGAGTATGGATTGATAACCGCGCCTTTTTGCAATTCCAAACCGTTGCTCAATAGCAGCGTTATCCTGTTCATCGCCTCTATTTTTAGTTCAGAAATGGCCGAATGCATTTGCGCCAAATCTTCGTTTTTTGCCAAAGCAAACTTTTTGCTTTTGCCGTTTTCGCTTAATTCAAATACCGCTTCTCTACCGTCCAGCGAGAGCAGTTTGATGCTTGCATCCATGCCGCCCTGCATTTCTTCTTCAAACACGCGCACGCCTTTAACCAGGCCGTCGTTAAAAGCATCCACCGCCGTCAAGCGGTAAAGCAGATGGTAAAACGCGTCATTAAACGTTGCCCCGTAACGCAAAATATATTGCGGGTTCAGCCGTTTGATGTTTTTCCAGGTTGTGGCGCTGTCACGGGTTGGGAATTTATGCGGTTCGTCCACAATTACAAACGGGCGCACGGCGGCAATGGCGTCAACGGGATTATCAAACAAATCTTTAAACGCCTTGTCACCCGAATCGGTCATGGACGGCGAGTTAATCATGCCTGCGTTAATTAAAAGTACATGAATTTCCCTGCGGTTTTCGGCTTTAACAAAATTGTGAATTGCCGCCGGTGCATTGGATTTTTTGTTTTTACTGGCTTTGGCACTTTCCACCACATAGGTTTTCAGGCGCACATTTTCATAATCCGTACCAAAATCTTGCGCAAAATGCTGTGCCAAAGACGTGCTTTGCAAAAACTGCTTTGTTCCCGCCTTGATGGAAAGAGTCGGCACAACCACGATGAATTTGAATACGCCGAGCATGCGGTGCAGGTCAAACATGGTTTGCGTGTAGGTATAGGTTTTGCCCGTGCCTGTTTCCATGGCAATATCCAATACATTGAAGCCGTCCGAATCTCCATTCAAAACGTGGTCAATGCCATTGGCGGTTTGCACCGCCCGTATATTTTTCAGATATTGCCCCTGCGCAAAAAGCAGTTCGGGGTTTTCGTCGGCAGCATGGGGCTTGGGCGTCACTGCATCAAACACGCCCAGCACCGCCTGAACCGCCCGCATTTGGTGCAGCTGGTTTTTTCGTAATTAAACCCGCCCATACTACACCCTCACAATCAGGTTCAATTCAATGTCTTTTTTATTGGCGTAAGTGCGCACGGCCTGGTCAAGCTCCTGCTGCATGCGGCTTTGCATATTGCCGCCAAAAACAATGATGCGGTTGGGGTTGAAGTCGGCCTCACCGTCCAGTTTTTGGATAAACGCCAACAAATTGGCGGAATCAAAACCCGCATGCATCAAATACAGCCGTTTTTCGCACAGATATGCCGTATAGCCGCCCAACTGCACCGGTTCAATCGGCGTGGTCAATGCTGCCCCGTCGTACAGCACCCAAGTGGTTAAAAGCGTTTGCAACTGCTCTTCGCTTAATTTATCGTTAAACGGGAAATTCATTTGATCGGGCGCAAAATCATCGTCTTGATGCTGTCTGAAATTCTCTACCGTTTGAAAAATTTTGAAACTCAAATCGCCGGTGTAATTGGGGTGTTCGGCGCGGATTTTGGCGGCAGCTTTTTCAATGCGGGCTTGGGTGATGTCGGAAATGGTTTGGTAGCCTGCTTTGTACGCTTCGGATTTTTCGTCGGTTTTTTCAGGTAACTGCACGCAGATATAGCGGCGGCTACCGCCGTCTTCGGCATTGAGTTGCATCACTGCATGGGCGGTTGTGCCGCTGCCGGCGAAGAAGTCCATAATCGAATCATTATTATCGCAACTTAGCTCAACAGCTCTTCTTATAAGAGAAGTTGGTTTAGGGGTGCTAAAAACTTTTTCTCCAAACAAATCTTGAATTTCTTGAGTTCCATTTGTTGCAGTACCAACATCATCCCAAATTGACTTTGTTGTTTTGCCACGTTCTTCTGCTTCATTAAGAAATCGTTTTAATTGTGGTTTAGAATTTCCTGTTTTTCCAAAAATAATTCTATTGTCAGCCAATAATTTAAGATATTCTTTTTCTCCAGTTCTCCAACAACGACCATTTGGCGGTAAATATCGCTCTTTAGTATTAGGGTTTTCAATTTCATAAGTTAAATTAGCTCTAATTCCTGGTGAGTCAAACGGATCTGCTTTCCATTTTCCACGAGAATCATTATCAGGATTATCAAATCCATCTAAATTTAATTTGAGTTTAAATTTATGCTTATTTTTGTAAAAAATATCATTATTCATTGAATAAATTAAAATATGATTGTGATTTAAAGAAATAAGCGCATCGCTAGAAACTGATTTTCGTGAATTCCAAATCACATCAGCAACAAAATTCCCCTCCCCAAACACTTCATCACATAACAACTTCAACTGTGCCGCTTCGTTATCATCAATGCTGATAAAAATCACGCCGTCGTCTTTCAAGAGTTCGCGGGCGACATACAGGCGCGGGTACATAAAGGTCAGCCACGCGCTGTGGGAATTTGAGCCTTTGTCGGTAAAGTTTAAAATCCGCGCGGCTTCGTCTTCGTCGATATTGGCAAGGCGGGCGAGTTCGGCGGGTGTGAATTTGCGGTCGTCCTGATAGACAAAGCCGTCCGAACCTGTGTTGTACGGCGGGTCGATGTAAATCATCTTCACGCTGCCCATGTAGGCGTTTTGCAGGTGTTTCAAGACTTCCAAATTATCGCCGCGAATCAGCAGGTTTTGGCTGCTTTGGTTTTCGGGTTTGGCATTGTGCGTTTTATCTTCGGCAAGCAGGGTTTCGGGCGGCAGGTTGCGAAGCAGGCGGGCATAGGATTTGCCCAGCCAGTTCATGGAATAAAACTCGCGGCCGATGTCGGTTTGTTGCGCGATTTCGGCTTGGAATTTATCCCATAAAAAACGCCCGCCTTTATCAAAACAGGCGGGGAACAGGGATTTAAGTTGCTCGATTTGGGGAGATGTTGAGGTGATGCCGCTTGTCAAAAATAGCGTTTCGGAGGTCATTGTAAACCTCCGAAATTTTTTAAGAATTTAGCTAAATTTTGCTTTGCAATTACCGCGAAGGCAAGGCAAGGCAAGGCAAGGCAAGGCAAGGCAAGGCAAGGCAAGGCAAGGCAAGGCAAGGCAAGGCAAGGCAAGGCAAGGCAAGGCAAGGCAAGGCAAGCATATTTTTTGCTCCTGATTTAATTTGTCAAGTGTAATTTATTGTTTTACGTTTTATATCATTTCTTAACAGCTACTAAAACTTAAATTACGCTCGCTAGACAACCAGAAAGTTTATCGAACCACTACCGGAACAAAAACCGGCTTTATACATAGCCGTTACCCGTCGTTTGCACACCTTTGCCCTGCTCGCGCTCGCTGCGCTCATCCTTGGCCAGCTTGGCCGCCTGCACGGGTTTGCCGAATTGTTCAGCCATTTCCTGCCCTGCTACGCCGCCGCCTTTCTCCTTGCTACCTACCGCGTGGCAAACACTGGCGCTGGCTATGGGCGGGCGCAACCCTCGCTGCCAGCCTGTGGCTGCTGCAACCTCTCTCCCTGCCAACAGTGAATGAACCCTCTCCATTCCAGAAATCAGACCGGGATGGCAGTGCGCCGCAGACGGCACAAGCAGTGCAGCAAGACACGCCAACACAGCCAGATGATTTTCGGGGATTGGCAGTACGCCAACGCCTCATCTGGTACAACGTTCACCTCAACAACCCCGATGCCGCTGGCGAAAGCGCCGTCCTGCTCGCCGAAAAGACGGACGTTCTCGCGCTAGCGGAAATCAACCTTAACGACCCAGGCTGGCAAGTCCTGCGCACGCACTACCCTCACGGCTGCCAGCATCAGGAAGCCAGCCCGTTTGCCCTCGCCCTGTGGAGCGCCGCGCCGCTCGCCAGCTGCGACATCGCCTACGGCGGCGATCCCCTACATCTGCACCACGACTACTGATGGCACTGTCCTCTATGCCCTGCATCCACCACCGCCCATCAGCAGCGTTCTCACCCAAGCCCGCATCGCCTACCTGCATGACACTGCCGCGCGTATCGCCGCCGAGCCGCGAGCGCTGGTCGTCGGCGACCTCAACAGCAGCCCCTATTCCCCGCACTACCGCGATTTCCTGCATACAAGCGGCACCACAGCGACCACCCGCCATTTCACCCTGACCTGGCGCCCGCTTTTTCTCAATCTAGATCATGCTCTCGTGAAAAATCTGGACGCCACCACCACGCCGCTGCCGTAACGACATTCTGACCATCGCCCGCTGCGCGTGGATTACCGATGACCCCAAAAGCCTGCCATTACGCCATTTAAGGCAGGTGACAGAAGGCAGGCGCAGCGATTACTTTTTCTTCCCCTGTAAAAAATTTCCTGCTTACTGCATAAGCTTTTTTGATTCCAAACAGTTTCTTTTCCGACAAAAGTCAAGCCGCCAACACCTGAGTCAATCAGCCACGTAGTGGCTATTTGCCCACGCGCGCAGCAAACACTGCCACGCCAATCATCCGGAATGTTTTAAATCACGGTCAAATGCCGCAGACCCATAACGGCGTTGCACCGCCCTGCTGTACTTACAAGTACTTACCGTACTGCCTGCGGCAGCCCGCCTTGTTATGGTTTTTGATTTATTCAACCCTATGCAGAACACCGCCTTCGCCAATCCACCATTTTCGGGAATATTGAATGCTATACAGGATTTTTCTCGGTAAAGCTCTCGCGCAGGATATGCAGCACCGCCGCGACGCGGCCCGCTTGCACGCGGTGCGGGGTAACGGCGTAGATGGCGAGCGGCGGCAGCGTCCAGTCAGGCAGGACGACGCGCAAACTGCCATCAGCCACAGCGTCCGCTGCTTCACCATCGGCCAGCAGCGCCAGCCCCAACCCCGCCACACACAGGCGGCGCACGGCAGCGAGGCGGTTGCAGTAGAGACCGCCTTCGATATTAAGCAGATGGTGTTCACCATTGCGACGCAGTTCGCCGCGCGGCAGTTCGTAATAAATCCAGGTGTGTGCGGCAAGGTCGGCGGGGTGGGTGATTGCAGGCGCATCGTGCAGGTAGGCAGGCGCGGCGTAGATATGCCAGCGCCAGTCGGCGAGGTGACGGGCGACAAGGTCTGGCGCATCCAGCGCGTGTGCGCCACCGCGCAGGGCAATGTCGATACTGCCGTCGCGCAGGTCGGCCAGCGCCTCGTCGAAGTAGAGGGCAAGGCGTATCGCCGGATGTTCGCGGCGGATGCGTCGCAAGGCCTGCTGGAAGACGGCAGCATCGGCCATGCCGGTCGGTGCGGCAAGGCGCACCTCGCCAGCGATGTCAGTTTTCAGGTTGGTTAGCGTCAGGCGGGCGTCCTGTACGCTGGCGAGCAGGCGACGGCAGTGTTCGCCCAGCGCGCTGCCCGCATCGGTCGGGGCGAGGTGTCGTGTGCTGCGGTGCAGCAGTTTGACGCCGTGCAGTTTTTCGAGACGGCTGATGTGCTGGCTGACGGCGGATGGGCTCATGCCCAGCACCTGCGCGGCGGCGTTCATGCTGCCATGTTCGAGGACGGCGGCGAAGGCAAGCAGGGGGCGCAAATCGTCCATCAGTGCAGGGTCAGCAGACGGGTGAGCAGGGCATCGTCAAGGAGGCGGTTCGGCTCGCGCAGCCAGTCGCCGTAGGCTGCGGGGAAGGCGTTGCGGCAGTAGCCCGCGTGAGCGATGAAGTCGAAGACGGCATGGATGTAGCCGTTGATTTCCAGTGCGGCGAGGTCGAAGGTTTCGTCCCAGAGAAGGCTGACAGTTGAGGGAAGGTCACGGTCGGTTACGTCTTTGACGTTATAGATATGCAAGGCGTCAAGAATGCCTTGCTCCGTATGGGCTGCGTAGAAGTATCCAGTATCGCCGTCGTCTTCAAAGACGATGCCGTAAGGAGTCTCTTCAAACCAGGATTCGAGGACGCATTTATTGCCGGGGCAGTGTTCGATGCTGTCGCAGCCGAGGTAGAGGGTTCTTTCGTGCATTATTTAGTCCTGCTTGATAATGGGTGAAGCGCAAGCGGTATTATCAGCTGTATCGGCCCTACCTACAATAAGTGCTCCTTCACTTAGTCATTCAACGAGGTTTTTATGAAATACGCAGTCATTGGTGCTACCGGTTATGTTGGCAATGCCGTCGTGCGCGAACTCGCCGCACGTGGTCATGCAGTCGCCGCCTTCGCGCGCCACACAGATAAGGTCTTCGCCGCGCCGAATGTGCAGGCAGTCAGGGCCGATGTGCACGATGCAGATTTTGCCGCGCAATTGGCGGGCTTCGATGCCGTAGTCAGCGCGTTCAGCCCCGGCTGGGATAATCCGCATTTTGCCCGCGATTTCACGGCGGCTTATGCGGCAATTGTGGCTGCCGCGCAGACGGCACAAGTGCCTTATTTGTTAGTTATCGGCGGTGCGGGCAGTCTGCTGGTGGATGGTGTGGCGCTGGTCGATACGCCCGATTTCCCGCCACAGCTGTTTGCCGTCGCTGATGCGGAGCGGAATCTGTGGCGCGATTTGTGCAGGAAGCGTGAGGTGAATTGGGCTTTTCTCGCCCCACCGCTGCGTTTTGGCGAAGACCGCGCCGCCCGTCCCGCCCGCACAGGCCGTTATCGTCTGGGCACGGATACGCTGCTGCTGGCCAATGACGGCCCGGCGGGTATCGGCCTGGCCGACTTGGCGGTGGCAATTGCCGATGACGTTGAGCGCAAGGCGCATCTGCATCAGCATTTCACGGTGGCTGCGGTGTGATGCCTTTGCTGTTGCCAGAAAAAATCCCGCTCCATTGGGATTTTTTCTGGGCGGGAACTTCATAGCGGCCTATTTGTTTATGATTTTGCCACTGCCCGCGCGGTCATCACCAATAATCAACATGAGGAATCCCCTAATGCTCGCCGCTTATCTTCAGACCACCGAGCGTGCTCTAGCGTTATTATTCGTCCGCTTAAAAGAACAAAAAATATCTCGGCGTCTTGCGTTTATATTCTAAATACTCCTGCCCATAGGCCTGTGCGCAGTAGCGCTCTTCTCCTAAAACGATCAGGTGGTTATATAGGGCAAAAGGCACTGTCACCCCCCATAGCCACAGCGACGCCGAAGCGATGCAAATGCCTATCATGCCGAGGAAGAAAAAGAAATACATCGGATTGCGCGATAGGCGGTAAATACCGCATTGCACGGTCTTGTCCCGAGGCGTCGCCGCATAGTCGTAAAAAGCCTGAATAAAGCCCGCAAAAGCCGACGCGTAAATCACCATTCCCGTCCAAAACCATGCAGTGCCCGTTTTGAGCGGCACGAACACCGATAAAATAAGCAAGGCGACTTGCAGCAGTGCGCCTATCATCGCATTTCGTTTATCTTCGGCGGTATACCATGAGGTATCGACAGCGCGCTTGCCGACCTCTTTATAGATAAACATATACACAAACTGTATCAATACCATCGCAAAGGCGGGTATCCACGCATTGAGCCAGCCGATTTTAAGCGTCGTAAAAAATGAAATTCCCATAGCCGCTCCTGCCTCTTGTTTCAACAAGAATTTCTCTTACGTAACCTTCCTTCACCGCGCGATTATGCGTTTAAATTTTACCCGTCCACTTGACGCATTGCCTTCTCGGCCGGATTTCTGGAATGTGCATGAGTGCCCATTTACGGCAGCATAATCCCCAGTGTTTCGCACACCGCGCGCGGCAGGGCGAAGCGGCAGGTGCGGTTCGGGTCAACCATCTGGCAGATATGCACATCGCCAGCGATGCTTTGCAGGGCGATCGCGCGATTGGCATCCAGCCCGCCGTGGGCGCAGAGCAGGTCGCTCATCATCAGCGTCGCCATTTCCGCCGCCTGATCCAGCGTCGGGGCGGAGGCAATGGTGTGGCAGGCATCCGCTGTGACCGCCAGCGGCAGCGGATAGGGGCGGCCTTTGATGACGCGCACGTCCACCTCAACCACGCCCTTGATTTCCAGGCCGGAGACGCCGACTTCGCCGTCGCCCATCGCTGCGTGCAAATCGCCCATCGCCAGCAGCGCACCCGCCACGTTGACCGGCAGGAGCAGGGTCGTGCCCTCGCTGATGATTTTGGTGTCCATATTGCCGCCATGCGCATCCGGCGTACCGCAGCTGACCGCTTCTCCGGCGGGTGCGGTGCCGATGACGCCGATCATCGAATTACGCGGCAGGCGCAGCGTATCGAAGAGCACGACGTGATCCTCCGCCACCGGCACAAAGTCGATGCGTCCGGCCGTCAGACGCGCCCCGGCCACGCCCGCGCCGGGCAGGGTCGCCAGCACCGCGCGCTTGTCCAGCTCGATGCGGTGGATATGCACGCGCAGGGTGTCGCCCGGCTCGGCGCCTTCGATGTAAAGCGGCCCGGTCGCCGGATTAATGCGGTTCCAGTCCAGTTGCTCTAAGGTGTCACCGGGCTGCTGAATCTGGTCGGTAAAACAATCGCAGGTCTCGAAGCGGACACGGCTGCCGTCTGCCACACGCAGTACGGGCGGGTTTTGCGACGACATGGCATAGATTATGTGTTCAGCGGAAATGGTAGGGATCATGGGAGGCTCCTGATGGGAATGGGGAGTTGTAGAATACCACCCCTGTTTTCTCTCGCTATCCCGCTATCCTGCTATGAATCCGGCGGCTGCTTTCCCGCAACGGTACACCACCGTTGATGTGGTAATTTTCGCCGTCACCGACGGTCTCCTGTGTATTCTCCTCAGCCGCCACCCGCTCATCCCCAGCGCGCCCTCCCCCACTATGTTCTGCCTGCCCGGCGGCTATATCGACATCGGCCGCGACGCCACCTTTGACGACTGCGCCCTGCGCACACTGCGCGAGAAACCCGGCTTCGCCGCACCCTATCCGGAACCGCTCAGTAGCCGGGACAGCGCCGACCGCAACCCGCATGGCTGGATGGCGACGCACGTTTATTTCGCCCTGGTGCCGCCGCCCGATGCCGCCTGCGCGCAGCCGCTGTCCCTTGACCACAACGATATTCTGTGCACCGCACTGGCGCGTCTGCACAGCAAAGTGGAATACACTTTGCGGCTCGCCTTCCTACTGGCAGCGCCGTTCACCCTGCCACAGTTGCAGCGCGTCTATGCGCCTCTCCTCGGCCGCACGCTCGACAAAAGCGCCTTCCGCAAGCGCACACGGGATGCGAGTCCCCTAGTCGAAGACGGCATGACCAGCGGCGGCTTTGACCGCAATGCGATGAATTACCATCTGGCGCAGCGCGACAGCGCCATCAATTTCTCGCGCCCATTCCGTTCGGAGAAATAATGCCGCTTGTACCCCATTCCCCCATGCCCCCGCGCCACGCCGCGTACCGCCTCGCCTGGTTGCGCGTGCTGACGCTCGCCGTCGCCGCCTTCGTCTTCAACACCACCGAATTCATTCCCATCGCGCTGCTCTCCGATATCGGCGCCGGCTTCGGCATGAGCGCAGCGCAAACCGGGGTGATGTTGACGGTGTATGCCTGGGTTGTCGCCCTCGCCTCGCTACCCGGTATGTTGCTGGAAGCGCAGCAGGAACGGCGTAGCCTGCTGCTCGCGCTCTTTGCCCTCTTCATTGCCAGTCACGCGCTCAGCGCGCTGGCGTGGAATTTCACCGTACTGCTTATCTCGCGCATCGGCGTGGCGCTGGCGCATGCGGTGTTCTGGGCGATTACCGCCGCGCTGGTGGTACGCCTCGCCCCGCCGGGCAGGCAGCAACAGGCCATCGGCTGGCTGTCGATGGGTACGGCGCTGGCGACGGTGCTGGGCCTGCCGCTCGGCCGCTTTATCGGGCAACTGTTTGGCTGGCGCACCACCTTTGCTTTGATTGCCGTCGCTGCCGCTGCCGTGATGCTTGCCGTCTTTCTGCTGCTGCCGCGCCTGCCCAGCCGCAACGCGGGTTCTGTCGCTAGTCTGCCCCTGCTGGCGCGCCGCCCGCTGTTGCTCGGCCTCTACGCTTTTACCGCCCTTATCATCGCCGCCCATTTCACCGCTTACAGCTATATCGAACCGTTTGCTCGCCAGTTCAGCGGCCTGGGCGAAAGCGCGACCACCGCGTTACTCTTGGTCTTTGGTCTCTCCGGCATGGTGGCGAGCGTGCTCTTCGCCCGCCTGCACGCGCGCATGCCGACGCGCTTCCTCACCTGCGCCGTCATGCTGCTTTGCAGTGCTTTGCTGCTCTTGCGCCCGCTCGGCGCCTCGCCGCCAGCGCTGTTCGCCCTAGTCTTTTGCTGGGGCATCGGCATCGCCGCGCTCAGCCTCGCGCTGATGGTGCGCGTACTGCGCCTCGCGCCGGACGCGACCGATGTTGCCATTGCCATCTACTCTGGCATTTACAACATCGGTATCGGCGGCGGCGCGCTCATCGGGCGGCTGGTGATGCAGCATGGCGAGCTTGCCCTCATCGGCCTGGGCGGAGCGGTGCTGGCGCTCGTTGGCAGCGCGCTCTTTGCTTGGACGCAGTGGCGTTTCCGCATGACGCGCTGAATTTTAGGAGTTGAAAAGCTTTGAACACAAAAAGACCCTTTTTGCGGTTCAAAACAGATCAAGAAAAACGGCGCCGGCAATGAGCGGCAGCAATACCGTGATACGGCGATTGGCAGCTGCAAGCGCCGGTTTCTGTCAGGGAACCGCCTTGACTCAACATCCTCGGCCGCCTTACCGCGACGGTAAATAGACTGTCGCACAACTTGCAAAGCAGCATGAATGCAGCCTAGAAATCATCCATCCGTTTTCATCTCGCCAAAGCAAGCACTCAGGCGAATTCCCAAAATAGCCGGAGCGTATTGGCGCGCCGCGCCGGGGTGAAGCATCACCGTCCGAAGCACAGCCGCCGCGACCGAAGACACGCAACACCACCTGCCCCGCAGCCCGCGTAAAACGGGCATCTTCGGAGAGGCTGCCCGCCAGCCCAGTGTTTACACGGGTTTCCGGCCTGCCTATCCGCAAGCCCACTATTTACGTGGGATTCCGGTGTGCCTATGCGCAAACCCAGTATTTACGGGCATTCCAGATTTGTCTATCTGCTAGCCCAATGTTTACGGGCACTTCCGGCCGGTCTGCCCGCAAATGCCCGATCGACAAGGGCTACAGAAGCGACCGGGCTGAAATGCCCAAAAGACGCGGGGTCCAGGCCGATGAGTCATTGCGCTCCGCTGCGGCCGTCGGGCTTATGCCTGACCCAGACAGCCGGCGGCCTGCCCTGCACTCCGCGTAAAACGGGCGTTTCCGGAGGAGCTACCCGCCAGCCTAGTGTTTACGCGGGTTCCCAGCCTGCCTGTCTTCAATCTCCCTATTTACGTGGGTTTCCGGCCGGCCTACCGGAAAATGCCCGAATTTAGCGATATGAAAAGGCTTTTGCAGTGCCATCACAGACTGAAAAATGGGAATAAGGTATGGCCTATAAAGGGTTATTTCGCTAAAGAATGAGGCCCTGAAGCATGAGTTTTGTCCATTATCGCCAGGCGTCTCGGGGAAAGCATGAAGTTTGTTCATGACTCCGGATTTTTTGTGGATGACAATTGTTGGGCGCTGAGCGCGCCGTATTCAGGATGCCAGTCTCGGAAAAACCACAAAGCGCAACGGCTGCGGCGGGTGCAGCCTCAGGCTGTTTGCGGGTCTGGCGTCATTTTTCGTGCGCTGTAGCGCGGCGATTTGTCTGCGCATTCACGCAGCATTTGTTGAAGGCATTGCTCGTACCGACATGTCAAACCGGCCGTTCGTCACCCGTTCAACATCACTTTATGGCAGCCCGGAATGGCGTTGCAACGACAACGCATCGCCGGCAGCGCATAGTCATGTGATCAGGCATGGCAACATCGCCTGAGCAGTTTCTGAAATTTGATTTCCGAGCCTATCCGGAATTTGCGCCGGTGTTCAGACAAGCCGTCAGGTGCCTGCTGCCCGCCCTGCGGCGTTCTTGGACCTTTTCTTCAAGTCGCGGATAGCGCTGTTTACATTCCTTCCAGCGCCTGCCAAACAGCCAGCGCATCTCGCGTTTCGGCCACGTCATGAACACGCAGGATGCGTGCACCGTGTTGTGCTGCCAGTAACGCAGCGGCAATGCTGGCGGGCATGCGTTGCCCCACTTCGCGGCCGGTCATCGTTCCCAGCATTGATTTGCGCGACAGTCCGGCCAGCAAGGGTAGACCATCCACACTGAGTTCAGGCTGGCGGCGCAACAGCTCAAGATTATGCGCAAGCGTCTTGCCGAAGCCAAAACCCGGGTCAAGCACCAAGCGATCGTCGGCAATACCGGCCGCGCGCGCCGCAATAACGCGCTCTTCCAAAAATGCGCGCACCTCACCGACGACATCGCCGTAGACAGGCGCCTGCTGCATGGTCAGCGGTTCCCCCTGCATGTGCATCAGGCACACGGCGCAATCGCTGGCGGCGACGGCTTCCAGCGCACCGGGCATACGCAAGGCGTAAATATCGTTGATCATCGAAGCACCGGAGGCCAAGGCCGCGCGCATCACATCCGGTTTGTAGGTATCGACCGAAATCGGCACGCCGCAGTCGGTCAAGGCGTCCAGCACCGGCAGCAGGCGTGCCAGCTCGTCCGCGAGCGACACGGGCTGACAGCCCGGCCGCGATGATTCGGCGCCAATATCGAGCATGTCGGCGCCCGCCGTGATTTGCCGCCGGGCATGTTCGATGGCGCGTGCCGTATCGTTTGCCACGCCATCCCCGGAAAATGAATCCGGCGTCAAATTGACGATCCCCATGATCAGCGGGCGATCGAGCGAAAAAGAAAACCTGCCGCAACGCAACATGCCAAACCTCATTCAAAAAAAGAAAACGGGAAAGCTGCCTTTCCCGTGATGTATTTCAAGCATTCCGAATTTTCGAACTGATCGCGATTCTGCCCATGCCGCTTTTCGATAGCATCGATCAAAATAGTCGCCATGCAGAAAGAGCAAGAACGTCCTGCGCGCCGGATATTCTCAGTCTCCTCAGTCTCAGGCGGTAGCTTCCGTCGTCGGTGCGGCGTCGGGCGGTGGCGCTTTGGGCGACTCGGTGTTGGTATTTGTCTGCGATGGCTTAGGCGGGCGCGGCGTCCGACCGGCCATGATGTCCTCGATCTGCTCGACGTCGATAGTTTCCCAGTCGAGCAGGGCCTGCGTCATCGCCTCGACCTTATCCCGATGCTCTTCCAGCAAATTCACGGCGCGACCGTACTGCTCATCGACGATACGGCGGATTTCGGCATCGACTTTCTGCATCGTCGCTTCCGAAACATTTTTGTGCTGCGTCACCGACCGGCCAAGGAATACCTCGTTTTCGTTCTCGCCGTATACCATGACGCCCAGATCGGACATGCCATAGCGCGTCACCATGTCGCGCGCCATCTGCGTTGCACGCTCGAAGTCATTGGAAGCGCCGGTCGAAATATCATCGGCAAAAATTTCCTCGGCCGCACGACCACCAAACAGCATACAAATCTGCGCCAGCATCTGCTCGCGATAAAGGCTGAAGCGGTCGTGCTCGGGCAGCGACCAGGTCACGCCCAGCGCGCGGCCGCGCGGGATCACCGTGACTTTGTGCACCGGATCGCACCCCGGCAACAGCGAACCGATAATGGCATGACCGGATTCATGATAGGCGGTTTTCTTTTTGTCTTCGGGCGTAATGATCATCGACTTACGTTCGGCGCCCATGAAGATCTTGTCCTTGGCTTTTTCAAAATCCTCCATATCGACAAGGCGCTTATTGCCACGCGCGGCGAACAGCGCCGCTTCGTTGACCAGATTGGCCAGATCGGCGCCCGACATACCCGGTGTGCCGCGCGCCAGAATATCGGCCCTGACATCCGGCGCCAGCGGCACTTTGCGCATATGCACATTAAGAATCTGCTCGCGGCCACGAATATCCGGCAGCGGCACGACGACCTGGCGGTCGAAGCGTCCGGGCCGCATCAAGGCCGGATCGAGTACATCGGGACGGTTCGTGGCAGCAATGACGATGATGCCGGTCTGCCCCTCAAAGCCGTCCATCTCGACGAGCATCTGGTTCAGCGTCTGTTCACGCTCATCATTACCGCCGCCCAGTCCCGCACCGCGATGGCGGCCGACGGCATCGAGTTCGTCAATGAAGATAATGCATGGCGCGTGCTTTTTGGCGTTCTCGAACATATCGCGTACACGCGCGGCGCCGACGCCGACGAACATTTCGACGAAATCGGAACCGGAAATCGAGAAAAACGGGACTTTCGCCTCGCCGGCAATTGCCTTGGCCAGCAGCGTCTTGCCCGTCCCCGGACTACCGACAAGCAACACGCCTTTGGGGATGCGGCCGCCAAGCTTCTGGAACTTGGACGGATCGCGCAGAAAATCGACCAGCTCCGAGACTTCTTCCTTGGCTTCATCACAACCGGCGACATCGGCAAAGGTCACGCTATTGTTTGAGCCGTCGAGCAGGCGCGCCTTGCTTTTACCGAAGGAGAAGGCGCCGCCCTTGCCGCCGCCCTGCATCTGGCGCATGAAGAACACCCAAACGCCAATCAAAAGCAGCATGGGGAACCAGCTGACAAACACGCTCACCAGGAAGGATTGCTCTTCCTCCGGCCGCGCCTCAACCTTGACGCCGTTCTTGAGCATGTCCGACACCATCCACAAATCCGCCGGCGCATAGGAAGTCACCTTGCGGCCGTCGTTTAGCGTCCCCTTGAGGGTGCGTCCTTCAATGACGACCTTGCTGACGTTGCCATTGGCAACCTCGCCCATGAATTGCGAATATTCCATCGACGGCTGCGGCGTCTGGCGCGTATTGAACTGATTGAACACCGTCATCAGCACAACGCCGATCACCAGCCAGACCGCCATATTCTTGAACATGTTATTCAAAGCGTAACCTCATGCGTATCGCTTCCATCGAACGGGAAGCAGTATGTTGGATTGTATAACGTCCTTGCCTTTTTGACAGATCTGGCATCCGCTTTCGTTTCAACCGTTTTCAAGCCGTTTTCCCACTGTCTTCAGCCCCTTCCCGAGCAGGTACACTTCGGCGCTCCGATCGCGTGAGGCTTCCGGTTTGCGCGTCATTACGCTGCGGAAGTGCTCACGCATGGCACGCACAAAATCCTCGTAACCGTAGCCCTGAAACACTTTGATCAGAAACGAGCCATCCATTTTCAGCCAGCAGCGGGCAAAATCCAGCGCCATTTCGGCCAAATCCATCATGCGTGCCTGGTCGGCGACGGCAATACCTGAAATATTGGGCGCCATGTCGGAAAGAACAAGCCCTGCCCGTTCGCCAGCAAGCAAAGTTTCAAGCCGCCCCAGCGTTTCCGCATCGCCAAAATCACCGCGAATGAAATCGACGCCGGGCAGCGGCGCCATCTCCAGCAGATCGAGCGCGACGATACGCCCGCTCTCCCGCAGACGCTGAACCGCAAGCTGCGACCAGCCGCCGGGCGCTGCGCCAAGATCGACGATAGTTTCACCCGGGCGGATCAAATGATCGCGGTCATCAATCTCCATCAGCTTGAATACGGCACGAGAACGCCAACCTTCCGCCTTGGCGCGCTGCACGAAAACGTCAGTGACGTGTTCATGCATCCATGCCTTGCCGCTTTTCGTCCGCTTCATCGTACAAACCCGTTAGAATCCATTTTTCAGCGTTTCACGTTTCACTTTTTTAACGTCTTCCGACGTTTTTATCCCACCCGGCAACACCAAGCAAACACTCGATACCGAATGCCCACACTCGAAATCAATGCGGAACAACGCCGCGCGCTACGCGCCCGCGCCCACGGACTGGCGCCCGTCGTCGCCATCGGCCAGAACGGTTTATCCGAGGCCGTTCTGCGGGAAATCGCCCGCAGCCTCGACAGCCACGAACTGATCAAAATCCGCGTATTCAACGACAACCGCGCAGAACGCGACGCCTATCTGGCGGCGATCTGCGAACAGCTCAACGCCGCGCCGGTACAGCACATCGGCAAACTGCTCGTCGTTTGGCGGCCTGCGCCAGATGACGAAAAGAATCCCATATCGGCGCAACGGCGTTCCACACGCCGCCGCAGCGCCCCTCGCAAAACAAAACGCAGCTATCAATGAGGGGGCAACGACTACCGCGCCGCGCCTGAACCTCGGTATTTCGCAATACCTGTTCTTGCCGAGCAGACTACTCGTAACGAACGTCCAGCAATTCGTATTCGCGTAAGCCGCCCGGCGCCTGCACCTGGGCAATATCGCCGACGAATTTGCCGATCAATGCGCGGGCGATCGGCGAGTTGATCGAAATCTTGCCGGCCTTGATGTCCGCCTCGTCCTCGCCCACGATCTGATAGGTCGCCTGCTCGCCGGAATCCTGATCCTCAACATCGACCGTCGCCCCGAAAACACAGCGACCCTCAGCATCCAGCAAGGCCGGATCGATGATCTGCGCGCGCGCCAGTTTGGACTCGATTTCCGCAATCCGCCCCTCGATGAATCCCTGACGTTCCTTGGCGGCATCGTACTCGGCATTTTCGGACAGATCGCCGTAAGAGCGCGCCTCGGCAATTGCCGCAATCACATTCGGCCGATCAACGGTCTTGAGCCGGTGCAGTTCGACCCGAAGCTGCTCGGCACCGCGCAAGGTCAATGGAGTTTTACTCATAGATCTTTCATCCAAAAAGCAAACTGCCGGTCCGCGCACGGCGGAAACCGGCAGCCGGGCTGTTAATCAAACGATCTGCGCGTGCAGATCCTGGAGAGAATAAATCGTCAGGCCGCCGCCATTCTTGATCCCTTCCGCCGCCGCCTCGGCGCCCCAGATCGTCGTATACAGCGTTACCTTGGCTGCCTGCGCCGAAACGCGGATAACGCGCGAATCACTGATCGCCTTGCGCTTCTCCTCGACGGTATTGATGATGAGCGCGATCTCGTCGTTCTTGATCATGTCGGCAATATGCGGCCGCCCTTCCGTCACCTTGTTGACCGTCGTGACCGGTATGCCCGCCGCTGCAATCGCCGCCGCCGTGCCGCGCGTGGCCAGCAGCTGGAAGCCGCTTGCATGCAGATCGCGCGCCACGTCCACCGCTTTCTCCTTGTCGGAATCCCTGACGCTGATGAACGCCTTACCCTGATCCGGCAGGCGCACATGCGTCGCCAGCTGGCTTTTGACGAAGGCTTCCGCAAAGGTTTTGCCGACGCCCATCACCTCGCCGGTCGACTTCATCTCCGGGCCAAGAATGGTATCGACCCCAGGGAATTTGTTGAACGGGAAAACGGCTTCCTTGACCGAAAAATACGGGGGGATCACCTCGTGCACGACACCTTGTTCGGCCAGCGATCTGCCCGCCATGCAACGCGCGGCAACCTTGGCCAGCGGCAACCCCGTTGCCTTGGAAACGAACGGCACGGTACGCGAAGCGCGCGGATTGACTTCAAGCACATAAACCGTTTCGCCCTGAATGGCGAACTGGACGTTCATCAATCCGCATACATTCAGCCCCTTGGCCATCAGCCGGGTCTGACGGCGCAGCTCATCCTGGATTTCCGGCGACAGTGAATAGGGCGGCAACGAACAGGCCGAATCACCCGAATGCACCCCCGCCTGTTCGATATGTTCCATGACGCCGCCGATGATGACTTCTTTTCCGTCAGAAAGCGCGTCAACATCGACTTCCACAGCATTATTGAGGAAGTGGTCAAGCAGAACCGGCGAATCGTTCGACACCTTGACGGCCTCGCGCATATAGCGCTCCAGATCGCGCGGTTCATGCACGATTTCCATGGCGCGCCCGCCCAGCACATAGGAAGGGCGGACGACGAGCGGATAACCGATTTCCCCGGCCAGACGCAAGGCGTCCGCCTCGGTGCGCGCCGTGCGGTTAGGCGGCTGTTTCAGGCCAAGATCATTGAGCAGCTGCTGAAAGCGCTCGCGGTCTTCCGCCGCATCGATCATATCCGGCGACGTGCCGATGATCGGCACCCCGTTGGCCTCAAGATCACGCGCTAGCTTGAGCGGCGTCTGCCCGCCAAACTGGACGATGACGCCCGTCGGCTTTTCGATAGCGACGATTTCGAGCACGTCCTCCAGCGTCAGCGGTTCAAAATACAAGCGGTCCGACGTATCGTAGTCAGTCGATACCGTTTCCGGATTGCAGTTGACCATGATCGTTTCGTAGCCATCCTCGCGCATGGCCAGCGCCGCATGTACGCAGCAGTAATCGAACTCGATCCCTTGACCAATACGGTTCGGTCCGCCGCCAAGCACCATGATTTTCTTTCGGTGACTCGGCATGGCCTCGCACTCATCTTCATAAGTCGAGTACATATAGGCGGTGCTCGTCGCAAACTCGGCCGCGCAGGTATCGACGCGCTTATAGACCGGACGGATACCCAGCAGGTGGCGGCGCGCCCGCACCTGTCCTTCGCTCGTATGCAGCAGACGCGCCAGGCGGCGGTCGGAAAACCCTTTGCGCTTGAGCTCACGCAGCGTCGGGGCGTCGATGTCGTTGAGCTTCATGTCGTCAAGCAACATCTCCATGCGCACGATGTCCTCAATCTGCGCCAGGAACCACGGATCGATATGCGTGAGCTGGTGCACTTCATCGAGGGTAAAGCCGTTTTCAAAGGCATCGCCCACGTACCAGATGCGCTCCGGCCCCGGCTCGCCCAGCTCTTTCTCCAGTTCCTCGCGGTCGGTCGTATGCTGGTTCATGCCATCGACGCCGACCTCCAGTCCGCGCAGGGCTTTCTGGAAGGCTTCCTGGAACGTGCGGCCAATGGCCATGACTTCGCCGACGGACTTCATCTGCGTACCCAGACGCGAATTGGCCGTCGGGAATTTCTCGAAAGCAAAACGCGGCACCTTGATGACGACATAGTCGATCGCCGGCTCAAACGAGGCCGGCGTCTTGCCGCCAGTGATTTCATTGGCCAGTTCGTCGAGCGTATAACCGACCGCCAGCTTGGCCGCTATTTTGGCGATGGGGAAGCCGGTCGCCTTGGAGGCCAGCGCTGAAGAGCGCGAAACGCGCGGATTCATTTCGATGACGATGATGCGCCCGTCCTTCGGGCTGACGGCGAACTGCACGTTTGAACCGCCGGTATCGACGCCAATCTCGCGCAGGATGGCGATCGAGGCGTTGCGGATGAGCTGGTATTCCTTGTCGGTCAGCGTCTGCGCCGGCGCGACGGTGATCGAGTCGCCGGTATGCACGCCCATCGGGTCGAGATTTTCGATCGAGCAGACGATGATGCAGTTGTCTTTCTTGTCGCGCACCACCTCCATCTCAATTTCTTTCCAGCCGATCAGGGACTCCTCGATCAGCAGCTCGTGCGCCGGGCTGGCCTCAAAACCGCGTTTGCAAACCGCCAGAAACTCCTCCTGGTTGTAGGCAATCCCGCCGCCCGTCCCGCCGAGCGTAAAAGAAGGGCGAATAATCACGGGGAAACCGATCGTCGCCTGGATTTCCTGCGCCTCGGCCATCGAGTGGGCAACACCGGAACGCGCCGACTCCAGGCCGATGTTCGTCATCGCCGCCTTGAATTTCTGGCGATCCTCGGCTTTTTCGATGGCATCGGCGCGGGCGCCGATCATTTCGACGCCATATTTTTCCAGCACGCCGTGGCGCGCCAGATCCAGAGCGCAATTGAGCGCCGTCTGCCCGCCCATCGTCGGCAGCAGTGCATCGGGGCGCTCCTTTTCGATGATTTTTTCCAGAACCTGCCAGGTAATCGGCTCGATGTAGGTCGCATCGGCCATTTCCGGGTCGGTCATGATCGTCGCCGGGTTGGAATTAACGAGGATGACGCGATAGCCCTCCTCGCGCAGCGCCTTGCACGCCTGCACGCCAGAGTAGTCGAATTCGCACGCCTGGCCGATGACGATGGGGCCGGCGCCGATAATAAGGATGGATTGAAGATCAGTTCTTTTAGGCATCGTTCTGGATTTTGAAAAGCGGTGGCACGCGCCGCATCAAGTCAGTCAAACACTTACTCACACCACAAACATCTGAAAACCGTCAGCCGCCGCGCGCTGAACATGGCGGACGGTCATAGGCATACGGAAAGGACGCCGCCACTGCATCGGCGGCAAGAAGCCGGCACAAGATGAACATCGCGCGACATCGCGCCACCTCATGCCCCATCATTCCCTTCCAGCATCACTCATGCCGGTTACGATCAAGCTTGTCGATCAGCGCCTGCGCACGCTCCGGCGGCATGTTTTTCTGCATCAGCTGCAACAGGCCGTCCCCTTCGACGATGGGGCGCAGCACTTCGATTTCGGCCTCGTAAAACTTTACATCCCAGGCCGCCAGTTCATTGTTGAACGTTTCATCGTCCCAGGTCTTGCCTTTCGCCAGCAGGGTAATCAGCGGCATGGCCTTGTTTCCGATAAAAGCCTTTTTGTAAGGCTTTTGCGCCCAGCGGCTGGCAAACCATTCCCGATATTGCGGCGCCAGCGTCAACATGCGCTTGGCAATGGCTTTTTCCAACGGTGCCTGGGGAAATTTGTAGAGTTTCATGACCGTATTCCTTACTTAAGGGATATCACACTATTCACACTATTTTGCGGGCGCAGCCGCCATCTTTTCGATGAAACGATCGAACAGGTCGGCGACGTCGTGCGGCCCGGAACTGGCTTCCGGGTGCCCCTGGAACGAAAAGGCGGGCGCATCGGTGCGCTCGATCCCCTGCAACGAGCCGTCGAAGAGGGAGATATGCGTCGCTTTCAGCCCATCTGGTAACGTTTCGGGATCGACGGTAAAACCGTGGTTCTGGCTGGTAATCATCACCTTGCCGGTACTCAGATCCTGCACCGGGTGGTTGGTGCCGTGATGACCGAACTTCATCTTCACCGTCCTGGCGCCGGAGGCCAGCGCCAGCAACTGATGCCCGAGGCAGATGCCGAACATCGGGATTTTCGCCGCCAACAGCTCGCGGATCGCATCGACGGCATAAGCGCACGGCTCGGGATCGCCCGGCCCATTGGAGAGAAACACGCCGTCCGGCCGGTATTTCAGCACCTCCGCAGCTGGCGTCTGCGCCGGCACGACCGTCAGCCGGCAGCCGCGCTGCGTCAATAGACGCAGGATGTTGCGCTTGACGCCAAAATCATAGGCCACGACATGGAACTTCGCCTCGCCCGCGGGCTGGTAGCCTTCCAGGCTCCAGGTGCCGCCGTCGCGCCATTCATAGGGCGCTTCGGTACTGACGACCCTGGCCAGATCCATACCAGCCAGGCCAGGAAAAGCGCGCGCTTCCGAGAGCGCTTTGGCCTCATCGATCTCGCCGGCCATCAAACAGCCGGCCTGCGCCCCCTTGTCGCGCAACAGCCGGGTCAGCTGCCGCGTATCAATGCCGGCAATGGCGACCACGCCAAAGCGTTTGAGAAAATCCGGCAATGACTCCTGCATGCGCCAGTTTTCGGCGCGCAACGGCAGATCGCGGATAACGAGGCCGGCGGCAAAGCACGAGGGGGACTCAAAATCCTCGTCATTACAACCGGTATTGCCGATGTGCGGATAGGTCAGCGTCACGATCTGCCGGCAATACGAGGCATCGGTCAGAATTTCCTGATAACCGCTCATGGCCGTATTGAAGACGACCTCGCCAACGGCAAGGCCCTCCGCGCCGACGGCATAGCCGCGAAAAACCGTTCCATCGGCCAGCGCCAGAATCGCCGGGGGAAAAGAGGGTAACAAAGACACGAAAATCTCCAGTTCCGTCGCTTGGATGTGCCGCTCGGAGCACAACTCGGATATGCAAAGCGGGATCGGCACACGCCAATCCCGCCGGCTTTGCGAAAGCGAGAGGATTATAGCCGCGCCCCGCACGGGCGGCAATTTCCGCCCCGTCATCCGCGTCTTTTGGGCATTGCAGTGGCAGCGCCCCTGAAGCCCGCATAAACAGGGCATTACAGCGTGGGCACCTCTGAAACCCTTATAAACAGGGCGTTGTAGCGATGCCTTCCCCGCAGCCCTTATGTAGCGTGGATTCCAGGGCGCCTACCGCCACAGCTCTTATGTGATGCGAGTAATAGCGCAGCGGTCAGTGAGAGGAAATTTTCCGGCCGTATAAAAAAGCAGTACCCTGAAGCCCGCATAAACAGGCCATTACAGCGTGGGCACCCCTGAAACCCTTATAAACAGGGCGTTACAGCGACGCCTGCTCTACAGCCCTTATGTAGCGCGGATTCCAGGGCGTCTATCGCTACAGCCCTTATTCCACGCGGGCTGCGGGGTACGCTGCCCGCAAAGCCCCGCGGATCGCGGACGTACAAGCCTGTCGCCCCGACGATCAAAGAAAAGATGAACGGAAATGGGCGCCAGCGCGCAGCACAGCGATCAGCGAGAAGGCAATCCCGACCGGATGCAGAAACGGCGGCAAAGCAAGGTTAATCAACGAGGAACACGAAGTCACCGGACTGACGTCAAAAGCAGCCAAGCGCCCTTTTCACTTCTTTCTCTCCCTTTCTTCCCGCCCATCCGGCAGAGCGGTAAATGCCACCCCGTCATCCACGTCTTTTGGGCATCGCAGCGGCAGCACCCCTGAAGCCCTTATAAATAGGGCGTTGCAGCGATGCCTGCCCCGCAGCCCTTATGTAGCGCGGATTACAAGCCACTTACCGCCACAGCCCTTATATGGCGCGGGAGACAGCGCAGCGGTCAGTGAAAGGAAATTTTTCCGGCTATATGAAAAGCGGCCCCCCTGAAGCCCCTATAAACAGGGCATTACAGCGTGGGCACCTCTGAAACCCTTATAAACAGGGCGTTGTAGCGATGCCTACCCTACAGCCCTTATGTGGCACGGGTTACAAGCCACCTACCGCCACAGCCCTTATTCCACGCGGGCTGCGGAGCACGCTGCCCGCAAAGCCCCGCGGATCGCGGACGCGCGATCTGTCGTCCGCGGTTAGCGCAGGCCGAGCACGTCCTGCATGTCGAACAGGCCGTTTGCTTTGCCGGCCAGAAAGCGCGCGGCGCGCAGGGCGCCCAGGGCATAGGGCATGCGGCTGCCCGCTTTGTGGCTGATTTCCACACGCTCGCCGATACCGCAGTACATCACCGTATGATCGCCCACGATGTCGCCGCCGCGCACCGTGGCAAAGCCGATGGTCGAGGGATCGCGCTCGCCGGTCACGCCCTCGCGCCCATACACAGCGCATGCCTTGAGATCGCGCCCCAGCGCCTTGGCGACGATTTCGCCCATGCGCAGCGCCGTGCCGGAGGGGGCATCGACTTTCAGCCGATGGTGCGCTTCGACGATCTCGATGTCGTAGCCCTGCGCAAGAATGCGCGAGGCAACATCGAGCAGTTTGAAGACGGTATTGGCGCCGACGCTCATGTTCGACGAGAAGACGACCGGAATTTCCTTCGCCGCCTCGGCAATCGCCTGCTTGCCGTCCGCCTCGAAGCCGGTCGTGCCGATGACGATCGCCGTCCGATGCTTGCGGCACAAGGCCAGATGCGCCAGCGTCCCTTGCGGGCGGGTGAAGTCGATCAGGCAATCGGCGGCGGCAACGGCCGCTTCGACATCGGCAGTCACCGGCACATCGCAGCTTAAGCCGACCAGTTCGCCGGCCGTTTTGCCGACCGACGGCTGGGAGGCCTGATCGACGGCCGCAACCAGTTCGGCCCCTTCATCCTTGATCGTCGATTCGATGAGCATCCGCCCCATGCGGCCGGCCGCACCTGCGACAGCAATTTTGATCGCGCCCATAGTCCGCTCCTTGCAAAGTTTTCAGAAACCGATTTTCTCGAACATGCGGCCAAAGAAACCGCGCTCGCCTTCATGCTCCGGCGGCGGCGCGGCCGTGTCCGGGTCGACCGAGCCAAGATCGAGTTCCTGCATCCGGTTGGCGGGCACCGCCGCATCCGTTTTCTCCTCCGTCGCGGCCACGACATCGCCCGTCACACGCGCCAGCCGGCCTTCGCCGTCGAAGAACAGCGTCAGCTTCTGCTCCTCCGTCTCGCCCGTGCTGCCTTTATGCAGGCGATAGATGTAATCCCAGCGGTTGGCATGAAAAATATCCATCAGCAGCGGCGTCCCCAGAATAAAGCGCACCTGGTCTTTCGACAGGCCCGGCCGCAATTGAGACACCATCTCCTGCGTCACCACGTTGCCCTGCTGGACATCAATTTTGTACTCATTGACGATGCGCGGTACGCGCGTACACGCGCCCAGCGCGCTGCACGCCAGGGCCAGCGCAAAGATACGGAAGCAGTTCAAGTTCATGATGCGCGGAAAGTTTCTGCGAATGATTGAAAAGAGTCGATGTATGCAAAGCCCGCTTCACCGCCGGCGCCACGCGCCAACAGCCGGCAGACACGATAGAAGGCCACTATGATAACCGAAAATGCACCGCCCGCCGCCCGCCGGTTCGTACCTGCGCGGCGTTGGCGTGCAGGCATCCCTCGTCGGCAGACCGGCAAGCGCCCGGCGCACGCCGCACTGCCCTGAACTGAGCGCCGCATTGCCCAGAACGTTTCCGCAGTCGGGCGCCCAGAGCGCATAGAGGGCCGCTTTCGTCAAACATAGTTTTAAAGCAATTCAACAGGCCACGAACCGCGCCATTTTGCGCTCACGACCTCCCCTCCCACACCTTTCCACGCATTCTGAGCGCCGGCCGGGCGCGGCCTCACAGCGCGTCGAACCCCGCGTCTTCGATGGCCTCGCGCAGCTGCGCTTCACCGACACGCGCTTCATCATGAACGATGACGGCCCGCGCTGCATCCAGCGACACTTCTACCTGTTCGACGCCAGGCAGGGCCTGCAATACATTCGTTACATTTTTGACGCAGCCCTGACAATGCATACCACCGACACCGATCACTGTCTGCTTTGCCGCCATTTTCTACTCCTCCGGAAAAATTCAGGGAAATCCGTACGCTAAACGTCACGCACTAACTATCACGCTCCGGCCGCCAGCGACGCAGCAGCAGCGAATTTGAAACGACCGAGACCGAGCTCATCGCCATCGCCGCGCCGGCAATGACCGGGTTGAGCATCCCCAGCGCCGCCAGCGGGATGCCGAGGATGTTGTAAATAAACGCGAAGAAAAGATTCTGCCGAATCTTGCCCAGTGTCGCACGCGACAGGCGAATCGCGTCGGCCACGCCGTGCAGATTACTTTTCACCAGGGTGACATCGGCCGCCTCAACGGCCGCATCGGAACCGGCACCCATCGCAAAGCTGACATCCGCGGCCGCCAGCGCCGGCGCATCGTTGATGCCGTCGCCGACCATCGCCACGAGCCGGCCATTTTCGCGGAGCGCGGTGATGGCGTCCGACTTGCCCGCCGGCGATACCCCCGCGCGTACTTCGTCGATACCGGCGCGCGCGGCGATCGCCGCCGCCGTCCGCGCATTGTCGCCGGTCAGCATGATGACCCGCGCGCCCAGCACTTTGAGCCGCGCGACGGCGTCGGACGAGGTTTCGCGTAAGGGATCGGCGATCGCCAGCAGCGCCAGCGCCCGTCCGCCATTTGCGGACACTTCCGCCAGCACGGTCACCGTCTTGCCTTCGTTCTGTAAGGCGGCAATCCGCTCCGTCGGCAGCGGCACGCCGGCCAGCCAGTCCGGCGACCCCAGGCGCAGGCGCCGCCCCATGACCGTCGCCTCGACTCCCAGACCGGGCGAGGCGCAAAAATCGGCCAGCGGCGGCACGCTCGCGCCCAGGCTTTCCGCCTGCCGCAATACTGCTTTGGCCAGCGGGTGTTCTGACCCCTGCTCCAGCCCGGCGGCATAGCGCAGCACTGCTTTTTCATCGAGCGGCGCATCCGCCGCCAGCACAATGATGTCGGTCACGGCCGGCTCACCGCACGTCAGGGTGCCCGTTTTGTCGAGCGCCAGCGTGCGCACCTTGCCGGCCTGTTCCAGCGCGACCGCGTTTTTGATCAGGATGCCATGCCGCGCTCCCTGTCCGACCCCGACCATGATCGCCGTCGGCGTCGCCAGGCCCAGCGCACACGGGCAGGCAATCACGAGCACGGCCACGGCATTGACCAGGGCGACGCTGAAGATGCCGCCATACCCCCACCAGCCGATGAACGTCAGCAGCGCAACACCGCAGACGACCGGCACGAATACGGCGGAAATCCGGTCGGCCAGACGCTGGACAGGCGCTTTTGACCCTTGTGCCGCATCCACCAAGCGGATGATGCCGGCCAGCAGCGTATGTTCGCCAACCCCGGTGGCGCGGCAGCGCAGCATGCCTTCGGCGTTGACGGTCGCGGCAAACACTTTATCGCCGGGATGCTTGGCGACCGGCAGGCTCTCGCCGGTCAGCATCGCCTCGTCGACGCTGGAGGCGCCTTCGAGAATTTCTCCATCGACGGGCACGCTTTCACCCGGCCGGACGATGAAAACATCGCCGGGAATCAGCTGCGCAGCATCGACTTCGAGAATACGGCCATCGCGCTCGACGCGCGCCGTTTTTGGTTGCAGACGCGCCAGCGCTTCGATGGCGGCGGTCGTGCGCGCCTTGGCGCGCGCTTCGAGCAGCTTGCCGAGCAAGACCAGCGTCATGACCGAAGCCGAAGCCTCAAAGTACACCGGCAGATCATGAAAACCGCCGAGCGTGACGATCAGGCTGAAAAAATACGCCGCGCTGGTGCCCAGCACGACCAGCACATCCATGTTTGCACCGCCGCCGCGCAGCGCTTTCCAGGCGCTGTCGTAAAAACGCCGGCCAATCCAGAACTGTACGGGCGTCGCCAAGGCGAGCTGCCACCCGCGCGGCAGCAGGTCGTGGTGGCTGTGGCCGGAAAAATCCAGCCCGTTGAACATTGTCACCATCTGCGCCGCCAGCGGCAGGGTCAGCAAGGCAGCCATCCAGAAACGGCGCAGATCGGCGCGGTACTGCGCCGCTTTGCGCGCTTTGTCCGCCTCGCGCGCCTGATCATCGGCAATGCGTCCGCGAAAACCGGCGCGGCCGATAGCGGCCAGAATGCCCTCCGCATCGGCCAGACCCGGCGCATAACGCACGCGCGCATGTTCCGAGGCGAGATTGACCGTCGCCTCAACGCCCGGCAGGCGGTTGAGCACCTTTTCGATGCGGGCGGCACAGGCGGCGCAGGTCATGCCTTCGATGCTGACATCGAGCATCTGCGGCGGCACGCTGAATCCGGCTTTTTCAATGGCCGCCACCACGCGCGCGGGAGTCGCTGGAGTTGCGGGAGTCGCAGAATTAGCAGAAGCAGCCTCCGGGGAAGTCATGACCACGCGTGCACGTTCCGAGGCGAGATTGACCGTCGCCTCAACCCCCGGCAGGCGGTTGAGCACCTTTTCGATGCGGGCGGCACAGGCGGCGCAGGTCATGCCCGCAATCGGCAGATCGAGAACAACGGCCGCACCCGCGCCACCAGGCGCCTGCGCATGTTTCCGTTGATTTTCCGGCAGATTTTCTTCCTTTTTCATCATTGACACATCATTCATATCGTTCGCACGCTGATAACGCGCAAGCACGGTCCAGTCTGGTCGCCCTGCCCGCCGATCATCGGCATGCGCACCGGCGTCGGAGTATATGACCCCTCGGCTGGGGAATCGTTCTTTCAGCCATCTCGCGCCCTACGCCGAGGCACAAGACAGCACAGGCTGGGGCAGCCTCACTTGTTCCAGCCGCCGATGACAACGCTGCGGCAGCCACCATACGGCCAAAAATTCCTGATACGGCATCCTTTCTTGCGCAGCATCGTGCAAAAAAACCGGCGGCAGCGCAAATCAATGTCTACCGGACGCATCCGGAAAACTCGCCCGGCGGAGCGCCTAACGGGGCGGACATGGCCGCGTGTGGCGGTCGACATCAGTCCCGACGATTTCACATAGAATACTTGTGCTGATCTTTTCTGCAAAAATCCACACGCCCATGAACCCCGCGCCACCTACACCGCGCGAATCCGAGTCGAAATCGCCGCATGCACCGCCGCCGCTTTCTCTGTTGGCGATGACGATGCCTGTTGCCATGGGCTACATTCCGCTGGGCATGGTATTCGGCTTTCTGTTCGCGCAATCCGGCGGCGCCTGGTGGCTGGCCGCCCTGGCAAGCCTCATCATCTATGCAGGCGCCGCGCAGTACATGATGGTGCCCATGCTGGCCGCCAGCACACCGCTCGGCGCCCTGGCGCTGGCCACGTTGATCGTCAATCTGCGCCATATTTTTTACGGCCTCTCGCTGCTCGACCGCTTTCCCCGCCGCCCTTGGCCCTTGCGCTGGTACATGGTCTTTGCGCTGACCGATGAAACCTATTCGGTGCTGACCACGGCAACAACCGCTACGCAAAGGCAAATGGCGTGGCTTGCCGTACTCAACCACTGCTGGTGGATATTGGGGTCCACGTTGGGCGCACTGGCCGGCGCGCATGCAAGAATTGATCTGGTGGGTCTGGATTTCGTGCTGCCCACGCTGTTCGCCGTGCTCGCCGTCGAACAGTGGCGCAGCCGGAGAAATCCGTTGCCGTTGCTCACGGCGCTTGCCGCTTATGCCATTGCCGTCTGGCTGCTGCCGCAGCATGCGCTGGCCGCTGCCATCGTCCTGTGCATCATCGCCAGCCTCTGCTGGCCGGACAAGGCCCTGCTCGCCGCCGGAAAAGGGAAAGCGCGATGATCGATACGCCCTATACCATCGCCGCAATTCTTGTCATGGGACTGGTGACGTTTGCGCTGCGCGCCTTGCCCTTCATCGCCGCCTTCTGGCTTGAGCATTCGCCGCTCGTCCGGCGGCTGGGCGTTTTTCTGCCGCCGGCAATCATGATGCTGTTGCTCGTGCATTCGGCGACAGGCGCCAGCCGCGAGCACGTCGGCGGCCCCTGGTTCGAAATTGTTGCCATTCTCCTCACCGCCGCGCTGCAATGGCGCAGCCGCAACGCGCTGCTCAGTATTCTGGCGGGAACGGGCGTGTACGTATTGCTGCGCAACATCGGCTGATATGGGCAACGCGGCCGACTGCGCCGCAGGCGGCCGGAAGCGGCCGAGGCGCCCAGAGGCAGCCAGATAGGGCGCGACAGTCCGGCACCGTCGTTCAGATCACCCTGGAATAACGCCGGCGTTCGCGGTCGGCGCGCAAGCGGCGGTCAAAGACCATCGCGATGCCGCGAATCAGCATGCGGCCTTTGGGGAGTACGCGGAGACGGCGGTTTTCGATCGTGAGCAGGCCGGCCTCGACCATGTCCGCCAAAGCGCGCAGCTCAGCGGCAAAGTACGTTTCAAAGCCATCAAAACCTTGTCCGTCCACCCCTTGGCGGAAAGGGGCGGAATGCCCGAACTCACGCTGCGCGATGGCTTCAACCGCGGCGAAATCCAGGGCGAAATGGCACATCAGCCCCTGAATGACCGCACGGCGCAGCCGGTCATCCGCATCCAGCTCGATCCCGCGGAATATGGGCAACTCACCGCGGTCGAGCGCGCTGTAATACGCATCGAGCGTTTTGAAGTTCTGATAGTAGGCCGAGCCAACCTGGCTGATCGCCGAGATACCGAAGGCGAGCATGTCGCACTCCGGAAACGTCGAATAGCCCTGGAAATTCCGGTGCAATCGGCCTTCCCGCAGGGCAACGGCCAAATCGTCTTCCGGTTTGGCGAAATGATCCATTCCGATGAAAACGTAACCCGCATCCGTCAGCGTGCGGATCGCCAGCGCCAGAATCTGCAAACGCGCTTCGGCCGTCGGCAGATCCGCTTCCGGAATACGCCGCTGCGGTTTGAACAGCCCCGGCAGATGCGCATAATTGTAGATGGACAGCCGGTCCGGCGCGGCGGCCAGCGTACGTTCCAGCGTCCGTGCAAAACTTTCGACCGTCTGGCGCGGCAAGCCATAAATCAGGTCGATGCTCACCGATCTGAAACCGTTGGCGCGCGCTGCGGCAATGACGGAAAACGTTTCCTCTTCGCTCTGCCGGCGATTGATCACCTGCTGCACGGCGGTATCAAAGTCCTGCACGCCGACACTCATACGGTTAAAACCCAGCTCGCCAAGCAGTTTGACCGTATCGGCATCGACTTTACGCGGATCGACTTCGATCGAATATTCGCCGCCCTCGCGCAGGCGAAAATGCCGGCGCGTCGCTGCCATCAATTGGCGCATTTCATCGTGTAAAAGGAAAGTGGGCGTACCGCCGCCCCAGTGCAGCTGCTCGACAAGATTGTCATCACCGGCAAGAAAACGACGCTGCAAGGCGATTTCCCGGGCAATGTAACGCAGGTACTTGGCCGAACGCCCGTGGTCCTTGGTGATAATTTTGTTGCAGGCGCAGTAGTAGCAGATCGTCGGGCAGAACGGCAGGTGGAAATACAGCGACAAAGCTTCTTTTTTCCCCGCTGCACGCCGGGAAAGCCAATATTGACCGCGATCCGGAGCCAACGGAACAAAGCGGTCAGCCGTCGGATACGAGGTATAGCGCGGGCCGTTGATGTCAAAGCGCCGCACGGTTTGCGCGTCGAAAACGACGCTATCGGCAACAGTAAGCATGGACATAGTTTAATCTGAGTCCAACGGGCGCCTCTACATGGTCAGAATGCACGCAAAAAACCAAACGCTGTCTTTTACTTTCTTCAACGGGAATTCGTCAAATCCATTAGCGATACAAAATTTCACACAAAGTCCAAGCGTTAGCCGTAGTGATATGAGAATATTCAGCCGTTCTATCGCAAAAGTGGTTCGATAAAGCTTCCGCAACAAAATCACGGCCTCTGACATCCGGAGAAGACACACCGTCCTTGGAAAGCATGGGCTTCAGCGGAAATCTCACAATCTTGCATTCACCTGGAGTTAAAAAATGAAAACATGGCAATCCATCGCTGTAGGACTGATCTTCAGCGTACCTATTTACGCATCCGCCGATACTGGCGGTACCGTTTCTTACCGTTGTCAGCAAGGCAAAAACCTAAGCGTCCGTTATAGCTTCAACGCACAAGGCATTCCCACGCAGGCGCGTGCCATGCTCAATGGTCAAGACCGGAAAATGGCCTACAATCTTGATCGCTCCGATAATGTGGATACTTTCTTCAACGACCGGAATGGTTATCGGCTGGACTCATCCTATATGGACAGCAACAATTATCGTACCCAGCAAATTATCGTCACCGGTCCTGATGATCAGATTTTGTACAAGGGTTGCAGACCCGAGGCCAAAAATGCGGAGCGTATGGCTGAGAAACCAACGAGCCACGTCAAAAGCGCCCAGGTCGCTTATGTCTGCCAGAATGATCAGCGCGTCAACGTGTCCTATCAATTCAATTCTGCAGGCCTTCCCACGCGTGCCGCCGCCCGCTTACAGGGTCGGAAAATCACGCTGAATTACGACCAGAACCGCTCAGATAACGTAGACACCTTCTTCAGTGGGCGCGGTTATTCACTGACAACCGACTATATGGATGCAGAGAACTATCGCTCACAAAATATCACTATTACCGCGCCCAACGACGTCCTTCTTTATAAAGGCTGTTCACCCGTTCGCTGATCGGTCGGTGTAAATAACCGCAGCCTGAAGCCATCATCAGCGGCATGGCTTCAGGCCCCCTCAAAACCACCTCTACAGCTCGTGCATGGCGGCCATGAAACACGGCCGTCCCAGCCGGACATCCGATCGCTACGGCATACGTGGTAGCGGCACATGGCAAGCGGCGGACAAGGAGAGCCATCAGGAACAACCTGCCTTATCAGCTCGCCAGCCATAGCATACTGATGAAGCATGCAGGGATGCGTTTGCATCAAGGCACCTTGCCAGAAATCCTGCGCTACTTTTCCTTTTTAGAAAATTGCGGCTATATTGGAAGCGTCGGATCAGCAAGGAGACATCATGTTCAAGCATATTCTCGTCCCGACGGACGGTTCTGAACTCTCACAGGCAACCGCCAGACGCGCAGTCTCCTTTGCCAAAGAAAGCGGGGCGCGCATTACCGCGCTCTACGCCACGCCGGATTTTCCGGAATGCTTCTTCGGCGAAGGTGCGCTGGTCGATCCCGGTTCGCCGGAAAAATTCGCCCGGCTCGCCGAGGAAGAAGCGCAAAAAATCCTCAACTTCATCGAGACCCTCTGTCAGGAAGCAGGTGTTCCCTGTACGAAGCTGTCGATCCATAACGACATTCCTTACGAAGCCATCATCGAAGCGGCCAACCAGCAGGGCTGCGACCTGATTTTCATGGCCTCGCACGGACGCAGCGGTATCGGCGCCCTCCTGCTCGGCAGCGAAACCAGCAAAGTGCTAACGCATAGCAAGATTCCAGTACTGGTCTATCGTTGAATCAGGACGGAACCGGCGCCTCACCGGTTATGAAGCCTGCCGGATGAGCTGCGGCTCTTCGAACAGCGAGTTGATCTCGACGCGAACGATATCCGGGTTATCCGGCACAAGGTAAAGAACCGGCGTTATCAACTCTTCGAAAATGCCGCGCAGGCTGCGGGCGCCGGTTTTGTACTCGATGGCAATTTCTGCAATCTGCTCGAACACGCGCGGCGCGACGACAAGATCGACGCCTTCGGCGCGGAAAATATCCACAAACTGCCGGTAAATGGCATTTTTGGGCACGCTCATGATGCGCGCCAGCATCTCGCGCGACAAATCATCGAAGCGGGCCACAATGGGCAAGCGGCCGGTAAATTCCGGGATCAGACCAAACTCAAAAAGATCGGTCGGCTTCACGCGCTTGTTCAGGCGTTCGAGGATATTTTGGTCATCGCTGTCGGACGTGGCAATAAAGCCGAAGCCGTGCGTCTTCGACATAATTTTTTCCAGCCCGACAAAAGCACCGCCGCAAATGAACAGGATGTTCGTCGTATCGATGTAGCGGCCATCCTCAAACTTGACCGGCGCACCCTCCATGATTTTGAGCAGGGCGTGCTGAACGCTCTCGCCCGAAGTTACACGCGCCTCGCCCTTGCCCGCCTTGAGCTTGTCAATCTCGTCGATGAAAACGATGCCGAGCTGCGCCCTGGCGATATCCCCCCCGGCACGGTCGATCAGGCGCAGCAGCGCCGCTTCGATTTCCTGATTGACATATTGCGTCTGCGCCAGCGAAGTTGCATTGGCCGTGACGAAAGGCACACCCAGCATGCGCGAGAGCGTTTCGCACATCAGCGTCTTGCCCGTGCCGGAGTTGCCGATCAGCAGCACATTGCTCTTGGCGACATTACCCGCCTGCTGCACGAGCGAAATCTTGCGGTAATGCGAATACACCGCGACGGCCAGAACCTTCTTCGCCGCCTCCTGGCCAATCACGTACTGGTCGAGGTATCTGACGATCAGGCTGGGGGTCACTTCCTTGGCAAGCATGGCGGTTTTCCTTTGAACTCTTCAAGACCAGACACGGATGGTATAGCGGATGTACCGATGAATCCAGAAAACAAGAAAGTGGCGCACCGCCAAAGCCTTCCCCAAAATACGCCATGTGCATTGATACGACCAACGTCGCCTGCATTCCCGCAAATAGGCAAACACACCGTCTGCGGCGGCAATGCCGGTTTTCACAAAATCCATAAAACATAGGTTAAAGTAATGGTTATTATGTGTCTCTACGCTAGGCGGTAAAGCCGTGATCGCGGCAGTCGCCATCTTAAAAAATGCATCCGAATACCCAGCCCCAGCGGTGGCCGTGAATTTGCCGGCCACCGGCAGTATTCTGCGGTGTTTGGCGTTGTATCGTGCTGCGTTATCCGCCTCGCGGAACACTTGCGGCGGATGCGGGTCATCCGCCGTTTTTGTTGGGCTTTTTGCCATCCGCGCATCCTGGTTTTTTGGTATTGACTGATTGGTACAAATAATTCAAATGGATTCCAACACAAGCCTATCGACTTTTAAAACACCTTCGGCACGCTGGACAGCAATCGCTACGAGTGCCAGTCAGAAAACCCGCATCATCCGTCAGTTTTTTACCCATCCACAAAGCATCGGCGCCATCGCGCCCTCATCCCAAACGTTAGCCACAGAGATGGCTAACGCCGCGCTACACTACGGTGCTCCCGACGCTCTCGTCATTGAGGCCGGCGCAGGCAGCGGTGCAATTACCGAAACCCTGGTTAAAGCACTGCCGGATAATGCCCGCTTCCTGGCCTGCGAAAACAACGCACAGTTAGCCGACGCGCTGGCGTACAGAATGCCCGCCATCGAACTGCGCCGCAACAAGATTCAACATCTGCCGGAATGGACTTCGGCCAACAATAAAACCATTGTTTCCTCATTACCCTTCCGCAGCCTGCCCGCCAATGATGTCCGTGAAATTATCCGCTGCTTCCACGGAGAACTGTGCCGCCATCAGGATTCGATTCTGGTGCAGTTCAGTTATGGCCTGCGCAACCCTATCCCAGAACTGGCTGAGGATGACAATATCGCCTGTTTCCACCACAACACCGTGTTCCGTAATCTGCCGCCCGCCAAGATCTGGATTTACCGCCGCCAGGCCGCCTAGGCATTCCGTACCCGCGCGCTGCCGATCCTTCGCTGCGCCCTATTACCCTATTCACCCTATTCCGCGTCCGTCTGCGCTAAACTGGCGCAAGCCTCCCGCGCCCCATAGCGCATAGGTGTTTTGCATCGTCCGCGGAGAATACACATGATCGAATGGTGGTACTGGCTGATACTCGGTTTCTGTCTGATCATGGCAGAACTTCTGATTCCCGCCTTTTTCACGCTCTGGTTTGGCATCGGCGCCATCACTGTCGGCCTCGTTTTGCTGGCGATACCCAGCCTAGGCATAGCGGCACAGATCCTGCTGTGGGCGATACTGTCGAGCGCGCAGGTCATCCTCTGGTTCCGTTTTCTCCGGCCAAAAACCATGACCGCCATCGGCACCTCGGCATCCGATGTCATCGGCGAAACCGGCGTTCTTGTCAGCAATCTGACGCCACATGCGCGCGGCAGCGTACGTTTCCAGAAGCCCATATTGGGTGCGGACTGCTGGGAATGCTATGCGGACACGCCCATTTCATCTGGCACGCGCGTACGCATCGTCGCCGTGGAAGGTAATTTCATTAAAGTAGAGGAGTAACCATCATGGTAAGCGGTGCCACCCTGACAGCACTGATTTTTATGGCTTTTATCGCTTTGACGGTCGCCCAGGGCGTGCGCATTGTGCCGCAAGGCGAGGAATGGATCGTTCAACGCTTGGGCAAATACCATATTACGCTGTTGCCCGGCCTGCGCTTCATCATCCCCTATCTCGACTCGGTAGCCTACCGGGTCACAACCAAGGACATCATCCTCGATGTCCAAGAACAGGAAGTCATTACCCGCGACAATGCCGTCATCGTCGTCAATGCGATCGCCTTCATCAAGGTCACTGATCCGGTCAAAGCCGTTTATGGCGTGGAAGATTATGTTGAGGCTATCCGCAACATGATCATGACGACTTTGCGTTCGATCGTCGGCGAAATGGATCTTGACCATGCGCTTTCCTCGCGCGATATGATCAAGGCTCGCCTGAAAGCCGGCGTTGCCGATGAAGCGCTTGACTGGGGACTGACCGTCAAGTCGGTCGAAATCCAGGACATCAAGCCTTCACCTTCAATGCAAAAAGCCATGGAAATGCAGGCATCCGCCGAACGCGAGCGCAAGGCGATGGTGACCAAGGCGGAAGGTGAAAAACAGTCAATGATCCTGTCCGCCGAAGCGCGGCTGGAGTCAGCCAAGCGGGACGCCGAAGCACAGATTACGCTGGCCGATGCATCCTCGCAGGCCATCACCAAGGTGACGCAAGTCTTTGGCGCCAACGAACTGCCGATGTTCTATCTGCTTGGCGAGAAGTACATCAACAGCCTGAGCAAAATGGCCGACTCGCCGAATGCAAAATTCGTCGTTCTGCCGGCCGATTTGCAAAATGCGTTGCGCGGCCTCTTCCAGAATTTACCCAAGCATTAGGCCGGTTTCCTTGTATAGCGGCTTCTTTGCCCAAATACGGCGCTGGGCGTTGGCCTCGCCTTGTCTTGTGGCAAAGCCCGGGCGATCTATTTGGGGTGGCTTAGGGCAGACGCTCTGAAGTCCCTTATCCACGGGCATCTCAGAGCACATGCCCTGAACCCCCTATAAACAGGGCATCTCAGAGTACCCTGCCCGCCAGCCCTTTATTTATAAGGGTTCCAGAGGTGACTGCCCTGAGCTCCTTTATCTACAAGGGTTTCAGAGGATGGTGCCCGGAAATGCCCTATCCACGCGGGGTTCCGGTGGGTTCCTTAAAAGCTTCTCGCCCTGTGAGAGGGTATAGATCGGACACATGGGAGAGGGGTTTGATAGGGGTTTGGGGAGAGGGAAAATTAAAGGGTTGCCCTGAGCGCCTTTATCCACAAGGGTTTCAGAGGGGGCACCCCGGAAACGCCCTATCCACGCGGGGTTCCGGGGGGGGTATTCCGCACCGACGCGGTGCCATGCGCGCGCCGGCATTGCCGCCCGGCTATAAGCAAATAAAAAATGCTTCTTTGGCAACGCCAGGAGTTACGCCTAAACTGCGCGTGTTGCCCGCCATCCGGTTTATTGGTCATTAACGGAACAGCAGCCGCTGCTGGTCCCCAAACTTCTGAAATACGCTTCAATAAGGAGAAACTGCCATTTGCCAGCTTCTTGGAATGAACTGCAATGTCCCCACCGACATCTGCTTTTCCTTTACCGGCTTTCAGGCCCGTGGCGGCACAACGGATACGCATCGCGACGGCTGGGGGATCGCTTTCTTTGAAGGAAAAGGCGCGCGCCTTTTCCTCGACCACAATCCCTCCTGCGAATCGCCGCTTGCGGCGCTGGTGCGACACTATCCGATCCGATCACTCAACGTCATCGCGCATATCCGAAAGGCGACGCAGGGCCGCATTAGTCTGGAAAATACACACCCTTTCAGCCGCGAACTCTGGGGGCGTTACTGGATTTTTGCGCACAACGGCAATCTGACGAATTACGAGCCCACACTCGATGGTAGCTTTCTGCCGGTCGGTCAAACCGACAGTGAACTGGCTTTTTGTCGGCTGCTGCAAGACCTGCGCCAGCGTTTTCCCGCCGGCATGCCGCCAGAAGAGGCGTTGCATGCGGCCATTGACGAATTCGCAGCACAAACGCGGCGCTTCGGTTCCTTCAACTTTCTGCTCTCCAATGGCGATAGCTTGTTCGCCCACCGCACGACGGAACTGCACTACATCATTCGCCAGGCGCCTTTCCCAGTTGCCCATCTGATGGACGAAGACATGACTGTCGATTTCAGCGAAGTCACCACGCCCAACGACCGCGTCGCCGTCATCGTGACCAAGCCGCTGACCGATAACGAAACCTGGCATCCGCTGCCGGTCGGCCGCGTGACGCGCTTCCACAATGGCGCCCCCGTAGCGTGGCAGCCGGTAAAATCGCCCCCTTCCGCGGAGGCACGTTAGAGACCAGCCAAGCATATGGCGAGGCTAAAAGCCCGTCTTGGAGACCGCGGCATTGCTTTCCATCGCAACGCTGATTCAGGCAAGCGGCCTCTGCGCCATCGCTAAATCGACGATAATCTATGCCCTGTTGTGTCTGCTCCGACACATTCTATTTTTCCTGTGAGAGGCTCATGAAAGAACTCGGCTTTACGACCGGCAATCTGCACTGTGATCGCGCCAAATCCACTGAACATGGGGCGGTGCATAAACCCATCCACAATTCTGCCGCCTTCGGCTTTACCGACGTCAACGATCTGGTCAGGGTATTCCAGGGCGAGCAGGCTGGCTTTGTTTATGGCCGCCAGGGTACGCCGACGACGATGGCGCTGGAAGACAGGATCACACGCATGGAACAGGGACTCGCCACGGCGACGTTCGGCAGCGGTATGGGCGCCATTTCGGCGACGCTGCTGGCCTTGCTGCGTGCCGGCGACCACCTGATCGCCAGCCGTTTTTTGTTCGGCAACACCACCAGCCTGTTTGAAACGCTGGCGCAGATCGGCATCGCCGTCTCCTTTGTCGATACGACGGATGCCGCCCATGTGGCCGCTGCACTGCGGCCAGAAACGCGGATGGTGTTTCTTGAAACGATCGCCAATCCCTGCACGCAGGTCGCCGATCTGCAAGGCATCGGGCAGCTATGCCGCGAGCGGGCTCTGATTTATGTTGTCGACAACACGGTCACTTCGCCGTATCTCTTCCGTCCCAAAAACGTCGGCGCTTCGCTCGTCATCAATTCGCTGACCAAGTATATCGGCGGACACGGCAATGCCCTGGGCGGAGCCGTCACCGAAACGGGCTGCTTCGACTGGGCCGCTTATCCGCATCTCTACGATTTCTATAAAAAAGGCAATCCCGCACTTTGGGGACTTACACAAATCCGCAAGAAAGGGCTGCGCGACATCGGCGCAACACTTGGCCCGGAATCGGCGCACCACCTGGCGGTCGGCTCGGAAACGCTGGCATTGCGCATGGAGCGCATCTGCGCCAATGCACAACGCCTGGCCGAGTTTCTCGCCGCGCATCCGCAAGTCGCGCGTATCCATTACCCCGGTCTGGACACCCACCAGCAATATGAACGCGCCAGGACGCTATTTAGCGGCTGCAGCGGCATTCTTGCCTTCGAGCTACGTGAGGGTTGCGATTGCCTCGACATCTTTCGCAAGTTCCGCATCGTCATTCCTTCTACCAATCTGGGCGATAACCGCACGCTGGCACTGCCCGTCGCGCAGACGATCTATTTTGAGCTTGGCCCCCAACGCCGCGCAGAATATGGCATTGCCGAATCGCTCATCCGCGTTTCCGTCGGAATTGAAGATGGGGATGACCTCATCGCCGACTTTGCGGCCGCGCTGGCGCAATAAGGCACGCCTCAAATGACGCCAGACAACACGCCACCCAAGGAGGCGGTGACTGCGCCTGATGACGCGTCCCCGGTCGCCAGCCGCATTGAAGGCGCCGAACAGGCCGAACGTCGTGAACATTTCCCGCCCGGCAAGGACGCGCCTCTCGAAGCGAGCATCCTGCATATGCAGGCGCGCTTGGCGGCGCTGGGCTTTCATGTGGAAGAGCGTTCCTGGCTCAACCCGCTGGGTGACATCTGGTCGGTACACCTGCGCGAGCGTGATTGTCCACTGCTGTTTGCCAACGGCAAGGGCGGCTCCCGGCCGGCCGCGCTCGCCAGCGCACTGGGCGAATTCTGCGAGCGGCTGTCATGCCATTACTTTTGGGCGCATTACGATCTCGGCACGCGCTACGCCAATGCGGACTTTACCCATCACCCCCAGGAGCGCTGGTTTCCCCTCTCCACAAAAGGCCGCTGGCCGGATGGGCTGCTCACGCAGGCACTGCGCGGTTTTTACGACCCGGAAGGCAGCCTCGATCCCCGATCCCTGGTTGACCACAATTCTGGCAATGCGGAGCGGGGCATCTGCGCCCTGCCTTTTACCCGCTTGCACGATAACGCGCAGGTCTGGTTTCCGGTCAATATTCTCGGCAACCTTTACGTCAGCAACGGCATGGCCGCGGGCAACACGCCGTCCGAAGCGCGGGTACAGGCGCTGTCGGAAATTATCGAGCGCTACGTCAAATTCCGCATCTTTAGCGAAGGTCGATGCCTGCCGGACGTGCCGGAACCGATGCTTGCCCGCTTTCCCCGCCTTGCCGCCGGCATCGCCGCGCTGCGCAGCGCCGGTTTCGGCATTCTGGTGCGCGACGCCTCGCTCGGTGGCCGATACCCGGTGCTCTGCATCGCTTTACTCAACCCCCATGATCAGGGTTGCTATTGTAGTTTCGGCGCGCATCCGCGCTTTGAGATCGCCCTTGAACGCGCGCTGACCGAGCTGTTGCAAGGGCGCGCGCTCGATGCGCTCGACGGCTTTCCGGAACCCGGCTTTGATCTCGACGAAATCGCCAGCGCACCGAATCTGGAAATCCACTTTGTCGATTCAAGCGGCATCGTCGGCTGGCCTTTCCTCGGCAATGTGCCCGACTTTGCCTTCCATGATTGGAATTTTTCCGCGACGACGGATGAGGAATACGCCTGGCTGGTTCACCTGATCGAGGCGCAAGGGTTCGATATCTACGCGGCCGACTACACCCACCTGGGCGTCTATGCCTGCCGCCTGCTCGTACCCGGCATGTCGGAAATCTACCCGGTCGACGATCTGGAATACGAAAACAACGCTGCCGCCGACGCTCTCCGGGATGCCATTCTCAACCTGCCCCAGCTGGACGGCGCAGCCTGCCGCGACCTGCTCGCCGCACTCAACGAATCCGGCCTGGCCGACGAGCATCTGGTCGCCGCGCTGATCGGCCTGGCGCCCGATGCCAGCTCATTTTGGGAGACGCTGCGCCTGGGCGAACTAAAAACACTGCTCGCGCTCGCCGCGGGCGAGGCAACGGCCATCCGCGAAGGCTGCGACTGGATTCACCAGTTCGGCCAGATTGACGCCGCGCGGCGCAGGGTCTATCGCTGCATCGAAACCCTGCTCAATCTGCGCGAAGCGGGGCTGGAAAAAACCTGCCAGCAAGCACTCGCCAGCCTGTATACGCCCGAGACCTTACAGCAGGCGGAAGCCCTGCTAGCCGGTAAAGAACGCTTTTTCGGCCTCGATACCGCACCGGGTCGGGATTTCAACGGTTGCACAACACATCGCCGCCTGCTTAAAGCGTACGAAAAAGTGCGCCGCGCCCTCCGCCAGGCCGTCGACTAAATTCGAGGCGGGCGATGGGACTGGCTCAAACCCACAGCAACCATTGAAGAACCAAGAATGACGGGACATGAGTGCAGCGCGTCCAACCCGCCTGCCGCGCCGTAGCCGCATCTTCATGACTACATGACGACTTGTGCGCTATGCGCGCCCGAGTCTCATCGGCCATTCCGCGCCATCGCGCCGCGACCGTGACGTGGAAATGAGACTTAAGCGTCCGTTCTCAACTCTTTCGGAGCAAATCCTGCACTTTGCGGACAAGCACTTCCATTTTTTCGTAAGAGTTGATGCCGTTTTTCCCGCCCCAAAATGGTGATACACAAACAAGCGTATTGCCGTGCATTGCGTAAAAGAGAGTGAAGCGACCGCAGTCAAGCGTTTGGTAATTGGACTCCCCGGCAAAGAATCGGAAAAAGTTTTCTTTTTCTTCTATACCAGTGCACATCACAAGTTTAGGTTGATTTTTACGCATCTGTTCTCGAAAAAACTCACCGCGATGTGTCACGCACCACTCACGGTACGCATGAAATGAATCAAACCCTGTAGCCTTGCCCAACAACTCATCCCATTTCACGTCTTTGCGCCCTTTAAAACGAATAGGGAACATGTTCATCTTGAACCCACAGCCATCAGGCTTGCGATACATGATCTTGTAGGTTTCGACAAACTGCTGATAGCTCATCTTTTCCCAATAAAGATCGTAGAAATAGTGCAAAAACCAGCAGATTTTTTGGTTATATTGTGCGCTCCAGCTGCCTTCAAAATTCTTGTCTTGCCAAGAAGTGGGCTCAGGTTGCGCGTCAAAGTCTGACGCTATTTTTTCATCATTATTTTGCGTACCGCCCCACTCCATCCCGCAAAACCAAACTTCAGACTGCAGGTTACCGCCATCACACCCTGCAAATGAAAGAGCCATATTTTTAAATTTTTCCGTCACCATTTTTGCTCCTTTTTATTAGGCAGCCCCTAGCATCACGAACAGAATCAAACGAGTCCAGCGTTAACCTGTTGATCTGCATAATAGCTGAATAGCCTAATACATTAGCGTCTTAGGAAGCAAACAAGTGTTCAACACATGTTTGATTCTTGAGATGCGAGGTAAAAACAAATACTACCGCCATTGAAAAATCAGTGAAGCCAAGTTTCGCCAGCTACTGCGCCTGTTTGCCATGGACTTGACCGCCACGGATGTCGCGCAGTTGTGCGGCCTTTCCGTGCGCTCGGTCAATGCGGTATACCAACGCATCCGTGTCCGCCTGGCCCAAGAATGCGCTGCGCACTCTCCGTTCTCGGGCGAGCTTGAAGCCGATGAGTCCTATTTCTGTCCCAAGCGTATCCGAGGCAAACGCGGGCGTGGCGCGGATGGCAAAACCATCGTCTTTGGTCTGCTCAAACGTGCCGATTGCGTTTATACCGAAATTGTCCCCGATGCTTCCAAAGCCACGCTGCAAGCCATCATCCAGAGTAAAGTGGATCCTAACAGCATCATTCACACCGATGGCTGGCGAGGCTACGATGGGCGGGTTGACCTCGGCCTAGAAAAGCACTTTCGGGTCAATCACGGCAACAACGAATTTGTCAAAGGCTCCAGGCATATCAACGGCATCGAGTCTTTCTGGAGCGATGCCAAACATCGGCTGACGCAGTTTCATGGCGTGCGAAGGGACAAGTTCGAGCTGCACATCGAGGAAACCGAGTTTCGCTTCAATCACCGACACCTTGACCTCTACAAGACAGTGCTTAAAATGCTCAGAGATGTCCCCCCTTTGATGCGTTTGCTTCCTAAGCCCCCCTAGGAATTCTCAAGCTCTGGCACAAAGAGGTATTTAAAGGTTGGGACAGGTGTAGTTATGGCTCCAAAAGTGAAATTGATGATTTTGCTGTAGCAATGAGCCTTATTGATAGATTTTCTGGGGGTACATCCAAGAATCGATTAGAACTTGTTGATGAAATTCTTAAGGATGCATCCATTACAAATATCGGTGCTAAAAGGTTTTTGAATGATAGTTGGCCAGTTCTGCGCAAGCGGCTCAATAGTAATAGTTATAGCAACAGACAACAGGAAGATAAATAAGAAAGTCCAAGCCAAGGTTTAGTAGGAGGTTAATAGTGGACAAGCTTAACGACATCACTTCTGTCATGCTTCAATTTCGCGAATCAGTTAGGCACAACTGGAATACATACTTCCAAGATGCTGATGAGCCGATGGGTCCGGAAATTCAAGAGGCTTTTACTCTCGTGGAACAAGGACTATTTCAGGGAATAGTATTGTGTAAGTGTGCTTATGTCTTACCCTGTAGATACCGGGAAGCACCCCTGCCATTTATACAAGTTGTGCCTCGTCCCGAAATACCCGACTTGGAGTTTCAAATAGGATTATTGGGTAGTAGTTATAAAGTATGGGATTCTCCTGTTCGGTTTAAAGTCGAAGGGAGTACCAAGCTTGAATTCGTCCAGTTCTTTGATTGGAATCCATACGAGCAAATAAACATGTCCTTGGTGCAAGTTTACATTGCAAGAATGGATACAAGGCCTGATCTAGTTGGAGCGCATGCGTTGATTGCTGAGCACGAAATACGTTTCTTACTCATAACATAACTTGCTGATGAAGCTTATAGTAAAAAGTGTAAACCTTATCCCCTGTCTTCGGCTGATAGCTGCTAAAGAGAAAGGGGGCCACTTATAGCTCTTACAATTTCTTCCATGATTATGATCCTCTCTCCGGGCGTTATCTGCAGTCCGATCCCATCGGACTAGACGGCGGAATCAATACTTATGCCTATGTCGAAGGTAATCCATTAAGTTATATAGACCCCCAAGGGCTAGCAATCAATTGCCGGTTGATTGGCAGCGTCTATATATGTCAGAGCGTACCTCTGCCACTAGGTAGCAGCACCGGAAATTCGTATATTGATGAAGCACTTAAAGGCGGTAGAGGAAGTAGTTCAGGTTCTTCATCAAATAATAATGGAATTTTTCGCCAAACTTGCCCACCTCTACCCCCAGAAGATCCTTGCGACAAGAAATTGGACGAGAAACTACTACGACGCCTAGGTATAGATGCTCATAAGATTAAGAATGATTTGCTTGGAGGCAGAGGTTTGGGGGCTTATAATCTTTGTGGTTGCAAAGATGGGCGTATCGTTTTAAAACGCAGTTCAAATTGCAAAGCGCCTGGTGGTGAATACGTTTATGAGCGATGGAAATAGCAATGATCCCGTTAATTCAGATGTATCTGGCTCCGCAGTGCCCAAGTGATTCCTACGCTAGTATCGAGATGGCGACGGCAGCAGGACAGCTTAGGCAGCTTATTTCTGAAGAACTGTTTGTCAAATTCCAACAAAGTAAAGGATGTATCTATCAAGAACCTTTCTCAACCGTGCTGATAGGCTATTCCCTATTTAGATATGATATTGAATTGTTCGAGCAGTACACAAACTTTCTTTTTGAAGAATTGCATAACAATCAAGCGGTACTTTCTAAGTTGGTCAACACACCTTCGGTGGTTAACAGTTTTGTAATCAATATTAACTTGATGGGTCCTGAGGAACGACCTTACTTTTATCTATCCAGTACGCAAATATCATTTTTAGCCGAAATACGTGCATCGCTTTTTTTTGATGGATATTTAATGTTTGGTGATGAAGAAGAAAGTAAATAGCAAAAACTTACTTCTCTATCTTCAGCTGATAGCTGCTAAAGAAAAAGCGCGTCGCTTGATACATCTGTTTTGAATGAGGGGCGTGGGCGTGCATAAGTGATTTCTTCTCTGAGCGTTTGCATATCCGTACAAATAGCTTGAAGTTGTCTCGCCCAGTGTTCATTGTCTGTTTGTCCCGCTTGTTAATTGGAGTATTCTTGGTCGTTTTTAGGCTTCATGGGTACCTCTCCCGTCCTGGCGCAGATGCAGGTTTATTACGTGCATTTGGATCATTTGAATACGCCGCGCCGGGTCACTGATGAGCACAATACGGTGTTATGGCAAAATCCGCCGCTTTCCGAACCTTTCGGCTTGATGCCACCCGAGGAGGATCCGGATGGCGATGGGCGGCGATTCATCCTCAATCTGCGCTTCCCCGGTCAGTATTTCGACACGGAGTCTTCTACCCATTACAATTTCTTTCGTGATTATGATCTCCTCTTCGGGCGTTATCTGCAGTCCGATCCCATCGGACTAGACGGCGGAATTAATACTTATAGCTATGTCGAGAACCGACCAACTATGATGATTGATCCGGAGGGGTTGCAAGCGATTCCGGTTCCATTTCCATACATTCCCGGATTCCCGCTCCCAGGAAACCGACCACCCAAGTCAAATGACCCAAGTAATCTGCTGGCCCCTCCAAAATCGGAATCACCACCATTTTCATGGCCAGATTGGACCATAAAGAAGAATTTGCAAGAGGAATGTAAAAACGAGTGTGATGAAATTGAAGAACGGGAAGTAGTAGACTGCGAATGGCGCTACAAAATGGGAGGGCGTAGTAATCGGGAAAGCGTTCGTGCGTGCATACAAATGGCTCGTGACCGATGGATACAATGTTACAAGAAATGCCAAAAAGAGTGTAAATAACTATGAATAATATTGGAATATTTATCTACTATGATGAAAGTTTAAAAAAGCTGGTCTTTGTTAAACAGAAAATCACTCAAGGAGAAAAAAATGATTTTTATCAACTATTAGATTTCTCTTTTAAAGATCAATCTGAGATTAACACCCAAGAATTAGAACAAACCTTAGGTCAATTGATTCTTTATTACTTAGAAAAACTGACGCCTAACGGATTAGGTTTCGGAAACTATTCTCACTTGCTGAAAGAGATTAGCAAAGAAAACCTTGAAAAATTTTGCCAAGACATTGATCTAAAAAAAACTAGCGATAAATATGATTTAGCCACAATAATGTTTTCATATGGCCGTCGAAATAAATCATGGAAAACTGTAGAATATGCTATTAACTTATTCAAACAAGCTTCTAGCGAAGGACATAAGGAATCTAAGCACTTTATAGAAAAAGATTTACCAGTTGTTTATTCACGCTTAGTAGAAAAATTAAGAAATCCCGATGAAAATTAACACTACACACGGGAGATAATCAATTAGTGTTTGAAAAATACAACAGGATGAATATTGACTCTCGCAATACATACTTGATTACAACAAGGACTGTGAGTAAAAGAGTAAAAATGACTTATAGCACTGCTATCTATTAATGATAAGATAGATAATCGACTAACCAATGGATATTGCCTCAAGATGTTTATCAAATTATATCCACCTCCCCTCAGATTATTGGAAATACTAGTTACCTTGGTACAAATCTACCATACAGAAAGTGAATCATTGACTGATGAATTGCACGGAAAAATTTTTAATCTTATTTTGCATAGTAGTGACAACTACCCTAATTTGGTTGTTATCTAAAGCGGAAGTCATTACTTTGCATGCTACTGAGAGCATTTCTGTCGGTACTAATCCAGTAGAACCTATTGTTGGAAGCAATCTAGTTGCTATAATAAACAAAGATGAAACAGCTGAAGTTATCTCTTGTGAAGATATAAAAACCAATCAGGTAATTCTGGTTCGCCTAAAAACCGGTAGTACTGGGTATGTAACAAAAGGAGGATTTTTCTTGGAACGCCAAAGAATTAATCTAGGAATAGCTTTATCACGCTCTGATGCTATAACATTTTCGTGCGCAGGTTTTTTCAACAGTTATTCCCAACCTTATTAAACATAACAACATCAATGCCTTTCCCGTCCTGGCGCAGATGCAGGTTTATTACGTGCATTTGGATCATTTGAATACGCCGCGCCGGGTCACTGATGAGCACAATACGGTGTTGTGGCAAAATCCGCCGCTTTCCGAGCCCTTCGGCTTGATGCCACCCGAGGAGGATCCGGACGGGGGTTAGCCAGTTCTGGCCAACCCACTCGAATTCCGGGGGTAATTCGACTACGATTAGAATCGACCCTCCGCATGTGTCGGGACAGCAATCCCATGCTCACGCTTATGAGAAGGGGTGCAAAGAAATTGTGGTCAACAAAGATGGCACCGGTAGTCATGGCTCTGACCCATCGAAACTCAAGAACCGTGAAAAAAACTTCTTACGCGGAAAGGAATTCAAGATCATGTGGTGCCCGCCATTCCTAAATAATTTAGTTATGAGCATGGCTGTTTACCAATGTGTAGCAGGTGATCTAACTGCATGTCAGATTTTCCAAGGCATGAGTGATACTATTCAGGATAGTTCTGAAATTTGAGGCTGATTAAATGAATATCTATGGTTATTCTTTGACGGACAGCGAGGCTCTTCAATCTCTGCGTGAGGTATCTATTTTGGCGAGCAGGGAAGAGTTGCTTGCCTTGGCTGCATTTTTTGCAAAATGTGCTTTTGAAATTCAGATGGAAAAAAATTGGGAACATGCACATTTTGGAGATTTTTTGGGGAATCCCCCGGAACTCGACAGGGACATCATCGTTGTTGCAAAACGAGAGTAACTACCGGGGCTTACAATTTCTTCCGTGATTACGATCCCCTCTCGGACGTTATCTGCATTCCGATCCCATCGGACTAGACGGTGGAATCAATACTTATGCCTATGTCGAAAATCGACCAACTATGATGATTGATCCGGAGGGGTTGAAAGGTTGGTACTGCCAGCGTCCACTTGCCCCCGGCACTCAAGAGCCACTACTATTCAATCATCAATACCTCTGCGTGACTCGTGCTGATGGTTCCGTTTCCTGTGGAGGGCTTACCACTGATGGCAATCCATTGTCTGGAGAGCCGCGCCTGACGCGCCCAGACGAGGACTATTACGACCGGAGATCCTGCAAGGAAGTTGATGACGACAAGGAGCAATGTTTCGAGCAATGTGTCCTTCGCAACTTTGCCAAGCCGAGCAAACCACGCTATGGCATCGGACCACTGACAGACTGCCAAGAGTACGCAGACGATCTCTATTATGGTTGCAAGATTCTTTGCAATATACATAGGGGCAGACAATAATGTGCGGTCGATTGGTACGGGCTCTATTTATTCTTTTCCATATTGGGTTAGCGTGGTATGCGTGGTCATCATGGTCAGACGCTTTGCCTCAATATAAGAATAAAGCATTATTCATTTCATCGATTGTGCTATATGCGTTGGCGTTCCCGGCAAGTTTAGCGGTTCAGTTGATCTACACTGGGTTGACTTTAATTACGCCGATTGATCAGCTTAATACGGGTACGGCATTTTTGACTTGGATGGTGATGACGTGGGGGCCACTAACCATGGCCGGGTATCTGCAATGGTTTGTGTTTGTGCCACGCTTGGTTCGGTATTGGCATAATTGACCCGAGAAACCTCGTGACGGCTTATACCCTTGACGGCCTGGATAACCACCTTCAGACCCGAAGTCCGGACACCGGCGTCACCGTCAGCATTTATGACGCTGCTGGCAATGAGATCACCCATACCGATGCCAAGGGCCAGATCACCCGTATCGCCTATGACGCGCTGAACCGTCCGATACACATCACCTATGCCGATGGACGACAGACCCGCTATACCTGGGATGCAGGAACCTACGGCGTCGGACGGCTTTCCCGGATTGATGAAGTGGAGAACGGCAGCATCACCGGCAGCCACCAATACGCCTACGATGCCCAGGGACGTCTCCGGCAGGAAACCCGCACGTTCGGCGCGCGCTCCCATACCACGGCCTACCATTACGTGGGTGGCGATTCATCCTCAATCTGTACTTCCCCGGTCAGTATTTCGACACGGAGTCTTTTACTCATTACAATTTCTTCCGTGATTATGATCCTCTTTCCGGGTACTATCTGCAGTCCGATCCCATCGGACTGTACGGCAGAATCAATACTTATGCCTATGTCGAAGGTAATCCGTTAAGTTGGATTGACCTATTAGGCCTCGAAGCAGAGATGTGTTACCGTTTAATTAAATTTCGGTTGATTCCTGGCCAACATTGCTTTATTCGATTTAATGGCAATGATAGTGACACATTGAGTTTTGACCCCGATGGAATCCATCCAGACCCTGTGCATCAAGGAGCAACTTGTAGAAAAGCAGAAGGTCGGGAAGGGGATGATTGCGTAAAACAGGAAATACAAAAATGTCAAAACTATAATTTTTTTCAGAAATAACTGTTGTTATTGTATAGAACAAGCTTTAAAAGCTTGTGGACAGTATATTACTTCTAGGCAGTGGCCTAATTGGCCCATTAATCCAGGGCCACAGCTAGGAGAATCTGGATATAAGCGATGACTCATTGGACTACACTACGAGCTTCATTAGTTGGGATTAGTGTATTCATGCTTGGGCAAGCGTTATATGTCGCATTTAGCAACCATGAACCACTACGGCTGATATTACTTTGCACACCTAGTTTCGCTGCATTAATATCTGCTTATTTAGCGCCACATTGGAAGATATTTATAGGAATTTCTATGGCCATATACGGAACTATAATTGGAGAACTAATGGCATGTATTTATGAATATTTTGGTGGACATGTAGACCGTATTGGCGACACAGGAACAACATTCATAATTCTTTTTACCTATAATATGACATTAAGTATCATCGGCAGTATTCTAGGAATAGTCTTATCTCAAAAGATTATAGGTTCTTATGATGAGTAGAAAATACTTATAATTATATTAAAAATTGAGTATTATCTATTTCCACATTTTAGTTAATTATATAGCCCTTTATAAAACAGTCTCAGGTATTTTTGGTACCAGTTTCTATGGCTTACATCTATTATAAATTACAGCAAATCCAATCAGGACTGTCTCAGGCATATTGATTTAACTGAATACAGATACAACCAGCAATATCTCATTCGAAATAAGCTACTTGAAAAATAGATCGCCAACAGTATTGACGGAAGTTCGCGAGGCCCTTGCTACAGCGTCCGAGCCTAGATGACCACCCTTAATTTCATCCAGCACTCAGTGCAGATAATCAACTGCGCATTCAGGTTATTGCTGGCAGCGCTTCAACTTCGGCCAGCGCCTTGCGCAGCCGCTCGGCATCGACGATGCCCGGCAAAAAATGAATGCTTTCTTCCGGACGCAGGATACGCGCGACAAAGGCGGCCATATCGCTTTCCTGCATCGGATCGACGCCCAGATCGGCCAGCCGCCGCGGCAGGCCAAGCGCACGTAGTGCTGCCCCTAAATGCAGCAATTCCTCGCTCCGCCCTTCCAGCGCCAATTGCACGAGAATGCCATAAGCCACCTTGGCACCATGCAAGATACCCGCCGTTGCCGGGATGACGGTCAGCCCGTTATGGACGGCATGCGCGGCGGCCACACGTGTATAGCGCTCACCCAGGCCGCCAACTAGGCCACCGCCGGCAATAATGGCATCAATGACCTGAACCAACGCTTCATTCACCGCACCGGCCGCAATGGCCGTTAACGCCGCAGCGCCCTGCGCCAGCAATACGTCATGAATCTGACGGGCAACCGACAGGCCGAGCTGCGCCGTCAGCGGCAGAGCCGGCGCGGCATCGCACAACACCCGCGCTTCGTACCATTTGGCCAGCGTATCGCCGATGCCGGCGCGCAGATATTCCGGCGGCGCCGCCAGTATGATGCGCGGATCGACGAGAACAAGCCGGCTGGCCAGCGAAAAAAGCTCAAAACCGAGCGCACAGCCTTCATCGTCGTACCAGACCGAAAGCGGCGTCCATGCCGCGCACGTGGCGGCCACGGTGGGAATGGCGACGAAGGGTTTGTCCAAACGGGCGGCGACCGCCTTGGCGGTATCGAGCGCGGAACCGCCGCCAATACCGATCACCAGATCGGCGTTCCGCCCGTCCCGAGCGTAGCCGGCAACCAGGCTTTCGCTGCAATGGCCAGAAAATACGCGGCGGATCGAGCGTGCATCGTCATCGAATACCGGCGGCAGATACGGCCGGGCGGCCGCCAGGGCACGCGGCCCGCCGATCCATAGCGCCTGCCGCAAGGTGGCGTCTGGAAAAAATGCATCGAAATGGGCCAGCGCGCCGACACCGGAAAAATAGTTGGCTGCACCAGCTTGCACCCGGATTCCGTCAAACGTGCTCATGTCCGCTCGCTTCCGTATTTATCGCGCCGCTCAAACCGGCATTACATAGCCCCGCCGGCTCGCGCCTGCCTGGCGAGCCCCTGGTTTCATCGAGATATCGATCGAAATATCGACGCTCGGCAGACGCGCACCATATTGTCGATGCGCGGATTTGCCGGGCGGGTTGGATCATATGAAGAAACAAGAATTACCAGACGGGGAAAATGGAGTCCTTAAATTCTTTCTTGATGAAGGCCTTGATTTCATCGTTCTGGAATGCCTTGATCAGCTTCTTGATGACCGGGCTATCCTTGTCTTCAGCGCGTACCACGATAATGTTGGCGTAAGGCGACTGGAGGCTTTCCATAGCGATTGCGTCACGCGCCGGCATCAGCCCAGCCTGAATGGCAAAATTGGTATTGATCGCCGCCACGTCGGCATCGTCCAGCGCACGCGGCAACTGCGCGGCATCCAGCTCAATGAACTTGAGTTTTTTCGGATTTTCGACCACATCGATCGGCGTCGCCTTCAGGCCGGCGTTGGGTTTGAGTTTAATGAGTCCCTTCGCCTCCAGCAGCAGCAATACACGGCCGCCATTCGTCGGATCATTAGGCATTGCCAGGCGCGCGCCTTCAGGAATCTGGTCGAGCGACTTGATCTTGCGCGAATACAGGCCGATAGGGAAAAGAATCGTACGGGCAACGGATACCAGCTTATAGCCGCGATCCTTGACGGCGCTGTCCAGGTACGGCTGGTGCTGGTAGCTGTTCAGATCCAGATCGCCAGCGGCAAGCGCGGCATTGGGCTGAACGTAATCGGAAAATTCGATGATGTCGATCTTGAGGCCATCGCGCGCAGCAATTTTCTTCACGGCCTCGAATACCTGGGCATGCGGCCCGGCAGTCACGCCGACGCGCAGCGGTTTATCCTCACTCAGCGCCGCATGGGCAGAAAACGCGGCCAGGGCAAATACGGCCGCCAGACTACGAATGATCTTGGGTATCAGCATGTGTCTTCCTTCAAAAGTCATCAAAGAATAAAAATCAGCGGTGGCTGATGCGGTGCGCCAGGCGATCACCCGCAGACTGGATAAACTGCACCAGCACAATCAGCACGAGGACGACCAAGGCCATGACCTCCGGCAGGAAACGCTGGTAGCCATAGCGAATGCCGAGATCCCCCAGCCCGCCGCCACCCACCGCGCCCGCCATGGCCGAATGGCCGATCAGGCTGACCAGGGTAATCGTCAGGCCGGCGATGATGCCGGGCATGGCCTCGGGAATCAGCACCGTGCGGATTATTTGCCACGGCGTCGCGCCCATTGACTGCAATGCCTCGATCAACCCGCGATCGACCTCGCGCAGCGCGCTTTCAATCAGACGGGCAACAAAAGGAATGGCAGCGATGGTCAGCGGTACGATCGCCGCCTTCGTCCCAATCGAAGTCCCGACGATCCAGCGCGTAAGCGGGATCACCGCCACCAGCAAAATGATGAACGGCGTCGAACGCACTGCATTGACAAGTACACCGAGGATGCGGTTCAATGGGCGGTTCTGCAGCAGACCGTGCTGATCGGTAATCACCAGCAGCACGCCCAGCGGCAGGCCGAGCGCCGTACCGATAAAGCCGGAAACGCCAACCATCCACAAGGTCTCCAGCAGGGACGTCTGAAAAAGGCGCAGCAGCTCGGGACTCATAACACAACCTCCTCAAGAATAATGTCGTGCGCCTTGATCGAAGCCGCCGCCGCTTCAAGCGCGGATGCCTCGCCGCTGGCCGCAGCGACCAGCGAACCGAAGCTCACGCCCTGGATCTCATCGATATAGCCATGCAGCAACTTGATTTCGACATTGAAGCGGTTGGATATTTCGGTCAGCGACAAGCGGTCAAAGCCATCGTCCTTGAACGCCAGGCGCCAAATGCGCCCCGCCCCGCTCGCCACCAGGGCAGATGCCCGCTCACGCACGCCCGGCGGAATTTCATTGCCGATCACCTCACTGAGCAGCGTGCGCGTAATGGCCTGTTTCGGCACGGTAAAAATATCGGTCACCGTCCCCTGTTCGGCAAGATACCCGCCGTCGAGCACCGCCACACGGTGGGCGATTGCCTTGATAACCTGCATCTGATGCGTGATCAGCACAATAGTCAGCCCAAGCCGCGTATTAATGTCCGCCAGCAGGGCAAGGATCGACTGCGTCGTCTCCGGATCAAGCGCCGAAGTGGCCTCATCACACAGCAGTACGCGCGGTTCCGTCGCCAGCGCGCGAGCAATGCCGACGCGCTGCTTCTGACCGCCGCTGATCTGACTCGGATAGCGGTCGCGCTGATCCGTCAAGCCGACCAGTTCAAGAAGTTCATTGATGCGCCGGGCAATCTTTTCTTTCGGCGTCCCGGCCAGTTCAAGCGGCAGGGCAATGTTGCCGGCGACCGTGCGCGACGACAGCAGGTTGAAATGCTGGAAGATCATGCCGATGCGGCGGCGCATCTGGCGCAGCGCCGCATTATCGAGCGTCATCAGGTCCCGGCCATCAAAGATCACCTGCCCGGCACTCGGGCGCTCCAGCCGGTTCAGCAAGCGCAGCAGCGTACTCTTGCCCGCACCGCTACGCCCAATGATGCCGAATATCTCGCCTTCGTAAATGTCGAGGTCGACGCCATGCAAGGCATGCACGCCCCCCGGAAAAGTCTTACTCGCGTTACGCAGGGAAAACAGCGCCGTACCGGCCCCCGCCGGCGCGTCGAACAACGCCGCCTCCGGCCGCGCCGCGTCGCGCTGCTGCGTTTGCTCCAGATTATGCGCGGATGGCACGGGCGCCTCCCTGGGTAATCGCGTGCGCATCGTACGCAAGCGCGCGATGTACTCGGGCAAACGGCGGCGCACACCGGGCGCCGGAATCAAGGCTTGGGTCAAATCCATGTTGATTGCAATTCGGTTGAAATAATGGCCGGTTCAAATCAGCAGACTGAATACGAATTGCGATTGTATAAGCAGCGCTTATTCCAACAAAAGAATTATTGTTTATTTTCATATATCAAAACAGTATATTCCCCGTCGTGACGGCCTCAGATCATCATCCACGCGTCCATCGAAAAGACATGGATGATGCAACACGGGCGCGCCAATGGATGCCGACGGGTGAATTGTGCATTATGGCGCAGACATGGCTTGAACGGTAAAAAAACCGCCCAATGGCATGACCCGACCGAGTTAGATGACCGGCTTTTCACCACAGTGGCGCGGCGCGGAAAGACTGAAAAATACGCTCGCCCTCAGGCGTCATGAAGCTCGGCATCCCGTTCGATCAACGCTACGGCGTCGCAGGCGATGCCTTCGCCACGGCCGATAAAGCCGAGTTTTTCCGCCGTTTTGGCCTTGACGTTGACACACCCGGGAGACAACCGCAGATCCTCGGCCAAACAGGCAACAATCTGCGGAATATACGGCGCCATTTTCGGGCGCTCGGCATGAATCGTGGCATCGATATTGACGATGCGCCAGCCGGCCTCTGCCAGCAGATCACGGACAGCGCGCAGAAGCACGCGGCTGTCGGCATCCTGGTAATGCGCGTCGGTATCCGGAAAATGGCGGCCGATGTCGCCCAGCGCCGCAGCACCAAGCAAGGCATCAGTCACCGCATGCAGCAGAACGTCGGCATCGGAATGGCCGAGCAGCCCTTTTGCAAAAGGAATCTCGACACCGCCAATGATCAACCGCCGCCCTTCGACCAGCGCATGAATATCGCTGCCCAATCCCACACGAATCATCGTGTTCATATTACCGGCTCCCTGCCAGAATCAACTCCGCCAATGCCAGGTCGGCGGGGTACGTCACCTTGAAATTGCGCAACTCGGAAGGCACCAGTCGGGGCTGATAGCCGGCCATTTCCAGCGCGCTCGCCTCGTCCGTCACTCCCCTCGGTGCGGCCGCCAGCGCGGTGCGCAGCAGACCGTAGCGGAACATTTGCGGCGTCTGCGCCTGCCACAGTCCGTCGCGCGTGACCGTAGCAGCGACACGCGGGGCTTGCGCGCCATGCGGCATGTTGCATCGTCGCGGCGCGGCCTGATTCGGCTGTCCGCCCAAATCAGCCACCCCAGCCAAACTCCCCGCCTCCGCGTGGGCGCGCTTGAGCGTATCGGCCACCGGCAGGGCGAGCAAACCGCCGACCGGATCATCCGCCAGCGCATTCAGCAGCGCATCCAGCAAAATCGGCGATAAACAGGGACGCGCCGCATCATGGACGAGCACCCAATCGTCCTCCGCCAGTTCGCCGGCCATTGCAGCCAGGCCGTTAACAACGCTTTCCGCGCGCGTCGCACCGCCGCAAAACACCGGCCGCAAGGTATCGCCCAGCGACGACCAGTCATAGCCAGCCCACCAGGCATCCCCTGCGGAAAGTACGACATAGACCTGCGCGATTCGCGTCTGGCGGCACAGTACCGACAACGCGTGCCAAATCATCGGCCGCCCAGCCAGCGGCAGATACTGCTTGGGAGTTTGTGAGCCGAGACGGACGCCGTTTCCGGCCGCGGGCACGAGGGCAAAATGGCGCGGCCGGGCATCGGCCTGAACATCGGAACGTGAATCAGACCGGCCACCCGGCCGAAAACGTGACGGAGAGGACATGGCCGCCATTTTAGCGGAAAGGCTGTTCAGCGATGGCCCTGATGGACGCGCCGATAACATGAACCGATGGCGCGCTTAAAGCCCCGCCAAATACACGCCGGACGGCGCGCCATTTCCCGGAGAAGCTGATAGCATGGCGACCAATCCAAGGCAGGTGGTTTCGGTCGCTAAACGGCGCCGGCTTGGTCGAATGGGAAACATCGGGCGCGCAAGATTGACGGCGCCTTTACCAGCCATTCTGGTGGTTTTCCGCACGCGGGTATCCCGCTTTAACAGAGGAGTTCCGAGATGACACGCATTCCCATGGCGCTCACCATTGCCGGCTCGGACAGCGGCGGTGGCGCAGGCATACAGGCTGATCTGAAAACCTTCCAGATGCGTGGCGTTTATGGCATGAGTGTGATCACAGCCATCACAGCGCAAAATACGCGCGGCGTTTTCGATATCCACACCGTTCCGCAATCTACCGTGCGCGCCCAGATTCAGGCGATTGCGGAAGACCTCCCGCCCACCGCATTGAAAATCGGCATGCTCAGCACGGCGGACATCATCGAATGCGTGGCCGCCTGCCTGCAAACACACCGCCTCGGCCCGCTGGTACTCGATCCGGTGATGATCGCCAAAGGCGGCGCACCGCTCTTGCAGCAAAACGCCATCGCTGCCTTGATTGCCTGCCTGCTGCCGCAAGCCGACATCATCACGCCGAACCTGCCCGAGGCCGAAGCGCTCACCGGCATTCCGATTACCGACGATGCCAGCGCCGCCGAGGCTGCCGCACGTCTGCAAGCACTCGGCGCCAAAAGCATCGTCATCAAAGGCGGACACAGCGGCAATTCGCAGGATGCCGTCTGCCGCGACCGGGTATTCCTGCCTGACCGCACTTTTGTGCTCGAATGCCCGCGCTTTGACACGCCGCACACACATGGCACGGGCTGCACCTTTTCCGCCTGCATCACGGCGGAACTGGCCAAAGGACACGGCATGGAAGCGGCCATCCGGTCGGCCAAAGCGTTTATTACCGCCGCCATCTCGCAGCCGCTCAACATCGGTTCAGGGCACGGCCCGGTCAACCACTGGGCATGCCAGACAAACGGCCCCGCCCTTGGCTGACGTCGAAGAGAAAAATACCGGGCCACGAACCGGCAGACGAATGCATCGGTACAAAGCCGAAAAAATGACGGCATTTAATGCATTAAGCTACTTGCAGGACTGTCTCGTTGGGTGGCGGGATCACGGATCGCGCGTGCGGCGTGTGCTGGCATGGCGCGCCTGCGGACCCACAACGTCCGTGGTGACCTAATGCGCAACAAGGCATATCCAAAACCTGCCTGTCTTTGCCGGCAAACAGCACAAATAAGCGGTTGAGCATAGCTTTAGCACCGGCGCATTCACAATTCAGTTTCCGGCGCGCCCCTACATGGCGTTTTTTGATGGGCAACTGCAGGCCGCTGTCGAGGTAGAGATCGTTGAGACGCGGAGGCGACTCTTGGCAAAATCAATTAGCTAAAATTGATTACCTCGGTTGTAAATTTTTTCCCAATCGCTTCCCCTTTCTTCCCAGCTGATCCGACCCTTCCTGCATTTATCGCCCCCTTTTTTATTGATCTCGTTTGGAATCTGCTGCGCCCTGCGCAGTGGTGGGAAGCACCTAGTCAAGTCATTGCGTTTCTGGCAGGTGCGGTGCTACTGCATTTTACGCAGCGATAAGAATCTATTTTTCAGTCGCAGGATAATTTGTCCACTTGATCCCCCTGCATTTCACGCGGCTGGGAGAAGCCCACAAACTGCTTCGATGCCGATCATTTCAGGAAATACCACTGTGCCGGCAGAGTGATCAGAAAAGTTGTCTTGGGGTGCGCTTTGGGGCGCGCTTCGTTTCGCCTACGCCTACGGCTTAACTTACGTGGCTTCGCGGAACATGCCGGATGCGCCCACCTATCCTCATGGGGCAAACTTTCCGTGACCGTAAGATCGCCATAATTTCAGGAGCGCAAGCCGGTATCACGCCGCGCCATGACGCTACTTCCCGTGTCCGGGCATATCCTCTGGCCGTGGCGGGACGTAATACTTAGCCCACTTCGGGTCTTTGCGCGGGTCATGATTCAAGCGGCCGTCACGTAGGCGTTCCTCAATGTGCCGGTCTTCGTGCCGACTGCGCCGGTAGTTTACCTGTGCGCGCTCTTCCGGCGTGACAAAAATTTCCCGCGTAAAATCACGGTAGCTTTCTATACCGACGTAAGCCCGTTCAAGCATTTGCTCCAGTCTTCGGGCTTCTTTGCTCAAGGCATTGTACTCATCAATATCCCGTGCCCGCTGATTGATGGCATCCATGATGGCGTAATGCCGCTCGCTGGAAATCGCCTCCGCATCGGCGCGATTAAGAAACATGCCAAGAAAGCCAAACATAAGCGTTCTCCTGTTACCTCGGATTCGGAGCGGTGGCCGCTACTTTTTGATGGGGCGGGACGTAATACTTAGCCCACTCCGGGTCTTTGCGCGGGTCATGACTGAGGCGGCCGTCACGCAGGCGTTCCTCAATGTGCCGGTCTTCGTGCCGACTGCGCCGGTAATTTACCTGCGCGCGCTCTTCCGGCGTGACAAAAATTTCCCGCGTAAAATCACGGTAGCTTTCTATACCGACGTAAGCCCGTTCAAGCATTTGCTCCAAGGTCTGGATATACTGTTTCAATTCTGCAATACCCTGTGCCAGCGTCTTCGCCATAAATGGTCTCCTTGAAACAGAAACACATAAGGATTCACTCGCACTGTATTCATGAAACATCACACCGTCAAGCAGCGACGGTAAGCCAACGCGATAAATTACATCCTGTTTTATGCCACACCAAATATGGGTATTAATCGCAAATTAATTGCATCAATTACCGCTGGATGCAATTACGCGGCAGATGCGGCCCGGAATCGGGTGCAAACCATTTCCCGACCATTCGGTGGCGCCAAAACGGGATGGGAAATCCAATTTCGGGTGTGAAATCATGAAAAGTCCGATCGCGAGAACCCATGCTGGCGCGGGTCATCGCTGTTTTGCATCGGACGGTTAGGGCGGCTTCATTGGTTTAGGGCGGCCCCCTGGTTTAGGGCTGCCATCTGGCACTGATGCGGAATGGATGCCCGTTCAGCGCAGGCCGCACGGGCAGTCTGGTAGTATCAAAGCCGCCATAAAACAGCGTGCCGGCCAGCCCGGCCTGTGCGTATCATTCCCAGACCGCCACACCTTCTAATTTCAAACCATAGCCCCAAAATTTACGGGCAAGACATTGCCCGATATTTTTCGACGGAAGCATGCTGCCGCCCCTTACGATGACCGCCCCTTACGATGACCGCCCCTTACGATGACCGCCCCTTACGATGACCGCCCCTTACGATGACCGCCCCTTACGATGACCGCCCCTTACGATGACCGCTCCTTCTCCCCCCGACCCTGCTTCTGAGCCGGTTGCTCCCCCCGCGCCAAATGCCGCACAAACAGGCTCGGCGCCTGTTCCGTCTGCGGTGGCGATTTCGTTGCCGCTTCTGATCGGTGCGGTGGTGATTCTGGCTCTGAATCTGCGTACTCCGCTGGTGGCGGTGGGGCCGGTCGTTGGCATGATTCGGGAAGATTTGGGCGTTTCAGGATCGTTCGTCGGCCTCGTCACCGCTTTGCCGATGCTGGCGTTCGCCCTGTTTTCTCCGCTGGCGGCACGGCTCGCCCGCCTTTGGGGCATCGAAAACGTATTGATCGGCTCGTCGATACTACTGGCGATCGGCATTGCCGTGCGTTCGGCCTGTCCTTCCGCCGCACTGCTCGTGGCCGGGACAGTCATTCTCTCGGCGGCGATTGCCATGGGTAATGTGCTATTGCCGGCGCTGGCCAAGCGCAGCCTGCCTCACCGCGTCGGGCTGGTTATCGGCGCCATGACATTCACCATGTCGCTGTCAGCGGCCGTCGCCGCGGCCGTCGCCGTGCCGTTGGCGCACTGGCTAAACTGGCGCTGGTCGCTGGGCGTCTGGATCACGACCGCCCTGCTTGCCCTGCCGGTATGGCTGTATCTGAAGCGGCAGACGCCGCCGGCGCCCCCCGAATCGCCTGCCTATGGGCAAAACCCCACGCAGACACCCCACGCGGCGGGCGGCCTGAATGTCTGGGCTTCGCCTGCGGCCTGGTGCATCAGCGCCATGATGGGCGTGCAGTCACTCATGTTTTACGCCATGGCGAATTTCCTACCCTCCGTACTGGCGGAAAAAGGCATGAGTGCGCTGGAAGCGGGTGCATACGGCTCGCTGTTCCAGGCCGTATCGCTGCTCGGCGTACTGGGCGCTTCGGCCCTCTTTGCACACAGCCGCCACAAGCAGGCACTGGGGTTGGGCATGGCGCTGATGCTGGTTGCGGGCATCGGCGGCATCTGGCTGGGCGGCCTGGGGACGATGTGGCTGTGGGTGACGTGCGTAGGCATCAGCGGGTCGGCGCTATTTTCCGTTTCATTGATGCTGTTCGCCCTCCGTACCGACTCGCCGCAGGAAGCGGCCGCCTTATCCGGCATGGCGCAGTCAGTGGGGTACACAATCGCAATCTTCGGCCCGCTGGGCATGGGCATGCTCTATGACGGGTTCGGCTCGTGGCGGATACCCATGGGCGTTCTCACGGCGATGATGGTCGGCGAATGTGCGCTGGCCTGGGCTGCAACCCGCGCCGAAACGCTGTCGCAATGCGCGCAAGCGGCGGAGAAACGCCGGCGATTTTAGAAGCCGTCCGGAGCTCCTTTATCCACGCGGGTTTCCGGGGGAACGCCCTGAAGCCCTTATAAACAGGGCATCTCCAAGCGCCCTGCCCGCTAGCCCTTTATCTACGCGGGTTTCAGAGGCGCCTGCCGGCAAACGCCCTGTTTACGCGGGCTCCAGAGGAGGCGCCCGCCGGCGATGCTCCGTCATTCAGTGAATCACAATCGGCCGCGCCGCACCGGCGCAGAAATCATCGAGCAGCGCATCAATCGACTCCTGGCTGCGCTCGGCGTCGGGAATATTGTCGATGGCCGAACGCAGCCCCATGGCCACCGAACCTTGCACGAACAGGCTGCGGCTGGACTGTTTGTCGACCAGCTCGAAAGCCTGCCGCGTCGGATAAGCGACGATGGCATAGTTTTCGCTGTTATAGACAATATCCATGGTGACTCCTTTCTGCCCGATGGCGCCGAACGAGAAGCCGCCCGGCAGGAGAAGAAGATGCGGCCGGTTTTTATAGTTTCAAGCCCGCCGCCCCGCCCGCTGATGCCGCTTCACGCGGGCCCGTGCCGGCCGGCTTGTCCCCGGTCGATGCACGCAGATACCTTCTACCACACATCCGGATTCGGCGTAACGGACAAAACAGGCGTTTTGGCGCGTCATGGGCAAAATGGATACGGTCGGCAGGGCGGCGATGGCGGATTTTGCGCCGCGCGCCTACAGCATGTGGGGGCTCTGAAACCCTTATCAACAGGGCATCTCCGGGCAGACGCCCGGAGATCCTTTATCCACGCGGGTTTCCGAGGGGGTGCCCGGAAACACCCTATCCACGCGGGGTTCAGAGCGCCCGCCCGGAAATGTCCGGCCTTGCCCGCCGGGCGCCGGCCAACACTGTCGCACTAACGACTACGGCGGGCGAACACCTTGAGAACTTCCATCGTCAGCGGAGAAATGAAGAAAAACGGCAGCATCAGCAGCCAGTCATTCAGGCCAAGCGGTACGGTATCGAAGACAGGTTGCAGGAACGGCACATAGACCACCATCAAAACCAGCAGGAACGATACGATGACCGCCCATACGATCCAGCGGTTGTTCATCAGCCCGAGCGAGAAAACGCTGTGCGTTTCAGAGCGCGCGGTAAAGGCGCGCAACAACTCAGACGTGCATAGCGTAATGAAGGCCATGGTCTGCGCAGCGGCCAGATGGTCGGGATAACGCGCCTGCGCCAGCAAAAATACGCTCAGGACGGCAACGGCGTCCACAATGCCGATGACGCCGATACTGATCGCCATCATCTTGTCGATGACGGGTTCGCCCGGCGAACGCGGCGGCCGCGTCATGATATCCGGCTCGCCCTTTTCCATGCCCAGCGCCAGCGCCGGCGCGCCATCGCTGACCAGGTTGAGCCAGAGCAGCTGCACGGGGCGCAGCGGAATCGGCAGGCCAAACAGCATCGCCGAGAAAATGATGAGAATTTCGCCGACATTGCAGGCCAGCAAGAAGTAGACAAACTTGCGTATGTTGGCGTAGATGATCCGCCCCTGGTGGATGGCGGCGATGATGCTGGCGAAATTGTCGTCGGTCAGCACCATGTCGGCCGTCTGCTTGGCAACGTCCGTGCCGGTGATGCCCATAGCGACGCCGATATTGGCGCGTTTGAGCGCCGGCGCGTCATTGACGCCGTCGCCGGTCATCGCCACGACATGATCGTTGGCCTTCATCGCATCGACAATACGCGTCTTGTGCTGCGGCGACACGCGGCAGCACACTTGCAGGCGTTCGGCGCATTTCGCCAGTTCGGCATCGCTGAGATTTTCAATTTCGCTGCCGGTGAGCACCAGCCCGCCCGGCTTGAACATACCGATATCGCGCGCGATCGCTTCCGCCGTGTCCTTGTAGTCACCCGTCACCATCACGCACTTGAGGCCGGCGCCATGCGCCACTTTCAGCGCCTCGACGACTTCCTGGCGCGGCGGGTCGATCATGCCGAGCAGTCCGATGAAGACCAGGTCTCGTTCCACCGCTTCCGGCACCGGCGCATCCGGCACACTATCCAGCGGCCGGCAGGCAACCGCCAGCACGCGCAGGGCCGAAGTCGCCATACCATGGTTCTGCGCCAGAATTGTCGCCCGCGCTTCCGCCGTCAGCGGGACGGTTTTACCGCCTTCGAGGCGCTGCGTGCACAGGTCGAGAATGACATCGGGCGCGCCTTTGACAAAAGCGGTGACAGCGCTGCCGACTGCCGCGACGATGTCCGGCGCGCCATCAACGCGGTGAATGGTCGTCATCCGTTTGCGGTCGGAATCGAAGGGGATTTCCTGTACGCGCGGCAGCTGTTCATTGAGCGCATCGCGCCAAAGCCCTGTCTTGGCAGCAGCCACGACCAGCGCGGCCTCGGTCGGGTCGCCGGTAATGCGCCAGACGGACGCGCCACCGTCCTGAGGCTCCTCTTTCAGCGTCGCATCGTTACACAACAATGCGCCCCGCAACAGCAGGGAAACGTCGGGATATTCCTGCGGCTGGAAACGTTGTGCGTCGGCAAAATCGTTGGCCGACGCGCCTGTAAAAAACTCGCCCTGCGGTACGTAGCCTTCACCGCTGACCTTGAATTGACAGTCTCCGGCAACACCTTGCAGGACAGTCATCTCATTCTGCGTCAAGGTGCCGGTCTTGTCCGAGCAGATGACGGTGGCGCAGCCCAACGTCTCTACGGCGGGCAGCTTACGGATCAGCGCGTTGTTTCTGATCATCTGCTGCATGCCGAGCGCCAGGCAAACGGTGACGATCGCCGGCAGACCTTCCGGCACGGCCGCAATCGCCAAGCTGACGGCGGTCATGAACAAATTGATGATGTCCTTTTCCTCGGCGCGCAGATAGGCCATGAAATCGCCGCCGATGGCTTGGGCCAGATGCGTGTCGCGGAACAAACCATAAATGAACACCAAGGCGCAGATAATCAGGCAGACGGAACCGAGTACCTTGCCCAGGTGTTCCAGCTTCTTTTGCAAGGGCGTCTGCTCGTTTTCAAACGATTGCAGCATCTCGGCAATCATGCCCATCTGGGTATTCATGCCGGTGCCGATGGCCAGCCCCTTGCCCCGGCCGTAACTGATCATGGTGCCCATAAAGGCCGAATTGGTCCGGTCGCCCAGCGGTGCGGCCGGGTCCAGCAGTGCCGAGGCATCCTTCTCTACCGGCACCGATTCGCCGGTCAGCGAAGCTTCCTCGATTTTCAGGTTGACGCTTTCGATCAGGCGCAGATCGGCAGGCACGAAATTGCCGGCTTCCAGCATGACGATGTCGCCCGGTGCAACTTCCCGGCCGGGGATGGATACCAGCACGCCGTCACGAATTACGGAGGCATTGGGCGCGGACATTTTCTGTAGCGCCTCAAGCGCCTGCTCCGCCTTGGATTCCTGCACCACGCCGATCACAGCGTTGAGGATGACGATCAGGACGATCGCGGCCGAATCGACATATTCGCCCAGCGCCAGAGAAATCAGCGCCGCCACGATCAGGATGATGATGAGAAAATTGTTGAACTGATCCCAGAGCAATGCCATAAAGCCCGGGCGCGGGCGATCTTTCAACTCGTTGTAGCCACCGCTGTCCAGCCGTCGCCGCGCTTCCGCCGCACTGAGGCCGCGCTCGCTGTCCGTCTCAAATTCGGCCGTCAGCGCGTCGATTGTCTTGCCGTGTGATTCTTTGTCGAACATGGTGTGCATGAAGGCTCCTTGTCTCTTGATTTTTTCACTCTTACGGCGGTGTTGTCTGCAACGCGGCTTATGGCGTGCACCCCTCCTCAAGGCGCCTGCCGGCGATTCTGCGCTTTATTCTTTTGCCGCATGCACCTGCCCTGCCCTTCATGCCCTTCCTTTCGTCCATTGCCATCACATTGCCATTATTTAACGAGCAGGATGGGCACCGAGGACAGATGCAGCACCTTCATCGTCGCTGAACCGATCAGTCGCCCCAACGCACCGCGTCCGTTCGTCCCCATGATGATCTGGTCGCAACCCAGCGTTTCGGCAAAATGGATAATCGTTTCGGCCACATTGCCGAATTCGGCATGACAGGTATAGCGCGCGCCGGCAGCATCGAGCAACGCACGCGCAGGCGCCAGGGCGTGTTCACTTTCCTCACGCAGAAAGTTGGCAATCTCGTCATGGTTGAAAAAACGTTTCACGCTATGACTGATCGGCGGCTGAACGTTGAGCAGATGAATCTCCGCGCTGTCCGGATCGGCATAATCCAGGCGGGTCTGCGCTGCCAGCGACACGGCTCTCAACGCACATTCCGAACCATCGACGGGAATCAGGAACTTTTTCATATACCCCCCTACGTTTTCGAGCATGCTCTATGGAAAACAGTCGTCGTTGCAAACAGCAGTATTCAGTCTACCCGCCCCAGGCATTCCGGTGCAACATGGAGAGACGCACTCAACGCAGGGCAAACGCAGCGCGCATCTACCACGCCCCATGCGATGCACGCAGTGTTGTGGCCTTGTTTTTACCACCGGAAGCGGTTAGCGGGTATGTGGAATACCGAAATTGCTTGGCACCTGAAAGGGCGTATATTCCGCCTTGCATTTAATGTCGCGTAATGCGCTAAGCAGAATGGACTGACCGACGCCCTGCCTGGCTCCACCATCCAGAGCGCCAAACTGAATATCCGGCGGTGCGCCCTTGCGCGGTTTTCAATTTTTATATTGATATGAGGAGGTGCATGTGGAAGGTATTTCATTAGTTGCCATCATGTCCATCGCCGCACTGGTCGTCGTTGTTGCGATCAGCTGCGTTAACGAGGACCTGAACGTCGGCTTCCTGGCCATCGGCTTCGCCATCATCGTCGCCGGTGTCTGGGGCAATACTGCCGGTTCAAAAGTCTTGACCTACTTCCCGACCAGCCTGTTCATGATCCTTGTCGGCGTGACCTTCATGTTCGGCATGGCGCAGACTAACGGGACGATGGAAAAGCTCACTGCCTACGCCGTACGCGCCAGCGGCGGCAACGTCGCGCTGATGCCGCTGATCGTCTATATTCTGACGACGATCATCACCACCATCGGCCCGGGCAACATCGCCGGGACGGCGTTGATGGCGCCCGTCGCCATGGCGATCGCCACGCGTATCGGCCTGTCTGCTTTCCTGATGACGCTGATCGTCGTCGGCGCGGCCAACGGCGCGGCTTTCTCGCCATTTGCCCCGACCGGGATCATCTCCAACGGCCTCATCGCCAGAATGGCGCCGGAACTGGGCATCACCGCTGACGCACTGAACGGCCTGGCCTGGAAGGTGCATTTCAACTCCACGCTCGCGCAAGCCTTTGCCAACATCGGCGGCTTCTTCCTTCTGGGCGGCTGGGCCTGGATTTCGAAGCAAAAAGGCGGCAAGCTGGATATTGATGAACTGGCGCCGAAACCCGAGCCGTTCAACGGCGCCCAGATCCAGACCTTGTCGATGGTCGGCATACTGATCATTATGGTTATTCTGCCCGGGCTGCCGTTCATGAAGCCCTTCTTTGCCAGCAATCTGTGGCTGAAGAATATGGTCGCCAACGTCGGTACCATCGCTTTCATTCTCTCTTGCGTTCTGATGCTGACCGGCGCAGGTGACAGCAAAGCTGCCGTTAAAGTCGTGCCTTGGGGCGTGATCATGATGGTCTGCGGTATGACCGTGCTGATCGAAGTCATGGATAAATCCGGCGGTCTCAACGCACTGGTCAAGATCATCGGCACCATCTCCAACCCGACTTCGGCCAACGGTACGCTGGCGCTCATCACCGGTGTTATTTCGGCCTACTCCAGCTCGTCTGGCGTCGTCGTGCCGATGTTCTTGCCGATGGTGCCGGGTCTGATCAAGGAAATCGGCGGCGGCGACCCGGTCGCGCTGATCTCGTCAATCAACGTCGGTTCGCACCTGGTCGATACCTCGCCGCTCTCCACGCTGGGCGCTCTCTGCATCGCCTGCGCAGGAGACCACGAGGACAAAGGTGTACTGTTCAAGAGACTGCTGATGTGGGGGCTGTCGATGTCTATCGTCGGCGCTATTGTCTGCTACGTCTTCTTCGGCCTGCTGGGCTTCTAATCTAGGCCACAGAAAAACAGACGTCACAATTCTTGGAAAGCAAAAGCCGATGGCACCTGCCATCGGCTTTTTTATGCGCTTTTTATGTCAAACCATAACCCGGAAAATGCTAACTGCTTTGTAGCAAGGACGTTTTAGTTTTTATACGCCCTATAGGCTTCGGTATAAAAAGCTTTTTAAGCATGGCGCAGATTGTGTGGGCTTCACTAGCAACAACAGCACAGCTTCCAGATTTTTCATGAATGTAGTGTCAGTTACCCTGACCGCCCATTACAATTACGCGAACGGTACAAAACAACCGAGAATCAAGAATTCAGGCAACGATTCCAACATAACAGGCACTCTCGACAGCCCAATGCTCTTCAACAACATTGCCATAAAGGCCGATCTGGTCGGCAACCCCTCACCATAAATATCATGCTGGTTTTAGCAGCCAGGAACAGTTTAGCGTGTCATTGATGCACTCAAATATAAAGCGCTTCAATTTCGGCGTAATGGACAAAAAATAGGTGTTAAAAATCGCTATAGCCTTTACGCGGCAAGGCTTTACAAGAGATCAAAACCTTTGCACACAAAAAATGCTTTTTTGCGACCCCAAACGGCCAAGAAAAACGGACGCCGTAACGGCGCTCAGCGCTACAACTACAACCGTTGCGGTCAGTGTCTCAGCGGCGGGCAAAAGCCAAATCCCAGCATCAACACCCTTTTGCAGCGCTATAGTTGAATAAATGAAAAAGCCTAAGCTCGAAACCTGCGCAGAATAAGGGTTTCCGGGGTGCCTGCCCGCAAACACCCGATTGGCGCGGGTTCCAGCGCTGCCCTGTCTGAAACGCCCAAAAGACGCGGGCTTCCGGGCAGCCGTTGCGGACGAACAGCTACTGCGGACGTTCGGACGCCACGCTGGTATCTCTTACCCAGAGTTAAAAGTGTGTGCCGTTCAACCCGCCGCGCGCAGACGCCAACGCGCTTAATGCGCAATACAGGCAGATGACTGCCGCGACGGGGAGCAGGTCCAGAGCCCGTGTGGAATAAGGGTTTCCGGGGTGCCTGCCCGCAAACGCCCGATTGGCGCGGGTTCCAGCGCTGCCCTGTTTGAAACGGCACATGCCGTGCTTGCTTTCCTATGGACGCTTTTCTGATTTGGGCGTTGCTGAATCGCTACCCGCTAACTCGCGTGGATTTGGGCATCTCCGGACTGCGTTTTTCAATTCTTTTTTGCCAAGAGGACGTCTTAAAAACATCCGTTTTGTCCATTACACCTAAAAATGTGAGGGCATGGGGTAACTGCAAGAATCCGCAGGGCGATGCCCAAATGACGCACCGCATTGCTATTTTTGTTTTGTTTATCCGCTGTGAAGCGAAACCCTCTCAGTGCAACGCCGCTGCGTCACCGCCAAACAACCGCGCGGCGAAGCCATTTCCGGCCTCTGCGCCCAACCGCTTGGCAAAACGTTCGGCAATATTTTCTTTGAGCGAGTAATCGAGTACGTTTTCCGCCTTGATAATGTCGCGTGCGACCGAATCCACGGTGCCGAAGTCGTCGGCCAACCCCATCTGGATACCTTGTGCTCCCGTCCAGATCAGTCCGCTAAAGATTTCTGGCGTTTCTTTCAGACGCTGGCCGCGCCCCTGGCGCACGGCGTCGATGAACTGCTTGTGGACTTCGCCTAGCAAAGCTTCGGCATGCGCCTTCTGTTTTTCATCCTGCGGCGAAAACGGGTCGAGAAAACCCTTGTTGTTGCCCGCGGTCATCAGACGACGTTCGACACCGACTTTTTCCATCACGCCGGTAAATCCGAAACCATCCATGCGCACGCCAATCGAGCCGATGACGCTGGCCTTGTCGACGAAAATCTTGTCGGCCGCTGACGCGGCATAATAACCGCCCGAAGCGCAGACATCCTCGACAACCGCATATAGCGGGATTTTCGGATATTTGGTGCGCAGGCGACGAATTTCGTCGTAAATGATGCCGGACTGTACCGGACTGCCGCCAGGGCTGTTGATACGCAGGATAACGCCCGAAGTATTTTTGTCTTTAAAGGCTGCCTGCAAGGCATTATTGACCTTATCTGCGCTGTTGTCGCCCGTCGATTCAATGACGCCGTTCAGATTGATGAGCGCCGTATGCTTGCCATCGCTCGATGTATCGCTGCGTCCCCAGTCAATCCAAACGATCATGGCAATAACAAAATAAGCCAGCATGGCAAATTTGAAGAAAATGCCCCAGCGCCGCTTGGCCCGCTGCTCCTTGAGAGAGGCCACGGCAAGCCGTTCGAGCAGCTTTCGCTCCCATTGTGGCTGATTGGTGTTCGGTGTATCCACGGTAAAACTCAGATTGGATTTAAGAAAGGGTCAATAAAAATCAGTGCATTCGACGGGAATGCGTCGATCGGGTACTGGTGAGAATGGCAGGGATCGGCGAACGACCGACAAACTCAACGTTACACCGTTACACCGCAGAATAAAGCAATACTGCACGGCCGCCGCTGTCGATGACTGTTTCCGTTTTTATGTTGTTAAGGAGTATATCTCCCGCATGCTTCATCCATAAAGCAAAACCTGAAGCATCAGGCGTTCGCCAGCAACCAGTCTGACAATTCCGCAACGCTGGATACCTGCGTCAGCGACCGTATTTCTCGCAGTTGTGCGCTGGAATGCGCACCATAGCTCACGGCCAGGCTCTCAACACTGGCATTGGCTGCCATGTGCAGATCGTGTGTGGTATCGCCGATCATCAAAGTGCGTTCGGGCGGAACGTCGAACGCCTCCATCAGCTCATACAGCATTTGGGGATGGGGTTTGGAAAAGCATTCGTCGGCGCAGCGCGAAGCGGCAAAAAAGCGTTCCGCCCCGCTGGCGGCCAAGGCGCGATCCAGGCCGCGCCGGCTTTTCCCCGTCGCTACGGCGAGCGTAAAGCCCCGCGTGCATAAATCCCTAAGCAATGGCATCACACCGTCGAACAGACAAAGCTCGCCATCGCCGGCAAGATAATGCCGGCGGTAGCAATCGGCCATTTCCGGATAGCGCCGCGGGTCGAGGGTAGGCGCGGCATGGCGCAAGGCATCGGCGAGCCCCAGTCCGATAACCTGCCGGGCCTGCGCATCCGCAGGCTCAGGCAAGCCGAGGTCGCGGCAAGCGGCGCGCATAGCGAAGATGATGGCGCCGATCGAATCGTGCAGCGTGCCATCCCAATCAAACACCAGCAAATCAAAGCGCTTGCCCATAATCCTGCTTCTCCCTACAGGAAATTTCCTTTAAAAAGCCAGTGAGTGCTACAGGAAGCGGCGCTTCCAAGGACAGCGCCTCACCGCTGACCGGATGGGGCAAGCGCATCTTCCAGGCATGCAGGAACATACGTTTCAGGCCCTTCTGGACAAGCGCACGATTCAGCGCAAAATCACCATATTTTTCATCACCGGCAATCGGGTGTCCCATCGCGGCGCAATGCACACGAATCTGATGCGTTCGTCCCGAGCGCAACTCCGCTTCCAGCAGGCTGAAATTTTCCCAGCGCGCCAGCAGGCGAAATACCGTGTGCGCCGGCTTGCCCAAAGCATCGACACGCACGCGGCGTTCGCCCGATTCGAGCAAGAACTTGAATAACGGCAGGCGAACATGGCGCAGCGGCTCCTGCCAACGCCCCGCAACGAGCACGAAATAACGCTTGTCGACACGACGTTCGCCATGTCCGGAAGAGCTTTCCCGGAACATATCGTGCAATACGGTCAGCGCCGAGCGTTTTTTACCGACCAGCAGAATGCCCGAAGTCTCGCGGTCGAGCCGATGCGCAAGTTCCAGAAACTTTGCCTGCGGCCGCTGCCGGCGCAGCGCCTCGATCACCCCGAAGCTAACGCCACTGCCGCCGTGCACAGCCAGTCCCGCCGGTTTATTGATCACCAGCAAGGCGGCATCTTCGTAAAGGATGGGCAGATCCGCCTTGAGCTGCGCGCCGGCCATGATTTCATCCGCACACGCTTCCTCGCGCCGTGCAATGCGCAAAGGCGGAATTCTCAGCACATCGCCGGTTTGCAGGCGGTAGGCGTTATGGGCGCGCCGCCCATTAACGCGCACCTGTCCACTCCGCACGATCCGGTAAATATGGCTTTTGGGAACACCGTGGGCGATCCTGAACAGAAAATTATCGAGGCGCTGACCATGCGCGTCTTCACCGACCAGCGTCTGGGAAACCTGAAAAAAGTCCGGAGAAAGCGGTGAAACCGGCGCAGCCGGCAAGGAGTTCAAAGGAACGGGGCGAGAGACGTTTTCTTTGCCAATTCCGACCATTTTGAATATACTGCCCCCCGCGATTTGCGTCTCGTACCGAAAGAGGCGCCGACCCGTAAGACCGTTGCGCGACGCTGGTTTTTTGCATTTCCTGCAATGACTGTTGCGGCGCACTTCCCGGCAGGCATCGGCGGTTTCACTTGCGCCAATTTGCGCAAGATCGGTGCAAGGCAGGTCACCTGGTTAAGTACGCTCACCAAAAGTAGCGATACTACTTGATTTATGCGCGTTTGACACGTTCGGAACGCCTCAGGCAGATTTCACAGATCCCGGAGATCCCGGGAAATAATGAAAAACGACGGAAACTCGATTCAGCGATTCACTCACCCGGCACCGGCATCAACATATATGAAGCATCCGCCATTCCACTGATTCGTTACCGCCTGCAACAGGCGCTCCCTTCGTGCATGCATCGCGCACGGGAGCACAAGAATGAAACGCATGCTGTTCAATGCGACACAGGCCGAGGAACTCCGTGTCGCCATTGTCGATGGTCAAAAACTGATTGACCTCGACATTGAATCGTCCACCCGGGAACAGAAAAAAAGCAATATTTACAAAGCGGTCATCACCCGCATCGAACCGAGCCTGGAAGCTGCCTTCGTCGATTACGACAGCGAACGGCACGGTTTTCTCCCCTTTAAAGAAATCTCGCGTAGTTACTTTCAGCCGGGCGCCGAAGCTGGCCGGGCGTCGATTAAAGAAGCCTTACGCGAAGGGCAGGAACTGATCGTCCAGGTCGATAAGGACGAACGCGGCAACAAGGGCGCGGCGATGACGACGTTCATCAGCCTGGCCGGCCGCTATCTCGTGCTGATGCCCAACAACCCGCGCGGCGGCGGCGTTTCGCGCCGCGTCGAGGGTGACGAGCGTGCCGAGCTGCGCGAAATCATGGATCAGCTGGAAGTACCGCAGGGCATGAGCCTAATCGCCCGCACGGCGGCAATTGGCCGCGGCCTGGAAGAATTGCAGTGGGATCTCAATTACCTGCTGCAACTCTGGAAAGCCATCGAGAACGCGGCCGACGCCAACAGCGGCGCCTTTCTCATCTACCCTGAGGGCAACCTCGTAATCCGCGCCCTCCGCGACTATTTCCAGCCCGACATCGGCGAAATCCTCATCGACACGGACGACATCTTCGAGCAGGCGCAGCACTTCATGTCCACCGTGATGCCGGCCAATATCGACCGGATCAAGCGCTACAGCGACGATGTACCGCTCTTTTCGCGCTTTCAGATTGAGCACCAGATCGAATCGGCCTACTCGCGGCAGGTCAATCTGCCTTCCGGCGGCGCCATCGTCATCGACCACACCGAGGCGCTAGTCTCGGTCGACGTCAACTCCGGGCGCTCGACACGCGGCGCCGATATCGAAGAAACCGCCTTCAAAACCAACCTGGAAGCGGCCGAGGAAGTCGCCCGCCAGTTGCGCCTGCGCGACTTAGGCGGCCTGATCGTCGTCGATTTCATCGACATGGAAAGCTCGCGCAACCAGCGCGAGGTTGAAAACCGCCTGCGTGACGCCCTGCACTTCGACCGGGCGCGCGTACAGATCGGCAAGATCAGCCGCTTCGGCCTCATGGAACTGTCACGCCAGCGCCTGCGCCCGGCCCTGGCGGAAACCAGCTACATCCCCTGCCCGCGCTGTTCCGGCACCGGCCACACCCGGAGCACGGAATCGGCAGCGCTGCACATCCTGCGCATTCTTGAAGAAGAGGCGATGAAAGACAACACCGCCGCCGTATATACGCAGGTGCCGGTCGATGTTGCAACTTTCCTACTCAACGAAAAGCGCCACGACATCTACTCCATCGAAATGCGGCATAAAGTCAGCCTCATGCTGATTCCCAACATCCACCTCGAGACGCCGCAGCACATGATCACCCGCATGCGTCACGACGATCTCAACCAGGAAGAAACCAGCCAGCCGTCGTACAAAATGGTGGAAGAGCCGGCGGAAGAACACGGCAAGCAAATGCCCGCGAGCAAAGAAACGCGCGCGCCGCGCCGCCAGGAAGCGGCCATCAAAGGCATCACTCCGGCTCAGCCTGCGCCCATCGTGCCGAAAAAATCCAGCGAACCCCCAGCCGCCAGCGTCGGTCTGTTCGCCAAAATCATTTCCTGGCTCCGCGGCACGCCGGCTGAAGTGCCCGAAAAACACGAACCGAAACCGCGCGCAGGCAGCCGCCGCGAGACATCGCGCGAAAGCCGCGAGAATCGGGAAAATCGCCGCAGCGGACGCAACACCCGGCGGGACGAGGAACGCGACACCCGACCCAGCCGCGAAGCACGCGAGAGTAAAGCACGCAACGAAAATAGCGAAAACGGCCACAGCGCCAATAACGGCAGCGAGAAGACGCGGGCAAGCCGAGAAAAGGATACTCAGAGGGAAACACCGAAAGAGCCGCGCCGTCAGCGCAGCAGTTCATCGCGCGCAGAACGCGAGGCGCGCCAGGCCGTACCGGAAGCCGGCAACAATGTGCCGGATACCGTCGTAGCGCCGCCTGCCCAGGCCGAAAACAGCGAACGTGCCGGCGAATACACCGCTGAAGAAAACAGCACTACGCCACGCCGCCGTGGTCGCCGCGGCGGACGCCGTGACCGCCATGAAAATACAGCGGGAAATGTACCGGAAGCACCGGAAAATTCGCCGGAAAACGCATCGGAAAACGTCTCCGCAGCCGCGCCAGCACCTGCGCTCGCAGTGCCGGAAATGGCGTCAGAAACGACGGCAGCCAACATCAGCGCAACGACGGCGACGACAGCGATTGTCGCCGTATCAGCCGCCACGATCAGCACGCTGGACACCGAGGCAGCGAGCGCAGCGCAGGCAACAAAACCGGGGGACAGCGAATCTCCGGCCGAGCCAGACGATGAAGAAACTTCCGTGTTCTTTGCCACCGAGGCCGCGATCATCGCGCCGGAAACCTTGCAAACTCCGCCACCGGAAACCTTGCCGACAGCTTCGCTTGACGCGGACACCACGGCCGCCGTTGACAGCGCGTCCGCACCCATCGTTTCGGCGCCCGACACCAAACCCGACGACGCCCCGCCGCCATCGGCGCCGGCCACTGCGCCATCGGGCGAAACCCCACAACCTGCGCCGGCGACGGCTGGCCCGATTGTTGCCGACCCGCTGCCGGCAAGCGCCGTAACCGACCTGTCACGATCACTGTCCGAAGCCGGGCTGGTGATGGTGGAAACCCAACATGAGAAACACCAGGCATGGCAGCCCGAAGTTACGGCCGCGCCGGCGAAACCGCGACCACGCCGTCGTCGGCCCAAGGTCGAAATCTCCGACGAACCACTGGTCATGGTGGAAACCAACGCCCGCCCGTCCGAACACAGTCAGATGGGTGAAACGGGAGGAAACTAGGCCTACAGCCGCCGCACGACCCTTCCACTGCCCGTTTTTGATTTATCGGTAATTTCTGCTCGGGCGGTGGATTGGCCCAACTGCCGACGAAAAGCGCGACACGCAAGTGTCGCGCTTTCTTTTGCGCGGAATGAAAAATATGCATCGTTAGCTTGCAAGCGCCATACCGCCAAGCAAGCCCAACGACCAAAGCTTTTGACCTTTTGGGCGCGCCGCCGGCCGCGCGGGAGCGAAGCATCACTTCGGCTATCGGCGTTTCGACAGTGCCTTGCGTTGCAGCGCCGGCTGCGTGTGGAGGAAGCATCGCCGGTTAAATCACCGCCGCCGGCCAGAAACAGCCGCAAACCCATCACACACCGCCACGACATCCGCTACAGTACCCGCTCTGAACCCCGCGTAAAATGGGCATCTCCGAAGCCCCTGCCCGCCAGCCCAGTGTTTACGGGCGTTTCCAGACACCCACAGCTGAAACGCCCATTCCACGCGGGTTTCCGGCCTGTCTCCCCGCAAACGCCCTATTGACGCGGGCTTCAGGCCGGCTACCGGCGCGCCACCGATTACGCGGGAGCCAAGCATCGCATTCGGTTGTCGGTGCTTGGACAGTGTCTTGCGTTGCAGCACCGGCGGCCGCAGACCCGTCACAACCCCGCCACCATATCTACCCCAAACCCCGCGTAAAACGGGCATTTTCCGGAGCCCCTGCCCGCTAGCCCAGTATTTACGCGGGTTTCCAGACCACTTGCCCGCAAATGCCCTATTGACGTGGGCTTGCGGCCAGTCAATTTAGATAACCGAGCATCACATCCAAAGGGCGCAGACAGCACTCAACAAGCCACAGTAGAAAAAAACAAGTAGAGCCTTTCCCAGCCAGACGACCGCGCTTCGCTGTTTCTTTCCATAAAGCCACGCCCCAAAATTTAAGAGCACTGCATCTGCTACATCTTTCCACAATCCCTATTCCAACTCATTGACAGGCGCATAGGAAAGGTCTAGCTTGCCACGCATTATCGTGTGCGACTTATGTCTTAAGATCACCGCCACCGGCGACCGCAAACCACCACCACGCCTACCCCGAACCCCGCGTAAAACGGGCATCTCCGGGGAGCCTCCCCGCCGGCGCAGCCCTGCCGGTCGCCCGACACTGCGAGACATTCAGGCAACACGACACACCGGAAAGGATCTCCCATGACCTGGCTCTTTTACGCGCTGCTCGCCGCCCTTTTCGCCGCGCTGACCGCCATCTTCGCCAAGATCGGACTGCACGGCATCGACAGCGACTTCGCCACCTTCATCCGTACCGTGATGATCGTCTTTATCGTCGCCCTGTGGGTCAGCTATCTCGGCAAATGGCAGCCGCTCGCCCAGATCACCCACCGGCAATGGCTCTTCCTCTTCCTTTCCGCCGCAGCAACGGGCTTTTCATGGCTGTTCTACTTCAAGGCGCTGCAAACCGGCAGCGCCGCGCACGTCGCGCCGGTAGACAAACTCTCCGTCGTCTTTGTCGCCCTTTTTGCCGTCACCTTTCTCGGCGAACGGCTCAACGCCAGAGAATGGCTGGGCATCGCCCTCATTGTCGGCGGCATCGTGCTGCTCACCCTGCACCCTGGCGCCCCACCCGCAAGCGAAGAAATGCCAGCCGGCTCCGGCAGACTGGACAATTCCGGCGACCCGCAGGCCTTAGCCCCTCCGCACCCCATGACGGGCCACAATGACGGGCAATCCTGACGCCCTCATCGAATACCCGCGGTGCCGGCAACACCGCCACTGGACAGAAACCACCGCAGACCCACCACAATATCCGCCACCACACCTGCCCTGAACCCCGCGTAAAACGGGCATTTCCGGGGAGCCTACCCACCAGCCCACTGTTTACGGGCGTTTCCGAATGGCCTATCCGCTAGCCCACTATTTACGCGGGTTTCCGGCCTGCCCGCCCGCAAACGCCCTATTGACGGGAGATTGCGGGCAGCCCGTTTAGCCGCTTGGGTGCAGTAACAGATGAAACTACGCTTAAGAATTTAAGAAGCTAAGAAGCTAAAGCGCTGCATCTTTCCACACTCCCTATTTCAGCCCATTGACAGCCGGGTAACGCAGGACTAGCCTGCCGGCATTGTTCATTAGCGCACATAAAGGCCGCTTCTTCTTGAATGGAGAAAACTGCATGAACAAGATTTCCCCTTTTTACGGCGCCCCGCTTCAGGCTTTCGGTTATTGTCAGCGTATTCAGCGGGATGGTGCATGCCAATACTCAATACCCCTTCCGGCATTCCACGCACAAAATAACAAAGGAAATCATAAAAGGGGGCGATTTTTTCGTCCGCTTAAGGCATTCTTTTTCCTGTTTCTGTTGCTTATGCTTGCCGGCTGTTCCAACGAACCCAAATTGCCCGAACCACCGATTTCTTTCCCGTTCTCGGCATGGAAAGCAGGTGAGAAACTGGATTTTCAGTTTAGGATTAAGGAAAAATACCTTTATGAATTTTCGATAGATATTTATTACAAAGAACGGGCAAAAGACGATTATGAAGACATGGAGCGTGTTCGCAAACTTGTTGGAACTTATGGCCGGGATAGTACTGGAAAAATAAAAAACCCAGGCATTTCAATTCCATTAACACTTAAAGTTATTCGAGAGGATAATGATGAAGCAAAGACTATTATTAACGAAACAATTTATGAACTTGAAAAGTATGCCCAAGGTGGAAATAGCTTCAGCAAAATGATTACTGAAGCTGTTTTAGAGCCAGGCAATTACCGATGCCAGGTAGAAAGTCTTTCAGACATTCCCGAATTTGCAGGTAGGGAAATGAAGTTTTTCCTAGCAAAAAATCACGCCAAGTAAAGGAGAACCACCCTACAAAGTTTTACCATCAAGATTGCGGGAAAAAGTAAAGGTAAAAACTATGAATTTAGGCAGAATATAAAAATAGTTGCCAGATGAATTTTAGGAGTTTACACAATGGTTTTTGTATTTCTTTTAGGGTGCGTTTCTTTATTTTTTGTTATGGGTCACGGAACTCTTTTACATTTTATGCTAGAGGAAAAAGGGAAGATTGACATATGGAGCCTATTCTTTCCATGGCCTCAAAAAGGGAAAGTGGTATCTATTATTTGCCTTTTTATTTCAATAATATTTTTACTATTAATTCTAGTATTACCAAAAGAACAGTATAACGATATGTTTTCTGTATCTTCGTGGAAGATATTTTTTGTAATGACAGCTTTTCCTTTGGTCAGTTATCTAATTTTTATTGCCAGTTTATTGATAAAAACAAGCTCTGGATTTGCTTTTAAATTCAGTGCAAACAATGCAGTATGGAGAATTGTATTAGCATTCGGAGCTATAGTTTCCATCGTTTCGTGGCTATTTAGTTAACAGCATTAGCCAGAGGCGCCGCAAATAATAATTTTGTTGCTTTAGTCATTTTCCAGAAAACGACAGCCGGCGCAGAAAAATTCACGGGAAGATTTTTCCGGCTATTACAACAGACGGAATGGCAGGCTGATTTCTGACCGGTTCAGGCGGGTTTAATCAGGCCGCTTTCATTTTTCCCGCCGGCGTAAATTGGTGGGTTTCAGGCCGCTTCGCCCAGTACGTGCCGGCGGAAGGAGGCTTCAATACGTTCGGGGTCAAGCCCGTTGGCGATGATGACCAGTTGCGAGCGTCGGCCGGCTTGCCGCGTATCTTCCGGCCAGTCGGCCAGATGCTGCGGCGGGTAAATCATGTGCTGCACGCCATTGATCAGCACGGGGTACGCTTCGCCAACGTTGAGGATGCCCTTCAGCCGCCAGATGGCCGCGCCGTGGGCGTGCAGCAGCGCCGAGAGCCAGACGCTGAAGGCGATCCAGTCGATCGGCGTGTCGATATTGAGCGAGAGCGAATGCACATGCCCCTGGCGGTGGATGGCGCTTTCCACGCTTTCTACACTTTCCGCCGCTTCGTGGCCGTGCGCGCAGGCCGCCGTTTCCGCCGTGGCGGCAAGCGCCGGAGCGGGCGATGCGCCGGGGGCATCCAGTTCCGGCGCGGGGTCATTCAGGCTGTGCATCAGGATTGGCGTATGCGGCAGCAGGCGGCGCAGCTGTTCCCGCAAGTGAGCGGCGGCGGGGGCAATGTCGCTTTTAGCCAGCAGGATGCTGTCGGCAGCGATGATTTGCTGCATCCAGACGGGATGCTGTTGCGCGAGCATTTGCGCACCATTGACGGCATCGACGACGGCGCTGATATGCCGGATGCTGAGCTGGTGACAGAGCACAGGATCGGCCTGGAGCGTAGCGACAATGGGCGTCGGCTCGGCCAGGCCGGTGGTTTCGATGATGATGCGCTGGAAATGGGGAACCTGCCCGCGCGCCCGCTGGTCGAGCAGATCGAGCAGCGCCTGCTTGAGTTCGCCGCGTATCTGGCAGCACAGGCAGCCGGAGCTGAGCAGGATGGTATTCGGCGAGATGGGCGCGACGAGCTGCTGGTCGATGCCGATTTCGCCGAATTCGTTGATCAGCACGGCGCTGTCTCCGTAATGTTCGGCGCGGAGGATTTTCTGCAACAGCGTGGTTTTGCCGGCGCCGAGAAAGCCGGTGAGGATGATGACCGGCGTTTTTGAGGACGGAGAAATCATGGTAAGCAGGCTCCCTGAACAGCCGGATCACAAAATGAGCGGGTCGTAGGGTTTGCCGGCGAGCGTCTGCACCGCCGCCCAAATCTGGCTGAGGTTGTCGGCCAGCAGGGTTTTGCCGGTGGCGCTGCCGATCTGGTACTGGCTGCCCTGCCAGTCGCTCACCGTCAGGTGCAGGGGGCGCAGCAGCCGGTTCAGCAGCGCGATGCGCTGCGTGCGTACGCGCCGGCGCGCCACCGGGTCGGCGCTCTGCCCCGCTTCCGCCTGCGCCGCGCCCTGGCTCCAGTCGGCGCTTTCGCCAAAGATGCCGCAAAGTCCGCACATGCAATTCATCCTTTCCTGTTGATTATCGCCACATGGGCCATATGACCATATGACATCGCCCGCGCCGTATGGCCCACACAGAGGCACTGCCGCAGGGCAGCCGGCGTTCATTTTGTCATCGCTTCGGCGACGGGCTTACACCCAGCCACTCCCAGTCGCTCCTAGCCGCCCCCAATCGTCCACCCTCGGCTTTCAGCCCGATGACCCAACATGCCCGGCTGCATTGGTCGATACCAAATACGTTTCCGTCAAAGCCGCACCGCATCTCGCCGGCCACCGTAACCTGCGTGAAACGGTGAAATGGAAGCTTCCGAAAAACGTCCGTGCAATCACGCGCAGGCCGCCCGGAATCCGCTGCGGGCGGCCTGCCCGCATCTTTCATCTCCCCAGCATTTTCCGCATTGGTTACGGATTACGGGTTATGGGCGCGGGTTGCGGGCGATGAAATCGTCGGCAATCTGATCGAAGGTGCACCATTCCACGCCTTCGTGGCTGCTGATGTGCTCGATCAGGCGTTCCTGCGCGAGCAAGACCTGCGGCCGGCCGGAAACATCGGGATGCACAGTCATTGTGAATACGGCGTAGTCATGCTCACGGTAAACCCAGTCGAACTGGTCGCGCCACATCTGCTCAATGTCGCGCGGGTTGACGAAGCCGTGGCTGTTCGGCGATTTTTTGATGAACATCATCGGCGGCAGATCGTCGAGATACCAGTTGGCGGGGATTTCCACCAGCGGCGTTTCTTTACCGCGCACCAGAGGTTTCATCCAGTGGCTCGGATGCTTGGAGTAATCGATCTTCGTCCAGCTATCGCCCACGCGCACGTAGTACGGATGGAAATCATTGTGCATCAGCGAATGGTCGTATTTGATGCCGCGTTCGAGCAGCAGCTCGTTGGTCACCGGGCTGAACTCCCACCACGGCGCCACATAGCCGGTCGGCCGCTTGCCGCTGACCTGGGTCACCAGGTCGATGCAATGGTCGAGAATGGCCGTTTCCTGCTCGCGCGTCATGGCAATCGGGTTTTCGTGGCTGTAGCCATGAACGCCGATTTCGTGACCGCACCGCGCCACTTCCTGCATCTGCTCTGGGAAGGTTTCCAGCGAGTGACCGGGAACAAACCAGGTGGTTTTCAGATTGTATTTTTCAAACAGTTTGAGCAGCCGCGGTGCGCCGACTTCGCCGGCAAACATGCCGCGCGAGATATCGTCCGGACTATCCTCGCCGCCATAGGAACCCAGCCAGCCGGCGACCGCATCCACATCCACGCCATAAGCCACCAGAATCTTTTTTGCCATGACTTTCTCCTGTTATCCGCAGTCGGCGCCGGGCGCGCACCGAACCGCGCCGGTTGAAAAAACATACAAAGACACAAGGAAACAGCAGATACAACGCCGAAAAACCCAGCCCATCACAGACAGGCACGCCATCACGCCCACCTGTAATCCAGTGTAGTCCAGATTTCTGGGGGGAAATAGCCAAAGGCTGCTGAAAACTACCCATTTTGCAGCACAGAATCCATCACACAGAGCACTGGCTGATAGGCGCCGCCAGAGCCGGCGTATTTAGGGCATCTCCCCGACAGGGGAAGAATTGGAAAAACGTGAGAGCGGAAGCACAGGCGCATCTCCCAAAAGAGGTGGCCTGAAGCCCACGTATTTAGGGCATCTCTGAGGGGGGTGCTCTGAAGCCCTTGTAAACAAGGCGTCTCCAGATATCCTGCCCGCAAGCCCCTTATTTATAAGGGTTTCAGAGGCACCTGCCCGGAAACGCCCTATTCACGCGGGGTTTAGAAGTGTGCCCCGAAAGCCTCATAGCGGCTCGACTTTGCCAAAAGACAAGGCGGCGAGCCGCAGACAGTACGTTTAGTACGGCAAGGCGAAGCCAAGGCAGTATTTTGGCAAAGGAAGCCGCTATTTCAGAGGGACGCGGGGCGGCTTGGCGGAAGCAAGGGCTTGATTGTTTGAGCGCAGCGAGTTATCAAGCCCGCCGACAAGCAACCCGCGGCAAGGGGTTTTCTGCGCCTCGGGGTCGCTTTTCTTTGCTGACTTTCTTTGGCGAGGCAAAGAAAGTCAGCGGGGCGCGCTGCCGCTCAGCGCAAAGGCATCAAGAAAAGCCTTGCGGGCGGAGTCAGCACCTACAGTCAAACAATTCTTTCAATCCTTGTTTTTAGGTTCTGCCGAGAGACTGCCCGCTAGCCCGCGTATTTAGGGCATCTCCAAGAGGGATGCTCTGTAGCCCTTGTAAACAGGGCATCTCCGGGGGGTATGCCCTGGAACCCTTATAAATAGGGCGCTTCAGAGGCGCCTGCCCGGAAACGCCCTATCCATAAGGATTTCAGACGGGGGTTCCGGGAAACGCCCAATCCAAGCGGGCTTCGGGGCGCCTCCTTTTGGCAATGCGGCAGGCGCCGACGCCCCTACCGTTTTTCGTTCAAAGGCTGATCGCCGGTCAGCCAGCGCGCCATCGCCTGCCCTGCGCCCAGCACCGCTTCGTCACGGCCGCTTTCCGCACTGACCAGCAGCGCGGCGGGCAGTCCGTTGTCGTTGATGCCTGTCGGGAAAGTCAGCCCGGGCAGGTCGAGAAAACTGCAGGCCATGGTGTTGCGCAGCATCCGGCGGTTGGCTTTGACAAAAAACGCTTCGTCTTCTTCCAGTCGGCGCAAGGGCGGCGCATCGATCGCCGTCGTCGGCATCAGCAGCAGCGCGCCTTGCAGTTCTTCGGCCAGCATCCGTTGCAGGCGCATCCGCCAGTCCAGTAAGCGGGAAAGGTTTTGCAGGGGATAGGCGGCATTGGCCTGCAAGCGCTTCGCCACCTGCGCATCCATCAGGTGCGCCCGCGTCAGCGCCTCCTGATGGAGGTGCCATGCCTCAATGCCGACCAGCGTGCCATATTCACTAAACAGCGAGGCCACCCTGTCGAGCGCATGCAGCGGCTTGCGGATGATTTCCGCCCCCGCCTGCTTCAGGCGTACCAGACTATGTTCAAACGCGCGCTGAATCTGCGGCTCGACGTCCTCGGTCCATACCCCGTCCGGTACGACCGCCCTGATGATCGCCGCGCCGCTGGCATTGTCTGCCGGCGCCGGCGCCGCATCGGCATCTACCGCCAACAGCCGCATCAGCAGGCAGATGTCCTCGACGGTATGGGCCAACGGGCCGACGCTGTCCAGCGTTGGCGCCAGCGCCCAGACGCCGATGCACGATACCCGCGCCGACGAAGGCTTGAAGCCGGCCAAGCCATTGAGCGCGGCGGGAATGCGCACCGAGCCGGACGTATCCGACCCCATGGCCACGGGCACGATACCGCGCGCCACCGACAACGCCGCCCCAGCCGAGGAACCGCCCGGGGCAAGCGCTTCTCCCTGCGACCAGGCGTTGACCGGCGTGCCGAAATTCGGATTTACCCCTAGCCCGGAAAAGGCGAATTCGGTCATATTGGTTCGCCCGAAAGCGATCATGCCCGCCGCCTTGAGCTGCGCCACACACAGGGCGTCGCGCAGCTTCGGCGCATCGTCCCGGGTCGTCAGGCTGGCGACGCCTGTGATTTCACCTGCCTGGTCGAAGAGATCCTTCCACGAAACGGCAATGCCGTCGAACGCGCCCAGCGCCTGCCCGGCCTGCCGCCGCTGTGTTGCCTGCGCGGCAGCCTGTTGGATGCGCGTGGCATCGAGCGTACAGAAGATGTGCGCGCAGTCGGCATCCTGCGCGCGCTGTAGCGCACGCTCGATGAGCGTATCCGGCGTCATTTCGCCGCGGTCAAAGGCATCGCTCAGGCCGGCCAGCGTCGGCAGGGCGGATAAGGCAGAACGATTGGGCAGATTCATGGCGCGCTCCCGATCAAACAAGGTCATAAAATCATCATAACGCATCCGGCAAGACTTGCAGACAGCGCGGCAGGGACGGGGGCGACGGCTTGGCGCGCCTTGGGCGATGGCAATGAACCTTGGGGAAACCGGCATCAGCAACACAATTGGTCTGCCGGATAGCGTCCTCACGAGGGCGTCGATGAGGAAATTTTCTCGAAACCTTCCGTCCGGACATCGTTGCGCTCGCACGGCATAAACAACTGATCCGATAATTTAAGCCACAGGATGGACGAACAGGCGGCCTGACACGGGGAATGACACGGAGCCTGGCGCCCCGCACGCGCCAGTCACCCTTTCCGGGCAAGCTAGCTGCAGGGCCATGCATTGGCTGCCCCATATCAAGCGCCGCGCCGTACTTGCCGCATCCGCGCATCACGCATTCCTGCTCGAATCCGCACATCGCGTCGAAGGCCACGTGCCACACTTGCCGCACTTCCCGCATCCGCGCGTCACGCATCCTGGGCTTGGCGGCAGGTGCCATGATCTTTGCCATTGCACTTCCCGTATCCGCCGGTAGCGCATCTTCCGCCCTACCCCGTCTTTTTGTAGAATCGCCGCCATGCTCGACAAACGCGCCCGCACCCTGCTCAAGACCCTGATTGAACGCTATATTGCCGACGGTCAGCCGGTCGGCTCGCGCCTGTTGTCGAAGTATTCCGGACTCGATCTATCCGCCGCAACGGTGCGCAATGTCATGGCCGATCTCGAAGAACTCGGCTTCATCACCAGCCCCCATACTTCCGCCGGACGGGTGCCGACGCCGCGCGGTTACCGCTTTTTTGTCGATCGCCTGCTGACCACGCAACCGCTGGAAACGGAGAAAATCCACGCCATCGAAGACCAGTTGCAGCCTTCGCAGCCACAGCGCCTCATCAGCAACGCTTCTCTGCTTGTTTCCGAACTGACGCATTTCGCCGGCATCGTCCTGACGCCGCGGCGCACGTCACTGAAAATCCGGCATATCGAATTTGTCAGTCTGTCAGAAAAGCGCATCCTGCTGATCCTCGTCACAACCGATGGCGACGTGCAAAACCGCATTCTGTTCACCGAACGCTCTTATTCGCCGGCTGAACTCGTCACGGCCACCAATTATCTGAACCAGTATTTCGCCGGCCATGAGTTCGAGCACATCCGCGACCGCGTTAAGGAGGACCTGATCCGGCTGCGCAGCGATCTACAGGATTTGATGGCCGCCGCCCTCACCGCCGGTGACGAGGCGCTGCACCGTTCCGACCCGCTTTATGTCATTTCCGGCGAACGCAATCTGCTCGACGTTGCGGAGCTCTCTTCAAACATGAAGCGCCTGCGCGAACTGTTCGACCTGTTTGAACAGCGTGCCGCACTCATGCAATTGCTCGACGTTTCGCTGCGCGCCGACGGCATCCAGATTTTCATCGGCGGGGAATCCGGCCTTTCGCCGCTTGACGAATGCAGCGTCGTCACCGCGCCCTACGAAGTGGGCGGCCAGGTCGTCGGCTCGGTCGGCGTCATCGGCCCGACGCGGATGGCTTACGAGCACGTCATCCCCATCGTCGACATCACGGCCAAACTGCTCTCCTCGGCACTGACCCATCAGATCGCTTCCTGACGGCGCCCGACGATTGCCCATGCCCCGCTTTTCTTCCCGCGCCGAATCCGGTCTGCACGAATCCCGCCCGCACGCCGCCAGCCTTGCCAGCACGGCCGTTCTGCTGGTCAACCTCGGCACGCCGGAAGCGCCGGATACGGCCTCGGTGCGCCGTTACCTCAGGGAATTTCTCTCCGATCCGCACGTCGTCATCCTGCCCCGCCTGCTCTGGCTGCCGCTGCTGCACGGCATCGTGCTCAATGTCCGCCCCAAACATTCGGCGGCAAGGTATCAAAAAATCTGGACGCCGGAAGGCTCGCCGCTGAAAATTCACACCGAAAAACAGGCCAAGCTCCTGCGCGGGTTTCTTGGTGCGGACAAACACCCGATGCACGTCGCCTATGCCATGCGTTACGGCCGCCCCGCGCTGGACGACGTGCTGGCGCGCCTGCATCGCCAGGGCATGCGGCGCATCCTACTGCTGCCGCTCTATCCGCAACATGCCACGAGCACGATGGCGACCGTGTTTGACGCCGCCGAAGCCTGGGCAGCGCGCGTAAAAAACCCGCCGAAACTCCTAAAACTCCGCCTCCGCGCCGACGATCCGCGCTACATTGCAGCGCTCGCCGCCAGCGTCCGTGAACACTGGATGCGCGAAGGGCAGCCCGACCCGGCTTATCGCCTGGTCATGAGCTTTCACGGCGTACCGCGCCGAACCATCGAACGCGGCGACCCCTATTACGACGAATGTCTGAAAACAGCCGCACTGCTCGCACACGAACTCGGGCTGTCGGCAGAACACTACCGGATCGCTTTCCAGTCCTATCCGGGCTATTGCAGATGGCTCAGCCCCAGAACGGACGAGACGCTGGCGGAACTGGGCGCAGCGCACACGCAGCGGGTGGATGTCATCTGCCCCGGCTTCGTCAGCGACTGCCTGGAAACGCTGGAAGAAATCGCCATCGAAGGCAAAAAGACTTTCCTTGCAGCGGGCGGCGGCGAATTCCACTACATCCCCTGCCTCAACGAACGCGACGACTGGATTCATACGCTCGCCCGCCGCGTCATCGCACATACTCGGCAAACGCCGGATTAAAACGGGCACCCCCTCTGAAGCCCGCGTGGATAGGGCATCTCCAAGGGGAATGCCCTGAAGCCCTTGTAAACAGGGCACTTCCGGGCAGCCTATCCGCCAGCCTTTTATTTATAAGGGTTTCAGAGGTACCCGCCCGCAAACGCCCTATCCACGGGGGTTCCAAGCATGCCTTTTCGCGCATAAGGCAAGCACGGAGTGCCCTAAAACCCCTTAGGCGCAGCCGCAGGCGCGGGGAAGCTTGGCGGAAACAAGGGCTTGATTGTCTGAGCGCAGCGAGTTATCAAGCCCGCCGACAAGCGGCCCGCGACAAGGAGTTTTCTGCGCCTGGGGTCGCCTTTCTTTGCTGACTTTCTTTGGCGAGGCAAAGAAAGTCAGCGGGGTGCGCTGCCGCTCAGCGCAACGGCATCAAGAGAAGTTTCATAGTGGGAAGGTCAGCGCGCAGGCTGTGGCGATCCTTGTTTGCAAGGCGAGGCCAACGCAGCAACGCCGTATGTTGGCAAAGGAAGCCACTATCGCCTTTGCCCGTACCACACGCATACGGCAGTAGCGGTCATCGTCAGCAACATGCCGCAGGCCGTTATCGACGACGGGCTTTCCCCCAGGATCACAATGGCAAACAGCACGCCCAGTACTGGCTCTAGGGCAATCAGTATGCCGGATACGCTGGCAGGAATCGACCGCAACCCTTTATTCCATAAAAGAATCGCCAGCCAGCTACAGGCAATGGCGAGATAGAACAGGGCGAAGACGCCGCCGGGATTGGGCGTGATATGCCAGTTTTGCGTCAGCAGAAAAGTAAAGGGCAGACAGAACAGCGCCCCCAGTACCAGGGTCGTCACGGTATAGGTTCTGGCGGAAATGCTTTGCATGATATCCCGCCCCAGATACAGGCAGAAGACAAAACTAATCCCCGCGCCGAGAGACAGCAGGCTGCCAAACAGACTGACCTCACCGCTGCGTTCACCGCCCAGAACGATCAGCCCAATGCCGGCAAAGGCTGCCACAGCGCTCAGCCAGTTCAGCAGATGCGTGCGTTGTTTGAAAAAGAGATATCCGATCAGCGTCGACAGCACCGGCTCGGCGCCGATGATTGTCGCCGCGCTGGCGGCCGAAGTGTGGTTCAGGCCGATGAACTGCAAGAGGTACACCAACGGAAAATTCATGAACGCCAGCAGCCACAGACGCCTGCGTAAATGCACGGGAACGGCGCGATAAGATTCGACAAAGGCGGGCGCAACGATCAACGCTGCAATCACCAGACGAAACTGCACCGTCAGTACGGGGTCGGCGACGGTATAGGAATATTTGCCCGCGACAAAGGAACTGCCCCAGATCACAATGGCAAGCAGGGAATACATCATGGCGGCGGAAAAATCTTTCTTGCTTCCTGTTTTTATCGTTGATGAACAGGCCGGGGCTTTCCCGGCGTGTTCCGATGCGTTCTTCTCCGGCGGCATTGACTCATCCGGCCGAATTCATCGCATTGTATCTGCCCTGTACGGTCTTTCAGTCGGCAACCCGCCGCTTTGCCATGATTGCCATCAAAATGTGTCCGATTGATGGCACATCAATCTTACCGACGATGGCCGGATAACAACCCGGCATCCCCGGTATGGACAGCAGGCTAATGCGAAAGGATGTGAAAAGTATGCCGTGAAAGACATGGGCTGCTGCGCCAAACACCGGCTGCCCGCTATTTTGCCATCACGGCCACAAGCGCCATCGGCTGCCGGCATGGGCGGCAAGGCTGGCAAGCGCACGCGCCGCTAGAGCGGCGCCAGTTCGAGATCAACGCAAAGATTCTGCTTGCCCTTGACGGCGGGCTGTCCATATTGGGCAAGCGCCGTATTGGCCGTGCGCAGGCGATCAAGCACCTTGGCAATGAGCACATCGCGGAAGCGCGCCAGCACCTCTTCGGAACTCAGCTCAAGCGCCGCGCTGTTGATTTCCAGAAACAGCGTCGGCGCCAGTGTCGTCACCGTCGCCCAGCGCGTGCTGTCGCGCGGGTGCAAAAATGCCATTTCGCCGATCACCTCGCCCGCGCCCGCCTGACAGATTACTTTGCCCTCGATGGAAATTTCCACCTGTCCATCAATGATGATGCCGAACAGACGGCTTTGCTCTCCTTCGTGGATCAGCGTCACCCTCTCAGCCAGGTCGCGCCAGACGCTGATACGCAGCACTTCCCAAATCTCGATATCCTCAAATTCGGTGAAAAAGGCCAGCCGGCGCAGCTGTCCGAAGCGGGAGAGATCGAGCTCGGTATCGTTCTCATCGAAAATCTTGTAACGCACTGCCGACAGATCTTTGGCAAATTCGGCGCCGTTGCGGTAACGATTGTAGAGATCCTTTTCCAGCGCCTTGCGCAGGATCGGGTCGAGTTTTTCCGGCAGATTGGGGTTGAGCGCACAGACGGAAGGCGGATCCGTATTGACGATCTTATAAACCAGCGCGCCAGCATTGTTTGCACGAAACGGCAGGCGGCCAGTCAGCAACTGAAAAAGCACGACGCCCAGCGAATAGAGGTCCGTCTTCTGGTTGAGCGGGTAATTCTTGATCTGCTCCGGCGACATGTAAGACGGCGATCCAACCCCCATGACGAAGGTCGAATCCTTGTTGCGATCCTTGTTCAAATTAAGCGCCAGGCCAAAATCGGTAATCTTGGGATTGCCATCCTGATCGATCAGGATATTGGCCGGTTTGATGTCGCGGTGCACAACGCCCTGCCGGAATGCATGATCCAGCGCCAGACAGCATTTAAAGATGATTTCTATGGCGCGATGCATCGGCAGGAGCTGATTGATGGCGCAAAAGCGCTCGACCGATTCGCCATAGACCGGCTCCATGACCAGATAGGCGTAATCCTCCTCAATATGCGCGTCGTAGATTTTGACGATATTCGGATGATTGAGCCGGCGTCCGATCGAGTTTTCCGTCTGAAACAGCTTGCGCAGACGGCGCGATACCGCCTCATTGTCGCCCTCGAAACGGATCAGCTTGATCGCCACCTCGCGCTCCAGTTTCGGGTCACGCGCGAGGTATACAACCGCCGTCGCCCCCTTGCCCAGGCGACGAATGATTTCGTATTTGCCGATTTTTTCCACGTCTCTATCCATTACCACATCAAACATCTATGTTATAAATATCCTATAGAAACTCCAAATCAGTCTAACGACCAGAACCATATTTCACTTGAATTAGGAAAGCATACTGAATTACATATGTATGTCTTATTCAAAGGTTCTATCAAATCAATATGCCCACCTCTGTACCCCTCGATTTTCCAGAAAAAAATTATTCCTCTTTTCCCTTCCAGTTTGGCTGCTGCCTCCGATGCATTCTTAAATATCTTAGGCTTACCAAGAAGATGCGATTTAGAAAGTTGGTCAGCGAGAAGTTTTGCCCCTGGCTCTAAGAATTTCCCTTTATATTGACCAGCTTTAATTCTCAGGCGCCCGTGAACAGGCATGCCAGATTTAATCAATGCCAGACTCATTCGGGTTGCACATGTATTTTCATAACTTGCATTTTGTTTAACTAGTGCGGCCTGATCATACCCAATTTCCTCATAAAGATTCTCTCCTGAAACAAAATTTGAGCTGAATTTCGCAGATGAATAATGATGCTTCTTTACAACAGAGTATAGTGGTTTCATTGATAATCTCTTTTACAAGAAAGTCGTTTTTTTAAAATATCTGTAATCACAAGAGAGGCTCTTTTCTTCATCTGCTTTCCATCAAGTTTTTTAAAACTTGAGTAGATTATTTCATCCAAGGAAATTGTTTTTATATGATAATAATCACACCAAACTGTCCCTTCTGTGGCATCAAGGACGCCAAGCAAATACATTTCTGCATAGCGCCTTTCTGTAAGATTCTGACTCATATAGGCAGAGAAGAAATCTTGTGCCAATAGATTATTATTTGAAATAATTAACGACTGAGAATCAGGAATCGGCGATGCTAGTTTAGTCACTTGCGCATCAGCATTGACAAACAAGCTAATACCCAGCAAAAAAATTATAGAATGCGCTAATTTAAACATAAAAATTTCCTCTCTAAACGATACGATAGTGTTGGATAGTTTTGACTAACCGTCATATTACCTAGGCCGTCAAAGAAATGCCACAAATGCCCGGCACGGTCGATGCTCCGCTACACTTGCCCAATGCGCCGCACAATCACTGCGGCCGCATTTCCTCAAAATTTTTTCCTACCCCTTGAAAAACCGGACAGCGCCCCCAGCTGGAAGGAAAATTCCGGAGAAATTTCATTATGCGAAACCACCCTCACAAACATCACCACGGCCACGAGGCCGCCGTATCCGACGCGGAAACATCTTCCGCTCCGCCCGACGTAGCGGCGGAAGAAGCCGTCGCTACGGCAGGCGTGCCACCAACGGAAGAGGCACAGACGCCGACGGAAGATGCACTGGCGGCGCAACTGCGTCAGGCCGAGGAAAAGGCGGCTGAACATCACGATGCCTGGCTGCGCGCCAAGGCGGAGACGGAAAACGTTCGCCGCCGCGCGCAGGAAGACATTGCCAAAGCCTCCAAATTTGCCATTGAAAGATTTGCCAAAGAGCTGATTATCGTCAAGGATAGCCTGGAAGCCGGACTGGCTGCCGAAAACCCGAGCGTGGACAGTCTGCGCGCCGGAACTGAACTGACGCTTAAACAACTCATCGCGGCATTTGAAAAATCCCAGCTCCGCGAAATCAACCCGGTGGGCGAAAAATTCGATCCGCACTTTCATCAGGCCATCAGCATGATTGAGTCGGATCAGGAACCGAATACGGTCGTCAATGTGCTGCAAAAGGGTTATCTGCTCGCCGACCGCGTGCTGCGCCCCGCGCTCGTCACTGTGGCCCAGCCTTAAATGACCGGAAAGCTTGAAAAAGCCGCACTAAACCGCATATAGGCAACGACCCGGCGTTTCTCCGGACATTCTTCAGACTTCATCTGGATTTCATTGCGTTTTGTAAAGGATAGAGATATGGGAAAGACCATCGGCATCGACCTCGGCACCACCAATAGTTGCGTCGCCATCATGGAAGGCGGCACACCGAAGGTGATTGAAAACTCGGAAGGCGCACGCACGACGCCTTCCATCGTCGCCTACACTGAAGACGGCGAAATTCTCGTTGGCGCGCCAGCCAAACGGCAGGCGGTCACGAACCCCAAGAATACGCTGTTCGCGGTCAAGCGCCTGATCGGGCGCCGCTTCGAGGAAAAGGAAGTCCAGAAGGACATCGGTCTGATGCCTTTCAAAATCATCAAGGCCGACAATGGCGATGCCTGGGTGGAAGTGCGCGATCAGAAAATCGCGCCGCCGCAGGTTTCCGCCGAAGTGCTGCGCAAGATGAAAAAGACGGCCGAAGATTATCTCGGCGAAGAAGTGACCGAAGCCGTCATCACCGTCCCCGCCTACTTCAACGATAGCCAGCGTCAAGCAACCAAAGACGCCGGCCGCATTGCCGGGCTGGAGGTCAAGCGCATCATCAACGAACCGACCGCAGCCGCGCTTGCTTTCGGTATGGACAAGAAACAGGGCGACAAGAAAATCGCCGTCTATGACCTCGGCGGCGGCACCTTCGATATTTCGATCATTGAAATCGCCGACATCGAGGGCGAACAGCAGTTTGAAGTCCTCTCGACCAACGGCGACACCTTCCTCGGCGGTGAAGACTTTGACCAGCGTCTGATCGACTACATCATTGAGGAATTCAAGAAGGAATCCGGCGTTAATCTGAAGTCCGACGTACTGGCGCTGCAACGCCTCAAGGATGCGGCGGAAAAAGCCAAAATCGAGTTGTCGTCCAGCCAGCAGACCGAAATCAACCTGCCTTACATTACGGCCGACGCTTCCGGCCCGAAACATCTGGCGCTGAAAATTACGCGCGCCAAGTTTGAATCGCTGGTTGACGGCCTGATCGAACGCACGATCGATCCATGCCGCACCGCCCTCAAGGACGCCGGCCTCAAGGTATCCGACATCGACGACGTGATCCTCGTCGGCGGGCAAACACGCATGCCCAAAGTACAGGAAAAGGTCAAAGAATTCTTTGGCAAGGAACCGCGTCGCGACGTCAATCCGGACGAGGCCGTTGCCGTCGGCGCAGCCATCCAGGGTGGCGTGCTGCAAGGCGATGTCAAGGATGTGCTCCTGCTCGACGTGACTCCGCTCTCGCTCGGCATTGAAACGCTGGGCGGCGTGATGACCAAGCTGATCCAGAAGAATACGACGATCCCGACCAAAGCCTCACAAGTCTTCTCGACGGCCGACGATAACCAGTCGGCGGTGACTATCCACGTTCTGCAAGGCGAGCGCGAGATGGCTTCCGGCAACAAGAGTCTCGGCCAGTTCAACCTGACCGACATTCCGCCGGCGCCGCGCGGTATGCCGCAGATCGAAGTCACCTTTGACATCGACGCCAACGGCATCCTGAACGTTTCGGCCAAGGACAAGGCGACCGGCAAGGAAAACAAAATCCGCATCCAGGCCTCCAGCGGGCTGTCCGAGGAAGAAGTGCAGCGCATGATGCAGGATGCCGAGCAGCACGCCGAGGAAGACAAGAAGGCGCACGCGCTTGCCGAAGCACGCAATCAGTGCGACGCACTGGTCCATATGGCGAAAAAATCGCTGAGCGAGCATGGCGCCGAACTCTCCGGCGAGGAAAAATCGGCGCTCGAAACCGCCATCAAAGAGGCCGAAGAAACCGCGCGCGGCAATGATATCGACGCCATCAAGGCCAAGAGCGAAGCGCTTGGGCAAGCGGCCCAAAAGCTTGGAGAAAAGATGTACGCCAAGCAGCAGGCTGCCGGCGCCAGCCAGCAGGATGCGGCGGGAGATTCCTCCGGCGGCGCGTCCCATCAGGACGATGGCGACGTTGTCGATGCCGAATATACGGAAGTCAAAGACAAGCATTGAGATCACAACGCGGCAGCTAAAAGGTGGGGCGAAACATTCGCTCCGCCTTTTGCTTTTGTGCATCTTTGCCCTGCCCGACGGCGGCACGCAGCAAAATGATCGATGAAACGTTGATCGTGAATCACGCGTAGGCACCGGATTCGGGGAAATTATTTTTTTATTTACGCAGTCACCAGCAATGTCAAAGCGCGACTACTACGAAACGCTCGGCGTCAACCGCGATGCGTCCGACGATGAGCTGAAAAAGGCCTACCGCAAGCTGGCCATGAAATACCATCCGGATCGCAACCCCGACAACCCCAAGGCCGAAGCCAACTTCAAGGAAGCCAAGGAAGCCTACGAAGTGCTCTCGGACAGACAGAAACGCGCCGCCTATGACCAGTTCGGTCATGCCGGCGTCGACCCGCAGGCGGGGATGAGCGGTTTTGGCGGCTTTGGCGCCGGCGGTTTTGCCGACGCCTTTGGCGGAATTTTCGAAGAAATCTTTGGCGGCGGTCGCGGCGGCGGCCGCACCAGTGCCTATCGCGGCGCCGACCTGCGCTACAACATCGAGGTCACGCTCGAACAGGCCGCGTTCGGCACCGAGACCAAAATTCGCATTCCCACCATGGAAACCTGCGAAACCTGCAAAGGCACAGGCGCCAAGCCGGGGACGCAGCCGACAACCTGCACGACCTGCCACGGCAACGGTCAGGTGCGGATTCAGCAGGGTTTTTTCTCGATCCAGCAAACGTGCCCGCAATGCCACGGTTCCGGCAAGATGATTTCCGATCCCTGCACAGACTGCCGCGGCGCGGGGCGCGTCAAGCGGCAGAAAACGCTGTCGGTCAAAATTCCCGCGGGGGTCGATGAGGGCGACCGCATCCGGCTTTCCGGTGAAGGCGAACACGGCATCAATGGCGGCCCGCCCGGCGATCTCTACGTCCAGATTCAGCTCAAACCCCATTCGGTCTTCCAGCGCGAAGGCAACGACCTGCACTGTGAAATGCCCATCAGTTTTGCCACAGCGGCATTGGGCGGCGAAATCGAGATTCCGACGCTGGACAATGCCGCCAAAATCAAGATTCCGGCGGAAACCCAGTCAGGCAAAACTTTCCGCCTGCGCGGAAAAGGCATCAAAGGCGTACGCAGCCACGCTCCCGGTGACCTGTTCTGCCATGTCGTCCTCGAAACGCCGGTCAATCTCACCGAACGCCAGAAGGAACTACTGCGCGAACTCGAAGAAAGCACGCATGGAGAGGGGAAAGGGAATCGCCACAACCCGCGTGCCTCCTCATGGATAGACCGGGTTAAGGAGTTCTTCTCGGCGGACTGACAGCCTGACAGCCTGCGCCGCCGTTTTTCTTCTACCCATCCGGCCTTTGTCTCTCTTTTTCGCCTTCCGCCACCTGTTCCGTCCTATCGCTTCATAGGCAACGCCCCTCTCTGTTCCACGTATAGCGGCCGTTTCAGGGCGGGCAGGCAGCTGCTCGATCCATCATTTTGAGGAAGCGGAAGAACGCGAATCGAGCGGGGAGCTGGGCAAAATTCATGCTGAAAATCTTTGTAACCCGTACGCTGTAAGACTCCCATGAGCTAAAAACTTTGAACGCAAAGAATCCCTCTCTGCCTCTCAAAACTCGCAGAACAGCATGCATGTAGCCCGAAAACCATCCGCCGCCATCTCACCAAAGCAAGCGCCAAGACCCATCCCAAAAATAACCGGCGTGTATTGGCACACCTCGCCGTGCGACCGATACAGCCGTTGACGGCCTGCCCTGAACCCCGCGTAAAACGGGCGTTTCCGGAGGGGCTGCCCGCTAGCCCACTATTTACGAGGGTTCCCGGCCAACCTATCTGTAAGCTCAGTATTTACGGGCGTCCCAGATTTGCCTATCCGCTAGCCCACTATTTACGCGGGTTTCCAGCCTACATACCGGCAAATGCCCGGTTGACAAGGGCTACAGAAGCGGCTCGGCCGCTTTATGCACGGTAATGATTTTATCCACCGAGCCATTGCCTCATCTCTACGCGCCACACTGTCCGCGATTCACGGCGCTCCGCCCGCGGGTTTAACGCTCCCGTTTTTCCAGACAACAGGCCGCCGACGGCAGCCCCCGGCCGGTTTTTCTACAATGCTCCGATTTTTCTCTGATTGGCGCGCAGCCGGGCGATCTCATCCTGCAAATCCAGAACCAGCGCCGCCAGTTCGGGCAATGCATCAAAATCGCGTTCCAGCGCCAGCAGCCGATGCACACGGCGAATTTCGCTGCCGCTGAAGCGCCAGGCGGCCGGGTTTTCACCGCTCGCCGGCAGCACGCCCGCCTGCACATGCAGCGCAATCCATTCAGCGGATACACCGCAGATCGCGGCAAATTCGGCGCTCTCTATCATCTGCTCGTCGATAATCACGGCAGAACAAATCTCCTGATGGTTCATCGTGCTTGACTCCCGTTAGTCTGGCCATCGTCGCTTCCCCAGCCTGCGCGGGGGTCGAACGGCAATTCGCGTGCCATCGTTTCATACAGGGATTTTGCCTGTGCGCTATCGGCTTCAGGCAGCATGATCTGCAAATTCAGATAAAGATCCCCCGCCGGCTTGCCCGGAATGCCTTTGCCGGAAACCTTCATTACGCGGCCGCTTTGCGCGCCGGGCGGGATCCGTACATTCACTTTTTGTCCAGCAGGCAGCGGGATGGTGATCGTTGCGCCCAGCGCCGCTTCCCAGGGCGCGAGCGGCAGGTCGAGGTGCACATCGCGGCCATTGACGCGGAAACGCGCATGCGGGTTGAAATTTACTTCAAGGTAAAGATCACCCGCCGGCCCGCCACCAACGCCCGGCGACCCCTGACCCGCCAGCCGGATCATCTGGCCTGCGCGCACACCCGCCGGAATTTTGACGTTAAGCGTCCGCTCCGCCAGCACAACGCGCCCATCGGCATCCCGCTGCGGCATACGCAGGGTCAGCTGGCGCGTACTGCCCGCCCAGGCATCGTCAAGGTCGATGACGATGCGCGCATGGTGGTCTTCGCCGCGCCCACCGCGCCCACCAAACCCGCGCGCAGTGCGCTGTCCCGCCTGATGCCCTGCCCGGCCGAACATCTGCGCGAAGAACTCGCTGAAATCGGCGGCTTCGCCAGAAGCGCCGCCCATCCCGGAAAACTCGAAACCCGTGTCCCAGCCGGGCGGCGGCCGAAAATCCTGCCCGGCCTGCCGGCTTTGTCCGAGGCTGTCGTAAGCGGCGCGCTTTTCAGGGTCGGAGAGCACGGCATAGGCTTCATTCACCTCCTTCATGCGCGCTTCAGCATCGGCTTCCTTGGAAACATCCGGGTGATACTTGCGCGCCAGCCGGCGATAACTCTTGCGGATTTCATCCTCCGTCGCCGTCCGCGCCACACCCAGCGTCTGATAGTAATCCTTGAACTCCATGAATTTCTCCCCACACACGGGAAATCGAATCGTTAAAAAATACGTATCCGTGCCGCATGCCGCTCGGCCTGCAAACACATCGCGGCATCCGCGCGCTGCGTGCTTGACGGCTCCGCGTCTCGGTACGGAATTGCCTGACGGAGAATGATATACCCGCAGCCTTAATATGGCGTCGTTCAGATCGATTAATGATCGGTACGCGATCATACGTCGGCCGCATGGGCAGTGTTTCACCTTGCCGCGCACCTTGTGCCCCGCTGTCCGCCAGTCCGCCGCCTGGCACGGAACGCATAGCGTCAAATATCTAAGAATCGTCACTGCGTTGCGCCGCCTGGCCGTACGCCTTGTACTGTCTACGGCGGCCCGGAAGTCCGCATCCTTTGGACGTTTCAGACAGGGCGGCGCTGAATCCCGCGCCAATTCCCGCGCCAATTGGGCGTTTGCCGGCAGGCAAGCCGGAAACCCACGTAAATAGTGGGTTTGCGAATAGGCCACCCGGAAACCCGCGTAAACACTGGGCTGGCGGGCAGCCCCTCCGGAAATGCCCGTTTTACGCGGGGTTCCGGGCAGGCCGTCAGCGGTTGTATGGATCAGACGCGAGCCTGCCGGCCGCAGCGGAGCGGAATGATCCGTCGGCCTATACTCCGCGTCTTTTGGGCGTTCCAGCAGGGCTGCTTCTGAATCCCGCGCCAATCGGGCATTTGCCGGTAGGCAGGCTGGGAACCACCGTAAATAGTGGGCTTGCGGATAGGCCATCCGGAAACCCGCGTAAACATTGGGCTGGCGGGCAGGCTCTCCGGAAAAGCCCATTTTACGCGGGGTTCGGGCCTGCGCTCCGTCATTGCCGGCGCCTGCCTGCATTGCGCGTTAAGCGCGACGGGTTGAACGTCTGCGGCGGCGGCGCGCCTTGCTGGGCTTTTTTATCTATTCAACCCTCTTCACCAGGCATACGAAAAAGCCCTCCGGAAAATCCGGAGGGCTTGGTAAAAACGGCCTACTTACAGGGCTATCCAGGCGCGCTACTTCGCATCGCAGAGCGCGTCGATCGCCTTGATGATGTCTTCGCCGCCAAACTTGTCGGTGAAGGTCTTGCGCCCCGGTTTGGTGGCTTCGAGGAAAGGTGCGGGATCAACCGTTTCAATGACCTGCATGCCAGCCTTTTTAACATCGGCAACGATTTTCGCCATGTTGTCGTTATTGAGCTGGCGTTGGTATTGCCCAGCCTCGCGCGCCGCTTCGATGATCGCCTTCTGGTTTTCGGGCGAGAGCGAGTCAAACTTCTTCTTGTTCATCACGACGATCAGCGGGCTGTAGGCATGGTTGGTCAGACTCAGGTATTTTTGCACTTCGTAGAGTTTAGCTGACCAGAGCACGCCCAGCGGGTGTTCCTGCGCATCGACGGTCTTCATTTCCAGCGCCGTGTACAGCTCGGCCACCGGCATCGGCACCGGATTGGCACCCATGAGCTTGAACGCTTCGATATGCGCGGGACTGCCCGTCGTGCGCACTTTCAGGCCTTTGACATCCGCGGGAGTTTTGACGGCATGCTTGTTGTTAGTCAGCTCGCGCCAGCCATTGTCCCAATAGGCCAGTCCTTTCATGTCGAAGGCTTCCATCTTGTCGAGGAGATCCTGGCCAATTTTGCCGTCCAGCGTGCGGTAGGCATGTGCCGTGTCCTTGAAGATGAAGGGAATATCGAGCACGCCCAATAGCGGCACGAGGCCGCTGTAATTGCCTGAGCCGGAGACAATCATGTCAATGGTGCCGCCGCGCACGCCGCTGATCGCCGCGTCAAACTTGCCGAGCGAGCTGTCGGGAAAAACCTTCAGGTCGAGCGCGCCCTTGGTCTTGGCTTTGAGCAGTTCATTGAATTTCTGGCCGGCTTTGAACTGGGTATCGGCACGCGGCGCTTCGGAAGCAAAGCGCAGTGTTTCGGCCTGCGCCGCTCCCAGCGCACCGGCAAAGAGCGCGGTGGACATCAGTGAAACAAGGGCGAGTTTCTTCAGTTTCATAAAGGATCCTCCTGGTAAAAAATGGTGATGCACACATTACGCATATACCGACTCAAACCGGCCGGCCAAACATGCAACCGCATGTCAATCAGGCGCTCATGAAATCCACCGCAGCGGAGCCAAGATCAGCTGCGGGAATATGGTCATCAGCACCAGTAATCCAAGCATGCTCAAAAGATAAGGCAGCACGCCCTTGACGCACTCTTCAAACGGCAGACGGGAAACGCCGGCAATGACATTCAGCACATTGCCAACCGGCGGCGTAATCAACCCGATCGAGCAGTTCAGGATGAACAGCACGCCGAAATAGACAGGGTCGATTCCCGCATCGACGATCAGCGGCATCAGCACCGGCACGAGGATCAGCACGGTGGGCGTCAAATCCATCACCATACCGACCACCATAATGAACACCATAATCGCCAGCATCAGTAGCACCGGCGAACCGACCAGCGGCTGCATCATCGCAACGACCATGTCCGGCAATTCAGCCAGCGTAATGAGGAAAGCGGAAATCGCCGAGGCCGCCACCAGCAGCATCACGACCGCCGTCGTTTCGGCCGCAGAAAACAAGACTTCGAACAGATCGCTGAATTTCATTTCCCGGTAAATGAAAAGCGCGATAAACAAAGCATAGATCGCAGCGATGGCCCCCGCTTCCGTCGGCGTGAACATCCCGCTGCGGAAACCGCCCACAATGAGTACGGGCAGCATCAGCGCCCAAAGGCCTTCCTTGACCGAACGCCAGACTTCGCTCGAAGCGCTTTTCTCACTCACCGCCGTCCCGACCGCACGCGACTGCCACCACCAGACGAATGAAAGCACCGCGCCCATCAGAATCCCCGGAGCAATGCCGGCAAGAAACAGCTTGGAAATCGAAACGCCGCTCGCCACACCGAAAATAATGAACGGAATCGAAGGCGGAATAATCGGCGCGATGATGCCGCCTGTTGCGATCAGCCCCGCCGATCGCCCGGGCGCATAACCGACCTTTGCCATCATCGGCAGCAGCACCATCCCCAGCGCCGCGGTATCGGCGGCGGCCGAACCGGAAAGGCTGGCCATCAAAACCGAAGCGATGATCGCCACATACCCCAGTCCGCCCCGCTTATGGCCTACGAGTTTGAGCGGCAGATCGACGATGCGCTTGGAAATGCCGCCCGCGTTCATCACTTCGCCTGCAAGCACAAAGAACGGGATGGCAAGCAGCGGAAAGCTGTCGGCGCCATGGATCAGGTTCTGCGCCATGATCTGGATATCGAACATATCCAGATGCACCATCAACGCCAGGCCGCATAACAAAAGAGAGAAAGCGACGGGAACACCAATGATGATGCAGCCTAAGAGACTGGCGAGAAAAATAAAAACCGTCATGGGGCCGCCCCTTCTTCAACATGTGTCGTCATATTTCGCCACAAGCGGACGAGCAAGGCGATGCCGACACACACACTGAAGGGGATTCCGGAAAAATACAGCACGCTGGCGGGAATGCCGCTGACCGGAAGGTAATTGGCCGTATTGAGCAGCGTCAAACGCCAGCAACCGACGGCGATCATTATGCAGCAGGCGAGCATACCCACATTCCCCGCAATCGAAACCAGACGTTTGAGCATCGGGGGAAAACGGTTCAGAAAAGTATCTACGCGCACATGCCGCCCCCGGACAAAGGCGGAAATAGCCCCCAGAAAGGTCAGCCAGACAAAGAGGTAACGGCCGATTTCTTCCGTCATCGTCAGGTTCGAATTGAACCCGTAGCGCAAAACGACGTTCAGAAAAACGAGTATCGTCATGGCCGCAATGATGAGTACCATGATCCAGCGCAACAGCCGCTCGGCGGCATTTAATATCGGCATATCCACTACTCCATTCCGTGCAAGCATATCGAACGCCGGTAAATATGCAGCTAAGCAACAAGCCCCATTCCGGCATTCGACGATAGCGCGCAGCCTGGTACCGCTACGGGCGTTTTTCTGAGACACAGTCCGACGGCCGCGCCCTGACCGGGCGCGGCGGCGGCACTCATGCAAACGACAACTGAACCTTCAATTGTGTCGAACGGTCACGCGCGATCTGGAAGGCTTCGGCAATCCGTTCCATCGGCAGCGTTTGGGTAATGATCGGCTTGACATCAATGCGCCGTTCACGGATCAAGGCAGCCGCCACCGCGTACTCTTTGTGGAAGCGTTGCGAGCCAACCAGCCGAATCTCCTTGCCGACCAGAGCATTGACAGGCAGATCCGCGCCGCCCGAAATGCCGACCTGGACGATCGTGCCGCGCGGACGGACTACCGGGAAAGCCTGCTTGAGCACGGCGCCAACGCCCGTGCATTCAAAGGCCACGTCAAAATAGCCCTTTTCGACCGAATAATCGTGCATCAGCCGATCCGGCTCTTTGGCCGAATTGATCACCGCTGTCGCGCCCATTGCCAGCGCCGCATTGAGCGGGGCTTGCGAAATATCCATGGCAATGATTTCCTGCGCCCCCGCAACGCGCGCCGCCCCAATGAGCAGTGCGCCGATCGGCCCCGCTCCCGTCACCAGTATGCGCCGCCCCATCAGGTTTCCGGCCTGATTGAGCGCATGGACGCAAACGGCCAGCGGCTCGGCGCAGGCGGCTTCACCGAGAGAAACCTGATCTCCGACCAGTTCGCACTGATAGTCCTCGGCCACCAGATGATCGCGAAAAGCGCCATCCGTATGGGGCGTCAGCATGGCGCTGCCAAAAAAGCGCATGTTCAGGCAATGCTGCTGTTCGCCGGACAAGCAGAATTTGCAGGTATCGCAGGGACGGCTTGGGCTGAGGGCGACGCGATCGCCCGGACGCACGCGCGTTACCTTATCGCCCACGGCTTCTACCGTACCGGCGACTTCATGACCGAGGATGATCGGCGCCGTCACGCGAATGGTGCCGATGCCGCCTTCCCAATAGTAGTGAATATCCGAACCGCAAATGCCTCCAGCTCCCACCCTGACGAGCACCTGGTGCGGCCCCACATCGCCGACCGGGCGGGTTTCAATACGCACATCTTCCTGTTTGTAAAGCACACACGCGCGTGTTTCCATGTTTTTCCCCATTAAAAAGTCAAACCAACTATCCAGAATCTAGAGCAATTTGATTTTTTCCCAGACGGCATCGTCAACAGGAATGCCGTTCGCCCTATTGGCGCGCCGTATCGCCAATGAACTCTCGCCGGGATAACGCACCGGCTGCGCCGGATCGACAGGCGTTGAACCATGCAGGTCATCGAGCACGGCCTTGACCGCCGACGACAGAAAATCATCGCCCGCGATCCGCATCGCATCCATCGCAATAAAGACTTGCGACATGCCATATTCTTCGCCAAGCTGGCCGACGCCGACGGTTGGGCGCCCGCCCGACAGTACGGCTGCCACCAGATCCAGCACGATGGACAGCGCCGACCCTTTCCAGTAACCGATCGGCAGCACGCGCCAGGTCTTGGCGATTTCAGCGGGATCGCAGGAAAGCTGGCCTTGTGCGTCGTACCCCCCGGGCACAGGCAACAACTGGCCCTTCATCGCCTTGCTTTCCATCTGGCCATAGGAAAACTGCGCCATCGCCATATCGACAACGATATGGCCGTCCTTATGCGGCACAGCCATCACGAAAGGGTTGTTGCCGATGCGTCGATCCATTGCCCCCCAGGCCGGCATATTCGGCTGCGTGTTGGTCCAGCAGATGCCGATGCATCCCGCTTCAGCCGCCTGCCAGCCATAACTGCCGCCACGCAGCCAATGGTTGGTATTCGCCAGACCAACGCCGCCGATACCGTGCATGCGCGCCAGTTCGATGGCACGATCCATCGACAGTTTGGCATTGACATTGCCCAGGCCGAGGTGGCCATCCCAACGCTCGAAAGCGCCCAGACTCGCCACCTTCGTCGGTTTGGCGTTGAGCTTGATATAGCCTTTGTCGATATATTCGACAACACGCGGGAAACGGTTGACGCCGTGCGAATACACGCCATCGCACGTCGTTTCCGCCATCAGCTGCGCCGACAGGTCGGCAGTCGCCTCATCACAGCCTTTTTTGACCAGAACGCGCTTGAACTCGTTTTTCAGCGTTTCAAAGCTAACCCGCGGCATTTGGTTTCCCTCCTGGTTGATACATTTGATCCGGCCACGCTGCCGCATCGGATATTACCTCACCTGCCCGCCTCCCGACACGCTCATGCAAGCCGCACGTTCAACAGTCAACGCCGTCGTTCAATAGCCGTTCTGTCGGCGATACGCTTTCAGCACCTCATCAGCAACCCAAGTCGAACGTACGGCGCTTTCGACATCGCCCGGACACGTGGCTTCGCCATTGAGATCATCGACGATGCTCTGAATGAATGGCTGCTGTACGTGCTGCGGATTGGGAATATCGGCCTCGACGCAGCCTTCGCCCGTAATCAGTTTAAGCGGCTTGTCGGAAAAAAACTCAAATACGATGCGACCGCGCGTGCCAACGATCTCCACATTGTCTTCACCATGATCGCAGACGTAGCACCACGAGCCATAGCCTTGCACACCGCTGGTATGGCGCCAAACCGCCGTCACCGTATCCTCGACATCGTATAGCCCGGCATGATTGCCGGCGATACCGTGCACTTCCTCAATAGCGCCAAACAGGAAATCAAAAATATCGAGTTCATGAATCCCCATATCGAGAAATTTACCGCCGCCGGCAATTTCCGGTTTCAGCCGCCATGGCAATGTAGCGCGCGAGAGATCTTCCGGCGCGGGCTTCTGGTGTTGCACGGCGCGTATGCATAGGGGTTGGCCGATTGCACCGCTGTCAACCCATGCCTTGACTTTCAGGAAACGCGGCATGGCACGACGATAAAACGCAACGAACAGGCGCACACCTTGTTGAGCGCAAATATCGACAATTTCGCGGCACTCTCCGAAACGCATCGCCATCGGTTTTTCAACATAAACGTGCTTGCCCGCCCGTGCCGCCTGCAAGGCCAGGGGTTTATGCGAAGACGGCGGCGTGGCGACATAAACGGCGTCGATCTCCGGGTTGGCCAACAGCGCCTCTGTTGATGCATAAGCATTCGGCACGCCATGCCGCTGTGCAAACGACTGCGTCATCACCATGTCAGCGCTGGTCACGCCCAGCAGCGCCGAATTTTTTGATTTATAAAACCCGGGCCCGCTCTTGACTTCAGCCACGGCGCCGCAACCAATCATCCCCCAGCGAATCACGGACATATCAGCCTCCCGCCAGCAGCGAAACCTTGACTTTTATGACAACCTTGCGGATTGCTTCAGGCTGGTCAGCGGCACAACCGGGACGATGCACATCGCTCGGCATAAAAATGGCAAAACAGCCCGGCATCATGGACAACGTCGATTCATTTTCCACACCGGAATAGAACAGAAGATCACGCTCGGCAAGAAAGTTCTCGGCAACCGTATTTTTACCGCTATCGGGCACTACGCCGATATTTTCTCGACCGGACACCAGAAACTGCACATCGATATACTGCCGATGCACCTCAGGCCGTGTTTCGCAGAAAATCTTGGTCGTCATATCGATGACCTGTACGTAGATATCTTTGCCCTGCAGATCGTAATTACCCGCGGGCAGGCGGGTGAAATCGGTCTTTTTCAAGTGCTCAATGGCGAGCTTCAAAGGCTGCGGGAGCCAGGAAAAAGTTTTCTCAAAATCATTGATGTGTCCAAAAATCATGAGCTTCTCCTTGATGTACAACAGCCTTCATGATTAACGACGGTTCGTTTTCGGCACATCCTGCCGGCGCAACCGCTCAACCGCCACCGATCCCAACACCCAGATGCCTTGGCCTCAATATGTTGTACACGCTAGCGTACTGTATCGACTGCGGAGCCGCCCTCTTATCGGCACCCAAGGGAAGAATATTAATGCCGCTTGTAGATGTCAAGGCAAGGAAAATCACGCTTCCACCGCCTATTTTATTGAAGAATAATCAACGGTAAATTTCACCACTCAGTTTACATCTGTGCCCGCGCCACAACGCTCTTTCGAGCCAACCGATACCATCGACACCGCAATCACAGCACGCGTATGTGCATTCAGCGGAACGTGATTCATTTTTAGGGCGCCATACGGTTTCAAAATTACGGAAACAATGCCAAACCATATTCATTGAATACGGATTTGTCTTATAATGGGCGATCGTTATAATTTTTCGATTTTTTAGGCTGGAATAAAATCTTATGATCGTGATTCGTCTTGCTCGCGGGGGCGCTAAAAAGCGTCCTTTCTATAGTGTTGTCGTCGCTGATTCACGCGCACGTCGTGATGGTCGTTTTATTGAGCGCATTGGTTTCTATAACCCGGTTGCCGCAGAAAATGAGGAATCATTGCGCATTTCAGCGGATCGACTGAACCATTGGCGTCAGCACGGCGCTCAATTGTCAATGACCGTCACTCGTCTTGCCAAACAGGCCGGCGTGCAGATCGCCTAAGTATTTCTGAAGCAACAACAATCCGTGTCTGTCGAAGTCTCAGCGCCACGGATAGTCGTCCTTGGGAAAATCGTTGCGCCCTACGGCGTGCGCGGAGCTGTCAAGGTTTTTCCATTTGCCGACGACCCTTTGGCGTGGGGCAGATTACCACGGTGGTGGCTGAGGCGTGAAAATAACGCCGCAGAATGCTGGCAACCGATTGAAGTGCGTCGTTGCAGGCGGCAAAAAGAGTTCCTGGTCGTAGAATTAGGCGCCCTGCAAGATCGTGACGCTGCTGAAGCCCTGCGGGGAGTTTTGATTGGTGTGCCTCGTGAAGCCTTACCACCAACCGGACAGGGAGAATATTACTGGGCTGACCTGATTGGTCTTGAAGTGGTCAATACACGGAACCAAATATTAGGCCGTGTACTGGGTTTGATCGAAACGCCCGGAAACGCCGTATTGCGTGTCGGTAAAAGCGAAGATGACACAGAGCAAGAGCGTCTGTTACCGTTTGTCGAATCGGTTGTTTTGGATGTTGATTTATCGACGCAGCGACTTTGCGTCAATTGGGAAATAGATTGGTAACACTGACTGACGCGGCAACTATACCGGAAATGCTGGTTGCTGATGTAATCACGCTGTTTCCCGAGATGTTTGTTGCCGTGACTCAATCGGGCGTGACACGAAGGGCACTGGAGGAGGGGCGCTGGGATATCTGTTTTTGGAATCCACGCGAATTTGTCAAGGATACGCATCGTACGATTGATGATCGCCCCTACGGCGGCGGCCCGGGCATGGTCATGATGGCAGCCCCCCTGGAATCGGCCATTACGGCAGCCAGGACGCGCCAACAGGCAGCAGGCATTGGTACAAGCAGGGTTATAGTACTTTCGCCGCAGGGCGGCCCATTGACGCACCAGCGTATCATGACATTTGTCCAGAATGTCGGCAAGGAAGGCTTGATTATCCTTTGCGGTCGTTATGAAGGCATTGACGAGCGTCTGATCGAACGTTGCGTCGACGAGGAAATTTCGATTGGGGATTTCGTGCTCTCGGGCGGTGAAATTCCGGCGATGGCACTGCTCGATGCCATTGTCAGGCAATTGCCGGGCGTATTGAACGATACGGCTTCGGCACAGGAAGATTCGTTTGTCGCGGGTTTGCTGGATTGCCCGCACTACACACGGCCAGAAGAATACAATGGCCAGCGCGTGCCGGATGTATTATTGTCCGGCCACCATGAGCAGATTCGCCGCTGGCGCCTGATGCAGGCGCTGGGACGAACATGGCAGCGGCGTCCCGACTTAATGATGGGACGCAGGTTGTCGAAAGAGGAAACGCAACTCCTTGCGCTGTATAAGGAGCAATGCGGTCAGTCAACTAAAAAAGGAGTATGAAAAATGAATCTGATAGCACAACTAGAACAAGAGGAAATTGCCCGTCTGGGAAAAACAATTCCTGAATTTGCACCGGGTGATACGGTCATCGTTAAGGTCAAGGTAAAAGAAGGCAACCGCGAGCGTTTGCAAGCCTATGAGGGCGTCGTCATCGCCAAACGCAACCGCGGCCTGAATTCCAGCTTCATTGTCCGCAAAATTTCATCTGGTGAAGGCGTTGAAAGAACGTTTCAGACCTATTCACCGCTCGTAGCGGCAATTGAAGTCAAGCGGCGCGGCGATGTGCGTCGGGCCAAACTGTATTATCTGCGCGAGCGCTCCGGCAAATCGGCGCGGATCAAGGAAAAGCTGGTCCGCAAGCAAAAACCCACCCCTGCGCCGTCGGCAGAATAAACCTCAGCGTTATCTGCCGGCCTGTAGGCCATAGGTCACACAAGCACAAAAGGCTGCGCGATCAACGCGCAGCCTTTTTTATGGATGCAAGAGCTCCTCAACGCACTGCTTGCATCAACGCCAAGACAAGAAGCGGGATCGCTTTACCCAATGGCGTGGAGGAGCTAGTAGGAACGCAGGTGGTCTGTGGAAGTGACGATGATGCATCCAAAGCATCTGCCCGCCGGCCCTTGCATTTAGCGCATCCTCAAAGGAATGCTCTGAAGCCCTTATAAACAGGGCGTTTCAGAAGGGGCTGCCTGGAAGCCCTTGTATTTAGGGCATCTCCAGCCCCCTGCCCGGAACACCTTTATCTACGCGGGGTTCAGAGCCCCCCATCGGAGGCGCCCAATCCGCGCGTCAACATAACAATCCAGCGATAGTTCCGGCGGCAAAAAATGAAAAAGCCGCGCGATGGCGGCTTGCTTTTCATTCACGGAGCTTTTTGAATAATCCGTGCGATCAGGTTTTCTGGTGCCGCTGGGCGGGATCGAACTGCCGACCTTCGCATTACGAATGCGCTGCTCTACCAGCTGAGCTACAGCGGCGATCCGTCAAACCTGACAAACGTGAGCGGCGGATTATATCAGTCCCGGCGTATGATGCAAACCCGATCCAGAAAATCTTCCGGCTGCTTACGCCCTCGCTACAAGTCTTTGCGTTGCAGATAATCTTCCAGCAGCGCCCGTACGTCATGGCGCAGCAGAAACAGGGCGATCAGGTTGGGAATGACCATAAAACCATTAAACATATCCGAAAGATTCCATACCAGATCGACCTTGCCCAGCGCACCCAGCACAACGGCCACCAAAACCAGCAGGCGGTAAACATTCAGGAACTTGTTTTGGAAAAGATAACGGATATTTGATTCACCAAAGTAATACCAGCCGATGATCGTTGTAAAAGCAAAAAAAGTCAGGCAAACGGCCAGTAGTTTTTGACCAAAGCCGCCAAAAGCGATATGGAACGCTTCCTGCGTCACGGCCACGCCTTTCAGGCCGAGTAAATTGGCATCCGTCACCAACACGATCAGTGCCGTTGCCGTACATACCAGCATAGTATCAACGAAGACGCCGACGAATGCCGCCATCCCCTGCTGCACGGGATGCTGCACATGCGCAGTCGCATGGGCGTGCGGCGTCGAACCCATCCCGGCCTCATTCGAGAACAGGCCGCGCGCCACACCGAAGCGGATGGCTTCGCGCACCGAGATGCCCGCCAACCCGCCGCCCAGCGCCGCTGGATCAAAGGCCCCCACGACAATTTGCCGGATCATGGTGGGGATATGCTCACTGAACATAAATAGAATTATCAATGCGCAAATGATGTAAACCACGGCCATTAAAGGCACTACCAGTTGCGCAAACTGGGCGATGCGATGAACCCCGCCCCAAACAATCATGCCCACCAATACAGCGATGACGATGCCTGTTGACAAGGGCGGTAAATGAAAAGCCACCGTTATAGCTGACGTAATTGAGTTGGATTGCGTCGCATTGCCGATAAAGCCTAGCGCAATAATAATTGCCACGGAAAAAAAACCAGCCAGCACTTTGGCGGCTGAAATGCCGATCCTCGGACCCAGGCCATGTGTAATATAAAACGCCGGGCCACCGATATATTTCCCGTCGCTCAAAACACGATACTTCTGCGCCAATACGGCCTCGGCAAAGATCGTCGCCATACCAAAAAATGCAGACAGCCACATCCAGAAAATCGCCCCCGGCCCGCCTGCCATGATGGCCGTCGCCACACCGGCTACGTTACCCGTGCCGATCTGCGCCGAAACCGCTACGGCCAATGCCTGAAATTGCGACAGTAACTGCGTATCCTGAACATCCGCTCCTTTGCTTTTATTTTTGTTGAACAGCCCGCCAAAAACCGTGGAAAAAGCTTTGAAGAAGCGGGTAACCTGCGGCGCGCCCAGATAGATAGTAAAAAACAAGCCAATACCCACCAAAGCATAAATCAGTAAATACTCCCAGAGTACGGTATTTACCGCGCCGACGACTTTTTCTAGTAATGCTTCCATGCTTACGACCCATCCTTAACGCAAAACAATCTGATGAACATCCGGAGAATCCGCTCAATAGATGCTTCCGGTAAAGCGGCAATCGGCGATCTGCTCAATGCTGGGGAAGTCCTTGCTCTCGCACTGCCAGCCGCGAATTAAATCGGCCGCGCTGTCGGGGATCAATACCACCTCGCCGCGGGGCCGAGGAGCGAAGCGTAACACAATGACGCCGCCCGCCTGAATATCTACCGACTCCAGCACGTTGCTGGGCGTCCAACCGGCGTCGTAACCCAATGCATCCAGGCTGGTCGGCATGACGCCGTTGGCGGCAAAATATTCGGTGATGCCCGCCCGTAAAACCGCGGCGCTGCCGATGCCTTGCCGCAGCCGTTCCTGATCAACAGCTTCGGCGACCGCCGCCAGCCGCTCTTCCCGCCGCTTTTGCTCCTGCTCTTCCGCGCGCCTGGCTGCGTATTCCGTGACGGCGTCCACCGCTTCTTCTTGCGCTTTCTGGCGTTTCTTTTCGATGCCTGCATTGATTTCCCGGATCATTTCCTGCCGCCGCTCCTGCTCGTGGCGTTCAAGAAAAAAGTCGTACAACGCGAGCGCAGCGCCCGTCGATACGAGCGACCCCAGTATGATCAGCAGAAGCGTTTTAAACGGAGACATGGCGTGAGTACGTAAGCGCGCTAAGAAATCCGGGCGGAGAAGAGTAAAAGTAGAAGGGTAAAAGTATATAAGGCGCAGGCGCATGATTGGCCGCCCGCACGTTACACCGTATTTTCCGTCATTGACGGCCGCATACAAGATGCGGATACTGCATCCGGTTTTCATTTGTGATGTCCGGCAATTCGCAGCGCATCCGGCGCCTGGAAAGATCTGCCGGCCCGATCCACTCAACGACTTCCTGGAAGCAAACCGCCATGCTAAACATTGCCCTCTTCGGCCCGCCCGGCGCGGGAAAAGGAACGCAATCGGAACACCTCGTCAAAGAATACAACCTACTTTATATCTCCACGGGCGATCTGCTAAGGCAAGAGATCGCCGACCAGACGCCGCTCGGTATCCAGGCCCAGAGCATCATTGCCGCAGGCGGCTTGGTTTCAGATGAAATCATCGTACAGATCATCGAAAAGACGATCATTGACCATCCGGGAGCCAACGGTTTTCTGTTCGATGGCTTCCCTCGCACCTATGTGCAGGCCTATATCCTCGAAGGGCTGATGCTCAAGCTAAATACCTCACTGAACTGCCTGCTCAGCCTGAATCTGCCGGAGGAAGTCTGCGTCGAGCGGCTACTCAATCGCGGCAAGACATCGGGACGCAGTGACGACAACGAAATGGTGATCCGCAATCGCCTGCGTGAATATAACGAAAAGACGATCCCCGTCCTCAGCTTTTATCGTGAAAAAGGGATCTGCTACGACATCGACGGCACGCGCAGCATTGAGGAAGTTACACGCGAACTGGATGCCATTGCCGCCAACGAGCTGAAAAAGCAGCCTCTGAACATCGTTTTGTTCGGTTATCCCGGATCAGGGCGCGATTCGCAGGGTAAAGCGCTTGCCGAGCGCTACGGACTCGAATTCATCTCGACCAACGAAATGCTCGAAAACGAGATCCGGAACCAGACGGAAATCGGCAAAACGGTCATTGATCTCTACAACAACGGCCAGCAGGTTCCCGACGAGATCGTCGTACAGCTGATCGAACGACGGCTCAACGCCAACGCGAATGCCAAGGGCTTCATCTTCAAAGGCTTACCGCGCACACTCGTTCAGTCCTATATTTTGGACGGTCTGTTGAAAAAACGCGGTAGATCGATTTCCATTGCGCTCGAACTTGAAGTGCCTCTACTCGATTTGGTCAGCCGCCTCGATGAACGCGGCAGGAGCGGACATGGCATGTCCTACGATTCCAGCGTAGCCAAGATCATCGAGCGCCTCAGGGAACACGAATCGAAAACCCTGCCGGTCATCGCCAAATATGCCCAGCAGCATGGATTGGTGAAGGTTGACGGCACCGGCACCTTTGATGAAATATTCTCTAGGCTTTGTGCCGAAGTTGAGAAAAGCATCAAAAATCCGCGCTGAAGATATGCCCCGTCCCCAGCCAACACCGCAGACAGAGACAATCGGCGCGCTTTTACCACCGTGTTTCCGGCTCCCGGCAACGCCCCTATTCCAGGAAGCCCATCATGAAAATTGAAACGCTGGCCATTCATGGCGGCTACAGTTCCGATCCGACCACCAAATCTGTCGCCGTACCCATTTATCAGACGACGTCCTATGCCTTCGACAGCACACAGCACGGCGCCGACCTATTCGATCTCAAGGTTCCCGGCAACATCTACACGCGGATGATGAATCCAACGCACGATGTACTGGAAAAACGCATCGCCGCAATGGAAGGCGGCATCGCCGGACTATGCTTTGCTTCCGGTATGGCCGCCGTCACCGCCGCCATCCAGACGCTAGCCGAGGCGGGCGACAACATCGTCACGTCCAGCACGCTTTACGGCGGCACCTACAACCTCTTTGCCCATACCCTGCCGCAATACGGCATCGAAGTCCGCTTCGCCGACTACCGCGATCCGGATGCCTTCGGCAAGCTGATCGACGAAAAAACCAAAGCCATGTTCTGCGAGACGATCGGCAACCCGCGCGGCAATATCACCGACATCGGCCGTCTGGCGGACGTCGCCCACGCGCACGGCATTCCGCTGATCGTCGACAATACCGTCGCTTCGCCCTATCTGTGCCGCCCCATTGAGCACGGCGCCGACATCGTCGTGCATGCGCTCACCAAGTATCTTGGCGGACACGGCAACAGTCTCGGCGGCATCATCATCGATAGCGGCAGATTCCCATGGGCCGAGCACCGGCAGAAATTCCGGCGTCTGAACGAGCCGGATATTTCTTACCACGGCGTTACCTATACCGAAACTTTTGGGTCTGCCGCCTACATCAGCCGTGCCCGCGTCGTCCCGCTGCGCAATATGGGCGCCTCCATCAGCCCGTTCAACGCTTTCCTAATCCTGCAAGGCGTCGAAACGCTCGCGCTACGCATGGATCGTACCTGCGAGAACAGCCTCGCCATCGCCCAATTTTTGCGCGGCCATCCAAAGGTCAATTGGGTTAATTATGCCGGTCTGCCGGACAACAGCGATTACCCGCTGGCCAAAAAATACATGGGCGGCCGCGCTTCAGGCATTCTTAATTTCGGCGTAAAAGGTACGCGCTGTAGTGGCCGCGAAGCCGGAGGACGTTTTCAGGATGCGCTTAAGCTCATTACCCGGCTGGTCAATATCGGCGACTGCAAAACACTCGCCTGTCACTCGGCGTCGACGACACACCGTCAGCTATCGCCTGAGGAACTGGCCAAAGCCGGCGTGACTGAAGACATGATTCGTCTTTCGGTCGGCATCGAACACATCGACGATTTAATTGCCGATCTCGACCAGGCACTAAACGCCGCCTGAGCTTATTAGCCGGCCGAGTGGGTTTCAGAGGATCCATCGGGCGCAGTATTCTGGTTTATGTTTTTTGATGCCCCAAGGTCCTTGTGTTTAAAGGGGTTCCAGGCGATTTATGTTTTCTGCCCTAAAAACCAGACCCAGATCCTGAACGCAAAAAAACCTCGCCCAATCACTTGGGCGAGGCATTCCCTGAACCATCGACTTTTTGTTACGTCAATCCAGCGCTTACTTGAGCTTGGTTTCCTTGTACATCACATGTTTACGCGCCTTGGGATCATATTTCATGATCTCCATCTTGCCGGGGGTATTTTTCTTGTTTTTAGTCGTAGTGTAAAAATGACCTGTACCGGCGCTGGATTCGAGTTTGATTTTTTCACGCATGGCTGCACTCCTTTTCAGACTTCGCCGCGTGCACGCAGGTCGGCGAGTACAACATCGATACCGTTCTTATCAATCGTGCGCAGTCCGGCGGTAGAAACGCGCAGCCGCACCCAGCGGTTTTCGCTCTCCACCCAGAAACGGCGATATTGCAGATTCGGGAGAAAACGGCGCTTTGTTTTGTTGTTTGCGTGGGAAACGTTATTCCCAACCATCGGGGCTTTGCCCGTCACTTGGCAGACTCGTGCCATGATGCTTGCTCCAGTTGATCTTGGGGAGAAAAGTGCGCATTCTAATGCAAACACCCTCGAAAATTCAAGCATTTTGTCTTTTTTACGCGCTGTTGGCGCATTGATGCACCCCCCGCTGCACCGCCCAGCATCCGCACGGCGATGCCCGCAACCCCTTATGGATAGGGCATTTCAGAGGAGACGCCCTGAAACCCTTGTAAACAGGGCATCTCCGGGTAGGCACCCTAAAACGCCCACTCCACGCGGGTTTCAGAAGGGATGCCCGGAGATCCTTTATTCACGCGGGTTTTTTATCCACGCGGGTCTCAGAGCCTCTTTTTTGCCCTCTTCCACAGGCGCGGGGTTCAGTTTTACAGGGCATATCAGAGGGAGCGCCCCGAAAGCTTCATATAGCGAATTCACTTAACGTTCGCTACGGCGTTGCTGCGCCTTGCCGTACTCCTTGTACTGTCTGCGGCTTGCTGCCTTGTATCGAAAATTAATTCGCTCCGCTATAGCGGCGCGACTTTGTAAAAAAATCAGGCAAAATCAACACTGTAGTTTTGCCAAGGAAGCCGCTGTTTCAGCGGGCTAGAGCATACTCCGCTCGGCAAAGGATAGCGGCGCCCCCATCCCCGCGACAATGAAATGGTCAAGGACTTTTACGTCAATCATCGCCAAAGCCTGCTTAAGTTCGTGCGTCAATGTGCGATCCGCCGCCGACGGTTCGGCTGCGCCAGAAGGATGATTGTGCGCAAAAATGACGGCGGCGGCGTTATGCGCCAGCGCATGCTTGATGACTTCACGCGGATAAACGCTGGTTTGCGTCAGAGTGCCGGAAAACAAAACTTCGGCCGTAATCAAACGATGCTGCGCGTCGAGCCACAGCGCGAAAAATACCTCATGCCGCAGCCCGGCCAGATGCAGGCGCAAAAAATCGCGCACGGCTGCCGGCGTCGTCAGGCTGCTTGACTGCTGAAGATTCTCCGCCAGTGCGCGTCGAGACATTTCCAGCACGGCCTGTAGTTGCGCGTATTTGGCCGGCCCCATGCCGGGGATGGCGGAAAACTCGGCCTGGCTGGCCGAGAAGAGCCGATTGAGGCTGCCAAAATGGCCGATCAGCTCCCGCGCCAAATCGACGGCGCTTTTGCCCTTGACGCCAACGCGCAGGAACAACGCCAGCAATTCGGCATCGGAAAGTGCCGCCGCCCCTTGCTGCAGCAGGCGTTCGCGCGGTCGTTCGTCTTCCGGCCAGTCAGTAATCGCCATCATCAAACTCGGTTAGAATGCGGCTCCAATAATGCCTAAATTTTCGACAGGACGGAAGGACAACGCACATGGAACGTGCAGAATTGGCAGGCAAGCGCATCGCCTTGGGCATCACCGGCGGCATCGCCGCTTACAAGGCGGCGGAACTCGTCCGTCTTCTGGTCAAAGCAGGCGCCTCCGTACAGGTGGCGATGAGCGAAGCCGCGACACACTTCGTCGCGCCGCTAACGTTCCAGGCGCTTTCCGGCCACCCGGTACTGACCGACCAGCAAAGCAGCTCAATCGACAGCGGCATGGCGCACATTCGGTTTTCGCGCGAATCCGACCTGCTGCTCATCGCGCCCGCCACGGCCAATTATCTGGCGAAAACCGCTCACGGCCTCGCCGACGATCTGCTGACGACCCTGACGCTAGCACGCAACTGCCCACTCCTCGTCGCCCCAGCGATGAACCGTGAAATGTGGGGAAAACCCGCCACACAACGCAACATCGCCACACTGCGCGCAGACGGCTTAACGATTCTCGGCCCCGCCGCCGGCGAACAGGCGTGCGGAGAAACCGGCGAAGGGCGCATGCTGGAACCCGCGGAAATCCTGGAATCGGTCATCGCACATTTCCAGCCCAAGCATCTTGCCGGCAAACATGTCCTGCTGACGGCCGGCCCTACGTTCGAAGCTATCGACCCGGTGCGCGGCATCACCAATTTGTCCAGCGGCCGCATGGGCTTTGCCATCGCCCGCGCTGCGCGCGCTGCGGGCGCCGCTGTCACGCTCGTCTGCGGCCCGGTCGCCTTGCCCACGCCGGCCGGCATCACCCGCATCAATGTCGTCAGCGCGCTCGAAATGCACGCAAAAGTCATGGAATGCCTCCATGCGCAGGGCGCAGATGTGTTTATCGGCGTCGCCGCCGTTGCCGACTACCGCCCTGCCACCCCCGCCGAACACAAGATCAAAAAGGAAGACGGCGCGCCGCCGCCAATCGAACTTGTGCGCAATCCGGACATCCTCGCCGAAGTTGCGGCGCTGCCCAATCCGCCGCTGTGCGTCGGCTTTGCCGCCGAAAGCCAAAAGCTTGCCGAATACGCCGAACGCAAACGCCGCAGCAAAAAAATTCCGCTCATCGTCGGCAACCTGATTCAGGAAGGCTTCGGCGGCGACAACAACGCCGTCACGCTGTTTGACGAAACCGGCGCAACGGCACTACCGCCCGGCAGCAAGGCTGAACTGGCGCACACCCTGATCGAACGTATCGCTAAATTACTGGAAAAACCGGAAAAGCCGGAGAAAAAACGGTCATGAAAAAAACGATACACCGCTGCATCGACGTGCGCATTCTCGACCCGCGCCTCAAAGCCTCCCCGCCCGGCTACGCCACCGCCGGCTCGGCTGGACTCGACCTGCGCGCCTGCATTGCCGAACCGCTCACCATCGCGCCGGGAGACACTCAACTGATTCCATCCGGCATCGCCGTTCATCTGGCAGACCCCGGGCTTGCCGCATTGGTTTTACCGCGCTCCGGACTCGGGCATAAACACGGCATCGTTCTCGGCAATCTCGTCGGGCTGATCGATTCGGACTATCAGGGTGAAATCATGATTTCGGTCTGGAACCGCGGCCAAACGCCTTTCACCCTCAACCCGCTCGACCGGCTGGCGCAGCTGGTCATCGTCCCTGTGCTTCAGGTCGGCTTCAATATCGTCGAAGAATTTGAAGCCAGCGCCCGCGGCGCTGGCGGCTTTGGCAGTACGGGCAAGATTTAGCCACGCCGGAGCCACGCCGGGAATCCGAAAGACGACAATGACCGCCTTCCAGCACACGTTCGAAATCACCACGCCCGGACGCGGCACCCGTGAAATCACCCAGGCCATCGCCGAAATCGTTGCCCGCGCCGGCATCGCCTGCGGGCTGGTCAATGTCTTTGTCCCGCATACGAGCTGCTCGGTCATGCTCACCGAAAACGCCGACCCTTCGGTACGCCACGACCTGGAAACGCTGGCGCAACGCTGGGCGCCCGACGGCGACCCGGCCTACCGTCACGCCGACGAAGGCGATGACGACATGGCGGCACACGGCCGCACCCTGCTCGCCGGCAGCTCACTCATCATTCCCATCACCGACGGCCGGCTGGCGCTCGGCACCTGGCAAGGCATCTATCTCTGGGAACATCGCGCCCGCCCACACCGGCGGCGCATCATCGTCACAGTCTGCGGCTAGCCGCTAGCCGAACGCACAAACAGTCTCGTCACAACTTCGGCAAGCCATATAAGTCTACCTGTCTGAAAGCTCCGCTCAATTCAAAGATCCAGCCATGTCGACAACCATGCTGAAAAACAGGCGAGAACCACAGGCATAGCGCAATCCAACAACTGGTTGGGTTCGTAAAGGCCGTTCAAAGCGCCTTCCTTCAAAATTACTTGGATTCTACGCCTGCCATCAAAGAATCATGCAACAACAGCTTCTCAACACAATAGCAACCGCATCACTCAATACTGGTATCAAGCACCATCAGAATCTGACCGCTGTGCGCCTCAACAAGAACAGCAGCGACTTGGGGTGATCTGGATAATAGCGGCACATACACCACGTCCTTTTCCGACAAATTCTTTTGTGCCATCAGCGCCCTAATGGATGCCTGTTGTGCCGATGTCAGCCGCGGCATGAGATCAGTAACGGATTTACCGATTGCGGCAGCATTACTTGCTGCCTCAGCATAGGGTTGCCACATATCAGCCCGATTGGCAAGAGGAAAACCACTCAATTCCTGCAAGAGGATATCTAGTTTTTCTTCCGCCCGCATCGGTCGCACTGACAGGAAAGTCGGCCCAGTCCACGGCAGATGGCGCATGGCTTCTGGGGCTTTATTGAGAAATTCCGGCAGCAGATCCGAGGCATACACCACCCTGAAACGGGTATATTCAAAAACAACGTGCACTGGCCGCGCCTGAAAAACCACATGCATTCCATACATCAGCGCAGCTGCCTGCAGGATAGCGATGATAAACAGATCGCGCACCAGTTCGCGTCGAGGCTTGGACAGGTTAAAGACAATCAGCGTCAACAAGGGACCAATAACCAGATCAACGCTAATCAATAGAACAAACAGATCAATACCGCCGGATAAATGCTGATGCGGCGTCGGATACCACAGCCAGAATACCAACCCGGCGACAATGAATGCCACGGTAGCGCTAATGACGAAGTGAATACCAGACGCCCTCAGGCGGGTCACCATGCTGTGTCCGATACCGTGATTCAACTGGTCGGCAGACATCGAAAATGCGTAGTCATGAAAAATTGGAAAATCAGTTTTGTGTTTAGTCCGCCTGGCATCAGGCAACCAGAAGGCTACTGCTTACTGACACGAACTGGGTCGAACAGAGGCATCCGCCGTACTGGAACAAACAAAGTCTACCATTGAATACTGCCCGGCCGAGGCCAATAACATTTTTACAGCTGTCAGGCTGAGCGTTTTACCGCGCAGCTTGGCGTGAATACCTGTACTTTTAAATGTCCCTTCGATAACACAATCGTCCACATTGCTGCCCGCTTTGGTGTCAACGCGCGCCAGCACCTTGGTGGCATATGAAGACGCCGGACGAATATTACCTGCATTCCCGGCAGCATTTACCGGGCAGGCACCATTTTGCCCGACATATGTCAGCAGGTCGGCCTTGAGGCCGGCAGCCGTACCCAATCCGTCGATAAACTGGGCGCGCCCGGTGTAATCCTGATATGCCGGCAGTGCCAAGGCAGCCAGGATGCCAATAATGGCAACGACGATCATCAGTTCAATCAGCGTAAAACCGGCAGATGAGCGCAGAGAATTTAACATGGATTCAAAACTCCACGAAAGAAAAGAAATTCAGATGAAAAAGCCCGCAACTGCGGGCTTTTTACTATCTGAAAGAAATCAGGCACACTCAGGAAACCGATAAGCGTGCCATTTCCAAAAACTAGTTCAGAGCCGTTTGGCAGGCGTTCGGAACAACGGTGAAGTCCGCATCCGTCGCGCATTTCCAATCGACGGTTCCCTTTTGGGTTGCACTGGTATCCAGCACGCCTTCACCATTCAGGCGAACCTTCTTGCTGACCAATTTCTTGTTGACGCCCGTAGACTTGAAAGTTGCCGTAATCGCGCAGTCTTTGTTCGCGTCAACACCAGCACCCGTCTCTACTTGGGTCAAATACTTCGTTTCGTATAGAGCCGCTTTCTTAATAGATCCTTGGGCGTCAGTGGCGTTAGCCGGGCATGCGCCATTTTGACCGACATAATCGAGCACGTCGGTCTTCAGGCCGCCGGCCACGGTCAGCGATTCAGAGAACTGCGCACGACCGGTGTAGTCTTGATATGCCGGCAGGGCAAGCGCGGCCAGGATACCGATGATCGCAACAACGATCATGAGTTCGATCAGGGTAAAGCCTTGTTGAATCTTTTTCATTTCAAGTCTCCTTGTTGGTTGGTTAAGTGCTACAACGGAAGTCCCGTTGCCTAAGTACAATCACAAACCGTGCCAGCTCGCATTTTTGTCCGTTTTGTGTGACTTTTTGCTCAAAAATCTCTTTTTTAGGACATGGCGGGTTTTTTCGACCGGCAAATCGTTGACCATTTCGAGCAGCCAAGTGACAAAAATCGTCACTTTCCGCTCCTTGCCGCTTTTTGGCCGCCGGATTTTCCACGCTCGCGGCAACTTTATACGCCATGGTGGCTACCGCAGCGGTCGGTTTTCCACGCTCCTACCTGCCCGCAAACGCCCAATTGACGCGGGTTGCCGGGCCACAGGTCGGAAACACCCAATCCACGCGGGTTAGCGGGCAGCAGGCTAAAAGTCCCCAAGCCAGAAAAACGCTCATGGGTAAATAGCCCGGCATGTGTCGTTTCAGGCTCTTGTACCCGGCACGCAGGCGCTTGCGCGTGTGTTTTTGCATCGATACTCTCCAGTAAAAGGTGATCTTGTAGCCGGCGCGCAGGCGCTTGCGCGTGTAGCGTCAAATATCTAAAAAAACCGTCACCGCGTTGCGCCGCTTTGCCGCACGCCTTGTACTATCTGCGGCGGCAGTCCGGAAGCCCGCGTCTTTTGGGCTTTTCAGCCAGGGCAGCGCTGGAACCCGCGTCCTTTGGGCGTTTGCGGGCAGGCACCCCGGAAACCCTTATTCCACGCGGGCTTCGAGCCTGCTCCGTCACTGCCGGTGTTTGCTTTGTATTACGCGTTAAGCACGCCAGCATCTGTGCGCGGTAGGTTGAACCTCTGAGTCATCCGAACGTCCGCGGCGGATACACCTCCGCACTAGCTGCCCCGGAGTCCGTGTCCTTTGGGCATTTCAGCCAGGGCAGCGCCGGAACCCGCGTCAACTGGGCATTTCAGCCAGGGCAGCGCTGGAACCCGCGTCTTTTGGGCATTTGCGGGTAGGCGTCGCGGAAACCTTTATTCCATGCGGGATTCCATATGGGTTTTGGGCTTGTTCGCCCGCCTTTGCATACCGTTTCTGCGAGCCATAACTGCCTGCCGTTATAATGCGCTTCGTGTTTTTCCGCTGTTTTCCGGCCGTCGGCCGGTTGCTGTTTCTTTATTGACGTCAGTTTTCCGCCAACATTTACCCGCCCATTTGCCCTACGTTCCGCTTTGCCAACATCATGAGCTGCCTGGATTCCGCCCTGAATATCGAAGACCTGCGCCGCCTGGCGCATCGCCGTGTGCCCGCCTTTGCCATGGCCTATGTCGAAGCCGGCGCCGAAGACCGCGTGTCCCTGCAACATAACCGCGACGTTTTCCGGCGCTGGCAGTTCGTCCCCGATGCGCTGATCGACGCGGAACATCGCTCGCTGGGCGTCGATATTCTGGGCGCGCCGGCCGAGCGCCCGTTCATCGTCGCGCCGACCGGCTTTAACGGCATGCTCTATCACCGGGCGGATGTGCTGCTCGCCCAAGCCGCCGCTCAGGCCGGCATCCCTTTTACGCTGAGCACCATGTCCAACGCGGCGATGGAGGAGGTCGCCCAGGCCGCGCCCGGCCTGCGCTTCTGGTATCAGCTCTATATGTTCAAGGATGCCGGCATCAACCGCGACCTGGTGCGCCGCGCCGACGCCGCGGGCAGCGAGGCGCTGGTCTTCACCGTCGACTGCCAGCATTTCGGCAACCGAGAAAACGAGCGCCGCTACTTTCGCGGGCCGATGCAGCTGAGCCTGAAATCCATGCTGAATGCCGCCTGCCACCCCTCCTGGGCGGCCAACATTGTCGGCGGCGCGCGCGGCGTGCCCGGCTTTGGTAACCTCGCCGGCTACTTTTCGGCAGAAGACCGCGCCGGGCGCGGCTCACGCTTTATCGCCGAAAAACTGCATATGGGCCTGCGCTGGGCCGACCTCGAATGGCTGCGCGAGACCTGGCCGCGCAAGCTGGTCGTCAAAGGCATTCTCACCGCCGCCGATGCGCGCCGCGCCATTCGCCTCGGCGCCGACGCGGTTGTGCTAACCAACCACGGCGGCCGCCAGCTCGACGGCTGCGTTTCGCCGATGGACGTGCTGGAAGAGATCCACGCCGCCTGCGGCAACGAGGCGGAAATCTTTATCGACAGCGGCTTCCGACGCGGGACGGACATCGCCAAGGCGCTGGCGCTCGGCGCGCAGGCCGTCATGCTCGGACGGCCGCTGCTCTACGGCGCTGGCGCCGCCGGCCGCGCCGGCATCGACAAGGCGCTGGATATTCTCACCAGCGAGTTGAGCCGCACCCTCGCCCAGCTTGGCGTTGCGAACATCGCCGGGCTGGAAAAACGGCATGTGCGACGGCAACCATTCTTCCGGAGCGACGACACCTCGGGCGAAACCGGGCAGTAACGCTGAACGCCTCCTCCGATGCGCCGCGCAAGGCATCGCACTCTGGAAAGCGCCTTCATCCAGGCGCTTCCTGAAGCGCCGTTTTTGGTTCGACCGATAACTTTGCCGGCGTTGCAACGGCGCTGGCTCTGCCACGACTGCTGCTCTTAGCCTGCCCGCCATTGACTATTCCCGGACGAAGCTCGGTCAAGCCGCCCAACGAAACCTCCGCCTACGGCCGGGCGCCTCTGCGGCGGCGGATAGCATGGATATGGCATGAGTATGAACACAGACGATGCGCCAACGCCTTGCCTGACCCGCCGGACGACGGCAAGCATCCGGGCATCTAACGGTAATTTGCCAACACATCGTTCCCTGCAAAGCCGAACCGCGTAGCGGGAAGCCAGTGGCCGACCGCCGAGTAAGGCCGATGAAAGTTGTAACGAAGCATCTAAGGCGCGATCTCATCAGCGCGATGCGCTGATGAGGGGTAACGATAAGCATCGGCCCAATCGCGCAGCAGCATCTGGATGAACCGCCCAGCCCTGCCAGGGGTGCGTGGCGTCTAGGGCTGGGTGCAAAGGTGCGTGATCTCCAGGCGCGCCAGCCGCCTAGCAAAGCGCCATGACCGATAGGCTGCGCCATTGTCGGCCATGACCCGTTCTGTCTTTACGCCCAGGCTGCGGTCATCAGGCAGCGCCGCCATGCCTTGAGCGGGCCGGGCTGCGTCTCAAAAGGCAGGATGCCCTAAAATACCCGCGCTGCCATACCCGTGCCGCGTATTCACCGAATCAAAATGACGCTTGCCCCCCTGCCCGCATCGTCCCGCCATCCGTCCGCTGCCGAGCGGGCGGTCACGCCGGAATCCGATATGCCGGGAATACCCGCCGATTTCCGCGGCCGTCGCTACCATGCTTATAACGACTGGGCTAAAGCGCATCACGGCGGGCGACTGCAAAAGATTTCGCTCGACGCCGGCTTCACCTGCCCCAACCGAGACGGCACATTGGGGCGGGGCGGTTGCAGCTTCTGCAACAACGCCGGCTTTACGCCCAGCTACCTGCGCGAGCAGCGCGACATCCGCCGGCAGATCGACACCGGCATCGCCTTCATGCGCCGGCGTTACCCGGAGACGGCGGGGTTTCTCGCCTATTTCCAGAGCTATTCCAACACCTATGGCGATCTCGAACAGTTACGGCGGATGTACGGCGAAGCGCTGGCGCACCCGGACATCCGCGGCCTCGTCATCGGCACCCGCCCCGACTGTCTGCCGGATGCGACGCTGGATTATCTCGCCGATCTGGCGCGCGGACGGCCGGTCGAGCTGGAAATCGGCATCGAATCCTGCGATGACGCGGTGCTCGCGGCATGCCGGCGCGGCCATGATTTTGCCTGTAGCGCCGATGCCATCCGGCGTGCGGTGCAGCGCGGGCTATTCGTCACCGGCCACCTGCTGCTCGGCTTGCCGCTGGAGACGCCGGCCGGCCTGATCCAGGGCGCCCAGGCGCTGTCCCGCCTGCCGATCGACGCGCTGAAATTCCACCAGCTGCAAATCGTGCGCGGCACGCGGCTGGCCGTGCAATACCGGCGCGCGCCGGACAGCATCGCGTTGCTTTCGCCGCCCGCCTATCTCGACGCGGTAATCGATATGCTCGAATACCTGCCGCCGTCGGTCAAAATCCAGCGGCTAGGCAGCGAAGTGCCGCCCAAGCTGCGGCTCTCGCCCGACTGGGGCCTGCGCCTCTCGCGCTTCCCCGCCCTGCTGGAAGCGCGCCTGCGCGAACGTGGCACCTGGCAAGGCCGGCGTTTTCGGCAGGCGCCTGAGGAAAGCGCGGAAGGCGCAGGTGCGGCGCGTATGAAGAAAACGCCATAGTCCGAATTTGACGCGCGCGGGACGAGCGCAAGCCAAGGAAAACGAAGGTGCGCCGCCCGCTTCCTACCAAAGCGCGCCTGCCAGCCGCAGCGGAGTGAAATAATTTATCGGCCTGTGCTCCGCGTCCTTTGGGCGTTTCAGCCCGGCCGCCTCTGAAGCCCTTGTCAATCGAGCATTTGCCGGCAGGCAAGCTGGAAGTGCCCGTAAATACTTGGCCAGCGGATAGGCAGGCCGGAAACCCACGTAAACACTGGGCTGGCGGGCAGCCCTTCCGGAGATGCCCATTTTACGCGGGCTAGTGGGCACCCTGCCGACGGCAAATACCCGCCCCACTCGGACGCATGGCAAGTGGTTTTGCTGGCTTTTCCGGCGGAGCAGTTTTTCATCCGCCCAATCTCCCTGCCGGCAGATTGTGCGTGTTCGGATGCCAAGCGCGGGAAAATTCTCAAAGGCAAACCGCCGCCGGCCGTATGGGTCAGGCATGCGCCTGCCAGCCGCAGCGGAGTGAAATGATCCGTCGGCCTGTGCTCCGCGTATTTTGGGCGTTTCAGCCCGGTTGCCTCTGAAGCCCTTGTCAATCGGGCGTTTGCCGGCAGGCAGGCTGGAAGCGCCCATAAATACTGGGCTGGCAGATAGGCAGGCCGGAAACCCACGTAAACACTGGGCTGGCGGGCAGCCCATCCGGAGATGCCCGTTTTACGCGGGCTAGCGGGCACCCTGCCGACGGCAAATACCCGCCCCACTCGGACGCACGAAAAGTGGCTTGCCGGCTTTTCCGGCGAAGCGGTATCAGGCCGGCAGCCGCCGGCGCGGCTAGACCGTCCGCGACGCTTTGATGATGCGGCACAGACGGGCGGCGGCGGCTTCGATCAGCGCTTCGGCATCGTCGATGCATTCGGCGAGATGCATCGGTTTGTCGCAGATGCTCATCACGGCGTCGATGCCCTGCGCCAGAATTTCGTCCGCGCCTTCGCCCAGGCCGCCGGAAATGCAGAACACCGGCACGCGGTAACGCTTGGCGGCTTTGGCCACACCGACCGGCGCCTTGCCAAAAGCCGTCTGAAAATCGGTGCGCCCTTCGCCCGTCAGCACAAAAGCGGCGTCCTTGACCCGCGCATCGAAGCCGACGGCTTCCAGCACGATTTCCACGCCCGGCCGTAAAACCGCCGGTGTGAAGAAGCGCAGCCCCGCGCCCAGGCCGCCGGCCGCGCCGGCGCCGGGCGATTCGGCAATGGGCCGCCCCGTCGCCCGCTCGGCAATCTGCGCATAGTGCGCCAGCGCCGCATCCAGCTCGGCGACCATTTCCGGCGTCGCGCCCTTTTGCGGGCCGAAGACGGCCGATGCGCCGCGCGCGCCGCAAAGCGGATTGTCGACATCGCAGGCGACGACGATTTCCGCTTCCGCCAGACGCGGGTCGAGGCCCTCCAGATGGATCGTCGCCAGCCGGGCGAGCGCTGCGCCGCCTTCCGGCAGATCGTGCCCGGCGGCGTCGGTAAAGCGCGCCCCCAGTGCCCGCGCCATGCCCGCACCGCCGTCGTTGGTGGTGCTGCCGCCGATGCCGATGATGATTTTGCGCAGACCGGCATCGAGCGCGGCGCGGATCAGTTCGCCCGTACCCAGAGTCGTCGCCACGCGCGGATTGCGGCGATCGGGCGGAATCAGCGGCAACCCGGAAGCCGCCGCCATTTCGATGACTGCCGTCCGGCCATCGCCGAGCACGCCCCAGTGCGCCGTCAGCGCTTCGCCGAGCGGGCCGGTGACGCGCGCATGGCGCAGCTCGCCGTGCGTTGCCGCCACCAGCGCTTCGACCGTTCCTTCGCCGCCGTCGGCAATCGGCACCGGGTCGATAACCGCGTCGGGGAATATCCGTGCGATGCCGCGCTGCATGGCCGCCGCCACGCCCGGTGCGGAAACGCTGCCTTTGTATGAATCCGGCGCTACGACGATACGCATCATCATCTCCCCCGTGAAACGAACGCCTGCACGAAGCGTTGAAAAAATCCGCCGCCGGTCAGTCCGTCAGCGTTTGCGGCGCAAGACTTTTTCCGCCTTGTCCGCAATATGCGCTGCCGACAGACCGTATTTCGCCAGCAGTTTCTCGTAGTCGCCCGACTCTGTAAAGGTATCCTCAATGCCGACAAATTCCTGCGGCACGGGGCAGTGTTTGACCAGCACTTCGGCGACCGTCTTTGACCATTGGCGACATGGCGGAAACTGACAACACGCATCCTACCTAAATTCCCTCAACCTAGCCGGTGCGGGCGGCGCCAGAGGGTTTAAGGAGGCCTTGTGTGCATGGTACCGTAATAAATAGATCCCGTTTCCCTTGACGAACCGCTCAAAGCTGCCAACGCCGAGCATCCGACCACGGATCATCACATGCCTGAATTTCAATATTGCAACTGGGGCGGTTCAGACGCTTCATCCGCCTGCGCATGGGTCGATGCTGGCTTGAATGCATCGCCCGGCGGCAGCGAATTTTTACCGGAGCACAACAAAGCTCGCCCAACAAAAAGCCGCCCCACGGACGGCTTGTGCTGCTTGTTTATGGTGGCGCGGCGATGGCTGCCACCGGCCGCATCAGCGGATTACCCGGGCGCCTTTGCCTTTCATCGCGGCTTCGACCTCCTCGACGCGCACCATCGATGTGTCGCCCGGCGTGGTCATAGCCAGTGCGCCGTGCGCCGCCCCATATTCCACGGCGGCCTGCGGGCCTTTGCCTTCCAGGAAACCGTAAGCCACACCGGAGGCAAAACCGTCGCCGCCGCCCACGCGGTCATAAATTTCCAGATTGTCACGCTTCATCGACTCGTAAATTTTGCCGTCGAACCAGAGGATGGCCGACCAGTCGTTGATCGATGCCGTTTTTGCGTTGCGCAGCGTCGTCGCCGCGACCTTGAAGTTGGGAAATTCGCCGACGGCCTTCTGGATCATTTTGGCGAAAGAGCTTGTTTCGATTTTCGTCAAATGCTCATCGGCGCCTTCGACCTCAAAGCCGAGGCAGGCCGTGAAATCTTCTTCATTACCGATCATCACGTCGACGTACCTGGCAATTTCGCGGTTAACGCGCCGGGCGGCCTCCTTGCCGCCCTGGCTCGTCCACAGCGAGGCGCGGTAGTTGAGGTCATAGGCCACCACCGTGCCGTATTTTTTGGCGACCTGAACCGCTTCGATCACGGCTTCGGCCGTATTCGAGGCGAGCGCCGCAAAGATGCCGCCCGTATGGAACCAGCGCACGCCTTCTTCGCCAAAGATTTTTTCCCAATTGATCTCGCCGGGGCGAATCTGTGAGGCGGCGGAATTGCCGCGGTCAGAACAGCCGAGGGCCGGACGGATGCCAAACCCCTTTTCGGTGAAATTGAGACCGACGCGGGTGTTTTTACCCAGCCCGTCAAAATCACGCCAGATAACGTGGCGCATATCGACGCCGCCCTGCATGATCAAATCTTCAAGCAGCCAGCCAAGGTCGTTCTTCGGAATGGCCGTCGCAACCATTGCGCGCTTGCCCCAGCATTTGCGCATGGCGCGGGCAACGTTGTATTCGCCGCCGCCTTCCCAGACCTGAAAGCTGCGGGCATTGCGCACGCGGCCAAACCCCGGATCGAAACGCAGCATGATTTCACCAAAGGCCGCACAATCCCATTGGGCATCGCCGGCGGGTTTGACGATGAGTTCGCTCATGGAAAATCCTTTCTTTGCTCTCTTGGCTATTTTTGATCGGGCTTACTTACCGGCAAGCTCGGACTTGATGCGGTTGACGAGGGCGATCGTCTTCCGGAAATTTTCCTCGATCCCCTGGTAATCCTTGGCTTCAAGCAGTTTTTTGGTGATGAGGTTGGAGCCAATACCGCAAGCGACAATGCCGGCGCTAAACCATTTGCGCAGCGAATCTTCACTGGGATCGACACCGCCGGTGGGCATGATGCGCGTCCAGGGCATCGGCCCCATGACGCTCTTGACGAAATCCGGCCCGCCGACCGATGCGCCGGGAAATACCTTGATGATTTCACACCCCAGTTCCTGGGCATTGCCGATTTCCGTCGCCGAGCCACACCCTGGGCTGTAGGGGATACCACGCCGGTTACACAGCCGCGCCACTTCTGCATTGAGCATGGGGCCGACGACAAATTTTGCGCCATAGGCGATATAAAGCCCCGCCGTCGGCGCATCGCACACCGAGCCGACGCCCATGATGACCGAAGGATCAGCCTTGGCGAAATGCCGCGTCACCCGCAGGAAAACGTCGGCAGCAAAATCCCCGCGATTGGTAAATTCGATGCATTTCGCCCCCCCATTGGCGCAGGCCTGGATGACGTTGATGCACACCTCTTCATCCGGATGATAGAACACGGGGATGACGCTTTGCTCAATAATCGCCGTCAATACGGCCAGTCTGTCTTTGGCTGCCATGTTTCTCTCCTGTCAATTTTCTGGTTTCAAGCAACCGACATCGCTACGCGAGTCGCCCGCCCATCTATAGAAGCAGGCCGAAAGGCGCATCTCGGCACATGCGATAGCGTATCAAAACACGCAGGTTACTTTCAGATATTTTTCCGGGTGTTCGGAAATATCAGCCACGATGGCAGGCGTTTCTGCCAGCGGGACGCTGCAAGTCAACAACGCGCCGACATCGATTTTGCCTTCGGCAATCAGACGCAGGCTTTCCGGAAACTGGCCGACACTGTTACGCGAACCGCGCACAGTCAGCTCTTTTTTGGTAAAGAGCGCCGTCGGCAAGGGAATTTCCGCCTTTGGCCAGCCGACCAGGGCGATATGACCGGCGTAGGAAACATAATCTAGGGCGCTGCGAATGGCCGGCGCAGCGCCAGAGCATTCGATGACGGCCTCGGCCATACGTCCCTGTGTCAGCGTCTGAATTGCCGCCAGAACATCGGCGCCGGCTGGGTTGAGCGTATGCGCCACGCCGAGCGCATGTGCGAGCGACAATCGCGCATCAACCGGGTCAACGATGACCGGAATGGCGCCCAGCGTCAGCGCATACTGCGCCGCGAGCAGGCCGATCTGTCCGGCGCCCGTGATGACGACATGTTGTCCAGCCTTGACTTCGGCCTGCCTGACCGCATGCATGGCAATGACCAGCGGTTCGGCCAGCGGCGCCAGATGCCACGGAATGCCCTCCGGCACTTTGTGCAGCAAATGACGCGGATGCGAAATATATTCGGCCATGCCGCCGTCGATATGTACGCCGCGCACGGTCAGATGCTCACAACAGTTGGTATGGCCGATCGAACACGGATAACACTTTCCGCAGTAAACATAAGGTTCGATGATGACCCGTTCGCCGACCTTGAACAGCGTCTCGTCCGGCGCCACCTCGACCACCTCGCCGGCAACTTCGTGCCCGATGATGCGCGGATAAGACACCAAGGGATTCACGCCCTTGTAGGCGCCGATATCGGAACCGCAAATACCGGCGCTACGCACGCGGATCAACACTTCGTCGCGGCCGCGCCGTTGCTCGGGCAGATCGACCAAGGCAATCTCGCCAGGAGCGCTGAGACAAACGGCTTTCATGGTTTCCCTCACATCAAAAATTGGCCAGCACCTGCAATCCCACGAGCGCAGGGGACAAACGTTCACCAGCGCCAGCGGCGCGCCGAACACCGCACGAAACGGCAGAATTTTTCGCACGTCGCATACACCGATCCTGAGGCCGAACAGCTTACGTGCCGGAAACACGGTCATTCCCAAAGACAGCGTCATTGCTCCGGCCAACAGCCGGAAGGCCATCATATACCGAAATACGCCGAGCCGATGCCGAGAACACTGACCGCTGTCGCCCGAGGACGCGCCAGCCCCGGTATTCCGGCGCACGCCATTTCCCTGCGCAGCGGCATTGAGGTATTCTGCGCGGCGCGCTGTTCACGCTGGACAGACCGACTTGACGATTCAGGAAGACGATATGAACTTTACTCCGCAAAAAGCCAGCCCCTGTGACGCGCTGGTGCTCTATGGCGTTACCGGCGATCTTGCCCGCAAAAAGATTTTTCCTTCGCTCTATGCCATGGCCAAGCGCGGTACGCTGAACGTCCCCGTCATCGGCGTCGCCTCATCGCCGTGGACGCAGGAGCAGCTTTGCCAGCGCGCCACTGAGAGCATCATGGAAAACGGCGGCATTGACGATCCGGAGGCCATGCAGACGCTGCTCTCCAAGCTTAGCTATGTCAGCGGCAATTACAAAAACCCGGCAACATTTGCCATGATCCGCGAGGCGCTCGATCTGGCGGAGCGTCCAGCGCACTACCTCGCCATTCCACCGGCGCTGTTCGAGACGATGATTACCGGCCTGCGCGATTCCGGGCTGGCAAAAAACGCCCGCCTGATCGTCGAAAAACCCTTCGGCCGCGACCTTAAATCGGCGATGGAACTCAATCGCATCGCGCTGTCGGCCTTTCCGGAAAACTCGATATTCCGCATCGATCACTACCTCGGCAAAGAAGCGATCATGAATATCCTGTATTTTCGCTTCGCTAACGCTTTCCTGGAGCCGATCTGGAACCGCAATTACATCGACAGCGTGCAAATTACGCTATCAGAAAAATTCGGCGTCGAAGGGCGCGGCGCGTTCTACGAAACGGCCGGTTGCCTGCGTGACGTCGTGCAGAACCACATGTTCCAGATCGTCGCCCTGCTGGCCATGGAGCCACCAGCCTATCGGGGCTACGGCGCCGTGCATGACAAGACCGCCGAAGTCTTCCAGTCCATGTGCCCGCTGAGCGCCGAAGACATCGTGCGCGGTCAGTACGAAGGCTATAAATCCGAGGCCGGCGTCCCCCCCAATTCCGACGTCGAAACCTTCTGCGCCCTGCGCCTGTTCATCGACTCCTGGCGCTGGGCCGGCGTGCCCTGGTTCCTGCGTGCCGGGAAATGCCTGGCCGAAACCGCCGCCGAGGTAGTCGTCCAGCTCAAGCCGCCGCCACAACGCCTGTTCAACGACTCGCAGCACAACGGCCCGCCCAACTATCTGCGCTTCCGCCTCTCGCCGCGTTCGGCAATCGCCCTGGCAGCGCGCGTCAAGCGCAGCGGAAAAGAATTCATTGGCGAACAGCGCGAACTGTTCCTGCTCGACGAATATCTGGCGGCCGAAACGCCTTACGAACGCCTGCTTGGCGAGGCCATGATGGGCAACGGCGCCCTGTTCATCCGGCAAGATGCCGTCGAGGCCGCCTGGGCCGTCGTTGAACCGATTCTTGAATCGCACCCGCTAACGCAGCCCTACGCTCCCGGCAGTTGGGGGCCGCGCGCGGCCGACCGGCTGATCATGAATCAGGGCGGCTGGTTCAACCCGCTGACATAGGCACACGATCGGGCTCTCGTACGGTCAAGGCTGCAATCGTATAGGCGGATACGCAACGCAGACAGGTCAGACACCCGCCGAAGTCAGGCGGCGAATCGAGCCTATCGGCAATCATCAACGCATTTGCAGCACGATGCCTGCGCAGTCAGCCTGAGCGCCGAGTGCGCCGAGCGCGCCGAGCGCTCCGCAAGCGAGCCCACGGTTTTCACGAAAATTCACTTTCATTTTTCTATCAGCGGCAAAGTGTTTAGCTCAATGTTCAGCTCAAGCCAGAGGTCATCGCCCGCGCCATCGCGCCACCACGCTTTCCCAGGAAAAATACGGCGCTGCCTCGATCATCCTTGCCCAAAGTGCTGAAATCAGCCACGACTTTGCAATCATTGAAACGGCATGATGGCCGAAAAATGCCTCTCAACAAGCCAATGCCCACCAGCAGTTGCGCCCGATGAATTTCCTTGCACATACCGTACTGGCCGGGGTTGACGAGGCCGATCGCATCGGTGGTCTGCTCGGCGACTTCATCAAAGGGCCGCTCCCCGCCGGCCTGCCGCCGGCGTTGGCATCGGGGGTCGCCCTGCACCGCGCCATCGACGGCTATGCCGACCGGCATCCCGCTTTTCTCGCCAGCCGGGCGCGCGTCAGCTCCCGGCGACGGCGCGTCGCTGGCGTGTTGGTCGACCTTTTCTACGATCACCTGCTGGCGCGCGACTGGCCAGGCGAACCCGCCTTCCGGACAAAGTCCTCCAGCACGGCAACAGAAACCGGCGATGCCCACCCGCCGCTCGCCGTCTACACGGCGGCAATCTATGCCGCGCTGCCGGCTTACCTCCACGTCCTGCCCGCACCCGCCCGCGCTGTCGCCGAACGGATGTGTCGGGAAGACTGGCTGACGCACTACCGAAACCCGGCCGCTGTCGCCCGAGCGATTGACCAAATGTCGATCCACCGGCTCAAACGCGCCAATCCGCTGGCAGGCGGTTTTGAGGAATTTCTCGCCGATCCGGACGGTTTCGCCGCCGATTTCCGCGCTTTCCTGCCCGATGCGCTCGCCTTCGCCGCGCAATGGCGGGAGCGGCGTTCCAAGGCGTCATGACTCGCCTTCCTTATTTTTCCGATCCGCCCGAAAACTGGACGCCCAAAAATATCTGGTATTCTGCACGTGCTTTTGCCTTCGCTGAATGCGGAGCGTTTTTCTTTCGTTTTTACTGATTGAAAGTGACATCATGAGTTTGACAAGAATCGCCGTCGTTGGCTACGGCAACATTGGTCATAGTGCCGTAGAAGCCGTGCGCGCCGCGCCGGATATGGAACTGGCCGGCATCGTCCGCCGTTCCGCAGCCGCCGTCCCTTCCGAACTGGCGGGCGTTCCCATCGTTACCGACGTTTCAGCGCTCGGCAAGGTCGATGTGGCGCTGCTTTGCTGCCCGACGCGCAGCGTTCCCGATACCGCGCCCGAGTACCTGCGCCGCGGCATCCACACCGTCGATAGTTTTGACATTCACGGCGAATCGCTTTTGGCGCTGCGCAAAAATCTGGACGCCATTGGCAAGCAACACAACAGTGTTGCCGTCGTTTCCGCCGGCTGGGATCCGGGCAGCGATTCGCTGATGCGCACGCTGCTGCTGGCGATGGCGCCGAAAGGGCTGACGTACACCGATTTCGGCCCGGGCATGAGCATGGGGCACTCGGTTTGCGCCAAATCCAAGCCGGGCGTCAAGGATGCCCTGTCGATGACGATTCCCGCCGGTTCCGGCGTGCATCGCCGCATGGTCTATGTCGAACTGGAAGCCGGCGCGGATTTTTCTGCCGTAGAAAAAGCCATCAAGAGCGACGACTACTTTATCAAGGACGACACGCACGTTTTTGCCGTCGAAAGCATCGATACGCTGAAAGACATGGGCCACGGCGTGCGCATGACACGCAAGGGCGTCAGCGGCGTCACGCAAAATCAGCGCTTTGAATTCCGCATGACGATCAATAACCCGGCACTGACCGCCCAGGTCATGACCTCCTGCGCACGCGCCGCCGCGCATCACCTGAAGCCTGGGGCTTACACCGTGCCGGAGATCGCGCCGATGGATCTTTTGCCGGGTGATCGGGATACGCTGATCAAGACACTGGTGTAACCATAGCGGGAAGCATCGCCGCTTGACCCGCCGCCGGTTTTATCCGGCCGACCATTCATCTGGTCGGCGGTCGGCGGCGAGTGCGGCAGCCAGCACAGCGCTGGCCTGCGCCGGATCGGGCTGGCCGCAGATGGCCGAAACGACGGCAATGCCGCGCGCCTCCGCGGCAAAGAGTTCGCCACATCAAATGAATCAACAAAAGGGCAAAACACCCGACGCCCCCGCCACCGACGAGGCTCTCATCGGCGACTTCCGCCGCGCGCTCGACAACATCGCCGCGCTTGCCGACACCCTGAATTTCCCCGGCTGGACGCGCACGTTTCGCGCCGCGCGCCGCGCACTCGATGACGAAACGCTGCCCGCCACCGAACGCCTGGCGCGGGCGTTACAAGGCTCGCAAGTCTTTGGCGGCATGGGCTCGTGGCTCGACTCGCCGCCCGCCGTCGCCTACGAACAAGGGCTTTCCGCCACATACGACGATGCCACCGAGGCCCTCTTAGACATCCGCGAACGCAGCCAAAAATTCCTGCGCCGCCATCCGCAGCAATAGCCCAATGGCGGCTTCTACCCCTCCCGCCAAAACTCGCACAAATAGGGAAGAAAACATAAAACGCCCGGAAATCCTTTAAACATAAGGGCTCCAGTGCATCAAAAAACATAAATCAGATTTTTGCACCCGACAGATCGTTAGACAAACGACCGTCGGGCATCAATGCCCGACAAAAAACTCGCCGCCAACTCGCCGTCTTGTCTTTCGGCAAAGTTAAGCCGCTATTTACGTCTTCGGAGCGCTCCTCTAAAAACCATTCAAACAGACCAGAAAACATAAATCGCGCCGAACCCCGCTAAATACAAGGGGCTCAGCGCATCAAAAAACATAAATCGTTCTCCGCTCCTTTTTTAAAGGGAAACAACCCGCAGGGCTGCGGGATGAGCAGTCTATTTTTTTACATGGCAAAGGAAGCCGCCATCGCTCGCCTTTGCAAGGGGAGCCACAGCAAATTATTTGTAATATACTATTCACCAATCTATTCATAATTCTATTCATCACCATGCCTGATTACGCCGAAACCATCCGCCAAACGCTTACGCAAGGCGTAGCAACTCCTTCGCAACTAATTGATTCTATTAAAATTAGCCAGCCGACTTTGTCGCGCCAACTAAAAGCGCTGGGCGATGAGGTGGTGCGCATCGGCAAGGGAAAATCTATTCAATATGCGCTGCGTGACCGGCGCCACGGTCTGCCTGAAATGCCGGTTTATCGTGTCGATGGCGCGGGTAAATTGCTGTTTCTGGGGCAGTTACTCGCGATCTATCCGCAAGGCTTTGTGATGCAGGAGGCATCGGGGCGCAGTGTGCGTAGCGACGATCTGCCGTGGTGGCTGTACGATATGCGCCCGCAGGGGTATTTGGGGCGGGCGTGGGCGCGCCAGCATGCGCAGCGTTTTGATTTTCCTGAAGATATTCGCCGCTGGGCCGACCACCATGTGCTGCGCGCGCTGCTGGCGGATGGCGTGGATATGAGCGGCGATTTGCTGATTGGCGAAGCGTGCCGCGCGCGTTTCTTACATATGCAAGCGCCTGAGCAGGTTGAAGATAAAGCCCGGCGCTATCCTGAGCTGGCGGCGCAGGCGGCAACGGGCGAGTTGGCCGGCTCTTCCGCGGGTGGCGAGCAGCCGAAGTTCACAGCGTACACGGCAGACGGGCATGTGATTGTGAAATTCAGCGAAGCGGAGGCGGGTTCCGTGAGCGAGCGCTGGCGCGATTTGCTGCTGGCGGAATATTGGGCGCTTGCCACCTTGCGCGCGTCGGGGCTTGACGCAGCGGCAAGCGCGATTATTGATAGCGCCGCACAGCGCTTTCTGGAAAGCACGCGCTTTGACCGCGTCGGCGCAACGGGGCGCGTGGGGCTGCATTCGCTCACCGCGCTGGATTTGCAATTTACCGGCAACGCATCGGAAGGCTGGGTGGGAGTTACGCGCGCGCTGGCGCAACAGGGCGTGATTACGCCGGCAGCGGCCGAACGCGTCGCGTTGCTGTGGGCATTTGGCACGCTGATTGGCAACAGCGATATGCACGGCGGTAATCTTTCTTTTATCGATGATGGCGCGCCTCCCTACCGCCTCGCACCGGTGTATGACATGACGGCGATGGCGTTTGCGCCCACCAGCGGCGGCGGATTGCCCGCTGCCTTGCCCGCGCTGACCCTGCGCGCCGACATCACCCCTGCGCAGTGGCGACAAGCGCTTGATCTGGCGCGGCAGTGGCTGGCGCAATTGCAGGCGGACGAGCGCTTAAGCGCACGCTTTGCTCCGTGTATTCAAGCGCTTGAACGCCACCACGCCGGCGCCGCCGCACAACTGGCGCGACTGGCGGTTTAATTTAAACGCGAGTCATGGGCCGGCAAGGCGCCATGCGGTTCACGCGCTCAATCGGCCACGGCATCGGGCGGGTGACGATGGGCGCGCATCAGGCTTCCGGCAAACGGCGTCAACAGGGCGTTTCCAGGCACCCCCTCTGAAACCCGCGTGGATAGGGCATTTCCGGGTACCCTGCCCGGAAACCCTGATAAATAAAGGGCTGGCGGGCACCCCCCTCTGAGATGCCCTGTTTACAAGGGGCTCCGGGCATCCCTTATTAACCTGCATTTAACCTGCATGCAGCCGGCGCAGTTTTCAGTGCAGTGGCGAGTGCGACGGCCAGTGCGGCGCTGGCCTGCGCCGGATCGGGCTGACCGCAGATGGCCGAAACGACGGCAACGCCGCGCACCCCCGCAGCAAGGAGTTCGCCGCAATGCACCGAACGGATGCCGCCGATCGCCACGACCGGCAGGGCCGTGGCCGCCGCCAATTTGCCAAGGCCGGCGATACCCAGGGCTGCGCCTGCATCCGGCTTGGTACCGGTCGGAAACACCGGCCCGACGCCAAGATAATCCACGCCCGTGGCCGGCACAGCGGCCAGCTCGGAAAAATCCGAGACCGAGACGCCTAACAGTTTGTCCGGCCCGATCAGGCGGCGCACGTCCGCTGCCGGCAGATCATCCTGGCCGACATGCACGCCATCGGCGTCGGCCGCCAGCGCCACGTCGACCTGGTCGTTAATAATCAGCGGCACACCGAGCGGCGAGAGCGCCGCCTTGAGTTTGCGCGCCGTTTCCAGCCACTGTTTCTTCTTCCAGTGCGGCGCACGCAACTGCACGGCCGTCGCGCCGTTTTCCGCCGCCAGCCGTGCGGTTCGCACCATGCCGTCCGGGCTGCCGCACAGATCGGGGTCCAAAACCAGATAGAGCGAAAGATCGAGTTTTTTCATATCGCCCGCCCCCGCAGGGCTTCCGGATCGAGGCGGTACAGCGCATCGAGAAAAGCGCCCTTCAATGAGCCGGGGCCGTCGCTTTCCGCTGCCGCCCATTCGCCGCACAGCCCGGCGATGGCGCAGGCGGCGGCGACGGCATTGAGGCGGCTCGTGCGGCTGTGCGCACCAGCCGTCAGTGCGGCCACCAGGGCCGAGAGCGCACAGCCGGTGCCGACTACGCGCGTCATCAGCGGATGCCCCCACGGCGTCGCCCAGACGGTTTCGCCGTCGGTGATGTAATCCGTCTGCCCGGTGACGGCGACGATGGCGCCGCTCGTCCGCGCCAGCTGCCGTGCGGCGTCGATTGCCGCTTCCGAGCGAGCGAGAGTATCGACGCCGCGCCCGCCCACGCCGTCCGCACCATCCGCGCCGTCCGCGCCATCCGCGCTGTCTATTTCGCAGGCAAGCGCAAGGATTTCCGAAGCGTTGCCGCGAATCGCCGCCGGCCGGCTGGCCAGTAATTCCCGGCAAAACTGCGTGCGGTACGCCAGCGCACCGACCGCCACCGGATCGAGCGTCCACGGCACATCGGCCTGAACGGCTGCCGCAACGGCCAGGCGCATCGCGGACAGCCGCGCCGGATAGAGCGTGCCGACGTTAATCAGCAGCGCGCCGGCGTGCGCGGCAAATGCGGCAACCTCTTCCTCCGCGACGATCATCGCCGGCGAGGCGCCGGCCGCCAGCAGCACGTTGGCGCTGATTTCCTGAACGACCTCGTTGGTCAATAAATGGACGAGCGGCGCACTGGCGCGAAAGCGCGCCAATTCGTCGGCAGCGATGGATAGCGGCAAAATTTCCGGCATGGCTGATCTCCCTCAAGACATGAATGGCGGCAACGGCGCCAGTATAGTCGAAGCAATCAGCCTCCTATAAATACAGCACTCCCTGCCCGGCAGACCGGATTCCTTGCAGTGACGGACATCGCAGAAGCCGCATGCCGGCGGCACGGCACCCCACAACCCGATTGCCTTGCCGTGTATTTGCCCTGTATTTGTCTTATCTTGACGCTCGCCGCCCCCCTGCCGCCGCTCCCGCGGATGCTTCCTATCCCTTTCGGCATCGTTCTGAAAACGCCTGCCCGCGCAGCCTTTCGCGCGCTTTTTCATGCCTCTCGCGCTGTCTTTTATGCCCCCGCCGTCGGGCAAGACAAGCTTCGTCGGGTGCGTTATGCTGTCATTCGGCGCCGCCATGCGGTAGTGCTGAATGAAACGCTGCGCCGCCGCGACACTACAGCCCGGCGCACCGAATGACGCCTATCAAGGAACCCGATGAACCCGCTGACCACACCGCCCGCCGCCCACCCAGCCGCAACACCGCCGATGCGCCTGTGTCTCGTCCGCCACGGCGAGACCGACTGGAACGCCGAGCAGCGGATGCAGGGGCACAAGGATCTGCCGCTAAATGCCTGCGGACGCGCTCAGGCGGAACAGGCTGCTCGTCAGTTCACCGGCCTGCGCGCCGACGCCATTTACAGCAGCGACCTGCAACGCGCCTGGCAGACGGCGCAGCCGATTGCGGCGGCGCTGGGGCTGACGCCCACGCGCCTCATAGCCCTGCGCGAACGCAACTACGGGCGCTGCGAAGGCATGGTGCGCAAAGACGTGGCGGCGACCTATCCCGAAGATGCGCGCGCTTTGCGCGAGCGCCTGCCGGATTACGTACTGCCCGGCGGCGAAAGCCTGCGCCAGCACCAGCAGCGCATCTACGACTGCATCGACGCACTGGCCGTAAAGCATGCGGGGGAAACCGTCATCACTGTTACGCATGGCGGCACGCTCGACCTTGTCTATCGTCGCGCCAACGGCATTCCGCTGGAAAAGGCGCGCGATTTTCCCATCCCGAACACCGGCATCTGCTGGCTGGATATTTCTCCCAGTGCCTGGCGCATCATCCGCTGGGCCGACACCACACACCTGGCGCACGGCGCCCTCGAAGTTTCTGCGGACTTCTAAAACGAGGCGCTTGATAACCGGCCGGAAGCCCGTGTATTTAGGGCATTTCCGGAGGGGTATCCTGAAACCCTTGTAAACAGGGCATCTCCGGACGGGTGCTCTGAGATGCCCTATCTTCGCGGGTTTCAGATGGGGTATTTCGAATACCCTTGCATAGCGGCCCGACTTTGCCAAAAGACAAGGCGGCGAGCCGCTGACAGTACAAGCAGTATGGCAAGGCCAACACAGCAACGCAGTATTTTGGCAAAGGAAGCCGCTATTAAGGTCAATGCGGTATTCGCCGCTATCACACGCGCCGGCCTTTGACGGCGTGGGCGCGCGCGTGGCAGGTGATGCAGCCGTCGGCAGCAATCGGCAGGCTGCGGCGCAAGGCCTGCTGCACGCTTTGGCGCGTTTCCGGCGGCAGGGCGGCGAATGCTTCGCCGATGCTGGCGCTGTCCGCCAGCGCTTGCCAGTAGGCGGCAAAGTCGGGAAAGCGATAGGCGACGTGGAAGGCGCGCGTGGCGATGTCGGTCAGCCCCGCCTGTTCCCATAAGGCGTGCAGCCGCGGCAGTTGCGTGATGTCGTCGCTGGCGTCGCGCTGCGGCAGTACGCCGTGTTCATGCAGGAGCGCAAAGGCGGGAGCGTAGGGGAAGCCCTGCGGCAGATCCCAGATGTAGGTGGCGACGGTGCCGCCGGGTTTGCAGACGCGCGCCATTTCAGCGACGGCGCGGGCGGGGTCGGGCACAAAGACGATGACGAGTGGCATAACGACGGCATCAAATGTATCGGCGTCGAAGGAAAGCGCGGCGGCGTCGCCTTGTTGCAGGACGACGTGCGCCGGCAGCTGCGCGCGGGCGTAGGCGAGTTGCGCGGCGGAAATGTCGATGCCGTGTAGGGTGGCGGGGGCGGCGTGTTGCAGGATTTGTACGCCAAACGCCCCACCGCCGCAGCCCACGTCAAGCCAGCTTTGCCCGGCCGGCAGCGCCAGCCAGTCGAGGAATGCCGCCCCGGCGGCGCGGCTCCAGCCGCCCATGTAGCGCTCGTAACGCGCTGCGTCCTGAAAGTTGCCCATTACCTGCTCTTACCAAAAAACTCAACTCCTCGACATGATCATGGAACAGCCTTTTTCCACCATCTCACGATAAAAATCGCGCAGCGCAAATTTTTCCGGGCATTTACCAAAATCAACTTCTTGCAGCGCTTTGACAATCTCACACACATGCCCGGAATAGGTGCCCGCCACATATATGTCATCCGGCTCACCAAAAATCGTATGTTGGCCGACGATGGCTTCGCTCAAACAATCCCCCTGGATGGGATACGTGGCTGATTTCCCCATGAGGACAAAATGCAGCACATCCCAGGATTTATCAACGTCGCATTCGCGTCTCTCGCCGTCTTCTTGTTCATCAGACGTTTCTTCGTCGTTTATGTACGCCTTCAGTTTCTGATCGCTGGATTGGTAATACGTGACGCGAATACCCATAGTGCGAATCCCTGTGAAATAAACAATAAAGGCCAAAACACATCAGCCCGGAATGACATTCTTTGCCATACCTGGCGTTGCCTGAACGACCAGCCGGCAGTATAGAAGGTATTGCAGGCATCGTCCAAAGCCCGCGTATTTCGGGCATCTCCGAAGTGGGTATCCGGAGATCCTTATAAACAGGGCATCTCAGAGCACCTGCCAGAAAACGCCCTATCCACGCGGGTTTCAGAGAGGGGGCTCTGAAATCCTTTATCCACGAGAGTTTCATAGAAGTACCCCGAAAGCTTAATAGCGGCTCGACTTTGCCAAAAGACAAGGCGGCGAGCCAGACAGTACAAGTCATACGGCAAGGCGAGGCCAACACAGTATTCTGGCAAAGACAGCCTCTATCTCAATGCGTCTGCCGGCAGGTTTCGTAGATCGCCGTCATCGCTTCTGCCGCACCGGCAGCGACATGCCATGAGACCCGGTTGCTCAGGAAAGTATGCGCGGGATTGATCTCGACCGTCGGTGCGCCGCGCTGCACAGCCCGCAGAACCGGCTCGGCAATGTAGGGAAAAACCGCCGTCGTACCGATGACGAACACCATATCGAAGCCGGTATCCAGCTCGCGGTAGAGGCGGCTGATCGCGCGCTCCGGCAGCATTTCGCCGAACAGCACGACATTGGGGCGGACGATGCCGCCGCATTGGTGACAGCGCGGCGGTATTGCGGCATCGGCGGTATCCGCCGCAGCGCCGCACTGCGTGCAGTAGCGCTCGGCCAGCGTGCCGTGGATTTCGATCAGATTGCGGCTACCCGCCTGGCTGTGCAGCCCGTCGATATTCTGCGTCAGCACGACGACCTCATGGCTGTCATCGAGCGCGGCAATGGCACGGTGCGCGGCATTCGGCGCGGCCTGGCGGCAATTGTGCTCGATCTGCGCCAGATACTTCCAAGTAATGTCCGGCCGCGCGGCAAAGCAGGCGCCGGACAGCGCTTCCTCGATGGCCATGCCGTCCTCGGTCGCCTCATCATTATACAGCCCGCCGACGCCGCGATAGGTCGGCAACCCGGAGTCGGCGGAAATTCCGGCGCCGGTGATGAACAGAACGCGCCGCAGCGCACGCAGGCGCAGGCCGATGTCACGCAGGGCGGCGGTAGTTTCGGCAGACAGACTCATGGCAGACTCCTCTTTGGTTTAATACATCACACGCGCCCTCCGGCCTGTGCGCAGCAGCGCCGGCCGTTGGATTGCAGAGCGGCGCGAATGAACGCGAACGACGGCTCCGGCGGATATTCCGCATAGGCCGCCAAGGCGCCAACGGGCGCAGCATTCGAGGACAACACGGCGCAGACGGAATGAAACACGCGGCGCAAAACGTGCGGACAGCGCAACCTACCTGCGGCAGAGCCGCAGAAAAGGAACGATATGCGCCGTGCCGCGCGTATCCCATATCTCTCACGTCTCTCGCATACTTCACGTATCTCACGACACGCGCAGCGCAATGCGCACGCTACGCACACCAGATACGCTATGGCGTTCCGCCCGCGCCGCCGCCCAGCCGGCGCTTTTCCCGACATTGCGCTCACGCCTGGACCCTCGATCTGCGCCGCCACAAGCCGCCAGCAGAGAAGGCGTTCCAGCCCCACTTCAGCCAGTCGAGCAGCGACCACGCCAGCCAGAGCGCCCAGAGCAGCATCAGCCCGCGATAGACCAGGATCGGCAGCGTCACCACCCAGGCGCCGGGGGGCGTCGCCTCGGCGCGGTCGAGATACCAGTTGAGCCGGAAGGCGTGCGATCCATTGCCGACGACCTGCATGTCCGGATAACCGAGCAGACCGCTTTCGACAATGGAAAACAGCGCGGACAGCATGACCAGGGTCAGCAATGCCAATCCGAGTTGGCGCAGGTTGAACGGCCAGTGCGACAGCCTGGACGACATCCGCGCCTGCCATTTGGCCGCTTCGCTTTCCCCGGCAGCCGCAGAAATCGCCGGATTGAGCGGCACAGCGGCGCTCTGCCGCGCGCGCCAGCCGAATACGGCGAACCAGCCGATGACAATCAGCGCCGACCACCACGACGCCTGCGTCAGACCAAGCGCCAGCAGCAGCCACTGCCATGTCCTGCGCAGCGGCCAGCTTGCATTGCGGGCGCTGAAACGGCCGATCAGCACGGCAGCGACCAGCAGCACCAGCAGCTTGCCCCAGAACAGAATGGCCGGCCCGATGCCCGGCCCGACAGCCAGCAACAACCAGCGGTCACGCGGCAATTGCAGCTGCACGCGGTGATTGACGCTGTCCTGGCCGAGATCGACGCGCTGCGTTGCGTAGCGCAGCGCCATGTCCTGCTCGACGCGCCAGAGGATTTCGACGCCCTGTTTGCCGGGCGCAAGCGGCAGCGTCAAACGCTGGCCATCCAGGCGAATCGGCTGTGTCTTGCCGTCGATGGCGACGCGCTGCAATACCGCGCCTTCCGGCAAGGTAAGCGTGTGATCGGCGCCGCGGCTGCTACGCAGTGAGAGGCTCAGGTGATAATCGCTCGAACGCGCGCCGGCCGTCACCGCCAGCGCCGAAGTGTCGATGGTCAGCGTCCGTCCCGGCGCCGGTTGCGGCCGCGTGATCGACAGCCGCAAGGTCTCGCCCGGCCAGGGTCGGAAACTCAGGTCGGCATCCTGCGCGTCCGTGCCCAGCGCCACCGGCGGAAAACCCTGGGCGTCGACGTGCCAGAGCGGTGAAGCGCTCATCATCCAGCTTTCAACCCAGGCGTCGGTTTCAGGCGCCGTCAGCGTCAGCGCATCGTGCGGCGCCAGGGTCGATACCCAGCCGACACTGGTCGCCTGCGGTGCCAGGTTAACCTGTGCCTGCCCCTCTTTAACGACGATACCCGCCGTCGTCACCGACTCGCCCGGTAGCAGCGGCACCTGCACGACCACCGGCGCACCGGGCGGCGAAACGCGGCGCACGGTCGTCTCCACGCGCCAGTTCAGATCGAAAAACAAGCGTCGTTCGACGCGCAGGAACGGCGGCAGCACGGCGGCATCCTGCGCGTTCTGCGCTTCCTGCCTGCCCCGCGCCGCCCGGGCGGCATCGGCCGCACTGTCTTTTTCGGCGCGACGGGAGAACTGGAGGGTATCGGCAACGCCGGATTCTTCGGATATGCCGGCCACCTCCCAGCCGTCGGCTTGTACTTCGACGCGGCGCGGCCGCAGCGGCAAAGGCAACTGCACGACATCGGCGGCCGGCAGAACCCCGAACAGTTCGACGCGCGAACGCCCTGCCGGCGCCAGCAGCCAGGCATTTTCGTTTTCGGTATAGACGTAAGCCGGTTTGCCGTCGATGCGCGCCTCACTCGCCAGCCATTGCTTGACACCGCCCGGCAGCGGCAGCGCCACGTCGCCCGCCGCCTCGACATCGAGGATCAGACGCAGGCTGCCATCCGCCAGATGAACGGAAAGGCGTGAAATATCGGCGCATTCCGGCAGGCATTCGGCCGGGCGCGTGAGTTTTTCACGCAATGCGTCGAGCAGCGCCTTGTTCGGCAGTTCCGCCCGCACCGGCCCGCTCAGTCCGGCGGTCAGCACGAGGCCCAGCACGACCAGCAGTACGGCGGGCTGAGCGCGCCCGGAGTGTGCATACTGCGCCGCAGGCGACGCGCCTTCTTTCCGCGCGAAGCCGCCCAGCCAGCCCCAAGACCGGCCGCTGCCCGGACCACCCATACCGCCTGTTTTTCCGGCAGCGCGCGGCACCAGGTCGAGAATGCGCGCCAGCAGACCGGCCAGCAGCGCCAGGCGCAAAACAACGAGCAGCTTATTGGCCAGCGGCGAAAGCAGCCAGAGATTGAGCATCTGATCCTGGGCAACGGGACCATTCCACGTCAGCGAGTGTACGTTCCAGCGCCAGTTGGGCAAGCCGTTACCGGTCTGTACCTTGGCGTCCGGGTCGGCAATTTGGTAGACATTGCGTTTGGCCGCCTGCATCGGGGTTTCGCGTTGACGGGCGCGCATCGCACTCTTGGCGGCCATGCTGCTGGAAGAAGCGGCATGGCGCGGCGCGGCAGCCATTTTGGCTGGCACTTTCTCTAACTGGACCGCCTCCGGCGCGGGCATCGCCATCACCTGCGGGGCTTCGCGCGCATCTATGGCTTCTTCCTGAACGGCGGCATCCTCATCCTCCCGCAGGGCGTCCATTTCATTGCGGGAGTACGGCTGCGCCGTTCCGGCCTGCACCGTGCGCAAACCCTCGCCTTCCAGCACAGGGTAGAGCGCCATCCGCACCTGATCCACGGCAAAGGAGAGCAGATGCAGCGTCAGCAGCAATGCACCGGCGCAACGGATGAAATGCATGCCGCGTTTCATGCGCCCTTCCGGCAGCACGCGATACAGCGCTACGGCGGCGATCAGAAGCAGCCAGTCCCAGGTCGGTGCATCCGCTTCCTGATAGACCAGCATCATAGCCAGCAGCGCCACGGCGCCCCAGCCCACGCCCCAAAGGCGGCCGGCCGCCAGCGCAGTCAGCATGACCAGGAAGAAATCAAGCAGATTCCATTGCGCCAGCCAGGCGCCGCCGGCGCGATCCACGCCCGATGCGTGCAGCAGCCGCCAGCCGGCGGGCAGGTTCAGCGTCATGTTCAGACGCTCGGCGTCATGCTGCCAGCCGATGGCGCTAAAGCGGTGCGGCGCGCCGGAAATTTCGCTGTCGGCACTCATGGTCAGCCGGCCGCGTTTGACCTCGACGCCCGCCGTGTCTTCCGCCTCGCCGCTGCGCGTAATCAATTGCGCCTCACCGTCGATATCGACGCGGCCTAACTTGGCCGGCGCGGCAACCTCCAGCCGCCGGGCGCGGCCGATTTCCCCGGACAGACGGTCGCTGACGGTCAGCGTACCGCCGTCGAAACTCAACCATGCCTGACGTTCGAGGCTCAGGCGATCCGGCGCGGGGTCGCTGTCGCCGCGACGGATTTCCTTGAGCGTCAACGTCTCGCCGGGGCGCATCAGATAACTGGGCAGACGTCGCCATTCCATGGGCAGATCGGTCTGCTGCGGATCGACGGAAGCGACGCCTTCGACCGTTGCGCTGCGAATCGACGGATCGGCCTGGAAGACCCAGGCCTCCTCGTCGGCCAACAGCGGCGCCTCGCCCGTCGGGGTGGCTTCCGCATTTTCCGTACTTTCCGTATTTTTTACCGCATCGGCCGGCGGCTCGCCTGACCCGTTCTCTTGTTCGTTTTGTCCGCCTTGTTCGCTTTGCCCATTGTTGCGGTTATCCGCTGTATCAGCCTTGCCAGCAATCTTTTCTTCGCCCCCCTCGCCGGCCAGCGTCAGCGCCTTGACCGCGCCCGGATAGCGCGCAATCAGCGTAATGTCCCAACGACCCGCGCGCGCCTGCACGCGCAGGCCACCCGCTTGCGTCAGCGCCGTCGGCAAGGGCGAGCGCAAATCCTGCGGCAACGTGCCGGGCAACAGGATGCGGCCAAGCGTCAGCTCGCGCGCCTTGCCGGAAACATCCAGCCGGATGCGCGTTTCGACGGTGACGGGAACCCCATCGGCCAGTTTGCGATAAACGTGAATCTGCGCTTCGTCGCCCGCTTCGCGTTCGCTGCGGCCTTGCAGGCGGAGCTGGTTGTCCTCGTCGCGCACCGGCCGGGCAACAATCTTGCCGTCCACTTCCAGATGCAGCAGCGCCGCACGCGCCGGCAAGGCGAGCGACTCAGGCAACGCCCGCCAGGCAAAACGGCCGCTGAGGCGGTGGCTGCCTTCCTCCAGCCGCACCGAAGGCACGCCGCCGCGGCCGATCACGACCGCCGGCTTGCCGTCGACCTGCACATCCTGCGGCCAATACCGCGTCTCGCCGGGCAGTTCGACCCAAGTAGGGCGATAGACGCGCCAGTACTGGGCAAAGGCGGCGCCCCGGCTGTCCGCCTTCAGTTCAAGTACGCCTGGCCAGACGCATTGCCGCGGCGCATCCCGGTTGAAGAGATGCGGGCAGGCGGCATCGGGAACCTCGTCGAGCGCCCACGGCACCCAGGTTTTGAGCGGTTCGGGCACGGCGGCGCGTGAAAAATCGGAGGTTTCCGCCGATTCCGCCGCCACGGCATACGTGCAAACGCAGAAACACAGGGAAAAAGCCAGCCGGCATATTTTTTTCGCCCAAACGGTCCAGTCAGTTTTCATAATCGATTCCATCGTAATCAGGCCGTCATGGCCGTATTAATGCGCTAAGCGTATACCGCCTTGCGCGGTGAGGCAAACCTTCGGCGGATCGCTGCATCTATCGTTAAACATCTAAAAAATCGTATCGGCGTTGCGCCGTCGGCCAATCTGCAATAAACCCGCCGTATCGGCGAACTTCCCGCCATCACGGCGTGCCCAGCGCTCATCCTGCCGCCCACCACGATGCATTCCCTCAGTAGCACAGGCTGTTGTTGCTGCCCATACGGATGCTGCTGGCCATGGTGATGCGCGGCACCCGCACCGGCGCGAGCATTTCGCGCGTATGAATGTCGTAGCGAAAAATCTGCGGCAACTGCTCGTCGATCGTCACCAGCGCGGTCTTGCTGTCCCCCGTTACCCACATATCGACGACCTGCGCCCGAAAGCGGAATAGCTTGCGATCGTCCGGGTCGTCGAACGACTGGAACAGCAACGCCTTGTCGCCGCCCAGCAGCCACGTGCTCTCCAGCCAGCCGCTGCGAATGACGCGGGGCGAAAAATCAACGCGGAAGCGCTGCGGCTTGGCGGCGTCGCGTGTCAGGTCGAAAAGCGCGACATTGCCTTCCACGTCGGCAAAAATCACGCGCTGCGTGTTGGCGTCGATATAGGGGCGGATCATCGGCTCGTTGGTCGTGCCGACGGTGCGCATGGGGCCGGTGGAGCGCAGCGTGTCCGTTTCCGGGAAATAGATCAGCCCTTCCGATCCGTCGTCGACGGTCAGCGCGAGCAGATGGTCTTCCGGGCTGGCGATGCCGATGCCGAAGCCGGCGCGGCTTTTGATGCGACGCGAGAAGTCGATTTCTTTCCACAGCGGTTTTGTTGCCGCTTTTTTTACCTGGCCGCTTTTTGCATTTTTTACATCTTCGGCGGCATCGAGGTTCCTCGCCGCCTGATCGAAGTGGCGCCGAAAGATGCGCGGGCGTTCTTCATCGAGAATCCAGAACGTGCGGCTGAACGAGCTGAAGAGCAGCGAATAAAAGGTGTCGAGCACAGTCTGGCGCTGCGGCGAATCGAAACGCCGCGAAAAAATACGGATGGAAAACGATTCATAGTCGATCATGCCGACGCGGTCGCGCAGGCCGACGGCCACCAGCTTCGACTGCGGCACGAAGAAAATCTGGTAGACCGGCGCCGGCAGGCGCAGGAAGCGCCTTTCGCGCGTCGTCAGATTGAAGAAGCAGATGCCGGACACTTCCGGCGAACCGATGGCCATCATGGCGTCGTCGCGCGCCATTTCAAAAACCTGCGGGCGGAAGCCTAAATCCAGCGTCTCGATGTAATCGCCGCTGACAATATCGACGATGCTGATGAAATTGGAGAATTTGTCGGCGACAAAAGCGTAGCGGGTCGGCGACTCGTTCAGCGCCACCTGTCCGGGTTTGAGCTTGACGCTGTCGATATCCGCCCAGCCCGGCGCGCCGAATGCGCTCGTACCGGGCAGCGCCAGCAGCGCGCCGGTCGCTGATAAAAGAAATTTCCGCCGCTTCATTTCCATCCTTTCAAAAATCCGCTCTGAATAGTGCGACTTCCTTTGCCAAAATACGGCGTTGGCTCGCCTTGCCGTACGCTCGTACTGTCAACAGCGCGCCGCCTTGTCTTTTGGCAAAGTCGAGCCGCTATTAAGCTTTTAGAGCACCCCCTCTCGGAGATGCCCTAAATACGCGGGCTAGCGGGCAGGCACCCTGAGATACCTTAAATATAGGAATTGCCACAGCCTGCGCGCTGACTTCCACTTACGAAACTTCTCTTGATGCAGTTGCGCTGTGCGGCAGCGCGCCCCGCTGACTTTCTTTGCTTCGCCAAAGAAAGTCAGTAAAGAAAGGCGACCCCGAGGCGCAGAAAACCCCTTGTCGCGGGTTTGCTTGGCGGCGGGCTTGATTAACTCGCTCACGCTCGGACAATCAAGCCCTTGCTTCCGCCAAGCTGCCCCGCGCCTTCGGCTGCGCCTAAGGGGGTTGGGTGCTTCGTAATGATTGAATGCGCGAAGGGACATGACCGGCAACCCGCGTGGATAGGACATCTCAGCAGGCAAAAAGAGGATGCTCCGAAAGCTACGAAAACAGATCAGAAAACATAAATTGCCCGGAAGCCCTTTAAATACAAGGGGATCAGGGCATCAAAAAACATAAACTGAAAAAACGCCCAACCGGCGCGCCGAATGCGCCCGCACCGGGCAGCGCCAGCAGCGCGCCGGTTGCTGATAAAAGAAATTTCCGCCGCTTCATTTTCATCCTTTCAACCATGACGCCTACGCACGCCTGCAATCAGGCTGCCCGGAAATCCTTATGGGGTGGGCATCTCAGCGGGGGTGCCCGCAAACCCTGATGGAATGGGCATCTCCGGGCAGGCGCTCTGAAATGCCCTGTTTACAAGGGCTTCCGGGCGCCCCTTCAGAAATGCCCGTGGATAAAGGGGCTCCGGGCGCCCCTTCAGAAATGCCCGTGGATAAAGGGGCTCCGGGCACCCCTTCGCAAACCCGCGCCCGTCAGGCCAGCGAACGCCGCTTAATGTTTATGCCCGTGGTCATGATTATGGTCATGCGCCGGGGCAGCGTCGATGCCGGCGTCTTTCATGACCTCGCGCACGGACTTCACCACCGCCTGGCAATGGGCCTGGGTGCTGTCGCTGAAATAAACGGTCATCGTATGCGTACTGCCGATGGCAGGATTTTGGGCGATGTCAAAGAGCATGACGTGGTCGCCCCCCTTCCTGAACCGGCGCTCTCCTTCGCTCAGCTTCAGGTCGGTCATGCGGGCCATTTCCATCACGCCGTCCTTCATCTTCATGCTATGCAGCTCGATACGCGGGCTGACACTGGGCATTTCAACACGCACCAGTTCCACCGGCGCGCCGTGATGGACGAAGCGGACGAACGCGCCGGTCATGTTTTTGCCCGGCAGCACTTCCTGAATGACGCAATCCTTCAGCTCGGTATGCGCCGCAATGGCGGGTTCAGCGGCATGCGCCAGCATGGCTGTTTGTGCGCAAGCGGCAGCCAACAGGGCCGCTTTTAGTGTCTTCAGTGTCATCGTTTCTCCTTTCTTTCGTGGACTCCGGTTAAGAACGCCATTCATAAATTTCTCCACTTTTCCGGACGGGCAAAAATTGCTGCGGAAGGTCTGCACCGCCGGTACGGACACACAGCCAAGCTCGCGATGGAACCGGCACGGAAGCAAGCACGGTTGGCTCATGATTCAGCCGTGCAGATTAACGCGCTGCGGCCCGGCAACGCGCAAAGTCGGCGATACTTTCCGTCCTCTCCAGAATGCCGTTGCGGCTGGCGACCTGCCGGCCATCGACGAACAGGGCGGTAAACGGCAGGCCAACCGCGCCCAGGCGCGCCAGCAGGCCGGCATCATTGCTGCCGGTTTGGGGCAACGTCCGGATATTCATTTTGCTAAACAGTGCGGCAATATCGGCCGGCTTATCACCCAGATTGAGCGTCTGCACGGAAATATCTTTGTGCGCGGCGGCCAGCTTGTCCAGCGCCGGCAACTCGATCCGGCAAGGCGCGCACCAGGCCGCCCAAACGTTGAGCAGTACGAGCGTGCCGCCCTGTTTTCCCGCTTCCGCGCCCGTTTTCATCTCCGGCAGAATGTCGCTCAACGCCGTGTTCGATTTCGCCGCGGAAAAGCCCACGGGCAAGGGGCAGGCCGCAGCCGCCGGCTGCGTCGTCTGGGCATTCTGGGCCGCTTGTGCGGATCGATCCGGCGGCACGGAAGCCGCCGCCGCGTTTTTTGCCGAGGCCCCCGGCGCGTCGCCATCCGCGGCGCTTTTTCCGGTTTGGCCGCCCGGTTCGCCCAGCACTTTATCGAGCGCTTTCGTCAGCTCAGCGGGGCCAATCTGGTAGTCATAGATGTCGATCAGTTTGCGCTCGGGCGAAATCAGGTAAATGAAACCGCTGTGATAGACGTTGTAGTCCGTTCCCGGCGTCGGCTTATCGACCTTCTTGCCGTTCAGCCGGTAGCCGAACGTTGCGCCGAGCTGATCGGTCAGCGCGCGCAAATTCTCCATCTCGCCGCTCAGACCCTCGATACGTTCATGGAAATGGTGGGTATAAATTTTGAGATAGTGCATATCGTCACTGACCGGATCGATGGTGACGAAGAGCGGCTGAATGGCGTCCGGATTCTTGATGGCGCGCATCACTTCGCTGTATTCGTATAGCGTCGTCGGGCAGATGTCCGGACAGTTGGTGTAGCCGATCGCCAGCAGCAGGTATTTACCCGGGTAGCTTTCCTGCGTGACGCGCCCTTTCTCGCCGATCAGGTCGAAATGGAGCGGCATCCCGCGCGCCGCACTCGCGGCGAAAAGATTGGGGGACAGGCAAAACAGAAAAAACAGGCACAACAGCCGCCGGAAACCGGAAAGCGACAAACGCCCGGATAAATACTTGGACATATTCGACTCCTTGCCAGATTCAAAGACCGCCGAAAGGCCGGAATACGCGGAATACCGCCGATAAACCCGGATTCCCTGCCGCGCCGGCTTCCTCTTGCCGTATATGCGCTACATTTCTACAATTTCTACATCTCGCTCGACATTTTCCCTGTCTCGCCGCCCGGCCGCCCGCATCCAACGGCCATGCCCGGGGCGCGAACGGCAAAACCACGGGAAAACGTGCAAGCCCCTACTCCTTGAATGCGCGCGGCTCGAAGAGCTGCTCCATCAGATCGTTGTTCCACTTGCCGTCGACCTTGACCTGCGCCGCAGCGCCAAGATTGAACGCTTCGATCAGGTTATGGGTGAGGTAGGCATAAACGCCCGGCTGCTTGAAAGTGTACATCGCCGCGCCGGCGGAACCGGCGGCGATCGTCCAGGTTTCCAGATTGTGCGCCGGTTTATCGGCCAGATTGCCGCGCTCCCACACGTACTCGCCGTGGCCGCCGATCAGGTGCGGATACGAGGGACGATTCGCCTGCGAGTGATAGAACATAACGGTTTCGCCGACTTTAGCCGTCAGCGCCTTCTCGCCCGTGTAGGCGTCCTTGCGGTCGCCAAAGACGACGTGCGTGGGAATCAGTTTTTCCATCACCACCAAGTCGTCTTCCATCGATTCGCCGGGGCTGGCGTAGCGCTTGTATTTGCCGTTCGCATCCTTCGGCAGGTAGAAATCCTGCTCGCCGATGTAGTACGCCCTGTCGTAGCGGATTTTTTTGCCGTTTTTATCCTTCAGGCCGCCTTTGGGCAGCACGGCGATGGCGCCGTTCATGCCATGCGTCACATGCCAGGGGATCATCAGACTACCCGGCGCGCAGTGGTAGATGAAAACACCGGGTTTAATCGCCTTCCAGCGCACCGTGACTTCCTGCCCCGGTTGCACGTAGGTCAGGTCGCCCGCGCCCAGCGCGCCGGTCGAAGCATGGAAATCGATGTTATGAACCAGTTGGTTTTTCGACGGATTCTTTAGCGTCAGTTCAACGTAATCGCCTTCGTGCACGATAATCATCGGACCGGGCACGGAACCGTTGAAGGTAAACGCCCACATAAAGACGCCCGGTTCAACCTCGATCTCTTTTTCCTCGATGGTCATGTCCACCTGCACGAGGCGCGGCGCGGCCGGCGATTCCTGACTGTGTTCGGGCACGTTCGGCGGGGCGACGAGCTTCTGCCTGACGCGGGGAAGCCTGGCAATGTTCGCCGGCGCCTTGATCACCTCGTAACCGGGCAGGCCGCCGGTATGCGCAATTTCAGCATCGGGCGCAACGGCCGCCTTGGTGGACGTGGTGGAATTGGTGGAAGTGGCGGAACTGGTGGAACTCCCGGAACCGCCGGCGTCCGTGCCGGATTCGGCGGCGCGTGCAAGCGGCGCGCCGGCAAAGCAAAGGCAAAGGGCGGTGCATGGCAGTATTCGGCGAAAAACGGCGATGTTCATGATGGATTCCTTTCGTGAGGCAGTACGCAACGCAAAAAAACGCAACCCTCAACGCAACCCTTTTTCAGCGTCGGCAAGGTTTGCCCCGGAACGGCGTATTTCCGGGCACAGATAGATACGAGGGCGGGCCGGCAACGGTTTTACGGCTTCATACCGGCTTCCATATCAGATTGATCAATGCTTCCAGTCGATACCGGGCGCTGAACGCCGGCATCGACTGGCCACAGCGACTGGCCGCAAGCCCGCGTCCTTTGGGCATTTCCGGCCAGGCAGCGCTGGAACCCGCGCCAATCGGGCGTTTGCGGGCAGGCACCCCGGCAGCCCTTAGCGTCAAATATCTAAAAAATCGTCACGGTGTTGCGCCGCCTTGCCGCACGCCTTGTACTGTCTGCGGCGGCGCGCCTTGTGACGCTTTTCCTTATCACGCTTTTTTATCTATTCAAATCAACGATATTCCACGCGGTTCCCTCCACGCAGGTCTCCGGCCGGCGCTCCGTCACCGCCGGCGTCTGCCGATACAAATACCGGTGCGAATCTGCCGGGACAAAGCGCAGCAGCGGGCGGCAGTGGCTGAACGTCGGCGGTCACCCGTTGCAGCGGCCGGCCGCAAGCCCGCGTCTTTTGGGCGTTTCCAGCCAGGTAGCGCTGGAACCCGCGCCAATCGGGCGTTTGCCGGCAGGCACCCCGGAAGCCCTTATTCCACGCAGGTCTCCGGCCTGACCGCCGGGAGAAGCCCATTTTACGCGGGCTGGCGCTGAGGGGCCGCGCGGCGGGCTGCCGCCCGTTCCGGCTTATTTACCGAACGGGTACTCGACCGCCAGGCGAATCTCGTTGGTATCCAGCTCGGCCTGCGCGTCGTTGGCGCGATGGACGTTGTAACGCACCAGCATCGCCAGCCCCTTGGCCGCTCCCGATTGCACGGTGTAGCGGAACCAGAGGTCGCGTTCCCAGTGTTTGCCGTCCTTGCCGTAACCCAGCCAGCGATAGCCGCTGTTCCGCGGCATACGCGTGCCGTCGATGTCCGAGCCGCGTATATACGCCACGCCCAGGCTCGACCCCGGCAGGCTGAAGGCCTTGCCGTCCAGCTCGTAGCGCAGTTGCCAGGACTGTTCGTGCGGCGCGTTGAAGTCGGTAAGCTGCGAGGAATTACCCAGCCAAAGGGCGCCACGCGTAACGTAATCGAAAGGCGTATCGCTGGCCACCTTCTGGTAACCCAGGCCGACCTTATGCACGCCCGTCTGGTAGGACGCCAGAATGCTGCCGGTGGTATTGCGGATATCGCCGGCGTAGGCCTTGCCCGTATCTCGGCTGACGTAGAGGTGCGAATCGAAAGAGAGTTTCGACTTGTCGGCCAGCGTCATGCTGTAGAACGCGCCGAGATAACCGGTCACCCAGGTATCGGCCAAGCGGCCGGCAAAGGCGCTGAGCGACAGCCCCGGCACGCCCGTCCAGGTCAGCCCGGCCAGGTCAAAGTGATCGCCGCGCCGGAAGGCCGGGTTCAGATAGTTGACGGTCAGAGCGTGGTTGGTATTGCGCGAGTTGCGGTCCGTCGAACCGGTGAAGTGCCCGGCATGGAAGGTCAGCGTGCTGAACTCCTTGCTGTTGAGGTAGAGGCCGCGCATCGATTCCGGCAGCAGACGCGAATCCGATGAACTGAAGATCGGCGTTTTGATGCGCTGCTCGCCAAAGCGGAGCATGGTTTTCGAGATCTTCGCCTTGAGCGCGACGCCGCCGCGGAGCAGGTTGTCCTGGGCATAGCCGTTTTTATCGACCGGCAACATGCGAATCTTGCCGACCCGGTAATCGTCGCCCATCAGGTTCAGCCCGCCGTACAGGAAGGCATCAACGCCAAAGCCGACCGGCCCGCGCGTGTAGCCCGTCTCCAGGTTGCCCATCACGCCCAGGCCCCATTCCTCGGCGTAATCGCTGCGCCGGGCGCGCGGCAGATAGGCGTTGCGGCCGCCGTTGCTCTTGGCGCCGTTCAGGTAATCGCGGCGGTAATACACGGTGCGCGTCAGGATATTCCAGTGCGCATCGTCGATGACCGGCGAGAAAAATGAGCCCGACGATGAGCCGGACGTTTCCCCGGCAGGCGCGGTGGCTTTTTCCTGCGCACCGGCCAGCGGCGCGCAGCACAGCAGTAAGCCGCACGCCGCGCCCAGGCGGGCCAGATGATGGTGTTTGAACTGCATGATTTTCACTCCCCAGCGTGGTATGTGTTTTGATGTTCCGCAAAGGAACGGATCAAATAGTTACTTCGCCCCCGCCGCTTTTGCGCGCGCGATGATGTCCTTGAAGCGTTTTTGCGAGATCGGCGGCACGTCCGAACTGATCTTCAGATCGTCTAGGCTCGCCTCATCGCCCACTTGCAGGATCATGACGCTGCCCATCGAGAAATGCGGAATGCACTTGATGCCGTACAGCCCCTTTTCGGTAAACTCGACGGTAATCCCCTGGTTGATCTTGGTTCTAAACGGCTTGGCGCCCGCCGGCATCATGGCTTCGATAGATGCGGGCGCATGCCCCGTCGTCACAAGTTTGAAGGTGACCTTGTCGCCCGGCTTGATTTTCAGAAACTCGGGTTCAAAAGGATACGGCCCCGTTTCGTTACGGTTGAGCAGCTTCACCTCATAGGTTTCCGCCCACGCCGGCATTGACGGCAGGGCCGAAATAACAAGCGCCATCAGCAGGCTTACCGGTTTCCATAATTTCATTACGCTCTCCTTGTCTTCAGATAAAACAAAACACTCTGCACGTATAACGCCCTGAACGCCGCTTTATAAGGGCATGAAACGCAACACGCGCGCCTGATCCGCCGGGTCGGTCAGCTCGCTGACATCGACCTCGAACACTTCCCGCACCAATTCAGGCTCCAGCACTTTCTCCGGCACATCGATGCGCACCAGACGCCCCTTGTACATGACAGCCAGCCGGTCACACATCAGCGCATGATTGAGATCGTGAATGGCCACGGCGATGGACATGCTTTCCGACAGGCTGCGGATCAAATGCATCAGCGACAGCTGGTGGTGGATGTCGAGGTGGTTGGTCGGTTCGTCAAGCAACAGGATGCTCGGCTGCTGCGCCAACGAGCGGGCAATGTGCGTGCGCTGGCGCTCACCGCCCGACAGGGTGCTCCAGTACTGCTCGCGCTTTTCCTCCATGCCGACCAGCGCCAGCGCCTTGGAGACAATCTCATCATCACGCTGCGACCAGGTTTGCAGGGCGCTCAGCCAGGGAGTGCGCCCCAGCTCGACGGCATCCTGCACCGTGATCGCATCGACCGTGTCGGCCATTTGCGAAACCAGCGCCAGCCGGCGCGCGACCATGCGCCGGGGAATGGCATGCATCGGCTGACCTTCGAGAAAGACCTCGCCCGCGCTCGGCGCATTGACGCCGGCCAGCAGACGCAGGAAGCTGGATTTGCCCGAACCGTTGGGGCCGATCAGCCCCAGCATTTCCCCGGCGCGCAAGCACAGGCTCACGTCCTGCACCAGCGTTGCGCTGCGCACGCTCCAGCTGACATTGCGCGCTTCCAGCACGACCTGCCGTGCACTCAGCGCTTCGGAAGATTTCACTTGCTCCTTCGTCATGACCGCCGCCCGCTTCTTTTCAGGAGAATCACCGCAAATACCGGCGCGCCAACCAGGGCGGTAATGACGCCGATCGGCAGCACCTGGCCCATGATGAGAATGCGTGAGGCCACATCGGACGCGATCAGGAAAATCGCCCCCAGCACCATACTGGCCGGAATAAGCACCTGATGGCGCACGCCGACAATCATGCGCGCCGTATGCGGAATGACCAGCCCGACAAAACCGATGGCGCCGACCATGGAAACCATCACCGAAGTCATCATCGCTGCCACCAGCAGCAGGGTGATCTGCACGCGCCGCACGGGAATCCCCAGCGAGGCGGCCGACTCGGTGCCAAAAATGAAAGCGTCCAGCGCCCGCGCCAGCACCAGGCAGATAGCCCCGCCCACAATGATGGTCGGAAAGGCGACCGACACGTCCGACCAGCGCGCGCCGCCCAGGCTGCCGAGCAGCCAGAACATGATGCCGCGCGCCTGCTCGGCGCTGCCGGATTTGGTAATGATCAGCGAAGTCAGCGCGTTGAATAGCTGCGAGCCGGCGATCCCCGCCAGCACGATCTGTCCGCCGTTGCGCAGCCCGTCGCCACCGGCCGCATGCGCCAGCAGCGCCACCAGTGCAAAGGCGAAGACGGCACCGAAGAACGCCCCGACGGTCATTGAAATGGCGCCACCGCCGACGCCGACAATGGTCACCAGCACCGCGCCTGTAGAGGCGCCGGCGGAAATGCCCAGCAGATAAGGTTCGGCCAGCGCGTTGCGCAGCAGCGATTGCAGAATGACGCCGGACACGGCCAGCCCAGCGCCGCAGCAGGCCGACACCAGGGCGCGCGTCAGCCGGTAATTCCAGACGATGCCGTCATCGAGCGGCTCGACCGGAAATTCCGCGCCAAACAGATGGTTGCTCAACACGTGATAAACCATTTTAGGGGCGATCGGCGTCTCGCCGATGGCAACCCCAAAAATGACGGCGACAACGATTGCCACCAGCGAGAGAACGGCGACCAGCAACTTGAACCACAGTTGCTGGCGAAATCTTTTATTAAAGCTATTCATGAACTTCCTGAATGCGCCGGACGGGCACGCTGCAGGCAGCGCCCCCATCCGGCATTTTTATCGCACAAGACTGTGCTTACTGACTGCGCTTACTTCTTGGCGCCCTTGACCTTGAGCGCGCCTTCGGCCATCTGTTCCAGACCGTCAGCCATGCGGATCGAGCCTTGCGTCGCATCGGCATCGACGATGACGATACGGTTGTTCTTGACGGCGTCCATCTGCTTGGTCACCGGGTCTTTCTTGAGGAACTCAAGCTTCTTCTGGTAATCGTCGGCGGGGAAGCGGCGGCGATCCATGCGGCAGATGATCAACACGGTGGGGTTGGCCTTGGCGATGGTTTCCCAACCCACGGTCGGCCATTCTTCATCGGAAGTCACCACGTTGCGCATGCCGAGCGCTTTCATCATGTAGCCAGCGACGCCGGAGCGGCCGGCCATATAGGGGTCGGATTCCATATCAGCACTGGAGAACCACATCGCGGCGGACAGATCCTTGATCTTGGCGGCGCGCACCTTTTCTTCCGCCTTGGCCGCACGCGCACGAATTTCCTTGATCAGGGCGTCACCCTTGGCCTCGACATTGAAGATTTCGGCCAGTTGCTTGATGCTCTTGTACAGCGCTTCAACGTTGTAGGCTTTTATGCGCTTGCCGTCAGCGCCGGTCAGGTTGTCCTTGCCTTCGCAATCGGAAGGCATCGCGTAGGTCATGATGCCGAGCTTGTGGAACTGTTCGCGCGTACCAACCACGCCTTCCTTGCCGACCATCCATTCAAACTGCGAAACAACGAGATTCGGGCGCTTGCCGATGATCGATTCATAGCTCGGCGCATTGTCGGCCAGACGCGGCACCTTGCTGTTGATTTCCTTGAACTGCGGCAGGATGTCGTGGAACCAGAGCGAGGTGCCGACCACCTTGTCGCCCAGCCCCAGCGCGTAAAGCATTTCCGTTCCGGCCTGACCGATGGTCACGACTGAGGCGGGCGCCTTGTCGAAGGTCAGGGTTTGACCGCAGTTTTCGAGTTTCAGGGGGTAGGTCGTGGCGTGAGCGGAAAAACTCAGGGCAGCCAGCGCCAGCGCGGGAATGATTCGTTGAAAACGCATGATTTCTCTCCATGATTGAAATTTTCTTGTGTTGGAAAGAAACCTGAACGCGAATCCGCGCGCCCCGCCCCATTGACCTGATAGCCAGCGGCATGGGCGACTGAGAATTCACGAGAGCGTTCCTTCCCGAACACTCGACCAGCAATGAACCGGCAAAAACCACACCAACAACACCGGCCCAGCCTTGGCAGGTTTCCTGACTCACGATTCATCGCCGGACTCTTGCCTTCCCGGATGCGTAAAGCACCAGTGGCTTCTGTCGAGCCGACTCCTCGTCTACAGTTACGGGGGCAGTTCCTTTTACGCGACGACCGCGCCGAATAGTCGATGCACCTGTGATTTGCAGTACATCATTGCGTGATTTCGCGCCTGGATTCCCTTGCGCATGCCGCCAATCCCTCAGATAAGACGGAAGACGGCGCGTTTCCCTTTCGGGGCCAAGGCTGGGTGCAGCATATATAAAAATAATTCTCAGGGCAAGCCATTTCTAGCAGGAGGGACGCAGAGGGAAAATAACTGAAAATAAATGAGACAACTATCGGTTTTTTTCAGGCGTTATCAGCCAAACCCGCGGACGATGTACGGCACGCCCCAGCGCCGATGAAGGCAAGCCCCAATAGAAGCCTTGTGCATCGCCGGCGGCGCCGGATTACCCGGCAGCGATTTGTCGAGGCGGCAAACGGCAGACATCAAACGGCGGGCGGCTTCCAGAAACGGCCGGCAAAACCGGCGGCGGCCAGCGCCGGCCACAGCGCCGCCACGCCCCAGGCCAGCGCATAGCGACCGGCATGCCCGATATCCCCGCCGCCCGCTGCCACGGCCAGCTTGATCCCCGCGCCTGAAGCCCCCGCCAGATCGAACATCCGCCCAAGCAGGACATTGCCGAGCAGCACGGCGCAGCCGCCGGCCGAAGCCAGCGCGCCGTAATACGCCGGCAATGCGCCCTGCCCCGCATAACCGGGAACCAGCGACATCGCCGTCGGCACGGCGAGCATCTGCCCCAGGGTGAGCAGAATCACCATCGCCGTGATGGGCGCAAAGCGCAGCCAGCCTGCATCTGCGGGATTAAATAACGGCGACAGCGCCGCCAAGGCAACGCACGCAAACGCCGCGGCAAACAACGAAAAACCGGCGACGAGCGGCAATCTAGGCGGCTGCCTGCGGCACCAGCCGGCCAGCGGCATCTGCATGACGATGACCATGACCGAGGCCAGCATGAACAACCCAGCCATTTCGCGCGCACCGCCGCCGACCCGCTCCAGTTCAAGCGGCAGGCCAAAATACATTTGGTTATAGCTGAACAGATAGGCGCTGTAGCAAAGGATAAAGCGCAGGAACGGCGCGTTGCCCATGACCCCGCGCCAGCCCACCGGACGCTCCGGCAGCGCCATATGCGTCGGAATGGAACGGTAGAGAACCCCCATCATGATCAGGAAAAGCATGGCGCAGGCCAGCGCCATGACACGAAAACCAAAGCCGCTCAAGGCACTGCCGAGCAAGGGGCCAGCCACCGCGCCGACTTCGCCGCAGACGGCAAAAAGCGCAAAGATGCCATGCTGGCGCAGCGCCGCCGGCGTTTGCCGCTCCGCCTCGGCAGCCAGCGCTTCCAGACAGGGCGAGAACATCGCGCCGCCCGCCCCGGTGAGGCACGCGCCGAGCAGCATCTCGCTAAAAGAAGCGGAAAACGCGAACGCCGCATAGCCGCAGAAGCGCACCGCACACCCCGCCAGCAGCAGCCAGCGGCTGCCGAGGCGTTCGGCCAGCAGACCACCGATAAAAAATAATCCCTGCTGGCAAAAAGTGCGCACCCCCAGCACCACGCCGATCAGCTGGCTCGACAGCGCCAGATCGTCGGCCATGTGCACGGCAAGAAACGGCACGACGGCATAAAAACCGATATTGAAAACGAGCTGCGTCGCCAGAATGACCCGCCGTGACAACGAGGCGCCGCTTGCGCCATCACTTGCGCCCGCGGCAGTTTCGGATGATTTAACGCGTTCGCCGCTCATGATGCCGGCTCCCGGGCCGCCTGCGCCGCGGCCATGAATATCCGCACACCGCCATCGCCGCACTGCTCGCCCGCACACACGCAGTCTGCCGGAAGCCCGCGCCGGACGGGCAACTCCGCGGCATCGCCCGCATCTGCATGGGCGCCGCACAAACCGCCGGAAGATTCCCCCGCCGCACCCGCCGTCCTCACGGTTTTCACGCATCCCCTTGGCAGCGTGATGCCGCGCGCATCGACATAAATGGGTTTCATGGGCGCAGCATTGTGAACCTTTGCCCGCCGCCCGACAAGCCGTCAACTTGCCGCCGCGCAGCCCCTCCACCGGCGCCCATGTGGATAAGGCGTTTCCAAGAAAGCGCCCGGAAATGCTGCCCGCGTATTTAGGGCTTCTCCGAGAGAAGTGCTCTGAAACCCTTATAAATAGGGCGTTTCAGAGGCGCCTGCCCGGAGATACCCTATCCACGCGGGGTTCAGAAGTGTGCCCCGAAAGCCTCATAGCGGCTCGACTTTGCCAAAAGACAAGGCGGCGAGTCGCTGACAGTACGAGTAGTACGGCAAGGCGAGCCAACGAAGTATTTTGGCAAAGGAAGCCGCTATTTCAGGGACGCGGGGCGGCTTGGCGGAAGCAAGGGCTTGATTGTTTGAGCGCAGCGAGTTAATCAAGCCCGCCGCCAAGCAACCCGCGGCAAGGAGTCTTCTGCGCCTGAGGTCGCCTTTCTTTGCTGACTTTCTTTGGCGAGATAAAGAAAGAAGGTAGGAAAGTCAGCGGGGCGCGCTGCCGTCCAGCGCAACGGCATCAAGAGGAGTTCCATGTGTGGAAGGTCAGCGCGCAGACCTTGGCAATTCCTATATTTAAAGTGTCTCAGGGCACCTACCCGCTAGCCCGTGTATTTAGGGCATCTCCGGGCACCCTGCCCTGAAGTCCTTTATCCACGCGGGTTTGGGGCATCTTCCCAACAGGGGGAGAATTGGAAAAACGCGGGGGACGGAAGCGCAGGTGTATCTCCAAAAAGAGGTGGCCTGAAGCCCTTTATTTATAAGGGTTTCAGAGGTGCCTGCCCGAAAACGCCCTATCCACGCGGGTTTCCGGGCATATTCTTTCGCCTATTCAATAACGACGAAGCGCCCAAACCCCCTTAGGCGCAGCCGCAGGCGCGGGGCGGCTTGGCGGAAGCAAGGGCTTGATTGTCTGAGCGCAGCGAGTTAATCAAGCCCGCCGCCAAGCAAACCCGCGGCAAGGAGCTTTCTGCGCCTGGGGGTCGCCTTTCTTTGCTGACTTTCTTTGGCGAGGCAAAGAAAGTCAGCGGGGCGCGCTGCCGCTCAGCGCAACGGCGTCAAAAGAAGCCTCGTGGGCGGAGCCAGCGCCTACAGTTAAACAATCCTTTTAATCCCTGTTTTTTGTTCTTCCGGGCACCTGCCCGCTAGCCCGCGTATTTAGGGCATCTCCGAGGGGTATGCCCTGAAACCCTTATAAATAGGGCGTTTCAGAGGTGCCTGCCCGGAAACGCCCTATCCATACGGAGTTGCGGGCAGCCCTTTTTAAAAACCGACAATCTATAGCGGCTTAACTTTGCCAAAAGACAAGGCGGCGAGCCGCTGACAGTACGAGCAGTACGGCAAGGCGAGCCAAAGAAGTATTTTGGCAAAGGAAGCCGCTATACCTTCTCGGAGATACCCTGTTTACGCGGGCTTCAGGGCTGCAAAGCTTGCACGGGCTGCCAGACCGGCAGCACGCCCTGTTCGCCGGGGGCGCAGGCAAAGCCGGCCTCGACGCCCAGTCCGCCCACCCAGGCAAGCTGTCCGTCGATCCACAACAGGGGCATCCGCATCCGTTCCCACGGCGGCACGCCGGCTTCCTGAAGCAGATTGCGCACGGCGCGGCGCGGGCGATTGATGTGCGGCCGGAAGCGTTCGCCGCCCTGCCGCACCCGCAGCGTTCCCCACTCTTTCCGTCCTTCCGCCCGCATGCCTTCCAGCCAACGGCAGGCGATGCCGCTACCGACGGCGGGCACGAAACGCACGCGCCCCGACCCCCACGCCACTTCCGCCTCGCCGCACCAGATGGCCGCTTGCGGCGCGGCAAACGCGCAGCGCGGCAGGCAATACAGTTCGCCGCGATAAACGCGCAATTCACCCTCCGCGGTCGTCACGCAGGTTTCTGCGCCGGGGGCGCAGTCCGCCAGTTGCTGGCAGGCTTCCTCCAGCCAGCGCGCCTCCGGCAGGCGGAAGCCGGCCTCTGCCCACAGGTGGCGCAGCAGATTGCGCGCGCGCGCCGGCGGCAGGCGGTTGAATGCCGCCAGCCCCACGCGCCCTGACGGCAGGCGCGCCGCATCGGCGTCGATCCGCGCCAGCTGGGCGAGCAGATCGGCCGCTTCGGCAAAATGCCCGGCCGCCCGCGCCAGCGCCTGACGCGCGCCGGGGAACGGTTTTTCCAGCGCCGGCAAAATTTCGTGGCGCAGGAAGTTGCGGCGGAAACGCCGGCTGTCGTTGCTTTCATCATCGACCCAATGCAAGCCGTATTCGGCCGCATAGCCTTCGATCGCGGCGCGCGGCACGGCCAGCAGCGGCCGGATCAGCTCGATTGATCGCGCCCTGCGATCGCCTTTTTCCGGCCCGCCGCCAGTGATTTGCAGCGCACGAAGCGCCGGCATGCCGGCCGCGCCGGAAACCCCCGCCCCGCGCAGCAGATTGAGCAGCGCCGTTTCGGCCTGGTCGTCGCGGTGGTGCGCCAGCGCCAGCCAGTCGGCATCAACCGAGGCGAATGCGCGATAACGGCCGCGCCGCGCCGCCGCTTCCAGGCCTTCGCCGCTGTTGCGCTGCACTTCGACGCGGACGATATTGAGCGGAACTGCCAGACTGCGGCAGAAGGCCGCGCAGAAATCCGCCCACGCATCGGCATGCGGGCTGAGGCCGTGATGCACATGCAGTGCCGAGAGCGCAAACGCTGCCGTCTGGCCGGCAGGGTTCGCCTCATCTGATTCATTCGCCGGAATACCGGATGTCCACGCCTGCCCCACGGCGAATCTGGGCGCTTGGCCGCCCGCCGCGGCCGCCTGCCGGTAACGGTGCAGCGCATGCAGCAGGACAACCGAATCGATGCCGCCGGAAAAAGCAACGCAAATTCGGGCAACACAAATACGAGCAACGCAAATGCGCCGCGCTACCGGCGGATGCTCGGCGAAAAAGCGGCGCAGCGCCGCGTCGACAAGCGCGGCCGGAGCGGCCTTCGCCGTTGTGCTCGTCACGCTGTCCTCGCCCGTCTTCCCCATTTCGCTGTCGCCCCCGGCCGCTGCCTGCAACGCAAACGCGCGCTTCAATAATCGACCGGCAGCGGGTCGAGGCTGCGCCAGAGATACCAGGTCGCCACCGAGCGCCACGGCCGCCAGCGTTCGCTCAGGCAGGTCAGCTGTTTGCGCGTGAGCCGTTCGCCGCCGCCGTAATGCTGGGCAGCCGCTTTTTGCAGGCCGATGTCGTCCAGCGGAAAGACGTCCGGACGCATCTGGTTGAAGATCAGGAACATTTCCGCCGTCCAGACGCCAATGCCGCGCACCGAAGTCAGCTCGGCGATGATGTCGGCGTCCGTCATCGCCTGCCAGTCATGCGCATGAATGCTGCCTTCGCTGAAATGGCGCGCCAGATCGGTCAGATATTCCTGCTTGCGCGCGGACAGCCCGCAGGCGCGCAGCACCTCGGCTTCCGCTGCCAGCACCGCCGCCGGCGTTACCGCAGGCAGCGCGGCGGCAAAGCGCCGCCAAACGCTGTCGGCGGCCTTGGTCGAAATCTGCTGGCCGACGATGGAACGCGCCAGCGTGCCGAAAGGATCGCCGCGCGAGATCAGCGAATCGATCGGGTGCTGGCGGATAATCGCCGCCATGACCGGATCGGCGGCGGACAGCGCCTGACAGGCCTCGCGCCAGTAGGCCGGCGCGGTGCCTTGTTCGCCCGCGCGCCCAGACCGATCACGGCGGAGGCGATGATGCGCCGTGCCGCCGTCCGGCAGACGCTTGAGATGGCTGCCGCAGCCCGCCCGGCAATCGCTCGCGCCAAACCCCGGCACGACGATCTCACCCGCCTGCTGCCGGTTGACCACACACTCCGGCGCCGACAGGCGATGCACCTTGCAGATCGCCACGCCCGGCGCGGCGAGCAGATAATCAATGTGCCAGTGAAATTTCTTCGCCCGCGCAAGATGGCGGGCGATGCGCGCCTCCAGATTGCGCCTTGCGCTGCCGGTATACACGTAATCGCCGGCCGGAAAATCGAACGTGCCCAGCCGGCCGACGGCAACGCGCACCGGCGCGTCGATGTGGATCGCCAGCTGGTAAGTCCGATAGGGGGCGTCCGTCATGGGCGCGGCAATGGACGCTGCAATCGACGCGGGAATGGACGCTCGAACGGACACGGGCTTGGGCGCGCCGGCTTCGGATTCAGCCGGCGCAGAACGGGTTGTAGCGTCGCTCATGACCAATCGTCGACATCGGCCCGTGGCCGGAAATGAAGGCGACATCGTTGCCCAGCGGCCAGAGCTTGAGGTGAATGGACGCGATCAAGGTGTCGAAATCGCCGCGCGGAAAATCCGTTCGCCCGATCGACCCCTGAAAGAGCACATCGCCGGAAAGCAGTATGCGGCCCGGCTCATCGAAAAAGACGACATGGCCGGGCGTATGGCCGGGGCAGTGAAACACCTTCAGCGTGGCGTTGCCCACCGTCACGGTGTCGCCGTCCTCCAGCCAGCGATCCGGCGTCACCGCCCGCACGCCGCTAAAACCGTAGGCGCGCGCCTGCGCCGGCAGCCCGTCAAGCAGAAAAGCGTCCTCGCGTTGCGGCCCTTCGATCGGCACGCCGAGCCGTTCAGCCAGCTCCGCCGCGCCGCCGGCATGGTCGATATGCCCGTGCGTCAGCAGGATTTTTTCCGGCGTCACGCCCAGCTGCTCAATGGCCGCGACGATGCGCGGAACTTCGCCGCCCGGATCGACGATGGCCGCCTTGCGGGTTTCTTCGCACCAGAGAATGGTGCAGTTCTGCTCAAGCGGCGTCACGGGAACGATCTGATATTTGATTGACATGGCATCTCACGATGAAAGTGGATTGAAAGACGATAGACGGCTATCCGGACAATCTTGGACAATCTTCACAAGCTTTGCAAAACGACCTCGGCAACATCCTCTGCGGCGCATTTCTGCCATTCCTGCCACTCCTACGCTGGGCGCTGCCGCACCACCGCGCCTTGAACGGCGCCTGCGTCCGGCCGGATTGCCCAAGCTGCGATTCAGGCCGCTATTCAAGCCGCGATTCACGGGCGTCTATTGTACCCGTACCGGCCTCCCCGCCCGCCCTTTATCTCTCGCCCGCCGCTTCCTGTTTGCGCGCGTCCGCGCACGCGGCCGTAGGTGCAGGCAACGGCTTTGGCACCTCCAGCACGGCGGCGAGCAGCCGCTGCGTATACGGCTGCTGCGGCCTGCGCAGTACCGCATCGACCGGCCCCTGTTCGACGATGCGGCCGCAGTACATCACCGCCACCTCGTGCGCCAGCGCATCGACGACGGCAAGGTTGTGCGTGATGAACAGATAGGTCAGCCCCAGCCTTTCCTGCAAGGATCTGAGCAGATCGAGAATCTGTGACTGCACCAGCACATCAAGGGCGGAAGTCGGCTCATCGCAAATGATCAGATCCGGCTGCACGGCCAGGGCGCGGGCGATGGCGATGCGCTGGCGCTGACCGCCGGAAAATTCGTGCGGATAGCGCCAGGCCGCATCTTCTGGCAGACCCACCTGCGCCAGCAGCGCGGCAACGGCGGCGGCACGTTCGGCCGACTGCGCGGCGCCGCTTCCTTCGCTACCGACGCCGAGCGCCCGCATGCCCTCGGCGATGATTTCACCGACCGGCAGGCGCGGGTTGAGCGAGGCAAACGGGTCCTGAAACACCATCTGCATACGCCGCCGCGCCGGGCGCAAGGCCGCGCGCGACTGACCGACCAGCTCCCGGCCGTCCAGCCGGACGCTGCCTTCCACCCGGACGTTGCCGCCAGGCCGCAGCAGTTGCAGGATCGCCTTGCCGGCCGTCGTCTTGCCGCTGCCCGACTCACCAACCAGCGCCAGCGTGCGCCCGCGCCGCAAGGTCAGCGAAACGCCGTCGACCGCTTTGACATGCCCCACAACGCGCCGCAGGAGGCCGCGCCGGATGGGGAAATGCACGCGCAGATCGGTCACGGCGAGCAGCGGCGGCGGGTCTGGCGCCAGATCAGGCGCAGCGTCTGGCGCGACATTGGGGGCGGCGTCGGGCACGGGCAGTCCGGCGCGAGCCACCGCATCGGCAGCGGCCAGGCCATCCGTCCGCGCCGCGCCATCCGCAGCAACATCGGCCGCAAGGTCGGCCACAAGGTCCGCCACTCCATCCGCCGTCGCATCCCTGGCGGCATCGACCGTGGCATGGCCCGCTAGCCCAGTATCCACGGGCTTTCCAGAGGGGGTGCCCTGAAATGCCCGTGGGACGCAGGCTTCCGGGCATCCTATGCACGCGGTGTTTCGCGTGGTGTTTTCTTCGTTTTCGCCGCACCCCCGGCGTTCATCGCGCCCGCGTCGCCACGAGGCGTCGGGCAGCGCGGCGAAGAGGCGCTGTGTATAGGGATGGCGTGGCCGGCTGAAAAAACTTTCATGCGCGGCAGTTTCGATCAGCACGCCCGCGCGCATGACGCCGATGCGCTGCGCCATGCGTGCGGCAACGCCCAGATCGTGGGTAATCAGCAGTATGCCCATGCCGCGCTCACGCTGGATCTGGCACAGCAGGTCGAGAATCTGCGCCTGGATCGTCACATCGAGCGCCGTCGTCGGTTCGTCGGCAATGAGCAGGCGCGGCGAACCGGCGAGCGCAATGGCGATCATCACCCGCTGCTTCATCCCGCCGGATAGCTGGAACGGATATTCGGAGAGCCGCCGCGCCGCGTCGGCAATACCGACCGCATCGAGCAATTCGAGCGCGCGGGCGCGCACTGCGCTGCCGCGCAATCCGGCGTGTTTTTCCAGCGCCTCGCCGATTTGCCGGCCGATCGTCAGCACCGGATTGAGGCTGGTCGCCGGTTCCTGGAAAATCATGGCAATGCCGCCGCCGCGCACGGCGCGCATGTCCGCTTCCGGCAAGCCCAGCAACTCACGCCCGGCGAAATGAACCTCGCCGCCGAGCAGGCGGGCATTCGGCGGCAGCAGGCGCAGCAGGGAAAGCGCCGTGACCGACTTGCCGCAGCCCGATTCGCCGAGCAGCGCCAGCGTTTCGCCCGCCGAGACTTCGAAGGAGATGCCGTCGACGACGGGGCGTATGCGCCGCGCGCCATTCGGCGCTCCCGCCTCGCCGACGAAACCGACGCGCAAATCGCGCACGCTGAGAACGATTCGATCCGGATGCGCCATGATCAACGGGCCGCACGATCGCCGCGCATCCGGCGGGTAAAGCCGGACACAGCCGGCGTCCATTGGCGGACGCACGCTGGCGCCCAGGCGGGCAGTCTGGCGCCGGCGCCAGCCAGCGCCGCCAGGGGGCCGCGCCCGGCGGCCCGCTTTTTGTGCAGGGCACGCGCTACGGACGGTTCAATCTGGATCCAGCGTGTCATCGTTACACTCATTTTTATGACTTCCGCACTTTCGGTCATTCGCTTCGCCTCGGTCAGTAATCGCGTCCAGCGCGGGTTATCCCAGCCGGGGGTCAAAGGCGTCACGCACGGCGTCGGCCAGCAGATTGGCGGACAGCACCAGCGCAAACATGGCGGTAAACGCGGCGGCCAGCGACCACCACACCATCGGTTCGCGCGCCAGCTCCATGCGCGCGTTGTTGATCATCATGCCGAAGCTGATCGTCGCCGGATCGACGCCGATGCCGACGTAGGACAGCACCGCCTCGGCCAGCACCAGCCCGGAAAAATCCATCACCAGCGTGATGATGACGATATGCATCAGGTTGGGCAGGATATGGCGCAGGAGGATGCGCCCGTCGGTTACGCCGAACGCCTGCGCCGCCTGCACGTATTCCTGTTCGCGCAGCTTGAGCGTTTCGCCGCGCAGCAGCCGCGCCAGACTCGTCCAGCTCGTCAGCCCGAGAATGAAGCAGAGCGCCAGCAGGCGCAGATCAGCGCGCTCGGCGGCGGTAGCGAACCATTGCGGATGCGTGTCGATCAGCACCTGCATCATCAGTACGGCCGCCGCAATCAGCAACACCCCGGGAATCGACGAAAGCGTCGTATAGACATACTGCACGAAATCATCGACCCAGCCGCGGAAATAGCCGGCAAGCGTGCCGAACGCAACGCCGACGGGAATCGTCACCAGCGTCGTCACCAGCCCGATGACCAGCGCCGTGCGCACGCTCTTGAGCACTTGGTAGAAGACATCCTGCCCGACCTTGTCGGTGCCGAAAACGTGATAATCGACGCACAGCGCCAGCACCGGCAGACCGATCAGCAACAAAACGCCCAGGCTCATCAGTACGGCGTTCCAGGCAAAAGCCGTTTCACCGCGCCAGAGCGCGCGCCAAACAGCGCCCAGCGGCTTGCCCTGCCGCCGCGCCAGAAAAAACGCAACGCCCAGAGCCAGCAGGCCGGTCAGCCCTGCCGCAAGCGCGGCTGCGGCCAGCATACGCCGCCGGACATCGGCATTGCGCCGGTTCTCCGCATCCCCCAGATGCGCGCCGCCATAGCGCAGGCGTGGGAATTCGCGCACCGTGTGCACGCGGCCATCCTCACCGCGCATTTCCAGCGATTCCTTGGCATAGGCGCGTGTCGCCAGGGGCGCGGAATAGGTTTTCTCGTGACGTTCGCGCAGCGGCGAAGCCAGCGCATCGAGCAGGGAGCGCACCTCGACGGCGTAAACCGGCGGCGCATCGGCATGATCGCCGGGCAGGCGCGGCCGGTAATGCAGCGAATCGATCAGGCCGATCAGGACGAACACGGTGAGCACGGTCACCGCCGTCATGCCCGGCCGGCTGCGCCCGACACGCGCCCACGCCGCACGCGAGAGCGCATTACGCCGCGCCTGCCCGGCGCCCAGCGCGCTGACGCCGACGAGCAACCAGACGAGCACGTCGGACCAAAGCAGAACGGGCTGGAAGGATGCAAAGTCAGGCATCACGCGGCTGTCTCATCCGATGGGCACGGTGCGCCGGTCCTTTGCGCCGCTTCCGCCGAGGCCGAACGCACCAGGTCGATGGCGGCCTGAATGGCGGCGCGCGCCTGCGGGCTGTTCTTCCAGCAGGTCGATCCGGTCAAACGGGCGGCGTGCGCCACGATGCTTTCCACATCGGCAGTGGAGAGCTGCGCCAGCGATTCGATCCCCATCGCTTCCAGGCGGGCAAGAACGGTAGGGCCAACGCCTTTCAGCGCCAGTAGGGCATTGCGTTCTTCCGTCGAAAAAGACATGGCCTTATCCTCCTGCGTTCATTCAAAACGGATGCGTGGATCGACCAGCGTATAGGCGATATCGGTCAGCATTAGGCCGACGATGTACAACACCGAACCGATGAAGACCATGGCGCGAACGACGGAGAAATCCTGCGCGTTGATGGCATCGATGGTGTAGCTGCCCAGACCGGGAATGCCGAAAAAGGATTCGATCAGTAGCGACCCCATGAACAGCTGCGGAATGACCACAACCACCCCGGTCAGAATCGGAATAAGCGCGTTTCTTAACACATGCCGGAACATGACGAGCCGCTCCGACAAACCTTTGGCGCGCGCCGTGCGCACATAATCCTTGCCGATCTCTTCGAGGAAAATCGTCCTGTACCAGCGCGTCGAGGCGCCGATGCCGGAGATCACGCCGATGACGACCGGCAGGATGAGAAACTTCCACGCATCGATGCCCGGCGCGTAGCCGGAAATCGGCGCCAGCCGCCACAGCTTGCTGATGAGATACTGGCCGCCGACGATGTAGAACAAGCCGGAAACCGACATCATCGCCACACACAGCACAACGCCCCAGAAATCGAACGGCGTGGCGCGGAAGAAGGCGAGCAACAGCGCCAGACAGACGGTGACGACCAGCCCCAGAACAAAGGTCGGTGCGGCAACGGCCAATGACGGCCCCATGCGCGCGGCGATTTCGCCGGCAATGTCGCGGCCATCCTCGGCGCGCCCGAAGTCGCCGACGAACAGGCGCGCCGACTTGGTGAAAAAAATGGTGTCGCTCAGTTTGCCGCTGCCCCCGGCCTGGGCGTTGAAGAAAAGCGGCTTGTCGTAACCATGCTCGGCCTTCCATTTCTCGATCGCCTCCGGCATGACCCGCTTGACGCCCAGCTGCATGCGCGCCATGTCATCCGGCGTATTGACGATGAAAAAGAGCGCAAAGGTGATGAGATTGACGCCAATCAGGATCGGAATGGCGTAGAGCAGACGGCGGATGAGATAGGCGAGCATGGCGGCGTTTCAGGTCAATCGCACCACGGCTTGCCGCGCGATGGCGCGATTCGCATTCAAACCAGCCCTTTCGTCTCGTCGATGCCAAGATGGATATTCATCGACTGGACGGCGGCGCCGGATGCGCCCTTGCCCAGGTTGTCGAGCCGGCTGACGACGAGCATGCGCTCCTCATTGCCAAATACAAAGAGGTCGACGCGATTGCTGTCGTTGCTGGCCTCGACGTTGAAGAAGCCGCCGTCCGTCGCCGCTTCCAGATCGCAGGGATGGACGCGGATGAAGGCTTCGCCGGCGTAATAGTCAGCGAGGATTTTCTGCACCTCCGCCGGTGTAGCCTTGCGGGCGAACTGGCCGGGATGCAGATAGGCAGTAACGGCCAGCCCCTTGTAAAAAGGGCCGACGATCGGCACGAAGATCGGCGCGATGTCCAGCCCAGTATGGGCGCGCATTTCGGGCAGGTGCTTGTGCGTCAGGGCCAGCGCATAGGGGCGCGGCGCGTCGATGCGCTGCGCATTACGGTAGGACTCGATCATCTTTTTGCCGCCGCCCGAATAGCCGGTGATCGAATGCGCCGCAACCTGCGTTCCGGCCGGCAGCAGGCCGCTTGCAACCAGCGGCCTGAGCGCCAAAATGAAGGCGGTGGCATGGCAACCGGGATTGGCAATGCGCTTGCTGGTGCGAATCCGCTCGCGCTGCTGGCGCTCGAGTTCCGGCAGGCCGTAGACCCAGCCCGGATGGACGCGATGCGCCGTTGAGGCGTCGATGATGCAGGTGGCCGGATTGTCGGCCAGCGCCACCGCTTCCCGCGCCGCATCGTCGGGCAGGCAGAGGAAGGTGATGTCGGAGGCGTTGATCAACCGCTTGCGCTCGGCCGGGTCCTTGCGTTTGTCCGCGTCGATGCGCAGCACCTCGACATCGTCGCGCTGCGCGAGGTATTCGTTGATCTGTAGGCCGGTGGTGCCTTCCTGTCCATCGACAAAGATTTTGTAGCTCATGGCAGCTCGCAAAGTCAGCAAAAGGTGAAAAAACGTGGATACCGCGCGTTCAGGCGCAACGGGCGCAGAAATAAGCGCAGAATCAGGCGGTACGTCTCGGCCATCGTGTCATGGCTCCGGCAACCCGCTTTGGCGACATGCACGCGCGCTAGACGGTACGGCCAGGACGGGATGTTACGTTGCGCCTTGGCCGGCTGCAAATCCATGCCGCCGCCCATCACCGCCTCAATGCGCTGCGCCGTTCGCGGCGGCGCCAGGCGAGCACCGCGGCGATCAGGGTCGCGACGGCGGCGATGGCGACCAACGCCAGCGGCCAGACGACAGGCGGATTCCATGCTTGGCGCAGGCGTTCGCGCGCGGCTGCGTCGATGCGCTGATACTTGAGGCCATTGTTGGCAACATCGTTCGGCTTGCGGTTGTACAGCCAGCTATGGCTAAGCGTGTAGCTCTTGGGATGGAAGCCGAAGATCCACGGCGCATCTTCCTGAAGGATGCGGTTCATGCGCCGGATGATGGCCTGCCGCTGCGACGTATTGTCCATGTTTTTCATGGTCTCGAACAGGCGATCAAATTCGGCATTGACGTAATTGGCCTTATTTTCTCCGCCGTGCGCGAGCATGCCTTCCTTGCTCGAAAAGAGGAAAAAGAAATTTTCCGGATCGGGGTAATCGGCATTCCAGCCGAAAAAGAAAATCTGCACCGCACCTTTGCGCAGCTTTTCCTGAAACCGGTTGAAATCGGTTGAACGGACGACAAGCTGGATGCCGATCTTGGCAAATTGCCGACGCAGCCAGTCGAGCTGTGATTTATCGCCCATGCCGGTGCCCGTGGTGTCGAGGTTGAGCACCAGCGGCTCGCCGGTGTTGGCATCGCGCCCGTTCGGCCAGCCGGCTTCGGCCAGCAGCGCCTTCGCCGCGGCGATGGGTTTACGCCGCGCACGGCCGCCATCCCCATCTTCCGCAGCATGGGAATGCGCCCTCTCCCAGTCATAGACCACGGGATTGATGCCGGCTTCGCCGCTTTCATGGCCGAAAATGCCCGGCGGCAGCGGATTCATGGCGGCGATGCCGCGCCCGTTAAGGAAGATCGAGATGAACTCTTCCTGGTCAATGGCAATCGACAGCGCCTGACGCAGTTTGCGCGCGCGCATCTCGCCGACGCCGTCCTTTCCGCCCACGACGGGGTCGTGCATGTTGAATCCCATATAGAAGATTGCGGCGCGCACGCTGGTCAGCAGGCGGATGCCGCGTTCGCGCATTTCATCGGAGAGCTGCACGTCGCCGCCGACGTTAAGCCGCACGGCCTGGTCGAAGCTATCGGACGAAATGCCAGAAGCGTCGTAATAGCCTTGCAGGAACTTGTTCCAGTACGGGATGCTTTCCTTTTCGCGCGAAAAGACAGCCTGGTCGACCAGCGGCAGCACCTTACCACAGTCGGCCAGCAGGCCGGCGGCTCGGTCGTCCTGCCCGCCCTTGCCCTTCCCTTTGCCCTCCTCGCCCTCACACGGATACGTTTCGCCATGAAAATTCGGATTGCGCGACAGAACCATGCGGCTGTTCGGGTTATTTTCAGTCAGCATGAAGGGGCCAGTACCGACGGGATACCAGTCGAGTGTCAGGTTTTTCTCAGCCATGCCAGGCTGGCTGTAGAAGCGGTCGGCCTCGCGCGGGATGGGCGCAAAAAACGGCATCGCCAGCCAGTAGAGAAACTGCGGGTATTTGCCGATCAGACGCACCCGGTAAGTATAGCGGTCGATGCGCGTGACGCCGCTGAGGGGAAAACGGTCGAGGTCAAGCCAGGTGTCGGGACGCGCGGGCTGCGCGGACTGTGCTGTCTGCAACGCCGCCCCCAGTTCTTTCAGGCCGACGATGTGGCCGGCCATCAGCCCGAAAACCGGCGAGTTCAGACGCGGATGCGCCAACCGTTTGATCTGGTAGATGTAATCGTCGGCGATCAGCTCGCGCGTTCCGGTGTGTGTCAAGTCGGCCAGCGTGCGGATCGATCTTAGGCGTGCCGCATCAAGATTGGCATAAACCGGCACACCCGCAGCATCGACGGCAAAAGCCGGGTGCGGCTGGTAAAGGATGCCTGGCTTGATGCGGATTTCGTATTCGCTGAAAGCGATGCGTGCCGCCGGCGCATCGGGTGGCAGCGGTTCGCCCGAGGCGTCGAGATAACGCACTTCGGGCACGGCTTCGGCGGTTGCCGGGATCAGCTCATATGGCCGTTTCAGATAATGGTATTGCAGCGGCGGCTCATAAATTTGCCCGGTAAAAACGCTTTCATCCTCGGTATAGGATTGCGCCGGATCGAGGTGTTTCGGCCGCTCGATAAATGCCGTGTAGAAGATGTTGCGGCCGCGCTCGACGGCAGGGTACGGATCGTTCCATTCATTGCCGCAGCCGGTGATTGCCAGCAAAACCGCCCCGGCGAGCAGATGCGCGGCACAGCGGATGCTGCACGGCAGCGCGCGCAACAAGCGCCGCATAGGGTCGGCAAGTACGGTGAAATCGGCGGGCAACGAAAAGCAGGACATGGGCGGAGTTTAACCCGACCCGCGTTCTCACGCATTGCACCGCGCCGGCAAAAACGCGCCAGCGCAGGCAGTATCGGGACGGGTCGCGAAATCTTTTATAATTTCCCTGCTGAAAAACGTCCGGAAAGGCATAACAACAATCCGCCGCCGATCTGGCCGTGCGTGCGCCGTTGGCCGTTTTTTTGTTTCGTCCGGCACATTCGGTGTATTCGCCGCATTGGCGGTATCTGTTGCCACTCACACTGTACGGGAGCATTTATGGGATTTCTTGCTGACAAACGCATTCTGATCTGCGGCCTTCTCTCCAAGCATTCGATCGCCTACGGCATTGCCAAGGCGTGCCATCGGGAAGGCGCGCGCCTGGCCTTCACCTATCAGAACGAACGCTTTCAGGATCGCCTCACCAAATTTGCCGCCGAATTTGACAGCACGCTGGTTTTTCCCTGCGACGTTGCCGAAGACGCCCAGATTGACGGGCTGTTCGCCGAACTGGGCAAACATTGGGACGGGCTGGATGGTCTCGTGCATTCGGTCGCCTATGCGCCGGGAGAGGCCATCGAAGGCGATTTTCTCGACGGATTGTCGCGCGAAGCCTTCCGCATCGCGCACGATGTCTCGTCTTACAGCTATCCGGCGCTGGCCAAGGCGGCGCGCCCCATGCTGCTCAAGGGCAACCACCCGTCGCTACTGGCGATGACCTATTTGGGCGCCGAGCGCACGATGCCGAACTACAACACGATGGGTCTGGCCAAAGCCAGCCTCGAGGCGGCAACGCGTTATCTGGCCTTCTGCCTCGGCCCGCAAGGCATCCGGGCCAATGCGATTTCGGCCGGCCCGATCAAAACACTGGCCGCTTCCGGGATCGGCAATTTCGGCAAGCTATTGAGCTACAACGCGCAGCATGCACCGCTGCGCCGCAATGTCACCATTGAGGAAGTCGGCAACGCCGCGGCTTTCCTGCTCTCCGACCTGTCCAGCGCAATCACCGGCGAGATTCTCTATGTCGACGGCGGCATAAACACGACAGCGCTCGGCAACCAGGACGCGCTATCGGCCTAAAGCATGGGCCTGGAGCCCGCGTCCCTTGGGGGTTTCCGGGACGGCATCATCCGGTCATATCATGGCCGGCACACAGACTATCCGGACGCTACGGCGTCCGGAATTTCTTTCTTTTTCAGCTCGCTGCGCACCGTTTCCGGCGCCTTCGCGGCATTCCAGGCGTTATGCCGGCCGGATCCCCATCACAGTCTCGGCCACAGTGCATCCATTTTCCCATCTACCGCATGGATAACGGGGACAGCGGCAATAAGCGCGGTTGGATACTGGCGCCCAGAACGCCGACAAGTCGTTTTATCGGGAAAATCCGGGCGGCTTGCTGCCTGACGCAAGCATCTTTCTTGAGGCTGCATTGAGGCAGCGATGAGCAGCGGCATGGATCAGCAGTCCAGGGGGCAAGGACCTGCCCGTCCGGCCATGTCATCTGGTGCAAATGCAAACTGCCTATTTGCCTGAGCCATGACCGATGGCCAAACCAGGCCGCCCAATCCGGCGTCCGTTACGCCTGAACACGCGGCATTCACAGTATTTTCGCCCCCATTCACGGCACACTTTGCCCGTTACACTCCATGCGGAATGACGAGCTGTGAAACCTGCCGCGACACAATCACACACTGACCAGAGTCAGCCATTTCCATCGTTTCATCGCTTATTCCGCCAAAAGTGTAGAAAAGCGGATTGGAATTGGAATTTGGGATTTGGGATTCGGTTCGGGTTCAGCGCTCCCGGCTTTCCAGCAGCGATTTGTTGATGTCAATCTTGTAGCGGGCGCGCAGCGCGTTGATATACGCGGAAAGATCCTCCTGCGCCAGAATGCCCGCGTATTGGCGCTCCAGTGCCTTGCGCCGCGTTTCATCCAGCTTCTCCGGTGGAACGAGCTTGACAAGCTTGTAAAGCGAATAACCGCCGCGCACATTGACCCCCACGTAGGCGGGGAGTTTTTCCGTTTCGGCCTGGAACAATGGGCGTACCGCTTCTGCAGGCAAGTCACCGCGCTGCATCCGGGTCGCTGTTTTTAGCGGCGACCAGCTCACCTTGTCGGCCTCGCCTTTCTGCAAGGCGGCCAGATGCGCTTTGCCCGACTCCTCGGCCAGTCTTCCCGCCTCGCGCGCGGTCAGCAGTTTTTCGATTTCACTTTTGACAGACTCGAAGGGTTTGAGCGCAGCGGCCTTGTGTTCGATCACCCGCGCCGCGAGCAAAGTATTCGGCGCAACTTCGACTGCCTCAATGTTGCGCTTGTTCTTGATGGCATCGTCCGAAAACAATGCAGCCCGCACCTTTTCGTTACCCAAGAGGCCGAGCGCTGCCGCCTCCTGCGGCGTCGCGTTCCGGGCAATCCAGCCACTCTGCTGCGGTTGGAGCTTGAAGCCCTCGGCCGCCGCCTGCAAGCTGTCCGGCTGTTCATAAACCATGTTGCTGAAGCTTTCTGCAGATTCGGCAAATTTTTGCAGCGCCGCCTGCTGCCGGAGGTCTTTCTCAATGTCGGCGCGCACGCTCTCCAACGGCAGCAGCTTGGCCGGCTTGATGCCTGTCAGTTTGATGATGTGATAGCCAAAATCCGATTCGACCACATCGGAAATCTCACCGTTTTTAAGGCTGAAAACCGCGTCTTCAAAGGGTTTGACCATCGCGTCGCGGCCAAAATAACCCAGATCGCCACCATTCCCCGCCGAACCTGGATCTTGTGAGTGCTGCTTAGCCAGGTCGGCGAACTTGGCGGGCGTTTTGCGGACTTCCTTGAGCAATTCTTCAGCCTTTTTTCTGGCGGCCGCTTTTTCGCCGTCATTTTTGGCGGTAATCAAAATATGGCTGGCACGCCGCTCTTCCGCTTGCTGGTAGCGATCCTTGCCGGCTTCATAGGCGGCCTTGACTTCCGCCTCGCTAATGGCTGCCTGCGCTGCCAATGCGTCCGGCGAGAGCACCAGAAACTCCGCTTTAACCTGCTCGGGCGTCTCGAATTGCGCTTTATTGTCGTTGTAATATTTTTCGGCTGCGTCAGCAGCAAGTTTGACCTGCGCAGTAAATTGTCCGGGGGCAATATGATGTTCCGCGTACTGCCGCCCGCCCAGCTGAATATCGAGCAGCGCATCGGCCTGCGCCTGCGATACGAAAGCCGTCTCGCTAACGGCATCCATCAGTTGCTGAATCGTCAGATCCTGGCGGTACATTGCCTCGAACTGCGGTTTCGACATCCCTTGAGCATTGAGCAGACGGTTGTATCTTTCCAGCGAAAACTTGCCGTTATCCTGCAAAGCCGGAATCTTGTTGATTTCGTTTACGAGCGCAGCGTTGCTGACCACCATGCGGTTCTGACTCGAATCAAGCAATAGAAGCCGCCGGTCGATCAGCGAGTTGAGCACACTCATGCGGGCATCCAAAGAATTAAGCATCTCCGGCCTGAACGATTCGCCCATCGACCGGCGCAGTTGATCCTGACGTTCGCGCATCGCCAGCTCAAATTCATGTGCGGTAATTTTTGTATCGCCGACGCGGGCGACATCATCCCCCGCGCCCGAATTTCGGACATACGCTTCGATGCCAAAAAAGGCAAAAGGCAGCGTAATCAGGGCCAGAAAAACTTGTACGATCTTCTGATTATTTCTGACGGCATCGAACATGGTAGTGTGCCTAACTCAAACGACAAAAATACGAATCAAAAAAGAAAAGGCGAACTCACGTTCGCCTTTGAAAACTGGCGGAGTGGACGGGACTCGAACCCGCGACCCCCGGCGTGACAGGCCGGTATTCTAACCAACTGAACTACCACTCCAGAGAGCAGATCAGGCAAAGCGCCAATTTTACAGCAGAGGGAGTTTTGCCATCTCTCGCCTGAATGGTGGGTGCTGACGGGTTCGAACCGCCGACATCCAGCTTGTAAGGCTAGCGCTCTACCAACTGAGCTAAGCACCCGCTATGCGCCAGAACGCAAAGCGCTTAGTTTACTGCATCTTTTAGCCCTTTTCCAGCACGGAACTTCGGCACCTTGGCCGCTTTGATTTTCAGTGTTGCACCGGTTTGCGGGTTACGTCCGACACGGGCGGCGCGTTTGCCGACGTAGAAAGTCCCAAAACCAACGAGTGAAACAGAACCGCCTTTTTTGAGAGAGGCTTTGACGGTCGTGATCGTCGCATCAAGCGCACGCCCCGCGGCAGCCTTAGAAATCTCAGCGGATGCGGCGATCCGGTCGATCAGCTCGGCCTTATTCATAATGACCTCCTTTGCAGTCGTTGAGGAAAAAGGTGGCGTCATGGCCTGATTCCGGCCTAGCATCAGCAAAAACATATCCGGCCAGGTAAAGTCCGTCGGGTGCATGAGTACAGACAGGCACCACACATTACGGGAAACCGGCATCAGTCATACGCGTAGTGGCGCATCTGACAACATGAGGTCAGCGCTGTCAAGATCTGTGCCGATAGCATATGCTTATCCGGCGGGAAAATCACTATCCATTCTTTATCGTCGCCAACAGCATTGGCTCGCCGTTCTGTATTTGCCACAGACTTCTTGTCCCATCTGCGACTACCCTTTTTCCAGCGCAAACGAATTCACTGAGCACATGAGCACAGCGCTCATTCAGCCACTCGTAAGGAGCCAATGGATTGTAAGGGAGCCCTCTGCCGCCACCGTGGGTAGCGGCGGATTCCAATCAGTGCGTGACAACCGATGGCGCAGTCGATGATGTGTCGCTATTTTCCGGAACGGCCGCAACCACCTTTGTTTCCGGCAAAGGAGTCGGTACTTGCGCCAGCGCCAGTTCGAGCACCTTGTCGATCCATCTGACCGGAATAATTTCAAGCCGATTCTTGATCGTATCGGGCATCTCGGCCAAATCGCGTACGTTTTCTTCCGGAATCAGCACCCGCGCCAGGCCACCGCGCACCGCCGCCAGCAATTTTTCCTTGAGGCCGCCAATCGGCAACACTTCACCGCGCAGCGTAATTTCACCGGTCATCGCCACGTCGCAACGCACTGGAATACCGGTCAGTGAAGACACCATCGCGGTCGTCATGGCAATTCCTGCCGACGGCCCATCCTTAGGCGTTGCACCTTCGGGTACATGGATATGGATGTCGCGTTTTTCAAATACATCATCCGAGATTCCAAGACGCTGGGCACGGGCGCGCACCACAGAACGCGCGGCTTCTACCGACTCCTTCATAACATCGCCCAGCGAGCCTGTCATCGTCGTCTTTCCCTTGCCTGGCAAAACGACCGACTCAATGGTCAGCAACTCGCCGCCCACTTCCGTCCACGCCAGTCCGGTCACCTGGCCGATCTGGTTTTCACGCTCCGCCACACCGAAGGTATAGCGACGCACACCGAGAAATTTATCGAGATTACGCGCGGATACGGCGATGCGTTTCTGGTTTTTTCTGAGCAGTAACGTTTTGACTACCTTGCGACAGATTTTTGAAATTTCACGTTCCAGTGCACGCACGCCCGCTTCACGCGTGTAATAACGGACGATATCCCGCAACGCCGCTTCAGCGACCGTCAGCTCGGTCTTTTTCAGGCCGTTGGCTTTCATCTGCTTGGGCAGTAAATAACGCTGGGCAATATTGATCTTTTCATCTTCGGTGTAACCCGATAGGCGAATAACCTCCATGCGATCGAGCAGCGGCGCCGGAATATTCAGCGTATTCGCCGTTGCGACGAACATGACTTCCGACAGATCGTACTCAACTTCAGCGTAATGATCGACGAAGGTTGAATTCTGCTCGGGATCAAGTACTTCGAGTAATGCGGATGATGGATCACCTCGGAAATCCTGCCCCATCTTATCGACTTCATCGAGCAGGAAAAGCGGATTTTTGACGCCGACTTTAGTCATATTCTGCAGAATCTTGCCTGGCATGGAGCCAATATAAGTGCGGCGATGGCCACGAATTTCGGCTTCATCGCGCACGCCACCCAGGCTCATGCGCACAAACTTGCGGCAGGTAGCACTGGCAATCGACTGGCCGAGTGAGGTTTTACCGACGCCAGGCGGCCCAACGAGGCAGAGAATCGGCGCTTTGAGTCGATCGACGCGTTGCTGCACGGCCAGATATTCGATGATCCGTTCCTTGACCTTTTCCAATCCCCAGTGATCTTTATCGAGCACCTTGCCGGCGGCAGCCAGATCCTTACTAATGCGCGTTTTTTTGCGCCACGGCAGGCCGATCAGCGTTTCGATGAAGTTGCGCACGACCGACGCCTCAGCCGACATCGGCGACATCAGCCGCAGTTTTTTCAGTTCTGCCTGAACTTTGGCCATGCCCTCCTTGCTCATGCCAGCATCTTTGGCCTTTTTCTCCAGCTCCTCAATATCATTACCTTCTTCACCTTCACCCAGCTCTTTCTGGATGGCTTTAACCTGCTCATTGAGGTAATACTCGCGTTGGCTCTTTTCCATCTGGCGTTTAACGCGACCGCGAATGCGTTTTTCAACCTGGAGAATATCGATTTCCGCTTCAAGCTGAGAAAGTAGGCGTTCGATGCGAGCGCGAACGTCGAACAGTTCGAGCACTTCCTGTTTCTGTTCGAGTTTGAGCGGCAAGTGGGCGGCAATGGTGTCGGCCAGACGTCCGGCTTCATCAATATTGGCGACCGATCCCAGGATTTCCGGCGGGATCTTTTTGTTGAGCTTAACGTACTGGTCAAACTGGGCAATGACGGCACGGCGCAGCGCTTCGACCTCGTGCTCGACGCCCTGCCCCGGCAGCACGGGCTGCACGAGGGCAACGAACATGTCATCCCGCGTTGAGATTGAGGTAATACGCCCTCGTTGCGTTCCCTCGACCAGCACCTTGACCGTACCGTCAGGCAGCTTGAGCATTTGCAGAATATTGGCGACACACCCGATTTCGTAAAGATCCTCCGCCTCCGGCTCATCTTTGCCCGCCGATTTTTGGGCAACCAGCATGATGCCCTTGCCGGCCTCCATCGCCGCTTCCAGCGACTTGATCGACTTGGGACGACCGACAAAAAGCGGAATTACCATATGCGGAAAAACAACGACATCGCGCAAAGGCAACAACGGCAATTCGGTCGGCGTGTTGGAAAGCAGAAAATTCGTAGCAGAAGACATCAGTCATACTCCAGAAATGGCGATCACAACGCCAGATGAGGGCGTTCCGCCGTATTTCAATCGCGTTCAGTCGGCGCGGACACGCCTCGCTGACGGCAGGCAAGCCCTACCTGCCGTCACTACGTTTAAGGCAATTTATATTCAGCTGGCGCTGGAGGTTTTGGGAGAATCAGCGTAAATCAGGATCGGTTTGGTATCCGTATCAATCATGGCCTCGTCGACCACAACCTTGACTACATTCCCCATCCCGGGCAATTCATACATGGTATCGAGCAACGCCGACTCCAGGATCGAACGCAGTCCGCGCGCGCCGGTCTTGCGTTCAAGCGCGCGCCTGGCAACGGCCGCCATCGCCGCCGGGCGGATTTCAAGCTCGACGCCCTCCATGGCAAACAGTTTTTGATACTGTTTGACCAACGCATTTTTCGGCTCCGTCAAAATCTGCACTAACGCGTCATTGGATAATTCTTCCAGCGTGGCGACGACAGGTAAGCGGCCGATCAATTCGGGAATCAGGCCAAACTTAACAAGGTCTTCCGGCTCGACAGTACGCAGGATTTCGCCAATGGCCTTTTTGTCTTCCTTGCTCTTGACCTCGGCGCCGAATCCCATTCCTCCTTTTTCGGAACGGGCACGGATGATTTTTTCCAAGCCATCGAAAGCGCCACCACAGACAAACAGGATATTGGATGTATCGACCCGCACGAAATCCTGCCCCGGGTGCTTACGCCCCCCCTGCGGCGGCACCGAAGCAATCGTCCCTTCGATCAGCTTGAGCAATGCCTGCTGTACGCCCTCGCCCGATACATCGCGGGTAATCGACGGATTGTCGGATTTGCGAGAAATCTTGTCGATCTCATCGATATAGACGATACCGCGTTGCGCTTTCTCAATGTCGTAGTCACAATTTTGCAACAGCTTCTGGATGATATTTTCGACGTCTTCGCCGACATAGCCGGCCTCGGTAAGCGTCGTTGCGTCGGCCATGACGAACGGCACATCCAGCATGCGCGCCATCGTCTGCGCCAATAGCGTCTTGCCGGAACCCGTCGGGCCGATGAGCAGAATATTGCTCTTGGCCAGCTCAACGTCGTTATCCAGCTTGCCGCGATGGCGCAAGCGTTTGTAATGGTTGTACACCGCGACGGAAAGACTGCGCTTGGCGGTTTCCTGCCCAATCACATACTGATCGAGCAATGCCTTGATTTCTTTGGGCGTCGGCAAATCCTTACGCGCAGCCTTGGCGTTGTCCTGTTCATCCTCGGCTTCGTCACGAATGATGTCGTTGCACAAATTGATGCATTCATCACAGATGAACACCGATTCGCCGGCAATCAGTTTTTTCACCTCATGCTGGCTCTTACCGCAAAAGGAACAGTACAAGAGTTTTTCGCTACCGCCTTGTTTTTCTACCATCGACAACCCCAAAACCCGCCATTGAACTGCTCAATAAAATAAACCATGTTTAGGCTGCACCGCGTTTTTCAAGCACCTTATCGATCAGGCCATATTCCGCCGCTTCCTGCGCAGAGAGGAAGTTATCCCGATCCGTATCCCGCTCAATGCGCTCGATCGGCTGACCCGTATGCTGCGCCATGATGGCATTGAGCTTGGCACGCAAGGAGAGGATTTCCTTGGCATGGATGGCAATATCCGAGGCCTGCCCCTGAAAACCGCCCATTGGTTGATGGATCATGACCCGCGAATTGGGCAGAGCAAAACGCTTGCCTTTGGCGCCAGCGCATAGCAAAAATGCGCCCATCGAGGCCGCCTGTCCCATACACAGCGTCGACACGTCGGGCTTGACGAATTGCATAGTGTCGTAGATCGACATGCCGGCAGATACTGAGCCACCCGGCGAGTTAATGTAGAAATAAATATCCTTGTCTGGATTTTCGGCTTCGAGAAACAACAACTGGGCAACCACCAAATTGGCGCTCACGTCATTGACCGGTCCGACCAGGAAAATGACCCGTTCCTTGAGCAGGCGCGAATAAATATCATAGGCGCGCTCGCCGCGCCCGCTCTGCTCGATAACCATCGGCACCATGCCGAGCGCCTGCGGATCGAAATGCCCGGCGGCGGTGAAAGAATCAAGACTCATACCCTCTTCCCCTACCTGTTTGCACAACGCCGCCTAGAACGGGCGCGCGCCCATCAGTTCGTCGAAAACAATGGGTTTGTCAACAACCTTAACCTGCGAGAGCACCCAATTGACCACATTATCCTCGATGGCGATGCCCTCGATTTCCGCCAGGCGCTGCGGGTTGGCGTAGTACCAGCGCACCACGTCTTGCGGATGCTCGTAACTCTGCGCCACATCCTCAACGATCGCTTTGATTTGATCTGGCTTGGGTTGCAGCGCATGCGTCTTGACCGCTTCGGAAAGAATCAGACCGAGCGTCACACGACGTTTGGCCTGATCGGCGAACCATTCGCGCTGAATCGGAAAGTCCTTCATTCTGGCGCCGCCGCGTTGCGTCATTTCCTGGCGGGCATTTTCCGCCAGATGGTTAATTTCCATCTCGATCAGCGCCTTCGGCGTTTCAACCGGATTGACCTTGAGCAGCGCTTCCATCACCTGATCCTTGACCCGGCTCTGCAAGCGTTTCTTGACCTCACGCTTGAGGTTGCCTTCGATTTCAGCACGCATTTTGTCCACGTCGCCGTTACCGATGCCGAGCGCCTTGGCAAATTCGCCATCAATATCGGGCAGGATGGCCTGCCCCACCTCCTTGACGGACACCTCGAAAGTCACCGCCTTGCCGGCCAGATCGGGCGCCTGATAATCGGCGGGGAACGTCATTTCAAAGGACTTCGATTCGCCTGCCTTCAGCCCCTCCACGGCCGCCTCGAAATCGGCCAGCATGGCGCCCTCGCCCAGCACGAACGGAAAGCCCTTCGCCTCACCGCCCTGGAAGGCTTCGCCGTCCTTTTTACCGAAGAAGTCGATGATTACGCGATCTCCCTTGGCGGCAGCGCGCTCAACCGGCTCATAGCGTACGCGCTGTTTGCGCAGCACTTCCAAGGTGCGATCCAGTTCGGCCGGACCGACTTCCAGTGTGGGACGCTCAATTTCGATATCCGCCAGATCGCCCAGGACAATATCCGGATACACCTCGAAAATCGCCGTAAATTCAAGGGGCGGCAGCGCACCATCCTGCGCACTGTCTTGTGCCGTAGCCGCCTTTTTTGCCTCCGGCGCTTTATCCTGTTTGGCTTCGATGCGCGGATTGCCCGCTACGCGCAGGTTCTGCGCCCGGACAGCCTCGCCGAACGCCTTGTCCAGCGCCGCATTCAGCGCTTCGTAATACGCTTCCTGTCCATACTGCCGACGGATGACGCTGGCTGGCACTTTACCCGGGCGAAAGCCGGGCATTTTGACCGTCTTGCCGATCTTGCGCAGACGCTGTTCGATATCTTTTTCGAGATCAGCCGCCGCAAGGGAAAGGTCCAGACGGCGCTCCAGCGCACTGGGTGCCGCCGGTGCGGCGTTGTCAGCATGGGCGGCGGCATTCTCGGCGTTCGCATTCGTATCGGTTGCGTTCGTTTCCATTGAAAATCCTCAAAAATCTCGAAAAAATAGTAGAAAAATGCAGGAGAAAAATTCTGAAAAATACGGCGTGTTTGGCAAGAATCCTGGAGTTAACAGCCGAAGCGGTTATTTTTTAGTCCGTTCCACGGGATACTCACGGAAAACCGCACAAAACACCTGCCTGACGCCTTCAACTCCAGTCATTTGCCTTATTGAAGTCTGGCCTAGGCGCGCGATTGTAACATACCGCTCAAGGCCAATGATTTCCGCCAACGCCTGATGCCAACAGGCATTACGCCGCATCAGCCGACAATGCCGAATTTCAAACGAGGGCATCATTCGGGCATTACATCTCCCTTCCGCGCAGGCAACATTGCACTCGATATTCTTGGCTGTAACGGCCTGGTTAATCGATGCACAGCCGGCTTTTTCCGCCCCTTTTGCAGGCTTTGCCACATGGAAACGACGCCTTAAAATACATCGCCTGAAATACTTCAGTCATCGCTATCGCCATTCAACATCACATATAAAGGAACCGCTCATGGCCATTCAGTCTGTTCCTCTTGCCAAGTTTTATCGCCTGATGAATCACGGCCCCGTGACCTTGGTTTCCGCCAAGCATAACGGCGTAGAAAACGCAATGTCGGTGGCGTGGGCCTGCGCTTTGGACTTCGACAAGGTCTCCATCGTGGTTGCCAGCACGGCTTACACCCGCGGCCTGATCGAGAAAAGCGGCTATTTCGCCGTACAAATCCCTACCGTTCGCCAGGCGGAGCTGGTGCTGGATATGGGAGAAAGCCGGCATGAAAACCCAGACAAAATGCGGGATGTCGGCCGTTTTTACCAGGACGGTTTTGATGTCCCGCTGATCAAGGACTGCGCAGCATGGATCATCTGCCAGCTCATCACGGAACCGCATAACCAGCAGACTTACGACCTACTCATCGGCAAAGTTTTAGGCGCTTGGGCGGATGACCGCATTTTCAGCCACGGCCATTGGCTTTTCGACACCGCTCCCGATGAACTGCGCACCTTGCATTACGTGGCAGGCGGCCAATTCTACGCCATCGGCAAGGGCATCAAGTTCGATCGCGGGCCGGACATGGACTGAAGCGCGCTGCCGGTGTTTGTCGCCCGACGCCTGCCTTTGACCGCCGGAAATAAAAACCAACGACTAGACCAACGACCGGCCGGCGAAAAAACGATGAAGCTGCGGTGAAAAATGTGCGAAAACGGCGGCGGCCAGCCGCACAGAAGCCGGTTCCGGATAACGGGCAGACAGGCGAATTGGTCAGATGTTGCCGAAAGGATAAATATAAGGGAGCGTGGGAGCGCGCCCCGCTGAAAGCCTTGACTGGCCTGGACTTGCGCTGCCCGCTAGCCCGCGTGGATTGGGCATTTGCGGCCATGCCCGTCAAAACCGCATGCGCAGGCCCCCCTCCGGGCAAATCATTTGGCACCTGGCGAGATGATAGAATGAGCGCCATCTCTCAACCATCCCCCTTCTCACCATGTTCTCGCGACTCATGCCCCAAGAAGGGAAATTCTTCGATCTGTTTGATGCGCACGCCGAACAGATGGTGCAGGGTAGCCATGCCCTGCTGAACATGCTGAACACGTTCAACCATTCGACGACGCAAGCAGATAGCCAGCGCGCTCTAGTCGATGCCTCTGAAGAACGCGGCGACAAGATTAAGGCCGAAACGCTGCAGCAATTGCACAAATCGTTCATCACACCGCTTGACCGGGAAGAAATTCACCAGTTGAGTACTGGCTTCGACGGCATTCTCGATCTGATTCAGGACAGCGCACACACCATTTCGCTTTACAACATCCGCCACGTTCCGGAAGAGGCCATTCGGCTGAGCGAGCTGATCGTCGGCTGTACCGAATATCTGAAGCAGGCGGTATTCCTGCTCCGCTCAATGGATAATGCCAGCGAGATTCTCGCCTTCTGCAATAAGATCGACGGGCTGGAATATCAAGCGGATCAGATCATGCGTGGCGCCATTTCGCGCCTGTTCCGTGATGAACCGGATGTGCGCGAGCTGATCAAGTTCAAGGCCATTTATGAATTGCTGGAAGTGATCACCGATCGTTGTGAGGAAACGGCGATCATCATCGAGGGTATCGTTCTCGAAAACTCCTGACGGGCATCGTCGATGGAACATCTGAACATCAGTCTGGGCGTCCTGGCACTGTTGCTCTTTATGGCTTTGGCCTTCGATTTCATGAATGGATTTCATGATGCGGCCAACGCGATTGCCACGGTGGTTTCAACACGCGTGCTCAAGCCGCATACGGCGGTTGTTCTAGCTGCAACGTGCAATGCAATCGCCATTTTCGTCTTCGATCTCAAAGTCGCCGCAACCGTCGGCAAGGGCACGATCGAGGCTACAATCATCGACCATTACGTTATTTTCGGTGCATTGGCCGGCGCCATCGCATGGAATGTGATCACTTGGTATTACGGAATTCCGTCTTCTTCGTCACATGCCCTGATCGGCGGCCTGATCGGACCCGCACTGGTCAAGGCCGGGCCTGCGGCGCTAATTTCAGGCGGCATCATCAAGACAATCGCATTCATCTTTATTTCCCCCCTGCTCGGCGTGCTGCTCGGGTCGATGATGATGATCCTAATATCCTGGTTGTTTCGCAGAACACCACCACGCCGTGTCGACATCTGGTCACGTCGCCTGCAACTGATCTCAGCCTCAGCGTATGCGCTCGGTCACGGCGGCAACGACGCTCAAAAAACGATCGGGATCATCTGGATGCTGCTGATTGCGGCCGGCATGACCGATCTGCATGCCAGCATGCCACCGCTATGGGTCGTCATTGCCTGCCACGCAGTGATCGGTTTGGGGACAGTGGTTGGCGGCTGGCGGATCGTTAAACTCATGGGGCAGAAAATTACCAAACTGCGTCCCGTCGGCGGCTTTTGTGCCCAGACAGGGGGAGCAGTTACCCTCTTCTTTGCCACCTGGCTAGGGATCCCCGTCTCGACGACACACACCATTACCGGCGCTATCGTGGGCGTCGGCGCCACCCGGCGGCTTTCCGCCGTGCGCTGGGGCGTCGCCGGCACCATCGTCTGGGCGTGGATATTGACGATTCCCTGTAGCGCCCTAATCTCGGCACTATGCTGGTATGTAGGACGCGCGCTAATTTAAAGCGTCACACTGGGCTTAAAAGCCTCTCTGCCCCTCTCTGCCCCTCTCTGCCCATTCATTCTATCGGCTACGCAACTTGGATGATGCTGTGGTGCGAGCCTTACACACAGCAGAAATTGCTATCCAGCAGCTGCGAAAATGGTAAATTGTAATCAAATCAACCCAAAAACGGAGATACAGTCATGCATGAGGAGAATGTAACGGTTCAAGACCAGCTGAACGATTATGAAATTGCGCAAGAAACAATCGGATTTATGATGGGCATTCGTACCGAGGCTATCTATCAAGAAAAAGGTAAAGCGCAGCCGGATGTGGCAAAGATTGCCCAGCTGGAAGCTGAATTCATCCAGCTTAACAATGAATTAGATGACCTGCGTCTTGATGACAGGAGAGGTATTCAGCGTGTCCTCGATGAATATTGTCCCATTGTGAAGGACTACTACGAGCGCAATCGTGTAGCAGCATGAATCTTGATTACAAACTCTCAGAAGAACAGCACGAAGCAATCTATGTAACCATAGCATCATATTACCTACCCAAGAGCAAGGCGCAAGATGCGCCCTGTGCCATCATTACAGGAGGCCGGCCGGGTGCTGGCAAATCGGGTATTACCGCGCAAGCCATAGAGCGTTTTCGTGATACTGGATATGTGTTAGTCGATGCTGACAAGTTGCGGTCGAGACATACTGATTACATGCGACTGATGTGTTCAGATGATAAGACTGCTGCCAACCCTACATCGCCGTCATGCGACATTGATCCTGTCTATGGGCACTTTTTATCCAACGCGCCCGGTATCGAGACACACAAAATAAAGATGAATGCGATCGCCTCAATGAGGCCGCCGGAAGTTTCTGACTGAAGGTCTAGAAACTTCCGGAAATTTCAGAAAACTTAAACGAAGGGGATTACCAGATTTCTCGGCATGGCAAACGCCATGCCTTGATTTATTTATCCGGCTCCAGCCAGGCCATCGCCTCAATTTTGTGGCCGTCGAGATCACGGACAAAACAGCCATAGTACGGCTCGCTATAATGCGGTCGCGGCCCCGGGGCACCATCATCCTTACCGCCTGCAGCAAGAGCCGCTTCGTAGAAGGCATGAACTTGTTCACGGTCTTTCGCCAAAAATGCAATATGCACACCATTGGCGCTTTGTGCAGGTTGGCCATCAAAAGGCGCCTGTATCCAGAACTCCGGATAGATACGGCCATAAGCAACCGCCTGATGTTCGCTTAAATCCAATATGCGGCCAATGCCAAGCGTTGCCAAAACCCGGTCATAAAACGCTAAGGCCTCGCTGAAACGATTTGAACCCAATGAAACGTGAGAGAGAATGCTTGGGTTTTCCATGTGGATTCCTCCTTCTCCAGTTCTCCGAACAAGGGAATTCGATTTAATAGAAACAGGATGCCCTGCTATCAGTCGCAGCTTACCGACCGATATTGTCGAAGGCCTTCGCTTTCCCGATAACGTTACTTGCCGACCGCGCCCGTCGTACGCACCATATTGCGTAGCCTAGATTTCACCGTCTTGTTGGGAAAGCGTATGCCATCGATTCTATGTGCATCGCCTGTGTGTGCTACTTGGCAATGAGCACGATACCAACCCGTTCTGCCCTGAGCTATACGGACACTCCGCCATTCACCTATTGCATAGATACACGCCTCTGCCAGACTTGTACATCAATAGAGGAACAACGTGTATTCTGTGTCCGACTTGCCCTTTCAGGCACAGAAAGAGAGTAAGGCTCAGGGCAGCGAACGTTCAAGCTGATAAATCTTATCCTTGAGCATGAGTTTGCGCTTCTTGAGACGATGCACCAGAAGCTGATCCTGATCTGGTAAAGGTGTGGCGGCGAGATGTTCAATGATCAAGTTGAGGTCTCGATGTTCTACTTTGAGTTCATCAAGCGTCGCGCGGGCTTGGGTAATTTCTTCCTCGGTCAGCATCATTAAACTCCTATTATTGGTTGATGTTCAGAACGGCCACAAACAAATGGCAGGTTACACCAGAAGACAACACTACTAACGGCACGCCACTGTAACTGCCTGTGCAACATTGCAACAGCCCCGGGGCGTCAGGAGATATGTTAGGCGCGCCGTGAGGAAAAAACAATGCCACCACATAAAAATCACCGGAACATGCTTGGTACCGCTTTCGACCCATGTCGGATAAACCACGTTAATGCACGATATGCGCCGATAACACCCTGGATACGAACCAAATAAAAACCCCGCGCGGAATAACCGCACGGGGTTCGATCGAAGCATTCCGTTTCTGGTAATAAACCAGAGGCAGGATGAATCTCTTACATCATGTCCATACCGCCCATGCCTCCCATACCGCCCATGCCTCCCGGCATGCCGCCAGCAGCCGGCTTATCTTCAGCCAGCTCAGCCACCATGCAGTCAGTGGTCAGCATCAGGCCGGCAATGGAAGCGGCGTTTTGCAATGCGGTGCGAGTCACCTTGGTCGGGTCAAGCACGCCCATTTCAACCATATCGCCGTACTCGCCTGTGGCCGCGTTGTAACCATAGTTGTCCTTACCGTTGATGACGGCATTGACCACGACGGAAGGTTCATCGCCTGCATTGGCAACGATTTCACGCAACGGCTGTTCGATGGCGCGCAGCACGATCTTGATACCGGCGTCCTGATCGGCGTTATTCCCCTTGAGTTTTCCGCCAATTGCCGACCGGGCACGCAATAGGGCAACACCGCCACCCGCGACAATACCTTCTTCCACCGCAGCGCGCGTCGCATGCAGCGCATCTTCGACACGAGCCTTCTTCTCTTTCATTTCAACTTCGGTCGCCGCGCCAACCTTGATCAGCGCCACACCGCCCGCCAGTTTGGCAACACGCTCTTGCAGTTTTTCCTTATCGTAATCGGAGGTTGCTTCCTCGATTTGCGTACGAATCTGCTTGACGCGGGCTTCAATGTTAGCAGCAACACCCGCGCCATCGATAATGGTCGTATTTTCCTTGGCGATTTCAACGCGCTTAGCCTGCCCCAACTCGTTGAGCGTGGCTTTTTCCAGCGTCAGGCCAACTTCCTCGGCGATCACTTGGCCTCCCGTCAGAATGGCGATATCTTCGAGCATGGCCTTGCGGCGATCGCCAAAGCCGGGCGCCTTGACAGCACAAGTCTTAAGGATGCCGCGTATATTGTTAACAACCAGTGTCGCCAGCGCTTCACCCTCAACATCTTCGGCAATGATCAGCAGAGGACGGCCTGCCTTGGCAACCTGCTCAAGAACCGGCAGCAAATCGCGGATATTTGAGATTTTTTTATCGAACAGCAGGACATAAGGATTGTCCAGAATGGCAACTTGCTTATCTGGATTGTTGATGAAGTACGGCGACAAATAGCCGCGGTCGAACTGCATGCCTTCAACAACATCCAGCTCGTTATTCAGCGACTTGCCATCTTCAACAGTAATCACACCTTCCTTGCCAACCTTGTCCATTGCATCGGCGATGATCTTGCCGACATCGGCATCCGAGTTGGCCGAAATCGAGCCAACCTGGGCGATTTCTTTGGAAGTCTTGCACGGTTTGGAAAGTTTTTTCAGCTCTTCGACGATCGTTGCGACCGCTTTATCGATACCGCGCTTAAGATCCATCGGATTCATACCGGCCGCCACGTATTTCATCCCTTCACGGACCACCGACTGCGCCAGCACCGTCGCCGTCGTCGTGCCGTCACCGGCAATATCGGAAGTCTTGGAGGCAACCTCCTTGACCATTTGCGCACCCATATTGGCGAACTTATCCTTTAGTTCAATTTCCTTGGCGACGGAAACGCCATCCTTGGTCACGGTTGGCGAGCCATACGAGCGTTCAAGAACGACATTGCGTCCTTTCGGCCCCAGCGTCACCTTGACGGCATCGGCCAGAATATTGACGCCTTCAACCATGCGGGAACGGGCGGAATCACCAAACTTAACGTCTTTTGCTGCCATGAAAAACTCCTTAAATCAAGTAATCAGTAGAGACTAAGGGACATCTAACCGGAGAAGGACTCAGGCTTCGACAACGCCCATAATGTCTTCTTCACGCATAACGAGCAGTTCTTCGCCATCAACTTTGACGGTTTGACCGGCATATTTACCAAACAGCACACGGTCGCCTACCTTGACGTCCAACGCCACGGGTTTGCCGTTTTCATCGCGCTTACCAGGGCCGACAGCCAGAATCTGGCCCTGATCCGGCTTCTCGGCGGCATTGTCGGGGATTACGATGCCGGAAGCGGTCTTGCGTTCTTCCTCCAGACGCTTAACGATCACGCGATCATGCAAAGGACGAATCTTCATACTCTTGTCTCCTATGTTTTAACACTATGTAAAGACTGACTTTTTCGGCGCCCATAAAGTCGCCGAAAGGATACATGCATGCGTTGTTAGCACTCAACGCTGCCGAGTGCTAATAGTAAGGGCAGGAGTTGATTTTTTCAAGTGAATGCCTGATCTTATTGATATGCATGCCGCCCCTCCTCCCGCAAACCAGGGCTCCCCAGCCCCACTCTGCGGAAAAAATGAAACGAGCCCGGTATCCGAGATTTCTCTTCCGTTTCTTTTCAACGTATCTTCTCGGCCACTTTCCAGAACACGCACCATCGTTTTTTTCATCTTGGGCAGTCGTATCGGTCTGGCGTTTTTTTGTATTTATCCATTCACAAACTGGCTGGCCGGATATCGTGACTACCAACACGAGCTCTTTTTTGCATGGGAACTTAACATACCTTTTATGCCAGAATTTATCTGGCTCTACCTCTCGATGTACGTCCTGTTCTTGCTCCCCCCATTTTTCCTGCCACCTAAGGCCATGGAGCGTTTGGCAAGGGCACTCATTTGGGCAACATGCATTGCTGGATTTATTTTTCTGGCTTTCCCTGCCCGTTTGGGCTTTCCGCGCATCGTGCCGTCGGATCCTCTTTATCGCCCAATTTTTGAGGCGCTGTTTTCCATCGACCGCCCCTACAACCTCGTTCCTTCTCTGCATGTAGTCTATTCCGCAGCCATTATCCTTGCCATTGCCTCGCAACAAATCGGTCGGTCGATATGTATCTTGCTTTTTTGCTGGCTCATCGCGATCATGGCTTCTACGCTTTTTATTCACCAGCACCATTTTCTTGATGTATTGTCCGGACTGGCATTAGCGCTGTTGATGCATTGTCACGTAAAGGAAAGAAATGTCTAAAAACAATATCGTTGGAAAGTTACTGCTTGGCCTGATCTTCATTTTTTCGGCTTACACTGCCTATGCTACAGAGGCAACGGATGAAGAGATTCACCATGAGCTGAGGCAAACGCTCAAGGTTGTCGAATCGGCCATTAACTCGGGAAACTACGACGAAATGTTGCCTGTATTGAGCGAACATATTCGGGCGACCCCCATCAATCAGGAGTTTCTGAGTAGCCGGCCCGACGTTTCCCGCTATTTCACCAAATGGTTCGGCGAGAAGGGATATCTCTCGAAACTGGAAATCCGTTTTACAGCAGACGCACTAACCGAGCTTTCCGCTGATAAATCGTGGGGGCTTGTCGTTGGCAGCGGCGTCGAGAAATATATTCTCCGCGACGGTCGTCCTTACGAGATGCACACACGCTGGACAGCCACAATGGCTAAAGAAGACGATGGTCGCTGGAGAGTCCGCGGTATCCACATTGGTACGAATTTTCTGGACAACCCGATTCTGGGCGAAGCCGAACGGGCGCTTGGGAAGGCCGCGTTATGCGGTCTCGCCGGCGGTCTGCTAATGGGCGCCATCATTGGCTGGTTGATCGGCCGCCGGAAAAAGAAAATCTAGGTCAGCAGGTGCGCCCATAGGCGGTGCCGGGCGCACGCCCTTCCATAGACTCAGATAAATGCGCCAAAACGAAGGCTGTAGCGCAGCGGGATCAACGAATTTCGGCAGATCGAACCAAGGCGCCTCAGGATGCTGATGGTGCGCCTGATGGTAATGGTAGTTCAGCGCGATCCAGCGAAATGGCGGCAACACCTTAAGATTCCATGCGCCGTTACGAATATCGCGAGCACTCCAAGCGTGATCAACATACTGAAGCGCAGACCAGTGCAAAGCAAACGCCCAGTAACAAGCAATAACACTTGCCATTTTGAGATCCAGGCAATAGATCATTCCGGCCTGATACATAAAGGCCAACGCAATTTCCACCCATACCCGCAAAGGCGGCAGTTTTGCCAGATCGGCGACATAAGGCCCAAAGCCAAGCGCGGGTGACAGGCGCTCAGTAAAAAAGCGCGAACGGTAAAGGCTAGGCGCCAGCAGATAAACCAGATTGCCGAAGACGACCGACCACCAGTACAGCCCGAACAAATTACCCAGATACAGCCAGAGATTGCGCACCCGTTTCGACTGACCGGGAAGATAGTAGTCATACAGATCGAAATCCGTGCGATTTCGGCAGTGATGCCCTTCATGCGCCACACGCTGCATGGAAAAAGAGGTAGGAAACGCCCAACCGGCGACAAGGCCAAGCAGCTCGTTCCAGCGCCGATTCCGGCTAGCCACGCCGTGGACGGCCTCATGCATAATGGCAAACGGCGTATTGGCAACAAGACTAAATACCCAAACGGCTAACAGCGCATAACCTACTGAAAGGTGACTGGCTGCCCACTGGCAAAGCCACAGCGCCGCGAGCGAAAGCGCCAGAATAGCGGTATTTAAGAGACCGGCCATGATGAATCTTCTTTCTCCGGGTTATTTTTGTTGACTGGACGGATACCGGCATGCCCATAACGGCGCATTGAATGCCGGATAAAGCCGAGTACGGGAATAGCGATACACAACACGAGACTGGCGGCGATATACATAAAGCCCAACATCGCAGCCGGAACTCCGAAATGATGAACGAACCACTCCAGCATCCCGATCGATAAGCCATAAACGGCGCCAAACCCGCCAAAAAACCAAGGGGCATAATCAAAAGCGATGGCCTCCTCGCCCCGCCCCGCAGCCCAAGGCTCGTTGTACACCTTGAGCATCCCAATACGCAGGGCTTTAACCTCGTACAGCAGGTTCCAGAAGCCGAGCACAGAACAGAGAACCAGTGCATAACGCAGCGCGTCGGCAAAGCCATCCACCGGTCGTCCATGCACAAGCCAGGCGATCATCGCCGTAGCGCTGCCGAAAACAAAACCATGATGAGGTCGAAAACGCCCCAGTTTCCAGCGGACATCAAATTCCCACACCTGACACACGTTGGTACCAACGGCCGGCACGATGTATGCCCACAAGATAGGCGTCAGCCACGCTGCCAGCGTCTGCTGCAAATTATCGTACTCATGCCACCATAAATACCATGATGCAGGCGTCAAAATAAGCGGCGCAATATATTGATAAAGCCGAATTGCAGAAATCATCGCAGTCCGAATTTCATACCGTGCTTCTTATACACTTCCTTGCGGAACAATAACGAGTAACGCCAATACGATAAAACCCTTCCCAAAGAGCGGAAACTGGTTTGCCAGTCCGAAAATCGCCAGACCATACCCCCCAGGCTGTTATAACGCGTGCGCGCAGCGTGACAAGCCTTCGTGAGTTCATCGGGCGACATGCGCGCCGGGCGAAAGGCCGCATGGTTGAATCGGTATTCTGGATGTAACCACCACCGGCCGTCATAGAGCAGCCGGTTTTCCTGCGCCAGCTTGCGATAAAGCGGCGTCCCCGGATAGGGCATCAAAATATTATAAGCAGCGAAGGTAAATTTATTGTGTAGCGCAAAGTCCACCGTTGCGCGGATACTGGCGGGCGTATCGTGGTCGTAGCCCAGCGTAAATGCCGCCCATGTTTGCATGCCGTGGTCGCGCAAAACGGCAATCTCCTGCGCGTAATGCGAAAACCCCCGGATATTCGGCGACTTGCGTGCATCCCGCAAACTTCCAGGGCTAATCGACTCAAAGCCCATGACATGCCCCCAGCAACCGCTTCGTTCCATGAGCCGCATCAACTCCCGATCCTGCGTCACATCGAGGCTGGCTTGGCTGATCCAATGCACGCACAGCGGGATGAGCGCATGGCACAGCTCTTTAAGCGCCATACGATCCGAGGCAATGTTGTCATCGACAAAAAAAATGAAATGGCGCGGCTGGCTCTCGATCTCAGCCACAACTTCATCAATCCGGCGCAGGTAGTGCTTTTTGCCGAAATACTGACTCACTGCACAAAAGCTGCACGCAAAGCGGCATCCGCGCGAGAACTGCATCAAGGTAATCGGCAGATAGCCTTTGCCGGCGTACAGATCGCGCCGCGGACGAACATTGCCGGATTGTGCAATGCCGGGCGCACCGTCGTAGCGCCGCCGCAACCGCTGGGTGCGGGCATCGGCAAGCACCTGTAGCCAACCCGTTTCGGCATCACCGACAAAAATACTATCGGCGTGCATGGCTGCCTCTTCCGGCAAAAGCGCAACATGCATTCCGCCCAGAATAACCGGCACACCCCGCAACCGGAATTCTGCGGCAATCTCGTATGCCCGCCGTGCGGTATAGGTTTCGACAGTGATGGCGACAAGATCGGTTGGCTCATCGTAAGGAATCGCCTCCATCCGGTCATCGTACAGAACAACCTCGATATCCGGCGGCGTCAGGCCAGCGAGCACGCCCAGCATCAGAGGCTCCATACGCCCTTCGTCGACATACAGGCTATGCTCGCGGCGGCCGATCGTCGGCTTGATCAGGGTAACTTTCACACGTTTTCCTAGGTGCCAAGCACACGTCCCTGCTTGCGATAAATTTCGCGGCGGGAAATAAGGTTAGCGATAGCCGTGATTGCCGTACAAAAGCCGGAAAATGGCATATCGCCGCCCAATACACGCCGGGCGATGGACGACCAGGCGTAAAAACGGCGCTTAGCCTCAAAACACTCCTGCGCCAGCATTTCGGGCGACATAGCACGTGGGATGAAAATCGGGTCGCCGTACCGATATTTGGGATCGAGCCACCACTGCGGCGATAACAGCCGCTTCTCTTGTGCGAGACGCTGGTAAAGTCCGGAACCTGGCGTTGGCGTCAGCGGGTTGAAATTGGCGATTTCCAGCCGCGCCTCCAGGGCAAAATCCAGACTACGGCGAATGGTTTCCGGCGTATCGCGGTCATAACCGAAAACGAATGTTCCATAGATGCCGATGCCGCGCCGGTGCAATGCGCGCACGACGTCGAGGTAATGGCCGGACACCTGATTCCAGCGCTTTTTCATCTGGGCAAGATTTTCCGGCTCCAGACTCTCAAAGCCGATGAGCGCATAGCGGCAACCGGCCTCAGCCAAGCCGTCGAGTAGCTTTGGATCACGTGCGACATCGATACTGATCTGGCATGACCAACGCAATCCGAGCGGACGAATGGCTGCCAGCAGCGCTGTCAGATTTTCCCGGTTGCTGAATAGATTGTCGTCGACGAAAAACAACAGGCGGTTACGGCCAACGGTTTCCCTGATTGCTTCTAGTTCACGCTGAACGTCCACAGCCGGCCGCACCCGCACCCGATGGCCATAAAAACCATGAATCGAACAAAAGTCGCAGGCAAACCGGCAACCGCGTCCGTACTGGACCAAATCGACGGGCGCATAAGACTTTCCAGCAAAAATGGAGCGATCGATACGCAATTGCGTCATCGGCGCATCGTTATCGCCCCGATAAATCCGATGCAGACACCCGGCTTCAGCATCGGCAAGCAGGCGCTCCCATGCGCCCTCGGCATCGCCGATGATGATCGCATCGGCATGCGCCAACGCTTCCTGCGGTAAAAAAGTCGGGTGATATCCACCCATGACCAGCCGCATACCTTGCCGTCGAAAATGCGCCGCAAGTTCATAAGCACGGCGGGCGGTAAAGGTTTCAACGCTCATGGCGACGAGATCGGCATCCAGTTTCTCCGGCACGGCCTCGACCCTATCGTCGTAAAAAAGAATTTCGTGCCCGCTTGCCCGCGCCGCCAGAATACCCATGACCAGCGGCGGCATGGCATCGCCGGAACGGTAATCGCCCATATTCGGGCGGATGAGCGCAATCCTCATAACACGGCCACCTCCGGTTGGGCAGGGCGGCCATCGGGCAGCGTAATGCAAGCGCAATGCTGCACGACATCGTCAAAAGCAACGGTGTAGATCCACGTCCGGTAGGCGGTCGGCCGAAAGCGCTTGAGCACCGGGTCGAGCCAGCGATGGCCGGCATGCAGGCCCAGACTCATCACTGCCGTTGGGCAAAGTGCGAGCGCGTCTTCAATCAGCATTGGAAACTCGTCTTCACACGTTTCTGACACGGCAAGAAAGGCAAGAAATGTCTGGTCGAGCGCTTTCCCAGGCGGCGGCAGGACGATTCTTTTTGCCAGGCGGGCGTAACCATTGTAGAGCGGCAGCAATGCATTCAGCGGCAGCCGGTAGGCGCAGGCCATCGCCTGTTTATAGGCCTGCTGATTCCAAAGCGCCATCACGGCCGACGGGCCAGCGTTGCCATCGATACAATAAAAAACCGCACCTGTCGCCTCTGCCCGCACGGGATCGATCACCGGCGAAAATTGGTAACGACCTGCCTGTTGGTTATGGAAGCGGCAAAGATTTTCCAGTTCGCCAGGCATCGCCCGCCGCCATGCCCCATGCCGGCGACCGCGCGCTTTGGGGAGCGCCAGCGTAACCAGCTCGTTCAGCGGACGATAGCGCGGCAGGCCGCGCAGACCGGCCTCCAGCAATCGACGCGCCGTCCGGTTTTCCGACGCAATTGCGGTATACCAAAGAGCGGCCTTGCACTCTGCCGTAAAATGCGGAATCGACGCATAGCCAATTTTGAGGAGCCGCAAGCGATGTCGATAGCGCGGGTTTATCCGCAAACCGCCCAGATAGCCCACCTGGGTCTGCACGCCGTTCCAGTGCAGCGGCTGTTCGGTACAAACGTACATTCCTACCGCCTCGCCGGCCTCTCCTATACCGGTACGCCTTGCGTCTTTCTTTTCACCCACATCTTCCGCAGCATGTCCCAGCACTACCCATTCGCGCCCGAAATGGCCGGCGCCTGCAAAGAAAGACGGCTCTCGCGTCATTGCCATGCTGACCCACCCAGGCATCGGGTTGCTGCGCAACAATGCACGCAGCGTAGCGTCGTCATCAGGCGTGGCAAGGCGTAGGTGAATCATGGCGCGTCCAAGACAAATTCGCTTTCATCACCCAGCGGATAGCCGTTGCGCAGAGAAATTTCGTTCCGGTGCAACGCGTTGATCGGAAAAAAATGGCGAAACATGAATCCATCGCCCCGATTACCCAAACTGCGCCGAAGGATGCTGGACCAGGCATAAAAGCGGCGGCGTGCCTCGACACACCCCTGCGTGACGGCTTCCGGTGACAATTGCCTGGGCACGAAAGGAAGCTCGTTGTAACGGTAGCGCAAATCCAGCCACCAGGCATCGAAGCGTAGGCGACCCTCATCCTGCAAACGCCGATAAAGCGGCGTACCGGGAAACGGCGTCAGATGATTAAATGCCGCAAGGTACATTTTCTGCGCCTGAGCAAAGTCAACCGCTTCGGCAAAAGCATCTGCCGTATCGTGCTCATAGCCAAAAATGAACGTCCCATATACGCCAATGCCATGCTGACGCAAATTCGCCAGCGCCCCCGCATAACCGCTGCGCATGGTGTTGAAACGTTTGCGCATCAGCAGCAGATTAGCCTCATTGAGCGACTCAAAGCCAATGAGGACGCCACGGCACCCGCTACGCGCGAGTTGCCGCACAAACGATTCATCGTGCGCTGCATGAATGCTCATCTGCGTAATCCAGCGCAGGGACAGGCGCGCAAGCGCCGAAAGCAATTCGCGCCTGTCGTCGATCTGTCCGGCAAAATTGTCATCAACGAAGAAAAACAGTTTTCTGCTGGCGCGCAAACCTTCCAGCTCACGAATGACATCGCCCACCGGACGAACACGATAACTGCGCTGGAAAAAGGTCTGGATGGCACAAAACTCGCACGGAAAACGGCACCCCCGCCCTGTCTCCACCAGACCAATCGGCAAATAGCGCTTATTCCGGAAAATGCCGCGATCTACCGAAATGGCGGACAAATCAAGGCGCGTCCCGCCGTCGTAACGAGCTTTCAGCGTTCCATGCGCCAGGTCATCCATGACTTCAGGCCATACGGCCTCAGCTTCGCCAGTCACCACGGCATCGGCGAAACACGAGGCTTCCTCCGGCATCAGCGTAGGGTGGAACCCCCCAAGAATGACCGGGACGCCGTGTTGCCGAAAGCGCTGGGCGATCTGATACGCCCGCCGGGCAGTATACGTTTCAACAGGGATGGCGACAGCATCGGTCGGTTCGTCAAAAGGGATGGTTTCGAGTCGGTCATCGTGAAAACGCAGCTCAATATGACGGCCTGTCAGCCCCGCAAGCACGGCGATCGGCAGGGGCTCCATCTGCCAGGAGCGGATGTAAGACTCGCCAACGCGATGACCGATGGCCGGCTGCACTAAGGTCAACCGCATACGGTTCTCTGAGTGCGCGCTGAAGACTTTGGCGGTTGAAACACCACGCTGCTCACCGCCTTCTTATCTGTGGATAGCGAAGGCAGGGGCTGCATCGGCCAGTCGCACGTGTAGAAACGATGCAAATTGTGCGCATAAAATCGGTAGCCGAAATTGGCAGTCAGTGCCAGTGGCCGGAAGTTGCGCGCCCGCCACAGACGTCTGGCAATTGCCGACCAGCGATAAGTTGCTTTCCAGGCGCGTTCGTGGCCTTCCGCAAGTTCGCGCACTGACATGTTGTACGGCTGAAAAACGACATGTTGCCCATCATAGAGGTCCCAATCCCGGCTAAGGATTCGACCGCTGGCGTCCAAACGACGGTATAACGGCGTCCCCGGAAACGGCGTGAGGACGGCAAAGCGCGGCAGGTCAACGCCGGCGTCGATCGCAAACTCCACCGTCGCGTCGAAAACATCGGGCGTATCATGCTCCAGACCAAAAACAAAACACCCCTGGACTGCGATGCCGAGCCGATGCAAGTCAGCGATGAAATCCTTGAAATGTACCGCACCGTTGAAACGCTTTCCGGCATCTCCAAGGCTTTCCGGTGTGACGGTCTCCAGGCCGAGCAGCAGTCCGCGGCAACCGCTGCGCGCCACCAGCTCCAGCAGTTCGGCATCTAGCGCCAGCAGAACGGTCGACAAGCCAAACCATTGCACATTCAATGGGATCAGCCGCGTAAATAGCTCCCTGGCGTAATTGCGGTCAGAAATCAGATTGAGATCGACAAAGAGAATCCGTTTCTGCCCAACGCGACGAATGTCTTCAATGACCCAATCGACGGGTTTTTGATATTGCTGGCGCCCCCAGGCGGTGGGCGCGACACAAAACTCGCAGGCATGCGCACACGACCGCGTCGCTTCGAAAACAGCCTGTGTCAAAAATTGACGTGAATCAAACAGATCCCGACGTGCATGCGGCACATCCAGGCGATTTAAGGAAAAATCAGGCGCCTGGCGATATACCGGTTGCAGGTGGTCGGCCGCCCAGTCACGCAGCAATGCGGGCCAACTGTCTTCGGCATAGCCTATACAAATCGCGTCGGCATGGCGCGCTGCTTCTTCGGGCACCAACGTGACATGCGGACCGCCAAGAACGACCGTATGGCCCTGGCTACGAAAGCGTACCGCCAGCTCGTAGGCTCGCCGTGCCGTGCCGGTAATGACGGTCATCCCGATCAGATCGGCATCGATCGTCTCCGGGATAGGGGTAATGCCTTCATCAATCAGCGTAATTTCGGCGTTCATATCCGCTGGCACCAGCGCCGCGAGTGTAGGCAAGGTCAGCGGTTGATAACGAAGGGAACGCTTGAAAATGCCACCGCGCACGCGATAAAGCGGGCCTTTGGGCGAAATCAGTGTAATTTTCATGGGCAGAAAGATTTAAATAGAGGTAACCAAAATGCCTCTCGGCGCAAGGCCAGCGGTTTAATATCGCCGAGCCGCGCACCGCGCGCCAGCATCGTACGCTCAACAACCCGAAATGGTTCCAGATGCGTTAATACCCGCAGCGGTGCAAGCTGTCCGAGCCTGCGCGCATACGCATACTGAGGGTTAGTACACAGCAATGCTTCCAACTCTGCCAGCACTGCCTCGCTTGGGGCACGCGTACAGATAAGCACATAGCCTGGGCAGTCAGCATCGGGCAACAGCATGGAAGATACCGGCAACGCAGATAATGCCTGAAGGCAACGAGCCACAAAAGACTCATTCAATTTCTCTCCAACCAGATCACAGGTCAGCGCACCGCGCCCGACAAATTCCAGAATGGGGCGCCCCTGTTTCGTGTGCCCTTCACATCTGAGCCAATCGCCCGTTCGGTAACGATACAGCCCGCTAGCCGTCGTTACAATTGCCTCATACACCTCACCCATTTGCAACGCATCTTCCAGAAAAAAGCGTCCGTCTTTGGCGTATTCGATAAACACATGGCGAGCGGGTAGCGGGCGCCCCTCTCTATCGGGTACGGTCACTACCGCCTCGGTCGACAGCAATCCCTTTGGTTGCAGGCGGGCATGCGGGAGTCGCCGTTGAACTTCATCGGCAAACCGTCGGGATGAGGCCGACGCCCAACAGCTGACAATTTTTAGACGCGGCCAACATGCCTGCGGATCGGGAATTTCGTCCAGCAAGCGCAACAGAAACGTCGGACTCCACACCGAAATCAGCTCAAGATCACTGGCTGCTTTGAGATACGCAAGCGTTCGCTGCCGCCATTGCGTCACATCAGAAAGATTCGCCACATCTAGTGGCACCGCTGTCATGGCGGTAAGCATGCCGCCTGCGATTTCGCCAAGGTAGGCCGCATCGGGCAATCCGACCGGAATGCCGTTGTTGAACGCTATCGGCCGAGTCGCCGGACTAATGGAAAAATAGACACGGCCCGTGATGTGATGCGTCTGGATGGTGTCGATCAGCCAAGGCACAATATCATTCTGGAAGTCAGACAACCCTTCGTCAGTATAAGGAATCAACTTGACGCCGCCTGTACTACCCCCTGTCCGTTCGTAGGCAACAGGGCGTCCGGCGAAAAGAATGTCTGCATCACCCGCCTGAATACGTGCTAACCAAGGCGAGAGGTCTTCGTAAATACACACAGGAACACGTTCCCGGAACGCGGCCGCTGTTTCAGGAGAACCAAACTGCTTCAGATAGGCAGTATTCCGGTTTCGTTTTAGGGTTTGCAGCAGCCAGGCATTTTTCTGCTCCCCCCTCTCTGTCGCAGCTCCCTCACCATCCTGAAAGTTGCCACTCATGAAATATCGACACCTGCTGCGCGGCTGGCTTTATTGAATATCCGCGCGGCAAGCGGTTTCATGTTCGGGGATTCCAATTCACAAAGGCAGACGAGTTCATGCCCCAGACGATAGCCCGGATTTTTTTCCATAAAAAAACGGGTGGATATCCGCTGCATTTCTTCTGGCGTAGGTTCAGCGATCTCGCATTTAAGATGTCCGCGCGATTCAGAGAAACAAACCACACCGGCATTTGCATCATAGTCACTGCCGAATTTTTTGATCGCCAATTGATCGGCTAAGCATTTCAAATCAGGACGAAATTCCGACCAATGAGGGAAAAATGATTTTCCGAAAACAGACAGATACTTAAAAGTACGGTGCCCTTTGACCAGCAGAAACCAGAAAAGCGGGTATTCCGGCATTTCTCGCTTGATCTCACCAACACGCGCAATCCATGCAAAAGCCAAGGATTGCTGCCCCCAATGTTGGGGCGCAACGATAGTGTCTCCGGAATAGACAATACGTACACGGCGTCCATTCCAGTCATCAGAAAAAATTTTGAGTACCGTAAAGCCACACAATTCCTCATGGCAGTACAGCAGAATCACTTCGTCCTTATCAGCTAAATCATTGCAAAATAACGTATAGGACGTGCCGTCAAAATGATCCAGATATAAGGCCGCCATCTGGTCAACGACATCATCAGGAATTTCTTCAATCCACATTCGGCGCGTCGTGTAGTAGTTACTCAAGACTTCACCTTTGTTAATCGCTGTTCACGACACAATAGCCGAAAAATTTAGCGCTTCAAATAACTTTGCTTCACCCTGCTATATTTGTGTAGGTTTTCGTTTTCAGCTCGCTACTTTATAGGAGGGTTATAAGAAAAAACCAACTTCATCAGCCACAACGCTTACCCGCGTGTTAAAGCAGCTGCATTCAGGCTCGGCAACCATAGATAGCCGGCATAAAATATCTATCAATACCTAAAAAGCAAACACGAATTGACCAGCCTTCCAATCAACCACCAACGATCGATCGTGTCGTCTTCATTCAAATAACGCGCTCCCTGCCCGCAGGCCGGTATTAGGCGGAGAAGGATGAGCCGCAACCACAGGTCGATGTGGCATTCGGATTTTTGATAACGAACTGCGAGCCTTCAAGGTCTTCCGTATAGTCAATTTCCGCGCCGACAAGATACTGATAGCTCATCGGATCAACCAACAAAGTAACGCCATTTTTCTGCATCACCGTATCGTCATCGCTGGTTTCTTCGTCAAATGTAAAACCATACTGGAACCCGGAGCACCCGCCTCCTGTCACAAATACGCGCAGTTTCAAATCTGGATTGCCTTCCTCTACGATGAGTTCTTTGACCTTATTGGCAGCGCTATCGGTAAATACAAAAGGCATTGGCAATTCTGCGGCAGTATTCATTTCTTCAACCTCCTATGGCTGGATCAAGATCAGTCAGCCAGTCCACTATTCGATGCCAGTTTAAGCTCAACATTCTTGGCGCCAGGAAGATGAACCAAACGTCCTTCAATGACAGCACCCTGCTGGATCTCGATTTGCTGATACTCTACGTCGCCTGTGACATGCGCCGCAGACAAGAGTTCCAGAGACTCACTCGCGCTGACAGGGCCAATGATCGTACCATTGACTACGACATGTCCGACACGCACCTCGCCTTCAACAGTGGCTTTTTCACTGATAACCAAGGTTCCCTGCTGACCTTCCTCGCAACGGATATTCCCGCGCACTTCGCCATCGATCCGCAAACCGCCGCAAAAGGTCACATCCCCCTCTATCTTGGTGTTAATGCCAATCAGCGTATCAATCGCGTTTTTTGCTGCTCCGCTATTTTTTGTACCAAACATAATCCCTCCTTAAAACACGACAGACTGTTTGGCGCGAACTGCGCCATCCTGCAACAATTGGGCTTCCACCGATCTCAGTATCGCATCCTGCGGTATGGCAAAAACCCCTTCGAGCCGGTGAAGCGACTTCAACTCAAAAAGGAAACGCTCCGTATTTTCCTCCGATTTGGTGGGAATTGATATCGTAGCATTCTTCCCGCTCTGCCGAATTTTGACAATCAGGCGCAGGCGTCCCTGCATCGCTTTCGGCGTAGCATGGCGTCCCGCGTTATAAACGACCAACATCCGATACTGAAACTCCCCGTTATTTTTGCCCGGTTCGACACGTAACCGATTGATTTTGAAACCAGTTTTATCGCCTAAAGTGGCAGAAGGCATCAATTCCTCAAAAAACGCCAGATCCTGCTTCAGTGCAGCATTCTCTATCCCCAGCGCTCTAACCTGTTCGGACAATTGCTGCAACGTCGTCTTCTCAATCTGCAGACGACTGTCTTCCGTACTCGTCATGCCTCGCAACTTAGTCAGTTCACGATCAAGTTCCATCACATGGTTGCGCAAAGACTGGATTTCACGTAACGACTCCTCCTGATCATGGGCAGTCGTCAATCGCGTCCTTAGATAGAATGTTTCGTAACCCCATAAAATGAATGCGACTGCTGCCACTAAAACAATACCTGACAAAACGCGCCAATACCATGGGATATGCCTGCGTATTGCCACACGTGGTGCGCCAATGCCAAACCGCTGACGCAAACGTCTAAGCTTTGAGGCAGCTCTGGAATTCACCACCTATCTCCATCACAATCAAGACATAGAAAACGAAAGCCGCCCATAAGGCGGCTTTCTTTGGTAAAGAAGAACACTACAAAGCAAATCCGATCAACGTTTCGAGAATTGCTTACGGCGACGCGCTTTGTGCAGGCCAACCTTTTTTCGCTCAACTTCGCGCGCATCACGAGTAACGAATCCAGCTTGCGACAAAGCGGGTTTCAACGCAATATCATATTCAATCAACGCACGCGTAATACCATGCCGCACCGCACCAGCCTGACCAGACTCCCCACCGCCAGAAACATTGACCATGATATCAAACCCTTGGGACTGATCAACCAGCTCAAGTGGTTGCCGCACAATCATCCGCCCGGTCTCACGCGAAAAGAACTCATCAACCGGTTTACCGTTGACCACAATATTGCCTGAGCCTCGCTTCATGAAAACCCGCGCAACGGCACTTTTACGGCGCCCCGTACCATAATAGAAATTATCAGCCATATGAAGAACTCTCTTAGATTTCCAGAACTTTCGGCTGCTGAGCCGCGTGGGGATGGTTGGCGCCGACATAACACTTCATTTTCTTGAGCATCGCGTAGCCTAAAGGCCCTTTCGGGAGCATCCCTTTAACAGCCTTCTCAAGCGCGCGCCCAGGAAAACGTTGCTGCATTTTGGCAAAGTTCGTCTCATACACGCCACCAGGATAACCAGAATGACGATAGTATTTCTTGTCATTGGCTTTGTTACCAGTAACGCGAATACTCTCGACATTTGTCACGACAATATAGTCGCCGGTATCAACATGAGGCGTATATTCGGATTTGTGCTTGCCGCGTAAACGGCGAGCAATCTCAGCCGCTAGACGCCCCAATACCTTATCAGTAGCATCGACCACGAACCACTCTCGCGTTACTTCATGCGGTTTGGCAGAAAATGTCTTCATTTCGGACGTCGTCCTTATTTATCTTAATGACAGAAAGCGGCAGATTTTATTGCAAGAGCCACAGAAAAGTCAATGGCTGCCACGTCGAACCAATGACTAGAATACCGTTTTGCTCTTAGAACGTGTTCATAGTCTTCGTAGCAGGATTCCCAAGAAAGCCAAAACTACCATTTGCAGACTGGTACTCAACTTACGCTCGCAGTTTTTCCAAAGCCGCCTGTTCTTTTCCAACCAGGAAAAACTGCGCTCTACTACCCATCGCTTTGGCAATACCGCAAAACGCTGCAATTCGTTTCGTTTGGCAATCTCTACTTCCGCACCAATCAACTCCTGTACCGACGAAGCAAATGCCTGACCCGTGTAACCTCCGTCGGCAAGGACTTTTTGTACCGCACCAAGATTATCTCTGTCACGTTCCAATGCCACCAGGCCGCCTTTTCTATCCGTAACATCCGCCGTCGTTACCGCAAGGGCATGCGGCAAACCTTGCGTGTCAACCGCTATATGTCGCTTGATACCGCTAACCTTCTTGCCCGCATCGTAGCCTTTTTCCATGGCGGTATCCGTGTTCTTCACGCTCTGCGCATCAATAATCAGGAAAGTGGTTGCTTCATGGCGTCCCTGCTTGCGACGTGCTGCGGCCACCTGATTTTTTTTAACGCTTCCTCAAAGAGACTGATGCCACTTTCCCGGGGCTCACTCCATCTTTGGAAGTAGGAATGAACGGTGCGCCATTTGGGAAAATCGCCCGGTAAGGCACGCCAGGCACAGCCGTTGCGTAGAAGATAGAGAATGGCACAAAAGACATCGTACAAGTCTACTTTGCGCGGTGCTGTGCGTCTGCGAGCACTTTCCAAAAGAGGAAGAAGAGTAGCAAATTGTGTGCGACTTATATCGCTTGGGTAGGCTTTTCTGTTCATAACGATACTTTACAGCAGAGACTATGAACACGTTCTTACACGCAGCAGGGAACCAGCATGCATATGCCGCTTGTCTCCTGCATAAAAGACTCACTCATACTCCGGATCTAGCCAACTTCTTCAAAACTGGAGGTTACCCTGTGACGTGCACGATTACGTCGCATTCTGCGGTAATCAGCATCAAGAAAACGTGCCAGCTCATTGAGCGCCTGTTCGTAGACACCACGTTTGAATTCAATTACCGAATCTAGCGAAACCCAATAATTGGACCATCGCCATGCATCAAATTCCGGATGGTCACAGGCACGCAGAGAAATATCGGAATCACGCCCCGTCAAGCGCAACAAAAACCAGATTTGTTTCTGCCCACGGTAACTGCCACGCCATTCACGTCTGATCCAATGCACCGGCACATCGTAGCGCAACCAGTCACGGGTTCGGCCAAGGATGCTCACATGTTCGGGAAACAAACCAACTTCCTCATGGAGTTCACGGAACATCGCCTGTTCAGGCGACTCCCCTCGCTTAATCCCTCCCTGTGGAAACTGCCACGAATGCTCCCGAATGCGCTTTCCCCAAAAGACCTCGTTTCGAGCGTTGCATAGAATGATGCCGACGTTCGGGCGATACCCTTCACGGTCGAGCATATCAATAACCTGCTTAATCTATGAGTTAAGAGGATTCTTTCACATTTCTCTTCACTTGGAAAGCACCGCGGTACCAAAAACACACCTAGCAAGTCGTGTTTTGTTATCAGCCTTCCTCGTATTCCTACCATGACGTTCAAAAGCTGAAATAGCACATCAGCACGAATCCGTTGCGCTGCATGATTTTCGAAAAAAACCGGCCAGAGGATATGCGTAAGGCTACGCACCGCTGGGTAGATCGCAATCAACCCAGGCTTTCTGAAAACAGAGCGGACAACAGGCTAATTTTTAGCCATCCCGGCGGGGCACGACACCGCATAACCCCTGCCTTTAACCTGCGTCTTCAGACAGAGACAGGAAGACAAGAAAGTTCGAGTCATCCAGCCATAGATCAAATTCCGGCTATCCGCCTGATTGTGACGACATCGCACACGAGTAGGTCGATCTGCACAAAATGCCAGCCAATGCATCCTGGGTTTATATCTTATGCACTTCGTCTTCGCTGATCGCTCTTGTAGAATTGCATTTTTATTTTTAGACCTAGGGTATTCAGACCTATTATGCGCAGCTCGCAATTTTTTATTTCCACGCTTAAGGAAGCCCCCAACGACGCCGAGATTGTCAGTCACCAATTGATGCTACGCGCCGGACTGATCAAACGCCTCGCCGGCGGCATTTATACCTGGATGCCACTCGGTCTGCGCATCCTGCGCAAGGTAGAAAACATCCTCCGCGAAGAAATGAATCATGCCGGTGCCGTCGAACTGCTGATGCCGGCCGTGCAGCCGGGGGAACTGTGGCAAGAGTCTGGTCGCTGGGAAAAATACGGCCCCGAACTGCTTCGCCTGAAAGACCGCCACCAGCGTGATTTCGTCGTCGGCCCAACACACGAAGAAGTTATCACCGATATCGTGCGTCGCGATGTCAAAAGCTATCGCCAGCTACCGTTGCACTTCTACCAGATCCAGACGAAATTCCGCGACGAGATTCGTCCACGTTTCGGCGTTATGCGTGGCCGCGAATTTCTGATGAAGGACGGCTACTCTTTCCACGCCAGTTTTGACGATCTGCAACGTGAATACCGCAATATGTTTGACACTTACACACGGATTTTTACCCGTCTGGGACTGGAATTCCGTGCTGTCGCTGCGGATACCGGTTCGATTGGCGGCACCGGTTCGCACGAATTCCACGTACTGGCTGATTCTGGCGAGGATGCGCTTGCGTATTGTTCGGATTCCGATTACGCCGCCAACGTTGAACTCGCCGAAGCACTCGCGCCGACCAAGCCACGCGGCGCGGCCGGCGAATCGATGCGCAAGGTCGCCACACCGAATCAGACGCGCTGCGAAGATGTCGCCAACTATCTCGGGTTGCCATTTGAAAAAACGGTCAAAGCCATCGCCGTCATGCACGATGAGGCTTTTACACTGCTATTGCTGCGCGGCGACCATACTCTCAACGAGATCAAGACAGGCAAGCTGCCGGGGCTTGATCCCTTCCGGTTTGCCACCGATGCTGAAATCGAACGCTTCCTAGGTTGCCAGCTCGGATACATCGGCCCGGTCGGCGTTGACCCGGCCAAAGTACGCATCATTGCCGACCGCACCGTCGCCGCCATGAGCGATTTCATCTGCGGCGCCAACGAAGCGGGCTTCCACCTGACCGGTGTCAATTTCGGCCGTGATCTGCCGGAACCTTCCATCGTTGCAGATATTCGCAATGTCGTCGCCGGAGATCCTTCACCAGACGGTAAAGGCGTGCTTGAGCTGCGTCGCGGCATTGAGGTCGGGCATATCTTTCAATTGCGCACCAAATATGCCGAGGCGCTCAATTGCAGTTTTCTCGACGAGAACGGCCAAAGCCAGTTTATGGAAATGGGCTGTTACGGTATCGGTGTCACGCGCATCGTCGGTGCGGCTATCGAGCAATGTCACGACGAACGTGGCTGCATTTTTCCCGCGGCCATTGCGCCATTTACGGTTTGCATCGTTCCAATGGGTTATGCCAAAAGTGAAACAGTCAGAACGGCAGCCGACGCACTCTATACCGATTTGCAGGCAGCCGATATCGATGTTCTGCTCGATGACCGCAACGAGCGCCCCGGCGTGCTGTTCGCCGATATGGAACTGATCGGCATCCCACATCGTATCGTCATCGGCGAACGCGGTCTCAAGGAAGGGCTGTTCGAATACCAAGGACGCCGCGATACCGAAGCGAAGATGGTACCTGCCCGCGAAATCATCGCATTCCTGAAAGCGCGTCTGTGCGCCGCCTGAGCCATATCGTAGGCTGGACCGCAGGCCGCGGTTCGGAGAGCATTTCAAGCCGCCTTCCTGGGCGGAATTTGTATACGCTGCAACCAACCCCGGTTCGGATCTGTCTTGCCCTGATTCTACTGGCTACACCGGCCATCGCTTTGGCCGGCGCACAGAAGTACGAACCGCTTTCAGACAGCGTCCGTGCCGCGCTGTCGCGTACCATTGCCGATCAGGCACCGCCTAGAACTTCCTTCAGAACCCCCTTGGAAGCCGTCGACTGGCTGAGCGAGATGTCCATCCGCCTGGCCAAGCGCATGCCCAACCGCGAAGCGCGGCTGGAGTTTCTACGCACCGTGCATTACGAAGCAACGCGCGCCGGGCTGGATCCACAGCTTGTGCTTGGGCTGATCCAGGTGGAAAGTGGTTTCAAGAAATATGCCGTGTCTTCGGCGGGCGCGCGCGGCTTCATGCAGGTCATGCCCTTCTGGATCAAGGTTATCGGCCAGCCCGATGACAATCTTTTCCATCTACGCACCAACCTGCGCTACGGCTGCACAATTTTGCGCCACTACCTGGATATCGAAAAAGGCGATCTTTACCGCGCCTTGGGCCGCTATAACGGCAGTTTAGGCAAACCTGCCTATCCGACGATGGTCAAGGGCGCATGGCATGCCAACTGGCTGTTCTCGCCTAAGCCCACTATCCCCGGCAGCGCCCCGGCGCAACAGACAAATCAGCCGCCCCAATAACCGGCTTCATAAAAATAAAGGCCAAGGCGCACAATGCGCCGTATCAGCACAGGCGAGCATTTAACGAAGTCCCGGCAACATTCCCTTGACGCCACGCATCAACTTGCCGATGCCTCCCCGGGAAAACTGTTTGATCACCTTCTGCATCTGTTCAAACTGCTTGAGCAAGCGATTCACCTCTTGCACCTGAACGCCCGCCCCGGCGGCAATACGGCGTTTTCGCGAGGCTTTGAGCAGCTCCGGTTTACTGCGTTCGAGCGGCGTCATCGAATTGATGATGCCCTCGATACGACGCACAATCTTATCTTCGCCGCCCACGGGCAGCTGGCTCGCCGCCTGAGCAAACTGCGCCGGCAGCTTGTCAAGCATTGAAGAAATGCCACCCATCTTGCGCATCTGACCAATCTGCTCTTTGAAATCATTGAGATCAAAACTCTTGCCCGACTTGATTTTTTTGGCAAATTCGACGGCTTTTTGCTCATCGACACCCTTGCGTGCCTCTTCGATCAGTGAGAGCACATCACCCATACCGAGGATGCGCGAGGCCATGCGTTCCGGATGAAACGCCTCAATACCGCCCAGTTTTTCGCCGACACCGGCAAACTTGATTGGCTTGCCGGTGATGTACCGCACAGACAACGCCGCACCGCCGCGCGCATCACCGTCCAGCTTGGTCAGGATCACGCCGGTCAAAGGTAAAGCCTGATCGAATGCTTTCGCCGTATTGATCGCATCCTGCCCCAGCATGGCATCAACGACAAACAGGGTTTCAATCGGTTTGAGTGCCGCATGCAGTTCGGCGATCTCTTTCATCATCGCATCGTCAATCGACAGTCGACCCGCCGTATCGATAAAAAGTACGTCGTAAAAATGCCGACGTGCCCAATCAACGGCATTGCGTGCGATATCAACCGGTTTTTCACCAACCGTCGAAGGGAAAAAATCAACCCCTGCCTGCGCTGCAACGGTTTTCAGCTGCTCGATGGCCGCGGGGCGATACACATCACAGGAGACAACCAGCGCTTTCTTTTTCTGTATTTCCTTGAGCCATTTGGCGAGCTTACCGACCGTCGTCGTCTTGCCCGCGCCCTGCAAGCCCGCCATCAGCACGACAGCGGGTGGCTGTACAGCAAGATTGAGGCCAGTGTGCGCTTCGCCCATCAACGCCGTCAATTCACGGTGCACGACGCCGATCAGCGCCTGACCCGGACTCAGCGAGCCGATAACCTCCTCGCCCACGGCTTTTTCCTTGACCGCGGCGATGAACGCTTTGACCGCAGGCAGCGCTACATCGGCCTCAAGCAATGCCAGACGCACTTCACGCAAGGCATCTGCAATATTCGTTTCAGTCAGCCGCGCTTCTCCACGCAGGGTTTTCATCACGCGCGCCAGGCGCTGGGTCAGATTATCGAGCATAGTGTTTTATCAATATCAATTAATGAGACACCCGGATGGAAAGAGTTATTTTTCGGGTTAGGCAAACTAAAAATTATGGGTCAGATGATCAAGACATGACTCTGATAAAAAGTAGCCCAGCGAGTCACGCCGTTCTCAACCCCCATCAATACGCCAATTCCTGAAATCAATTGTGCGCTCAATCTTGCAAGATTATTCTGCCCCTGAATTACCGACACTGGAGATTTTACTGCACCCCGCCTTGTCGTCGACATCCCGTGACATCGGGATAAAACCCAGGCAGAGTGTTGCCCAAATCCATCGAACCCGGGTAGATCACTTCAATTTTCCATAAAGTGTGAAATTTGCTACTTTACAAATACACAAACTCAATGCATGATTACACTGACATACACAGTGTTTCTCGGTACAAAAGTACGCTTGACTACGCAAATTTCTATCCGAGTAAAAAATCGAACAGATTCAAGCAATTGATTCATACCAATGGCAGCAAAACCCCAAGCATCGACGCTAAGCGGCCTGGCTAGAGCGCTTGTACAGGCAGGCAAACTCAGCGAAACCGAGGCAGAAGCCCTAACTTCGCAGGCAGCCGCGATGGGCGCCTCGTTTATCCAGCAACTCGTTGCCGCCCAAAAAATGACGGCAAGTGATGTTGCCCGCTTCGCTTCAGAGACTTTCGGCTTCCCCCTGCTTGATCTGAACGCCTACGATAGCGTTCATATCATCAAGGATGCCATCGATCCCAAGTTGGTTGCCACGCATCGGGTCATCCCGCTTTATAAACGCGGCAATCGTCTATCGGTCGCCACGGCCGATCCAACCAACCTGCGCGCACTCGATGAGATCCGCTTTCAGACAGGTTTGGTCGTCGATCCAATTATCGTACGGGAAGATCAGCTCACGCCGTTAGCGGCAAAACTTGCCGAATCTGCCGATACGACTTTAAAAAGCCTGGTTAGCGAGAGCATTCATCTCGAGTTCGACGAAGACCAGGCAGCAGAGCCCGCGCCGGAAGATGATACCGACGTCGAAGACGCGCCAATCGTTCGCTTCATTCATAAAGTACTGCTTGATGCAATCAACGACGGTGCTTCGGACATCCATTTCGAGCCCTACGAAAAAAGCTACCGTATCCGTTTTCGTCTTGACGGCGCCCTACGTGAAATCGCCGCGCCGCCTCTGGCGCTTAAGGACAAAATTGCTTCGCGCATCAAGGTCATTTCCCGGCTTAATATTGCTGAAAAGCGGGTACCGCAGGATGGTCGGATGCGCCTCGTACTTTCCAAAACGCGCACGATCGACTTCCGTGTCAGTACCTTGCCCACGATGTACGGCGAAAAAATTGTGTTACGGATTCTCGATCCGAGCAGCGCCACACTCGGCATCGACGCGCTGGGCTATGAACCTGACCAAAAAGCCTTTCTGCTCGACGCCGTTCAGCGTCCCTACGGCATGGTGCTGGTTACCGGCCCGACGGGTTCCGGGAAAACCGTCTCTCTGTATACCTGTCTGAACATTCTCAATAAACCGGGAATCAATATTGCGACGGCCGAAGACCCTGCGGAAATCGCGTTGCACGGTATCAACCAGGTCAATATCGACGACCGCCAGGGACTGACATTTCCAGTCGCACTCAAAGCCTTTCTCCGTCAGGACCCGGATATCATCATGGTCGGCGAAATTCGTGACCTGGAAACGGCGGAAATTGCCATCAAAGCCGCTCAAACCGGCCATATGGTGTTATCGACCTTACACACCAACGATGCGCCATCGACGCTGACGCGTCTGATGAACATGGGGATTCCAACCTTCAACATTGCTTCCAGCATCCTGCTGATTACCGCGCAACGCTTGGTACGACGGCTATGCACCTGCAAGAAACCCATTGACGTGCCAGTCGAAACCCTGATCAACGCCGGCTTTTCCGAAATCGACCTTGATGGAAGCTGGACACTCTACGGACCGGGCGGCTGTGAACGCTGCAAGGGCAGCGGCTACAAGGGGCGCGTAGGCGTCTATCAGGTGATGCCGGTCAGCGAGGAAATTCAGCGCATCATTATGGCCAACGGCACTGAAATTGATATCGCAGAACAGGCGCAAAGGGAAGGTGTCTACGATCTCCGTCAATCCGGCCTGCTTAAGGTCAAACAAGGCCTGACTTCGCTCGACGAAGTTCTAGGCAGCACCAATATGTAAATCTTCGGGAAGGGAAAGCTCATGGCAACTGCATCGAGACCGGTAAGAAGACGCGTGCAGGAAGTCAAAGAATCCATATTTTTGTGGACCGGTAAAAACAAGGCGGGCAAGATAATCCGCGGCGAAATGCGCGCCCAGAGCGAAGCGGTCGTCAATGCAACGCTACGCCGCCAAGGTATCTTCGTCACAAAAATTACCAAACAGAGATTCCGTGGCGGCGGTAGGGTTACGGAAAAAGATGTCGCGCTGTTTACACGACAACTGGCAACGATGATGAAAGCCGGCGTGCCGTTACTGCAAACCTTCGATATCGTTGGGCGCGGACACGACAACCCGGCAGTCGGTAAGTTGTTGCTCGACATCCGGGCAGATATCGAAACCGGCAGCTCATTGTCGCAAGCCTTCCGCAAGTATCCTGTGCATTTCGACGCGCTGTACTGCAACTTGATCACCGCGGGCGAACAGGCCGGGATTCTCGAAACGATATTGGAACGCCTAGCGACCTATAAGGAAAAAATACTGGCGATCAAGTCGAAAATTAAATCTGCCCTGTTTTATCCCATTGCAGTTATTATCGTTGCCATGATCGTTACGGCGGTCATCATGATCTTTGTGATCCCGGCGTTCAAGGAGGTATTTACCAATTTTGGCGCCGATCTGCCCGCGCCGACCCTGATGGTTATCGCCATGTCCGACTTTATGGTGGCCAACGGCTGGCTATTACTGCTTATCCTCGTTGGCGGCACTTTTGGTTTTTTCTACGCATGGCGGCGATCAGAAACTATGCAGATCGCGCTTGACCGCCTTTTCCTCCGCCTACCGATTTTTGGTGACATCATCCGTAAATCGGTCATGGCGCGCTGGACGCGCACGTTATCCACCATGTTCGCCGCTGGCGTCCCGCTCGTCGAATCACTCGAGTCGGTCGGCGGTGCGGCAGGCAACTATGTTTACAAGATTGGAACGCGGCAGATCCAGAATGAGGTCAGCACCGGTGTCAGCCTGACCAATGCTATGCAGAACAGCGAACTGTTTCCGAATATGGTGGTGCAGATGGTCGCCATCGGCGAAGAATCCGGTTCGCTCGATTCCATGTTGAGCAAGGTTGCCGATTTCTTTGAAACCGAGGTCGACGATGCCGTCGAAGCGCTTTCCAGTCTCATGGAACCGCTGATCATGGTCGTTCTTGGCGTTGTTATCGGCGGTATGGTCGTTGCCATGTACCTGCCGATCTTCAAACTCGGGGCCGTCGTTTAATGGCAGAACTGGGTAACGTACTTTCCACAGATCCCCAGTCGTTCGCGTTATTGTGCGGCATTCTCGGCCTGCTGGTTGGCAGCTTTCTCAACGTCGTTATCTATCGTCTGCCGAAAATGATGGAAAACGACTGGCGCGCTCAATGCGCAGAATTGCGCGGAGAAGAAATGCTAGCCAGCGAACCGTTTTCGCTGCTGCGACCTCGTTCACACTGCCCATCCTGCTTGCGACCGGTCGCTGCGTGGGAGAACATCCCCGTCCTGAGCTGGCTTCTGTTACGTGGTAAATGCGCGGGCTGTAAGACGCCGATCTCACCGCGTTATCCGCTTGTTGAAGCGCTGACCGGCCTGTTGTCGGGATTCATCGCGTTGCATTTTGGTTTCGGCTGGATCAGCGTCGGTATATTACTGTTCACCTGGGCACTGATTGCCCTGACCTTCATTGATGCCGACACTCAGCTTCTGCCTGACTCAATCACACAACCCTTGCTGTGGTGCGGCCTGCTGTTCAATCTTTTCGGAATTTTCACCGACCTGACTTCCGCAGTCATCGGGGCTATGGCCGGCTATTTGGCGCTCTGGTCAGTTTATTGGGCATTCAAGCTCATTACCGGCAAGGAAGGGATGGGTTATGGGGATTTCAAATTACTCGCTGCCCTCGGTGCCTGGCTGGGGTGGCAAATGCTGCCGCTGATCATCCTGCTGTCTTCATTGGTCGGCGCTATCGTCGGCGTTACCCTGATCACCGTAGCCAGACGGGATCGCCAGGTTCCGATCCCATTTGGTCCTTATCTGGCTACAGCAGGACTGATTGCCGCACTATGGGGCAAAGAACTCAGTCAGCAGATGTCGTTTGTTCTGGCATAAACAACAGGTATCCTTAACTCAAATAGACAAGGGAATCCATTCCCGGATAACGGTATAATTTCGCCCCCTGCCATCATCAAAAATCCTAAGCATCAGACAAAGTTTTACGCAGAACTTTTACACCAAGTTTTTACCCATCGCCATGCCGATTTACGCCTATCGTTGCGAAGCCTGTGGCTTCGCCAAAGATCACTTACAAAAAATGAGTGATCCGCAACTCACCCTCTGCCCAAAATGCGGTCAGAGTACCTACCGCAAGCAATTGACTGCCGCGAGTTTCCAGCTTAAAGGACAAGGCTGGTACGAGACCGACTTTAAAGACTTAGGCAAGCCCGCCTCATCATCAGAATCCAAATCGACCAAATCCTGCCCATGCGGCTCAGGAGCTGAAGCGTGCGCAAGCAATTAATCAAGCGCTACTTCATCACCGGGCTGCTGATCTGGGTGCCGCTGGCAATCACCGTCTGGGTACTTTCACTGATCGTCGGCACAGCCGATCGCGTCTTGCAGATACTGCCTGATGCCATGCATCCGCGCACCCTAATCGGCCGCAATATTCCCGGCATTGGCGTCATCGTTACCCTATTCATTATCTTTCTCACGGGCCTGCTCGGCGCTAATTTCATCGGGCAGCGGTTCGTTGTCTGGTGGGAACGGCTGCTCGATCACATTCCGCTCGTCAACAAGATTTACAGCGCGGTCAAACAGGTCTCCGACACGCTGTTTTCATCCTCCGGCGAAGCCTTTCGCAAAGCCTTGCTGATTCGCTACCCACACGCCGACGCCTGGACCATCGCCTTTTTGACCGGGACGCCCGGCGGTGATGCCGCCAACCATCTCCAGGGCGACTACATCAGCGTCTACGTACCGACCACGCCAAACCCGACTTCCGGTTACCTCCTGATGTTGCGCCGGAGCGATGTTATCGAGCTGGAAATGGACGTAGATGAAGCCTTGAAATATATTATCTCGATGGGCGTCGTCGCCCCGCCCAAAACGGCGTCAATCGCTACGGGCGCTACGGGCCGCGTTTCCGACAAGCCCGATCTTCTCCAGAATTTTCCAGAAACCCATTAAAAACTGTCCAACTTTCATTCCGGGACCAAGTATGCGAACTCATTACTGCGGGCAGCTCAATGCCCAGACGATCGGCCAGGAAGTCACTCTTTGCGGCTGGGCGCATCGCCGACGCGACCACGGCGGCGTTATTTTTATCGATCTGCGCGACCGCCAAGGCCTGGCTCAGGTCGTCTGCGATCCGGACCGCCCGGAAATGTTCAAAATCGCTGAAACGATCCGCAATGAATACTGCCTGAAGATCACAGGCAAGGTACGCGCCCGGCCGGCAGGATCGACCAACCCCAATATCGCCAGCGGTGAAGTTGAAATTCTCTGCCATGAAATTGAAGTCCTCAACCCGTCGATCACACCACCCTTCCAGCTTGACGACGAAAACCTCTCCGAGACCGTCCGCCTGACGAACCGCGTACTCGACCTGCGCCGCCCGCAAATGCAGAAAAACATGCAGCTGCGCTACCGGACAGCCATGGCCTTCCGCCGCTATCTCGACCAGGCCGGGTTTATCGACATCGAAACGCCGATGCTGACCAAGAGCACCCCGGAAGGCGCGCGCGACTACCTGGTGCCATCGCGTGTCAATGACGGCCAGTTCTTCGCACTGCCGCAATCGCCGCAGCTATTCAAACAACTGCTGATGATTGCCGGCTTCGACCGCTACTATCAGATTGTCAAATGCTTCCGCGACGAGGATTTGCGCGCCGACCGTCAGCCCGAGTTCACCCAGGTCGATATTGAAACATCCTTTCTCAACGAAAGCGAAATTATCAGCATCATGGAAGACCTGATCCGCACGGTTTTCAAAGAAGCCATTGGTGCCGACCTGCCAAACCCGTTCCCACGCCTCCCCTACGCCGAAGCCATGCGCCGCTACGGCTCGGATAAGCCCGACCTGCGCGTTACGCTTGAACTGACGGAAATCACCGATGCGGTCAAGGACGTGCCCTTCAAGGTGTTTGCCAACGTCGCCAACAGCGAAAACGGCCGCGTCGCGGCCTTGCGCGTCCCCGGCGGCGCCAGCATGACGCGCGGTGAAATCGATGGCTACACCGAATTCGTCGGCATTTACGGCGCCAAGGGCTTGGCCTACATCAAAGTCAATGATGTCCACCAGCCCAACGAAACCGGCCTGCAATCGCCGATCGTCAAGAATCTCACCGAAACTGCGTTGACAACCATCTTGACACGCACCGGCGCACAAAGCGGCGACCTCATTTTCTTCTGCGCCGACAAAACAAAAGTTGTTAACGATGCGCTTGGCGCACTGCGCGTCAAACTTGGTCACGAAAAAGGCTTCGTTAACGGCAACGCCTGGGAGCCGCTCTGGGTCATCGACTTCCCGATGTTCGAATACGACGAAGAAGACAAGCGCTGGGTTGCCTGCCATCACCCCTTCACCAGCCCGAAAGACGAACACGTCGACCTGCTCGCCACCGATCCGGGAAAATGCCTGGCCAAGGCATACGACCTTGCCGTCAACGGCTGGGAGCTGGGCGGCGGCTCGGTGCGTATTCACCGCGCCGACGTGCAGGAACAGGTGTTCAAGGCGCTCGGGATCGGCGAGGAAGAAGCCCGGCTCAAGTTCGGCTTTCTGCTTGACGCACTCAAATACGGCGCACCGCCGCACGGCGGCTTGGCCTTTGGTCTCGACCGCATCGCCACCATGATGGCCGGCGCCGAATCGATCCGCGACGTCATCGCCTTCCCCAAGACACAACGCGCCCAGTGTCTGCTGACCAACGCGCCCAGTGAAGTCGATGAAAAGCAGTTGCGCGAACTGCATATCCGTTTGCGCAATGTCAAAACCGACGCCAAAGCCGAAGCCAAGGCGTAAGCGGCCGTAACCAGCATTTGACGGCCACGAACTCCCCTCATCCAACGCACGGCAACATGGCGAACATGTCAATGAATAAAGGTCTGCACTTGCCGAGTGTATGGTTCTGGCGAATCGCCGCAATGGTCTGGCTGGCCTGCGCATGTCTACTGCCGCTAGATGCAGCGGCACGCGGCCAGACCGGTGGCATGCCGACTGAAGTTTCGCTCGCCAGTCTGCCGCCGGAAACCGCGCAAACGCTTGCGCTCATCAAGCGCGGCGGCCCGTTCCCTTACCCGGAAAAAGATGGCAGCATCTTCGGGAATTTTGAGAAGCGTCTACCGATCCAGCCGCGCGGTTACTATCGCGAATACACCGTACCGACGCCAGGACTTCGCCATCGCGGCGCACGCCGCATCATCACCGGACAAAGACAAGAAGGGCCAGGGTACGGCAGGCGTGAAGGGCACAATGATGCAGGCGAGTATTACTACACGGGCAACCATTACCGCAGCTTCCGGAGGATCCGCGAGCCATGACACCCCGCCCTACGAGACCTGTTCCAGCCACCCCGGTCGCCGACCCGCTCGCCACATTTTCCACACGCCCGGAAATGGCGGGGATTTATCGTATTGACGGTCAAGACTTACCGGCGCTCAAAGCTGCCGCCAGCGACCTAGGGCAGGCTGTTTTTACCGTTGATCTGCGTCATGCGCGAAACATCCCTGGCTTTCTGAAGGCGATGAAGCGCGACCTCCGCTTTCCGGACGACTTTGGCAAAAATCTGGACGCACTCAACGATTATCTGACCGATTTTTCCTGGCACCCGGCCGCCGGTTACGTCATCATCCTTGCCCATAGCGAAGCACTGCAGGCCAACCCATCCAGCCTGGCAACGCTCAACGAAGTACTGGCCTTCGCGGCTGAAAGCTGGAAAAACCGCGACATTCCCTTCCGTATCTTCTACCTGCACGGCCAGCCATGAGCGCCCGGGCAGGCGCCGCGCGACAAGCGCTCGCCCCTCACGCATCATACAAACGCCCGGTTTCCGTCCTCGTCGTCATGTACACGCCGGCGCTGGACGTCCTGCTGCTTGAACGCGCCAAACATCCGGGGTATTGGCAATCAGTCACCGGCAGTCAGGAAGAAGGAGAGGCGCTCATCGAAACAGCGCGGCGCGAAGTCGAAGAAGAAACGGGCATACGCGCCGCGTATGAGCAAATTGAAGACTGGCGCCTCACCAACACTTTTGAAATCTTCGCCGAATGGCGGGATCGCTATGCCCCCGGCGTCACGCACAACGTCGAACACGTTTATGCACTGCCCGTTGCGGATACGCTGCCCATCCGTCTTGCGCCCGGTGAGCACCGGGCCTGGCGCTGGCTACCCTGGCGCGAAGCGGCTGCAGCCTGTTTTTCCTGGACAAACCGGGAGGCGATTCTGCAATTACCGAGCCGCCATCCGCAGCCAACCGCGCGGCCAGTCCCATCCCAACCGTTTCGCTAGCGCCACGCCCGCTGCTTTCCTGTGGTCTGCTTCAGCGCCTGTTCCAGTATCTTTCCCCAGCCTTTTAGCGGTCAGCGTTTCGCTCGGGGTTTTCTGCCTCCGCTTCCCGCGGTGTTTCCAGCGCGGCCGCTTCGGTATTGTCCACTGCGGCACCCATCGCTTTTTCCAGGCACTGCGGGCAGTAGCACTGCCCACCACCGAGTGAGGCAAAGGCAATGGGGGGCAACTGCATGCACCAACAACTTGCCTGCGTGCTGCTCACGCCGCACGTGAATTGCGCACCACAGCCGGGACACACGGAAAGCGGCGCGCGCGGATTTTCTGACAGGGAATTCATGCCGCCCATGATACGCGCAAATGCGCGGGTTGCGGGTTGCGGGTTGCGGGTTGCGGGTTGCGGGGTGCGGGGTGCGGGGTGCGGGGTGCGGGGTGCGGGGTGCGGGGTGCGGGGTGCGGGGTGCGGGGTGCGGGGTGCGGGGTGCGGGGTGCGGGGTGCGGGGTGCGGGGTGCGGGGTGCGGGGTGCGGGGTGCGTAACGATTTTCGCCGGTCGCCTTTTTATTTGCATCCGGCTTGCGTAGAATTCTTCTCTCCCTGCATCCTGATGTTTTTCCTCCCACGTTCACCAGGAATCCGACCATGACCACTACTACGACTGTGACTGCGACCGCCCCCATCCCCGCCCAGAAAGCCGAAATTCTCGCCGAAGCGCTGCCTTACATTCGGCGCTTCCACGGCAAGACCATCGTCGTCAAATTTGGCGGCAACGCCATGATCGACGAACGGCTCAAGCAAAGCTTCGCCCACGACGTGGTGCTGCTCAAGCTGGTCGGCATCAACATCGTCGTCATTCACGGCGGTGGTCCGCAAATCGAAAATCTACTTACGCGCATCGGCAAAAAAGGCGAATTCATCCAGGGTATGCGCGTTACCGATGCCGAAACGATGGAAATCGTCGAAATGGTGCTCGGCGGGCAGGTTAACAAGGATGTCGTCAATCTCATCAACCAGGCGGGCGGCAAGGCGGTCGGCCTGACGGGTAAGGATGCCGCTTTCATCCGGGCGAAAAAACTGATGCTGCCCAACAAGGATAACCCGCAGGAGACCATCGACCTCGGCATGGTCGGTGACATTACCGCTATCGATCCGGCGCTGATCGCTCATTTGCAGGCTGCCGCCTTCATTCCGGTCATCGCCTCAATCGGCGTCGGCGAGCAAGGCGAGACCTACAATATCAACGCCGACGTCATCGCCGGAAAAATTGCCGAAGCGCTTGGGGCAGAAAAACTCATTCTGCTCACCAATACGCCCGGCGTGCTCGACAAGGAGGGGCGGCTCATCACCGGCGTTACGCCGGCGCAGATCGACGCAATGGTTGCCGATGGCACGCTCTCCGGCGGCATGCTGCCCAAGATTTCCTCGGCGCTGGAAGCGGCGCAGAGCGGCGTCAAGCGCGTGCATATCATCGACGGCCGCGTCGAACATGCGCTTTTGCTGGAAATTCTTACCAACCAGGGGATCGGCACGCTCATTAAATCGCAGTAGGCCATGCCATGCACGCACGGTAATAAGCGCTCAAAAACCGTTCAATAACCCCCAATCAGCGCCCGCAGCGGGTGGCCGGATTTGTATAACGATTACACCGCCATCCCGCCGGAGATACGTCGAATGCCGTTGAACGCTCCGACATTTCCACCTCCGGCGGCTTGCAGTGCGCCTAGCCTAGAATGGTGGGCATCGCAATACATAAGTGCACAGGCTCCCGGAAGGCACTGTTGCGTACCGATCTTTACTGCAAAGAAGAAGATGATGATGCCGAGCCATTTCTTGCGCGCCTTCTTTCTGCTGCTGACCGTGCTTGCCCGGTTTTTCGTGCCAGCGGCGCACGCCGTCTCTATCGCACCGGCCACATCGCCCCCGGACGATGAGCATTACGTCGTCAGCTATGTAGTCGATGGCGACTCGCTTTGGGTACGCACGGCCGGCAGCACCCAAAACACCCACGGCGTCCGTACCGCCTGGCGCGGCAAAGGACACGGCCAACGTTTGCGGGTACGCCTGCGGGGCATTGACGCACCCGAACTATGTCAGCAGCACGGTACGCAAGCCCGTGATGCGCTGCGCGCACTGGTGCCGACCGGCCAGCGCGTGCGCGTCACCATTTACGCCCGCGACCGTTATGGCCGCGCCATTGCCGATGTTATTCTGCTGCCCGACGGCATCAACCTTGCGCGCCACATGGTCGCCCAAGGCTGGGCGTGGGACGATGGCGGGCGAAAACGCCGCGGCCTCTACACGCAGGAACACCGGCAGGCCGTGCAGGCGCGGCGCGGACTATTCGCCGATGACGGCGCCGAGCGCCCGGCTGATTTCCGCCGTCGTTACGGATCGTGTCATACGGGCGGCTAGAGGGCTGATCCACCATTCTCCACGCACAAAATATTTCCTCATACCTCCCACCGTTTGCAGAAAATCGCCATGCCATCGACCATTCAACCGACACTCGCCGACGTGCCCGAAACTACTTTGTGGACGCTGTACAACCGTGCCAACGAGGCCGCACGCGCCGACGGCTGCCTCCGCGACCCGAAATGCCTGGAGATCTATCACGCCCTCAGTTACGACTACGCACGCCACTTCGGCAAAGCAGAACCTTCGCACGGTATCCGTTCGCAATTATTCGACGACAAGTTGCGCATATTCCTTGACCGGCATCCCGACGGCGTCATCGTCAATCTGGGCGAAGGGTTGGAAACGCAGCGTTTTCGCATTGATGCGCCGCAGGCATTATGGATCAGTGTGGATCTGCCGCAATCCATCGCCCTGCGCGAGCGTTTCATTGCGCCCGATGCGCAGCACCGGCACATTGCCGCCAGCGCACTGGATACCGCTGCATGGTTCGACGCCGTGCCGCCTGGCCGCGCCGTATTCATCACCGCACAGGGTCTAATGATGTATTTCCGCGAAGATGAAGTCGCCGCACTCATCAAGGCAATGGCAAGGCGTTTCCCCGGCGGGTATTTCATGTTCGACCACATTTGCCCGCGCCTATCACAGCGCACATTGAGCCATCGCGGCTGGATGAAAACGCCGCACTACCGCGCTCCGCCCATGCCCTGGGGCGTGCGCCGCGACAGGCTGCAACCCTTGATCTCGCGCTGGCTGGGCCGGCCAGTAGCCGTACACAACGTCACCTTCATGTTTCCGCGCGGACCGCTGCGCTGGCTGGTGCCATTGCTGGAAAAAACGCCGATCGCCAATCACCTGCCCGGCGGCGTCTGCTGGCTGCAATTTCCGCCCATCCCGCCAATGGGCACACAGAAGGCGCAATGATGAAACGCCACCCACAAAATACCATCCGCGCGCCGTTGTAGTAGCGGCGCGGAGCGGCGAGTTAGAAAATCAACGCGGAATCAGGTGACTTTGCCTGACAGCCGTGCCGCCGCATCGAGCGCAAAATAGGTGAGGATGCCATCGGCGCCGGCGCGCTTGAAGGCAAGCAGCGCTTCCATCATGCAGGAGTCCTCATCCAGCCAGCCGTTCTGCGCCGCAGCCTTCAGCATGGCGTATTCGCCGCTGACTTGGTAGGCATAGGTCGGTACAGCGAATGTACCCTTGACGCGGCGCACGATATCCAGATACGGCATCCCCGGCTTGACCATGATCATGTCCGCCCCCTCGGCCAGGTCGAGCGCGACTTCGCGCAGGGCTTCGTCGCTATTGGCCGGATCCATCTGGTAGGTCTGCTTGCCGCCTTTGCCCAGATTGCCCGCCGAGCCGACGGCATCGCGGAAAGGACCGTAAAAGCTCGACGCATATTTGGCGGAGTAGGCCAGGATGCGCACATGAATCTGCCGCGCGGCGTCGAGCGCGGCGCGGATATGGCCGATGCGCCCGTCCATCATGTCCGACGGAGCCACCACGTCCGCCCCAGCCTGTGCATGAACCAGCGCCTGTTTGGCGAGCGCTTCCAGCGTCTCGTCATTGAGCACATAAGCGCGCGGATCATCGGCGCAAATCAGGCCGTCCTGGCCGTGACTGGTGTACGGGTCGAGCGCAACATCTGTAATTACGCCCAACTCCGGGAATTCGCGCTTGAGTGCAGAAACAGCGCGCGGCGCCAGACCGTCCGGATTCCACGCTTCCTCCGCGCCCGGCGTTTTCAGCTCGGCGCCAATCACCGGAAAGAGCGCCAGCGCGGGAATACCCAGCCGCGTAGCATTTTCCGCGGTGCGCAGCAGCACATCGATGCTTTGCCGTTCGACGCCCGGCATCGAAGCCACCGGCTCGCGGCGTTTTGTGCCTTCAAGGACAAAAACCGGGTAAATCAGGTCGTTGACCGTCAATACCGATTCACGCATCAGACGGCGGGAAAAATCATCCCGACGCATCCGGCGCATGCGGGTCGTAGGAAAAACTGCCTGGTAATTCATGGTGATTCCATCCTTCAAAAAATTCGGGGATTGATTTTTCAGCATTTTTCAATGCCGCCTGACGCTCCCCGCTGCGTGTCTTATCCGTCGGCGCCCGCTTTTCCGCCTGCCCGACCTCCCGCCTCTTTCCCTGCCTTCCCCGCCGTACGCGCACTCCAGCCGATAGCGCGGCGATTTTTCACGCGCGCAACTTTCCCCCGCCGACTGCCCGGCTGCTGGGGCAATGAAGGGGCTGCGTGAGTATCAGCGCCAGCCGCTGCGCCGATTATTTCAGTTCTTTCAGCATCCTCGATGCGCATGTCCAGCCAACGGCCCAGCACCGCCTCGGCTTCGCCAATTCCCATCCGCTTGAGGCTGGAAAAAAGCTGCACCGAGCAGTGCACGTTGATCTTGCCGACCGCTTCCATCACCGTATGCAACACAGCCGCCTGCGCCTGCCGCGTCAGCTTGTCGGCCTTGGAAAGCAGAATATGCACGGGTTTGCACGTCGGCGCGAACCATTCGAGCATATGCCGATCCAGCTCAGCGAGCGGGTGCCGACTATCCATGACCAGCACCAGACCGGCGAGCGGTGCACGGTAGCGCAGATAAGGCGCCAGCAGCCCTTCCCACTGGCCGCGGATGTCCTCAGGCGTGCGTGCAAAACCGTAGCCAGGCAGATCGACGAAATATTTACCTGCCGACAGCGCAAAGAAATTCAGGTGCTGCGTCCGCCCGGGCGTCTTGGAAACAAAGGCCAGGCGTGTGTGGTCGGCCAGCGTATTGATTGCGGACGATTTGCCGACATTCGAGCGACCAACAAAGGCCACTTCACGCACGGCATCGCCCGGCAGGTCGCGCAAATCGGCAACGGTCTGAAAAAATACAGCCTGGCGGAAAATGGGCATGGATAAACGTAAAAGTTCAAAACAAACGAAGCATATTATAGAGTACCGCCCTGGCAATACGCCGGCAGCGCCGACAGCGACACAGCCGAAGCTCTACGGAAAAAGAGCAGGCTATCTGCGCCTGCTCTTTTCATGTTTGCCGCCCTTTCCGCGCCTTGTTCGCCCCTTTCCGGCAATGCCGGTGAGATGGGTGCCAGGCGTCGGAACAGCGACGCGACGGCGTGCGCTACCGGGCGTTTATTTGACGGTCAGCAGACTTTCATCCCACTTGGCATGCTTTTCCAACCCGAGCAGGTTGGCAATCGTCGCTGCGATGTTCGACAGGCCGGCATTGGGCAGCTGACGAAGTCCAAGTCTGCCGCCCGTCACGTTGTCGTACAGAATAAACGGCACCGGGTTGAGCGTATGCGCCGTTTTAGCCTTGAAACTGCCGTCTTTGTTCCGCGCGGGTTCCTTGGTCTTTTTGTCCGTTTCATACATTTCGTCGGCATTACCGTGATCGGCCGTCACCAGCGCTACGCCGCCCATGGCATCGACTACCGGCAGAATGCGCGACAGCGCCAGATCGACTGCCTCGACCGCCATTGTCGCCGCGCGGAAGTTACCCGTATGACCGACCATGTCGCCATTGGCGAAATTGCAGCGCAAGGCCTGGTACTTGCCGCTGCGCAGGGCGTCGATCAGCGCATCAGCGATCTCGGCCGACTTCATCCACGGCCGCTGTTCAAACGGAACGCGGTCGCTCGGCACTTCCAGATAGGTTTCCCCCGCGAATTTGCCGGAGCGGTTGCCATTCCAGAAATAGGTCACGTGGCCGAATTTCTGTGTTTCCGAGCAGGCGAACTGCGTAATGCCGCTCTTGGAAAACCACTCACCCATGGTGTCCTGAATGGCGGGCGGATCGACCAGAAAGCGCTTGGGCAATTGCAGGTCGCCATCGTATTGCAGCATGCCTGCATAAGTCACTTTGGGCATACGCTTGCGGTCGAATTTGTCGAAATCGGTTTCTTCGAAAGCGCGCGTAATTTCAATCGCCCGGTCACCGCGGAAGTTGTAGAAAACCACGGCATCGCCATCGACGATCGGCCCTACAGGCTTGCCGTCCCGGGCGATAACGAAAGCCGGCAAATCCTGGTCGATGACGCCTGGGAACTCGGCACGTAGGGCTTTGACCGCCTCGGCGGCGCTGGCATACTGAGTGCCTTCGCCCAAAACATGCGTTTTCCAGCCTTCCTCCACCATGCGCCAGTTGGCATCGTAACGATCCATCGTAATCTTCATGCGGCCGCCGCCGGAGGCAATCTGCACGTCGAAATCGCCGCTGCGCAGCTCGCTGAGGAAGGCCTCGAAGGGCTCGATGTAATCAAGCGCGCTGGTTTCCGGTACATCACGCCCATCCAGCAGTACATGCACACGCACTGCCTTGATGCCTTCTTGCTTGGCGCGCACGATCATTGCCTTGAGGTGATCGATATGGCTATGCACGTTTCCGTCGGAAAACAGGCCGATAAAATGGATGCAACCACTGCCCGCTTTGGCGCCGGCGATAATTTGCTTCCACGCCTCCCCCTGCCAGATGGCGCCGGAGGCAATGGCGTTGGCAACCAGCGCAGCGCCCTGGCTATACACCTGCCCCGAGCCGATGGCGTTGTGCCCAACTTCGGAATTCCCCATGTCATCGTCGGACGGCATCCCCACGGCCGTCCCGTGCGCACGCAACTGGATGTGGGGATAATCCGCGAACAAGCGATCGAGCGTCGGCTTGCGCGCGGCGGCAATGGCATTGCCGACTTCAGAGTTGGACAGGCCATAGCCGTCCATGACGATAGTAAGTACCGGCCCCTTCACGCCAGCGAAGGCAGCGAATTTCTTCAACATGACGATTTCCTGTAGTGAGATGTGTCATCAAAAAATATCGTATGTGATGATAGCAGCTTCAACGTACACCGGGCGAAGCCGGAAAATGGAATCTGCCTAAAGAATCCATTCGAATATCCTACTCGCCAGAATCACCACGTAGCGCAGTAACCGACGCCACAGTAAAAAAATACGCCGCACCTGACGGGCATCGTGTCCCAGTTGCGGCGTGTAGTTGTCCGAATCTGTTCAGGACGTCAAACGAAGGTCAGCCCCAGCTTGGCAAACAGGGCGACGTCACGGTTAGTGCCGTTATTGACCGTTGTCAGTAACTTGTCGCAGTAAAAGATCGAGTTGGCGCCGGCAAAGAAGCACAACGCCTGCATTTCTTCACTCATCGATTCACGGCCGGCCGACAGGCGAACGTAGCTTTTGGGCATCGTGATGCGTGCGGCGGCAATGGTGCGTAAGAATTCAAAATTGTCGAGCTTTTCCGAAGCAGCCAGCGGCGTGCCGGGAATCGGCACGAGATTGTTGATGGGCACTGAATCTGGCGGCGGTTCGAGATTGGCGAGCTGGGCAACCATCGCTGCACGGTTGCGCCGTGATTCGCCCATCCCCAGAATACCGCCCGAACACACCTTGATGCCGGCGTTGCGCACCATGGCGATGGTATCCAGGCGATCGGCATGCGTGTGCGAGGTAATCACGTTTGCGTAGAACTCGGCATCGGTATCCACGTTATGGTTGTAATAGTCCAGGCCGGCTTCCTTGAGCTGCTCAGCCTGACCTTCCTTGAGCATGCCGAGCGTCACGCAGGTTTCCATACCAAGCGCCTTGACTTCGCGGATCATCTCGGTGACCACTTCCATCTGCTTCTCTTTGGGGCCACGCCAGGCCGCACCCATGCAGAAGCGCGTCGCGCCGTTGGCCTTGGCTTGTTTGGCCGCCTCGACAACATCGCTCACTTCCATCAGTTTTTCACGCTGGGTGCCGGTTTCCTTCTGATAGCGCGCCGACTGCGAGCAATAGCTGCAATCCTCGGAGCATCCTCCCGTCTTGATCGAAATCAGCGCCGAACGCTGAATTTCATTCGGTGGAAAATTTTCGCGGTGCACTACGTGCGCCTTGAAAAGCAGATCCATCAGCGGCAGTTCATACAACGCCTTGACCTGCGACACTGTCCAGCGCGCAGGGGTTGCGGCAGCAACAGCTTGTGCGGCGGATGAGGGTACGGCGTTTAGCGGAGGAGAAGTCATATCATTCATAGTGCACCTAATGCAAGGCGTCGCTCCAATGGCCGCAAGATGGCCGGCGCGCCAGAAAAACCATAAAAATTAAAAGACTTGTCGAAAGATGGATTTTACTGCACGCCTTATCGTGGCGTCGATAGATTCTGTAGAAAACCCACATTCTGTAATTTTCAGGCACGACCCAAAACCAACACTGACCAACACTGCGAAGGTAGGCATCTGCCAAAATCCCAAGTCTCATTGGAAACGACCAATGACACTGCAAAATCCACGGCATCATCTCTAATGCAATGTAGGCGAGCGCTACAATTCTGATCATCCGATAGTCGCGATATTTTCGCGTCGTTTTCGTATTTTTATCTTTATTTCACCCGCCCCTTTCCGCCCTCTCCTTTATCGCGCATTAGAGATCGCCCATGGTGTTATCGCAAGATTGTCTGCTATGCACTACCAGCAGCCGCGACCTCCTCTGCTCTGCCTGTGCAGGCGATCTGCCGCGTCTGCCGGCACAACGTTGCCCGGTATGCGCATTACCCACGCCGCGGGGCGAAATCTGCGGCCGCTGCCTGACCCATACGCCGCATTTTGACGCCACTTACGCGGTGTTCCGCTACGGTTTTCCGCTCGACAAGCTGATTCAGGCATTCAAATACGGGCACCAATTGGCGCTGGGAAATTACTTCGGCCGTCAGCTTGCTGCGTTTGCCAGCGTTGAGGGGCAAACAAACATAGCAGGAATTTTTAGCGCTGACCTGATTGCACCGCTTCCCTTACACCCCGCACGGCTGCGCGAACGCGGGTTTAACCAGTCGCTCGAACTCGCCCGTCCGCTGGCGGCCAGGCTTCGGCGGCCGTTACTGCCCACACTGTGCCGACGCGTCCGCAACACGCCGGCACAGGCCGGATTACCATGGCGAGAACGCAAAAATAATATCCGCGGCGCGTTCCGCTGTGAAACTCCTCTTGCCAACAAGACCATTCTTCTGGTCGATGATGTGATGACTACCGGCGCTTCGCTCAACGAATGTGCGCGTACGCTCAAACGCTGCGGCGCAGCCGCCGTCATTCTTCTCGTTTTAGCCAGGGCCTTGCCGGAATGAGCCTCTCCCGTCGCGATCAAAGCGATTGCATGGCGAACCCGGGCATTGCTGGACGCTTCCCCGACAGGCATCGCTGGAGCCCGCGTAAACAGGGCGTTTCCGGGCGCCCCCTCGGAAACCCGCGTGGATAAAGGACTTCCATACCCCACTCCGGAGATGCACTATTTACAAGGGTTTCCGGGCGCCTGCCCGGAGATGCCCTGAATACGCGGGTCTCCGGGGAGCCTTGTGACGAAAAACACGCGGCGCAAAATCCGCCCGTCAGCCCATGCTCCGTGCTCCGTACTCATTGTGCCCACGACGCCAGAAATGACAACACGGCAACACCCGGCTGGGCACGATCGGGCACAATCGGGCAATTCCCGCTATAGTGCGGCGATTCGTTCAATCAAATGCTCGCTGATAGCCACATCGTGACTGCCGTCGTTCTCTACCAGCCGGAAATTCCGCCCAATACCGGCAACATTATCCGGCTGTGCGCCAATACCGGCGCGGAACTCCATCTGGTCGAACCGTTTGGTTTCCCGTGGGAAGACCGCAAGCTCAAACGCGCCGGTCTCGATTACCACGAGTTTGCCCGCGTTTTCCGCCACGCCGACTGGCCGGCCTGCAAAACTGCCCTGGCAGACCGCCGCTTTTTCGCCGTCACCACGCACGGGGCGCGGCGCTACGATCAGGTAGAGTTTCAGCCCGACGACGTTTTCGTTTTCGGCTGCGAGACGCGCGGCCTACCTGCTTCCGTCATGATGGAATTTCCCGAAAATCACCGCTTACGGCTGCCGATGCTGCACGGACAGCGCAGTCTTAACCTTTCCAACGCTGTCGCTGTCATGGTGTTTGAAGCCTGGCGTCAGCACGGTTTTCCGCAAGGGATATGAACACACGCAGCGCAATGTCTCGCGTCCGGCCCGGCTTGACGGGTTTTTACCCGACGCCTAAGATGCGCCGGTTTTCCGGAAACACGCCCAAGTGAAGTTCGATCAACTCTACCGACTGATTCGTGCAGACATGCAACATGTCGACGCGATCATTCGTCGTCGTCTGCATTCCGATGTCGCGCTGGTACGACAGGTCGCCGAACATATTATCCAAAGCGGCGGCAAGCGCCTGCGGCCGGCGCTCGTGTTACTGACAGCCCGCGCGCTGGGGTATCAGGGTCAAAACCACTACACGCTGGCGGCCGTCATCGAGTTCATCCACACGGCCACACTTCTACATGATGATGTGGTCGATGAATCCAGTTTGCGCCGCGGGCGCGATACTGCCAATGCCCTGTTCGGCAATGCGGCCAGCGTTCTGGTCGGCGACTTTCTCTATTCGCGCGCCTTTCAGATGATGGTTGAGGTCGGCGACAAGCGCATCCTGCAAGTCTTGGCAGACGCCACGAACGTCATTGCCGAAGGCGAAGTGTTGCAGTTAATGAATTGCCACAACGCCAATGTCGATGAAGTGCGCTATCTGCAAGTCATCCGATACAAGACCGCCAAGCTGTTTGAGGCGGCGGCGCGGCTGGGCGCCATTATCGGCGGCGCCTCGGCTCAAGTTGAGCAGCAGCTGGCCGAGTACGGTATGCATTTGGGCACGGCCTTCCAGCTCATCGACGATGTACTCGACTACTCCAGCAGTGAAGCAGCGACGGGCAAGCATCTCGGCGACGATCTGGCTGAGGGCAAACCGACGCTCCCTTTGATTTACGTCATGCAACACGGCACACCAGAACAATCCGCTTGTGTGCGCCAGGCCATCGAACATGGCGGGCGTGAAGATTTTCCCCACGTATTGGCGGCCATCCGCGCCACCAGCGCACTGGCACACGCCCAGAAGCAAGGCGCAGCCGAAGCAGCACTGGCAAAAAACGCTATCGACGGCATTTTGCCAGCTTCCCCCTATAAAAATTCTTTGCTAGAATTGGCCTCCTTTGCGGCGCAAAGGTCATTTTAAGTACCGTTGTTTGATTCTTTGTTTGCTTCAGTCGGGGTGTAGCTCAGCCTGGTAGAGTACTACGTTCGGGACGTAGGAGTCGGAGGTTCGAATCCTCTCACCCCGACCACATTTATATGTTTTATATGTTTATGCCCTTGCATATCTTCAGGTATGCAAGGGTTTTCTCTTTTCCGGCTCTTCTTTTTTAGCCATTTCTGCATTTCTGTTATCGCCCCAGGTTTTTCCTGCGTTTTATTTTTCCCCATCCAAACCCACAAAGTCGATAATCCGCCAGGAACTCTTTGACTTGGTGGAAGAAATCCGTATAATTCGTCGCTCTTCGTAGCGTTTTTTATCCCTTTTTTGGAGTCCAACATGTACGCGGTCATAAAAACCGGTGGTAAGCAATATCGCGTTGCCGCTGGCGAAAAACTGAAAATAGAACAGATACCGGCAGAAGTTGGCGCAGAAATCACGCTTGACCAAATCCTCATGCTGGGTGAAGGTGAGTCCGTGAAAATCGGCACACCATTCGTCACCGGTGCTGCGGTCAAAGCGACTGTGCTTTCACAAGGCCGTCACGACAAAATCAAGATTTTTAAAATGCGCCGTCGCAAGCACTATCAAAAACACCAAGGCCATCGCCAGAATTACACGGAAATCCGCATCGACGGCATTTCCGGCTAATTGACGGCAGCTTTCCGGAAAGTCTCAGAAAAGGACATCAAACCATGGCACACAAAAAAGCAGGCGGCAGTTCCCGTAACGGTCGCGAATCAGAATCAAAACGTCTCGGCGTCAAGCGTTATGGCGGCGAACAGGTGCTGGCCGGCAACATCATCGTGCGGCAGCGCGGTACGGCCTTCCACCCAGGCGTCAATGTCGGTGTCGGCAGGGACCACACGCTTTTCGCTCTCGTTGATGGGCAAGTCCAATTTACCGTCAAAGGGCCGAAGCGCCAGCGCACCGTCAGCATCATCACCGCAGCGCCAGCAGCCTGATACGGCTTCGCTCCCTACACACAGCTCAAAGCCCTATTCCAGCAATAGGGCTTTTTAGTTTATAGCCGTATATTGCCGTACTGATCAAAGCACCAATTCGGTGCAGCACTAGATTCCCACACCAGTCACCGTCAGGCAGGCCATCATGAAATTTATTGACGAAGCCAAAATCCTGATTGCCGGCGGCAACGGCGGCAACGGTATCGTTTCCTTCCGGCGCGAGAAGTACGAACCGCACGGCGGCCCGAATGGTGGCGATGGCGGTCACGGCGGCAGTGTTTATGCCATCGCCGACCGCAATCTCAACACCCTGATCGAATACCGCTATACGCGCAAGTTCCTTGCCGAACGCGGCGAGAACGGTGGCAGCAGCGATTGCACAGGCAAAAGCGGCAAGGATATTGTCCTGCATGTGCCGGTTGGCACAGTCATCACCGACGAAAACAGCCAGCGTGTCGTTGCCGATCTCGCTGTCGATGGCCAGCAAGTCTTGCTCGCCAAAGGCGGTAAGGGGGGGCTGGGCAATACCCGCTTTAAGTCGAGCACCAACCGCGCACCCCGTCAATGCACGCCTGGCGATCCTGGTGAAGAACGCGATTTGCGCCTTGAGCTGCGCGTACTCGCCGACATCGGTTTGCTTGGTCTGCCCAACGCCGGTAAAAGCACATTCATTCGCGCCGTTTCAGCTGCGCGCCCCAAGGTCGCCGACTATCCGTTCACCACGCTACACCCCAATCTTGGTGTCGTACGCACGGCAGAAAATAAAAGTTTCGTCATTGCCGACATTCCCGGCCTGATCGAAGGCGCGGCCGATGGCGCCGGCTTAGGCATCCGCTTTCTCAAACACCTGGCACGCACCCGCATTCTGCTCCACATCGTTGATCTGGCTCCCCTCGACCCTGAGGCCGATCCGGTGCGAGACGCGCGTGCCATTGTCCGTGAACTTGAACGTTACAGTCCGGAACTGGCTAGCCGGCCACGCTGGTTGGCGCTCAACAAAATCGACTTGATCCCTGAAGAAATGCGTGAACAACGCATCCACGATTTTCTGGCCGCCTATGCTGCCGACGCTCCAGAAGATTCACCGCACTTTTGCATCAGTGCCATCAACGGCGAAGGCTGCCGTTCGCTGGTTTTCGCTCTCCAGGCTGCTCTCGACACTCTGCCGCCCGCTCTAATTCATTCTGAAAGGGATGTGAATAACGCCTCATCGGAAACGCAGGCCGCTTTGCAAACCGCACTCCAAACACCATCCATTACGCCCGATCTGCCAGACAATCCCAAAGCCTGATCATCATGTCTACGACCTGTCTTGCCGCCGCCAAACGCTTCATCGTCAAGGTTGGCTCCACACTCGTCACCAATAACGGCCAAGGGTTGGACCTCAACGCCATTAGCGAATGGGCGCGTCAGGTCGCCCAGCTCCGTCAGGAGGGAAAGGAAGTCCTGCTCGTTTCCTCGGGCGCTATCGCTTTCGGCATGCAACGTCTGGGCTGGCGGCAACGCCCCAAAGCCGTCCATGAGCTCCAGGCCTGCGCTGCTATTGGACAGATGGGATTAGTGCAAGTTTATGAAAACGCCTTCGTCCGCCACGGTCTCGCCACCGCTCAGATCCTACTCACACATGAAGACCTGGCCGACCGCAAACGCTACCTCAATGCACGCGCCACACTGACCGCCCTGCTCGCACTCGGTGTCGTCCCGATCATCAACGAAAACGACACCGTTGTCACTGACGAAATCAAGTTTGGCGATAACGATACGCTCGGTGCGCTTGTCGCCAACCTCATCGACGCCGACGCCCTGATCATTCTGACCGACCAGCAGGGACTATACACGGCGGATCCACGCCACGACCCAAATGCCACGCTGGTTAGTGAAGCACACGCCGGCGACCCGGCGCTTGAGACCATGGCAGGCGGTGCAGGCAGCGGCATCGGCAAAGGCGGGATGATCACCAAGATTCTTGCCGCCAAACGCGCTGCCAGCAGCGGCGCGCATACCGCCATTGCCAGCGGACGGGAAAAAGACGTGATGTTGCGTCTGGCTCGTGGCGAAGCGCTAGGCACGCTGCTTGTTTCTGGCACACCGACCCTGAACGCCCGTAAACAGTGGATTGCCGACCACTTGCAAGTCAGCGGCAGACTCATACTCGATGCCGGCGCGGTAAAGGCACTATCCGCAGGCAAAAGCCTGTTACCTGTTGGCGTCGTCGATGTTCAGGGAGAATTTGAGCGCGGTGCCCTCGTCATTTGCCTATCGCCCGAAGGTAAGGAAATTGCACGCGGCCTTATCAACTACAGTAGTGGCGACGCCCGCCGCATCGCTCGCCACGCCAGCGCCGACATCGAAGCTTTGCTTGGTTATGAATACGAAGCAGAAATCATCCACCGCGATAATCTGATGACACGTTAACCGCCATTTTCTGAGGAGCTTAGGAATCAAACGCTTTCCAAAGGGTTGTTTCTGAGCAGTTTAAGCATTGTCTTGTGGAAATCAAGGTGTCGGTGATTGAAGCGAAACTCGGTCTGCTTGAGGTACAGATCGAACTTGTCCCTTCGCACACCATGAAACTGCACCAGCCGATGCCTGGCATCACTCCAGAAAGACTCATGCCGTTGACGTGTCTGGAGCCTTTGACTTGCCTCGGTTGCCGTGATTGATCCGAAAGTGCTTTTCTAGGCCGAGGTCAACCCGCCCATCGTAGCCTCGCCAGCCGTCGGTGTGAATGATGCTGTTAGGATCCACTTTACCCCGAATAATGGCTTGCAGCATGGCTTTGGAAGCATTCGGGACGATTTCGGTATAGACACAATTCGCCTCACTTGAGCAGACCAAAGACGATGGTTTTACCGCCTGCGCCACGCCCGCGTTTGCCGTAAGCTTGCGTATTTTTGAACTATCAGACAAAAAAACGGCTGCCCGAAGGCAGCCGTTCTTAATCAGATACAATCAGAATCTATCTGATCATACAATCCGATTAGAAGGAATGGCGCAGGCCAACAGATATGACATTGCTCTTGCCGGTACCTGAACCAACCTGCTTTTCCTTGGCTTTGCCATAACCATACAGTGCGTAAATATTGGTACGCTTACTCAGGTTATAGCGGGTACCCAATTGATAGGTTTTAATCTTCCAAGAATCGTCACCACTCGCTGTAAACTTGTTTTTACCCATACCGTAGTTGGCAAACAGCTCAGCTTGACCTACTGGAACCGTCACACCGATGTCACCACCGCGGTATTTGTGATCACTTGGGCCATTGACGTCGGCCTTCCGATCGAAATACATACCAACCAGTTTGGCAACACCAAAATCGTAACCTGCGGCAGCAATAAATTCACGGCGATCCTCTTCGTTCGAGAAAGCCGGCGCAGAAGTACTCTCATCCTTTTCATATTTTTGTCCGCCGATGAAAGCGGTAACAGGGCCATTAGCATACTTTAGGCCAAGGTTGTAGATTTTGTAGGAGTCGTCCTGGCTGGCAGGACCATTATCCAGTTCCGACTTGCCATAACCGAACTGACCCATGACCTGGAAGCCGCTAAACGACGGCGAGTAGTAGGAAATGGTATTGGCGCGGGCAAGATCCATCGCATCGACGAGCTTGGTATTCGTTCCTGGAGCATAGAAGCTGGCGTTGTAGGCGTGACCCACATGATTGCGCGAACCGACGTTGGCAAAGCCCGTTTGATCATCAATGATCAGGTTGGCAAGACCAATCTGGAAACGACCGGCGCTGGCGCTTTCCAAATAAGCGAACGATTGACGTGTGCGGCTAAAAGATGGCGCATCCTTGCCCGTAACGCCATCATTGCCAACGGTCATTCTTTCATGATCGTTATGGGTGCCCTTGAAATGAACTAACCCGATTTCATGGAAATAACCAGCCTTCAGTCCGCTACCCAACTGTTCCTTGACATCAATGTTCAGGCGCGAGGAGCTCATGCCCTTACCGTCGCCGCCACGGAAGTTTCTGTATTTATGGGTTTGGCTTTCCCACTTGTCCTTGCCAATGTTATAGCCAAGATCAACGGTACCACTCAGGGTCACGGAGGTCTGAGCGAAAGCCGCACCCGAAACCAAACCGGCGACGGCCAGAGCAATTACTTTCTTTTGCATTTGAAAATCTCCTCTAGGGTTAAGGTCGGCGGCGCATTGGGTGACACAACAACTCAGCTCCACCAAACTGGACCTCTCATGGATGAGAAGCTGGGTGCCATGATCGCAAACCGCACGCCGCCGGACAAGCTGAAAGTGCCAACTCTTCCATTTTTCAGCCCGTCTTGTTGTGCAATTGCAACAAGCGGAAGGGGATATTAATCAAGACAATGCGGTTTCAGATATTCAGCATACCGCCGTAAAAACTTTTGAACCAGGTCATCTGACTCGCTTGCAAAACACGCTTCACACCCTCTTACTCATTTCTTATCGATCAGCTGATAGATTGAAAAAATGAACGGGAGAAAATACTTCGTCACGGCACGTTGTACTGCCACAGGGCATCCGGACTCCGTTTCTTATTCATCATCCACCCACCGCGCTCATTCATAAACGCTTGCCGCACGATCTATATCAGTTTTTGGCCCGCATGCATCATTGACCAGACGCAGACAACTTGAGCAGGCGCATATGCGGCGCAGACCTCTTCAAAGCACAGTTTTTGCTTTACTTTCAATGACTTTTCCGCTTTTCATTCCTTATTCGTGATTCTTTACTGCATTACCGTCTGTGTACTATTCTCAACAAAAAGAGCCGGTTTTGTGTATGCAACGTATTGAACAAAGCATTATTTAGGCATATGATTCGGCCTGCATTCAGGTGCCTCGCTCCCATGAGAGGGAGAAGGTGAAACGGGAAACCGGTGCCCATATCACGATTCAACATCCGAAAGGATTGAATGATATGGACAGACAAGCCGGTGCAGCCCCCCGCTGCTGTAAGCCAGACGAAACCGACAAGAAGCCACTGTGCGCGGAAAGGCGCATGGGAAGGCGTTGGTGGAGGAAGAAGGCGAGCCAGAAGACCGGCCTGAAGCAGGCGCAGTGCCAATCCTCGGGGTGAGGGGAAAGGTTCTGACGGAAAGCGCTGAAAGCTTTTAAATTGCCATCTGTTCCGGCGTAGCGTCGGGGCAGATTGAACTGACAAGCACATGCATGAAGCCTCTGCTCAGGGACGCATGGGTTTTTCAGTACCGCCTTGTCGATTGCCCTTAACACGCTTATCGATCCTCCTGATCGATAAAATCTCGAAGAAGCCTCGAAGAAACCAGGGCATCGACGGGTACACAAAGCACCGGCGAGCGCACGAGCCTTTCCGAATCCGATTCCCACCGCCGCATCCCGAAAAAACGCTGCCCGCACCTCTTGCGATCGCATCAGCCGGACGCTTGCACTTGCAGTTCGCGCAGATCAGCTTCCCCCATCCAGCCACGCGCCCAAGCGTACATACAAAAACGCACGTCTGAACGCAGCCAGGCCGGAAAGGAAAGCCCGATTGCCCGGCTATCAGTGATACGGTGAAGCCCTACGGTGCTGTAAAACCTTGCCGCCGCCAAAACAAGCGTAGCGCAAGGAGAACTCGACCGTATCGCAAGCAACCGTTAGCGACACATCAGCGGTGCGGACTCCGGACATTGCGACGCCCGAACCACGACCCTAGTGGTGCGTGTAATCCCGTCTCTATGCGTCTGTTCTCCCGACCGGTTGTGGTGAAGCAGACGAGGACGCAAGGACGGCAGCGCTCCCGCCTCAAACGTCCAGCTCAGCAGTATCAAGGACGAAGGGCGAAACAGTTCGGGATCAGGAAAGACGCTAATCGCATGCGCGATGCCGCGCCGCCACATCATGGTCAAAGACGGCCGTGTCGTGCCGACCGGGCTGGATGCCTCTGCCCGCGGCCTGTACGACGACCTGCACGCCTCTTTCACGATGGGTAGCACGCTTTCGTCGAAAGGAGTCTGAGCATGGCTTTTGGCAGCTTTAATTCAAGCGGCATCCAGGCACCGATGGCGGAAGTCAATACGACGTCGCTGATTGATGTGACAACGATGTTAATGATAATATTTATCGTTTACGAGCAAGCTGTTTTTTAGCATACGAAGAAAGGATTTCGATTGATCAATCATGGCCGCACGTAGCTCATTTCCCTCCTCTGCGCCCAGCCCGGCACAGCGCGGCAGTCTGTTTATGATTGTGCTCGGCCTGCATGCCTTGTTGCTGTCGCTGATGATGGCGCATAAAACCGTTCTTCCGCCGAAAATCGTCGACTCGCCGCTGGTCGTCGACCTGATCGAAGCGACGCCGCTGCCGGTTTCACCGGCCGCAGCCCCTGCTGCCGAGCCACCAACACCGCCGCCGCCACAACCCAAGCCCAAGCCCAAGCCCAAGCCGACGCCCAAACCCAAGCCCAAGCCGACGCCCGCACCCAAACCGCAGCCGCCCCAGCTTGAAGCAACAGCATCTTCGGAGCCGGCGAGCGACAACGCGCCGGCGGCGCCGGCGGAAGAAGCCGCACCGCCCGATCCGGCCCCTGCCGCAGCAGGCGGTTCGGGCGGCGTCGAGGGCGGACAAGGCGCAGCCGGTTCCGGCCTCGTGCAGGCACGTTTTGACGCCGATTACCTGCTCAACCCGGCGCCGCCCTATCCGCCGATGTCCCGCCGCATGGGCGAGGAAGGCCGGGTCATCCTGCGCGTGCGCGTTTCGGCCGCAGGAAAAGCCGAGCAGGTCGACATCCGCACATCTTCAGGCAGCGCCCGGCTCGACGAATCGGCGCGGAAAACAGTGCGCGCCTGGCGATTCGTTCCCGCCAAGCGCGGCGGTATCCCGGTAGATAGCTGGGTTCTGGTTCCTATTCATTTCCGACTGGAGCAATAACATGCAAGCAGACAGCACTCAAAACGTTTTTGGATTCGCCCATCTATGGGCCAGCGGCGATACGGTTTCGCACGGCGTGGCCATTCTTCTGGTGCTGATGTCGATCGTCAGCTGGTATCTGATTCTGGTCAAACTGATCGAAGGCTGGAAGCTACGCCGCGCCGGGCGTCTTGTCCCCGATTTCTGGGCAGCGCGCTCACTCGACGAGGGTTTGCAGCGGCTGCGCCGCGCCGGAGCGAACAACCCCTTCGCCCAGCTGGTGACACAGGCCGTATCCTGCAATTCCGACTGCGCCACGGCCGACGAGCAATTGAGTGCACATTTCGATTCCTCCGGACAGATGGAGCGCACCTTGCGTCAACAGCTTTCCGCCACGCAGTCCGAAATGGAAAGCGGGCTGACTTTTCTGGCAACGACCGGCGCGACATCGCCTTTTGTCGGCCTGTTCGGCACGGTCTGGGGCATTTACCACGCGCTCGTTGCCATCGGCATTTCCGGACAGGCTGCTCTGGAAAAAGTTGCCGGCCCGGTCGGCGAGGCCTTGATCATGACCGCCGCCGGACTGGCCGTCGCCCTGCCTGCCGTATTCGCCTACAACGCGCTGAACCGCGCCAACCGCGTTGTGCTGATCAGCCTGGATGCCTTCGCCCATGACCTGCACGCCTTTTTCACGATGAGGCAAACATTTTCGTCGAAAGGAGTCTGAGCATGGCTTTTGGTAGTTTTAATTCAAGCGGCGCCCAGGCGCCGATGGCGGAAATTAATACGACGCCGCTGGTTGATGTGATGCTGGTATTGCTGATCATCTTCATCATTACGGCGCCGCTGATGACGCATTCGGTGCAGATTGAGCTGCCGCGCGCGTCGAGTTCACCGACGCCGGAAAAACCGATGACGCTGTCGGTTTCCATCAACGCCCAGGGCAACATCTACATCGGCTCCGAGCAGGTGGCCAACGATCAGTTGATGGCGCGCTTTCAGGCTGCCGTCGCCCAAGACCCGAAAGTGGAAATGCATCTACAGGCTGACCGGGACGTGCGCTATGAAATCGTTGCCGAAACGATGAGCGCTGCCCGCCGTGCAGGCCTCACCAAAATCGGCTTTCTTACGCAGCCATCAGAGGCACATGAGTAAATTTTTCTTCGTCGATTCCGATGCTTCAAAGGGTATCGGGCCGATCCGGGCGCCGTATTTGGGCGTACATGCAATGTGCGTTTCGTGCCGATGCACGGGCGGCAATCCAGACGGGGCGGTTTCCGCCCGACAGCACGGCGTTGCGGCGAAACGGCATTTCGGCATTGCGTCATCCGCCCATCTTTCAATCAAAAGCCGAAAACACGCGGAACAGCAGATTAAAGGTTGGGAGAAACAGGATGAAAATCAGGATAAAGCGCGCGTCCGCACTGCCGGCAACGGCAGCGACGCCTTGTGGTTTTCTTGCCGGCCTGCTGCATCAGGGCGCCGGCATTCGGTCAGCAGTCCATATCTATTCGATCAAAGGAGGAGTTGAATCATGAAAGTTGTTTTTCGCCGCACGGGACTGGCCGCATGCCTTGCCGCCCTGCCGGCCGCGGCATTTGCCGCCGATACGGAACCCGAGCATGAGCTGCGAGAAATGGTGGTCAAGGGCAATGCGCCCGTTGCCGCCGCCGTCTCTTCAACCGTGGAAAGCGTCACCGCCCAGCAGATCAAGGAAAACATCAACGCCGTCACCTCAGGGCATGTGATCAAATACCAGCCCAGCTTACAGCTGCGCGAGCGTTACATCGGCGACCGCAACGCCAGCATCGGCAGCCGCATGAGCAACGTCAATAGCAGCGCGCATTCCATGGTGTATAGCGACGGTATTCTATTGTCCAATTACGTTGGCAACAGCCTCCTTTATTCACCGCGCTGGGGCATGGTTGCGCCGGAAGAAATTGAGCGGGTCGATTTCATCTATGGCCCATTTTCGGCACTTTACCCAGGCAACTCGATGGGAGTGACAGCTAACTTTACGACCCGCATGCCGGAGAAATTCGAAGCGCACGGGGCGATCCAGTACTTCCAGGAAGAAGTACGCAGTGAATACCGGACAAACAAGAGTTTCCCCAGTTACAACGCCAATGTCTCACTCGGCAACCGCGCCGGCGACTGGTCTTTCTGGGTCGGCTATAACCGTCTGGACAGCGATACGGCACCTTCCATGTATGGAACGGCGACGCCAAAACCCGGCCCCGGCGGTGTCGAGGTATCAGGCGCCATGACCGACAGGGACGCGCTCAATAATCCCCGTGTAATCACAAGCTCGGTGAGCGCCGAGCGCACCATTCAGGATCAGGGGAAACTCAAACTGGCCTATGATTTTTCTCCCAACTGGCAGGCCGCTTATACCTTGGGCTTGTGGCAGAACTCCGGGGAATCTTCTTCCGAAAGCTATCTGCGTAATGCGGCGGGTCAAACTATTTATAACACGACGCCCAGCGGGCCGTACCAGTATGTACGGATCAACGGACAACGCTATACCGTCAGCGGCATTACGCCCCGCAGCAGCGATGATTTCCACTGGATGCAGGCGCTGTCGCTCAAGTCCAAGCGTAAGGAAAACTGGGACGCCGAACTTAATTTCAGCGTCTATCGTTATGCCAAGGACGAATCGCGTAATGCCAGCAATACGGGGCTGGATTCCGGCCAGAACGGCGGCCGGGGGACTTTGACCGACCGCAGCGGCACCGGCTGGGAGAACCTCGATCTGCGCGGCGAATGGCGGCCTGATGGCGCAAAGGGCGCGCACAAGCTGCATTTCGGCTATCACTTCGACCGCTATACGTTCAAGTCGGACACCGGCAACGTTGATGACTGGCGTTCAGGCGGCATCCGGGAGCTGACGGCGGCTTCGCGCGGCAAGACAAACACCCATGCGCTTTATCTCCAGGATACGTGGCGTTTTGCGCCGGCCTGGTCACTGACACTGGGCGGCCGCTGGGAGCGCTGGCAGGCCTACGACGGCAGCAACGCCAATCGCGCCAGTACGCCGAGCCAGGTTTCTTACAGCGATCGTAAGAAGAGCGCTTTCTCGCCCAAGCTGTCTCTCGGCTTCCAGGCCGCGCCGGACTGGCATCTGCGCGCTTCGTTGGGCAAGGCGACGCGCTTCCCGACGGTGACCGAACTCTTTCAGGCGATCACCACCGGCCCCAACCGTCTAGAGAATGACCCGAACCTGCAACCCGAGCGGGTACATTCCGGTGAACTGGCGATCGAAAAATCGCTGGATAACGGTCAGGCGCGCCTGTCGCTCTTCCAGGAATACCGTTACGATGCGCTCATTTCGCAGACCGACACGACGGTGACGCCCAACATCACCAGCATTCAGAATGTCGACAAGGTGCGCAGCCGTGGCGTGGAACTGTCCTGGGGGTTGAACGATGTCGGGATACACGGCCTCGATCTGAACGGCAGCGTCACCTATGCCCAGTCGATCATCCGGGAAAATCACCGTAATCCGGATACCGTCGGCAACTGGATCGTACGTATCCCGCGCTGGCGGGCGACGCTGGTGTCGACCTATCGCGTTAATGACAAGCTGTCCCTGAGCCTGTCCGCCCGCTACAGCGGACGCCAGTACAACCGTATGGATAACCTGGACGTGAATCCGGATACTTATGGCGGGGCCAGCCGCTATCTCATTGCCGACGCCAAGCTCGTGTACCGCTTCCATCCGCAACTGCGATTTTCCCTGGGCGTCAATAATCTGAACGACGAAAAAGCCTACATCGGCCACCCCTATCCGCGGCGTATGTACTTTGCCGGGCTGGCGTTCGATTATTGATCGGCATTCCGGATGAACGTCTTACACACCACAGTCCCCGGATTCCGGACGAGAGCCGGCACGCCTGGCCTCTGTCCGGCGTCAAGATGCCCCGAGGTTACCCAAATCTTCAGAGCGTCTTGATTGGCGGATTGAGGCCATCCGCAAGCATCATTTTTTTAACCCGCAACAGTAACTTTCATTGGAGATGACACCATGAAAAAACATTCCTTCAATACGATCGCGCTGACGCTGGCCGGTTTTCTGCTGATCCCGCTGGGCGCGCAGGCGCACGGTTCCTGGCTGGCCAAAATTCACGGGGAACACACCGTGATGTACGGCCATCATGAATCCATGACCGATCCGTACGATCCGGCCAAAATCGTCGACGCGCGCGCATTCAAAAATGGCCAGAAAGCCGCCGTCAAGATCGTCCCGCATGAACAGCGCTACGCAACGTTGGAAACGGACAATCCCGGACTTCTGGGCTGCGTCATGGACAACGGTTTATGGGTTCAAACCAAGGACGGCAAATGGCACAACAAACCCAAGGATGCCTTCAATGCCTCGGAAGTGACACTTGCCCAGCATTCCTACAAATATGCGGTGAGCTACCTCAATGATCGGGAGCCAGTGAATGCGCTGGGCTACGATCTGGAAATCGTCCCCGCCGTCAACCCCGCCAAGCTGAAAAAAGGTGACAAACTGTCCGTACAGGTTCTGTTCAAAGGCAAACCGTTGCCCGAAGCCAAGCTGAGCAGCAACTTTTTCGGTGACGGGGAAAAATTGACGACCAATGCCGAAGGCCGTGCAGAAGTCAGTATCGCGCGCGATGGCTTCAATACACTGTCCGTCGGACACGCCACCGAACAAAGTGGAGACAAGGCCAAAGCCGACAAGGTCAGCATGTCGTCCAGCCTGTCCTTCCGTACGCATAAAGAACAGAAAAAGTAAAAAATCCGCCGGGAGCTGCAGGCCGCCGCTCCCGGCGAATAACAACAATCTTATAATGCCTGCGGGTGTTTTTTGTTTTATCTTTCCGTGAGACCGAAATTATGAACAGACTTTTTCCGGCGGCCATTGTGCGTCCACTGGCTTTTCTTTCCGCCCTCTTGTCCGTGACGCTGGCGCACGCCCATTCTCCGCGCCTGGCCTGTTATCCGGACGGCAACGAGTACATCGAATGTGAAGGCGGCTTCTCCGACGGCAGCAGCGCCAAAGGCGTAGAAATCAAGGTCATGTCCTACGAGGACAAAGTACTCTGGCACGGTGCGCTGGACGCCAAATCCAGCGTGCGCTTCAAACGCCCCAAACAGGATTTCTACGTGCGTTTCGAGGGCGGCGAAGGGCATTCGCTGGAAGTCGACCACAATGACATCCGCTGATTCGTCGGCCGACCTTTCCGCCCCCTCTTCCGACGCGTTGCCGGACGGCTGCATCCAGCGCGTACTGCCTGCCGGCGCCCTACGTGAGACGCGCTGGGTACTGTTGGCGATGGCACTGACCCTGCTGGTCAGTATGTTGGCAGTGGGCTGGCAGCGCCGTCTGCTGCCCCAGGAACGCCTACAGGCCCACCAGATTGACCTATCCACCGGGCTAAGTACGGCGGAACAGGGCATCTATACCGACTTGCAGGCCGTCTACGATGAATGGCAAAGCATGAATGCGCCACTGCCGCCGCCCACGCCGAAACATTGGGCGGACGAGGGCTGGCCGCCGTTCATCGACGACCTGACAGCGCAGCAGCGCGGCCGCCGCCAATGGCGTCTACTCACCGTCGGCGATCGCTATGCCTATCTGGGCACGGGCGGACATACGGAATCATCGCCAGAGCAAGGCAAACAACACGCCACGCCGCGCGTCCTGCTCTGGCGGCTGCCGGAAACGCATGCCATACATGCCATGACGAAAGTAAAGGGCGCTGCAGAAAACGCGCATAGCGATGAATCGCCCCACACCGGATTCGATCTTTGGCTGCATGAGGCTGATACGACGCCTGACGGCGCATTGCCTGAATCCCTGGATGAAGCCAGCCTGATTCGCCACGGCTGGCGGCAGGCGGTCGCGCACCTGCGCGCAGAATATCCGCGCCCGCCGACGCGTGAAAGCGGCGGATTTTAGACATGAATGACCTGAATGGATGTTTTCGATGAAACCAACCTTACCAGCACATTTTCCTGACACCTGCGTCCCGGGCCGCCGCCGCTTTCTCACCGGCCTGGCCGCACTCGCCGCCGGTGCGTGTTTGCCGGCGCGGGCGGCGGCCTTGACGGTCGGCGTGACCTTGCACCCCTATTACAGCTTCGTCGCCAATATTGTCGGCGATCACGCGCGGGTATTGCCCCTGATCGACGCCGGTTTCAACCCGCACGCCTACGAGCCGCGCGCCGAAGACATCAAGCGCATCAACCAGATGAGCGTCGTCGTGCTCAACGCCATTGGGCACGACGACTTCGCCAAGCGCATGATCGCCGCCAGCGACAAGCCGCAGTTGCCGACCATCAATGCCAACGCCGACGTGCCACTGCTGTCCACCATGGCCTTGGGCGCACCGCTGGGCCGGGCGGTCAACCCGCACACCTTCATTTCCATCAGCGCCTCCATGATCCAGGTCAACACCATCGCGCACGAACTGGGCAAACTGGCGCCGGCAGAGGCCGCCTTCTTCGTCGACAACGCCCGCACTTACAACCGCCGCCTGCGCAAACTGCGCGCCGATGCGCTGTCCAGGGTGACGCGGGCGCCCGACGCCAGCTTCCGCGTGGCTACGGTACATGGCGCCTACGATTACCTGCTGCGTGAATTTGGACTGGAAGTGAGCGCTGTCGTCGAGCCGGCGCACGGGATGGAGCCAAGCGCCGCGCAGTTTCGGGCTATGGTCGAGCGCGTGCGCACGCAGAATATCCACGTGCTATTTGCCGAGCAGGACAACCCGACCGGCTTCGTGCGGACGCTGGTCCGCGAAACCGGCATGAAGGTCTATCCGCTCACGCATATTTCACACGGGGCTTATACGGCAGACAAATTCGAGAAAGACATGGCTTACAACCTCGACACCGTGGTTCGCGCCATCCAGGAATCGCACGCATGAGCGCTGTGTCCGCCATCGGCCCGGCCGTATGCCTGCACGATGTCCGCCTGCAACTGGGCGCCACGCCCATTCTGAACGGGATCGACTGGCAGGTGCATGCAGGCGAGGTGCACGCACTGGTCGGCGCCAACGGCTGCGGCAAGAGCAGTCTCATCAAGACGCTGCTTGGCCAGATGCCGCATCGCGGTGAAGTGACGCTGCACTGGCCGGGCGATACGCCCGGCACGCTGGCTTATGTGCCGCAAGCCATCGAGTGCGATCGCACCCTGCCGATGACAGTGCAGGATTTCATGGCCTGCATGTTGCAGTCGCAGCCGCTATTCCTAGGTATCCGCCGCGCTGTGCGTGAGCGGATCGCCGCGGCGCTGGAGCGCGTCGGCATGACGCATAAAATGACCAGCCGCATGGGCGACCTCTCCGGCGGCGAACGCCAGCGCGTGCTGCTGGCGCAAAGCCTGCTGCCGCAGGCACAACTGGTGTTGCTGGATGAACCGATGGCGGCGCTTGATCAGGCGGGCATCGCCGTCTTTGAAACCCTGCTGACCGACTGGCGGCGTTCGGGCGCAACCGTCATCTGGGTGGAACACGATCTGGCGGCCGTTTGCCGCCTGTCCAGCCGGGTGACGGCCATGCGCCGCGGCCGCATGCTATGGACACGAACACCTGATGCGCTGCACGATGCCGACATGCTGCTGCAACTGTTCGCGCACACCAGCATGTCGGATGACTCCACGCCCTCTACGCCGAACGGTCAGGAAAAACAAGGCGCCCATGAAACGCAGGAGGAGAAGGCCGCATGAGCGAATACTGGGATGCCGTGCATCACACCTTGCAGGCGGGCGCGGTGGCCGGCTGGCTGCCGCATATGCTGCAATACGGCTTCGTCATCAATGCGCTGCTGGCCGGCTGTCTGCTGGGGCCGCTGCTGGGTGGGCTAGGGACGCTGGTCGTGGTCAAGCGTTTCGCCTTTTTCTCGGAAGCGGTCGGGCATGCGGCGCTCACCGGCATCGCCATCGGCATCATGGTCGGCGAGCCGGCCAGTAGCCCTTACGCCAGCCTGTTTGGCTTTTGCATTCTTTTCGGCCTGCTGCTCAATTACCTGCGCGGGCGCACTGGCCTCTCGCCGGATACGCTGATCGGCGTTTTCCTGGCCGTGTCGCTGGCGCTCGGTTCCAGTTTGCTACTGCTGCTGGCCGCACGCATCAATATCCATATTCTGGAAAACGTGCTGTTCGGTTCCGTACTGACCGTCAGTGGACGCGATCTGGGCGTGCTGGCCTGTGTCACCATTTTTACGGTGATGGTGCTGCATCGCATTTATAACCGCGCCATGCTGGCCAGTTTCCACGCGCCGCTGGCACAGGCGCGCAAGCTGCCCGTGCAGTGGCTCGACTACGTTTTCGTCATGCTTGTCACTATCGTCACCGTCGCCGCAGTCAAAATCATCGGGGCGATGCTAGTCGGCGCGCTGCTGGTCATTCCCGCCGCCTCGGCGCGCCTGCTGGCGCGCTCGATGCGCAGTTTTTTCTGGCTTACCGTGATATTCGCTACGGCAAGTACGCTGACGGGCATTGCCGTGCCCGTCGCACTGGATCTTGCCGTGCCGTCAGGCGCAGCCGTCATTCTGTGCGCAGGCGCACTGTTCGGACTGGCCGTGCTGGGGCGCGCCCGCGTCGCGCAGCCGGCTATTACGTAGTTATTGCGTAGTTGATCAATTCCGCATTCTTTATGGAGATCAACTCGCCTTGCCGCATTTTTTATCGTTCGCTGCCGGGGAGAGAAAAGCGGACTCTCCCGGTTGCCTAATTTCCTCGCAAGGCGAGATTTGGAGGCTTACCATGTTTTGCAAACGTCTTTTTTCTGTTCTGAACACCACATTCTGTCTGGCGTTCTGGCTGCTCCTGTCAGCCGCAACGTATGCGTCTCCCGACAGTACCCAGACAGCAAAACCAGCCGATCGCGCCACGCGCGCGCAAGCCCCGGTAACGCGCGCCGAAGCGCTGCGTGTGCTGGCAGCGCACCCAGTGGTCTACGGACTGGCGCGTCAGCTACTGCACGGCGCCGACGGCCTGGTACTGACCCGGGTCGCACCGGCGCGTCTGCCCGCCAACCGCATTCCCGCCTATCTGCTCGGACGCGGCCAGGATGCGCTGATGGACGCGGCCGTCCAGTCTCAGGCGGTACTGACGCTGCGTTCCATCTGGCCGGATGACCAGCTCTACCCGCTGGCGCGGCGGGCAAACATCCGCATCGTGGAAATCGATGTCGCCAACCCTGTCGAAGGCGACCTGCCGGGCATCACTCTGCTGGGCGGCAAGGCAGGCGCAGCCAGCGATTCTGGCCTCCTCAACAATCCCCCCTGGCAGGACAGCGCCAATCTGGCGCGAATGGCCGCGCTCATGGTCAACGCGCTTTCGCGCCTTGCGCCCGAAGCAGCGCCGCATCTACAGGCCAACCTGACCCAGATCAATCAACGCCTGCAACAGGCCGTATCGCAAACCAGCCGCACCCTGGCAGAAGCGGAGCAACTCTCCGTTCTCTTGCTCTCGCCGCGCATGCACGTGCTGGCCAACGCCTTGCAGCTCGAACCCGTCTCCTGGCAGATCCCAGAAAACGATGCAGAATTGCCAGCCGCATTGGCTCAGGCACTGGCGCAAGGCAAACCGCGTGTAGCGCTTACACACACTGCACCTGACGAAGCAGCGGCAAAGCTGATTGAGGAAAGCGGCGCAAAACTGGTGATACTCTCCGAAAATGCCGACGATCCTGTCACGGCATTGATCGATGCCATGCAGGCCATCCGCGAGGCCATGCACACTTCCCGGCAGCCTAATTCATAACCTCTTACCCTGTAACCCGTATGGATTGGGCGTTTGCGGGCAGGTTGCCTTGCAGCCCTTTATTTACAGGGGTTTCAGAGAGGGGTGCCCGCAATCCCTTTATTGACGCGGGCTTTGGAGGGTAGTGTCCGCAATCCCTTTACTAGCGGGGATGAAGCGAGACGATCGCCCATTGTAAGTTTTACTCGAATCTGTTCCCCGCACCAGCGGGGTTGAACCGGCGTCCCACTCGTGCTGACATAGCGGCACACGCTATTCTCCGCATCAGCACGGGTTTCAGGCCGACCAGCCGCGAGGCCATGCACACCTCTCGGCAGCCTAAGTCATAATTCCCTGCGCCGTACCAACGACGCAGCTTGCACGACATTTCGATGTTTTGTTGGCGCTATTCCTCTTTGCCTTTTAGGTGTTCGCAGCGCGCCATCTGAACATATCTGTCCAAAAGACGGAGAAGCGCGCGTCTTCAAGCAAGGCAAACCGGATTTTTCAATAGCTTAGAAAGAAACAAAGACAAAGAAACAAAGGCTTAGGAAGCATTCCTAAGCCTTTGTCTGTTTGGTGGGCCCGCAGGGACTTGAACCCTGGACCAAAGGATTATGAGTCCTCTGCTCTGACCAACTGAGCTACAGGCCCGAAATTGTTTGCATGGCTGCCGTATCGCGCTCCTTCCACTTCCGGATCACGCATACCGAAACCGGTGCATTCGATTAATGATTACTGCTGTCAAGGAAACTGCGTAGTTTATCCGAACGCGAAGGGTGACGTAATTTGCGCAATGCCTTGGCTTCAATCTGGCGGATGCGTTCACGCGTCACGTCAAACTGCTTACCGACCTCTTCCAGCGTGTGGTCGGTATTCATTTCAATACCAAAACGCATGCGCAACACCTTGGCTTCTCGCGGCGTCAGTGTATCCAGCACATCCTTGGTAATCAGGCGCAGGCTGGAGAACAGGGCGGCATCGGTCGGCGCCAAGGTGGTGGCATCTTCAATGAAATCGCCCAAATGCGAGTCATCGTCGTCACCAATGGGCGTCTCCATCGAAATCGGCTCTTTGCTGATCTTGAGAATCTTGCGGATTTTTTCTTCTGGCATTTCCATTTTCTTTGCCAGCGTCGCCGCATCGGCCTCGACGCCGGTTTCTTGAAGAATCTGCCGGGAAATGCGATTCATTTTGTTGATTGTTTCGATCATGTGCACCGGGATACGGATAGTGCGCGCCTGATCGGCGATCGAACGGGTAATGGCCTGGCGGATCCACCACGTGGCATAAGTGGAAAATTTATAGCCGCGCCGGTATTCGAACTTGTCGACGGCTTTCATCAGGCCAATATTTCCCTCCTGAATCAAATCAAGAAACTGCAGCCCGCGATTGGTATATTTCTTGGCGATCGAAATTACCAGACGCAAGTTGGCTTCGGTCATTTCGCGCTTGGCGCGCCGCGCCTTGGCTTCACCGGTAGACATCTGTTTATTGATATCTTTCAGCTCCTTGAGCGGCAATCCGATACGTTCCTGCAAAGCCAGCAACTTGCGCTGTTCTTCAATGATATTCGGGGCATTGCGGGCAAGCGTCTGAGCGTAGGGTTTACCCGCCGCCGCTGTAATTTCGGCATCGACCCACCCGAGGTTTAGCTCGTTGCCCGGAAAGGCCTTGATGAAATAGGGGCGCGGCATCCGCACGGTATCGACGCAGATGCGCTGAATTTTGCGTTCGCACGCCCGTGCCTCATCGACCATCGCGCGCACGGCATCGCACAGCCGTTCGATCGTTCTGGAAGTAAAGCGAATACCCATCATCACTTCGGAAATTTTCTTCTGCAGACGGAGATAGCTTTTATCCTGCGAGCCTTTTTTGAGCAGCGCGTTATGCGCCTTGCCATGGAGCGTTTTGATTTCAGCCAGGCGCGCCAGCCCGTCTTCCTTGAGTTTGAGCAGTGAGGCTGAAACGGCAGCGCCGTCGTCATCGCCGTCATCATCACTGATTTCGTCGTCGGCCAGACCATTCTCATCAATCGATTCACCGGCGGCATCCAGCGCTTCATCCGCCGCATTCGGGTCAATCAGACCGTCGATCAGCTCGTCGATGCGCATTTCATCGCGAGCGATCTTGCCCGCACTGTCGAGAATCTCAGCAATCGTTGTCGGACAAGCGGAAATCGCCATAATCATGTGCTTGAGACCGTCTTCGATGCGTTTGGCGATCTCGATCTCACCCTCGCGGGTCAGTAGCTCGACTGAACCCATCTCACGCATGTACATACGAACCGGATCGGTCGTGCGGCCAAATTCGGAATCAACCGTCGAAAGCGCCTGCTCTGCCTGTTCTTCGACATCGGCATCGTCGGCAGCAGCCGGCGCCGGGTTATCCGACATCAACAACGTTTCAGCATCCGGCGCCTCGTCGTACACCTGAATGCCCATATCGCTGAATGTGCTGATAATGCTTTCGATCTGCTCGGCATCAACGACTTCATCAGGCAGATGGTCATTGACCTCAGCATAGGTCAGGAAACCACGTTCCTTGCCCAGCTTGATCAACGTTTTCAGACGGATTTTCCGTGATTCTTCATCGTTCGGCGAAGGTTGCTGCTGACTCGCCATCTGAGCCAGCAATTCGGCGGCCTTCGCCTTCGTCAATTTGTTGTTCGTTGTCTTTTCCCTTGCCATGACCATACTCATGTCCCGGTTAAGCGTCAGAATGGAAAATTGCTGATTTTACCATAACTTACGCATCATTCGACTGATAACTGCCTTGTCGCAATGCATGCAGATATTGCTGTTTTTCTTCCGCAGACAAGTCTGTCACCCCCAGCCTCGCCACCTTTGCCTGTAGCGCCTCAAAAACACGCCGGTTTGCCGCTGTCCGCAAATGATCCACCGCACCTGCAAACTCCTCATCAAGCGTTTCTTCATCAAACGGCTGTTGCATCAGTTCAGCCGCTGCCTGATTCAATACACCTTCGTCCTCACCGTTGCGAAAACGTTCCAACAACGCAGAACACACTGGCGGCGCACCTATTTCGGCGGACACTTCGGCAATCGCCTCGCATAATCGCCGCAACGCCTGAGCTTCACCAGAATTGTCCGGTAATGCAGCAAGCGGCACATTCGCCGCCAGTTCAGGTTTTTGCAGCACCATGCGTAAAAGCTGCCGCAACAGCGAAGGGGCCTGCCTTGGCGCTCTCGCCGGCGCTGACCGCGCGATAGGGCTCAAACCGCACAAATGCTCGACTTCCGCCTGCGAAAAACCGCTCGCTTCCGCCAGCCTCTTGATCAACTGTAGACGCAAAAACGGCGTTTGCAAGCGATTGAGCAAAGGTTTTGCATCAGCCACCAGATTTGCCCGCCCTTCAGCGCTGGTCATATCGCAGCGCGCCGCCAGTTCACGCATGAGAAATTCCGATAACGGCAACGCCTCAGCCACCAGACGCTCAAAGGCGGCAACACCCTGGTTGCGCACGAAACTGTCCGGATCTTCCGGTTCCGGTAGGAAAGCGAACCCGACGCTTTTCTGCTCCGGCAAGGCTTCCAACGTATTTTCCAGCGCCCGCCAGGCGGCTTTTCGCCCCGCGGCATCGCCATCAAAACAGAATACGATGCGATCAACCTGACGCAATAATTTACGGACATGCCTGGCCGTCGTCGCCGTGCCCAGGGTCGCCACGACGTTGCCGATACCGTGTTGCACCAGCGCAACAACATCCATATAACCTTCGACGACGATCACGGTATTTTTCTCACGCAGCGCCGTGCGCGCCTGCGGCAGACCAAACACCTCCTGGCCTTTTTCGAACAACGGCGTTTCCGGTGAATTGAGATATTTCGGCTCACCTTCACCAATGACTCGCCCCCCAAAGGCAATCACTTCGCCTGCCTGGCTGATGATGGGGAACATCACGCGATCGCGGAACCGGTCATAGAGCCGTCCCTGATCATTTCTGATGACAAGACCGACTGTCTGTAATTCTGTCTGGGTGTAATCCTCAAATACTGTACCGAGATTTTGCCATTCCTCCGGCGCATAGCCGATGCCGAATTTTTGGGCGATTTCACCGCTCAGTCCGCGCTTTTTCAGGTAGGCGATCGCCTTGTCGGAACGCTTCAACTGTTCGTAGTAATAACGCGCCGCCCGCGCCATGATTTCACTCAACGAAACGCGCGACGTACCGCCGTGCGGCCGTCGTATGTCGTCTTCCGGCACCGGCATGCCCACACGCGCAGCCAGTTCCTTAACGGCATCGACAAAACTTAGGCCGGAATATTCCATGAGAAAGCCGATCGCCGTGCCATGAGCGCCACAGCCGAAGCAGTGATAAAACTGCTTGCCCGGACTGACAGAAAATGAAGGCGTTTTCTCGTTATGGAACGGACAGCAAGCGACGAAATTCGCCCCAGCCTTCTTGAGCCTTACATAACCGTCGATCAGATCGACGATGTCGACTCGATTGAGCAGATCCTGGATAAATGAATCGGGAATCATGCCTGCCCGCAAGAAATACCTGGAGAAATGACTGAAAACACCACTTAAGAATCGCCGGACAGCAATCCCAGTTTACCGTAATCCATCGTCGTACCTTGCTTTGACCAAGGCGCTCGCCGTACCGAGCCAGGGGCCTGTATCGTTGTTCCGCGTTTTACTCAAACGCCTGCGCCGGAAAGCGCTGCTTTGACCTGCCGGGAAACTTCACCCATATCCGCCTTGCCCGCCAGCTGGGGTTTGAGCACCGCCATCACCTTACCCATATCGCTTGCGCGACTCGCACCCATCTCAACCACCGCCGCCTGTACCGCGACGGCAATAGCCTCGGCACTCATTCGGGCAGGCATATATTGACTGAGCACCTGCACCTCGAATTTTTCGGCATCCGCCAGTTCCTGACGCCCGGCTGCTTCATACTGGGAAATCGAATCTCGGCGCTGTTTAAGCATTTTTTCAATGACCGCAACGATGTCCGCATCGCCCAGCGTGACACGCCCATCGACTTCCTGCTGCTTAATCGCCGCGTTCAAAAGGCGTATGGCGTCGCGCTTTGCCGTTTCGCCATTTCGCATTGCGGCCTTCATCTCCTCGTTGATGCGCTCTTTCAGGCTCATATTCACCTTCTCATCCGATTATCTTCTGCGTTCAGAAAAGCACGACAGAAACACAAAAAGCCGTACGCCTAAAGGCGCACGGCTGCATTCATAGATAAAAACCCAGATTAGTAAAGCTTGGGGGGCAGCATCTGGCTGCGTACACGTTTATGGTGACGTTTGATCGCCGCAGCGAGCTTGCGTTTACGCTCGGCGGTAGGTTTTTCGTAAAACTCACGGGCACGCAATTCGGTCAACAGGCCGGTTTTTTCAACAGTACGCTTGAACCGACGAATGGCAACCTCGAACGGTTCATTTTCCTTTACACGAATAGCAGGCATCAATTCTTCCTAAGTTCAAAAACAGAATCGGACCATGGTCGAGAAGTTAACTTTTCATTTTCATACAAGGTAAGCCAGCCGAAGGCCGTCCAGAGAGAATCAACACGGAAAAGGCGGGACAGCAGGACAACCGATGTATGGGCAGCGGAGTTCAGCGACCATCCAAGAACTCCAAGAGGATCGCATTATAAACAAGGCCGGGGAAAGCGCCAAGAACTTTCGCACCAAGCGCTTCCTAGCGCCAGGCGCTGGCCGGAGACCCGCGTGGATAAAGGATTTCCGGGCAGATGCTCTGAAACCCGCATGGATAAAGGCGCTCCGGGCAGGCGCCCGGAAATGCCCTGTTTACAGGGGCCTCAGCGGCGCCTTGTAGCGAAAAGCGCGCGGCGCGGCGTCTCAATGCGGATCAGCGCGTAGCGTCCGGCCAACGCGCCCGCAGCGCCGCCAGCAGCTTTTCGTGAATGCCGCCGAAACCGCCATTGCTCATCACCAGCACCCGGTCGCCCGGACGGGCATCGTTCACCAGGCGTTCGACCAGTTTATCCAGATCCTGTGCGACAAAAGCCTTGTCGCGAAGCGGAGCCAGTGCCGCCTGAGCATCCCAGCCAAGCTGCGCGGCATAGCAATATACGCGGTCGGCTGCGGCCAGGCTGACGGGGAGCTCGGCCTTCATGACGCCGAGCTTCATCGTATTCGAACGCGGCTCCAGCGCGGCAAGCACCCGCCCTTCCGCGCCCATGCTGCGCCGCAACCCGGCGAGCGTCGTCGCAATCGCCGTCGGGTGATGGGCAAAATCATCATAAACGCTGATGCCAGCCACCACGCCGCGCAACTCCATACGCCGCTTGACGCCCGCGAAGCGCGCCAGCGACGCCAAACCCTGCTCAATCGGCACCCCCACATGGCGCGCCGCCAGCAGTGCCGCAACGGCATTGCTGCGGTTATGCGCGCCGGAAAGCTCCCAGCGCGTCTCACCGAGGCGCCGATCGCCCTGCATCAAAGCCAACGAACCCACGGCATCATCGCCGGCCATGTGCCAACCGGCAGGATCGTTGAAACGCGCAACCGGCGTCCAGCAACCGCGCGCCAGCACGCGGTCGAGGCTCGGTTCAAGCGCATTGGCAACGATCAACCCGTTGCCAGGCAATGTACGCACCAGGTGATGGAACTGCATTTCAATGGCCGCCAGATCGGCAAAAATATCGGCATGATCGAATTCAAGGTTATTCAGTATCGCGGTACGCGGCCGATAGTGGATAAACTTCGAGCGTTTGTCGCAAAACGCCGTGTCGTACTCATCCGCCTCAATAACGAAAAACGGCGAATCGGCAAGCCTGCCGTCGATTTTTCCGGCGATGCGCGCCGACACGCCGAAGTTTACCGGCACACCGCCAATCAGAAACCCTGGATGCAGGCCGGCGTCCTCAAGAATCCAGGCCAACATCGACGCGGTCGTCGTTTTACCATGCGTGCCCGCCACGGCGAGCGTCCAGCGTCCTTGCAGCAGATGGTCGGCAAGCCACTGCGGGCCGGAAACGTAGGGCAGCGCGCGATCGAGAATCTCTTCCAGGAGCGGATTGCCGCGCGAAATCGCATTGCCGACGACGAAAACATCGGGCGCAAGCTGCGCCTGTTTCGCCGCAAACCCTTCGATTAAATCAATGCCGGCAGCCTCCAGCTGCACGCTCATCGGCGGATAAACGTTGGCATCGCAGCCGGTGACGCGGTGCCCGGCCGCACGCGCCAGTTGGGCGATGCCGCCCATGAAGGTGCCGCAAATGCCGAGAATGTGAATATGCATGAGGTAAACTCCGGAATGATTCGAGAACGAAGGGCAATGCGGACAGCCGGCAAGCCCGACGGAACGCCCGAAATATAGGGATTGTATCGCCTCGGAGCGCCGCATCGTTTTTCCAGGCGCGACCGCAAGCCCGCCGCCCCAAGGCCCCGACGTGTCCATTGTCTCCATTGCCCATCGCCACACCGCCTCCCAAGATGACCGCCACCGACCGCCAACTGCAACTGATTGCCTACACCGCCGCCCGCCTGATGGCCGAACAGGGCATTGCCGACTTCAACGCCGCCAAGCGCAAGGCCATACAAACGCTCGGCCTACCGAACAATGCCAAGTTGCCCGGCAACGCCGATGTCGAAGCGCAGCTGCGCGCCTATCAGCGCATTTTCCAGAACGACGAACATAGGCAGCGCCTCCGCCGCCTGCGCCAAACGGCGCGCGATGTCATGGCGCGCCTGCAGGACTTCACGCCGTATCTTGCGGGTGCCGTCCTCGACGGCAGCGCCGGGCGCCAGGCGGAAATCGACATTCAGCTATTTGCCGACAGCGCCAAGGATGTCGAAATTTTTCTGCTCAACCAGCAGGTTACCTACGTCCACCGCGAACCGCGCAGCGAACGCGCCGAAGCGGTGCTGACGATCCTGCACAAAGCGGCGCCGATCAATCTCGTCGTCTATCCACGCAACGCGGAGCGCATCACCGCGCGTATGCGCGACGGCCGGATTCGCCCGCGCATGCGCCTCGACGCGCTCGATCGCCTGCTTGCCGAAGATCCCGAAACTGGCGAAGCGGCTGAATAACCCGCACAGTCCGCAGCATCCGCCATCCCCCTCCCCCAAGCGCCTCCTCGCCCGCCCGGATACGGCGGCGCATTCGCCCAACCCCGCCTGCCACGAACCCCGCGTAAAACGGGCATCTCCGGAGCCCCTGCCCGCCAGCCCACTGTTTACGGGCGTTTCCGGGCCACCTATCCGCCAGCCCACTATTTACGCGGGTTTCCGGCCCACCTGCCCGCAAACGCCCTATTGACGTGGGCTTGCAGGCGGCCGATTTAGATAACCAGGCGTTACATCCAGAATGCGCAGGCAGTAAATCGGCAGTGCTGCTACAAAAAATGAGTAGTGCCCTTCCCAGCCTGTTAGCCGACCATATCATCGGCGCGACACTGCATCTTTCCACAATCCATATCTAAGCTCATTGACAGCCGCATGGCAGAGGACTAGCCTGCTTGCATCCTTTGTGGCTTAGCGATTTCCTTTATTCATCTAATCCTCCCGGACAGAAAAGGAAACAGGCGATGAAAACGGACAGAATGGTTTGGGGAAAACGGACAGTTTTCCTCCTTTCGGGAATTATCGGCTTAGGGCTGCTTCTGCCGACGCACAGTGAGGCCAAAAAGCCCCGCGACTTAGGTCAGGCCTGCTACGAAAAAGCCGCCAGACTCCAGGCCAAAGCGGATAAAGGCAACAGAAATGCCGGCAGGCAGTACAACCAAGCGCTCGATGCCTACCTGTGCGCGGCAAAGAACGGGCATGCCCGCTCCGCCTATCTGGCGGTAATCCTCTCCGAATCCGGCCAATCCAAAGGCTTGCCTGAAGAAACCAAAAAAGCGTTGATGGCGCAGGCGGTCGATGCAGGTGTTCCGGAGGCGCGTTGCATCACAGTAGGAGATGATTGCAACGAAAGAAGCAAATGTCTCCACCCGGAAAAATCGGAAGCCACCCTGGTGAAACTGATTCAGGAAGGCTATGCGAAAGATTACGCCTACTATCTTGCCACCTTGCTTGAAAAGGGAAAGCTGGGCGAGAAGAATATTGCCCGGGCGTACAAGTGCTATGAACTGGGCAGCCGCTCTGGCGACAATTTTGCTGAAAGTGCTAAACGGCGGCTGGAAAGGCAGTACGAAGCCGCAGAACTTGAAACGAACGAAGCATGTGTTGAAGGAGTGAAAAAATGAGCTCGATTCTGAAGCAAACGCAAGCGTACAGGAATGCCGGATACACCTATGGCTGGGGCGGCACGGGCAAGAATAAGAAGATTGACTGCTCGCACCGGGTCAGTAACGTGCTCAGGGGCGCCGGATAGGCGTGGATAGAACCGGATTGGATATTCCCTCAAAAGCCCGGCAATATCAATGGTTTTATGTTTTATGTTTTATGTTTTATGTTTTATGTTTTTTAAATATTAGAGAGTGAATTAATATATCAATATTAATTTTTCCTATTCTTAACCTAAATACGATAACGCTATCCTCTTTATGAAATTTGAAAAAGACATCCCGCCCGAGAAAGTCAATAAAATAATATTAATTTTAGGTGTCATGGCTATAGCCTCTGGATTGTACAGTTTGTATAGTCCACCAGAAGAAATTTGGTCAACTGGACGCTGGTCTTGGTTAAATAATGTTTTAGCATCTATATTTGGTAAATATGCTTCTTCAGTAAGAGATATTTTTATAGGATGTTTTCTTATTTTATGGGTAAGATCTAGAAATAACAACAAACCTTAAGAAAAAACAAAACGCCTGGAGTATTTTTATTTTTTACAAAAAAGTGCTCATTTATATTATTTGTTTTTTCTTATCTACAACAATTAGCCTGATGATTATCTATGGTTTTTATCTAATATTCCCTTATCTTTATACCAATCTGGCACATGTCGACCAAGAAACCTTAAGTGATGATTATTATATTGCCCTTCAATTTATACTGTTATCAGCAACAATATTATTGATAACAATTCCTTCACTATATTTTTATATATTATATTTGATCAAAAGTAAGTTTTGATTTCCCCTATAGACCATTTTACCAATCAGTAAAAACCTTTTCTTTTATTCTTTTTATCTTTTTTATTGTTTCGTTTTCCTGATTTTTTCTTTTCAATTTTTCTTTGATTTTTTCAACCATCTTCGATGACCTTCCCGATTACCACGACTCCCGTTTTAAACTCCGCCACCACGCCTGCCCCGAACCCCGCGTAAAACGGGCATCTCCGGAGACCCTGCCCGCCAGCCCACTGTTTACGGGCATTTCCAGCTTACCTGCCCGCAAACGCCCTATTGACGCGGATTTCCGGCCGGCCAATTTAGCCAATCCTGCAAATCCAGCCAATTCAGCCAACCGGGCATCACGTCCAGAATACGCAGGCCGCAATGCCGCCGAGGAAAACGAGTAGTACCCTTCCCTGCCAACAGCCGACCGCGGGACGAAGCGTCACTTCGGCTGTCGGCACTTCGACAGTGCCTTGCGTTGCAGCGCTAGCCACGCAGGACAAAAGCATCGTCGGCTGAATTACCGCCGGCAGCCGCAGACCCACTACAGCACCCACCACACCCCCGCCACAATATCCGTCACCACACCTCCCCTGAACCCCGCGTAAAACGGGCATTTCCAGCCTACCTATCCGCCAGCCCACTGTTTACGGGCGTTTCCAGCCTGCCTCCCCGCCAGCCCAGTATTTACGCGGGTTTCCGGCCACCTATGGCTGAAACGCCCATCCCACGCGGGCTTCCGTCCTGCCTGCCCGAAAACGCGCTATTGACGCGGGTTTCCAGCCACCCCTGGCTGAAACGCCCATTCCACGCGGGCTGGCGGCCGACGGTCTTTCCAGGCTTTGCGCCTGTTTCAGCGCGCGGTCGGTTTTCCGGCAGGCGTTCGCTGTATGCGGAGAGGCCGCCTTCCTCCCGCGCATCCACACGAGGGGCGTTCGACGCGCGGCCCAAGTCCGTGCGGTATCCCGGTTTCAATATCAGCCATCGCACCGCGCTTGAAGGCGCAGTCTGCGTCCGTGCGGCCATCCGCCATCCGCCATCCGCCATCCGCCATCCGCCTTCCGCCTTCCGCCATCCGCCATCCGCCTTCCGCCTTCCGCCTTCCGCCTTCCGCCTTCCGCCTGCAATTCGTGCCGGCCGAGCGCGTATAATTCACGGGTTCGTTCAACCATGAGATTTCAGGTCTGCTTTCCGGCCTGTTTCTTGGGTTGTTTCCCGCCGTTTTAGCGATCCCGGCGATTCCAGCAATTCCCGTCTTTCCAGCCTTTTCAGCGATTTAAGCCATGCAAGAAAAATATCAACCTCAAGACATCGAACTGGCAGCCCAGCAACTGTGGCAGAAAACCGGCGCGGCGCGTGCGATCGAAGATACCGGCAAGCCGAAATATTATTGTCTGTCGATGTTCCCCTACCCTTCGGGCAAACTGCACATGGGGCACGTGCGCAATTACACGATCGGCGATGTGCTCTCGCGCTTCCACAAAATGCTTGGCTACAACGTCCTGCAACCGATGGGCTGGGACGCTTTTGGCATGCCGGCGGAAAACGCCGCCATCCAGAACAACGTGCCGCCCGCGCAATGGACGTACGCCAATATCGATTACATGAAAGGGCAGCTCAACCGTCTGGGCTTCGCGCTCGACTGGGATCGTGAGCTGGCGACTTGCAAGCCTGATTACTACCGCTGGGAGCAATGGCTGTTTACCCGCCTGTTCGAGAAGGGGCTGATCTACAAGCGCTATGGCACGGTGAATTGGGACCCGGTCGATCAGACTGTGCTGGCCAACGAGCAGGTCATCGATGGCCGCGGCTGGCGCTCCGGAGCGCTGATTGAGAAGCGCGAAATTCCCATGTATTACATGAAGATCACCGCCTACGCCGAAGAACTGCTGGCCGATCTGGACAAGCTGCCCGGCTGGCCGGAACAGGTCAAGCTGATGCAGAAGAACTGGATCGGCAAGAGCGAGGGCGTGCGTTTTGCCTTCCCTTACGTGCTAGATGGCAAGCCGGAAAGGCTGTGGGTGTTCACCACGCGCGCAGATACGATCATGGGCGTCACTTTTGTCGCCGTGGCCGCCGAACACCCGCTGGCGGCCTACGCTGCGCGCAATAATCCGGCGCTTGCCGCCTTCATTGAGGAATGCAAGCAGGGCGGCGTCGCCGAGGCCGATTTGGCGGCGATGGAAAAGAAAGGGATGCCGACGGGCATCTTTGTCGATCACCCGCTAACGGGCCAAAAAGTCGAAGTCTGGGTCGGCAACTACGTGCTGATGGGCTATGGCGACGGCGCAGTCATGGCCGTGCCGGCGCACGATGAACGCGATTTCGCGTTCGCCAAAAAATACGGCCTGGCCATCACACAGGTCATCGGTGAAAAGGATGGGACGCAGGACAAAGTCTTTTCGGACGAACACTGGGAAGACTGGTACGCCAGCAAAAACGGCTTCTGCGTCAATTCGGGCAAGTACGACGGTCTTGGCTATAAAGCCGCCGTCGATGCCATCGCTGCCGACCTGGTCGCCAAAGGGCTGGGCGAGAAGAAAGTGCAATTCCGCCTGCGCGACTGGGGCATCTCGCGTCAGCGCTACTGGGGCTGCCCGATTCCGGTCATCCACTGCGAAACCTGCGGCGACGTTCCCGTACCCGATGATCAGCTGCCGGTGGTGTTGCCGGAAAACGTTGCCGTCACCGGGGCAGGCAGTCCGCTCGCCAGAATGGCGGAATTTTATGAAACGACGTGTCCCAAATGCGGGCAAGCCGCCAGACGCGAAACCGATACGATGGATACTTTCGTCGAATCCTCGTGGTACTTCCTGCGCTACTGCTGCCCGGACAACGACCGGGCCATGGTGGACGAGCGCGTCGCCTACTGGTGCAAAGGCGGCATCGATCAATATATCGGCGGCATCGAACATGCCATTTTGCATCTGCTGTATGCGCGCTTCTGGACCAAGCTGATGCGCGACGCCGGACTGTTCAAGGGCGAGCGAATCGACGAGCCGTTCGCCAATCTGCTGACGCAAGGCATGGTTGTCGCGCCCACCTTTTTCCGCGAAGGCGCGGACGGCAAGGCCGTCTGGATCAACCCCGCCGATGTCGAGCTGCAATGCGACGAACGCGGCCGCCCGGTGAGCGCCACGCTGGCTGCCGACGGTCAGCCGGTACAGATCGGCGGCATCGAAAAGATGTCGAAGTCAAAGAATAACGGCGTCGACCCGCAGGCGTTGATCGACCGCTACGGCGCCGATACGGCGCGCCTGTTCATCATGTTCGCTTCACCGCCCGATCAGTCGCTCGAATGGTCGGATGCCGGCGTCGAAGGCGCGTACCGCTTCTTGCGGCGCTTGTGGCGGCTGGTGTTCGAGCATATCGAAAATAATGGCCCGGCAGCCGCCTATACATCGGCTACCAGCGGACAACTGAGCGCCAAACTGCGCGATTTTCGCCGCCAGCTTCACCAGACGATCGGCAAGGTGGCCGATGATTATGGCCGGCGCAAGCAGTTCAATACGGCCATTGCCGCCGTCATGGAACTCCTCAACGCTTATGGCCGCATCAACGGGAATAATGATGGCGACCCGGCAATGGTTCGCGCCGTTCGCCAGGAGGCGCTGGAAACCGTAACCCTGTTGCTTTATCCCATCGTGCCGCATATCTGCGAGGCGCTTTACGCGGAACTGAGGCCGGGGCAAACCGCCGGCGTGCAAATGTTTCCGCAAGCCGACGAAAGCGCACTGGCGCGCGAGGAAATCGAGCTGGTTCTACAGGTCAACGGCAAACATCGCGGTGCGATCCGCGTGCCGGTCTCGGCTGACAAGGCGACGATCGAAGCCGCTGCACTGGCCAACGAAGGTGCACAGCGCCATCTCGAAGGCAGAACGCCCAAAAAGGTCATCATCGTGCCTGGCCGGCTCGTCAACCTCGTCGTATAGCGCTGGCCTATTTATGCTCCTGGAAGGATTCGCCGTGCATTCCGTTTTCCATGCCATTCATCTTTTATTGCGCGTTCCCGCACGTTTTTTCCTCCCCGTGCTGGCGGCCGTATTGCTCGCCGCATGCGGCTTCCAGCTGCGCGGCGCCTATACGCTGCCCTACGAGAGCCTGTACATCGCCGTCCCCGATTATTCGGTCATCGGCGCGGGACTCAAGCGCGCCATCCGCAACACCTCAACGCGCATCGCGGAATCGGCCGAGGACGCCCAGGCAAGCTTCCAGCCTGCCGGCGAGTCGCGTACATCAACCATCCTGGCGCTTTCCAGCGCGGGCCGCGTCCGCCAAAAACGGCTGGTTTATCTTTATAACTACCGCGTTGTCGATCGCAAGGGTCGTGATTTGGTGCTCCCCGTCAGCGTCGAACTGTTCCGCGACATCACCTACGCCGATTCCGACGTGCTGGCCAAGAAGCAGGAAGAAGAACTGCTCTGGCAGGATATGGAAAACGACCTCGTACAACAGGTCATGCGCCGTCTGTCAATGACCCGGCCAGACTGGCCGGAAGATCATGCCGACGGCCGCGCCGGCGATACGAACAGCATCGATCAGGCCCGCGCCACCGGGAATAGCGGATAAGCTGCGATGCAGTTACGCGGCGAGCAATTGGCGGAGCATCTCAAACGAGGGTTGCAGCCCGTTTACGTCGTTTATGGCGATGAGCCTTTGCTCGTCATCGAAGCCACTGATGCCATCCGCACCGCCGCGCGGCGTCAAGGCTTCGACGAACGCGAAGTATTGACGGCAATGGCCGGTTTCGACTGGAGCGAACTGCAACGCGCCGCGGGGAATCTTTCCCTGTTTGGCGGCCGGACGCTGGTCGATCTGCGTATCCCGACGGGCAAACCCGGACGCGAAGGCGCCGTCGCACTCCAGCGTTACTGCGCCCGGCCCAGCCCCGATACGCTCCTGCTGGTAACGCTGCCAGGCCTTGACTGGACAGAAGAGAAAGCAGCCTGGCTCAGAACGCTTGCCGATGCCGGCGCCGCCGTGAAACTGACGCCGCCCGGCCTGACTGAGCTGCCGGGATGGATTGCCCGGCGGCTGCAACAACAGGGGCAAAGTGCAGCACGCGACGGTCTGCGCTTTATCGCCGAGCACGTCGAGGGCAATCTGCTGGCCGCCCATCAGGAAATTCTCAAGCTTGCCCTGCTCTATCCCCCCGGCGCACTTTCCCTGGCACAAATCCACGAAGCCGTGCTCAATGTTGCCCGTTATGATCTCGATGCGCTGCGCGAAGCGCTGCTCGCCGGCAACGTGGCGCGCTTGACGCGCACGCTGGATGGTCTGCGTCAGGAAGGGGAAGCGCCGCCGCTGGTACTCTGGGCAATGACCGAGGAAATTCGGGCGCTGGCGCAGGTCAGTCGCGGGCTCCAGAACAGGCGTCCGCTGGAAACGCTGCTCAAGGAAGCGCGTATTTGGGGGGCGCGTCAGACTTTGTTTCGCAAGGCGCTGCAACGCCTCGAAGCAGGGGCGGCAGACACGCTGCTGGCGGAAGCGGCGCGAATCGACGGTTTGATCAAGGGTATTGGCGCCGGCGATCCGTGGGACGAATTCCTACGCCTCGGACTACCGCTCTGCGCAACCTAAGCCAGATCGATGGCGATGCCGGGGCACCAACCAACTGCCGCTCACTGGTCGTCGTTGTCACTGCCCTGCGTCGGCTCGGCATCTGGCGCCAGATGCTCCCACAGACAATTGTGCTCGCCCGTGCCCTCATTGTTTAATCCCCGGCGGCACGCGCATTTAACCAGGCATTCGCCTTCCGCACATTCATCAATGACGACGAGGCGCAATTCAGGATCCACCTTGCGCAGGCCATCCCAATAGCTGCATGTCGCACAGATTTTAAGCTCAGCCGGAATAATTAATTTTTCAGCCATGGTTTTTCATTAGGACTTATTTTCTCCCCTACTCGGAGTAGTATTTTTTCTATTGGTTCCATGAATTTTGCAAAGCGTCCGCTATATCAGCCCGGTGCTAAAAAACAGTCGTCATACCGCGCGGCTTCGCTATTCGCTCTGCCCGATTTCGGATCGATGCCTTATGAAAAAATTCATTTCACCGACGATATAATCAAACCATAGAAAAATTGCAGGAAAAAGTGAAAAACATGGACATCGAGAAAAATATTGAAGGCTACGTGCGCCACCTTGGACAACAGGCGCGCAGGGCGGCACGCCAGATGGCAAATACCGATAGCAACACCAAAAATCAGGCACTGCGCCACATCGCCGACAATATCCGCAGCCAGGCACTGGCCATTCTCGAAGCCAACCGCCGTGATTTGGCGGCCGCCGCGGCAAATGGGCTAGCGCCTGCCATGATCGATCGGCTGACGATGACCGAAAAAAGCATTCAGCAAATGGCAACAGGCATCGACCAGATTGCCGAGCTGGCCGACCCGATTGGAGAAATCCAGGAACTTCGCCGCCGACCGAGCGGCATTCAGGTCGGTCGCATGCGCGTACCGCTGGGCGTCGTCGGCATCATTTACGAGGCGCGCCCCAATGTGACCGCCGACGCTGCCGCCTTATGCATGAAAACCGGCAATGCCGCCATTCTGCGCGGGGGGTCGGAAGCCATCGACAGTAACCGCACCCTTGCCGGATTGATTGCGAAAGGCCTGGCAGCGGCAGGCCTGCCGGCGACGGCCATCCAGCTCGTCGAAACGACTGACCGCGCTGCGGTCGGACATTTGATCACAATGCGCGAATACATTGATGTCATCGTACCGCGTGGCGGCAAAGGCCTGATTACGCGCCTGCTCAACGAAGCGCGCATACCGATGATCCAGCATCTGGACGGCAATTGCCATGTGTATCTCGACGACGAGGCCGATGCCGCCATGGCCGTCAAGATCGTCGAAAACGCCAAAACGCAGCGTTACGGGACCTGCAATACGGCAGAATCCCTGCTCGTCGCGCGCTCACGCGCCGCGGATCTGCTCCCGGCCGTCGCGGCGATGCTGCTTGACAACGGCGTCGAGATTCGCGGCTGCGCAGAGACACGGGCGATTGTCAAGGAAGCGCTGCCGGCCAGCGAAGAGGACTACGCCACGGAGTTTCTGGCCCCCATCATCGCAGTCAAAGTCGTAGCCGGCCTGGACGAGGCCATCGAGCACATCAACCGTTATAGCTCGCACCATACTGAAAGCATCGTGACCGGAAACTATGACAAAGCGCTGCGTTTTTTACGCGAAGTCGACTCTTCTTCGGTCATGGTCAATGCCTCAACGCGCTTCGCCGATGGTTTTGAATACGGACTGGGCGCAGAAATCGGCATTTCGACGGATAAGATCCATGCGCGCGGCCCCGTCGGGCTGGAAGGATTGACCAGCCAGAAATGGATCGTGCTCGGCACCGGCCAGATTCGCAGCTAGGCAAAGCACAAGCCAGATGGACTATCAAGCTGTTATCGCCGCACCGAGCTTTTGCATAGGCGTCCGCTGTAACGAAAGCGAAATGCTGGGCGTACATTATCTTGCCCCCTGCCCGGAAATCGCGCCGCAAAATGCACTGGCGACAGAGGCAGTACGGCAGTTGTACGCGTATTTGGCCGATCCGGATTTTGTGTTCAACCTGCCGCTACACCTTTCCGGCACGCATTTTCAGCGCCGCGTCTGGCAAGAAATCGCCAGAATCCCCTGCCATCAGACCCGTTCCTACGGCGAACTGGCCAAAATATTGCGCAGCGCGCCACGCGCCGTCGGGCAAGCATGCGGCGCCAATCCTTTTCCGCTTATCGTGCCTTGCCACCGGGTCATTGCTGCCAATGGCGGACTCGGCGGCTTTGCCCGTCAGAATGGCGGGTTTCTGCTTGACATCAAACGCTGGCTACTGACTCATGAAGGCTTCCGCCTCACTCTCGCCGTATCCTGAAGATCTCGCAGTTATCGACGATTTTTGCGATGCACTCTGGCTCAGCGACGGCCTGGCAAAAAACTCACTCGCCAGCTATCGTAGCGACCTGATTCTCTATGCGGACTGGCTGAAGCATAACGGTTATTACGCCGGTGTGCTCGAACAGGCCGGGGAAACAACACTGATCAGCTTTATCGCCCAGATTGCAGCCTCTCATAAGGCATCCTCCCAGGCCCGCATGATGGCAACATTGCGACGCTTTTATCGACATCTGTTAAGCAACGGGCGAATTACCGAGGATCCGACGCTGAAGTTAGCCGCACCTGCCAAAATTTCACGCCTACCGAAACTGATTTCCGAAAAGCAGGTGGAACTTTTGCTCGCTGCGCCTCCTGCCGATACGCCACTCGGACAACGAGACCGGGCAATGCTCGAAACACTCTATGCAACCGGCCTGCGTGTTTCCGAACTCGTAGCGCTTAAATTGCATGAGATTAGCCTGAATGACGGGGTTGTGCGTATCTTCGGGAAGGGAAGCAGAGAGCGGCTGGCGCCGCTCGGCGAAAAGGCCATCGACCAGATCGACGATTATCTCGCTGAAGCGCGTCAGCATTTGCTAGGAGAACGGCAAAGCGATGATCTATTTGTCACGGCGCGTGGTAGCGCCATGACGCGCCAGGCATTTTGGCAACTCATCAAGCGCTACGCGGTTATAGCAGGCATCGATGCAAAAAAACTTTCGCCGCATGTCTTGCGCCATGCATTTGCAACCCACCTGCTCAACCACGGCGCTGATCTGCGCGCCGTGCAGCTACTGCTGGGACATGCCGATATTTCAACTACGCAGATTTACACGCACGTTGCCCACGAACGTCTGAAAACCCTGCACAGCCAGCACCACCCGCGCGGTTAATTCGCCTTGCCCCGGCAAGGGCATCGCTGGAGCCCGCGTAAACAGGGCGTTTCCGGGCAGATGCACCTGAAACCCGCGTGGATAAAGGGGTTCCGGACACCCCCTTCTGAGATGCCCTGTTTATAAAGGTTTCAGGGCGCCTCTCTGAATGGCCGAAATACGCGTGCTGGCGAGTAGACGTTTGACAGTGCGCGCAGCAACTTTCAGCCGCTCTGCGCCGTCTGCAAGAACTCCGATTTATTCGCTGGAGCTTGGAGATAATATTCGGGACGGCAGGCCGGCGCGTTAGCGCTGTTCCTGATCTTTGCGCCGCGTGCAGGTTTCGTCCAGGCAATCAACGTATAAATTCAGGGAATGTTCTTGAATGGTAAAGCCGCGTTCCTTAGCAATTTTCTGCTGGCGGCGCTCAATACTTTCATCGTAGAACTCTTCGACGTGACCACATTTGGCACAGACCAGATGGTCATGGTGCTGGCGACCTTTCAGTTCATACACTGATTTTTCTGACTCGAACTGCTGGCGCTCCAGCAAACCAACTTCAACAAATTGGGTCAGCACCCGATAAACCGTCGCAAGGCCAATACCGCTATTTTCCTGCGAAAGAATACGAAAAACGTCATCGGCGCCCATGTGTCGCTGTTGCGAATTCTGAAAAATCTCCAGAATCCGAGCACGTTGTGTGGTCGCTTTCAAGCCAAGCGATTTGATGATTTTCAGATTTTCGCTCTTCATTCCACCCTCGCTAGAATGATTCATCTTTAGACAGATAGCGCCACTTACCAAGCGGCAAGCGACCCAGTCTGACGCTACCGATACGCACACGTTTCAATCCAACGACACGCAAACCAACAAGTTCACACATACGGCGAATCTGGCGCTTGCGCCCTTCGTTCAGAATAAAACGCAATTGATCTGCATTGATCGGTTCAACCTTTGCTGGCTTCAGCGGTTTGCCATCAAGACTCAAACCGTGTTTAAGCAAAGCCAGTTTCATGTCATCCAGTGTACCCTCAATGCGTACCAAATACTCTTTTTCGATATCAGAAGTCTCGCCCACCAATTGTCGGGCAACCCGGCCATCCTGCGTCAATACGAGCAGTCCCGTTGAATTAACATCAAGACGTCCTGCCGGAGCCAAACCCTTGAGATGCGCCAAACTAAACAGCGCACCGCCAAAAGAGGGGGAATACTGATTTTCTGGTCGAATCAGCGTCACCGCAGGAATACACCCCGGTTCAGGTTGCCCAGAAACATAACCCAATGGCTTATTCAAAAGAATAGTCACTTGTCGACGTTGAACAGTTTGCGCCGTCTTATCCAATGAAATTTTAGCTGATGGTTGAGCGCGTGACCCAAGTTGGGTCACCTGCTGACCATCCACATAAACCCAACCGCGTTCAATATATACGTCTGCTTCTCGGCGAGAACATAAACCGCGCTCAGCCATCAGTTTAGAGATACGCACACCTGCTTGCGTTTTATTCTGTGGCAGTTTGTCCAAACACGCCATTTCACTTACGGAAAGTCTTCTACGTTTATCAAAGAAGTTTCTAGTATCAGTTTGTAACTCTGGGCGAAATTCTGGCGAAAATCCAGAGCTCTCCAATGATGAAGACTTGTGATGACGATCAACTCTGTAAGTGCGTATCGATTTGCGCCGAGGGTTAACCTCGCGCTGAATCTTAGGCAAGCTAAGCGTTGGCCGTACCTTACCGCTCATCGCTATCTATTTAGGAGTATTGAAAGTGGAGAAAGTTTGGGTAGAGAACATAAGGTCTCGTTTTTTGGGTATTACGAAGATACCAAGTGAGGTTAAATATAGATTGAGGGGGGTTGGGTATGTAGTGTATTTTAAACTTCCCTTTGATGATTAAGTTTATTTTTTAATTTTACAAAGGGAAACGCCCCTTCCACGGAGATCATGTAGAAGGGGCGTAAATAAGGGGCCTGGCGGTGACCTACTTTCGCACACGCGGGGTGCACTATCATTGGCGCAACTTCGTTTCACGGTCCTGTTCGGGATGGGAAGGGGTGGGTCCAAAGCGCTATGGCCGCCAAGCATAACTTGTCTGTTACAGCCAAATGAGATTTACGCTGCAACATAAAATGAGAAGAAGGTTGAGGTTGTGACACACACATAGATGACTCAAGGTTATAGGATCAAGCCGCACGGGCAATTAGTATCGGTTAGCTTAACGCATTGCTGCGCTTCCACACCCGACCTATCAACGTCGTAGTCTTCGACGACCCTTTAGGGGGATCGAGTCCCCGGGAAATCTTATCTTGAGGCGAGTTTCGCGCTTAGATGCTTTCAGCGCTTATCTCTTCCATTCTTAGCTACCCGGCGATACGACTGGCGTCATAACCGGTACACCAGAGGAATGTCCACTCCGGTCCTCTCGTACTAGGAGCAGCCCCCCTCAAATTTCCAACGCCCACGGCAGATAGGGACCAAACTGTCTCACGACGTTTTGAACCCAGCTCGCGTACCACTTTAAATGGCGAACAGCCATACCCTTGGGACCGACTACAGCCCCAGGATGTGATGAGCCGACATCGAGGTGCCAAACACCGCCGTCGATATGAACTCTTGGGCGGTATCAGCCTGTTATCCCCAGAGTACCTTTTATCCGTTGAGCGATGGCCCTTCCATACAGAACCACCGGATCACTATGACCTACTTTCGTATCTGCTCGACTTGTGGGTCTCGCAGTTAAGCACGCTTTTGCCATTGCACTATTAGCACGATGTCCGACCGTACCTAGCGTACCTTCGTACTCCTCCGTTACACTTTGGGAGGAGACCGCCCCAGTCAAACTGCCTACCATGCACGGTCCCAGACCCGGATTCACGGGTCATGGTTAGAACCTCAAACAAACCAGGGTGGTATTTCAAGGATGGCTCCACGAGAACTAGCGTCCTCGCTTCAAAGCCTCCCACCTATCCTACACAGATCGGTTCAAAGTCCAATGCAAAGCTACAGTAAAGGTTCATGGGGTCTTTCCGTCTAGCCGCGGGGAGATTGCATCTTCACAAACATTTCAACTTCGCTGAGTCTCGGGAGGAGACAGTGTGGCCATCGTTACGCCATTCGTGCAGGTCGGAACTTACCCGACAAGGAATTTCGCTACCTTAGGACCGTTATAGTTACGGCCGCCGTTTACCGGGGCTTCGATCAAGAGCTTGCACCCCATCACTTAACCTTCCGGCACCGGGCAGGCGTCACACCCTATACGTCCACTTTCGTGTTGGCAGAGTGCTGTGTTTTTGTTAAACAGTCGCAGCCACCTTTTCACTGCAACCCCATCGGCCTTCGCAAGCAAGTTGCTACAACCTACCGGGGCGCACCTTTTCCCGAAGTTACGGTGCTAATTTGCCGAGTTCCTTCTCCCGAGTTCTCTCAAGCGCCTGAGAATTCTCATCCTGCCCACCTGTGTCGGTTTGCGGTACGGTCTCTATGTAACTGAAGCTTAGAGGCTTTTCTTGGAAGCAGGGTATCAATCACTTCGCGGTACAAGACCACTCGTTATCACGCCTCATCTTAGCCTAGCGGATTTGCCTACCAGGCACGACTACACGCTTGAACCGGGACGTCCAACACCCGGCTGACCTAACCTTCTCCGTCCCCCCATCGCATTACATAGAGGTACTGGAATATTAACCAGTTTCCCATCGACTACGCTTTTCAGCCTCGCCTTAGGGGCCGACTCACCCTGCGCCGATGAACGTTGCGCAGGAAACCTTGGGCTTTCGGCGAGCGGGCCTTTCACCCGCTTTATCGCTACTCATGTCAGCATTCGCACTTCCGATACCTCCAGCAGCCTTTACAAGCCACCTTCAACGGCCTACGGAACGCTCTCCTACCATATGTACAAGTACATATCCGCGATTTCGGTGCATAGTTTAAGCCCCGTTACATCTTCCGCGCAGGACGACTCGACCAGTGAGCTGTTACGCTTTCTTTAAAGGATGGCTGCTTCTAAGCCAACCTCCTGGCTGTCTGAGCCTTCCCACCTCGTTTCCCACTTAACTATGGCTTGGGGACCTTAATCGGCGGTCTGGGTTGTTTCCCTCTCGACACCGAACGTTAGCACCCGATGTCTGTCTCCCACGCTCGCACTCTTCGGTATTCGGAGTTTGCATAGGTTTGGTAAGTCGCGATGACCCCCTAGCCTAAACAGTGCTCTACCCCCGAAGGTGATACGTGAGGCACTACCTAAATAGCTTTCGGAGAGAACCAGCTATCTCCGGATTTGTTTAGCCTTTCACCCCTATCCACAGCTCATCCCCTAGTTTTTCAACACTAGTGGGTTCGGACCTCCAGTGCGTGTTACCGCACCTTCATCCTGGCCATGGATAGATCATCCGGTTTCGGGTCTACGCCCAGCAACTAATCGCCCTATTAAGACTCGGTTTCCCTACGCCTCCCCTATTCGGTTAAGCTCGCTACTGAACGTAAGTCGCTGACCCATTATACAAAAGGTACGCAGTCACCCCATTAAGAGGCTCCCACTGTTTGTATGCATGCGGTTTCAGGATCTATTTCACTCCCCTCCCGGGGTTCTTTTCGCCTTTCCCTCACGGTACTGGTTCACTATCGGTCGATGTCGAGTATTTAGCCTTGGAGGATGGTCCCCCCATGTTCAGACAGGGTTTCACGTGCCCCGCCCTACTTGTCGCAAGCTTAGTACCATGACCAGGTTTTCGTGTACGGGGCTTTCACCCTCTACGGCACGACTTTCCAGACGCTTCCACTAACGTAGTCATTATCACTTGCAGGCTCTTCCCATTTCGCTCGCCACTACTTTGGGAATCTCGGTTGATTTCTTTTCCTCGGGCTACTTAGATGTTTCAGTTCACCCGGTTCGCTTCGTTACCCTATGGATTCAGATAACGATACTCCTTACGGAGTGGGTTTCCCCATTCGGAAACCTCCGGATCAAAGCTTCATTGCCAGCTCCCCGGAGCTTATCGCAGGCTTGCACGTCCTTCTTCGCCTGACATCGCCAAGGCATCCACCACATGCACTTAGTCGCTTGATCCTATAACCTTGAGCTCTTGATCAAGAACCCAGTAATTACAGGCAACTCATGTGTTTGAATTCTTGCTAGCTGTAACAAGAATTCGATGCAATCACAACCGTATCGCTGGCTTTGGTTTCTCGGCAACCAGCGATACAACCTTCTTCCATTTTGTTAAAGAGCTAACAGACTTTTTCTGAACAAAAAATCAGAAGAAAGCGCCAGAACAGGCGTTTTCTTCTAAAACCTGATCAGAAA